>NZ_RHOC01000020.1 GCF_003946145.1 Levilactobacillus huananensis
GGACTAGCTTATTTATCGGGACAGCTTAGCTTAGATCAGTTAGAGAATCATCACTTACAACGGGTTTTAAAGCATGACGGCACTAAACAACTCTTTTTGGGTGAATGTAAAGTCGATCCAACGATTAAGAACAGTCAGATTGAGAAAATCCAAAAACAGTTAAAAGAGCAACAAGCTAAGGACGATCAATATCGAAAATCCCAGCTGGCACATTATCAACCGTTAAATTATAAGCCAGTTAGTCCAAACTACTACTTAAAGACGGCCTTTAGTGACGCGATCATGACTGTTCTATATGCTCGTGATGAAGATTACCAACGACAAAGACAGGCGCAAGGTTTAAAAGAGACTGAGTGGGAAATGGCGAAAAAGCAACGGCAACACCAAACTCGAAATCGGCATGAAGATGGGGGCATGCACTTGTAATCGGAATAAAAAATGCACCGTTAAACCTGGTTAAAAGCGGCTGAACAAGGCAAAACAGAATTAGATCAAAAATTGAATCATAAGGAGTGAACGAACATGACCACTGTTATCTTAGCTGAAAAACCCAGTCAAGCCCGTTCATACGTCCAAGCCTTTCAAAAGAGCACAAAAAAACAGGGTTACTATACGGTTAGTGACCCTGTTTTGCCCGATAATACGCTTGTCACGTATGGTCTCGGACATTTAGTTGAACTAGCCACACCGGATAAATATGATCAGAAATACCAGCAATGGGCCTTATCTAATTTACCGATTTTCCCCGATAAATACAAGTTTGAAGTGTCAGCTAGTAAAAAAGCCCAATTCAAGGTCGTTAAAGACCTGTTAACGAAAGCCGATACCATTATTGTGGCCACCGATAGTGGTCGAGAAGGGTCAAATATCGCGTGGTCGATCATGAACCAAGCGCATATTGATGTTAAGTCGAAAACGATTAAGCGCCTTTGGTTGAATAGCCTAGAAAAAGACGCGATTATTACCGGCTTTAAAAATCTTGGTGATTGGCACAAAGACTATTTGGCTTATAAAGAAGCCCAAACCCGTCAAATTAGTGACTGGTTAATTGGTATGAATGGCAGTCATTTATATACTTTGTTGTTAAGACAAAAAGGGGTGCGCGGGGTGTACTCAATTGGTCGCGTGCAGACGCCAACCTTGTATATGGTTTATCGAAGAGACCAGGCAATCAAAAACTTTAAGCCGGAACCCTATTTTGAACTAAATGCGGAAATTTTAGCCAATCAGCAAAAATTCGCCGCGAAATTAGACCCCTATCAGCGGTTTAAAGACGAAGTAGGGCTAATGACATTCATGCAAGCTAAACACGTTCAGAAAGGCTCACAGGACGGTTTAATCAAGAACGTCCAAAAACAAGGTAAAAAGCGTGCTAGTCCCCAACTATTCTCGCTATCCAGTCTGCAAAGTGCGATGAATAAACGGTATCATGCCAGTGCCAGCCAAACCTTAGCGGCCATTCAGAGTTTGTACGAAGCCAAGTTGTTGAGTTACCCCCGCACCGATTGTGCTTATATCACTGATGAAGAATTTGAGTATTTAGTGGCTAATCTGACGAAGTATCTGGGGTTAGTCTCTAAGCAAGTCGCTTTAACCAATACCACCCCAAATAAACGTTACGTCAATGGGAAAAAGGTTGAAGAACATTACGCCATTATCATGACTAAAGTTGTGCCGACTAAAGAGAAACTAGCCAGCTTACCTAAATTACAGCAACAAGTCTATGACTTAGTTTTAAAAACGACGTTAGCGATGTTTGCTGATCCGTACGAGTACGAGGAAACCACCATTATCACCCAAGTTGGTGCCGCCAATTTTAAAGCAACCGGTAAGGTCCCAACGAAGCAAGGTTGGCAAGCATTATTTGATGATCACACAGCCGACCAGCAAGCAGCAGCAACTTTACCGCTCGTTCACCAAGGCGATCAAGTCCAAGCAAATCTGCAAACACCGCAAAAAGAAACGACACCACCGGTCCCCTTTACCGAAGGTACCCTGATTACGGCCATGAAGACCGCCGGCAAAACGCTTGATGATGAAGAAGCCCAAGCGATTCTTAAAGATGTGCAAGGCATTGGGACAAGTGCAACCCGGGCCAATGTGCTGGAAGTGTTAAAGAAACGCGGCTATCTCGTCACTGAAAAGAACAAGCTACACGTCAGTGAAGCCGGAATTACTTTATGTAAAGCGGTTGAACTCGAACCCTTGTTAACTAGCCCAGAGATGACGGCTAAATGGGAGCAAGCATTACAGCAAATCAGTACCGAAGAACGCACCCCAGATAACTTTTTGAGCCAGATTAAGAAGTTTGTGGCGAAGTTAATTGCTGATGTCCCCGCGCAATTGACTGGCAGTCCAACCATTAAGCAACAAATCGATCACCAACAGCAAGCGCAAAAGGCTGCCGAAGTATTCTTAGAAACACCGCAAGCGACTGTTTTAAATAAACAGAAGTTTTACCTTGTGAAGCCTAAGCAGGGCGAAGACTTTACCTTACCCAAGAAATGGAGCAGCAAAACCCTTGGTAAAACTGCAATCAAAGCCTTAGTCACCAAGGGTGAAACCAGCAAACTAAAGGGTTTCAAGAGCAAAAAAGGAAAATCGTTTGACGCCAAGTTAAAGCTTGACGGCCATAAATTAAGTTTTGATTTTGATTAGACCTTACCCTACCGCCCTTCACGTTGTTCCAGTTGGTGAACCCGTCATTTAGGTTTACTTTTCAAAAACCAAAAAGTGAACCTAACCAACGGGTGAGATTAGCAAAGCAAAGGAGATCATAAAATGGATAATAAATTAGCAGTCATTGGGAGTGAATTACCAGTTTTGCAGTCTAAAGGAACCTACAAGTATTTAAAAGAAATCACTGGTGACGGGGCCTATTATCAAGTGGCTTGGCAAAAATCAGCTGATGGCTACATCGCCCTTTATGGCACGACCCCGGTTCAAATCAACGTAGCCCCTATATTGAATGATATTTTTGAAGATGAGGAGGGGGTAGACAATGCCGAGTAAAGCCGACGTTAAAGCTTGGAAAGCACAATTAGTCGCCCAAGCCGAACAACAAATCCTAAAATTAACCGATAGTGACCGATTTAAACAGTATCTTAATGCCCTGGCTAAATTTCATCATTATAGCGCCAGAAACATTGATTTGATTTATGCGCAAAATCCGCAAGCCACTCAAGTCGCGGGCTTTAAGCAATGGCAGACGGCTTTTAACCGCACCGTCAAACGAGGCGCAAAAGCGATTCGGATTGCGGCCCCGATTATTAAGAAGTTAACACCAGCCGAGCAAAAGCGTCTTGATACCACCGATGAACGCGCCATTGTCGGTTACCGTTATCTACCCGTCTTTGACGTGTCACAAACTAGCGGTGAGCCAGTTTTAAGTGCCAAGGATTTTGTCAAAGAAAATTTAGCCGATCATCAGAATGTAACGAGCTTGTATAACGCGTTCAAAGACTATCTCAACCAGCAACCCGACCTTAAAGTCAGTGAAGTGCCTTTAGCGACGCTAAATGGGGCTAAGGGGTATTTTCAACCCAGCACTAATGAAATCGTCATTGGTGGCGATGAGCCCAATAATGCTTTAAAATTGAAGACGTTATATCATGAATATGCGCATAGCCAGCTACACGGATTAAAATCAGCCTTTAAAGATCGGCCACGAGCTTATCAGGAAACCCAAGCCGAAGCGGTTGCATATGTCGCCATGCAAAACATTGGGGTTGATACAGGCAATTACTCCCTCGGGTATGTAGCTACCTGGGCCAAAGATAAAGCCGTGATCCATAGTGCTTTAAGTGAAATCCAGCAGGTTAGCAACAAAGTGATTGAGCTTAGTGACGGGTTAACCAAACAATTAGGCTTACAAGAAGCACAAAAAGAGCCCGAGCATGATTTAAAAAAGCTATCAGCTCAGTCACTGAATAAGTCCTATCAAAGCTTGCAACAACAAGTTCAGCAAACGACTAATTCACAACAAAAAGCACAATTTAAAAACCAGTTACATGAGATACACGAAGAAATCAGTAAGCGAACTCAAAAACAACTGCAAGCATTTGCTAAACAGAATCCAGAAATTAAACAACCAGATTCTGAACCTGATCAAAGCCTAAAACGTTAGCCAGTTTTTAAGGGACATGCTATAATTGAGGACAGAAAAAGGAAGCCCCGCCAAAAACAGGACTTCCCATGCAAGCCGCTTCGAAGGCGGTGGCAGAAATTTAATAAACGGTTTTAGCTTGTCCTGTGACCTCTACCAAGGTTACACGGGGTGGCTTTTTTATTTGTTCCTTTTGTCGATGTGTGTTAGCAATCGCCTTTTTTAGGGACGTTTAACAGTTGGTCGATATACTCGTTCAGTTTTTTAGTGCAACTTTTATCTTTCAGCAAACACCTTTTCACATGAGTGCTTTTGTTTTCTTCTAGTATTGCAAATACTTTAAATCTTGTAAGCGTATGTAAATCTGTTGCTGATATGTTTAACAAAGATAATGGAAAATTAATGCCATTATCATCAGTATCAACGACGATACCTAAAATATTAGCTTTAGTTCTTAAAAGATTATCATAATGAATTCTCGCCATATTATTCCCAATTGATTATCCTGATGAGTATCAACAAGTATTGAAAATTACCAAACACGAATTGGACGAGCGTACTTTTCCTAAAATTATGCCAATTACTGCAGATATTGCTGGTAGCAATCACATTATTTTAGCATTCCCTAATTGGTGGAATCATTTACCGCGTCCGATTGTAACGTTTATGGAACAATATCAGTGGCAAGACAAAACAATCTATCCGGTCTGCACCCATGAAGGGAACCGCTTTGGTGATAGTCTGAATGAACTATCAGAGATTGCCTAAGGAGCCACGATTGAACGTGGATTGGCAGTTCGTGGAGTATGTGCTTACGACACTGATCAAGCCATCAAAAATTGGTTAAATAATTACGATCAAGAAGCAGATGATCAACCGCTGGGAAAGGTATCATATTGGCACCCACAATATAAAGAAGAATTACACAAGCCTCAAACAAGAAATCAATGATGATTTGATCACTACTAGTTTGGATTACTTGGACGTGATAATATACCTACGGTGTCTTTTTAGCTCGGTTATGTATCCAGCATGATTTATAGCTGGAGAAGACGATTCCGATATCTAAAACAGGCGAACCGGCACATATGCCGGAAAATTCAGAGGTCACTTTTAAAATTGGCGGTGTCCGTGTTTCGAAATAAGTAACTAAATACGACAACTTATCGTTACTTGAATATTTTTGATTAGTCTGCTATCATATAAAAGGTATTATCAAAATATGAATAAATAAATCGGTTGACGTAAGCTCAAGGTGTTCTCTTTCAGGGGTGTGGAAGAGGTATCTGGGTTTACGTTTTTTGTATGAGGAGGTTTTTGTTTGGAATTTTTAGGTACCTTGGTGATCATCTTGATTGCAACTAGTCTATTTGGCCATCTAGCCTCTAGGGTTGGTATCCCAGCAGTGATCGGTCAATTATTTGTTGGAATTATTCTTGGCCCTGCGTTGTTGAATTGGGTTCACGCCAATGATTTTATCCATATTTTTTCAGAGATTGGGGTTATCATCTTAATGTTTATCGCCGGACTTGAGAGTGATCTTACATTACTTAAAAAATATTTGCGTCCTAGCATAATTGTCGCGTTGTTAGGAGTTTTGATTCCAATGGTACTGATCTATCCAGTTGGTATTGTTTTTGGCTTGACACAATTTGAAAGCTTGTTTTTGAGCGTTATTTTTGCCGCAACGTCGGTTTCAATTTCAGTTGCTGTCATGAAAGAATTAAATTTACTTGATAGTAAGAGCGGTTCAACAGTCCTCGGTGCCGCGGTGGTTGACGATGTGTTAGCTGTCGTTTTACTTAGCATTATGGTCAGTTTAATAGGTACAAAGGCTGGTACGGATACCCAGATACCGCTAGCTCTGACTTTTTTAGAGCAGCTAATTTACTTTGCCGCAATTTATTTCGTGATGCGTTTTATCGCCCCTCTCCTCGCTAGACTAGGCACCAAATTATTGAATCCAGTGGGACCTACTATAATGGCGATGATTTTGTGTTTTGGTATGGCATATATTGCAAATCTGATTGGACTGAGTGCAGTAATTGGGGCCTTTTTTGCAGGAATTGCGATTGCACAAACTCATGTAGCTCATGAAGTTGATCAAAGTATCGAACCAATCGGTTATGCGATTTTCATTCCTGTATTCTTCGTTTCAATTGGTTTAAGTATGTCACTAGCTGGCATAGAACACGATTTGTTATTAATTATCGTATTGACAATTGTGGCAACACTGACGAAACTATTAGGAGCGGGAAGTGGGGCTAAATGGGCCGGATTCAGTTCGAATGAAGCTTACCTCGTTGGTGCAGGGATGGTCTCGCGTGGGGAAATGGCCTTGATTATCGCTCAAATAGGCTACCAATCCAAACTAATCAGTGATGATTACTATTCGGCAATTATCACTGCCATTATCCTAACAACGTTATTAGCACCATTACTACTCAAACATGCGGCTCGTCATATAAACTACTAAAACATTTTAGCGGTATGACACCCCTTCTCTGTGAAAAATAACTACTAGATTTCATCGAAATATTGCCTAGTTTAATTAAGTACTAAATTATATAATATTGGTTATAATGGAGGATTAGTTATTTGATACAGCTTGTAAAAGAAAAATTTGACGTTACTCGTTTGCGATTTGTTTTACTCGGCCTGCTTGTGGGTTTAATGAGTGGCACCGTTGTTAGCTTATTTCGCTATTGTATTGAGATAGGGCTGCACTATAGTCGATTGGTATATAGATACTTACGAATCGCGCCGTTTGTTTGGTGGGAATGGGCATTGTTGATTGGCATCAACCTTGGTTTAGCGTTAATTGTGGCTCGACTTCTCAAGAGAGAACCTTATATCGCTGGTTCTGGAATTCCGCAAGTTGAAGGTCAATTGGCTGGTGAATTGGAAATGCACTGGTGGTCAATTCTTTGGCGAAAATTTATCGGTGGTATTCTGGCATTGGGACCTGGACTATTTCTCGGACGAGAAGGACCGTCGATTCAATTAGGTGCGTCAGTTGGTCAAGGTTTCGCTTCTGGGTTTAAGTTATCAGGAACTGATCGCCGACTACTAATTGCATCAGGCGCCGCTGCTGGATTAGCAGCAGCGTTTAATGCCCCCATTGCTGGAACTCTATTTGTCTTAGAAGAGATTTACCATAATTTTTCACCGCTGGTTTGGTTAACAGCATTAGCCGGAGCAATTGGTTCAAATTTTATTTCGCTGAATGTTTTCGGACTTGTTCCCGTGTTACATTTAAGTTATTCACGTAGTTTACCAGTATCAAATTATTGGCACTTAATTTTACTCGGCATTGTTTTGGGATTATTTGGTTACTTATATCAACGGGTCTTGTTAGTTATGCCTAGGTGGTATCATCAATTGACACATTTGCCACGCCCAATACAAGGTATCGTACCATTTCTGCTGGTAATTTTAGTTGGTTACTTTTCGCCAAATTTACTCGGTGGTGGTAATGGCTCAATTGTTGGATTTGGCCAGTATGTTCCACCTTTGTTTGTACTAATTGCAATTTTTATTATACGATTCGTCTTTTCAATGATTTCATATGGTTCCGGATTACCTGGCGGTATTTTCTTGCCGATTCTTTCTTTAGGTGCTGTGATTGGTGCGGTTTATGGCGTCTTAATGAATCAATTAGGATTATTATCGCATGTCTATATCATGAACCTAATCATTTTTTCCATGGCCGGTTACTTTGCTGGAATCGGAAAAGCTCCCTTCACAGCTATCTTGCTGGTAACAGAAATGGTTGGCAATTTAACACATTTAATGCCATTAGCAGTCATATCGTTAACTGCTTACCTTGTTGTTGATTTATTAGGCGGTGCACCAATCTATGAAGCATTGCTTAAGCAGATGACAATGCCTAAAACTGTTCAGCAACTTCATCGACCTGATCATTTGGAAATACCGGTTTTCTTTGGCAGTCCCTTAAACGGCAAAATGGTCCGAGACATGCCATGGCCTAAAGAAGCACTGCTCATTGGAATCCGGCGTGGCGAACAAGAAGTGATTCCACATGGTGACACCTTGATTCATGAAGGTGATACGTTAGTACTGTTAACTGATACAACCCAACGACCCCAAGTTAAACAACGGATTGATGCATTATTAGCAACCTTAGAAAAAAAGCACCAAGACTAAGTTAATAGGTAAATTGGTTTATCATAATGGTAGGTATCAGATTAAGTGGGTCCGTTGGCAGACATAAACATATTGGAAAACTATATACAAATACGGTGAAGTACGAAAAACGCTGAAACAGAATTAGTTGAACCTATTTTGAAAAATACAAAGATAAATAATATGCCGAAAATGCCTTGCTACCCAATTTTTCATAGTCATGCTATAATGTAGACAGAAAAGGAAGCCTTGCGCTAACAAGACTTCCTACGCAAGCCGCTTCAAAGGCGGTGGCGAAGTTAATAAGACAGCATTAAGCTACCCTGTAACCTACCAAAGTTACGCAGGGCGGCTTTTTTATTTGTGGTGCTTGTCGATATAGCTGAGTAGCGCGATTAAAAACGTGCCAAACAGCAACATCAACGAGAGTGCCTGGAAGACGCTCATTGACTGTGAAACCTTCCTGAAGATTATTCCATGTTCCCATGGCCTCACCTCGCAAGGGAAAAGACAGCCACCGCCCTTAAAACTTCTTGTTTAATCTATTATACAGTGGAAGCTAGAGATCAACCGATCTCTAACCAAAAACTAGTTTTGAGTTAATAGCCAATTGTCAGCTTGAACAATTGGCTTGTTAGTTTGAACGTCAGGTTTAATTTTATTATTGAAGAGTACTTGCCCATTATTTTTTTTGATCTTTTCAGCAGTTATGTTGACTTGAGCACCATTGTACATAGTGTACGTATCATTGATACTAGTATACCCAGCAGAGTCACCACCAAAAGTTTTAACGTTAGGATTGGTTTCAAGTGCTAAAGCTGTTAGCTCACCTGAACTAGCAGTCCATCGATTGAGTATCACCGCAACCGGCATTCCTGTGACTTTTTTTACCTTGCCGAGTTCTATCTTAGTTCCCATGTTGTTAGTAACACTCTCGTGTAAGGTTACACTCGTAGGATTGTTTGCCGAATTAACTATTTCAAATAATTTTCCATTAGGGACAACTGGCGAAATTCCAGCTAACATTGGGCCAATGTCACCACCTAGGTTATTCCTAAGATCAATGATAATACCCTTATATGTTTTACTAGTTAGCTTATAATAAATTGTGTTTGCGTATCTTTTTCCTTGTGATGATGATCCACTGAATTCTGGTAAGTGGACGTATAAGATATTATTTTTAACACTGCTAGTTGGGGCTTTGTATTGTGAAACTTCTTTTTTTACTTCTGATGGAGTTATCAAAGAAGCGTGCTTACCACCCTTAATTGCCAAGGCTTGTTTTAACAGTGGATAAATTTCTTTGTAGGTATGCTTATTTGAAATGTTATTGCGAATCTCTGTCATCCTATTTTTCTGCGCTTGATTTTCTGTATAGATCCCTGTGGACGATATTTTATTAAAAGCCAGCATGGCGTCTCTTTTAGGGGTTGGTGGGACCAAGTAGAAGTTAAAGTTAGGGCCATACTGATATCCTATGTATATTCCTCCAGAAATAATCACTAGCATAGTTACTATTAACGAGATAATTAATTTTTTGTGTTTTTTCAAAGAATTCACTCCTTAATCCTTAAAGATACTCACAATTTAATTTTAACACATTAGGGAATATGCTTAACCATCATGGGATATTTGTAAATGAGTTAGCTTCAAGAAGGGTCGCTATCTTACGTAATCGCTACTCCAATGAAGCTCACCACAAAAAAATATCAGACGTGGTTTTCTGGTTGCCATTGCCAGATGGAATCAGTGTTCTTTCGTTTAATACGGGAAAACGGGCAATGTAACATGGTAATTGCGTTACATTCGCGAGATTTCTGCTATCTTAAAAGTTAAGGAGGGCTATTAAATTGCAATTTGCTAATGTATTACGGAAAAAAAGAAAAGAACTGCACTTAACCCAGCAACAATTGGCTGATAAATTACATGTGACACGTCAAACGCTATCACGCTGGGAAAATAATTTAAGTTATCCAAATTTAGACACATTAGTAAATTTAAGTGAATTTTTAGCTGTTCCTCTAGATATCTTACTTAAAGGTGATGGAAATATTATGGTTAATAAAATTAGTCAAGATGTGCGGGATAAAAATAAATACAAACGCTACTTACTAATTGTGTTGAGAATTATTGTGCTACTGTTTTTATGGTTAAGTATATTAGGGTTTGGGCGTGCCACGCAAAATGAATGGATTGATCGCTTCAACCCTTTTTTGAGAGTTCAATATGGTTATGCGGTACTCCCTAATCAGGTACTAGAGAAGAAGGAAAAGACAACTATCATTGATAGTGATGGTAAAAACAAGCATGTTGCTGCTGTTAAAACCCCACAGCGAGTTGATGCGTTTGTAGCTGATGATCCTTTTGGTAGTGGTAGTTGGCTAAAGTTTTATACCGGACAATATAGTTCTAAACAGCGTTGGGCACTTGTTGCTCATAAAGGCTCCTATGTTTCAAATATTCGTCTGGTCTCTCGTGCGCAGATCCCCCTAATGATGCGTGAACAAACTGGTAATCATTATGTGGCTTACGATACTCATGCAGAACGACGGATTACTAAACGATTTCCGTGGTGGCCGTTTAATTAAGAAAATTAATGTTGATTAATCACATTAAAACTGCTAAAGAAGCTGATTAAAAATAGTCGAAATCCAGCTGTAGTCATGCTATAATAAAGGCATAAAAAGGAAGCCCCGCGTGAACAGGGCTTCCCATGTAGAGCCGTTTAAGACGGTGGCATTAATTAACGACTTAAAATAACCGCTAGCTGTGCCAAGCTAAGGCGGTTATTTTTTTTGCTGACTTTTGATCAGCTCAACAATTAATGCGATCAAGGCTACGATAAAAGTACCGAAAGCCAGCATTAATTGTAAAGCGTCCGCAACGGACACTTAGGCTACTCCTTTCGTTAGGAATTATGGGCTTTAAAGGATTAACACCATAAGCACCACCTCCGATCGGAAATAGCCACCGCCTTAACTTCTCTACAAGTTTTAATTATACAGGAAAAATATGTGTCGAACAGTTACTGCTCATCTTTATTTGTTACGTCACTAATTTTCATGCTTTTTTAAATACCACCAAGAGCCAAACCCACAAATGAGTGCGACGATCGGTCCTCCAATCACTAGTACCCATAGTGCTGTTGATTTAGGAATTGGTTGGTTTAGAAAAACGGAGAGGCCAGGAATTCGGGTACCAATTCCAAGTAGAGAATCAATCACAATAAAAATATAAACAATGATTAGAAACGGTAGCCGTTTACGCTCAGCTGTATAAATCATTGTTGTGATGGTAAGCAAAACGAGAATGGTTCCAATCCCATACCAGCCAGGTAAACTAATCGCAAGCGGCGTTTTTAAGAAGACGCTGCCAATAACGATACCAGCGAAAGTAATTGTTCCAAGCACGTAGCTGGCCAATTTTATCAACTTGTTTTTTTGATAAGTTTCTTGTCCAATTAACCACAAGACTACGAGTGAAAAAACAAAGCTAATTGTGCCGAGAATAATCAGTTTACCAAAATCTAAATTTGATGTTGGTAATACGATATTGGGAGTGGCAAATAAAAGGACATAACCAATCAAGATGTAACAAGCTAGTTTAAATGTTTCAAAGAATGATTTGGGTAATGTTTGGAGGATTTCATCAGCTAATGTTTGTGGATTTTTTCCAAAATAGTCTTCTGCGTTTTGACCATTGTTTTGAGCGTCAATTAAATCATGTAGGATTTCTAACAAAAGCTGTTCAACGTCCTTTTCTCGATTAAAGGTTGACTTCCCACGGATATAAGTTAGCAAATCTTCATAATACTTTTGATTTTCAGAGGTCAATTTTTTGCGAAGCAGGTTGTTAGCTTTGATCAAATTATCGCTATTCATTAGTCGTTCCTTCTTTCGTTGATTAGGCTATTAACGTTGAGTGAGAGATTAGCCCATTGAGTTAGAAAGGTTTTTCGAGCTTGCTTCCCAGTGCTGGTTATATAGTAATATTTTCGTTGTGGGCCCTCTTTGGAAGGCTTAGTTTTACCGACAATCAGCCCTTTTTTCTCCATATTCATCAGCAGTGGATAAATTGTCCCCTTAGGAACGTCTGTAAAACCATATTTTGAAAGTTCTTGGCTAATTGCATAACCATAATAAGGTTGATGATTAATTAGAAGTAGCAAGCACCCTTGGAAAATACCTTTAAGCATTTGGCTGGAAATATCTGATTGGGACAAGTAATCACCTTCTTCACTACTTTGCATTGCATATTAGTAGCATAACATATCTAACTGGTTTGTAAAGCAAACTAGGTAGATATGTTTTAACAAGCGCTCAAATAGTCTGATTACTTAGACTGAATGGCTAAGATCATTATTACTTTTATTCCTCCACAAAGTCTAGTGTTGACAACGGAGGCGCTACAATGGACAAAAACAAAATATTAAAAGCAGCTCAACTGGCAAAGGATGATGAAGGGAAAAGGAATACCATTTTAAAAAGTCAAAGTATTATATTTGGATTTTACTCGCTGGGTTTACTCTTCATGCTAATTATCCGGTTATTTCGGCATGAACCTCTTAGTGATGTGTTCTTTTTGATTTTACTTGGCAGTTTAGGCGTTGAAATAGCACAAGTCATCCAGAAACACTCTCTGGCATCTATTCTGACGTCGTTCTTCCTAATCGTAGCGGTCTTCTACACTGCATGGCTTGTGGTAATTGGAGGGTAGAAGTTGTCTTGAAAAACATAATTTTAGAAAATCACTTAAAAGTTGCGCGAGCAGAAAAGAGTCTGAATCAACCCCAACTAACGAAGTTAGTTGGGGTTTCACGCCAAACAATCAGCAATATCGAGACTGGTGAATTTGTACCGTCAGCAAAATTGGCACTGCTTTTATGTCTTGCTCTGGACAAGAAATTTGAAGCTTTGTTTTATTTTAAAGAAGAATAGGACCGAATTATAACATATAGCCACTAGGGTATACTCTAGTGGCCGTTTTTAATTTCGTGATGTAACTAGATTTATAGATGTTCATTAGGAGTTTCCAAATTAGACCCTGTAACAGGAATAATAGAGAATGGCAGCGACACAACTTAATAATTGTGGCCTGCTTTTTTTTAATCTATAGCTGAAAGTGGCAAAACATCATAATGTATGCTTATAAGCCATTTATTAATGTGAGTAACGAAATTAGTAGCCGTAAGCTATTAACGAAAAGCTTCGTTAACTCATTTTTTAGGCTAATTGAACGCAAAATAAGTAACCTAAATATTAATCGCATTAGTATCTCTAAACTGAAGTCCTACTCGTGATATGAAAATCCTACGTAGATCAAACAATCCCTCAGACCTCACTCAAATAATCGTCCGTTAAAAATAACGAACGTGTGCTCAGATGACGCTTATTTAACAGCTATACCAACCGATTTTTAATATTAATTACTGTCTGCACCGATACACCGGTTTCAGCTGCAATTGCACGATAGCTAATTGGGGCACCGGTTGCTTTGTTTCTTAATTGATCGACGATACGGCGGTAGATAAACCGTTTTTGTGGGTTAGGTGCGTCTGCGGCGTAAGCGGGCCGCGTCCCTCGATATTTCCCATTAGCTTTGGCGATTTCAATTCCTTGACGCTGGCGCTCACGAATTTTCTTCCGTTCCGTTTGGGCCATATAAGCTAGCAGTTCGGTTAACAGGTCAAACATAAATTTATCCATATCTGAATCGCCAGTGCGCATAGAAAGAAATGGCGCATCTAAGACTTCCATCTTAACTTGTTTGTCCCTGATCTGCTTGATGATATCACTGGCATCATCATAGTTACGACTCAAACGATCCAAGGACGCAATGACCAGCGTATCGCCCTGTCGAACATACGCAATGGCCGCCTGCAATTCTGGTCGATTCTCAGTTGATTTTCCCGATTGCTTTTCTTCGAATATTTTTTCACACTCAGCTTTTTTAAGTGCTTTGATTTGACGTGCTAAATTCTGATCAGTTGAACTAACTCGGGCATACCCAATTTTCATCACGACTTCTCCTCTCGGAATTTGACCCTACATTATCGGTAACAGATTAGACACTCAAATTAGACATTTTTAACAGATTCAAGAATCGCTTACCGTGCCCGATAGAATCTCAGTTTTTTCCTATATTCTTAGTATAACGTTTATTGTCCATTTAGGGTACACTCTGAATTTACAACTTTATCCGGATTAACTTGTAATTTGCCATTAGGTGTATTATTATGAATAACGAATAGTGACTGATTTAATTATAATTAAGGAGATAGTCAAATGAAAAACAACAAAAAAATCCTTTCTGCATTAATTGCGGTTACGTTTTTAGGGATGTCGTCTATTTCAGCTTATGCGGATAGTAATACAACGACAGGAACGGATAAAACTAGCACAGGTGTAGCTGTGAAAGACGGGACGCTATCGATTGATTCTGTGCCTTCTAGTTTGGCTTTTTCTAGTACAGTAGATGATATCGCTAATAATACGTCAACGAGTGCCAATACGACAACCTCTGATGAGTTAAAAACTACTGATGATCTAGGCAATGGAACAGACACTCATTGGACTTTGACTGCTACTCCATCCAAACTTTCTTATACTGATAGTAGTAGTAAGTCTCATGATTTGTCTGTTGCCTCACTAACCCTTGGTGGAAAAACAATCACTACCTTAGATGGAACAACTGCAACTACTGTGGCCACAGGGACTGACGAGGGAACTACCTCAACACCGATTTCCTCTTCAAATACATCAATTGATTTAAACCAAGATAAACAAGTTTATGGGCAAAGCTATACAGGAACAATTACTTGGACGTTGACTGAAAATGCAGGTACCACAAGTGCAGCATCTTAATAAATGGACTAAAATGATATTAAATACTTCAAAATATAAGTTGCTGGTTAGAATAGGGGCCTTATTAATTGTTTTGATAGGGTTCCTATTTTTTGATAACAAGGTTGCCTTTGCTATAACTAACTCTAGTTATAGTTATTCAGTTAAGGTGAAAGGGCAAAACGGTAGCTCCTCCATCGAAAAAACAGTATCGCCTAAACAACGTCTTCACGTAAAGCTTTTGTTTACTAACAGAAGTAGTACTAGACAAATAGTTAATGTTGAATGTAATACAGCATTTACGGGTGATACTGGTAATATTCAGTATAACCATACGAACGTAAAATCTAAGTTCTTGAGTAATACTCGGTTTAATAAGTTAGTGACAGGTCTTGGAACGGTTACGTTACCTGCTAATAGTACAATCGAAAAAAGCTATACAATCAAAATACCTAATCAGAAGTTTAAGGGTGTTATTGTTGGTGGATTTTATGTTAAGCAAATTTTAAATAATAATACTACTACCAAAACATCTAAAAAAAGGGCCGTTATGGGATACAAGAATGAAATTGCATATGCTATCCCTATTGTCTTAAATGAAAGCAATAAAATTATTCATACAAAATTGGTTTTAAAAAAAATTAGCTCTAGTGTTATCAATGGTAATGCGCTTGTATTGGCTAAAATAGCAAATGTTACTCCAACAGTATTTGGCCAATTATCAGTACATACCCAAATCATTAATCTAAAAAGTAAGAATGTAGTTCTTACATCCAATCAAAGCAACATGTCAATGGCTCCGCTTAGCCAATTTAATTATCATATACTATTAAATAAAAATCTTAAGTATGGAAATTACATTTTGCAAATGTCTATGCACTCTGGAAAGCGCCATTGGAAATTTAGCAAAGTATTTAGTGTTAGTAGGCAAGTTGCCAACGCTACAAATACCCATAGTCATCATAAAAATAGTAACTCTTGGTGGGTGCTAATTATAGCAGGAGTAATAGTTGTCATCCTACTTGTAATCGGTGCTTATTACTTGGGTAAAAGAAACCCTAGTAGGGGAGGATAAATCGTTAGGGTGTTTGCGGAAATGATTTTACCAAAATTGGATGTAAGCTGATTCCTGAGACAACTTTTAATAGAGCGTATAATGAATAAATCGTCTCTCAAAAGGAAAGAATTTTTACATGCCAACTCGTTACGACAAAGAATTCAAACAAAACATCATCAACCTATATGGTAGATTGTAAAATTAATCCGAACACTGTTCGGACAAAAAAGATCAGCTTCCTTTAAAATGGTGTTTACCACAAACCCATTTTTTAGGAGCTGATCTTTTGTCTAGTATAACCTATTCTGAACGAATTAAAATTGAAACCTTTTGTGAGCTAGGACTGACCAATATCCAAATGGCTGAGCGGTTAAAACGATCGCCGTCTACGATTTCTTATGAATTATCTCGTTGTCAACCTTATCAAGCTGAATTAGCACAGGCCAACGCTGAATATAAACGGGCGCATTGTGGCCGAAAAACTAAACTGAATGCCAAATTAAAGCAAACCATTCTAAACGGTAGCGTCAAGAATCTTGTGTAAATGAAATGCCTTCGTACATATAATATGTATCTAACTCAAATAAATGATGCTTCCAAGGTGTCCTGGAGTCCTTTAAAGCCTCGGTGGATCCGCTTCAGAGACTTCTCGTTATAAGCATTAAACTGAGAAACCAGGAATCGATCCAGTGAATCTTCCGTTGGAAATTGTTCTTTGCGGTGGGTGGTGCGCTTGAGATGCTTGTTAAAGTTCTCAATCAAGTTAGTGGAGTAGAGTGATTGCCGAATGGCTGGTGGAAAGTCCATGAAAGTGAGCAGATTCGGCATTTTAAGCAGATCTTTGATTAACTTGGGATAGGTACGATGCCAGTTGTTGGCGAACTCATTCAGTTTCAGTTCGGCTGCTTCACGATTGGCAGCCCAATGAACTTGTTTAAAGTCATTGATCACGGCCTTACGGTCTTTCACCCGAACTTTGTTTATCAAATTACGCCCAACATGAACCAGGCAACGTTGTCGTTTAGCTTTGGGAAAATGCCGATTTAAGCCTTCATCCAAACCAACTAACCTATCGGCCACAAACAACAGCACATCTTTGACCCCTTGCTTAATCAGGGTTCCCAGTAATTCAGTCCAGATCCCAGTTGATTCCGTCGGCGCCACTTGGTAGTTCAGCACTTCTTTCGTACCATCTGGACGAATGCCAATCGCAATATGAACCGCTTCTTTTTGAACGGTATCCCGCTTTAACGGCAAGTAAGTGGCATCTAAGAAGATAGCCGCATATTGTGAAGCCAGTCGACGTTGCTGGAAAGCTTGAACCTGTTCATTGACGGCTTTAGTCATGTTGGAAACCGTGGCTTTGGAGTAGTGAGCACCGTACATTTTCTCAATGAGTTCGGCAATTTCAGCAGTGGTAATTCCCTTGGTATACAACTGAATAACCGTTGTTTCTAAATTATCACTGTGCCGACCGTAGGCTGGCAAGGTATGATTTTCAAACCGGCCATTGCGATCTCGAGGAATGGTTAAGTTAAGTTGGCCGTACTTCGTATTAAACGAGCGCTCATAACTGCCGTTGCGGTTATTACCAGTGTTAATCCCAGCGTATGAGTAGCGTTCGTAACCCAAAAACTCTGCCAATTCAGTTTGAAGCAGCTGGTTGATGGCGATTTCAAGGTGGTGACGAAAAACTTCGTCCAAATCTTGTTTTTGGGCTAGTGCAGCGATAATTTCTGTGGTAAGTTCATTCATGGGGAATGCCTCCTGTGATGTTTTCTGTGGTTACTAAATATCATAAGGGAAGGCATTCCCTATTTCTATACAATTTAGAAATCTTTTATGCGTTTACACAAGATATTTTACGCTCTCGATATGAATGATGTTGACAGAAAAACTAGCATTAGAGACCTCCTTATTATATATAGTAAAGGATACTAAACGAAATAGATTAAGGTAGATTACAAATTTAATCCGAATTATTTGCAATTTAAAACGTAGTCTCCAATATTGTATTTAGTATGCCTCATAGGAATGCACTCTGATTTATGTGGCCCCCTTCAAATTGGAATTTGTAATCTAACATAAACGGCTTATTAATCACGCCTAACCGGCTCTTCAGGTTGTTTTTCAGGGTATATTTTTTCTGGATTTATTTGGGGAGTTTCAGGTGGAGTCTTTACTGGAAATCTTTGTGGTAATTGCTTTTTAGGCTTTTCTATTGGTATATGAGGAGTAATTTTGTTTGGGTGTTTTTCCAAAAGTGATATCATTAGCTATGCCTCCTTAAATTCTTCTTGAATGGAGTGTCGTCTTTTAAATCAGAGCGATGTTGATACCATTTTTCCGCTTGTTCCGTAGCAATTGAAATGGCCCGCTTATCGTCATAATTTTTTTCTTTAAGCGCATTTGCGATCTCAATAGCTTTTTTTCGAACCACTTTTTTCAAATTTTTCATTGATGGTGGGTAATTTTGTTCATTCCAAGGCATTTCAATAACCTCCATTCATATGATTTTAGATATGGAAAAGAGTATATAGATTATTTGTTATATATTAAATAAGATTACAGCATGTTGGTAAGCGTTGTCAAAAAAGTTGCTTTAGTTTCAACCGATAGTCACTAGACTCATATTTTAACTAAGAAATAGTATCCATGTAATTTGCCCCAAAAAGGTTTCTAATTATAAATTTCGAACTAGACATTGAATTATGATGATATTTTACGCTCTCATTAAAAGTGGTTAGGAACTTAGTTAGTGCTTCATTAACAGTCGCTGTCGTCCGATCTTTTAACCGGTATGCCCAAAGGAACCGTGATTTGCGATCGATTAAAGTTAATAAAACTGCCTTACTATGCCCACGAGGACCAACGACT
>NZ_RHOC01000021.1 GCF_003946145.1 Levilactobacillus huananensis
CAAAAACAGGCGCAAGGTTTAAAGGAGACTGAGTGGGAAATGACGAAAAAGCAACGGCAACACCAAACTCGAAACCGACATGAAGATGGGGGCATGCACTTGTAATCACAAAATTAGCGATTGGTTAATTGGAATGAATGGCAGCCCTTTATACACCTTGCTATTAAGACAAAAAGGGGTACGTGGGGTGTACTCAATTGGTCGAGTGCAGACGCCAACTTTGTATATGGTCTATCAAAGAGACCAGGCAATCAAAAACTTTAAGCCGGAACCCTATTTTGAACTAAATGCGGAAATCTTAGCTAATCAGCAAAAATTTGTCGCAAAATTAGACCCCTATCAGCGATTTAAAGACGAAACAGGGCTAATGACATTCATGCGAGCTAAACACGTTCAGAAAGGCTTGCAGGACGGTTTAATCAAGGACGTCCAAAAACAAGGCAAAAAGCGTGCTAGTCCCCAACTATTCTCACTATCCAGTCTGCAAAGTGCCATGAATAAACGTTATCACGCCAGCGCCAGCCAAACCTTAGCAGCCATTCAAAGTTTATATGAAGCCAAGTTGTTGAGTTATCCCCGCACCGATTGTGCTTATATCACTGATGAAGAATTTGAGTACTTAGTGGCTAATCTGACGAAGTATCTGGGTTTAGTCTCTAAGCAAGTCGCTTTAACCAATACCACCCCAAATAAGCGCTATGTTAATGGAAAAAAGGTTGAAGAACACTACGCCATTATCATGACTAAAGTCGTCCCGACTAAAGAGAAATTAGCCAGCTTACCTAAAATACAGCAGCAAGTCTATGACTTGGTTTTAAGAACGACGTTAGCGATGTTTGCTGATCCTTACGAATATGAAGAGACCACCATTATCACCCAAGTTGGCGACGTCAATTTTGGATGTAAGCTGATTCCTGAGACAACTTTTAAGAGAGCGTATAATGAATAAATCGTCTCTCAAAAGGAAGGAATTTTTACATGCCAACTCGTTACGACAAAGAATTCAAACAAAACATCATCAACCTATATAAGCAAGGCGAATCAGCCGCCCAACTGGCCAGAGAATATGGCATTGGCTATTCAACCGTTCATAAGTGGATCCAGGGCCAAGCCAAAACTCAATCCGGTAAATCGCCAGACGAAATTAAAGCGATGGAAAAGCGGCTGGCTTCCCTGTCTGAGGAGAACGAAATCCTAAAAAAAGCCCTGGGCTTCCTTGCGCAGAAGTAACCAATATTTTTGATTACATTCACCAAGAAAGCCATCACCACCAGGTAACTAAGATGTGCCGAATCCTCGGTGTTTCCAGAGCTCAGTATTATCGTTATCGATCCCCCAAGCCTTCAAAACGCCGGGCCGAAGATGAGGACTTAAAACAACGGATTCTGCGGATCTTTGCGGAATTCAAGCAGCGATACGGTGTTATGAAGATCCACCATGAATTGAATCTGGAACTTCAACCACTGCAGCTTCGGTGCAGCCCAAGACGGATTTCCCGGCTCATGAAGGAACTGGATATCCACTCCGTTACCGTCAATAAGTGGAAAGCGGCTTCGGCTTCCAAAACCAAGGTTGAACAGTGTCCCAACTTGCTTAAGCAGGATTTCTCGACCACTGGTTTAAATCAAAAATGGACCGCTGATATGACCTATATTCAAACGAAGCGTAATGGCTGGTGTTACTTATCAACCATCATGGATCTGCACTCAAGACGAATTATCGGCTATTCATTCTCAAAAAAGATGGATACTGATTTAGTCTTAAAGACCCTGGAAAGCGCGGTTAAAAATCGAACCATTACTGGGGACCTGATTATCCACACAGACTTAGGATCACAGTACACCAGCGATGATTACAACCAACGGTTAACAGAACTACATATCCGCCACTCTTACAGCCGTAAGGGGTGTCCATACGATAATGCGCCAATGGAATCTTTTCATGCTTCCCTCAAAAAGGAGTGTGTTTATCCAGTGCCGGTCTTTGAGAATTATGAAACTGCCGCTGCCGTCCTTTTTGAATATGTGCATGCTTTCTACAATAGGAAGAGAATTCATAGTTCACTGGGCTACCAGACCCCCTTACAAGTTGAAATTGCAACACTTACGAGCCAAATGGCCGCCTGATTTAATGCTTTCCAGGGTTCAAATAAGTTATTAATCGCGATTAATGATTTATTTGAGCTGTGGAAGGTAAACGCGGTTCTGAATGTCTCTTAAAATCTGTCTCAAATATTGACTTCAATCCAAACAGCGTTCGGATTAATTTTACAATCTACCAATATATAGAACATGTTCATGATAGTGCTACTACATATTGTGCATATTGGAGTTTACTTTTTCCTGAAGCCCGGTTAGAATTTATTGGTAGTATATTAATCGGAGCTGGCATAAATAAGCAATAAGCAGCAATTCATGGAAAACTACAGCAACTAATAATTAAGTACTAAAGATATCTGGTCTTGTTTTACCTGGAGATCAAGATTTTTCCATATGGAATATAATCCGTGGAACGTAGCGTTTCATGACAACCGATTACCCATGCTTAAGTTATAACATTTTGGCTTACATATGGTGATCCAATTACTAAACATTGGTAATCTAATCATTTAAGAAAATACAGGAAGGATCAATCAAATGGATTATATAAAATCAGTTCAAACAATTAAATGGAGAGCACTTAAGGAGAAAAGGGTTAAGAAAAGCGATGGTGAAATAGTGCCGTTTTATGCTTATAAAATTACCCTAGTTCTTGATGCATTAACGAATAGGGATGATATTAAGGACCAGGTACGTGCCCGTATCTTTTCACGAGTTACCCAATCCCCCAAAACCATTTCCTCTCTCGAAATTCGCAAATGGTTTACAGGTACGCTTATCTCGATTGGAGAGGCCAAGCTTGCCAATCAATATGATGAATATCGCGCTGCTGACGTTAAGAATTGGTTGGAAGCTATTAATCCCCAGAAAAAGCTGGGGCAACTCTTTAACGGAAAAGAGACCGTTGTTCACGAAAATGCTAATAAAGATAGTAAGATTTTTAGTACTCGCCGAGATTTAACCGCTGGGATGGTCGGCAAATCACTTGGACTGACAATGATGCCTCAAACTGTTGCCAAAGCACATCTACGTGGAGATATTCATTATCATGATTTGGACTATTCTCCGTTAACATCAATGACAAATTGTTGTTTGATTGACTTTAAAAACATGCTTGCAAATGGGTTCAAGATTGGAAATGCTGATGTTGAACCTCCTAAGTCGATTCAGACAGCAACCGCCCAGATGTCACAGATTATTGCGAATGTGGCTTCAAGTCAGTATGGTGGCTGTTCATCTGATCGCACTGATGAAGTATTGGCCCCATATGCAGCTCTTAACTACCGAAAGCATCTTGCGGAGGCTAAAGATTGGGTGACACCCGATAAACGGATCGCTTTTGCAAAGGAAAAAACAAAAAAAGACATTTATGATGCTATGCAGGGGCTCGAATATGAAGTCAACACGCTGTTTTCTTCTAACGGGCAAACACCGTTTACGACAGTCGGTTTTGGGCTGGGAACTTCTTGGATTGAAAAAGAAATTCAGAAGGCAATCCTGAACGTTCGAATTAAAGGGTTGGGTAAACAACACCGAACAGCTATTTTTCCCAAATTAATTTTTACACTTAAACGTGGATTAAACTTGAAGAAAACAGATCCAAATTATGATGTTAAGGAGCTGGCCGTCGAGTGTGCAACTAAGAGGATGTACCCTGACATTTTGATGTATGACAAAATCGTCGAAATAACTGGCAACTTTAAATGTCCAATGGGGTGTCGTAGCTTCTTGCAGGGATGGAAAGATGAGAATGGAAAAGAGGTTAACAGTGGTCGGATGAATTTAGGGGTGATCACAATCAACCTACCGAGAATTGCCATTGAGTCTAAAGGCGATAAGGCTGTTTTCTGGGAAATTATGGATGATCGGATTCACCTGGCGAAACGGGCATTAATGAGTCGATTGAACCGATGTAAGCAGGCAAAGCCCGAAAATGCACCCATTTTATACGAAAATGGTGCATTTGGAAAACGTTTGAAGAAAACGGACTCAGTCGACGAGTTGTTCAAGAACAATCGGTCAACAATTTCTTTAGGCTATATTGGCCTCTACGAAGTTGGTACGGAATTTTATGGCCCACGATGGGAACATAATCGTGAGGCACACGACTTCACAGTTTTAATTGTAAAATATCTCCACGACTATTGTGCAAAGTGGGAAAAACAATATGGCTATCATTTCAGTGTCTATTCGACACCCGCTGAGTCGTTAACGGATACTTTTTGTGAAGACGACATTAAAAGATTCGGCCGGATTCCTGATATTACATCGAAGGACTATTATACCAATAGTTTTCATTATGATGTGCGCAAGAATCCGACGCCATTTGAAAAATTAGCGTTTGAAGAAGCATATCCTAAATACGCTTCCGGTGGGTTTATTCACTATTGTGAATACCCAAACCTAAAACAAAATCCGGCTGCTCTTGAAGCGGTGTGGGATTGGGCATATAACCATGTGGGGTATTTGGGAACCAATGCATCAATTGACCACTGCTTTAAGTGTGGCTTCGACGGAGATTTTAAACCAACAGCCAAAGGCTTTGAGTGTCCCAATTGTGGTAATCGGGATCCCCAAACCTGTGACGTGGTTAAGCGAACCTGTGGTTACCTGGGGAATCCCATGATTCGGCCTATGGTTCATGGTCGTCATAAGGAAATTGCTTCACGGGTTAAGAATATGAGACTGGGAGAAATGTCAAATGACAAGAAATAATCAGGTTCGGGAACCGAATAATCCACTGCCAAAACAGTGGTTAGCTTCTGAGCGCAGTCAGCACTATGTGGCAAGTTACAAGCCTTTTAATATGGTGGACGGTGAAGGCGTTCGCTGCAGTCTCTATGTTTCTGGTTGCCTTTTCAATTGTCCAGGGTGTTATAACAAGGCTGCTCAAAATTTTCATTATGGTAAACCTTATTCTAAAAAACTAGAGGATCAGATCATTGCAGATATGTCTGAAATCTATGTCCAGGGATTGACTTTGCTTGGGGGCGAACCATTTTTAAATACGCAGGTTTGTTTAAAATTATGTCGCAGGGTTCGACAAGAATTTGGTCAGACTAAGGACATCTGGTCATGGACGGGTTATACATGGGATGAATTGATGCAAGAATCATATGACAAACTTGAACTGCTTAGGTTGATCGACATTTTGGTGGATGGGCGTTTTCTTGAAACCCAAAAAGATCTGACCCTTCAGTTTAGGGGGAGTTCCAATCAGCGGATTATCGATGTTCCTAAATCTTTGGCTGCAAATAAAGTAATTATATGGGACAAACTCATAAGATGATTTGGAGGAAATATAAGTGGCTGAATTAGTAATTAGACATTTATCTGTGGCAGTTCAAGATAAAATGATTCTAGATGACGTTAACCTGAATATTCACGATGGTGAAATTCATGCGCTGATGGGTCCCAATGGAACTGGAAAGTCCACTCTGTCAGAAACGATTATGGGCAACCCCCGGTACAAGATTACCGACGGAAAAATTTTGATGGATGGTCGGAATATTGCAAAGATGAAAATTGATGAACGCGCTCGTGCGGGGATCTTTTTGGCTATGCAATACCCTGTTGAAGTAGCGGGGATTACCAATGCAGACTTTATCCACTCAGCAATGAATGCACGTACTGGTAACCAGAATGTACCGGTATTACAGTTTCTAGATCAATTACATCAGAATATGGAGATTCTTAATATTGATCCAGCATACACTGACCGTGGCCTCAATAAAGACTTTTCCGGCGGTGAGAAAAAACGTAACGAGATTCTTCAGCTTATGATGTTGAAACCAACACTGGCTATTTTGGATGAAATTGATTCGGGGCTTGACATCGATGCTCTCAAGGTGGTTGCTAAAGGAATTAATTCGATGCGTGATCGGAAGTTTAGTTGTTTGATGGTTACTCACTATCAACGATTGTTAAATTACGTTGTTCCCGACGTTGTCCACATTATGATGAATGGTCGAATTGTTAAAACTGGTGGTCCGAAGTTAGCAATGGACCTTGAAAATACCGGTTATGAAAAGCTGATATAAGGTGAGGGAGTAAAAAACTGGTGTCAATCAAAAAAGTACTCAAAACCGCTGAATTTCAACATCCACATTTTCCAAAATATTTAGGTATTCATTATACACCGGAAGACTTTGACTTTCATAGTGATCAAAATACCTGTGATTGGAAATGGCACGCAAATCAGAATGCAATCGCTGAGATTAAAGCGAAGGGCGGCCAAATAAGCCGTATCGATGCTTGCACAATCCAATCCCACCAAACACAGGAAATTTTAAATTTTATCCATACTCACAAAAAAAATCACTATGTCATTCAACATTTCTCTCAGCAAATTAGTGGTTTGGAAGTGATTATTCCGGAAAATACAATTATCCAGAAGCCACTTAACTTGAACATTGATGTTTTCAATCAACTTTCCTCGAACTATTCACTTTTACTGAACTTGGGGACTAATAGTCGTATAACAATTAACCAACAGGTTATAATTGCTGGTCAAGCCAGTAATGCTAGTTTGATAATGATTGGAAGTCAGAATGATAACAGTCAATTAAAATTGACGACCACTATCTTGAATCATTCAAATTTAAACCTCGTTTTATTTGGAAATTTGGACGCTGCTCGAGATTGTCAGACTGTTTGGTCACTGACACCTGGCATTCATGGTGGTTTATTAGGAGATGTTGCGATTAATCTCAATGGCCAAGGTAGTTTTGGTAGGCTAAACGTTTTGAAGACCGGGACTGTTTCTGATCATTGCGGGCTTCAGGCAAGTGTTAATCATTATGCACCTCACACTAAAAGCCGGATTAATATGCGAGGTGTTCTGTTTGGTAAATCAAAAGTGAACTTCACAAGCATTGGAAACATTGTCAAGGGGGCATCTGGTTCTGATGCCCAACAGGAAAGCCGATTGATGACAGTCGGAGAAACGACTCATGGTACCGTGAATCCAGTATTGTTGATTGATGAAAATGATGTTAATGCTGGGCATGCTGCCAGTGTTGGCCAATATGATTTAGACGAGCTTTACTATTTACTGAGTCGCGGAATTCCGATTATGCAGGCGAGAAAAATTTTAGTATATGACTTTATTTCACCTGTAATGCAAGAATTCGATAAGCGTATCCAAAAAATTATAACAGCTGCTATTGAAATGGGATCGGGTGAAAGTTTTAATGACAATTGATAATCATTTAGCATATTTAGATAATGCGTCAACAACGCCAGTTCCGCAGTACGTTGTTGACGTGATTGATCACTATTATCATTGTGAAAAGGTCAATGTTCATCGAGGAATGTATAAACTTGCCAATGTGGTTACTCAACAATATGAGGGTGTACGTCAAAAAGTAGCAAAATTTATCAATGCTGACGACAAAAACCAGATTGTGTTTACCAGTGGCACAACGGATAGTTTAAATATGGTTGCATTTGGTTATGCTCTATCTCATCTTCAACCGGACGACGAGATGATTGTGAGTGTGCTAGAACATCACTCGAATTTAGTCCCCTGGCAGCAGGTGGCCGCGAAATCAGGTGGTCGCTTACGAATAGTTAAAGTGGACGGCAAAGGCCATTTGGATCAAAAACAGCTAACAAAGATGATCAATCGACATACCAAGGTTGTTTCTCTAGCTATGGTATCCAACGTTCTTGGAACGTATACGGATATGAGACCCATTGCTCAAAAAGCGCACGAGATTGGAGCAGTACTAGTGGTTGATGCAGCCCAAGCAGTTGCCCATATGCCAATTGATGTTCAAAAAATGAATGTGGACTTTGTTGCATTCTCCGGTCATAAAATGTTTGGACCCACCGGAGTGGGTGTCTTATATGGAAAGTCAGAATTGTTGGAGGAGATGAACCCGGTTCGGTTTGGCGGTGAGATGATTGATCAAGTAACTAGCCGATCAGCAACGTTTCAACCGGCACCACTTAAGTTTGAAGCAGGAACTCCAAATATTGCCGGGGTGCTTGGCCTTGGTGCTGCAATTGATTATATTAATGGTATCGGTTATCCAAGCATTATGGGAACTGATCACCTTCTGGTTGAACGATTAATGTCGGAATTAAACGGTCTTAAATTTGTCACTATTTACGGATCACCAAGTGCAGATGATCATAAAGCTGTGGTCAGCTTCAACGTTGAAGGCATTCATGCCCACGACATTGCAACAATTTTGGATAGTGTGGGTGTTGCCGTCAGAGCGGGACATCATTGTGCACATCCACTCATGGATTTTTTGAGAACAGAAAGTGTTGTTCGGGCAAGTGTTAGTTTTCAAAATACTATAAAAGAAATTGATCAGTTAGTTGTCGGTATTCAAAAGGCAAGGGAGATTTTTAAATGAGTGATATACGACAATTATATCAACGAATCATTATTGACCATGCCAATTATCCCCATCACTACGGGAAGTTGGCTTGTCCTGACTTTGTGAGAACATGCCGTAATCCGGATTGCGGTGATACAATCACAGTATTTGTTTCAATTGATACTGATTGTTTTAACGAACTTAATTTCGTTGGAGATGGGTGTGCTATTAGCCAAGCATCTGCCAGTATTATGACGGATACATTAATTGACAAGACAGTTGCCGAAGCAACACAATTGATTCAAGAATTTCAAAAATTATTGCTAGGGCAACATATTACGACAGGCGATTTAGGTGACAGTGTCGTATTTGGCAAACTGAAACAGTTTCCAACTCGGGTCCGTTGTGGGGCCCTTGCATGGCATGCTGTGTCAGATGTAATTGAGGAGTGGGGGAAGAGAAGTGGCCAACAAATCAACTTCAGCAAATAAAAAAGCACTTAACCAAGAGCGCGGAGAGGTTGATAAAATTAGACCAATCCTTTCAACAGGAGTCGGGATTAATGAATCGATCATTCAAAACATTTCGATTGCCAAAAAAGAGCCGAAATGGATGCTGACACTCAGATTGAAGGCTTACAAAATATATTTGGAAAAACCATTACCTCACTTTGGTCCAGATCTTAGTCAGATTGATTTGGATCACATCAAATATTTTCAACGTGCCACCAATTATGTTGCCCGTAAGTGGAAAGATGTTCCCGATACGATCAAGGAAACTTTTGAGCGAATTGGGGTCCCTGAAGCCGAGCGGAAATATTTGGCTGGGTCGGCAGCCCAATACGAATCTGAAGCTGTTTATAGTAATCTGAAAAAAGATCTTGAAGCAAAAGGAATCATTTTTATGGATACTGATACAGCACTTCGCGAGCACCCAAATCTGGTTAGACAATACTTTGGAACCCTGGTAGCGGCATCGGACAATAAATTTTCCGCACTTAACACAGCGGTTTGGTCCGGTGGAACATTTTTATACGTGCCCAAGGGTGTGCACGCAGACGTCCCAATTCAGAGCTATTTTCGGATTAATGCCGGAAGAACTGGTCAATTCGAACGGACTTTGATAATCGTTGATGAAGGCGGATCTGTCAACTATGTTGAAGGATGCACTGCGCCAAATTATTCAGAAGATAGCCTCCATGCGGCTGTGGTTGAGGTGTTTGTGAAGAAAGGCGGCCGTTGTCGGTATACAACTATTCAAAATTGGTCGACAAATGTTTATAGTTTAGAAACCAAGCGTGCGCAGGCCGATGAAAATAGTTCGATGGAATGGGTTGACGGTAATTTGGGATCTAAAGTTACAATGAAATATCCAAGTATTTACTTAGCCGGCCACGGTGCCTCAGGTTCAATGTTGTCAATTGCAGCTGCTGGAAGTCAAATGCACCAAGATACTGGGGCCAAAATGATCCATATGGCTCCGGACACTCATAGTACCATTGTTTCAAAATCTATTTGTCATGATGGTGGTCGGGCTGACTATCGGGGCCTGATTAAGTACATCCAACAAGCAGACAATGCTCATTCTCACGTGGAGTGCGACACCATTTTAATGGATGATCAAAGTGGTAGTGATACCTTTCCAGTGAACGATATTGAAACTAGTAATGGGACGATCGAGCATGAGGCAAGGGTCTCCAAGATTTCTGAGGAACAACTTTATTATTTAGAAAGTCGTGGAATTGATGAATCTACTGCCACACAATTAATTGTCATGGGATTTCTAGACCCCTTTACAAAACAATTACCCATGGAGTATGCGGTTGAATTAAATCGCTTGATTAGATATCAAATGAGTGGGAGTATTGGCTAACTTTGATCATCACGTTGTATCAACATTAGTACAAAAACTCCAATTTATGTAGGACAGAGTATTCAACTGAATACTTCCAATCACTTTCATGGTATAGAGACAGGATGGATGTAAGCTGATTCCTGAGACAACTTTTAAGAGAGCGTATAATGAATAAATCGTCTCTCAAAAGGAAGGAATTTTTACATGCCAACTCGTTACGACAAAGAATTCAAACAAAACATCATCAACCTATATAAACAAGGCGAATCAGCCGCCCAACTGGCCAGAGAATATGGCATTGGCTATTCAACCGTTCATAAGTGGATCCAGGGCCAAGCCAAAACTCAATCCGGTAAATCGCCAGACGAAATTAAAGCGATGGAAAAGCGACTGGCTTCGCTGTCTGAGGAGAACGAAATCCTAAAAAAAGCCCTGGGCTTCCTTGCGCAGAAGTAACCAATATTTTTGATTACATTCACCAAGAAAGCCATCACCACCAGGTAACCAAGATGTGCCGAATCCTCGGTGTTTCCAGAGCTCAGTATTATCGTTATCGATCCCCCAAACCTTCAAAACGCCGGGCCGAAGATGCGGACTTGAAACAACGGATTCTGCGGATCTTTGCGGAATTTAAGCAGCGATACGGTGTTATGAAGATCCACCATGAATTGAATCTGGAACTTCAACCACTGCAGCGTCGGTGCAGCCCAAGACGGATTTCCCGGCTCATGAAGGAACTGGATATCCACTCCGTTACCGTCAATAAATGGAAAGCGGCTTCGGCTTCCAAAACCAAGGTTGAACAGCGTCCCAACTTGCTTAAGCAGGATTTCTCGACCACTGGTTTAAATCAAAAATGGACCGCTGATATGACCTATATTCAAACGAAGCGTAATGGCTGGTGTTACTTATCAACCATCATGGATCTGCACTCAAGACGAATTATCGGCTATTCATTCTCAAAAAAGATGGATACTGATTTAGTCTTAAAGACCCTGGAAAGCGCGGTTAAAAATCGAACCATTACTGGGGACCTGATTATCCACACAGACTTAGGATCACAGTACACCAGCGATGATTACAACCAACGGTTAACAGAACTACATATCCGCCACTCTTACAGCCGTAAGGGGTGTCCATACGATAATGCACCAATGGAATCTTTTCATGCTTCCCTCAAAAAGGAATGTGTTTATCCAGTGCCGGTCTTTGAGAATTATGAAACTGCCGCTGCCGTCCTTTTTGAATATGTGGATGTAAGCTGATTCCTGAGACAGCTTCTAAGAACGTTTGAATCTTTGATGGGTAAGACAACTTGTTGCATAAGCTGTTAGTTCCTTTACTTTAAAATTAATTTAGTTGCAGAAAACCTAAAAATCGAATATTATAATGTAGTACGATGGTAAACTTAAAGGAGGCGGATTAGAATGAGTAATACTATTATTAAAAACAAGACAATTTCAACTCGTGTAACACCTGACATTAGTGAACGGGCTAAAGCTAATCTAGCAAAACAAGGGCTAACCGTTTCTGAGTATATACGCTTATCGTTAGTTAAAGCGGCCAATAATGAAGTTCGATTAGTCAGCTTTTTAGATTCTCCGGAAGCCTTAGCCGCTAAAAAAGAAGCAGAAACAGGGCAGGTCAAAAACATTGGTTCATTGACTGACTTTGAAGATTGGATCGATAAGTTAGATGCAAATTAAACAGACCAAATCTTTTGAACGTGAATTAAAAAAACTAGTCAAAAAACATTTCCCAATAACTGTCTTGAAGCCTTGTTTAGAAGCAATCGTTGAACAAGATGTACTTGTTTTGAAACAGATTAAAGATCATGCATTAAAAGGAAATTGGCGTGGCTATCGTGAATTTCACCCTGCCAGATATGGCAACTATGGTAAAAATTATGACAACTGGATTGTTATTTATCAGCTAGATCATGATGAATTGATTTTGTTATTGGTTGCAACTGGCTCCCATGAAATCTTGAATCAATAGCTATAGTTTAGGGGCACTTATAAAAAAATAAATTAAAATAGCCCCCAATATCTATAATGTAGATATTGGGGGCTATTTTAACAACGTTTTTGAGGGGTTATTTGTGCCTTTTAATCGCCCCTATAAAACAGCCCCCGTTATCTAGTGGATAGATAATAGGGGCTGTTTTTTTGTTTAATGGTATTATAGGTACTATATTAGTATGAATATATTGGAGAAATAACATGTATAAAAACATCAAATAAATCGTCAGCGGATTGGGCGCTTTTATAATTGCCCAATGGCTCTATCATACTCTGTCACAATATCCAAACATCAATATTTGGCTGGCTAGACTGCTTCCTATTCTTATCATTTTTATTGTGTTCTTTTCTCTGCAATGGATAATCAACACATTTGAAAAGTAACCTTATAAATTTTAGTTATTATATTGGGCTGAAACCCTTGCTACAAGCGGACTAGCAAAAATGCAAGCTCGACAAAAACATAACTAAATAATCTATTGCTCTTATGATGATATTTTACCAAACGAGAAAAACTAGTCCGGAATATCAGCATAAGAGCAAGTGTGTTAATCAGTCCGTATTAGATAGTTTTCCGTCGACAATTTTGTAGACATTATCAGAAAACTCTCGCAGACGATCATCGTGCGTGACGATGACGACTGCTTTTTCCTCGTCATGCGCAATATTAGCAAAAAGTTGGCCAACTTCTTTGACACGTGCCGTATCTAATGCTGCCGTAGGTTCATCGGCTAGGATGATCGCCGGGTCTGTATACAACGCACGGGCAATTGCAACGCGCTGTTGTTGACCGCCAGACAATTCGCCAGGGTATTTGTTTAATAATTTTTGAATGCCTAGCGTTTCAATAATTTTGTCAAATCCATCTTGACTGAGGTTATTGTTAGGCTTCACCTGGTCAACAAGTTTGAATTGGTCTGCTACGGTTAAATATGGCACGAGATTGTACGCCTGTAAGACGAAACCGATTTGTTCAAGTCGTGTTTTTTCGGCTTCTTTGGTACTCAAATCACTGATGTCGTGACCATTCAAACGAACTGAGCCGTCTGTTGGTGTCTGTAACCCGCCTAAAATGGTTAGCAAGGTACTTTTACCAGATCCTGAAGGACCAATGATAAGCGACACCTCACCAGCTTTAAACGCTAAACTGACGTCTTCTAGTGCCGTAACTAAATTGGTTTTCTGACCAAATTGTTTCGTCACGTGTTCAAGGGCTAGTTTTTCTTCACGCATCTTTTTAACCTCCAATTACTGATACCGGATCAATCTTACTAATCACACGAATCGGAATGATTGCACCCAGTAACCCGGTTACCATCAATCCGGCCGCAATGAGTCCCATCAATCCCCAATCAAATGCCATTGGTACGCTATCTGGAATCCCAAATTCAGTTAATGCCGATAGTACAGCACCAACGACGATACCAGTTGCCATAATAAAGAACGTCTCAAATAACGTATTTTGGGCCAAGAAACGATTTGGAATGCCTTGTGCACGCAAAACTGCCAAGTTAGGCAATTTTTGAACCGTTAGAATGTAGAGGAAGATGGTAATCACAATCAATGAAATGACAATCAGGAAGCCAATCATGAGACCAAACGTCGCTTTTTGCGGTGTATAACCTGGCAATTTATTGATAAAGGCTTGGTATGAATAAGTCTTTAATGCTTTATCATCGACCGATTGTGACGTTTTTGAAGTAACTACGCTACCTTGGAATTGATCTGACACGCCCTTAATGACACGCCATTGCGCTAACGCGCCATAAATAACAGGTGCGGTGTTATACGTGGCATTTTTCGCATAACCCACGATTTTATATTTCGTATCAGATAACCCAATCGAAATTTTATCCCCCATACCGTAAATATCCTTATCAACTGAGTCAGCGAGGACGACTTCGTTAGCTGCCTTTGGCAAGTGCCCCTTGGTTAATTGTAGGTTTTTAGCGATGTACTCGTCGTTATTCATCCCAACGAATTGTGCGGATTCACGTTTTCCGCCAATTTTCATATTAACTGGTGTAATGCCAAGTGTTGCGGTTTTGTCGTCGCTTAACTGATCCACCTGTTTCGTTGTCAGTAATGACTGTCCGGCATTGCCATTAGCGTCTTTGGTCATTACAAAGGACTTAGACTGCCAGCTGTCCACCGCAGCGGTGTTAGCTGTTGCCAGCCCGAGCGCCAGGGCACTTAAAATGAAAATCAAATAACTGATTAAGACGACGACTGTTAGAATCAAGCCGTACCGTAGTTTTTCTTTTTTAATCTCTCTAATTGCTAAAAACATTTGTTCCTCCTGTATTTGTTGCAGTTCAGCAAACTTACTATACACAAGTATACATGCTCTTATGATGAGATTCCGGACTAGTTTTGCTAGTTTGGTAAAATATCATCATAGGAGCATTTTTATTTATGGTTACACGTTATGAAGAGGACTTAAAAAAGTCCATTGTGGAGATGGTTAAAGCGGGACGACGATCCGATGAATTATCCAAGGAATACGGTCCTTCAGCCGATTCAATTCGGAATTGGGTTAAAGGCGCTAAATCAGTTGAGCTAGAAGACGGTACTGAAGTAACGTCCAAAGAATTCAAACAACTTCAAAGGGAAAATCAGCGATTAAAGGAGGAACTTGAAATTTTAAAAGCTGCGGCGGTGTTACTGGGAAAGCATTAGGACGAATTAATTGCCTTGTCTTCATAGAAGATCAGTTATTGCGACACCGCTTATCAATTATTCTTTCGGCACTGAAATTACCGCGCAGCACCTATTACCATTGGAAAAGATATCAACCTAGTCAACACGAACGTGTTGATAATCAGCTCAAAGAAAAAATTGAATTGATTTGGGAAAATAATTATCGTGCCTATGGTTATCCACGAATAACGATGGTGCTTCGCAAGTCAGGCATCTGTGTTGGGTCAAAACGAATTTTACGATTAATGAGGGAAATGGAGATTCACTCTTTAATGAATCGGCGATTTAAAAAACCTGGCACTCATGTGGATCATTCACAACGCCCCAATTTAATCAAGCACCAGCCCAATGCAAGGATATGGCGTGCTGACATTACTTATTTGGAATTACGTCCAGGAACCTGGGTTTATCTCAGTTCTATTTACGAACCAAAGGTTCATCAAGTTCTTGCTTTCAAGATTGGTCGTCAGATGGAGGCGACGTTAGTTGTAGAAACGATTAATCAGGCGCTTGAATGTCATCAAAAGCCACAATATTTTCACTCTGACATGGGTTCACAGTACACCAGCAACGAAGTTGAAACTTTACTTGAACGGCATCAGATTAGCCACTCATACTCAAAACAAGGTTATCCTTATGATAATGGGCCAATTGAAGCTTTTCACTCATTGTTGAAGAGAGAGTTTGCCTTTCAAACAACTTTTTCCAATTTTGAGGACTTGGTAATCCGAACCTCAAATTACATCAGTTGGTTTAATTCCGACAGAATTAGAACGAGTGTTTAGAAAAAGATGTGCCATTTATTGACATAGGAGCAATATTCATACCGGCGCCAATCATTGCACCCAACATATCACGCCGAGAAATAGATGCTTGGGCAAAGATTGCTTGCAAGCGTTTAGACAATTTATCACTAGGACTAGCGTTAGCTAGCATTTCATCAATTGCTTGGTAAAAGGTAGATGATGCAGTATATGTTGCTATATTCACTAGTGACAAAACTAGAGTTGACCAAATCCTTCAATTGATTGGCAACGACAATGTTGAATGTACTGATTATCTTGAAGATAACTTTTTTGCTTGGATGTTTTGGAAATATGATCGAAACAACAGGCAAATTAATTCTGATATTGGATTGCCAGCAATGAATGCGTTCTCGGGAACAATTCAACGAGATGATTTGCAAGATATGATAATTGGTCGCTCACCTAATATTACTGATTTATCAGTCTTAAAGATGCATATCGCCCGACAGTTTCCATTGAGAAGTGTCGGAATGGAGTTAACTGAGCGTGGTAACAAGGTATATTTTAAAGTTGATGTTCATAATCAAATTGTTGTTGATACGAGAAAATCTAAAATGGTTAGCGATGGGATAACTGATACCGTTTTGGTGGAATTAAAAGAATATCCACTAATAGTGTATATCTATAGTTACATTATTCCACTGCTCAATGGCCTGTATGAAAGTGAAGAGCCAGATTTCACAGAACAATTAAATTCCTATAGTAAAGACTTAGCAAAGGAGATTATTCTTGATTTAATTGGAGCAACGGGTATTGATATACAAGAATTTGATAAATTAGCTATGAAGCTTTAGTTGTACTAATTGCAAATGGGACTACGGAAACTTTTAATAGATTTATCGAAAAGTTCAGCTAATCACTGTTTTTTTTGCATATGGTCAGGAGGTGGCGATATCATGATTAATTCATAGTAAATACGGGTATGAGTTTCCGGAGTGGGCACAGGCGGGTGCTCGGCTCGATAAGATGGTGTAAGGATAATAGACGTCGTGCTAAATAGCGTGGCGTTTTTATTTTGCCCAAAATTTGGAGGTGGCCGGCATGGGCCAGATGGTAAATAGCAGATTTGGCCTTGTCAGTCGCACAGAGACACGTTGCTTGGGTGACTTAGAACATCAGCTTAAAGATGGACGGTGGTAACGTAAAAAGCCGCAGCGACCACATAAGCCGCGTATTACAGTGTGGAGAAAAAACAGGGTAACAAGCGTGAAAAAATAAAAGAAGACCAGATTTTGGTCTTCTTAAAAATGATAATTTATTTATCGTCTTTATCTAACTTTTCCTTTACGTTATCAACCGTATCTTTAACAGCATCTTTGGCATCTGACAGTTTATCTTTAGCCTTACCTAGAATACCTTGACCCTTACCTTCAGCTTCGCGGGCCTTGTCGTTCGTAACCTTGCCTTCAACTTCTTTAGCTTTTCCACTTACCTTATCTTTGGTGCTATCAATTTTGTCATCTAGACTCATAATATAACCTCCCATAATGTATTTGTTACAACAGTATTATTCCACATTTTAATTTGCTTGTCTAATAAGGAGATCCTACAAGAGATAGTGTGAATGACACTTATAAGGTAGATTGCAAATTTAATCCGAATTTTTGGACAAATTTGTCAGCATAACCTGATACGGTGTTTGCCAGTCGAGTATTTTAAGCGGTCGCTGGTTAATTTGGAGTAACGTCGTCGTTAAATCTTGAGCACTAATGTGCTCAAAACGAGTCCCTTTAGGATAAAAATAACGTAAATTCCGATTAAAGCGTTCATTACTACCACGTTCAGCTGGCGTATAAGCATGGCAGTAATAGGTCTTAATACCATATTGTGATTCAAGTGATACTAGCCCACTAAACTCAGTGCCACGGTCCACAGTAAAGCTGTGCACCGGACCATTAAAAGTGGTTAGGAACTTAGTTAGTGCTTCATTAACAGTCGCTGTCGTCCGATCTTTTAACCGGCATGCCCAAAGGAACCGTGATTTGCGATCGATTAAAGTTAATAAAACTGCCTTACTATGCCCACGAGGACCAACGACT
>NZ_RHOC01000022.1 GCF_003946145.1 Levilactobacillus huananensis
TCGATTGTTGTTACTTTTGTTATAAAAGCGAATTGACTTCGCAAATATTGTTTGGGTTTGATACCAAGTATCAAACCACCCTACACATATTTGGTTTGTCGAAACAATGTTCAGTTTTCAAAGGTCTACCATGTCTCGGTTAACGTACCGCCGTGACAACTTTTAAAGTATAGCATGTTGAGAAATCACTGTCAACAACTTTTTCAACTAATTGTATATATATACAATTACATAAAACATTTAATCAAGCAATTCAACTGCGACAGACAACATAAACCATTGTATCAGTCACTGTTTAACACGTCAAGCATTGTTTTAAATTTGTATGGCTATTCAGCCATTAAATTTTTATGCATTTGTATCGCAAACAGCAACAGGTAATATCTTACCAATCATCCCCAACCAGGTCAAGCATTTTTTCAGAAAAAAAGACGTTCCTCTAAGAGAGCGTCTTCTCTTGATTTAAATTGTTTAAGGCCTCAGCCTTCCAACCCGCTAGCCGCTCATCAATTGGTTCAAACCCTATGTTTATTCGATGATTGGTCCAATAATGCCGGTGTTGATGTTCATCCGGCTCTGTCCTTAAGTCAACATGTTCTAAACATCGTAATGACAGGCTAATTTTGCCAGTGTACTCATCAATGTCAAGAATGACCACGTTAACTTCTTCATTAACCTTTAAATAGTCGTGAATATCTTTGACGTACCCACAATGACATTCGGAAATATGAATCAAGCCTTGACGGTGTCCGCCCAAACTGACGAACGCGCCATAAGGTTGAATGCCTGTGACTCGTCCTGTGACCTTCTGGCCGATCTGAAATGCCATCGTCTCACCTCATTAAACTTAGTCCATCTGATTACAATTCCCTATTCAATAACTGTTACCTTGTCCATCGTAACTGGTACAGCCGGCTGGTCACTAGCATCCGTCTTCACTTTAGAAATAGTATCAACAATAGCCATTCCCTCAGTCACCTGACCAAAGACCGTATGACGGAAATCCAACCAAGGCGTCCCACCATCTTTATAAGCTGTGACAATTTCATCAGGGAATCCGGCATCACGCATCTGGCTTTGCATCTGCTCTGTCATATCCGTGTCTGAAACAATGAAGAACTGGCTACCATTGGTATTAGGACCAGCGTTGGCCATAGACAAGGCACCACGCAAGTTGTACAACTCAGGCGAGAATTCATCTTCAAAGGGTTGTCCCCAGATACTTTCGCCACCCATACCGGTACCAGTTGGATCGCCACCTTGAATCATGAAGTTAGGAATAACGCGATGGAACGTCAAGCCATCATAATAACCGGCCTTCGCATGGGTTACAAAGTTTTCAACCGTCTTTGGTGCTTGCTCGGGGAAGAGCTGCAGCTGAATTGTTCCCATAGATGTTTCAATACTTACCTTGGGGCCCTGGGCGTTAGCCAAGTCAATTTGTGGAAACTTTGTCATAATTATCCTCCATATCTTTTAACACTATCTAAACGTCTATTATCACCGCCAACGCTTAAAAATGCAAACAATGACTCTGGTGCTATACTGGATACACAAAATAATTCAAAGGAGTCTTCATTCATGGCCAAACCAACGACTGCCCTAAAACAACGGACCATCGCTTTACTCAATCAACGGGGTGTTACTCTCCCCGACATCGCTCAACTCGTCATTTTTCTCCAGAAAGACTACATTAAAGACCTAGACGCTGACCTGGCTCTCGACAGCGTTCAAACTGTCCTTAGCAAACGTGAGGTTCAAAATGCCGTGATCACCGGCATTCAACTCGACATTTCTGCTGAGAAGCACGCCCTCTTAGAACCCCTTCAAACTATTGTCGAACGTGACGAGGGCCTCTACGGCGTCGACGAGACCATGGCACTCTCAATTGTTGACATTTATGGATCCATTGGATTCACCAACTACGGCTATATTGATCGGACCAAACCAGGCATTCTAGCCAAGTTAAATGCACATGAACCTGGTATTATCCACACTTTTCTCGATGACCTGGTTGGGGCGATTGCCGCCGCGGCTGCGGCACGGCTCGCTCACGACGACATCGGGGAGCAGGACACCCCGTTCCACTAAGAAATCCTCATGATTCCGTTAAGTTTCCTCAGTTTCTCTGCTTTATCAGCTGAAATCTCTTATAATATGGCTACATTACTTATTCGGAGAGGGAGACTTACCACATGGCCTATTTAATCGACTTTGTTCTGCACATCGATGCCCACTTAGTCAATATCGTCAATACCTTTGGAGGATGGACTTATTTCATCCTATTTGCAGTTGTCTTTGTAGAGACGGGTGCCGTCATCCTACCATTCTTACCCGGCGATTCTCTACTGTTCGCCGCGGCAGCCCTAGCAGCCAATCCTAGTTATGGTCTCAATGTCTGGCTGTTCGCTGGTCTATTTCTCCTTGCCGCCATCGGTGGGGATTCACTCAACTTTTTCTTAGGACAACGCGCTGGTGCGGCACTATCTAGTCACTCCTGGTTTGGCCGACTCATCAATAAGGATAAATTAGCTCAGTCCGAGAAATTCTTTAGAAAACATGGGCCACTGGCGATCTTCCTAGGCCGGTTCATGCCAATCATTCGGACCTTCGTGCCCTTCACGGCTGCTGGTTCCCAGTTCCCTTATCGCCGCTTCCTTCAATATAATGTAAGTGCTGCGATTACTTGGGTTTTGATCTGTTGCGGTGGGGGTTACTTCTTCGGTAACATTCCTTTCGTCAAAGCACACTTCTCTGCGGTTGTTCTCGGAATCATCGTTATTTCCTTGATTCCAGCCGTCGTTGGTTGGATTAAGGGTCGGAAAAAGCCAACACCTCGGACACCAGAGGAAGATTAATCACTTAATTAAAAAAGCGCAATCGACTAAAATCGATTGCGCTTTTCTTATGCGTCTTTAATTGCCTGGCGTCCTCGCCAATAAAGCCAACCCAACCCTGCTTCAAAGAGCAAAAAAGCCAAGACAAAGCAGTGTAGAAAGAATATATCCGGCAAGGCCGTAATCACCGGATCGAGGTCCGGGTCAAACAACCAATCATTATTACGAAAAAGTACCTCGTGAAAGACCACGAAGAATCCCTGGAAATTAACCGCCATACAGGCCGCTAAAACCAATGGTACCACGGCAGCCACAGTGACGGGTCGTAATAGCCGCCACTCAGCCGCCTCAAGTCGCAATTGATGCAAATAAAACCAGGCCGGTGCGACCGTCACCATGAAAACCAAATTATTAACAAGAAATAACGTCTTCACATCGTGAAAGTGAACCATTCCCGTAAATGATGTGGGGAAATCGCTCATATTTAAATCTGTGACCCAGGGAAACTCAAGGTACGCCAACATCTGACCGTAGTTATGCATCAATCGTGACGCACTCATCCCCACCGTTTGACTAATATGAAGCCAACCGATGTCCAAGCGATACAGCCAAACGGCATTAATCGTCAACAGGGTGCTCAGGGTAACCAAGGCTAAAAAGACTGCCGTTAATCCGACCGTCCGTTGCCATCTAGCCACGTGACCCCACCTCGAAATCCCAATGATCCAGGGATGGCACTGTATAGGTCGGCGGCACTGCCTCTGTCGCCACTTGTTCTGGCGTCGAGACACCCGTATAGACAAGCAACGTGTCTACGTGAGCACGAATGCCGGCGAGAATATCCGTATGGTAGTTATCCCCAATCATGAGCGCCTGGTCCGATGAAACCCCTAACTGACGCAGGGAATTCTGTAAAATAATGGGTTCGGGCTTTCCAATCATGATCGGCTGTTGCTGTGTCGCATACCGAACCAGATCAACCAACGCCCCGGCACCAGGCATCAACCCCCGTGCCTTGGGAATATTGGAATCCGAATTGGTTCCAATAAAAGTCGATCCACTCCGAACAGCCAGTACTGCCTTAGCAAATTTTTCGTACGTAACATCGCTATCCAATCCTACGACAACGTAGGTTGGGTGTTCTTCATCTACTGTGAACCCCTTTGCGGCTAAGGCTTGCTTCAATCCGATCTCACCCACTACATAGACCGTACGTGTCGCTGTCTTCCCGGCAAGCTGGTCGAGATAGTCTGCCGTTGCCAGTCCCGCCGTATAGACGTTCTCCGGGGTCACGTGAATATCATGATTAGTGTCCAAATTATTGACGACAGCTTGTGGTAACTGCGTCGTGTTGTTCGTGACAAACTTAAAAGGGATTTGGGCCGCCTGAAGCCGTTCGATGAACCGCTTGGCAGCCGGATAACGCTTGGTACCCGCATACACGGTCCCGTCCAAATCAATTAAATAAGCCTGGTAGTCTTTCAACGCGAACTCTCCCTACTCTTCTTTTTTCTGCCGAATGGTAAAATGTCGCCGACCTTGACCCCCAGTGGCAACAGTCACTGTTTTAGCGGTCTTTTCTACCGGCTTGGTGGTCTGACGGTGCTCTTCAGTATATGGATGGGCGGTATTACGATGCCGCGAATGCCGCGATCGACGGCGACGAGACCCGTTGTTGGACCCATTCGTTGCCTTGGGCTTTTGTGCCCCATCGTTCCCCTTATTATGATGATTAGTCGTAGCTGGCTTGGCAGCCGCGGTCTTCTGCGAAATCTTTGCTGACTGTTGTGGCGTCTTTTCCCCCTGTGACCGTTTAGTCTGACTCGATCCATTACGGTTGCGACGCCGTGAACGACTGCGACGTGGCTTTGGTGCGGCCTTGACATCTAGGTTATGCAAGATGAAGTAAGCACACCCAAAGTTACAAGATTCATATAAGTAGTCTTGTACGGCGTCAATCTGGTTCTGTTTGGCACCGGCCCGGTCTTCTGCATAAAACCCCTTCAGGCGTAACTGTTCGAAACCCCAGTCACCCACAATATAATCAAATTTACTCAAAATAGTACTAAATCGTCGAGAAAACTCCGAGAAGTCGAAACCTTCCCGAACGTTTGCGACCAGCTCATACGGGTGGCCGTTGATCGTCAGGTGGGTTTCATCCCCCCGTACTACTTCGGCAACTGGTTCTCGACTTTCGCGTTGCTCGGCAACGAGTGCCTCCAATTCCTTACGATCCAACGTCTTCATCCTTTCCGGTCTGTGTTCAAGGGATAATGTCGCTCGAGATACTGAGCAAACACTTCCCGCAATAAATCATGATAAAAGAGCTCATTTTTCCCCACAATTGAAATGGTTGGGAAAAACGGCACAAATAAGTAGTGATCCACGACTGCTAGCGTATACCGACGAATTGGCGAAACGGGCTCACCTCGCCAGGTGACCTGGTGCGTCTGTTGGTCATAGGCAATTCCTAGATAATTGAGCTCGCCAAATACCTTGCCGCGAAAACCCATCCCGCGCTGTGGAAAATGTCGCAGAAAGAGACGAGCTTGTTCCGCTTCCTGAATCAAACGCCAGAGATCATAGCCGCTGAGGGTCACACGCATGACATGCATGCTGTGAGGCAGGATCGTGTGGAGTTGGTCTTGTGTGACCACACCGCGTGGCAAATCAGCTAGAAACAGCCCTGAATTTAAAATAGCTGCCTGGGTTCCCGCATACTCAGCAATGGCGTGAAGTCCCTCTTGAACGATCCGCGAATGACCATACGGATCGGCTTCCATAGTCGCCGGAATTTTCGCCACCCGTTGTTCGCGCAAAATGTCGTGTCCTACCTGTTCCAGCTGGGAAATCTCGTCTGCGTCTGCCGACTGTACTGATAAGTCAGCGGTAGTCACCACACCAGCGGTTCCCTTCAGTAGTTGATGGTCAGGACCCACATCAAGTTCGATCCGCCCGACGTACCGGCCAAACTTCCCAGCTGCTGCGAGTAGGCTCTGTCCTACTTGCTCACCATGAACCAATAAATGATGTGTATGACTCCCGATAATCACAGTCAACTGAGGAAAACGCTTGGCCAGTTGACGATCAACGTTAATCCCCAGGTGTGATAACAAGACACAGAGGTCATATTGACCAGCATAGGTTGCTAGGAGCTTAGTCAACGCTTGGTCGGCTTGTACCACCGTCCACCCCAATAAGGGATAGGTCAGCTGATAGGGTGCCGTAAGTCCCAGCACTAAAATCCGAGTCCCAGCTGGCGTGACCAATAGCCGATGGTCTTGGACCCAGTCCGGCTTCCGCTGTGTTTCAGTCGTTAACAAGTTCCCCAACACAACTGGAAAATTAGCATAGTCATAGAGATGGTTTAATTGTTTGTGATTGAGTGTCAGCCCTTCGTTATTCCCAATGGTCACGGCATCATACCCAATCTGGTTCATCAGAGTCACATTACGTTGCCCCAAAGTGGCTTCTGTCACCGGATGAGCCCGGTCGACATTGTCCCCTAAATCAAAGGTATAGACGGCATGTCCAGCGGCCAGCTCCTGTTTCTTGATGGCTAACAAATAGCGGCGTATCCGCGGCCAATTTTCAAAATGCGAATGGAGATCATTCGTGTGTAATAACGTAATGTGTTCCATGCTGACACTCCTTTAACACTGAGTTTAATCGTACGGCATCCAGAGGGCTCGGTCAAGCGCTATTGCTTCTCCCGGAATTCCTGAGCCTTTCCCGTGACCATCTCTTCAATTTCCGAGGTGGAAAATGGCGTCCCAAATGGAACCTTTTCAGCTAGATAACGCTGTTCAGGCGTGTCGACACCAACGTTAATATTTTCTTTAACGGGTACCGCGTAATGATGAATATGGCCGTGCAAATTAATAATCTGGTTAACGATTCCCAACATCATTGGGTAATGCGTCATGTAATATTGCCGATGGTCGTATTTGATTAGAGCGCCCACGTCGTGAAACTGATACTTGGATTGCCCATGATCGATCGGATTATGGGCAGCTAGGTATTTAAAGAGCGCCCGACTATCATGGTTCCCCTTAATAAGTTCAAGATGCCCATTAAGTTGTGATAAAACGTCAGCCACTGCCTCATCCGATTTCACGGCCGGCTTCGTAAAGTACAGGGCAATATCTCCCAGATGGTAAACGGTGTCCGTAGGAGTCACCCGTGCATTCCAATTATCGATGATGGTTTGATTCATCTCCGCCACCGAGTCGAATGGACGAGGAGCAAAATCATTCATTCCCAGCAGATCTGCATGAAAGAAATGAGTATCTGATGTAAAATATTGCAAATTGAAGTCTCCTTATAAAATATCTAATGGTGTCGCCGTCGTTGGTTTCGGGAACTGATGGTCTAACGCCGTGAGCTCGTCTGCACGCAACGTTAGCTGAGTCGAGGCAATATTGGCTCGCATGTGGTCAACCGAACTCGTTTGTGGGATAGCTAATACCTGGTCGTGACTGATGACCCAAGCTAACAGAATCTCATAAATGCCAACCTGATGGGCCGCCGCGATCTTTTTCACAACAGGATTGCTTGCCAATTGATGGCCATGCGTATCTCCTTGAGCGATGGGTGAATAGGCGATGAACGGCACGTCGTGAACCTGTTGCCAAGGCAATACGGCATACTCGACACCCCGGCTTCCAAGATGATAGAGATCTTCATTGGCCGCAACCTTAGAACCTTCCGGCAATGCCCAGAGTTCCTGCAGGTCAGCGCTATCAAAGTTAGAAACACCCCACCGACGAATGAGGCCAGTTTCTTGAAGACGTTGGAGTTCCGTAATGGTTTCTGCTAACGGAACATGACCACGCCAGTGATACAAATAAAGATCAAGATAGTCAGTCCGCAGTCGCTTCAAACTAGCTTTCAGGCTTGCCTGCATCCGATCATGCGAGGCATTCTCTGGTAAAACCTTAGAGATTAAGAAAAGATTCTCCCGCTTAAATGGCATCAAGGCTTCCCCTACTAAATCTTCGGAGCGCCCGGATCCATACATTTCTGCTGTATCAACCACCCGAGCACCAGCCTGAATTCCGGCTTGAATTGCAGCAATCTCTGTGTCGCGGTGATCGGGCTGATCACCCATATGCCAAGTGCCGATACCAATTGCAGGAACCGTGGTTCCACCAAACGTAACTTCCTTCATCACAATTCCTCCAGTATTTTCAATTACTCCTATCGTAGCACTTCACTCTCTGATTCGCCGGATATGAGGATCTAAAAAAGTCAACTTCTGTCTAGAAGTTGACTTTTTCATCACTGAAATTAGTCTTCCGATTCACCAACCGTGTCTGTCTGATGTCGATCATGAACCCGTTTGCCCCAACTCAAGGCAACTAGCCAGAGAATTGACCCAGCCAGGGCGATCAAGGTATCTGTGCGGAATAACAAGACGACGCCGACCATGGCCAAGAAGGCCAGAATCAAGTAGTCACTCAGTGGAAAGAATGGCATGGTAAACCCATGTCCCGCCTGCTCGGTTAACCTTAGTTGCTTCTTGTACTTTAAGTGGGCCACCACGATCAACCCCCAGATAAACAGGAAACACGTCGTCGCCACACTAGCGATGAAGGAAAAGACATGTCCCGGCATAATAAGGTTAAGGAAAACGGAAATGGCAATCACTAGTGTTGAGAAACGTAAGGCGTGAACGGGAACTTGTTGTTTAGACAGTGTTCCCATCCGTCGAGCAAACCGCCCCTTACCTTGATAGGTCAGTGAAAAGAGCATTCTACCCGTCGTGAATAGTGAGCTATTGCAGGCTGAAGCGGCTGCGGTCAAGACAACAAAGTTAATCACGGCTGCCGCCGACTTGATTCCTACGTTCTTAAAAACCTGTACAAAGGGACTGCTGGTTGGCGAAACCGCCTGCCAAGGATAGATACACATAATGGCCAACAGTGAGCCCAAATAGAAAAGAATGATTCGCATAGGAATTTCATTAATCGCCTTGGGAATTACTTTCCGTGGGTTAGCCGTCTCAGACGCGGTCATCCCCACCATCTCGATACCAACGAAACTGAAAAGAACCATTTGGAAGGATAAAAAGAACCCCTTAGCACCATGGGCAAAGAACCCGCCTTGCGTAAGGTTTGTGACGCTCGCATGTCCAGCGGGTGTCGGAAAGTGAACGGCTACCATGTAAGCTCCGGCCAAAATTAACGCAACAATCGCGACAATCTTCACAATTGCAAACCAGAACTCGGTCTCGCCGAAGGCACCGACTGTGACAGAATTGAGCGCTAAGAGAATTCCCAACATCACAATTCCAGTCACCCACTGTGGTAATTGCGGAAACCAAAATTCCATGTATTGCCCAGCGGCAGTCACTTCAGCCATGGCAATCGTGATCCAACAAACCCAGTAGGTCCAGCCTGCAACGAAGCTGAGATTGTCACCTAAGTAGCGTTGAATAAAATCAATATAAGAGTGCACATTGAGATCGGAGAGCAAAAGTTCCCCAAGAGCACGCATCAATAGGAAACACATAATTCCTGTAATGAGGTACGCAAGAATAATTGCGGGCCCCGCCAAATGAATCGATTGACCAGCTCCCAGAAACAGTCCCGTTCCAATCGTGCCCCCCAGCGCAATCAGTTGAACGTGCCGGCTCTGCAATCCGCGAGAGAACTCTTGCTCATTGTTAAGTTGACTGTCTTTCATCATATCCTCCCCTTTGTTGAATAATATTATACACACCCCCAGTAGTAATGCTACTGGATGCACTGGTTAGGGCAGTAACCGAATTTTCTCTCAGCCCCGCGGCCATGCACTTTTACTCACTTTCAAAAATAAAAGGTGAAATTTGCTCAACTATTGAATAAAAAAAGAACACCCCATCTTGAAGTGCCCTACAATTGTTAGACAGATAAATCTAACGATTGTGGGGCTTTTCTTATGACCAAATATAGTACTCAAT
>NZ_RHOC01000023.1 GCF_003946145.1 Levilactobacillus huananensis
TAGTTCTAGGCATAATAAAGTCCCCTCAAAGTTAACAGATGAATTATACTTTTTCATCTGTCAACCTTAAGGGGACTATAGCATTCCGAAGTGGACCTTTATTTGTTTGGAGGAGTTAGGGGATGACAGTTAGCTTAATGTAATGTAGTAGCTAGGCTTCCAATTAGACTGACTGAAGACACCGATGCCATCATTTTCATTCTGTGCGGCCACATAGGTACCGTTGCCGAGAGAAATACCGTCATGATAGGGTGCACTGTCGGATCCCCAGAAGAGGATAGCGCCATATGGGGCATTTGCCACGTCATAGTGATGCGTGCCCAGGTTGGTTTGCTGGTAAGTGGTTCGAGCACTCAGTCCAAAGGCATATTGAACCAGACCGGAGCAGTCAAAGCCGGACATTGAGGTTCCACCGTAAACGTAAGGAACGCCACTCTTGGCAATTGACAGAGCTTCGGCTACGCCACCACCCGAGGTACCAGTAGCGGTACTTGAAGTTTTACCGCTGGCTTGGTTAGCACTGGATGAGGTGGTTGCGGAACTGCTGGTTGTTTGACTAGATTGACTAGCCTGTGATGGGGTGTTGCTTGAACTATGGGCGTAGGTATTGTTTGATTGTGCCCGTGAAGTCTGAGTTGCACGAGATGAGCTGGCCTGTGTCGTGCTTGTTGGTGCCTGAGATTGTGTTGTTTGGGAACTAGCGGCCGATGAACTAGATTGGGTCGTTGTTGACTTAGTCGTTGATGTGGCAGAGCTAGCTTGGTTGGCGCCATTCGTTGTTGTACTAGTAGTACCTGTGCTGTTGTTGGCCTTATCCGTGTTTTGATTACTGGTTGGGATTTCTAATTTTTGATTGATGTAAATCAGATTGGCGTCGGCCAAACTGTTGGCCTTCACGATGTCTTTGATGGACACGTGATAGCTTTGAGAAAAGCCCCAGACCGTATCACCGGCCTGAACGTTGACGGTGTTAGCGGATGCTGTCTGCATCCCGCCTAGAAGTAGAGCGGCCGCACCGGCCGTTCCGAGTAAGAGTTTTGCTGTTGCTGATTTAATAATGATCACTCGCATTCCTTATGTAATTTGTTCGGTGAACTCCTGAACACAAGATTTAGTATAGGAGTTGGGGATTACATGACGTTGGCAGTGCGGTGACAAATGACAACGATTCGATGACTAACATGTCATTATTTACAGAATTTTAAGGCGGTTAATGGTGGTGTACCTCCAGTGATCCAAGCCTTGGGCAATTCCCGATTGATCACAGAATGAGACCACACTAAACCGGATAACCAGGAGGGGGATATCTAGCGGCTTATGTTTCATCCAAGGTAATCTTGTAAAAATTGTAGGCTTAACGATATTGGCGATAAATAATTTTAAAAAAGATGCGTTTAGGGCTTGCCTTGAAGTGTACATGAAGGTTTAATCTAGGGTCATTCAACTGGTGATTGAGACAAACAAAGGAGAATGATTGATGACAAAAAAGGTTATGATTTTAGCTGCCAATGGGCAGATTGCCCGGATCGTTGAACATCGGATTTTAACTGAGGACGCCTTTGCTGACGTCGACTTGACCCTATTCTTGCGAGGTGCGAGTCGATTAAGTCAGTTGCAAGACAATCCTCGTGTGACTTTAGTCGAGGGGGATATCACGGATCAGACCGCAGTTACGGCTGCCATGGCCGATCAGGATTTGGTCTTTGTTGCCGTGGTCGATCACGATCCACAAAACCGGTTAACGACGGCTGTGATGGCTGGTATGCAGGCCAATCATGTTGATCGGGTGATTTTTACCAATGTCTTGGGACTCTATAATGAAGTCAATGGCGAGTTCGGTCGTTGGAATCTTAGGATGATCGGAGCTGGTATGGTTCCTGCGCGGCAGTCTGATGAATTATTAGCGTCGTCTGGTCTGGACTACACGACGTTACGGCTACCGTGGCTGAATGACCGTGACATTCAGTACACAGTGACAACTAGAGACCAACCCTATGATGGTGTTTCTGGATCACGAGCTAGCGTGGCCGATGTGGTGTTAAGTATTATTGCCGATCCGAAGCGCTACAGTCATGATAGTATTGGGATGGCAGATCCCAATACTGAGGGGCAAGATCGACCGGTTTATTAATCTAAGGGAGTTAATCAACGATGAACATTAAAGAAGCTAGTGAAAAAACCGGGGTTTCTTCCGCGGCTATTCGGTACTACGAGAAGGAATCTTTGATTCCAGCGATTGATCGGACGCCGGTGGGTAACCGGGATATTGATGATCGAATTATCCGGCGGATTCGTTTTGTAACGCAAATGCGGGCCGCGGGAATGAGTATTGAAAACCTACGTCGTTATATTGAGCTCTTCGACGCGCAAGAGGACAATACCAAGGAACAGAAGGCATTGCTTCAGGAACAATTGGCTGTGATGGAAGAAAAGCGTGACGACCTCCAGGCTGCCATTGATCACCTGAATTACAAGCTGAAGCACTTCTATGACCATATGGAGGCCACAGAAGAAGAACTCCGCCAGTTGGAGAAGGAACACGCCAACAGGACTGCTCAGAAAGACGAAACACCTGAAGGTTTTTAACGGTTAATAGCCTTGAGTGGAGGGGAGTTATCATATGGATAGCTTCCCTTTTACGTTATGTTGTCTTCAAATTAACTGTTGGCGGTAAGGTAAAGCCCCAGATACTTAGCAAAGACAGCGTGCGCGAAATGGTTTTTTAAGACTCATGAGGCAATTTTTTATTTGTTTTCAATCTACGTTAATCCAATATGACGAGAGTAAAAGGCAAAGCAAAGGAGATCTTTTCATGGCAACAAGAGTATTAATCGTCGATTATTCATGGTCCGGAACGACCGCTAAGTTGGCGACGATGATTCAACGGGTGACCGGTGGGACGAAGGTCGATTTGACCGTCGCTGCGGGAACCTTCCCGAACGATATGTATGCCACTAACGACGTGGCTGGTGAGCAGTTAGCAAGTGGCAAACTGCCAGAATTAACTAATACACTCCCCGATCTGACGACGGTTGACGTCATTTTAGTTGGGGGTCCGGTTTGGTCGGCAAAGGTGGCGACACCAGTACGGACATTTCTGGGTCAGCTCCAAGGCTTCACTGGAACGGTGGCCCCATTTTACACGGATGCCGGGACGCCTGGTACCTACGAAAAGGACTTCGCGAGCCTGGTAACGTCGGCCACGGTGGCTCGTGGTGTGGGGATGACGGCTGATGATTTGGCCAGTGCTCAAGATCGCCTGTCCACTTGGTGGGAGAATTTCAAATAATCTCCTTGCCTTGAAGTGAACTTCAAGGGGTATATTCAGCTTGAGTTAAAAAATTGGAGGATAAATGTTATGAAAACAGCCGTTTTTGTTGAACCAGGTAAGATTGAAGTTCGAGATCTGCCCAAACCGGCGGTAAAGGCCCCCACTGATGCCGTCTTAAAGATCGTGTGAGCCTGTGTCTGTGGTTCCGACCTGTGGTGGTATCGGGGGATTAACCAGCGGCAAGGGAACACGCCGGTTGGTCACGAGGCCATTGGGATCGTCGAAAGCGTCGGGAGTGAGGTGACTCACGTGAAACCCGGGGACTTTGTGATTGCGCCATTTACCCACGGTTGTGGCCACTGTGCGGCTTGTTTGGCCGGCTTCGATGGGAATTGTGAGAATGCCCGGACCGATGACGAAATTGTCGGCTATCAAGGTGAATACTTGCGGTTTAAGAACGCTGACTGGGCCTTGGTGAAGGTTCCCGGTCTGCCGAGCGATTATACCGATGACCAACTCAATGACCTGTTAACGTTGGCTGACGTGATGGCTACTGGTTACCATGCCGCGGCTTCGGCCGAAGTTAAGACGGACGATACGGTGGTTGTGATGGGTGATGGTGCTGTGGGTCTATGTGGGGTAATCTCCGCTAAATTATGTGGTGCTAAGCGAATCATTGCTATGAGTCGCCACGCTGATCGTCAGGCCCTTGCCAAGGAATTTGGCGCGACCGATGTTGTGGCCGAACGGGGCGACGACGCCGTTAAACGGGTCTTTGAGTTAACCGATGGTGCCGGTGCGGATGCGGTGCTGGAATGTGTCGGTACGACTCAGTCCGTGGATACCGCCGTTAAAGTTGGCCGTCCCGGAGCCGTCGTAGGCCGCGTGGGTGTGCCTCAGAAGGCCGAGATGAATACCAATAGCCTATTCTGGAAGAACATTGGGTTACGCGGTGGGATTGCTTCTGTGACGACCCATGATCGTGAAATTCTGTTGGATGCCGTCCTGAAAGGCGGCATTCACCCTGGTAAGGTCTTCACGAAACGCTTTGACCTTGATCACGTAGCGGAAGCCTATGATGCCATGGATAAGCGAGAAGCCATTAAGTCGTTGCTGGTGATTAGTGAGTAACTAGTCTGTAATTCATTTGGCGTTTAAAACAGGTATACAAAAAAGACAGGACCATGTCCTGTCTTTTTTGTCGTCGTAAACTACTCAGCTGTTAACTTTAGTGTACAGGTTTCCGCGGGAAAGTAGTATTTGGTATGACAAAGAGGATAGTCAAGTTCCCGTGAGTAGATAGTTTCTTGAACCAGAATAAAGTTGTCACTGGTCGAAAGCTGGTAAGGCTTGGCGGATTCATTACCACTGCGGCTGAACTGAATCGTTCGTTTGGCATAATTTTGATTCTGATAGACTGTGTTTTCAAGATAATCCCGGAGTTCATCTTGGTTGTTGCCGTCGATGTTGGCTCGATCGAGTGTATCAACTGGAAGGGTACTGAAAGCGAAAGCCATGGCGGTATCGTGTTCTTTGTACCAGCGACTGATGAACATGACCATACCAGTTGGTCGTTTCAAAATATGATTGGTGTATTTCGTACTGGATTCAAGATGAGCATCGAGTTCAATATCAGTTGGAGATTGCGCTAGGCCGGCGTAAATCGGATTTCGGAGTTGGGTGATTGCCTGATTTAACGTGGAATTATCATAAAGGACAAAGTTCCCTTTCCCGGGAGCTCCCTGGATCATCTTGTCATCTTTTAACAAGCTCAAAGCCTGACGAAGCGTACTTCGAGAGATGTTGAGTTCATCAGCAAGAGCCTTTTCAGGCGGTAATTGACTTCCCTGTGGATATTGGCTATTCACGATTCTTTTGTAGATGGTGCTATATACCTGGACGTAGCGCAGGTTGGGGTTTGCGATGGTTCGCTTCATAGGCTATACACCTTTCATTTACTGTTGTCTGATTCATTATAAATCAAATCGATTTAGGAAGTCACTATTGACAATCTTTTTGAAAGCGTTTACTATACAGGTATGCAAAAAGCAAACATGTATAGTATTTTTAGGACTTTTAAATTTGGAGGTAATGGTAATGGCAAAACAAAAGATAATTTTTGATTGTGACATGGGAATTGATGACTCAATGGCATTGGGAACAATTTTGGGCAGTGATTGTTTTGATTTATTGGGTGTCGTGGGAACTTATGGCAATGTGTATACAGAGCAAGGGACCAAGAATGCCGCAAGTTTGTTAGAACTCACGGGACATTCTGAGGTTCCAGTATATAACGGGTTGGACCACGCTTTAACCAAGGACGACTTTACAGTTTTAGATGTTTCGGCAACGATCCACGGAAAGAACGGCTTTGGAAATGTTGCGTTGCCAGAAACCGAGAATAAAATTAGTAAAAATGGTGTTGAATTCCTGATTCAATCAATTAAGAAGTATGGGTCTGATTTGACAATTGTGACAAGCGGACCGCTTACCAATTTGGCGGAGGTTTTACGTCAAGACTCTAGTTTGGTGGAGAAAATGGGGCCCGTATTCTCAATGGGTGGTGCTTTGACGGTTCCTGGTAACGTTGGTGGTGCTGAAGCAAACATCTCACAAGATCCTCAGGCTGCTAAGGAGGTTTTTGCAAAGGTCAAGGACATTACAATGGTTGGTTTGGATGTCACTCAGCGTGTAATTTTACGGCGCGGTGATGTGGCCAAATGGCGTGAAGTTAATCCTGACCTAGGGAATAAATGGGCCGACGCCGTGGATTCTTATATGGATTTCGGAGATAAGTCCTGCCCCTGGGTCAAAGGAACATATGTTCATGATCCTTCTGCGGTTATCTGTGCAGTTCATCCGGAATGGTTCACGACACTGCCGTTGTACTTAAATGTTGTCACAGAAGGTGCAGAAGCTGGTCGTACTGTGGCTTACACTGAGAAGCTACAAATGACGGATCCTAACGTCAAGGTTTGTATTGCTGTTGAGGGCATTAAGGTTCGTGATTTCTTACAAAACGCAATGTGTGAAGTCTTAAAGTAACGAGGAGGTAATCAGTGTGGTTAGAGCGACAACGAGTCGAATAAAAGTCTTGATGTGGGGCTTGTTATTTATTTTTGTTTTATCGAACTTAATGGTTCAGGCCTTTGTCACCGTGACACCATTAATCACGGAAAGCTTCGCAATTTCAGCCAGTACAGCTAGTATTCAGGTTACGATTACCACAGTGACTTTGGGTGTGGCCAGCATGATCTATGATACCTTGACGGATTACATCTCAATTAAGAAATTAATGGTAGTGGGGATCTGCCTCCTAGCAATTGGGTCGGTTATCGGGTTTGCTTTTCAACATTACTATTGGGCAATTGTACTTGCTAGAGCCATTCAAACGGCCGGTCAGGCGGCTATGGGTGAATTGTTTGTAATTACTGTTTCCCGTTACTTATCGGAAGAAGAAAAATTACGGTATATGGCTATTTATACGGCAGCCTTTCAGTTGGCTTATGCCTTGGGCGTCCTGATGGGGAGCATCGTAACCGCTCATATTCCGTGGTATGTCTTGTTACTTTTGCCACTGATTTCACTGGTGTTATTACCGATTGCATGGCAGTTTTCACCGGAGGAAGAGGTACACAAGAAGGAACGGATTGATGTCTTTGGAATTACACTCTTTAGTTTAGTGATTGTCTTCTTGATTCTGTATCTGAATCAGATGCAAATACTTTTCCTAATTTCTTTTGGTGTCTTATTGGTAGCCTTTTTGTTATATATTCACTATCAACCCAAAGCATTTATTACGGGTCAATTTTTCAAGGAAAATAAGCGGTTCGCCACAGCCTGGGTCATGGTCGCACTCCTTGAATTTACACAATTTTCGTTTGCCTTTTTAGTATCTTTTGTGGTGACAGATGGCTTTAAAGCGTCATTGGCACATGTCTCTTCAGTTATGCTACCGGCGTACCTGGTGGCGATTGTCGCGGGACTCAGCGGTCCAGCAATTATTAAACTGATTGGTGAATTTAAAACGATGTTATTGGGAAGTGTGATGGCCATGGTGGGAACGTTAACGGCTGCCAGTCTGATTCAGTCGGGGTTATTCACACTGTCGATCGGGGCTATTCTCTTTATCTCAGGACTGAACATTCTCTTTACGCCGATGATGAATATGGTTATTGGTTCATTGAGGCCAGAATCGATTGGCCGTGGGATTGGTTTAAATGATTTGACTATTAATATCACAGGTTCAATTGGGTTAGCCATTGTGGGGTTGTTAATGAGCTCCAGTAGTTTCAAGAAGACAGCGATGATTACTAATACTACATTGGGTGTCTTCCAAAATATTTATTATTTGATGGCCGTGGCCTTGATGTTTGCGATTGTTGTTCTAATTTTAAACCGAAAGAAACTTTTTCCAGAAGAATAGGGTTAGCCAGTCGATATCACGGGTTAGACGTTGGTAGCGTAGTCCCAGCCAAACAACCTCCGAATGCCCTAGTCTACGCGCTTTATCGGCAATAACTAGTCTATTTTTACATGGCTAGCCATGCTATAATAGATGCGGGAAAGAGTGTGTATCAGAAGCTAGGTAGCTGGTGAGTCTTAGGCGGAGTCAGTTGTCTGCTGCGACACGTTTCAATGAGATGATTTCGGAGTAGGACTAAAAAGGACACCGCGTTAACTCTGCACTAGTACCTGTCAAGTTGACAGTTGAAATAATATAATTTTTAGTATTGCTTAGGCGGCTTCATCGCGGTATTC
>NZ_RHOC01000024.1 GCF_003946145.1 Levilactobacillus huananensis
GTCGCACTGGCAAACGTGTCCCCTTGGATTTAGACCCCAGCTTGTCCCCTAGGGCTTTAAAAATCGCACCGGCCATGATATAATAGTCAGTAAATGAGTTGACTTTTATGTGGCGCTCACCGATTCCCGTCGGTGGGTGTTTTTTTATGTTCTATTTTATGTAACCAATATTACTCGTTGTTTGGTGATAAATCAACATTTCTTTTTATGTATCCTTGTATCCTTGTATCCTTGTATATTCATATCCTTGTATCTAAGTATCCTTGTATCCTTGTATCTAAGTATATTAGGATACTTGCAGTCAATCTTAATTTAACGGCTTTTGAGAAGAAATGTATCCTTGTATCCTTGTATCCAAGTATCTTTGTATGTTATCATCCTTGTATCCAAGTATCCTTGTATATTAGGATACTTAATTGGAGGTCAGTATAATGGGTGAAGTAATTACTTTTGGAAATTTTAAAGGTGGCACCGGTAAAACAACAAATGCCACGCTTGCATGCCTGGCACTAGCTCGTGCTGGTAAAAAAACGCTATTAATTGATTTCGATCCTCAAGCAAACGCTACAGATATTTACTTTAAAACCGCGGCTAATTTAGGCCACGATGATATTGAATTTAATCAAACCTTGCTTGCATCAATCCAAGAAGAGGACTTATCAAGATCGTTGGTTACTTTGGATAAAAACATTGACTTTATTCCATCAAGCGCAGATTTTTCATTGTACCCACGGATTATGGAAAAAAAGTTTAAAAATAATTATAAAGATAGAGTTACATATTTTAGCAAGCTACTTGCTTCACTAAAAGAAAAATATGATTTTGTGGTATTTGATTTGCCACCGACTATTTCCTTAATTTCTGATAGCGCCTTATACGCTTCAGATTGGGTTCTGATTATCCTTCAAACTCAAGAGCACAGTCTTCAGGGTGCCGAATCGTTTCTAAAATATATACAGGAACAGGTAATCGATGAATACGAAGCACCTAGTTTGAATTTACTCGGTATACTTCCTGTGCTATTAAAGAATGGGGCGCCTGTTGATCACAGCACATTAGAAGTAGCAGAAGAAGAATTTGGGAAAGAAAACATGTTAAAAACCCTAATTCGTAATATGGAAAGAATCAAAAGATATTCAATCAGAGGTGTATTTCTAAAAGATCAGTTCGATAAAAAAATAATTAGATTATACGATTCTGTGGCACAAGAAATTATTGAAAGGGCGGACTAGCATGGTGGAACTTTTACACAATCCTAACTCAAATAAAAGCAAAATAATTCCTAGAAAATCGGCGCCCCAGCCCCAAAAAGAAATTTCCATATCTTCTCTAAACGAATCAAACAAAACGAAGTCTAAACAAATAGATGGTGTTACTTTTGATACTACGCTCAGAATTGACAATCATCTAAAAAACTTTATGAAAGCTATGGTAATTTTAGGGTATAGCTCAACTCAACAAAACGGATTAGCCCAATTACAAAAAACTTTTTTTGAATCGTTAACTGAGTCTGAACAAAATACGCTTACGACTCAAATACAGACTTTGGAAACCGGCGATGCTAACAAAGTAAAAAGTAAATAATCACGTGCTCTCAGACGACACGTTCACCTTTTAGATGTATACTTGTCCGTTTAAATTAAGCAGAATGCACACAAAAAAGTCCTCTATTATGCGGAATAGAGGGCTTTTCTGAAATCATTACATACAGGCTTTGCTTAGGAGCGTTGCTTGTGTCCATTTAGGACATACACAATCATATAACAATCAATGCTGTCACTTAACTTACTCAAAAAAGCCACCCACCTCGGAGTGGCTTTTTGGTTGTGTGGTAGATTGTAAAATTTTTCTTGTTTCTGCCCAATTGATTCAATTCAGTAACTATGACAACACCACCTTAACAAATCATAATTTGGATAATAGTATGTTCCATTTGAAAGCTAAGCCTTATAATTAGCATAGGGTTAATAGCTCTAATCAAAATACCCACAAAAGTCCTGCTCAACTAACAATTGAGTAGGCCTTTTGTAGTACAAATTAATCCTTATCACAACTAACCTCAATAGCACAACAGGTATAAATAGTGCCTAAAATCCCTAAATAAATTTCTATCACAACTGTTTAATAAAGCGGCAATCCCCGTTGTACGTGATTAATTAAACATTCAATTCTTAAAACACCTATTTTTAAATCGACTTAAACCTTCGCTGTTGCGTGCGTTTACTAATCCCCGTCTTTCGTTCAATCATCTTATAAGTCATGCCTTGTTTTCGCAACTCATAAGCAAATCTGATCTGTTCATCAGAATACGTTTTCGGTCGCCCTTCCCGAAACAACGGATCATGTTGCTTGGCATACAATTTACCTTCTTGTGTGCGCGTGACAATCATATCGCGTTCAAACTGCGCAAAGGCGCTAAATATTGTAAAGACTAATTGGCCAGTCGGCGTATTGTCAATTAAGCCCATATTCAAAATGTTGACTTTGACATTTTCTTTAAACAACTCTTGGATAATGGCTAAGGCCTCGCGCGTGTTCCGTGCAAACCGATCCAACTTAGTGACAATCAAAGTATCGCCTGTTTTTAGAACGCACAACAGTTTTTGAAACTCCGGTCGTTCAGTAGTTGTGCCAGTAAACTTTTCCTGGAAGATTTTTTCTGCTCCTGCCAATTTTAGTAACTCAATTTGATTTGCTAATTTTTGATCAGTGGTACTGACCCGCGCATAGCCATATTTCATCTTTTTATCTCCTTATTTATGTCATTAAGTAATGACACGGTTCTAACCCTTTAATTATACAGCATCAAAAAAGAGGCCACAACTGTTAAGTTATGACGCAGTTTATATATTCATTTAGCGGACATTAACCCATTTATTAATAAAAACTGGACTTAGAATGCGTTTCTCAAACGTCGAAACATGAAAAAAAGCCTATTTCTAGGCGCTTTTTACGATTATTGTTGTAAAGTTTGTTGGGCTTTTTTAGCTCTTGGCTTTTTAAATCTGGATTATCCTTTGCACCTGAAGATGGAAAGGGGACTGCTTCTTCTGCTTATGGTGGTCTAGGCATGGCTTTAGGTAATAACGGATTTAACGTTATCGGTGCTTTGTTCCTTAGCCAGTTTCGACTAGGATTTATAGTCTTTGGTATATTCACATTTGCTGGCGTATTAATTGCAACTTTGATTGTCCATGAGCCTTCTAATTTAGATGAAACCTCAACTAAAAAGAAAGAAAAGTTTTCTTTAAAAAATGTAAAGTTAATTTTTCCTTCTTGGCAAATTGGCGTGACTACTACCTAGCTCTTATAGGAAAAATGTTTCAGGGAGTTGGAAACTTTGCAATTACAGGATACATTTTATATATAATGACCGACTTTCTTCATCGTGGTAATCAAACTCAATCTTCTATCCAACTTGTTAACATGATTATGCTTATTTTTGGCATTTTGATGGGATTAGTCGCTGGGCCACTATCTAATAAATTTAAAATACTGAAATTACCAGTAGGTCTCTCAACTATCTTATTAGCAATTGCAGGTCTCTCCCTGTTCTTCTTAAGAAATAATACTGGTATTATTCTTTACGCCTTAGCTGCCGGTTTAGGAATGGGCTTATGGAACGCACTTGATAATTTATTAAACTTAAAAGTTATCCCCGATCAAAATCGTGTTGCATTTTTCTTAGGTGTTTACAACTTAGGTAATACAATTACACAAGCTATCGCACCCGTTTTAGCCGCTGCCGTCATAAGTCTTTTTGGTTATTCTGGAATTTTTATTGTTTCATTTATTTTTTCCTTGATTGGTGGTATTTCAATGCTATCGATTAAATCATTAAAACGTTAGTAAGATATTTTTTAGCAATCCTTATTTAAAGTTAAGGATTGCTTTTTGTTCTCTTCAGTTGCAATCGCTTGCAACTCGCACCTATCCTCTGCTATGCTCGTGCCAACAATGGTAATTATTTATTCACCTAAATTTAGGATGGAGGTAATTAAATGACTGAAAGTTATCAATTTGATGTTTTGTACTTAGGCGCGGGGCATGGTGCCTTCGACGGGGCGGTTCCACTAGCTAATAGTGGTAAAAAAGTCGCCATTATCGAAGCGGACAAAATCGGGGGAACTTGTCCAAACCGTGGATGCAACGCGAAAATTACGCTGGACAACCCGGTTCAACTTTTACGCCACCAAGAACGCCTTGATGGCATTGTAAATGGTGACTTAAAGCTGGATTGGACTGCCAATGTAGAACATGAACACGAAGTCATCGACGGCTTGCCGGACATGATTACTGGTTTACTCGACTCTGTTGACATCGAAATTATTCACGGTCGTGGAAAATTTGTTGATGCTCACACCATCGAAGTGGATCAACAGCGCTACACCGCTGACAAAATCGTGATTGCAACGGGGCTACGTCCCCACCATCTAGATGTTATGGGCTCAGAACTTACGCATGACAGTACCGATTTTATGAACCTCAAACAGCTTCCTGAAAATATCGTAATTATTGGCGCGGGCTATATCGGCATGGAATTTGCCACGATTGCCAATGCTGCCGGCGCGAACGTCACTGTACTTTTACGCCATAATCGGGCGTTGCGCAAATTTAATCAAGATTACGTAAAACAAGTCATTGCCGACCTCGAAAAACGAGGGGTGAAGTTCATTTACAACGCTCAGGTGGATCGTTTTGAGGAAGACGGTTCTCATTTTACCGTGTCTTATAACGATCACGAAACCCTCACCACCGACTGGATTTTGGATGCTACCGGACGAATTCCTAACATCGAAAACATCGGATTAGACGAAGTAGGCGTTAGTTACAATGCTAACGGGATCGAAGTTAACGATCATCTTCAAACTAACATTGATAACATCTATGCTTCTGGTGATGTGCTTGATAAAGAACAGCCTAAGCTCACCCCGACTGCGATCTTTGAATCTAGTTATTTAACCCAACTTTTCACAGGAAAGACTACTGACGCAATCAACTATCCGCCCATCCCAACCATTGTCTTTACCTCACCACAAATCGCACAGGTTGGTATGAGCGTCGAAGAAGCTCAGCAAAATCCTGATTACACCATTAAAACTAATCATCTTCCTGACGGATGGTTCCGCCAAGTTGATAAGGAAACAATTGGTGATAACACCTTGATTTACGATCAAGACCATCATCTTGTAGGAGCAGCTGAAGTTAGTGAACATGCTGCCGATGCAATTAACGTTTTATTACCAGCAATTGAGTTTCAATATGCAGCTGAACAACTAGGCCGCATCGTACCTCTCTTCCCTACTTTGGGAGCGGACGTCTGGTCACAGATTTAAAAAAACGCTGAGCCTCTTTTAAGGAGACTCGGCGTTTTTTTATTATTTAGTAAATTCAGCAATTGCATCATCAATATGTTGCCGTACTACCTCAACATGATCCATTTCATCATCTTCTACATGTGGTAAAGGATTACGTGCTCGTCCTACACTTACCCCACGTTTAGCTAAGATTAACTTCATCACATCATATAAATTACCTTTAAATGATGTCAATTTAACTGAATCATCTATTTTCGCCATAGTCCCCACCATTTTCTTGGTTTTTCTTGTTCTTCTATCCTTTTTTGAACTTTGATTTGTTCCTGCAAATTTTCCAACTTCTCTTTAAGAGCGTTCCCGTTCACTTCATCTTTATATTGATTGTCTAAGTGTTTGAATTCTGTTTCCTGTGAGGGCATTTTGAGAACTTTTAATCTGTCGTTTTCTGCTTTGTATTCTTCGAGCAGTTGTTTGTCCTGTAAGGCCAATCTTTGTTGCTGATCTAGTAACTTATGTAACTCTTTCTTTTCAGATTGAATTTCTGATACTAAATTTCGAAGGAATTTCACTTCATCTTGTCCATCAACCGCATCTTTTTTGTTGTCGTCAACATCATCTTTTTGTTGACGGTATCTTGTTGACGAATTGTTTGAGAACATTGCTTTAATAGCTTTTTGCCCATCAACATCAACGTAAACAGTATTACCTTTTGTTGATGTAAATTGACGTAAATCGATTGACGCATCTCTTTTTATCTTTTGCCATATAGCCTGCTTTGAAACGCCCAATTCATCAGCAAGTTCTCTAATTGTTTTAGGCATTATTTCCAAACCCCTTTCGGAGTTCAGCAAGTGCTTCTTGTCTTGCTTGATCTCTTATTTTTTTATCGTGCTCGGCCTGTTTATCAGCCAATGCTTGTTTCTCAGTAGAGCCTAAAGTTAACCCTTTAACCTTGTCAATGGCGCGCCATTTTTCCTGCTCTGTTAATTCACCATTATGCTGAATATTAAAAAGCTTTTGACGCTCATCTTGTAATTGGCCTTGTGAGAAATCATTGGCATCTTTCTTTTCGGGTTTCCAGGTAAACGAATAGCCAATAACTGGTTTCCCACGCCCTTTACCATATTTTTTTCTAACCGTTAATCCTCTAAACAAAGGAGTTAATTCTTCTTTAATGGGTTTTATAACAAATTTATCGACGTTAGAGGGACTATTCCAGTAACTTTTGGGCATATCTAGTAATTGGTAGATTGTAAAATTAATCCGAACGCTGTTCGGACAAAAAAGATCAGCTTCCTTTAAAATGGTGTTTACCACAAAC
>NZ_RHOC01000025.1 GCF_003946145.1 Levilactobacillus huananensis
GAATACCGCGATGAAGCCGCTTAAGCAATACTAAAAATTATATTATTTCAACTGTCAACTTGACAGGGACTAGTGCAGTTAACCAAGCATTTTTTAGTTTTTAACTTAAATCCTAGTTGTTAGAACTTGAAGAACTAGCAGAGGAGCTAGCTTCACTGGCCGAAGCAGCAGTTGGGGTGGTCGTTTCAACATCCTTAACTCCAGTTAAGTTGCCGCTGTAGACCCAGTAACGCGTCTTGCTGTTCTTAGAAGGCCGGATACGGTACCAAGTGGTTGACTTGTACTTTTGCCCGACTTGATCGATGTAGTAGGTCTTGCCAACCTTAGGCGAGATCTTTGACCAGCTCACTTTTTTAACGTTCTTCGCAGCACCCTTTAACTTGTTGTAAAGGCGGAAGTTCTTGTACTTGCTGCTTAACTTACCTTGCTTATTGACATTGGTGTAAGTGGCACTGACCAACTTGACATGACTCATGTTCATGTCGTTGTAGTACTGCTTAACCAACTGATAGAAGGCAGCCATGGTGTATTTCTGACCAAAGTACTTGCGGCCATTTGAAGCGTAGTAGCCGACTGGATCGCTATGCGAGGATCCACCAAGCTTGTTGGCCACGGAGGCGTGGGACCAGACAGTTCCCTTGCCATCGTAGGCGGCATCATTAGGTTTCAAGTTGTATTCCTTTAAGAGATAGGCGGTATACCAAGCGGCATTATTCACTTCTTTGGCAAAAGCCTTCTTGCTGTGAACTTCAACTTGTTCGAATTGAACGAAACGGGCATTACCTGGGTAACCAACTCCCCAAGCAAGGTAGTCCGTGTTGGCGATGTTAACGATCTTGGAAGCATCCACGAAACTGTGAACGAACGCGTTTTGGTAGTTACGTTTCATGTAAGCGACTTCGTTAGTTAACGTGGAAGAAGGATTGGCGGTTTCATGAACCACAACGCCCTCGGGCTTGCCCTTACCATGACGGTACTTGTACTTAGGAAATCCCTTCCAGATGGACTTCGTCACCTTAGCGTGACCAATATTCTTGCTGCTAATATAATCGTTTACCTTGGAGCTGGCATTGGCCGTGGTTGACGTGGCAAGAACTCCCGTCGCCCCTAAAACAGCCAGAGCTGTTAAAACTACTTTGTGCATCTTCACCCTGATCATCCCTCAAATCTTATTAGTCATTACACAACCGGATGACCGGTTGCTCAGTCGATATTCTTCGCTATCAACTATATACATTATTTTTAGCCCCGACAACCGGCTGACGGGGTGTTCATCGTAATATTACGATGGTAATAATGACTCTATCGGGGTTTGATCGAGGTGTTTTCAAATAGATTAAAACTTAACGACACCTGTAATCTGGTTGTAACATTGCTATGACAGCGGTTTCGGCTGGTTTGCGGCCCATTTTGAACTGTCAGCGTTCAGGTGTAATTTCTGCTGACATTCTGGACAAATGCCATAGACTTCGACGTGATTACTTGTCACCAGGTAACCGGTTTGGTTACTGGCTGCCTGGTTGAGTGCCCGTTCGATTTCTGGAAATTCTGGGGCAAAGACATCGGTAATTTTGCCACAATTTTCACAGATAACGTGGTAGTGGGGTCGGCCGAAGAAGTCGTAGCGTAAGCCACCGTTGTCGTTAGGAAGCTCTATCACGATGCCAAGTTCGACGAAGAGATTTAGTGTATTGTACACCGTCGCCATGCTGAGATTAGGCAGTTGGTCTGTGAGGGCAGAAAAAATGGTTTCCACCGCGGGGTGATTGTGATGTGTCACCAGATACGTCAAGATGACTTGCCGTTGCGGTGTTACGCGCACGTGGTGTTCCTTCAAGGTTTGTAAGGCCTGGTCGAGTAACTGGGTCTGATTGGCCATGCTGATCCCTCCTTTAATTTATAATCACTCTAGTTTGCCTCTATTAAACCACACTTTGAGCGAATAGCCAGCTAAAAGCTTATCAGAAGAAGACGTGATGGTTCATGAGTCAGCTATCGAAATAAGTGATTTACTTTTGACGAAATGAGCGTACAATGAATTTGTATTTAGTTGATAATCATTCTAAAGTAAGGCAAAATGTTAAACCTACCTAACTTTTAATTCTAAGAGTGTTAAACTGAAATTAAGACATATCTGGGGGTAGAAAATAATGACAAAAAAGAAGAAACCAGCAACGTTGGCACAACGAATCAACGTGTTGCGAGCAAGCGTAATGGGGGCCAATGATGGGATTCTCTCCGTAGCGGGAATCGTCGTAGGGGTTGCGGGTGCCGCAACCAGTAGCTTCGCCATCTTCATTTCTGGGATTGCGGGTATGATTGCGGGGACCGTGTCCATGGCGATGGGCGAGTATGTCTCCGTCAACACGCAGAAGGACGCCCAACGTAAGGCCATCGAAACGCAAACAGTGGCGTTAGACAACGATTATGACAGCGAATATAACTTCGTTCGCGACAAGTACGTGGCAACTGGAATCAAACCAGAATTGGCGGATCAAGCGACGAAGGAAATGATGACCGAGGACCCTGTGAAAACCACGGTGCGTGAGCGGTTTGGCTTTAACGTTGGCGAGTATACGAATCCGTTCTCCGCGGCCATTGCCTCGATGATTTCATTCCCAACGGGGTCGATCCTGCCACTCGTGTCGATAACCCTGTTACCAAAGAACTGGCGAATTGGCGGAACGTTCGTGGCGGTTATCATCGCTCTTTCGATTACAGGGTATGTGGCTGCACTTTTGGGAAATGCCGATCGCTGGCATGGTACCCGGCGAAACGTGATTGCAGGAATTTTGACGATGCTGGTCACGTATGGTATCGGACACTTGTTTGCATAGGGGAGGCAATCAATCATGGCAACGAATGAACAAGTACATGTTAAGAAGCAAAAGCAGCATCAAACGATGGATGAAAAATTAAACACTCTGCGAGCTGGTGTCCTGGGGTCCAATGATGGTATCTTGACCGTTGTTGGGGTGCTCTTCAGTGTTGCGGCCGCGACAAATAACCAGTTTACCATCTTCATTGCTGGCCTGTCAGACCTGTTGGCTTGTGCTTTCTCAATGGCGTCGGGTGAATATGCCTCTGTCAGCACGCAAAAGGATACGGAAAAATCAGCGGTGGCGCATGAAGCCAAGCTGCTCGAAACTAATTTTGACGACCAAGTCGCCGCGGTTCAAAAGTTCTACGAAGAACGTGGAGTGACGCCTGAGACGTCACTGGCTATCGCCCAAGACTTGATGCAAAAGGATGCACTGGCCACAGTCGTGAATGTCAAGGATGACATTCAATTGGGACACTACATGAACCCTTGGGACGCAGCCTTTTCATCACTCTTTGCGGCCGGATTAGGGGGCACTTTCCCACTGATCGCTATGACGCTATTCTCAGTGTCTTGGCAATGGCCAGCCACGATTGTTGCGGTTATTTTATCTGTGGCATTGACCGGTTTTCTGAGTGCTAAATTAGGACATGGTTTAGTCAAGACAGCCATTATCAGAAACGTTATTGTCGGGATTATTACCATGTTTATTCACTATTATGTGGGTCAACTCTTCTAAGGAAACTATTGCTGCTTTCTTAGCGCATTGCCAGATACCAAGTGTACAATGGGCCAATATCTTTTTTGAAAGTGAGGAATTTTGGTTGAAGCGCAAGATGAGTTTATTTTCTTTAGTCATGCTAACGCTGAGTGCCATCATTGGCTCGGGTTGGTTGTTTGGTGCGGGTATGGCCGCCCAGATCGCTGGTCCGGCTGCCATCCTATCTTGGATTTTGGGGGCCGTTATCATTGGCCTGATTGCATTGAATTACATTGAATTGGGAACGATGTTTCCGACGAGCGGGGGGATGAGCCAGTATGCGGCCTTCTCTCACGGGCCCTTATTGGGGTTCGTTGCTGGCTGGGCTAATTGGTTGTCGTTACTGACGATTATTCCGATTGAAGCCGTGGCGGCCGTGCAGTACATGAGTTCCTGGCCATGGTCTTGGGCCAACTGGACCCGGGGTTTCCTGAAAGATGGCGACATCACGAATCAGGGCCTGGTCATTGTCTTTCTGTTTATTCTGGCGTTTACGCTGCTGAACTTCTGGTCGGTTAAATTGCTGACACGGTTTACGAGTTTTATTTCCATTTTTAAATTGGGAATTCCAACGTTAACGATTATCGTCTTAATGGCGACTGGTTTTCAGTCCGGAAACTTTGGCCACAACGCGGGCTTTATGCCTAATGGCAGTGCGGCCATCTTCTCGGCCACCACGGCTGCGGGGATTATCTTCTCGTACAATGCCTTTCAGACAACAATTAATATGGGGAATGAGATTGAACATCCAGAGCGCAATATTCTCTGGGGAATTGTGATTGCTTTTAGTATCAGTGCGCTGATCTACACGCTGCTTCAGGTCGCCTTCATTGGCGCAGTTCCAGGGCATTATCTGGCTCATGGCTGGCAAGGGGTTAACTTCGAGTCCCCCTTCGCTAATCTGGCGATTCTGATGAACTTGGGATGGCTGTCGACGTTACTCTATTTGGATGCGTTCGTGTCGCCATTTGGGACCGGAGTTTCCTTCGTTGCCACCACCAGTCGGGCCTTAGCAGCCATGACTGGGACCAAACACATGCCAACCAAGTTGGGGGAATTGAATCGGAAGTATCAGACGCCACGGCGAGCCATGGTGGTAAATATGATTTTAGGCGTTGTCCTCGTGGCTGGTTTTCGGAATTGGAGTGCGTTGTCGAATGTTATTTCGACATCGACTTTGATCGCTTATCTGACAGGACCAGTGACGGTGTCAACCCTCCGGCGTGATGCACCAGAATTCAGTCGACCATTTCGGCTTTGGGGGCTACAATTGTGGTCCCCACTGGCCTATGTTCTGGCTAGTCTCGCTATCTACTGGGCGAAGTGGCCCACGACAATTGAGGTCTTCGGAGTTATTGCTTTGGGGCTGATCTGTTACGTCTATTATGAATTTCGACAACCTGCCGGCTGGACAGCCTTACGAGCCAGTTTGAAGGGGAGTCGATGGTTACTGGTTGAAATGCTTTGGCTCACCATGATGTCAGCGGTCGGGAGTCATGAGTTTGGGGGCCATGGCTGGTTCCCATACCCACTGGACTTTTTGGCGGTTACGTTGGGTAGCCTAGCTTGCTACTATCTCGGGGTGCACGACGGTTACCAGAGTGAATCTTTTGAGATTGCTCAGGAGCTGAATCAGCGCGTCGAAAAAACGACTTAAGATTAAAATGAGACTGGGACAATTGTCCCAGTCTCATTTTCCTACGTTTAGTCAAGCTCTGTAAATAAAACATTTTGAAATTTTGTGTACACTAAATAGTGTCTCACCCAGAACA
>NZ_RHOC01000026.1 GCF_003946145.1 Levilactobacillus huananensis
ACGTCCTATCCTCGCAGGGGGCGATCCCCCAACTACTATCAGCGTGCTGAAGCTTAACTTCCGTGTTCGGCATGGGAACGGGTGTGTCCTTCAGGCTATCGCCACCACACTATGAGAGCTTGTTCTCTCAAAACTAGATATTACTCAATTATCTTCCATCGGAAACAACCACGTTTTCAACTTGGTTAAGTCCTCGACCGATTAGTACTGGTCCGCTTCACCCCTCACGGGGCTGCCACTTCCAGCCTATCTACCTGATCATCTCTCAGGGGTCTTACTTCCATATAGGAATGGGAAATCTCATCTCGAGGCGAGTTTCACACTTAGATGCTTTCAGCGTTTATCTCATCCATACATAGCTACCCAGCGATGCGCCTGGCGGCACAACTGGTACACCAGCGGTATGTCCATCCCGGTCCTCTCGTACTAAGGACAGCTCCTCTCAAATTTCCTACGCCCGCGACGGATAGGGACCGAACTGTCTCACGACGTTCTGAACCCAGCTCGCGTACCGCTTTAATGGGCGAACAGCCCAACCCTTGGGACCGACTACAGCCCCAGGATGCGATGAGCCGACATCGAGGTGCCAAACCTCCCCGTCGATGTGGACTCTTGGGGGAGATAAGCCTGTTATCCCCAGGGTAGCTTTTATCCGTTGAGCGATGGCCCTTCCATACGGTACCACCGGATCACTAAGCCCGACTTTCGTCCCTGCTCGACCTGTCTGTCTCGCAGTCAAGCTCTCTTCTGCCTTTACACTCAATGAATGATTTCCAACCATTCTGAGAGAACCTTTGGGCGCCTCCGTTACTTTTTAGGAGGCGACCGCCCCAGTCAAACTGCCCACCTGACACTGTCTCCCACCACGATAAGTGGTGTGGGTTAGAGTATTCACACAGCGAGGGTCGTATCCCACCAGCGCCTCACTCGAAACTAGCGTTCCGAGTTCTACGGCTCCGACCTATCCTGTACAAGCTGTGTCAACACCCAATATCAAGCTACAGTAAAGCTCCATGGGGTCTTTCCGTCCTGTCGCGGGTAACCTGCATCTTCACAGGTAATATAATTTCACCGAGTCTCTCGTTGAGACAGTGCCCAGATCGTTACGCCTTTCGTGCGGGTCGGAACTTACCCGACAAGGAATTTCGCTACCTTAGGACCGTTATAGTTACGGCCGCCGTTTACTGGGGCTTCATTTCTGGGCTTCGCCGAAGCTAACTCATCCACTTAACCTTCCAGCACCGGGCAGGCGTCAGCCCCTATACGTCATCTTACGATTTTGCAGAAACCTGTGTTTTTGATAAACAGTCGCCTGGGCCTTTTCACTGCGGCTACACTTGCGTGTAGCACCCCTTCTCCCGAAGTTACGGGGTCATTTTGCCGAGTTCCTTAACGAGAGTTCACTCGCTCACCTTAGGATACTCTCCTCGACTACCTGTGTCGGTTTGCGGTACGGGTAGTTAATCACTAACTAGAAGCTTTTCTCGGCAGTGTGACGTCTGGTGCTTCCCTACTAAAATTCGGTCCTCATCGCGCCTTGTCCTTAGCTGTAAGCATTTGACTCACAACCAGACTTGACGTTTGAACATCCATTTCCAATCGGATGCTCACCATAGCCTCCTGCGTCCCTCCATCGTTCAAACATGATTAACTAGTACAGGAATATCAACCTGTTATCCATCGCCTACGCTTCTCAGCCTCGGCTTAGGTCCCGACTAACCCTGGGAGGACGAGCCTTCCCCAGGAAACCTTAGTCATTCGGTGGATCAGATTCTCACTGATCTTTCGCTACTCATACCGGCATTCTCACTTCTAAGCGCTCCAGTAGTCCTTGCGGTCTACCTTCGTTGCCCTTAGAACGCTCTCCTATCACGCGACCTAATGGTCGCATCCACAATTTCGGTAATGTACTTAGCCCCGGTAAATTTTCGGCGCAGGATCACTCGGCTAGTGAGCTATTACGCACTCTTTAAATGGTGGCTGCTTCTGAGCCAACATCCTAGCTGTCTATGCAACTCCACATCCTTTTCCACTCAGTACATATTTAGGGACCTTAATTGGTGGTCTGGGCTGTTCCCCTTTCGACGGCGGATCTTATCACTCGTCGTCTGACTCCCGGATATAAATCTGTGGCATTCGGAGTTTATCTGAATTCAGTAACCCATGACGGGCCCCTAGTCCAAACAGTGGCTCTACCTCCACGATTCTTAACTCCGAGGCTAACCCTAAAGCTATTTCGGAGAGAACCAGCTATCTCCAAGTTCGTTTGGAATTTCACCGCTACCCACACCTCATCCCAGCATTTTTCAACATACACGGGTTCGGTCCTCCAGTGCGCTTTACCGCACCTTCAACCTGGACATGGGTAGGTCACCTGGTTTCGGGTCTACGTCAATTTACTGAAACGCCCGTTTCAGACTCGCTTTCGCTACGGCTCCGGTCTTTCCACCTTAACCTTGCAAATTAACGTAACTCGCCGGTTCATTCTACAAAAGGCACGCTATCACCCATTAACGGGCTCTAACTAATTGTAGGCACATGGTTTCAGGAACTATTTCACTCCGCTTCCGCGGTGCTTTTCACCTTTCCCTCACGGTACTGGTTCACTATCGGTCACTAGGGAGTATTTAGCCTTGGGAGATGGTCCTCCCGGATTCCGACCACGTTTCACGTGTGTGGCCGTACTCAGGATACTGAACTGAGGGCCAATGATTTCATCTACGGGGGTATCACCCTCTATGCCGAGCCTTCCCAGACTCTTCGATTATCATTGACTTTGGTAACTCAAATGTTCAGTCCTACAACCCCAAAGAGCAAGCTCTTTGGTTTGGGCTATTCCCCGTTCGCTCGCCGCTACTTAGGGAATCGATTTTTCTTTCTATTCCTGCGGGTACTTAGATGTTTCAGTTCCCCGCGTCTGCCTCAACTTGAGTATGTATTCCCCAAGTTGTAATTACGGATTAATGTAATTGGGTTTCCCCATTCGGAAATCTCCGGATCAAAGCTTACGTACAGCTCCCCGAAGCATATCGGTGTTAGTCCCGTCCTTCATCGGCTCCTAGTACCAAGGCATCCACCATGCGCCCTTCATAACTTAACCTAACGATTACGTCGTAATCGTTGATTAATCGAGTATTAGCGATATAAAACTAATTAAAAAACTCAAAAATACGCAGTTGTTTCTCGGTTTAATTATCTTAATAATTAAAGGAAAATAATTGATAATATCTAGTTTTCAAAGAACAA
>NZ_RHOC01000027.1 GCF_003946145.1 Levilactobacillus huananensis
TTGAGAGGTAAGCCCCTCAAAACTGAACATTGTTTCAACAAAGTATGTGTAGCCTCCGTATATTCCTTAGAAAGGAGGTGATCCAGCCGCAGGTTCTCCTACGGCTACCTTGTTACGACTTCACCCTAATCATCTGTCCCACCTTAGACGGCTGACTCCCGAAGGTTATCTCACCGGCTTTGGGTGTTACAAACTCTCATGGTGTGACGGGCGGTGTGTACAAGGCCCGGGAACGTATTCACCGCGGCATGCTGATCCGCGATTACTAGCGATTCCAACTTCATGTAGGCGAGTTGCAGCCTACAATCCGAACTGAGAGCGGCTTTAAGAGATTAGCTTAGCCTCACGACTTCGCAACTCGTTGTACCGCCCATTGTAGCACGTGTGTAGCCCAGGTCATAAGGGGCATGATGATTTGACGTCATCCCCACCTTCCTCCGGTTTGTCACCGGCAGTCTCACCAGAGTGCCCAACTTAATGCTGGCAACTGATAATAAGGGTTGCGCTCGTTGCGGGACTTAACCCAACATCTCACGACACGAGCTGACGACAACCATGCACCACCTGTATCCATGTCCCCGAAGGGAACGTCCTATCTCTAGGATTTGCATAGTATGTCAAGACCTGGTAAGGTTCTTCGCGTAGCTTCGAATTAAACCACATGCTCCACCGCTTGTGCGGGCCCCCGTCAATTCCTTTGAGTTTCAACCTTGCGGTCGTACTCCCCAGGCGGAGTGCTTAATGCGTTAGCTGCGGCACTGAAGGGCGGAAACCCTCCAACACCTAGCACTCATCGTTTACGGCATGGACTACCAGGGTATCTAATCCTGTTTGCTACCCATGCTTTCGAGCCTCAGCGTCAGTTACAGACTAGACAGCCGCCTTCGCCACTGGTGTTCTTCCATATATCTACGCATTCCACCGCTACACATGGAGTTCCACTGTCCTCTTCTGCACTCAAGTTCCCCAGTTTCCGATGCACTTCTCCGGTTAAGCCGAAGGCTTTCACATCAGACTTAAGAAACCGCCTGCGCTCGCTTTACGCCCAATAAATCCGGACAACGCTTGCCACCTACGTATTACCGCGGCTGCTGGCACGTAGTTAGCCGTGGCTTTCTGGTTGAATACCGTCACGATGCAAACAGTTACTCTTGCACCCGTTCTTCTTCAACAACAGAGTTTTACGAGCCGAAACCCTTCTTCACTCACGCGGCATTGCTCCATCAGACTTTCGTCCATTGTGGAAGATTCCCTACTGCTGCCTCCCGTAGGAGTTTGGGCCGTGTCTCAGTCCCAATGTGGCCGATTACCCTCTCAGGTCGGCTACGTATCATCGTCTTGGTGGGCCTTTACCTCACCAACTAACTAATACGCCGCAGGACCATCCAGAAGTGATAGCCGAAGCCATCTTTCAAACAAAAACCATGCGGTTTTTGTTGTTATACGGTATTAGCACCTGTTTCCAAGTGTTATCCCCTGCTTCTGGGCAGGTTTCCTACGTGTTACTCACCAGTTCGCCACTCGTCTTATGGTTAACGTCCGTGCAAGCACTTCAGTTAACGAAGACGCGTTCGACTTGCATGTATTAGGCATGCCGCCAGCGTTCGTCCTGAGCCAGGATCAAACTCTCATCTTATGATGATGGCTTGAATAGCTCATCGATTGTTGTTACTTTTGTTATAAAAGCGAATTGACTTCGCAAATATTGTTTGGGTTTGATACCAAGTATCAAACC
>NZ_RHOC01000028.1 GCF_003946145.1 Levilactobacillus huananensis
GTTTGTGGTAAACACCATTTTAAAGGAAGCTGATCTTTTTTGTCCGAACAGCGTTCGGATTAATTTTACAATCTACCTTTTAATTAAAATCCATTGACTTTGTTTTAGAATGATTCTAAACTGTAATTGGATCATTTTTGTAAGTAGACTCACCTCATTGTTTTTCACCAATCTATTAGGAGGCTATATTTTTTATGTCGAAGACAAAAGTTATTGTTGTTGGTGCATCGCACGGCGGCCATCAGTCAGTTCTGGAACTTACTCACAAATACTCAGACCTAGATATTAAACTATTCGAAGCAGGAGATTTTATTTCTTTCATGTCCTGTGGTATGGAACTATATTTAGAAAACAGCGTAACGAATGTTAATGATGTCCGTAATTTTAAACCTGCAGATCTCGAAAAACTTGGGACAGAAGTATACGCCAATCATGAAGTGACAAAAATAAATCCAGAGAATAAGCAAGTTATCGTAAAAGACTTAAAATCCGGTAAAATACAGAGCTATGACTATGATAAATTAATTTTAAGCTCAGGCGTCACTCCAAACAATTTACCAGTTCCTGGTCATGAACTAAAAAACGTTTATTCAATGCGCGGCAAGGATTGGGCAGAGAAGATCAAAGCAAAATTATCTGACCCAAATGTCAAAAATATTACTGTTATTGGCGCGGGTTACATTGGGATTGAAGCTGCCGAGGCCAGCATCAAAGCTGGCAAAAATGTTACATTAATCGATATGATTAATCGGCCTTTGGGTAACTATCTAGATACTGAATTAACAGATATCTTATCAAAAGAATTGACCAACAAGGGAGTTCAAGTTGTCACTGGTGCTAAGATCGAAAGCTATGAAGGTCTTGAAGCAGTTTCTGCTGTTAAGACAAGCGATGCAGAATATCCGAGTGACTTGATAATTCAAGCTGCTGGAGTAAAGCCTAATACTGATTGGTTAAGGGGAACGGTTGAACTAGATAAGCGCGGGTGGATTAAAACTGACAAATATTTGAGAACTAATCTGCCTGATGTCTACGCCATAGGTGATGCGGTATTGGCCTATTCAATTCCTGCCCAGAAGGACATGCCGATAGCTTTAGCCACGGTTGCCCGGCGCGAAGCCCGTTATGTAGCGGAACACATCTTTGAGAACACACCATCTATACCATTTTCAGGAGTAGTTGGCTCATCAGCATTAAGTGTTTTCGACTATCACTTTGCCACATCAGGTCTGAATATGACCACAGCCCAAAAGGCCGATATTGAAATTCACACATCCTTTTACAAAGACACTTTGCGTCCAGCTTATGTTCCTATGGAGAAGGGAAATACAGAGGTCTACGTAGAGCTAGATTACAATCCAAACACGCATCAACTATTAGGTGGTGCTGTATTGTCAACTTATGATATCACTGCCCAAGGTAATGTTATTTCATTAGCCATCCAACAAGGATTAAAATTGGAAGATTTGGCCGAAGCTGACTTTTTCTTCCAACCAGGCTTTGACCGACAGTGGAGCCTATTGAATTTAGCAGCCCAACATGCTCTTGGTGAACTTGAGTTTACAAAATAAAAAATTTTAAAGATCACTTACAGCTTGCTGTTTACAATCTATCATGAAACCTTTTACGGATCGGCTGCAAGACATTGCCCAAAGTATGAAGGATAGCAGCCAGCGAATTGAACGGTTGTTTGATTCGCAAACTACCCTACGTGAAGACTTTATTGCTAGTAGAAGTGAGCATAAGGTTATCAACGAACGCCTAGACAATGTTGAAGGCGATGTACGTGAACTCAAAAGTAAATAGTGCTAGGATTAAGTTAATCCTTCAAGATTGACACAACCAAATGACCACTCATCTCATTACGAGGTGGGTGGCCTTTTTTGTGTACATTCTGCTTCATTTAAACGGACAAGTATACGTCTAAAAAGTGAACGTGTCGTCTGAGAGAATAGGAGACTAATCTCCTATTCTCCTTTTTGGTTTATCATTCGAATTATATTTTCACGGTCACGGACATCTACATTTTTCTCTAGATAAATATTTGCCATCTCACGAACGAGATCATACATTTTCACATCTGTTACGTAAGAAATTGTTTTTACTAATTCGTAAACTGGAGGATCAACCTTCAGTGTCTTCCGCTGATAGCTCTTATATTTAGAAGCGTCTAAATCTCTTGAAACGTTAGCTTTTTTTTGAATGGTAACCTGCTGATTATTATTTCGCTTGATCAAAGCCACTGACAGTCATCGCCTTTCCTTTGCTTGTAAGCTTGTTACCAGTTATAAACTGATGAGCATAAGTGAAATTTTCTATATCTCCTGTATTTTCAAAGGACTTGATTCTTAATTCCAGTTCAGAGAATATATCAGCAAATAGTCCCCAAACGCGCTTGTCATGGTAATCTTCAAACTGAATTCCCTGAGCTGCATACCACTCCAATCTCGCATGGTTATTTACAATATTATTGAATACATTGTCTTTTCCAAAATATTCAATTGTTTCTTTTACGATTCTTTGATGAAGCGGACGTTTAGCCTGTAGCAAGACTGGAAGTATTCCGGCAACTTGAAAATGAACTTTATCCCCAAAATCGTCTGCTAATGTTTGAAGATATGTTAAGACAAGACGTTTAGACCCATCGAAAGCAAATTGTTGTGTTTCCTGAATAACGATAATGTAATCAGCACATACCATGGCGTTGTCAACTTTAATATCTGTCGAAGGAGGAACGTCGATAAATATGTAGTCATATCTATCTTTTATTTTGTTTACTAGCTTGCTAAGATAAAAAGTTCGATCACTTATACTGGAAAATTTATTATCAAGGAAATCTCCAAATTTTCTTGTGTCGTAATCGGAGCCAATTAAATCCAAGTTATCAGAAAGAGAAACAATCCCTTTTTCTAAGGAACCATCTTCTATACAGCTCATGAATGATTGATTAAATGTCAAAACTTGAAATGTTTTAGCTAAGAACTGTGTTGCATTTCCCTGCAAATCGGTATCTATAACTAAAACTTTTTTGTTGTAAAATGAAGAGGCAACAACAGCTTCCATGACAGTATCGGTTGTTTTTCCAACGCCGCCCTTTTGCTGAGCGTTTACAATAACATATCCCATTTGGACACCTCACTTATGTATTTAATGCAATAGTACACTTTTACATTAAATAAAACAAATTAAGGAGACTAGTGTACTAGTGTACTAATCCCCTTGTCTCCTTATACACTAAGAGATTAGGAGATAAAAGCATAAAGCTGTTAAATATAGACCTGTTTTTGTATAAAAGGGGCACTAGTACACTAGTCTCCTTGTCTCCTTTTATCCTAGTGTACTAGTCTCCTTTTAAACATTTTGAAAAAGGAGACTTTTACGATTTGCCTTTACAATTGGCATAAAAGCGTCTATTATTAGTTGTGCAATTAAAACAGAACATAAAAAAACACCCACCAACTGGAATTGGTGAGCGCCACACATAAAAGTCATATTGTTTAACGACTATTATAACATGGCCGGTGCGATTTTTAAAGCCCTAGGGGACAAGCTGGGGTCTAAATCCAAGGGGACACGTTTGCCAGTGCGACTTCAATAAGTCTGGCTATACCACAACAAGGTCATCTGTACGGCTGGGTGGTGAATGGTGAGCGCGACCATTAACGGCGCGGGTGGTAAAACGAAGCTTCGGCTTGGTGCCACTGATTAGTTGGTGATCGAACAAAAATAAATACGTATTACCAACGCCTACTAGGGCGTTTTTTAGTAGGTTAAACCGAAAACGTAGGTTTATAATGAGTGGTGGTAGCAATACCGCAATTGTACAGACAAGCGACGGGCGTTAACGACCGACGAACTAAGGGGAAACTTTTAGTTAGCAGAATTGTACTCTGGTTCAGTTATTTCAAATAGCTGTTTCCAGGGAACAATTCTGCGCTCAAAACGTCACTCCCTCTAAACTGAATGGAAAACCGTAACCCGTCAAGACAAATTCCAAAGAAAGTTGGTGGAATTGTTGAAATGTAAGGATTACATTGTTCCCTTGAATCCTGATGAACTTAATAAGAGAATAATCTACCGAAGTTCAGTCAGGATTACGAGTCGGCAAAGGAATCAAGTAAAGAGAGTCTTGCATAGCCAAGGGTATGAAGGAAAGATTGTAGGTATTCGATATACCCGTGTAAATTACAAGTATTCATTCAGAGTATTGGTGAAGTACCAAGGAAATGTGGGTCAGTTTCTAGTTAATACAAAGAATGAGACTATTCGATTTGATGGAATGGTCTAGGAAAAAACTAAGTGAATTTCACAAAGACAGTTTCCCCAATTAAAGCCAATCTAAGACCTAGACCACTTCTTTTTAAGGTGGTTTCACAAACGGAAAATAACGGAATGTGGAAGTATCGGGATAGCTGGGGGTTACTTGGGATAAGCCGCCTTATGTGAAGTAGAAATTGGTATACTAAAAAAGGCTCCCGGTTTAACACTGGAGGCCTTTTTTCTAGGTTACA
>NZ_RHOC01000029.1 GCF_003946145.1 Levilactobacillus huananensis
TCCCATGCCGAACACGGAAGTTAAGCTTCAGCACGCTGATAGTAGTTGGGGGATCGCCCCCTGCGAGGATAGGACGTTGCCACGCGAACGAAAGAACCCTGTAAGGGTTCTTTTTTTTGTGTCCAAAAATAAAACCAGTAGTGGCGCATGACCGCCGCGCAAACCAGTCTGGCGACCACACGGCGTCAAAAACGAACCGCTGATTGTTGGAAACAAGTCATGTTTAAATCAACCGCGACTAGCAGCTTTACTAACTTTACTATATTCGTTTCTTACGTCAATTAGGTTATTCGCTACCAATGATGATCCATAGTCTATTGAACCAGTCCAATGTAACGTCCGAGTTGCACGAGTTTCAACAACAAGTCAGGCAACAAGTGCAGCGTCTTCAAGAGACACAGCAGACTATCACAGAAATCCTTGGTCTTCAACGGACGAAACCGTTAAATACGGTGTTGTTCCATAAACAACCCGCTCGTTAGCTGCGGTCGATCGGTCTGGAAAAAGCGACACAACTGGAAGTGCACAATGCACCAGCGTTGGGAGAACACGGACATTTACAACAGCTTAATCCCGTGATCTATTTTAAAAAATTCGGTGAGACCACCGTCACGTGTCAACAGACCGCTTGAGGCAGACTCTGCCTTGGCGCGATCGTCTCAGGCGGTTATTATTTCTGGGGTTGTTGGACCAACCCGTACCTCAAGGAGCCACCTATGTTGATTTTGTGGCAGTGAATCAATCTCAGCGCAGACAGGGGATTGGCACCGCACTACTGAAGTTTTGTCACCGACAATCACGCAGCGTACCGCCTTTCTCAGCAATTGGGGTTTTGCGAAAAGCAGATCCAGCACAGTCAGCTAATACAGTTGTGCTTTGGCTTTCGCGAATGGTCGGAAATACAATGAACGCGTTCAAGCTAATTAGAGAAATAAAATAAGTCGTGTGAGACGCTTGGGTTCCGCGCAGCAATTTGAGTGGTACATCGCTTAAGTTGTCGTTATGACACGGAGTTAAATAAGCTGTCAACCAAACGGCAGCAACGGAATGGCTAACTAAAAAGGTAACGGCACTCCCTGGTGGGGGCGGTCGTTACCTTTTTTGCGTGACGGTTAATTTAACCTAGCTGGACTGCGGGTCCAAGTGCTATCGAACTTTAACTGACCGGAACTGCCAGTATTTTCTGACAAGGACAATCGCGACGACTAGACCACTGAACTGGCAGGTGGTCATCAGGCCGAAACCCATGTCAAAGACATTTAGACTCCCACTGATGAAACTGAGCAGGGCAAATCCAGTCAACCCAATCCAGTGTACCCGACTAGTCCAAACGCTGAGATGCCGGCGAGCAATGAGCAGATTACCTATGAGAATGATTAGCAAGAGAATAAGGAAATCAATCCAATAGAATGCTGGAAAGGTCGAAAATTGGGTGACGCGTTCCACTATCAGGATGCCGAACAGAACCGTGGGTAAGGTGAGACTTGGTCGGGCAAACTGCTTGGTCGGGCCGTTGGCTGTGGTTGCTGTATCCAATAGGAGGTCATCCACTGAGCGACTATACAAGGTAGCTAGTTGGGTGATGGTAGCAATGTCTGGTTGGTTCCGGCCAGTTTCCCAGCTGGAAACAGTTTGCCGCGAAACGTGCAATTTATCCGCCAGCTCGGTTTGCGTCAGCTGGTGCATTTGGCGGAAATATTTTAAACGCGTACCTAGTTCTGTTGATGCCATAGTGAGTCCTCACTTTCTATTAACTCTAGCATAAAGAATCGTCCGAAAATAGCAAGCTATTCTCGCTAGCATCCGTATCATCTCGCGGTTTGAACGGGTATGTTAAAAGGGAGTAGAGGAGACGATGTCTAATGCAACATGTGCAGGAAAAAATGGTTCAGGTCGCCGGGGTGCGAAAAACGTTTGGCCGGCGGGTAGTCTTACGTAATGTTAGTTTTGAATTTTCGGCTGGCAAGATTGTGGGGTTAGTCGGTCCTAATGGTGCGGGAAAAACGACCATCATGAAAAGCTTACTGGGGTTCATGCCAACGGACACCGGCACCGTTCAGATCCTTGGACAGCCGGTTTCAGTCAGTATGCATACAGTGGTGACACGTCAAGTAGGGGCTCTCATTGAGCGACCCGCAATCTATCCGTTCCTAAGCGGCTGGCAACATCTGCAATTGACGGCGGCGTCAACTGCACAAATGGACTGGGTGGTAAAGGCACTTCAGATGACAGCCTATATTTACCGACCGGCTACCCGTTATTCGCTAGGCATGAAACAAAAATTGGGCATTGCCTTGGCTTTAGTCACGCAACCCCGGTTAGTTATTTTGGATGAGCCCATGAATGGTCTGGATCCCCAATCCGTCAAACAGTTGCGCGACTTGTTGCTTCAATTGGCACACGAAGGAACGACATTCCTAGTTTCCAGTCACATTTTAGGTGAATTGGAGAAAATCATTGACCAAGTGATCTTGATTGATCAGGGACAGGTGTTGCTCCAACAAACGATTGCACAACTTCACCAGTCAGCACAGGCGTTCTTGGTGATTTCCACGACAGCCAATGAGCGAGCTAGACGCCTGCTTCGATCTGCGGGATATTCAGTGACCCAGCGAGAAGATCAATTAATTGTGCCGGCATCGGCAGCGGTAACGCCGTTACTGAAGATCGTACTGGACGCGGGAATTCAGATTTTGAAAGTGAGCCAGCAACGAGAAGACTTGGAAACAGCCCTATTAAGAATGTTAGCAAATGAGGGGGAGTAGAGATATGTGCAAGACACTCTGGCGAGAAATTTTTAAGTTTAAACATCAACGGTTAGCATGGTTAGCGCCACTCTTAATTGCTCTGCTGATGAGTGGTGTGGCGCTGACAGCTCAACGAGCGACTATCAGTGATCAAGAATTTTATATGGCCTCAGGATATGTCGGTTTTCAATGGACAATCTTATTTCTAATTGTTATTAGCGCAACTAGTGTGGCAATGGAATTCGAGTATGGAACCATTAAACAATTAGCAATGCAGGTGCCGCATCGTTGGATGATCTACGTTGCAAAATTTTTGTTGGTCCTGGGTTATAGTAGCTTGCTACACGTTCTGGTTGTTGGGGGAACACTGATTCTGAAATTAAGTGGCAATTCGCGGATTCATTGGCAAACCATTTACCATTATCATCAAAGTTTGGGGTACAATCTGGGGATTAATGCCCTGTTGGACCTGTATGGTGGTGTACTCATTGTGAGCTTTGTCTTCCTACTGGCAAGCTGTAGCCGTCATGGCGCTGCGGCGATTGCTGTCGGTATTGGTGCTTGCTTTATGGGGGAAGGGGTATCAAGTCTCTTACTGCGTTCATTCAAGACGCTCATGCCGTTGCTGAAGTGGAATCCGTTTAACATGTTTTACTTGCAAGAGGAGTACGGTAATCCAGATTATCGCGCGATGACCCATTTGACCATTCAACAGTTAGGCATTGGGAATATGGTCTGGGCACTGATCTTCATTGGTGTCGGTGCTGTGATTTTTTCCAAACGGCGTCTCTAAGCTAGCTGGATTTGTGATGGAGTTATGGGTGACGATATAAGGAGGGAGACCGGTAATTGTGGTCGTTAAGAAAGAAGACGCAATTAGGTATAAATAGGAAATATACGCTTAGTGGGGGAATGGTTACGCATGTTGCGCAAGAAAGCGTTATTGTGAAGGACGGTTAGCCGGAAACAAATGAAAATGTTTAGACTGAAAAGGAGGCGCCTCGGTGGCAACTCAGTTAGTGGGAATGAATTTGGTCCATCGGTGTAGGGGGAGCACCTAATGGATATTACCGCGAATAGCGAATGGTGTTGACACGTATTTTAGATTTTTGTTGACACTTAGATGATGTGCATGGTATATTATCTAAGTTGTCTTTTACGACAGCAGTTCATTACTTTAAAAAGTTAAATTGCTTGTTGACAAGCAGGTTAGCTAAATGGTATATTTATTGAGCTGCTTCATTAAGGCGGCAATCAATTGAGAAATGTGTTTTGAAATTTCTTGTTGACATCATATTGTTAAAATGATATGATTATTAAGTTGTCTGCGAGAGCAGACAACTGGTAGACCTTTGAAAACTGAACATTGTTTCGACAAACCAAATATGTGTAGGGCGGTTTGATACTTGGTATCAAACCCAAACAATATTTGCGAAGTCAATTCGCTTTTATAACAAAAGTAACAACAATCGA
>NZ_RHOC01000003.1 GCF_003946145.1 Levilactobacillus huananensis
ATTGAGTACTATATTTGGTCATAAGAAAAGCCCCACAATCGTTAGATTTATCTGTCTAACAATTGTAGGGCACTTCATTGGCACACCTCTTTTTTGGTCTATCGCTATTTACATTTGAAAATGGTCTTAACACTTGTAAATTACGGGTGAACGCGTACGTCGTTTATTTCAAATCAAGCCGAATGGGTGACCAAAAATTCTCAGAAAAGAGTTATTAAGAACATGCGTCAGAACAGATATGAGTCATAAAACTAGTTGGTCAAGCCAGTTCATGAGGCCAGTCAAAGTGGATCCTAGCATGAGAAGGGCAAGGATGGAGACGCCTAAGGGGTTAAAGCGTCTCCCTAGAAAGTGAAGCCATGGCTGCCAGAGCAACAAAAAAGGAGTCCACAAGAGGGCTCCAAACGAATTAGTTCGTGTATTTATAAGGCAATTGGTGATGGAAGCTCGCAAAGCCATCGAAAATGCCATCGATCGAATTGGCGTTAATGAACAGATCCAAATTCTCTTTCGGGGCAAAGCCGGCGTCACAACATTTGACCATCATCGCCACGAGTTCATCGTAATAGTGGTTGATGTTAAAGAGAGCAATCGGTTTTTGGTGGACGTTGATTTGGCTCCAGGAGAGCATGGTGGTGAACTCTTCAAAGGTGCCAAAGCCCCCGGGCAAGACGATAAATGCGTCGGACTGCCGAAGCATTTCATCTTTGCGTTCGTCCATCGTAGCGGTTTCTAGCAGGGTGGTAATATGCGTTTCGGCCAACCCCATTTCACTCAAAAAAGTTGGAATAATGCCAATAACTTCGCCACCAGCATCCATGGTGGATTTGGCAATGGCACCCATTAAGCCTTCTTTACCGCCACCATAGACCACGGGATGGTCATGGCTGGCTAAGTATTGTCCTAGGGCATTGGTCTGTTCCAGGAAGGCTGGGTCATAGCCGTGATTTGATCCACAAAAAACACAAATATTTTTAATTTTTGGCATAATCTGATCCCCTCATCTATTGGTAGTCGCCATCATTATAAAACAATCGTGTGGCTACTTCAGGGTTGTGCACCGCGATTGTTAATCAACCCAATTTAGGGTCTGTTTAGTCGATAGTACGCCAATCAAGTTGGGGTGACAAGAGATAATTTAGTTCTGGGGCGTGCGACTGGCGTGACGGACTTCAGGCAAGAGGGGCTGTGTAATCAGGCGTTGGTGACTAACCTTAGCCTTGTAAGCCGAGGGGGTAATTGCCAGGTATTTCTTGAAGAGGCGGAAGAGAGAAGAGTTATTTTTGTACCCAATGATGTCGCAGATCTCGGCGGCACTACAGCTCGTTCGAATCATCAGGTTCTGTGCGGCGGCTAGACGGCGACGATCGATGAGCTCCTTGAAACTTTTACCGGTCATTTCACGGATCTTGTCACCGAGATAGTTGGTATTGTAGCCAAAACGGGTGGCAAGCTCACTGAGTGACACGGTCTGGTATTCTGCACTGATGGCTCTTAGGATTGGGAGAAATTCATCGTTGGCGGGGTTGGTATAACTGACACTACGGCGGCGAATTGTCCCTGGTAGCTCCAACATGAGGGCCGCAAAAATGAGCCTCAGGAGTTCGTTACGGTTGGCCGTGTCCTCGAGCCCCTTGATAGCGAGGCTCTCCAAGAGTTTGGTGGCGACTTCGTTCTTACTGAGATCGAAGAGAATGAAGTTGTTATGGGGCGAGTCACGTTTGGCAGCATTGTATAGGAATTGAGAGACGGTGTCCGCGGAGTTCTTCAAGTAACCGGCGGATTCGGCGAAGTCATCGGTATCTCGGAGGAGAATGTTAATAATGATATCCTTCTGGCCAGCGTAGTCGATACGCTGGACGACATCTCGGTCCATGACTAGAAGCTGATGCTGACGGAGTTTAATAGGTTCGTCGTTGATGTACTGGACACAGGAACCGGAATACATGTAGTTAAATTCAATGAAATCATGCGTGTGGGCGGGGGTGTAGGAGAAGCGATTGTTCTTGGTAATCGCAATATTGGACTCTTGAAAAAACTCGAATTGTGGCATTCTAGGAATTGGGTGATGAATGAAATCTAAGTTATCGTAATTGAAATTTTGCCCGGTTTTCTTTTGGTAACGTTCCACACGATTTAGGCGAAAGAGAAGCTGACTTAAGACACGTGATGCCATAGCATAATCTCCTTTAGGTAAACCAATTTATTAAATTATACAATTTTTACCTGTGATTTTGCAATCAAGGAGCTGGGCTAAAGATATTGTTGCCAGCTATTTAAGCGCTTACAATGAAGTCATAAACAAAGGGAGGTTTATCAATATGAATAATGGTGAAGTTCAAAAATCCGAATTCAGTAAATATAGACCACTTGCAATTGCAGCTGGGATCGGATCTATTTTAGGTTCAGGAATTATTGTTGGTTTGTCAGCCACGATTACCGTTTGGCAAACTGGATTGAATCTGACCAATGCTCAGGTCGGGTTTATCTCTGGGGCGTTAACGTTTGCAATTGCCTTTGGTTCACTATTAGCCGGGCAGATAACGAAGGCCTTCGGATTGATTCGATCATTTAATTCACTTAACTTGTTCTATGCTTTAGGGGCATTGATTTGTGTGGCCGCCACGGGTTTTCCAATGTTACTTATTGGGGTTATCGTGACCGGGTTCGCTTCTGGGGCCGACTTACCAATTAGTTTAACCGTTATTTCGCATGATTCGCCAAATGAAAAGACGTCAAATGAATTAGTGTCATCGACGCAAATCTTCTGGCAAATTGGGGTCTTTAGTTCCTATGTTGGGGCTTTCGTGGTTTCACGAATGGCCGGTGCTACCGGTGCACGCCTTGTCTTTTCATTATTAGCAGCATTTGCTCTCATTACTTGGGCATGGCGGACCTTCTCTAGCAAATTCAAAACGTTCCACAAACAAGGGGAACAACGACGGATCGAACATGAAAAAGAAGCCAACGTTACTGAAAAAGTTTCCATCAAGTCGGTCTTTGCTGGATCGAATCGTGGCAAGTATATGGGCTTATTCTTTGGAATCTTCATCTTCTACATTTGCTGGAATTTATTAGCGAACACCTTTGGGCAATTCCAAACATTTACGTTGGTTCAAGCCCATGCTAGTCAGAGTTTTGCCACTGGTGCCGGGGTTATCTTAAACTTTATTTCCTTATTTTCTACCATGGCTTTCGCTTCCGTTTCAGGGGGCAAGTACCGGAACAAGTTCTTTATCGTTGGGGCCATTGTTCAATTCGCCGCAATGCTTGGGTTAGCTCTGAGTAGTCATGCCTTATGGCCAATTGTTATCGCGATTGGGTTGTACAACATTGGGAACAGTATTGCCGGTGAAGCAATGTACAAGGTTTGGACGCAAGAATCCTTCCCAGTCGAAGTTCGTGCTGGTGTTCAAGGGTTTATCAATGGGTTCTCACGGATGTTATGTGGGCTGTTTGCCATTGTGACGCCAGCCTTAGTGGTTCCTAGCATGATCAAGTACACCATGTTTGGGTTCGCCGGAATTATCTTAATCAGTTTCATTTCTGGGTTAACCATGATGCGTCTCCAGAGAAAGCACAATATTCACGACTTCTAAAATGGGCCGTCTAGAAAGAGAGTGATAAAATGGCTTTTACATTTCAAGTTAATGATGAAGTTAAATTTAAACACGACGAGGCTTTGTTAGCTAAGTCGCAAGGGTTCAAGCCAACCCTCAAGCACCACGTCGTTACGCCGACGGCTCTCGTCGCGTTGGACCACCAGCCTAAATTATTAGGTGGATATGGCGTGAAGAAGGTTGCAGATGTTTCGGATCTGGTTAATCAGCCATTGAAACGTGACGGCCGAATTATCCTCGACTTTGGTGAACACTGTGTCGGCAAGTTCAGTATTAACGCTACCGCCACGGGATCACCCATGGACGCGCCACTATTTTGTCGAATTCGGTTTGCCGAAATGCCAGTGGAATTGAGCTATAACAGCGCCGATTATGATGGTTGGCTTAGTAAGTCTTGGATTCAAGAGGAAACCATCCACTTGGACCAGTTACCAGCCACGATCGATTTACCACGGCGTTACAGTTTTCGTTACGTTGAAATCACCGTTCTCGATACCTCACCAAAGTGGCAAGTCATCTTCGACCAGCCGCAAGTCATCACGCAGTCCTCAGTGGATGCGCGTCAGGTGACGGTTCCTGAACTGGCCGATCCGATGTTAAAGCGGATCTACCAGGTTGGTTTAAAGACTCTAGAAGACTGTATGCAAGAAGTCTTCGAAGATGGTCCTAAGCGGGATCGTCGATTGTGGATTGGCGATTTGCGGTTACAGGCCCTAGCGGACTATGCCACATTCGGCAATACCGATATTATCAAGCGCTGTCTGTATCTGTTCGGGGCCATGCCAGCCGAGGATGGCCGCGTGGTGGCTAACGTCTTCACACAGCCTAAGGATGTGCCAGATGACACGTTCCTCTTTGATTACAGTCTGTTCTTCATTTCAATTCTCAGTGATTATGAGAATTATGATGAGGACGATCAGTTATTAACGGATCTGTACCCCGTGGCGAAGAAGCAAATGGACGTTGCCTTAGCCAAAGTTGACGATCAAGGACAACTCCAATTGTCCGATGACTATCCAGTCTTCGTCGACTGGTCCAATGATTTCGACAAGACGACTGCTGGGCAGGCTGTGATGATCTATGCTTTACGGCAATTCATCCAGTTGGCTCATCAAGCTCAAGATGACCAGATTGACCGTTATCAAGCAGCGTTAGATCAGTTACTTAACTTCGCTCAGACCCAGTTGTTTGACGCCAACCAAGGCCTCTTTGTTTCGGGACCTCAGCGTGAGGTTAACATTGCCAGTCAAGCCTGGATGGTCTTGGCCCACGTCATGGATGATGCCACGAATAAAGCCATTATGCAAAAGACGGTGACTCAGCTCTTCCCAGTCACGGGGATTGCGACGCCATACATGTATCATCACATCACGGAAGCTCTGTTCGAAGCTGGTTTAACCGATGAGGCCATTGCCCTTATGAAGCATTACTGGGGTGGCATGATCACGTTGGGGGCCGACACCTACTGGGAAGCCTATGATCCTAACCAGCAAGATTACTCACCGTATGGCAGTCCACTGCTCAACAGTTACTGTCATGCTTGGAGTTGTACGCCGGTCTACTTGATTCAGAAGTATCTTATTAAGGGAGGCCTGAAGCATGCCAAACGAGAAAGTGACGCTCAGTAAAGATAGTAAGCTTCTGATTTTTATCGCGGGGATTGCGTCGTACCTGGATGCTGCCTTACTGGTCAGCCTCGGGGTAGCCCTACCCATCTGGGCCAAGTATCTGGGTCTAAACAGTTGGACGATCGGCTTTTTGAGTACGATGCTGACGGTAGCGGTGGCCATTGGATCCTTCGCCGGTGGGTGGTTATCCGATAAATTCGGTCGAGTCACGGTCTTCAACGTTGACATTTTCTTCGTCTTCGTGGGATCAGCAATCGTCGCGTTGGCTGGCAACTTACCCTTATTAGTTGTCGGTGTCTTCATCGCGGGATTGGCCTCCGGGGCCGACCTGCCAACGTCATTGGCCGTGGTTTCTGAACGGATGAACAAACAAACGTACGGGCGGGCTATTTCTGCCACACAAATCTTTTGGACGGTCGGCATTCTCCTATCTCAGTTTATCGGATTTATTACCGCAAATTCGGGGATGGGGAGCATTATGGCCCTGTTCGGTTGGATTGCCTTAGTGGCGCTGTTAAATTGGTCCGTGCGAGTCTTTTCCGGTAAGTTCAAGAATATTGAAGCTAACCTGGCTTCGTCTGTTCAGTCGGATGAGGGCGATGACACACCGGAAAAGAAGATCAAATTAGGGACCTTTTTGAAGACGAGTGGGGCACTGGTTCCATTCATCCTACTCACGGTGTTCTATCTGTTTTGGAACCTGCCAGCCAACACCTGGGGGTCATTCGTGAACTACTTCTTGGTGACGGTCGATGGCCGGAGCCAGATGTTCTCCACGGGGGCTGCACTGGTGGCTAACCTGTTCTGCTTATTGATCAATGTGATTTATCTAAAAATTTCTGACTCGAAATACCGTTATCCTGCGATGTACTTGGGAATTGCAGTGGCTCTGGTATCCTTTGTGGTCGCCGGTCTCTTCAGTAGCCAGTGGCAAGTCTTCACGGTGGTTTACATCTTCTACTCCGGAAGTACGGTGCTCTGTGGGGAAGCCCTCTATAAGATTTGGAGTCAAACCCTGTATCCCGTCAACATGCGGGCGACGATGACCGGATTTTCGTATGGTCTCGTGCGGGTAGTCACGGCGATCTTTGCCTTGGCAACCCCAACTCTAATGGGTGTTTCCGCTAGTCTGTTGTTATGGATTATGGTGGGCTGTACGGTGGTCTTTGGGGTCAGTGCAATTACCGTTGTGCGGTACATCAAGCGCCACAACATCACGGATACGACGCTGGAAGCCAATCAGAAACAAGTTACGGAATAAGCTATTCGAAGAAGAGAGGTTGTGCCGCTGGCATGACCTCTTTTTTGTTAAATTCGGATAAAAAAACAGGCGGTCACTGAAGTCAACTGCTGAGTTGGCTTCGATGACTGCCTGTTTACGGAGCTTTTCGCTAAGCGTTAGTTACGAGGATCCTCTGGATCATTGGGTTCACCAATGTTGTAGTCGCTGTCGTTCATAGCTTCTACATTACCTAACAGATAACCGTTCCCCACTTGGGAGAAGAAGTCATGGTTAGCGGTAGAGGTGGAAATCCCATTCATGACGATTGGGTTCACATCTTCGGCCGTGTCAGGAAAGAGGGGATCTTGGCCCAAGTTCATCAGGGCCTTGTTGGCATTATAGCGAATGAAGGTGAGGACTTGTTCCGTCCAACCGACTTGATCGTACATCAGATGGGTGTATTTTTCCTCGTTGGCGTACAGCTTGTAAAGGAAGTCGTACATCCAATCCTTCATTTGTTGTTGCTCGTTGTCGGTGAGTTCTTTCATGCCCAGCTGGAACTTATAACCGATGTAAGTTCCGTGAACGGATTCGTCCCGCAGGATCAGCTTGATGATTTCCGCCACATTAGGCAACTTGTTGTGACCTAAGTAGTAGAGTGGGGTAAAGAACCCAGAGTAGAACAAGAATGTTTCCAGAAAGACACTGGAGATCTTCTTTTTCAGGGGATGCTCGTCGTCATGGTACAGGTCATAGATTCGCTTGGTCTTGTTCTGTAGGAACTCTTCGGAATCACTCCACTGGAAGATTTCGTCGATTTCGTCTGGTGTGTTCAACGTGGAGAAAATCGTGGAGTAACTCTTAGCGTGAACGGATTCCATGAATTGAATATTGTTTAAGACGGCGGTCTCGTGAGGTGTCCGGACGTCTCTTCTCAGGGCGGCCATCCCATCTTGGGACTGCAGGGTATCTAACAGTGTCAGCCCCCCGAAAACGTGACCTACGACCCATTGATGGTCGGTATCTAGTGTCCGCCAGTCATCTAAGTCATTGGAGACCGGAATCCGGGTGTCTAACCAAAATTGTTCCGTGAGTTTTTCCCAGGTTGCCTTGTCGATTTCGTCAGAAACCGCGTTCCAGTTAATTGCGTTATAGTTTTCAATTCTTGCCATTATGTGACCACTCCTTTTCCGTGTGTCAGAGTCGGTATCTGTGGCCATCTTACCATAGATCCGCAGTCAAAAAGTCCCCATTTTAGAGGACTTTAAGTTTAAGCCTAGATAACACAGCTTTCACATTGGTTAGCCCCGACTTCACTATTGTCATCGGTGAAGGTCCGCACGTAGTAGATCGACTTGATCCCCTTACGGTGGGCATAGTTCCGTAAGATACTCAGATCCCGGGTGGTCATCTTGTCCGTCCGCCCATTTTTCCATTCGTAGAGGCCTTCAGGTAGGGTGGAGCGCATGAAGAGGGTTAAACTCATCCCTTGGTCCACGTGTTTTTGGGCCGCGGCGTAAACGTCGATGACTCGGCGCATGTCGGTGTCATAAGCTGACTTGTAGTAAGGCATGGTGTCGTTGCTGAGGTATGGTGCTGGATAATAGATTTTCCCAATCTTCTTTTCTTGGCGTTCTTCAATCCGGTTGATAATAGGATGGAGACTAGCAGTGGTGTCGTTGATGTAGGAAATGGATCCGTTAGGCGCAACCGCCATCCGGTTTTGATGGTAGAGGCCGTCTTGCATGACGGCGGTCTTCAGTTCGGCCCAGTCTTCAGGTGAAGGCAACCAAACGTCGGCGAAGAGGTCCTGGACCTTGGCCGATGATGGCCGCCAGTCCTTTTCGGTGTAACGATCGAAGTAAGTCCCATCGGCGTAAGTGCTCTTGTCGAAATTGTGGAACGTTTCGTGACGTTCCTTAGCGATTTCGTTTGATGCCTTCAACGTCCAGTAGTTTAGTAGCATAAAGTACACACTGGTAAAGGCAATACTGTCCTTGGATCCGTACATCATTTGGTTCTTGGCAAAGTAGCTGTGCAGCCCCATGGCACCTAATCCGATGGTGTGGCCGAGTCGGTTCCCTTTTTGAATGGAAGGAACGACGTCGATGTCGGAATGGTCGGTCACGAAGGTAAGGGCCCGGACCATGGTTTCGACGGAATGGCCGAAGTCGGGAGAGGTCATCAGGTTGACAATATTGGTGGAGCCGAGGTTACAAGAAATATCGGTTCCCAGCACGTCATAGTCTTGCTTGTTGTTGACGCGTGAAGGCGTCTGAACCTGCATGATTTCGGAACAGAGGTTACTCATAACGATCCGGCCGTCAATGGGACTTTCCCGGTTGGCCGTGTCAATGTTAACAATATAAGGGTAGCCGGACTCCTGTTGGAGCTTGCCAATTTCGGTTTCTAGCTCGCGGGCCTTTAGTTTCTTCTTACGGATATCAGGGTTAGCTACCATATTGTCGTATTCAGTGGTGATGTCGACGTAGGCAAATGGCTTGCCGTAGATTCGTTCGACATCGTAAGGACTGAAGAGATACATGTCGGCATCCTGTTCACAGAGTTCATAGAACTTATCGGGAACGGTGATCCCGAGTGAAAGAGTCTTCAGACGAATCTTTTCGTCGGCATTTTCCTTTTTAGCACTCAGGAAGGCCACGATGTCTGGATGGAAAACACTTAGGTAAACCACACCGGCACCTTGACGTTGGCCTAATTGATTGGAGTAAGAGAAGCTGTCTTCGAGTAACTTCATGACGGGAACAACGCCGGAAGCGGCGCCGTCGATGTGCTTGATCGGATCGCCCGCGCCCCGCAAGTTGGATAGGCTAATCCCAACGCCACCACCGATACGTGAAAGTTGGAGAGCAGAGTTAATCGTCCGACCAATCGTGTTCATGTCATCGGTCGATTGGATTAAGAAACAAGAGACGAGCTCGCCACGACGAGACCGGCCGGCGCTTAGGAAGCTTGGCGTAGCGGGTTGGTAACGTTGGTGGATAATTTCATCGGCTAAGTCGTGAGCTAACTGTTGGTCACCCGCGGCAAAGTCCAGTGCGTTCATGGCCACACGGTCAATGAAGTTTTCTAGATAGTAGTCGTTGTCATCGGTCTTCAAGGCATATTGTGCGTAAAACTTGTAAGCGGCCATGAAGGACTTGAAATGAAAGTCTTGGTTTTTGAGGTAAGTGTAGAGGTCTTCGACAAATTCGAAGGGGTACTGGTTAATAACCTTGGCTTCGATGTAGTTATTGTCGATTAAGAAGTCGAACCGGTCACGCAGAGAATCAAAGTGCTTAGTGTTGGGGCCGACATTTTCTTTTAGGAAGGCATGGAGGGCTTCCTGATCCTTATTAAGCGGGATCTGTCCGTCGACGGGGATGTTAATTTCATTGTTTAAATCATAGTAAGTCACGTTGCCTAAATCTTTTAAGCTCATCCTGATCATCTCTTCCTTCGTTGTAAAATTGGAACATCTAAAACCAAATAAAAATGGCGCCACCGTGAACAAACACGACGTCGCCGAGACGGGTTTGTGTCTAACTTAAATTAGCCCGCAATCTTCGTCAATTGGTCTGGCCGGAAGCCATAAAAGGCTGGTACGCCAGGTGCTTCCACTACTGGGACTGCTTGGAAACCGTGGTCCTTCAGGTAGGAAACGTATTCTGGATTCTGAGAGATGTTGTGTTCCTCAAATTCCACGTTGTGTTCGCTGAGGAAACGCTTTGTCATCTTGCATTGCATGCAGTCGTTCTTGGAGTAAACTGTTACTTTCATTGTTGCCACATCCCTTAAATTTAAATATCAATGAGTTAAGTGTACACCAGAAATTGAAAAATTCAATCAAAAAAAGCACCATATTTAGTAGTTGGATCATACAATAACCACTAAATATGGTGCTCTTGGACTTATTTTTTATTTTTCTTGGTTTCCACCAAACATGTAAGGTAAAATAGGCACTGAAGGTGGTGGAGAGTTTTGACTAATCATTATTATACACAAAATCCAGACGTTTTACACGAAGAACATCACTGGCCCTACACGTTGCTAGGCAACGAATTGTTGTTTACCACCGACAACGGTGTCTTTTCAAAGAACCGGGTGGACTATGGTTCACGCGTGCTCTTAGAAGCTTTCAATGCCGAGAAGACACCAGCTGGTGCGTGGTTGGACCTAGGGACGGGTTACGGTCCGATCGGTTTAGCCTTGGCAAAAAAGTGGCCAGATCGTGAAATTACGATGGTTGACGTTAATGAGCTGGCCTTACAATTGGCTCGGCAGAATGCCACGGCTAATCAGATTAAAAATGTGACGATTAAGACGTCAGATATTTATAGTGACATCACGGAACAATACGCGGCAATCGTAACAAATCCCCCGGTACGTGCTGGCAAGGACGTTGTAACGGCGATGTTAACTCAGGCTAAGGATCATCTCTTACCCGGGGGCACGTTGACTGTTGTCCTACAGAAGAAGCAAGGGGCACCGTCCGCTGAGAAAAATATGGCGGCGACGTTTGGCAATTGTGACATCATTAAAAAAGATAAAGGGTATTACATCTTAGAAAGTACGTTGCGCTAATCGATTGCTGTCGAAAGGAGGGATTGGATGCGCGAAACGTCCTATTCACCTCATCAGCGCTTATATATGGAAGAAGCCTTGTTTGAAGCAGACCAGGCGGGGTTGATTGGCGAGGTACCGATCGGGGCTGTGATTGTTCATGACGGCCAGATTGTCGGTCGGGGACATAACCTACGAGAACATGGCAATGATGCCACGCTACACGCCGAGGTGCGTGCGATCGAGGAAGCTTGTGCGACACTCAAGAGTTGGCGACTCAACGATTGCCAACTCTACGTGACGATTGAACCGTGTCTGATGTGTAGCGGGGCAATCGTCAATGCCCGGATTCCGGAAGTCTTCTACGGGGCTCGTGATCCCAAGGCCGGCGCCGTCGATAGTCTTTACCAAACACTCACCGATGATCGGTTAAATCATGTCGTTACAGTTCACGAAGGCCTACTGGCTAAGGCGGCCGGAGAACGTATGGTGACGTTCTTTAGAGCAGCTCGTAAACGTCAGAAGGCGGCCAAGAAGGCGCGACGTGCCGGTCAGACGGCACAAACTTAACAAGTGGCTAGACAGGGTCAACGGTTCATGGTACACTGAGTATTGCCGTAAAGGCCTTGGAGCAAGGGTGACCTTACGAACTGTGTCAGGTCCGGAAGGAAGCAGCACTAAGTTTGCGCCGCTTTGTGCTTCAAGTTTATGAGCTAATTCCAACTCCTAGTCGATGACTGGGAGTTTTTTCGTGGACAAAAATTATGTTCAAGAGGACCGTTATCGGTGGGATCGACGGCGATCAGAGATTAATTTACCCTAAATCTAGGCCAACATCCCGTGACAGCGAGCGGGTAAAAAGGCTATAATTATGAACAGCGAATTTAACGGATTTTCCTGAAGAAAGGGACGGATTGCATGGCTTATCAAGCACTTTATCGGGTCTGGCGCCCGCAACGGTTCGACGACATGATTGGGCAAGAGGTCATTACCCGCACGCTTAAGAATGCCATCACAACCAACCAAATTAGCCACGCTTATCTCTTTGCGGGACCCCGGGGAACCGGGAAGACCTCGGCGGCGAAAATTTTTGCCAAGGCCATCAACTGCCATCATCAAGTGGACGGCGAGCCCTGCAACGCGTGTGAGACCTGTAAGGCTATCACGGACGGCACATTGAATGACGTGATCGAGATCGATGCGGCCTCTAACAATGGGGTTGAAGAGATTCGGGATATCCGTGATAAGGTGAAGTATGCGCCAACGGTGGCCGACTATAAGGTCTACATCATTGATGAAGTTCATATGCTATCTACTGGGGCCTTTAACGCGTTACTGAAAACCCTGGAGGAACCACCGGCCAATGTCATCTTCATCCTGGCCACGACGGAACCTCACAAGATTCCAGCAACGATTATCTCACGGACGCAACGATTTGATTTCAAACGCATCGCGGCCAATGATAGTTACCAACGGATGATTTATATTTTAAAGCAAAAGGACGTTTCCTATGACGACCAGGCGATCAAGGTGATTGCCAAGGCCGCCGAGGGGGGGATGCGGGATGCACTGAGCATTCTGGATCAAGCGTTATCCTTCGGGGATAATGAGATTACCCTGGACAATGCTTTACTGGTGACCGGAAGCGTGACACATGAGCTGCTGGCGACCTATGTCCAGCAAGTTATTGCTGGTGACACCAAAGCCGGCCTGGCGAGCTTACAATCGGTCCTAGAGGCCGGGAAAGATGCCGAGCGGTTTACCGAAGATATTATCGGCTATACACGGGATCTCCTGTTGTACCAGCAAGCGCCTAAGATGGTCGAAGAGGCCGAGATGGGGAGTGTCAGCGAAGCCTTTCAGCAATTAGCTGCGGCGACGTCGGCGCAGACCATGTATGCCATGATTAATGAATTAAATTCAATTCAACAGCAGATGCGATTTACGACGCATCCAGACGTTTATCTCGAAATTTTGACGATTAAACTAGCTGAGATCGGTAACCAGCAGGGACAGATCCCGCCAGCCGCGCAGCCAGTCGCCGCGCCGGAAAACGCTGATCAATCCGGTGTGGCCGACCTACAACGCGAGGTTCAGCAGTTGCGTTCGGCGGTTAAACATCTAGAGGAAGCTAATGCGGGTCAACCTGCCAAGGCCTCTTCGGGGACACCACGGGTGAAGGCTGCTGTCAAACAGGAGGTTAACCTGGCGAAGATTAACCCCGTGCTGGGGACCGCGACTCGGGAGAAGCTCAATCAGCTCCAAGAGGTTTGGCCAGATATTTTGAATAGCTTGAACGTGGCACAACGTGCGGTTATGAAAGCCTCACAGCCGGTTGCGGCGGCGGACTCAGGGGTTATCGTGGCCTTCGATTTCTCCTTCTTCTTCCAGCGGGCAACTCTGGATCGGGAGCTCACGGATGCCTTGGAGAATGGGCTAGATCGCATGATTGGAACGGCGTTACCCGTCGTTTTTGTGCCCAAGGATCAATGGCCACGAATTCGTAAGAGCTATCTAGCAGCGCACAAGGCTCAGCTCCAGGCAAACTCACCCGAAGATCAACAGCCAGAACAGCCCGCTGAGAATCCAGTGGTGACGAAGGCTGAAGAACTCTTCGGTAAATCAATTGTGGATATTAAGCAAGATTAAATCTCGAAAGGATGATTAAGATGCGGAACATGGGTAATATGGGAAACATGATGAAGCAGATGCGGCAAATGCAAAAGAAGATGGCGGAGGACCAAGCGAATTTGAATGCCCAATCCTTCACTGGAACGTCACCTGACGATTTGGTACAGGCAACTTTTACAGGTGACCGAAAGATGACTGACTTGACGATTAAGCCGGAAGCCATCGATCCCGATGATCCTGATATGCTAGCTGACCTGGTTTTGGCTGCCGTTAATGAGGCCATTGCTAAGGTTGATGAAAGCACCCAACAAACGATGGGTAAATACACCCAAGGGCTAAACATTCCCGGGATGTAATCCAGAAAGGACGTTGTGACTATGCAGTACCCAGAACCCATTGCGCAGTTGATCGACAGTTACATGAAGCTTCCCGGAATTGGCCAGAAGTCGGCAACCCGGTTAGCCTTTTTCACGATTGATATGGCAGAGGACGATGTCACGGCGTTTTCAAAGGCGCTTGTTGCGGCTAAACGCGACCTTCACTTTTGCTCGATCTGTGGCAATATCACTGAGAGTGATCCTTGTGTCATCTGTACAGATAAGACGCGAGACCAAAGCCATGTGTTGGTGGTCGAACAGGCCAAGGACATCATGGTGATGGAAAAAATGAAGGAATATCATGGCTTATACCACGTTCTTCAAGGTGTTATGTCACCCATCGAAGGCAAGGGACCAGAAGATCTGAACATTGCCAGTCTGATTAATCGTTTACAAAAGAATCCTTCTATTAAAGAAGTTATTATTGCCACTAACGCCACCCCCGAGGGGGAAGCAACAGCGATGTACCTGTCTCGACTGATTAAACCAGCTGGGATTAAGGTGACGCGTCTTGCCCACGGCTTGTCGGTGGGGAGTGACATCGAATATGCTGACGAAATGACCCTGTTTAAGGCTGTTGAGGGCCGGACAGAGATGTAGGAGGTCTTGCAGATGTTTGGAAGAAAGAAACGCCAGTTACCCCGATTAAAAGCCGCGTATGATGATCAGTTGTTAGTGACCATCGACGACGCCAAGGATCGGTGGGATCATGCGAAACAGACGGAAGAGGCCATTGCCGATGCAGATAACGAGATGACAGCGAACACCGCACTCGCTCGGCAGACCTACCTGTTCTTGTACCGCGAAGCCCGTCGACGTCAGGTTAAAGGTAAACAAATTTCTGCCGCAGTCTTTCGAGATTAGGGGCAGCAGAAGAGACGGGCAGGCGGCTGAATGCAGCATAATGGCCCGTTTTTTTGTGGTCTAGCCACTAGTGTTTGATTTGATCGGTCACCCTGAGAAGGTATCGTTGCAAATAGACATCAATTCTGAATTCAAGTACAATGTAACTATCAATAAAAAATGGGGTCGAGCATCTTGTCAGGAACTTTTATCAGCTTTGAAGGCCCGGATGGTGCTGGGAAAACCAGTGCCTTACGAGCCATTACCGCCCAGATTATGGACGGATTGGGTGACCAATTGGTGATCACCAGAGAACCAGGTGGCAATCCAATTTCCGAAAGTATTCGATCCATTATTTTAGACCGAGCGAATACCGCTATGGATTATCGCACCGAGGCCCTGCTGTATGCGGCAGCACGGCGCCAACACTTAGCTCAGACGATTCTACCGGCACTTGAAGCCGACCAGCTGGTGCTCTGTGACCGTTACGTGGATAGTTCTATTGCATACCAAGGGGCAGGACGTCAGATTGGCGAAGACGCCGTGGCAGAAATGAATCAGTTTGCCACGGATGGGTTACTTCCCGATCTGACAATCTACTTTGACGTGCCGGCTGAGGTCGGTCTGCGGCGAATTCAAGCCCACCGACGAGCCGATCAGGTTGACCGGCTCGATGTCGAGAAGACGGCTTTTCACGATCGTGTGCGTGCAGCCTATCTTAGACTCCAAGCAGCCGATCCCGACCGCATTAAACGCATCGACGCCACTCAGGAACCCGCTAAGGTGGTTGACCAGGCGTTGACCTTGATTAAGCAAACTGCACCGCGCTACTTCTAACCGGTGGTTAAGGGAGGATTTATCACTATGAAATTACTGATTGCTATTGTTCAAGATAAGGACGCAAACCGTTTAAGCAATGAATTTATCGATCACGATATCCGGGCTACCCGACTCTCCACCACCGGTGGTTTTCTGAAGTCCGGTAATACTACCTTCATGATTGGGGTGGAAGATGACCGGGTCGATTCGGTTTTGGCGATGATCAAAGCCGCCAGTCACACGCGTCAACAATTCATGACGCCACCGGTTAATCTCGATGCTCAGCTCGACAGTACGTCGTCTTACCCCGTTGAAGTTCAGGTCGGCGGAGCCACGGTTTTCGTCATGCCAGTTGACCAATTCCATCAATTTTAGGAGGGCTGCATGACCGAAGATAGTCTAGTGGCGCGGGTTCAGCGCCTGCAACCACAGCTTTTAACGCATTTTATGACATTGATTCGGGAGAACCGACTGGCACATGCCTACCTCTTCAATGGAGTCGATGGCACGGGCAGACAGGCCTTGGCTCGATTGATTGCCATGCGTTTCTTTTGCCAGAACGTGACGCCAGAAGGCTTGCCATGTGAGACTTGTTCCGAATGCCGTCGCATCATGGCTGGGGACCATCCTGACGTTGTGACGGTGGTGCCGGATGGTCAGCGTATCAAGGTGGATCAGGTTCGTTATCTCAAGTCCGAATTCAGTAAGAGTGCGGTTGAGGGTAATCAGAAGATCTTCATCGTCGATCAGGTTGACCGTATGACGACGGGGGCTGCTAACAGCCTCTTAAAATTCATTGAAGAACCCGTGGGTAATACGGTGGCCTTGCTCCTGACGGCCAATAAAAATCTGATTTTGCCAACGATTCTGTCGCGGACCCAGATTGTTGATCTGTTGCGGGTTGCGCCGACAGCGCTGACCGATGAGCTGGCTAAGGTGGGAGTCGTTCCCAGCCAGCGCTACCTCTTGTCAACGTTGACTGAGAGCGTGGCTACCGCCCAGGAACTCATCGAAAATGACTGGCTTAAGACGGCCCAACAGAGTGTGGGACAGTGGCTTCAGGCCTGTGCCACAGGGGATGAACGGGCCTTTGTGCGAGTTCAGACCGAACTGGTACCCTTGGTCAGCAACCGCGACCAACAAGGCCTCGTACTCGACATGGTGGTTCAAGCCTGGCATGATGTGTTGCGGCAGCAGACACAAGTCGTGGCGGACTCAGAGTTAGCCTTTCCACAGGTTGCCAAAGTAACCCATGAGTTGGCACGACGCTTGTCAGTTGACCAACTTGTGGCAATTCTCACCTTAACGTTGGCCACACGTGGTCAGCTGGCTGGTAACCTTAATTTTCAAGGTATTCTTGAGGCATTAACGTTAAAAATATTGGGGCAAATTCCCCGATAAATTTGTCAGAATTGGAGGGGTCGCAACTTGGAAAAACAAGAAATTTACGATCAATTTAAGAGCTTAGAAGATCAGTTGCAGGAGATGCTCGTCCAATTCACCGACCTGCAAACGGAGATGACCAAGGTCTTCGAACAGAACGCGGAATTAGGGATTGAAAATCAGCATCTCCGTGACCTGGTTCGTGAATTACAGCGGACGTTACCACAGGATCCCGAAACCCAGCAGGGATTATCGAAATCGCGTCAGATTCTTGAAAAATTGTATGAGGAAGGCTTTCACGTCTGCCGGGAGTTCTACGGAACTCGCCGGAAGCAGGATGAGGAATGTGCCTTTTGTCTAGAAGTTATTTATCGTGACCAGTAGGAGGTTCGCACCGTATGGAACGTCAACGAAGTTTTAAGACCGCACCTAGCGGCCGTTTGTACCTGGTGCCAACGCCAATTGGAAATCTGGACGACATGACCTTTCGCGCCGTCAAGACGTTGAAAGACGTTGATCTCATTGCGGCCGAGGACACGCGTAATACTCAGAAACTCTTAAATCATTTTGAAATTACGACCAAACAAATTAGTTTCCATGAGCACAACACGCAGGAACGGATTCCGCAGCTGGTTGCCAAACTCCAAGCAGGAATGCAGATCGCGCAAGTCAGTGATGCGGGGATGCCGTCAATCTCGGATCCCGGTCATGAACTGGTGAACGCCTGTATTGAGGCACATATTCCGGTTGCACCGCTTCCCGGTGCTAATGCTGGATTGACGGCATTGATTGCGTCTGGCTTAGCGCCACAGCCCTTTTATTTCTATGGCTTTTTGGATCGAAAGCCTAAGGATCAACGCGCTGAGATCGCTGGATTGGCGCAACGCGAGGAAACACTGATCTTTTATGAAGCCCCCCATCGCCTGAAGAAAACCTTACAAAATTTGGCGGATGGTATGGGTGCCGATAGACCAGCCGTTTTGTGTCGCGAGCTGACGAAACGTTATGAAGAATTTTTGCGAGGAACGCTACAGGAACTGGCCGACTGGGCTGCCACGGATACCGTTCGTGGGGAATTTGTCGTGCTAGTGGGTGGTAATCCTGCGCCAACAGTGACGGCAACGGCTGCTGTTGATCTGAGTGAACCCGTAGAAGTCCAAGTCGACCGGTTAATTGCTGCCGGTGACAAGCCCAACGCCGCCATCAAGGAAGTTGCGAACCTCCGTGGCTTAAAGAAACAAGAGGTCTACCGGACCTACCATCATTTAGATAAGGAGTGACCTGCGTGGCCGCACAACAATTTAGCGAAGAACACCGTGTCGTCTACTATGAAGGAGATGACACGGGTCACCTGACCGTGGCCATGTTAATTAACCTCTTTGTCCTGGTATCCGAGGATCAGAGTGATGCCTTGGGTTGGACGAGTGACCGGGTTCACGGACTCGGTGTGGGGTGGGTCGTGACCCAGTACCACATTCAGATTGACCGCTTACCAGAGGTCAATGAGACCGTGACCGTGAAAACCAGAGCGACGGCTTACAACCGTTACTTTGCTTATCGTGAATATTGGTTGGTTGATCAAGAGGGTCACCAAATTGCTTATGGCGAGGGTATCTGGGTCACCATGAGCTATGCTACTCGGAAGATTGCCACGATCCCAACGGAACTTATGGTTCCTTACGAGAGTGAATTGGTTAGCCGGATTCCACGGTTACCGCGGCCTAGTCGCCTAGACCACAGTCTGTCTGCCCAATTGAAACCTTACACGGTCCGTTACTTTGATATCGATGGGAATGGGCACGTCAACAACGCCCACTACTTCGATTGGATGCTGGATACTTTACCAGCAGATTGGTTACGTCAACACCAGGCGACTGATATTCGAATTCGTTTTGAAAATGAAGTCCAATATGGCCATCAAGTCCTGAGTACGGTCGTGACGCCTAACGATCACGCCACAGCCCATGAGGTCAAAGTTGGTGAGACGGTGGCAGTTCAAGCCACCATCGACTGGCAAGACCGATAAAGGGGTAACGATCAAGCGGCGAAGGTGCCCTCAGCGGATCTTTGTGGTAGTATAGTTAACTGATATGAACAGTCATTTAGAAACCGTAACTGGGTAGCCAAGATGAAGCGGTGGCCGTTAACCAGCCGCCGTTTTTGCCGTCTCATTCCATGAGTGCGGGTACCGGCATAACCAAACACATCAAAGGGGACCCTAAATAAACATGAAGATTTTAGCAATTGATACGTCTAACCGACCACTGAGTGTGGCCGTGTTGGATGACGCGAACGTGCTGGCTGCCATCACGGTGACCGTTCACCAGAAGCACGCCGAGTATTTATTACCAGAAATTGAACGGCTCCTCGCTATGGCCGAACTGAAGCCAACCGATCTTGACCGGGTCGTCGTGGCTGCTGGTCCAGGTTCCTACACGGGAATTCGAATCGCCGTGACGACAGCAAAGACGCTCGCCGCAACATGCAACATCGAATTAGTGGCCGTATCCAGTCTGGCAACCTTGGCGGCTAATGTGCCAGTTGAGGGTGCTTTGGTGGCACCTTTATTCGATGCACGGAATCAAAATGTTTTTGCTGGACTGTACCGAATCAAGGGTGGCGTACCTGTTCCTGAGATCGCGGATGCGCACACGAACGTCACGACTTATTTAGAAGCCATTAATGAGTATGGAGAGCCTGTCTGGTTCTTAGGTGATGCAAGTCACTTCACGGAGCTAATTGACACGACCATTTCGGCCGCAACGCCGAACGTGAATGCTTGGATGAATTTACCGCAGGCAGCCACGATTGGTCTGTTGGGACGTCACGAGACGCCCGTAAAAGACGTAGATCAATTCGTACCAAACTATCTACGATTGACGCAAGCCGAAGCCGAATGGCGTGCTAAGAACCCAGAAGAGGATACCGGATCATATGTTGAAAAAATTTAAAAGTTGGTATAAAAATATATTTGGAAGTCGGCGAGAACTCGTCCGTGAGGAAGCCATGGATGTGAAGAATCATCGCGTGGAAATTCGTGATGAAACGTATTTCGTGGCCAAGGCTTTATTCACTGACATCCCCGAGATGATTGAAATCGAGCGTGCCGTCTATTCTGGACAAGCGCCTTGGGATTCGACGGCCTTCGCCAATGAATTACGTCGTGAAAAGGATCGGCTTTACCTCGTAATTCGAAAGAACGATCGGTTGCTGGCCTTTATCGGCAGTACATTTTACGAGCATGAGCAGGATGCCCATATCACAAACATTGCTGTGCTGCCTGAATTTCAGGCCCATGGTCTGGGGCGGTTTCTCCTGAGCGTCATGATTAAGAAGGCAAAGAAATTGAACTACCGGACGGTGAGTCTGGAAGTTCGGATATCCAATAAAGGTGCCCAACGTTTGTATCGGGATCTGAATTTTGAGCAGACTGGTATTAAGCGTGGTTACTACTTTGGCGATCACGAAGACGCTGCAGATATGGTGTTATATTTACCAAAGGCTGAAGAAGAGTCACGTGAGGCGTAACGGGATGGCGCACAGCCACCCGTTTTTTATGGTTTCGGGCATGAAGAGGGAGTGAGTCCAACGGAAAAGCGAACTTTAATTTTAGCGTTTGAATCGAGTTGTGACGAGACGAGTGTGGCCGTCATTGAGGACGGTCACAAGATTCTGTCGAACGTCGTCGCAACCCAAATTAAGAGTCATCAACGGTTTGGTGGCGTAGTTCCTGAAGTGGCGAGTCGACACCACATTGAAGAAATCACAATTTGTATCAAAGATGCCTTGCAGGAGGCCCAGGTCGGCTATGATGATCTGGATGCCGTGGCCGTGACCTATGGCCCCGGCCTGGTTGGCGCATTATTGATCGGAGTTACAGCAGCTAAGACAGTGGCATTTGCTCACAGTCTGCCTCTGATTCCCGTGAACCACATGGCCGGACACATCTATGCTGCGCGTTACGTGGAACCCATTGAATTTCCTGCGATGGCTTTATTGGTCTCCGGTGGTCATACGGAATTGGTTTACATGCCAGCCGAGAATCAATTCGAGATCATCGGTGAAACACGGGATGATGCTGCCGGCGAAGCTTACGACAAGGTTGGCCGCGTCATGGGCGTGAACTACCCAGCCGGGAAGACCGTTGATCAGTGGGCTCATGAGGGACATGACACGTTTAAATTCCCACGGGCGATGGAAAAGGATGACAACTTCGACTTTAGCTTTAGTGGGTTGAAGAGTGCCTTCATCAATACAACTCACCACGCTGATCAGATCGGCGAGACCTTGAGCAAGCAGGATCTATCCGCTAGTTTTCAGCAGGCGGTAGTGGACGTATTGGCCGAAAAGACGCAACATGCCCTGGCCGACTATCCCGTGAAGCAACTGATCTTGGCCGGTGGTGTGGCTGCCAACCAAGGTCTTCGCGAACGATTAGAACAGGATTTGGCGCACAACCCAACGACACATCTAGTTAAGGCTCCCCTGAAGTTATGTGGGGACAATGCGGCGATGATTGGTGCTTTTGCCTACGTGGCCTACCAACATGGTGTCTTTGCCGATGCAACGTTGAATGCCGATCCTAGTCTTGAATTTGACTGGGCGGCCGATTCTGCTAAATAAATCAATTTAATCGAGGAGGACGTCTCTTGAATCGAGCCGAATTGTTTGCCTGCTGTCTGTTTTGACAGAGAAGGTCACAACGCACGCCGACTTGGAGACGGCCTTTTTTTGTGTACTGTAGGGGAGTTTAGGCGCAGAACCAATGTGCTGTGGAACGCAATGTGGCCTTACCGGGCTTGACGGTTACTCGAATAACTTTAGGATAACCGAAAAGGACGCGACAGCGGCTCACCGAATAGTGAGATCGTTGTCGCGTCCTTTTGGGTTTTGCGGTTAGTCGGCGAATTCTTCCAATTCCAGACTTTTTTCGGTCCAGGAATCTTCAGTCTCGCTGAGTTGCGTGGTAATAGTGGTGAGCTGAGCTTGAAGATCGCCCAATTTACCGGCATCATTGAAGTTTTCTTCTTGGCTCATCTCGGTTTCAATGGCCGTCTTTTGTTGTTCGAGTTCGGCCATTTGGTCTTCCAGCGCAGTAACCTGCCGACTTAACTTTCGTTTGGCCTTGGCCTGGTCCTTTTGCGCTTGGTAGTCTACCTGGGTCTGCTTGGGGGCCGTTACGGTTGGATGGGCGGCCTCAGCCTCTTGAGCTTCCTTAGCGGCATAGGCGTCTTGCTCGGCCTTCTTGGCCACGTAATAGTCATAGTTCCCGAGGTAGCGTGTTGTACCTTCAGGACTCAATTCCACGACTTGAGTGGCAACTTGATTGATGAAGTACCGATCATGAGAAACGAACAGGATGGTGCCGTCGAACTCATTTAAGGCGGTTTCTAAGACCTCACGACTGTCGATGTCCAAATGGTTGGTGGGCTCATCTAGCATTAGAAAGTTATCGTGACGTAGGGCGAGCTTGGTTAATAGTAATCGAGCTCGCTCACCACCACTCAGACTATGGACGCTCTTGTCGACATCGGTCCCGGTGAAGAGAAAGCTGCCCAGGATCGAGCGAATATCACCCTCGGGGGTCGTGGGATGGTCATCCCATAATTCGTGGAGAACGGACTTCTTGTCGTGTAAGGTGGCTTGGTCTTGGTCGTAGTACCCGGTATCCACACCAGTACCAAAGATAATTTGGCCTTGAATAGCGGGGATGCGACCCAGAATTGTTTTAAGCAGAGTGGACTTTCCAATTCCGTTAGGGCCGACGATAGCGACTGACTGGTGTTTCTTGATATCTAAAGTAATGGGGGCAGCCAGAATATGATCGTCATAGCCCACGGCACCATTAACAACGTCAAGGACGACATTACCGCTTTGACGACGAGGATTAAAGCTGAAGCGTGCGGCCTTCTCGTCTCCCTCGGGTCGGTCAAGTTTATCCATCTTTTCCAATTGTTTTCTCCGAGCCTGAGCCCGCTTGGTGGTCGAAGCACGAACAATATTTTTATTCACAAAGTCCTCGAGCTTACTGATCTCGGCCTGCTGCTTGTCGTATTCCTTCCAGGATAGCCGAAGGCGTTCAGCTTTAGCCGCGATGTAGTGGGAATAGTTACCAGGATAGTGATCAAGTCCGCCATGAGCCATATCATAGACGTCATTGACCACGTGATCGAGGAAGTAGCGATCATGGGAAACAACCAAAATGGCGCCAGGATAGCCTTGTAGATAGCCTTCTAACCAAGTTAAGGTTTCAACATCCAAATGGTTAGTGGGTTCGTCTAAGATGAGCAAGTCAGGACGTTCTAGCAATAGCTTGGCAAGAGCTAATTGTGTTCGTTGTCCGCCAGATAGTTCATTGATGGGTTTGTCATAGTAGTCTTCATCGAATTCGAAACCGTGAAGAACGCCGCGAATTTCGGCTTGATAGCCGTAACCGTTCTGATCGCTGAAGTCTTGTTGAAGTTGATCGTAGCTACTGGAGACTTGGGCGAATTGCTCCTGATCGGCAGTAACCGTGGGATCACTCATCTGGGATTCGAGCTCGTGCATGCGTTTTTCCATGGCAATTAGCTTGGCAAAGACACTGAGCATCTCATTCCACACCGTCTTCGTGGATGCTAGTCCGGCATTTTGAGCCTGGTAACCCATGGTTAGGCCCCGTTTCGTGGTAATTTGCCCCACGTCTGGTGTTGTTTCGCCGGCAATCATTTTCAATAGGGTGGATTTCCCCGCACCGTTACGGCCAACTAAGGCCACACGACCGTGTTCGGGAACGTCCATGCTCACGTTTTCGAAGAGCACACTAGCCCCGAAGCGCCGGGTGACTTGTTGAACTTGTAAGAGTATCACGGTGAACCAACCTCCTTTTTCATTTCACTGAGTTAATACCCACTATTTTAGCATATTCTGGGGTCAGACCGAAATCAGGCCTAACTTGTGAATACTTTTTGCAAATTCTTTCACAAGAAGAGTGGTTATGCTATAATTTGTAAGAAAGTTATTTTCACAATCCAGACAAATAGGCCGTAAAATACTAGTGCTTGTGAACACTGGTAAGAGATTTTGATTAGGAGGTTTCAAGCTTTGACTGAACATAAGATTCCCCGGGCGACAGCAAAACGCTTGCCCATTTATTACCGTTATTTGAACATCTTACTGGATGCGGATAAGACCCGGGTCTCATCGACTGAATTATCAGATGCCGTAAAAGTAGATTCAGCCACTATTCGCCGGGACTTTTCGTACTTTGGTGCACTCGGTAAACGAGGGTACGGGTATGACGTTGAAAGTTTAATTAAATTCTTTAAGAAAATTCTGAACCAAGATCGGCTAACTAGTGTGGCCTTAATTGGGGTAGGTAACTTGGGTCACGCGCTGTTAAACTTCAACTTCCATCAAGATGGTAACGTTCGGATTAGTGCCGCCTTTGATGTGAAGGACTCGATGGCCAACACCGTTCAGAGTGGGGTGCCCATCTATCCTATGACGGATCTGCGAAAGCAGTTGGAAGAACAACAGATTGAAGTCGCAATCTTAACGGTGCCTGCCGACGTTGCCCAACAAGTGACTGACGAAACGGTCGCCGGGGGTGTGAAGGGAATTCTAAACTTTACGCCGTTGCGAATTACGGTGCCTAAGGGTGTCCGGGTTCAAAACGTTGATTTAACCAACGAATTACAGACGTTGATCTACTTCTTGGAACACTACAATAATTTAGGTTAGATGACCGGAGCGTCTGGGAGAAATTCCCGGCGCTTTTTTTGTTATATGGGTGACTAAAAATGAAACATGTGCCGTAAGTCAGTTGTCTGTAGGCCCCGGGTGTGTCCTAGGAAAATTCGTCTACCAAATTCCTTGATTTTTAAAACGAAAAACCATATATTAGATATTGTGATTAGCACTTATGTTAGTCAAGTGCTAACAGTGCTAAAAAGTAAGTTCATTGGAGGGATTTAAGTGTTAAAACCATTAGGAGACCGTGTCATTTTAGATCAACCAGAAGAAGAAGAAACGACGGTTGGCGGCATCGTGCTCGCAAGTAACGCCCAAGAGAAGCCCCAAACGGCGAACGTTGTTGCTGTTAGCGATGGCCGGGTATTAGACAATGGCGATAAGGTGGCCCCAACTGTTAAGGTTGGCGACCGAGTATTGTTTGATAAGTACGCTGGTACGGAAGTTAAGTACCAAGGCAACACTTACCTTGTTTTACACGAAAAGGACTTAGTCGCTGTTATTGACTAGAACTTTCCCACTGATACCAAATCGACAATAAAAACTAATATGAGGTGAATTGGAATAATGGCTAAAGAATTGAAATTTTCTGAAGATGCACGTAGCAAGATGCTTGCTGGTGTAGATAAGTTAGCTGATACTGTTAAGACCACCTTGGGACCTAAGGGACGTAACGTTGTTTTGGAACAAAGTTACGGTAACCCAACTATCACCAATGATGGGGTCACGATTGCCAAGGCAATTGAACTCGAAGATCACTTTGAAAACATGGGTGCCAAGTTAGTTTCCGAAGTTGCTTCCAAGACCAATGACATCGCTGGTGATGGGACGACGACCGCAACGGTTCTGACGCAAGCCATCGTTAACGAAGGGATGAAGAACGTCACTGCCGGTGCTAATCCTGTCGGTATTCGTCGTGGGATCGAAAAGGCAACGAATGCGGCTGTGGAAGCCTTGCACAAGATGTCAATCGATGTTAAGACGAAGGAAGACATTGCCCAAATCGCATCAATTTCATCAGCTAGCCAAGAAACGGGTAAGTTGATCGCTGATGCAATGGAAAAGGTTGGTAATGACGGGGTTATTACGATTGAAGAATCTCGTGGGGTTGATACCAGTTTGGACGTTGTCGAAGGGATGCAATTCGACCGTGGGTACATGTCTCAATACATGGTTACCGACAACGACAAGATGGAAGCCAACTTGGACAATCCTTATATCTTAATTACGGATAAGAAGATTGCCAACATTCAAGATATCTTACCATTATTACAATCCGTCGTTGAACAAAGTCGTTCCCTGTTAATCATTGCTGATGATATTACGGGTGAAGCTTTGCCAACGTTGGTCTTGAACAAGATGCGTGGGACCTTTAACGTCGTTGCTGTCAAGGCTCCTGGCTTTGGTGACCGTCGTAAGGCGCAATTGCAAGACTTAGCTATCCTCACGGGTGGGACGGTCATTACTGACGACTTGGGTCTCAACTTGAAGGACACCACGATTGACCAATTAGGTCAAGCTCAAAAGGTTAACGTCACCAAGGACAACACGACTGTTGTTGAAGGTGCTGGTGCCAAGGATCAAATCGCTGAACGAGTGGCTGAAATCAAGGGCCAAATCGCTGACACAACCTCTGACTTCGACCGTGACAAGCTGAAGGAACGTTTGGCTAAGTTAGCCGGCGGTGTTGCTGTGGTTCGGGTCGGTGCTGCTACCGAAACTGAATTGAAGGAACGCAAGTACCGGATTGAAGATGCCTTAAATGCAACGCGTGCCGCTGTTGAAGAAGGCTTCGTTGCTGGTGGTGGGACTGCCTTAATTAACGTCATTGGTGACGTGGCTAAGGTTGAAGCCGAAGGTGACGAATTGACCGGGGTTAACATTGTCCGTCGTGCTTTGGAAGAACCCGTTCGTCAAATCGCTGAAAACGCCGGTGTTGAAGGCTCAGTTGTTGTTGAACACTTGAAGGGTGAAAAGCCTGGTATTGGGTACAACGCTGCTGACAACAAGTATGAAGACATGGTTAAGGCCGGGATCACTGACCCAACCAAGGTTACCCGTTCTGCTCTGCAGAATGCGGCTTCCGTTTCCGCATTATTGCTGACGACCGAAGCTGTCGTCGCTGAAAAGCCTAGCGATAACCCAGCCCCAGCTGCACCAGCAGCCGGTCCTGGAATGGGCGGTATGATGTAAAAAAGTAAGTCGCTAGTTTGCTAGCGATGAATTTAAAGAAGCCAACCGATTAAGTTCGGTTGGCTTCTTTGAGTTTAGTATAGAATAAATCATTCGCAAGGTGATGAATAAGCAATCGACTTTGTAAACGGTTTAATAATCATCAGACATAACAATTGACGAGAAATAGGGTGTACGAGTTGATCTCAGTTTATCAAGTGACACGGCAATGTAACCGATACCAAGAACACCTCCGAACACCAGCAACAGAATCAGCTAAAAATCAAGGCTTTATTTCCCTAAGTGGATGCTGGATAATGGGGAAGTTCGGCGGTCATTATTTTGCAGTTGCTAACTACGGTAATTGTGGTAATGTTTAGACAGTTGTAGTAGAATTACGTCTGCACTTGAACTTCAATAAATCAAGCAACGTTAAACGGGTTTTGGCCCGTTTTCATTATTTATGGAGATAAGGAGTAACTAGTCATGTGGCATTATTTAAAGCGGGTTTTAATTGGAAAACCTCTAAAAACCATGGACGAGGGCGGTCAAGCGTTGACCAAGTTTAAGGCATTAGCCTTACTGTCATCCGACGCCCTATCCTCTGTGGCATATGGTACTGAGCAAATCACCACAGTTCTTATCACCTTATCTGCCGCGGCCATGATGTATCAATTATATGTTGCGGCATTGGTCTTAGTTCTGTTATTTGCGATTACGCTTTCTTACCAGCAAATTATTCATGCTTATCCTTCCGGTGGTGGGGCCTATGTGGTTGCCAGCACTAATTGGGGTGAAGGCGCGGGGTTAGTCGCGGGTGGATCATTACTGGTCGATTACATGCTAACAGTGGCCGTTTCTACGACCTCTGGAACTGAAGCGATTACGTCGGCTATTCCTGTTTTGTCGAAGTATTCCGTATTGGTCTCGGTATTAATCGTTGTTGGGATTATGTTAATGAACCTTCGGGGAATGCGTGAATCGGCGGCGTTCTTAACGTTACCGGTGTACTTCTTCATTGCAATGATTTTCATCATGATTGGTGTCGGCTTCTACAACATCGTCAGTGGAAACATTACCTACCACGCTGCAGCACCGGTAGGGGGAAGCGTTTCTGGGATGACGTTGCTTCTGTTCTTCCGGGCATTCTCCTCTGGGTCATCATCACTGACCGGGGTTGAAGCCATCAGTAACGCGGTTCCAAACTTTAAGAAACCCAAGAGTCACAATGCGGCCGCTACGTTGGCCATTATGGCAACTATCTTGGCGATCTTCTTCGGTGGGATTACTTTCCTGAGTTACTACATGGGTATCCGGCCACAGGCCAGCCAAACGGTTCTGTCTCAAATCGGGACCAACGTTTTCGGTCATGGCGTCATTTATTATCTTTTCCAATTATCGACGGCCTTAATTTTAGCTGTCGCCGCCAATACCGGGTTCTCAGCATTTCCAATCTTGGCCTATAACTTGGCTAAAGATAAGTTTCTCCCACACGCCTACTTGGACCGAGGAGACCGGTTGGGGTATTCCAACGGGATTATCTCATTGGCGCTGGGTGCCGTTGCTCTGATTTTCATCTTCCATGGGCAAACGACACTATTGATTCCACTGTATGCAATTGGGGTATTCGTGCCATTTACGTTATCTCAATCAGGGATGATTATTCATTGGTTCAGAACTCGTGAAGGCTTCTGGCAAGGGAAGGCACTCATCAATTTGATCGGGGCTTTAATTTCCGTGGTTTTAGTGACATTCCTCTTGATCACGCGTTTCGGCAATATTTGGCCATACCTGATCATCATGCCATTGATTCTACGGTTGTTCTACCGTATACACGAGCACTATGGTAAGGTTGCCAAGCAATTACGGGTGGCTGCCAAAGCTAAGGCTGAGATTCACGAGTATGATGGAGCAACAGTAATTGTCTTGGTCAGCAACATCACCCGGGTGACGACTGGTGCCATTAATTACGCCCGGTCTATCGGGGATTACGTCATTGCGATGCACGTTTCCTTTGATGAAAATCCGCAGAAGGAACACAAGACCGCTCAGGAATTTAAGGAAGAATTCCCTGACATTCGGTTTGTGGATATTCACTCCTCCTATCGGTCAATCGCGACACCAACGTTGCGGTTCTGTGATGTGATTGCCAAGCGGGCGGCCGAACGAAACTTCACGACCACCGTGTTGGTGCCACAATTTGTGCCACGGCATCCTTGGCAAAACGTGTTGCATAACCAGACGGCCTTGCGGCTGCGGGCAACCCTGAATTCACGTGAAAATATTATTGTATCAACTTATAACTATCACTTAAAAGAGTAGTTGCGGTGCCGAGGAGCTTCCTCGGTGGTGCCAATACTCGGCGGTGGGCCTTCTGTTAGGAGGGCTCACCGCTTTTTGAATTCGGTTCTAAGGAATTTGTTTAGCAGGTTGAGGGCTATTAATCATGACGACTGAACCGCTTTTTCACAAGGTTAATGAGTGGAATCGCCGGGTGATCGCTTCGAGATGACGTGGCGTTAAGGATCCCGAGGACACCAAGATTGATTGGAAGAATGAGGCTAAATATGGCACAAATGATTATTAAATTTATGAAACTGATTTCATAAGTTTGTGAATATTAGCACCGCTTAAATCTTCCATAAGGTTCGTTAGCGATCCTAAAAGGCGGTTGTGTTTGATTTGTGAGATTTGTATAATTAGCAAAAGAACCGATAGAAAAGAAAGAGGACACTTTATGAAATTTGAGATTATTGTTAGCTTATTCGCTACCATGATTATCTCCGCAGTCCTAACGCCGTTTGTACGCCGCCTTGCGTTTCAAATTGGTGCGGTGGATAAGCCAAATCAGCGACGCGTCAACAAGGTGCCCATGCCCACGTTGGGTGGCTTGGCAATTTTCATTGCCTTCACCTTCTCGACCATGTTTCTACTTCGCGATCAGATGCCAACTCAGCAACTTTGGGGGTTGTTCGGTGGGGAATGTATTATTGTTGCCGGCGGGATGATCGATGACGTCTTTGAATTGCGGCCGCGGCAAAAGGTGATGTTTCAAACCTTAGCGGCCTTGGAAGTTTACTTCGTTGCTGGTGTGCGGATGCGTTACCTGACGCTACCCTTCGTCGGGGTTTGGCATTTTGGATGGTTAGCCTTACCAATTACGTTGATCTGGATTATTGCGATTATCAACGCCATTAACCTAATCGATGGTCTCGACGGGTTGGCGACGGGAGTTTCTATCATTGCATTAACCACGACGGGGATCACGGGACTTTTCTTCCTCAACGTGGCTAACACTTGGGTGGCTATCATGATTTTCGCCTTAGTCGCAGCTATGGTTGGTTTTTTGCCTTACAACTTCTTCCCAGCACGAATTTATCTGGGAGACACTGGAGCCCAGTTCATCGGGTTCATGATCGCTTGTTTCTCCCTATATGGGTTGAAGAACGTCACCTTCATCTCAGTAATTATTCCAGTGATTATTCTGGGAGTTCCGATTACCGATACGGTTTATGCTATGATTCGCCGGATCTTGAACAAGCAGCCGATCTCACACGCCGATAAACATCATTTACATCACCGGTTGATGCAGTTAGGCTTGACCCACCGACAAACGGTGTTGGTCATCTACGGAATTGCCCTAATTTTTTCCTTTATTTCCTTACTTTATCCGCTGTCCACGATCTGGGGGTCGATCTTACTGACCATTGCCATCCTAATCGGGTTGGAGCTCTTCGTGGAGGCTATCGGGTTGGTTGGGTCTGATCGACAGCCGTTGTTACACTGGATCAATCATATTGTTAAAAAGCTCACGTCAAAGAATTCCGATTAAGGATTCTGACGGTAGACGAAAGGGACTCGAATCGTTCAGATTCGAGTCCCTTTTTTGATGAATGAAACGGCTAGCGATTGCTGGCATGAATTTCAATGGGAACCTCGTGATAGGCCACGGGGCCTTCCTTAACAGTGAATTGGTTACTGAGCAGATCGGTAATGGCATCACGTGTTGTGTCTACGGCCTCGAGGTCAATGGCAATGGTGACGGCCACGGCATCAGTATAGGCCGTGTCTAGTACACTAATGGCCTTCTCAGTCAGGTAGTGAGCCAAACGATCATAGAGTGGATAAGATACGGTGAGAGTGAGCTCACGTTGCCTGACAAGTTTAACTACCCCAGTGGCTTCGATGCCCGTGGAGGTGGCATTACTGTAAGCTCGGATGAGACCGCCAGCTCCGAGCTTGATACCACCAAAGTAACGGGTGACGACCGTGATGGCGTTGTGGAGGTCGTTTCGTTTGAGAACGGTTAGAATGGGCACGCCCGCGGTTCCAGAGGGCTCACCATTGTCGCTTTCCCGTTGAATCTCGTCGTGTTCTCCCAAGACATAGGCCCAGCAGTGATGGGTTGCCTTGGGTTCTCGAGCGATAACACTGGCAATAAAGGCTTGGGCTTCATCTTCAGTGGTTACGCGGCTAACGTCGGCGATGAAACGAGACTTTTTGATTTCTAGTTCGTGTTGGCCAACTTCTTTGATGGTGAGATAATCAGTTTCCATAAAATAACCATCCTTTACAAATTTTACGCTGTCGATTACGGAGTTATCCCTGAACGCGTGAGGAGGGATGACAAATGACAGATTATTCAGAATTGTTTGGTCGACGCTCACCGGTAACCTTGCCGGGAGCACCAGATGTGATGACTAGCCCTGCAATTGCGGCGGTGGGGCAGCGTTGGCAGTGTCAACGCTGTGGTCAGTTGGTTGCGGCAACCGATCGTTTGCCGAACGGGGATTGGTATTGTCGCACTTGCCTTCAACTGGGTCGACTGACCTCTCGAGATCGATTATACACTATTCCGGAACCGAACTGCTTTGCGCGTTTGATGGCTGGCGGCTTGACCTGGAACGGCCAGCTTAGTTCTATTCAAAGGCAGGCAGCTAGAGCCGTCCAAAAACATGCTTTAGCCGGCGAACGACAGCTCTTGTGGGCTGTGACGGGGGCAGGCAAGACTGAGATTGTTTATCCGGCCTTGGCCGAGGCGTTGGCTCGAGGGTGGCGGGTCGCGTGGGTTTCGCCTCGCGTCGATGTTTGTTTGGAGCTTGCGCCGCGTTTACGTCGTGATTTTGCCGGAGTCGACCAGTGCGTGCTTTACGGTGGTCAACCGGTCCCATATCGGTATTGTCAGCTGACGATCTGTACCACGCATCAATTGTTACGATTCAATCGCGCCTTCGACTGGATTATCGTTGATGAGGTCGATGCCTTTCCATTGGCCACCAGTCCGATGCTACAGGTAGCCATTGACCGCGCACAGAAGACACAGGGCAGTTGTCTGTATCTGACGGCGACACCGGGAGAACGCCTGCAACGGGAGATTAAGCGAGGAAAATTGGCGGTCACATACTTGCCGTTGCGTTATCATGGCTATTTGCTACCACCGATTCAACTCAAAATCAGTTGGCGTTGGCGACAACAATTGCAGCGGGGGCGGCTCCCAGCTGGACTTCAGCGGCAATTCCATCTTTGGTGGACTGCTCGGCGGCCATTTTTGATTTTTGTGCCCCATGTGGCCGATCTGCCAGTGATTATGACGGTTCTCATGAAGATGGGCCTGAGTGATGGTGCTACGGTTCATGCCGCCGATCCCAAGCGACAAGAAAAGGTTCAGGGTTTTCGGGATGGGGAGTACCGTTTTCTTTTAACGACGACAATTTTGGAGCGAGGCGTCACGTTTCCTAGGGTGGCAGTGGCAATATTGGGTGCGGACGATCCAGTATTTTCGACAGCAGCCTTGGTCCAGATTGCCGGGCGAGTTGGTCGACTGGCCAGTGATCCTGGCGGCCAGGTTTTGGCGTACTGCCATAGCAACGCGCGTCATGTTCATCGGGCACGCGCCATGATTGCTCGCCTGAATCGTCAGGGGCGGCGTCGCGGAGGACGACCATGTTAACTTGTGTGTGGTGTGGCCGGTCATTTAACTTGACCGTGACGGTGACTATGATTTGGCAATGGCGGCCATTGCCACAACCGGCACTGTGCGCCGTATGTTGTGCTCGGTTGACACCGATTAATTCCCAACATTGTCCGCAGTGTGGCCGACAACAGGCGTCTAATACTTGCTGTCGAGATTGTCTACGCTGGCATGACAGCCTTCGTAATCGCGCTTTGTATTGTTATGATGAAGGGATGAAAGCTTATATGCAACAGTATAAGTTTCAGGGGGACTATCGGTTACGGTTGGGGTTGCAAGCATCACTGAGGACGGCGTTGGACCGGGAAGACTATGATATTTTGGTTCCCATTCCAATTGATGCGCAAACTTGGCAGACACGTGGCTTCAATCAGGTGACGGGATGGTTGACAGGGCAACCGTTTCAGCAGGTTCTGACCGTCACGGCAACCCACAAGGATCGTCCACAGTCGGCTAAGACACGGCAGGAACGCCTTCTAACGCCACAACCCTTTGAACTGGTTTCTGGGGCCAGTGAAATAGTAAGTAATCAGCGCGTGTTACTAATAGACGATGTGTATACGACGGGTCGAACGCTACGCCATGCAGCTCGGCAAATTTATTTGGGTGGCGCGAAAGCGGTTACTAGCCTGACTTTAGCGCGTTAGACGTCGATAAAAATGACAAGATTAATTGTTTATGAGAAGGCTTTCTATTATAATAAATGTAAGCAAAGCATATTAGAAGAGTGGTCCTTCTAGTGCTGAGCAAGCCAAGCAATCTCTTGGCTGAAGGGAGAGAAGTTTTATGCTCACATTTAATATTCGTGGTGAAAACATCGAAGTTACTGACGCAATACGGGATTACGTTGAAAAGCGTATCAGCAAGTTGGAGAAATATTTCGACAACAAAGTTGAGGCAATTGCGCATGTCAACCTGAAGGTCTACCAGAACAAGACAGCGAAGGTTGAAGTAACAATCCCACTCCCATACTTGACATTACGGGCGGAGGAAACCTCTCCGGACTTATATGCAAGTGTTGACCTGGTTACTGACAAGCTGGAACGTCAAATTCGCAAGTACAAGACCAAAGTTAACCGTAAGTCTCGAGAAAAAGGCTACAAGCATCTTGATTTCGCTTCAGAGGCTGCGGAAGAACCAGCTGAAAGTAACGAACTCGAGGTTGTCCGGACTAAACGCGTTTCGTTAAAGCCAATGGATAATGAAGAAGCTGTTCTGCAAATGGACATGTTAGGCCACGACTTCTTTATCTACGAGGATGCTGAAACCAATGGGATCAGCATTGTCTATCGCCGCAACGACGGCCGTTATGGTCTGATTGAAGCCGACGACCAATAATGTTGACTAACTAACGAAGTACCGCCTAGGCGGTGCTTTTTTAGTCTCAGCACGCAAAGAATCCGCTTTCATCATTCGGTAGATGGGTAGAAAAGTTTCATCTTGCCCGGGTTAGTGTTAAAATGTAGGTTGATTTATTACCAAGAAATAGGTAACTTTAAATAGACTTATAAAAGTACTGAAGGGAATTCTCACATGCCAAATATTTTGAAACGATGGGTCGAAAGTGATCGACGGACTTTACGACGCCTAAGTAAATTAGCGGATGAAGTTGGCGCTTACGCTGACGATTACGCAAAGCTGTCAGATGAAGATCTGAAAGCTAAAACGCCAGAATTTAAACAGCGCTATCAAGACGGCGAAACCTTGGATGATTTATTGCCAGAGGCCTTCGCTGCCATTCGTGAAGGTGCGAAGCGGGTCCTCGGCCTCTATCCATTCCACGTCCAAATCATGGGGGGGATTGTCCTTCACGAAGGTAACATTGCTGAAATGAAGACCGGTGAAGGGAAAACCTTGACCGCAACGATGCCAGTTTACCTGAATGCCTTAGCCGGCAAAGGGGTTCACGTTGTGACGGTTAATGAATACCTGTCTGCACGTGATGCCACTGAAATGGGAGAACTGTACAACTGGATGGGCTTGACGGTTGGACTGAACTCTGCCGAAAAGTCTTCTGAGGAGAAGCGTGAGGCGTACCTGGCTGACATTACGTATTCCACCAACGGGGAAATCGGGTTCGATTACCTGCGGGATAACATGGTCGTCTACAAAGAAGATATGGTTCAACGTCCGTTGAACTTCGCCATTGTCGACGAAGTGGACTCCATTTTAATCGATGAGGCCCGGACGCCACTGATCATTTCTGGTCAATCCGAAGGTACGAGTGCCTTGTATCAACGTGTTGATCGGTTTGCCAAGACCCTGCATGAAGAAGACGACTTTAAGATTGATTTGGAATCTAAGACGGTTGCCTTGACCGATACAGGAATTGAAAAGGCTGAAAAATACTTCAACCTGAAGAACCTTTACGACACCGACAACACGGCTTTGACGCACCACATGGACCAAGCCTTACGGGCTAACTACATCATGTTGCGTGATAAAGATTACGTGGTTCAAGATGGGGAAGTCCTCATCGTTGACTCGTTTACTGGACGAGTTATGGATGGTCGGCGTTACTCCGATGGCTTGCACCAAGCGATTGAAGCCAAGGAAGGCGTTGAGATTCAAGAAGAAACCAAGACGATGGCCAACATCACCTACCAAAACTTATTCCGGATGTACAAGAAACTTTCTGGAATGACGGGTACGGCGAAGACCGAAGCCGAAGAATTCCGGGAAATTTACAATATGGAAGTTGTTTCCGTGCCAACCAACAAACCGGTTGTCCGGGTTGACCAACCTGACCTGTTGTACCCAACCCTGGAATCTAAGTTCGATGCTGTTGTGACAGAAATCAAGACGTTACACGCCAAGGGGCAACCGATGTTAATCGGGACCGTTGCCGTTGAAACGTCCGAATACCTGTCCGAACGGCTCGATCAAGAGCAGATTCCACACGTGGTCTTGAACGCTAAGAATCATGCGAAGGAAGCCGATATCATTCAGAATGCCGGTCAACGTGGTGCCGTTACCATCGCCACCAACATGGCTGGACGGGGGACCGATATTAAATTGGGACCCGGCGTGGTTGAAATCGGTGGGTTAGCTGTTATCGGGACTGAACGTCATGAGTCTCGGCGGATTGATAACCAACTTCGTGGACGTTCCGGTCGTCAAGGGGATCCTGGTATGACACAGTTCTACCTGTCTCTGGAAGATGACTTGATGCGTCGATTCGGTTCTGACCGGGTTAAGGGCTTCTTGGAGCGGATGAACGTTGAAGGTGAAGACGCCGTTATTCGGAGTCGTATGATCACTAAGCAGGTTGAATCTGCTCAGAAACGAGTTGAAGGGAATAACTATGACTCGCGGAAGAATGTGCTGCAATACGATGACGTTATGCGTCAACAACGTGACGTGATCTATGGTGAACGTAACGAAGTCATCAATCAAAGCGACTCACTGAAGTGGGTTCTGATGCCAATGATCAAGCGGACCGTTGACCGGGTGGTTAATTTACACACGCAAGGCGACAAGTCTGACTGGGATTTGGATACGTTGCTTGATTTCGGAATCTCAGCCATGGTTTCGCCCGAAAAGATCAGCCTCGCTGACCTGAAGGACAAGTCAGCCGATGAGATTAAGGCTTACTTCATGGGCTTAGCTGAAGCCGTTTACGCTGAAAAGCAAAAACAACTCTATGATCCGGCTCAAATGCTGGAATTCGAAAAGGTTGTGCTGCTACGGGTTGTTGATTCCCACTGGACCGACCACATTGATGCAATGGATCAATTACGGCAATCAATCGGGTTACGGGGTTACGGTCAATTGAACCCACTGGTTGAATACCAACAAGATGGTTTCCGGATGTTTGAAGAAATGATTTCAGATATCGATTATGATGCCACCCGGTTGTTCATGAAGTCAGAAATTAGACAAAACATTACCCGATAATTGGGAATTGGCGAGGCGGGAAGAAATTCCGGCCTCGCTTTTTTTGAAAAAGAGTGTGTGCATGGGGAAAGTCTGCGATGTTTAGCGGAGTCGACCGCCTGTGAGCGCACGTTTTAACAAGGGCAATGTCACCAACAAAATTTATTTAACAAAGGAGCCAAACAAAAATGGAATTAAGCGATGCAAAACGGAACATTGCGGCCATGCAGGAACAACTCGACGGCTTTAGGGGGTCACTTTGACTTTGATGCCCTCAACGAGAGCATCAGCGTTAACGAAGCGCAAATGGCCCAACCTGGGTTTTGGGATGACGCGAACGCTGCACAGAAACTGATTGACGAAACCAATGAAATGAAGGGAAAGGTCAGTGAGTTCGAAGCGTTGCGCGACCAGATTGCCGATCTGGAAGTAGCGGTTGAGTTGCTTCAAGAGGAGCCGGATGCCGACATGCAGGCGGAGTTTGAACAAAACTATGCCAAGGCTGAGGATGCCTTACGTCAATATCGGTTGAATCTGTTATTGAATCAACGCTATGACCGGAATAATGCTATCCTTGAAATTCACCCGGGTGCCGGGGGAACGGAATCACAAGACTGGGGATCCATGTTGATGCGAATGTACACTCGCTGGGCAGAGCAGCACCATTTTCAGGTGACCATCTTGGATTATCAAGCCGGGGATGTTGCGGGACTCGGAAGTGCCACACTCCTGATCGCTGGGCGGAATGCCTATGGCTACTTGCGCTCTGAGAAGGGCGTTCACCGGTTGGTTCGGATTTCGCCATTTGATTCAGCTGGTCGGCGACACACATCGTTTGCGTCAGTCGATGTCTTGCCAGAACTGGATGATACGGTTGATGTTGAGATTAATCCGGCAGACTTGAAGGTTGATGTTTATCGGGCTTCCGGCGCCGGAGGCCAACACGTCAATAAGACCTCTTCAGCGGTACGGATTACCCACCTGCCAACAGGGATTGTGACGCAGAGCCAGGCTCAACGATCACAATTGCAAAACCGGCAAACGGCCTTGGCAATGTTACGGGCTAAGCTGTATGAGCGGGAAGAAGAGAAGAAGGCCCAGGAAAAAGCTGCTATCGAAGGTGAGCAATTGGATATTGGTTGGGGCTCACAGATTCGTTCTTACGTCTTCCACCCGTATACCATGGTGAAAGATCATCGGACCAATTACGAAACGGGAAATGGTCAGGCCGTCATGGATGGCGATCTCGATCCGTTCATCGATGCCTATTTACAATGGCAGTTGAGCCAGAAGAATCCACAATAATTATATTTATGAGCGGGAACATGATGGTGGTCGGTTGCGTCTTGCCGGTTGCCAGATATGGGGTTGGACACAAACGCGAGTCGTTAAGATTGGTTCTCACCTAAGCCAGACAGAGGGGACTGATTAAGGAAAACGACGCGCCTAGACCCATATGCGGTGATTTCACGGCCTAAATAGTGGGATCGTGAGAACGAGTCACTGATGATACCAGACAAGTCAGCGGCGCATGTTTCACAGCCTCAAAAAAGCAAAATTAGGGTAGCCATCACTCAGTGGATAAGCAGTGATGGTTATTTTTTTGAATTGTTAGAACGCTGTGTTTTCGTAATGGAAGCAAAACAGTAGTTAATGGATGTCACAGAGGGCTATCTTAGCAGGGAGAAGTTAGGGATGGTACCAGGCATTTGGGTGCATCCTGTCATAACTGATAATTATTCTAAACGAAGAACCTTTGGGCGGGTAACACGAATGTCGTGTTGCCTGTTTTTGTTTCATGCTATACTGGTGACAGTTATTTTTTCAGGAAAGGTGTCGATGACATGCGAACGTTGATAGCATGTGGCAGTTATCTTTTACAGCCATTAGTTTGGCTGGCAGTCTTGCGGTTATGGCTGGTGAGTCGTGCACGCATCAAGCAGGAACGCAAGGATTTTGGGAGTGCTGTCTATAGTGATCACTTTGAGTTACGCCATATGCTCACACAAGGGCTTTTGTTGGGGGCAGGTCTTTCGCTGGTCAATATTCTGGTTGGATTCAGTCTACCGGTCGTTTGGATTTTGGTTTATGAGGCGTTGGCGTTGGTCACGCTGGTCGTATTGCCAACGACGATTCTCCCTCTGACCTTGATTGTGGTAGCCACGGCTGTCACAGTTTGGAGTGGATCATACATAACAGATTCATTCAGTCTGGATTCAGTCGGGCTGACTTGGCAAGGTGTCGGGACTCAGAATTATCTCTGGCTAGGTGTTCTGTTCTTTCTATTGATGGGCCATTGGGTTGCCCATTACGGTGGACGTTTTGTGAGCCCACGAATCTATGCGAAACAACGAGGAAAACGCATTGCTGGTTATCCTTGGCGGGAATTCTTGATTTTACCTATGGTGACCTTGGTTCCTGGTGACTGGTTCACCAGCCAATGGGCTTTCTGGCCAGTGATTCATTTACACGGTCAGAGCTTTGCCATTTTGGTTCTGCCACTAGTCTTGGGACTACGGTTTACGGTGTTCCGTCAGGCACCACGCGCTGTCTATCAACGGTTGGCGAAGAAATTGGTCTGGTTAGGTGTCGCGGCGGCTATTTTTCTTGGAGCCAGTTTCTTATGGCCGACAATGACGCCGATTCTATTAATTTTACTGTTGGTTGGTTATGCACTCGTTCTATGGCAAGCTAAACATTATGATGAGCATCAACAATTCTGGTATTCTCAGGTTGATGATGGGGTGCGTGTCCTGGCAATTCGGCCGGGAACGCCTGCGGTCAAGCTAGACCTTGTAGCGGGAGACATTATCCTAGAATGTAACCATCGTCCGATTAACAGTGAAACGAGTTTTTATGAAGCCTTATTGGCTAACTCCGCCTATTGTCACCTGCGGGTGCGTGATATGAACGGCGAACTCAAAATGACCGAAACGGCCATTTATTCAGGTGCGCCCCATGAAATTGGTATTGTACTCTTTCGAGATCTGGAGGGATAACCCATGAGCAGAGTCCTAGTCGTAGATGATGAACCAGCGATTGTTACCTTACTACAATACAACCTTGAACAGGCGGGGTATCAAGTGGTGACCGCAATTGACGGTGAACAGGCCTTGAATTTGGCCCTTCACGAACGGTTCGACGTGATCCTCTTGGATCTGATGTTACCCAAGCTAGATGGGGTTGAAGTGACGAAAAAGTTACGTCAGGAAAAGGTTAGCACGCCGATTATTATGATTACTGCGAAGACCAGTGAATTTGATACGGTCTTTGGCCTGGAGCTAGGAGCGGACGATTATATCACGAAGCCCTTCAGTCCCCGCGAGGTTATTGCTCGAATGAAGGCTGTGATGCGACGGTATCATGATGACAATGATCAGCCACAGAGGGGATCCCGGCCGACCGGGAACCTCTTACAGGTGGGTGATCTCACAATCGACCAGGATAAGTTCCAAGTTAAACGAGACGATCGTTTGATTGATTTGACCCCAAAGGAATTCGAATTGTTACTGTTCTTTGCGAAACGACCTGGCAAGGTCTGGAGTCGTGAACAGTTGCTGGAAGGCGTCTGGGGATTTGATTATAGTGGGCAAACACGAATGGTGGATATTCATGTCTCCCATCTACGGGAAAAGATTGAACGCGATCCCAAACATCCGACACTCCTGCGAACGGTTCGTGGGTTTGGGTATACGTTTGAGGCGCAACCATGAGACGGTTTATTAGTGTGTGGGTGATTTGCGGTCTAGCCAACAGTGTTTTGGTGGCGTTGGTCCAACCTGCTAGTCTGACTGGCGCGTGGATTGTGGCCTGGTTGGTCGGAATCCTTGAAGCCATTGGCGTCACCATTGGTCTTCACTGGGCAGACCAGCGTATTGGAATCCTTACCAAGAAAGTGGAGGGAATTCGTCACGAGGAGGAACCGGCCCACGTGCTCCTCTCGCCTCATGACCCCTTTCAGCAATTGGCCTTGCAGATTAATTATCTTCAGACGCATCAACGTAAGATTCAACGACAAATGGCGGGGCAGAACCAAGAATTCGCTACGCTATTGGATTATCTGCCAATCGGGGTCATGGTGATTGACCGTTACCGTAAAGTGGAATTAGCCAATCCTGCGATGGAACAGTTTTTACAGCACAAGATTTCACCACGGCGGCATCCATTCGCCCAAGATGTTCAGCAGTTTGAGCTAGCCAGTCTGATCAATTCTGCCTTGACGGAACGTCAGACGCAGCAGCGTGTGCTGAAGGTTAACGACCGCATGGTTGATGCTCGGGCTATCTATACGGCAACCTCCCAGGACTATTTTCAAGTTCTGGTGTTGCTTTACGATGTGACTGAAGTCTACGCTGTGGAACAGATGCAAATGGATTTTGTCTCCAATGCCTCACACGAATTGAAGACGCCGGTGACCGCGATCTCCGGCTTTGCGAAGACACTCTTAGCTGGTGCCCAGAACGATCCCGAGAAACGCTCGGAGTTTCTGCATATCATCGATCAACAGAGTGAACGCTTGGTAGAGCTAATCAATGATGTCTTGACGATTTCCCATCTCGAATCGGGGAATGCAGTCGAGGTCAGCATGGTGCCGGTGGGCCAACAGATTGCCACGCAGGTTACGTTGCTCGATCCCTTGGCTCAGGTCAATCAAGTGACACTCGTTAATCAGGTTAATCCAGACTTTATGGCGGTGACCGATCAACGCAAGTTCGATCAAATTTTAAAAAATATCATGAGTAATGCCATTAAATACAATCGTCCGGGCGGAACTGTCACACTGACCCTAGCGGAAACCGCACAGAATTGGACGCTGACGATTGCGGATACGGGTATTGGTATTGGCCCTCAGGATCAGCTCAGGGTTTTTGAACGCTTCTACCGGGCCGACGTTTCACATTCCAATCAGTTGGTCAGTGGGAGTGGCCTAGGCTTGGCAATTGTCCGTGAGCTGGTTCAATCGCTCAATGGTAAAATCAATCTGCAAAGTCAATTAGGTGTGGGCACCACGGTGATCCTGACATTTCCAGTGACGACGGATCCAGTGGTAGATACCCCAAACACAGATAAAGACTAAATGAGACCTGACCGCCAGTCAGGCCTTTTTTGATCGCCTTAATGGACCACCGGGCGGGCTGATTTGACCCACAATTTTTCAACATCGGGTTACATTTACACAACCTTTACAATACGGCTACGGGACATTTACATTGGTTCGGTATACTGACTTTTGTAAGGTCGAGCCGTGACGTTCGGCTAGTAGGAGGTTAGTGAAATGTCGAAAAAACGCTGGTGGCAAGCCATCGGAGCCGTTATCATTGTGGCTTTAGGGATCTTTGCCTACCAAACGCGACAGGTCAGTCATGCCGGTGAATCCATCACCGCAGTCGGGTCAACGGCACTGCAACCCTTGGTGGAAGCGGCTGGAGAACAATATACGGGCGAACACTTAGGGACGTTTATCAACGTCCAAGGTGGAGGAACCGGGACCGGTCTCAGCCAGATTCAAGAGGGAGCTGTTCAGATTGGAAATTCCGACCTCTTTGCCGGCGAACAGAAGGGGATCAAATCAGCCGCTTTGATCGATCACCGAGTCGCCGTTGTGGGCATTACGCCCATCATTAACCCTAAAATTGGACTAAAAAATTTAACCACCCAACAACTCATTCAGGTTTTTACCGGCCAGGTAACCAATTGGCGGGAACTCGGTGGGGCCAACGTGCCAGTAGTGTTGATTAATCGGGCGCAGGGGAGTGGAACGCGGGCAACCTTCGAACAGTTTGGGTTGACTAACCATCGTTCTAAGACCGCTCAGGAACAGGATTCTTCGGGGATGGTTCGCCAGATCGTGGCGACAACCCCGGGGGCTATTAGCTACGTGGCTTTTTCTTATGTGAATTCAACTGTCCGATCCCTCAGTCTAAATGGTGTCCGGCCAACTGAGGATAATGTGAAAACCAATCGTTGGCGTATCTGGTCTTACGAACACCTCTATACCAAGGGGCAACCGCGCGGTTTAACTCAGCGGTTCATTCAGTACGTCCAGTCACCAGCGATTCAAAAGACGTTGGTGCGCCAATTGGGTTACCTGTCACCGGATCAAATGAAGGTTGAACGGGACGTCCACGGCAACGTCACACGACTGGAAGGTGGCAAGTCATGAAAACAACCCAACAATTAGAGAAACAACTCAAGCGACATTCGAAGGCGGCCAAACTAGAAATTTGGGGCAAGGTTGTGAGTTTCTCGGCGTTACTCCTGATCGTCGCAGTGGTTGTGGGGATTATCGGTTTCGTTGCATCCAAGGGGATTGCGACCTTTACCAGTAATCACGTCAATCTTTGGGATTTCTTGACGGACAAAAAATGGAATCCAGGCATCACAGATGCGAATGGAAAACCCGAAGTTGGGGCGCTACCAATGATTGTCGGGTCATTTCTGATCACGATTCTTTCGGCAATTGTGGCCACGCCGTTTGCGATTGGAACGGCGGTCTTCATGAACGAGATTTCACCTAATAAGGGGGCTAAGATTCTCCAACCCGTGACAGAATTATTAGTCGGGATCCCCTCCGTGGTTTACGGGTTCATTGGCCTCTCAGTGGTCGTACCAGCCACCCGAGCAATCTTTAGTGGGAGTGGGTTTGGGATTCTCTCCGGAACCTGTGTACTCTTCGTAATGATTCTGCCAACCGTGACCTCGATGAGTGTAGATGCCTTGCGATCGGTTCCACGGTACTATCGGGAGGCCTCATTGGCTCTCGGGGCGACGCAGTGGCAGACCATCTACAAGGTGGTTCTGCGGGCTGCCACACCGGGCCTGATGACTGCCGTTGTCTTTGGGATGGCGCGGGCTTTCGGTGAAGCACTTGCCGTCCAAATGGTCATTGGGAATGCTGCACTCATGCCAGGGAGCTTAGTCGATCCGGCGGCAACACTGACTTCTGTGTTAACCACGGGAATCGGAAACACCGTCATGGGCTCACTCCAAAACAATGCCCTGTGGTCACTGGCTCTAGTATTGTTGCTGATGTCATTGGTCTTTAATCTCATCATTCGTTTGATTGGCCGAAAGGGGCGTCTTCAATAGTGAATTCAAAAACACAAAATAAAATTGCCATTGGGACGTTGTATGGCGTTGCCGGGTTGGTTGTCTTGATTCTCCTAGCGTTGCTCGGCTATATTCTGGTTAGTGGGCTTCCTCAGTTGAGCTGGCACTTTCTGACAGCTCCCGCCAAGGCGTTTCTCAAGGGTGGTGGCGTTGGTGTTCAACTTTATAATTCCTTCTATCTATTGATTTTGGCGATGCTAATTTCCTTTCCCATTGCCTTGGGAGCGGCAATCTACCTCTACGAATACGCCCGTGATAATTGGGTTACAACCACGATTCGAACAGCCATCGAGATTCTCAGTTCATTGCCCTCGGTAGTGGTCGGTCTGTTCGGCTTTCTGTTCTTTGTGGTGAAGCTCCGCCTGGGATTTTCCATTCTCTCGGGAGCTTTTGCGCTGACCTTCTTCAACTTGCCGCTTCTGACCAGAAGTATCGAGGATTCTTTGCGAACCATCGACCTCTCCCAGCGTGAGGGGGGACTGGCACTTGGCCTATCTCGTTGGGAGACTATCACGCGGGTGATCTTACCCGCAGCGGTACCGAGTATTCTTACCGGGGTTATCCTGAGTGCAGGACGAGTCTTCGGGGAAGCAGCGGCCTTGATTTATACCGCAGGTCAGAGTGCCCCCGCCCTCGACTTTACGGATTGGAATCCGTTTAACATCTCTAGTCCATTGAATCCGATGCGGCCGGCCGAAACGTTGGCTGTTCACATCTGGAAGATTAATTCTGAAGGGATCATGCCAGATGCGAAGGCAATCTCATCCGGGTCGTCGGCAGTCTTGGTTCTTGCCATCTTGCTCTTTAACTTTGCTGCTCGCTACCTGGGGAAGCGGCTTTACAAGCGACTCACGTCAGCCTAAAGGAGGGGTGTCATGTTTGTCAGTAACGATGTTTCAACAACAGGGACTATGCAGAAACGGCACATCGTGCAACCACGAGACGCCCAACACCCAATTGTCCTGTCAACCGAGGAACTCCACGTGTTTTATGGAAAAAAAGAGGCCATTTATGAAGGCGATCTCCAGTTTGCCCGTAACCAAATTACGGCGCTCATTGGGCCCTCTGGTTCGGGTAAATCCACCTATCTCCGATCATTGAACCGGATGAATGATCGGATTGCCACGGTAACGGGACGCATCATGTATCGGGGCGTCGATATCAATCAATCCGATATTGATGTTTATGAGATGCGGCGACGTGTGGGGATGGTCTTCCAACGCCCTAATCCGTTTGCTAAGTCAATCTATGACAATATTGCCTTTGCCCTGCGGTTGCGGGGAACGACCGATCAGCATGAGTTGGATGAGATTGTCGAAACATCACTTAAGCAGGCTGCGCTGTGGAATCAGGTCAAAGATGATCTCAACAAGAGTGCACTAGCCCTGTCGGGGGGGCAGGCACAACGGTTGTGTATTGCCAGAGCGATCGCGGTTAAACCAGATATCCTGTTGCTGGATGAACCAGCGAGTGCCTTGGACCCGGTATCCACGAGCCAACTCGAGGATACCTTGTTGGAATTAAAAAAGCAGTACACAATTATTATTGTGACGCATAACATGCAACAGGCTGGTCGGATCAGTGAATATACGGCATTTTTCAATCAGGGACGGGTGTTGGAGTATGACACCACGAGCCATATCTTCACAAATCCACAGGTTCAAATTACCAGCGACTATGTTTCGGGGAACTTCGGCTAAGAGGAGGAGACAACACCATGAGTGAGGAAATTTTAACAACACAAGATTTACATCTGTATTACGGGGAAAAGGAAGCACTAAAGGGGATTAACCTGAACTTCACAGACAAGGGCATTACGGCATTGATTGGTCCGTCCGGTTGTGGGAAATCCACCTACCTAAGGACCTTGAATCGTATGAATGACTTGATTCCCAATGTGACGATTACGGGAACGATCAAATTTAAGGGACAGAATCTCTACGCACCTAGTGCTGACACGGTTCAGATTCGTAAGGAAATCGGAATGGTCTTTCAACAACCTAACCCCTTCCCATTCTCAATTTACGACAACGTGATCTACGGTTTACGGATTGCCGGTGAGAAGGACAAGGAGAAGCTAGATGCCGTGGTTGAGAAGTCGCTGCGGCAGGCAGCCGTGTGGGATGAGGTTAAAGACCATTTGCATGAGAGTGCGCTGGCACTCTCCGGGGGGCAACAACAGCGGGTCTGTATTGCCCGGGTCTTGGCTGTTTCTCCAGAGATTATTCTGTTAGATGAACCGACTAGTGCGTTGGATCCCGTGTCTAGTAGCCAAATTGAAGCAACTCTCTTGAATTTACGGCACGATTATACGATTATTATAGTAACCCACAACCTTCAGCAGGCCTCGCGGATCGCGGACCGGACAGCGTTTTTCATGAATGGTGAGTTGATTGAAGTGGACCAGACAAAGAATATCTTTATGAATCCCGCACAAAAGCAGACGGAAGACTATATTAGCGGTCGATTCGGGTAGGAGGCCAGTAATGCGTAGATTATTTGATGATGAGTTAGCCGAATTAGATGCTGACTTTACAGAAATGGGAATGTTGGTGAGTGAGGTTATCCAGCAGTCGGTGGATGCGTTCATGAATCGTGACGCCGTTGCCGCGCAGAAGCTCATTGACCAGGATCACCAGATTAACGAACGTGAAATTGCATTGGAACAAAAAACCTTTGAAATGATTGCGTTATACCAGCCAGTGACAACCGATCTTCGTGAGATTGTGACGATTCTAAAGGCCGTCTCCGAATTGGAACGAGCTGGGGACCACGCCAGAAACGTGGCGCACTCTGCCATTAAGTTCGGGACAAAACAGAAGATTCCCGTGTTGGAACAGTTAATTGCCGAGATGGGTCGCCTGACGACACAGATGATGAAGGATGTTCTCACGGCATATGTGAACAAGGATGAGCATGAGGCCCGTGAGTTGGCGGATATTGATCGCAAGCTGGATCGGCTGAATCATCAGGTACGTGCGGATAGTTACGAACAAATGCGACAGGACCCTTCATTTGAGACTGGCGCGTCGATTTACCTCAACGTTTCACAAGATCTCAGCCGTATTGGGGATTATGTGACGAACGTCTGTGAATGGATTATCTATCTTAAGTCTGGCCAGATTATCGAATTGAATTCGGCCAGTTCCGGCACTGAGGGGTAAAAAACCTTAATCTAAATTGAAGATTCGCCCAGACGGCCACTGATAACTTGATTTCAGTGGCCGCTTTCGTTATTCTTGGCCTAATAGCTTGACGCGTGCTGACTCCGTGTGGCCGGGTCGCACTTAAAAATCCAAAAGGAGTGATCTTAAATGACAGAAAAGAAGCGTTTTGAACGATCCCGGACCAACCGCCTTGTTGGTGGGGTTCTGGGTGGTATTGCGGAATATTTCGGTTGGAATGCGAATCTCTTACGGATCATTTATGTATTGGTTTCGATAGCCATTCCATTTGGTCACGTCATTTTAGGTCTCTTGGTATACGTGATCTTGATGACTTTTATGCCCCAAGCACCCATCCAGTCTGGTGGGGGTAATCTCAGTGATCTTTTCCGCGGCGCAACACAACCGAAACCTAACGATGGCCGCAAAGTGATTCATGACGTGACCGAACATGATGTTTCCGATTCACATAAGGATGGTGAGTAGTGTGCGGTTTTGGCCTCGAATTTTTGTTAACGCTCTCATCTTTCTTGCGCTAGCCGGGTTCTTTCAGAGCTCGCTGGCCGGACACTATCAGAATGCCTTTTACGTTTCTGGCGTCGCAGTAGCGTTGATTGCGAGCTTCGTGTTGGCCTTGCTCAATGCAATTGTGAAGCCGATTCTGTTCGTTCTGTCGCTACCAGTGACCATCTTGACACTGGGATTGTTTGGGTTCGTCTTGAACGCAATTATGCTGGAATTAACCTCGTGGGTGATGGGGAGTGGGTTCACCTTTTCATCGTTTGGCGTCACGTTGATTGTGGCTATTGTGATGGCTCTCTTTAATGCTATCATCAGCGATCATTTCGCCCGGAATTAAGTTGACCTCTCCGAACGAATTTGGTGGGAGTCACCCCGTGAAAGTGCTAAAATTAGAGTAGTTTACTATGCAATGAGGAGGAACTCCTATGCCTGAAAGTGTCACAGTGGCCGACCTGGTGAAGGTTACCCGTCTGGAGGTTTATTCCGGTGAAGAAGACTTGGACCGTGAAATCACAACGAGTGATATCTCTCGGCCCGGGTTGGAATTAACCGGATACTTTAATTATTATCCTGCTAAACGAATTCAATTATTGGGAATTACTGAAACGTCCTTCGCGAAGGGCATGTCGCATGAGAAGCTGTTAGATGTCATGCAGAAGATGTGTCAACCGGAGACGCCGGCTTTTGTGGTGTCGACACAACTGGATCCTCCTGAGGAGCTCAAGCAAGCCACAAAGGAAGCTCACATCCCCTTACTGGAGACAAAGCTAACGACGTCGCGGATCTTGAGTAACATGACCAATTTTCTGGATGGCAAATTAGCCGAACGGCAGTCAGTTCATGGGGTCCTCGTCGATATCTATGGTGTTGGGGTCATGATTACTGGTGATTCTGGTGTTGGTAAGAGTGAAACGGCGTTGGAATTAGTCAAACGTGGTCACCGGCTGATTGCCGATGATCGAGTGGAAGTCTACCAACAAGATGAACAGACGTTGGTCGGGACGGCGCCGGCTATCCTGAGTCACCTGCTCGAAATTCGGGGGATTGGGATCATCGATGTCATGAACCTATTCGGGGCTGGTGCCGTGCGTTCCGAAACGGACATCGATCTCATTGTTCACTTGGAATTGTGGCATGATGACAATCATTTCGACCGGTTAGGGAATAACACGGAATCGCAACGTTTCTTCGATGTTGAGGTGCCAAAGATTACCATCCCTGTTAAGACTGGACGTAACTTAGCCATCATTATTGAAGCCGCGGCCATGAACTTCCGGGCCCGTTCCATGGGATATGATGCCACGCAGGTCTTTGATGATAATCTGAATCGTTTAATCAAACAGAACTCGGATAAAAACAACAAATAAGGGAGATGGGCGATATCTTTTCACCAATTATGGCGGCGCTTAATCCTATCGCCATGCGTCTAGGGCCGATCTCCGTTCACTGGTATGGGGTGATTATCGCCACTGGGGTGGTTATTGCTGTCATGCTGGCTGTCCGTGAGGGGCAACGTCGAGGGATCAAGCCCGACGATATCTACGACATGATTCTGTGGGCCTTGCCAGCGGCGCTGATTGCCGCACGGACCTATTATGTGGTTTTTGAATGGCCCTATTATGCCAAGCATCCTGGTGAAATCATTGCCATTTGGGATGGTGGCATTGCCATTTACGGATCGCTCATTGGGGCAGGTTTGGTCGTCTTTTTCTTCTGTCGGTCACGTTTTATTCCAGTGTGGTTGATGTTAGATATCGCGGCACCAACCGTGATTCTGGGCCAAGCCATTGGCCGGTGGGGGAACTTCATGAACCAGGAAGCCTTTGGCCGAATTACCAGCCTTGCCTTTCTACAGGGGTTACACTTGCCAAATTGGATCATTAATCAAATGTTGATTAATGGGGCCTACCGACAGCCGACCTTCCTGTATGAGTCGACGTGGGATCTATTGGGGTTCATCGTGCTCATGAGTCTGCGGCACGTTCCGGGACTTTTCAAGCAAGGTGAAGTCTTCTTGGGATACGTGATGTGGTATTCATTGGGTCGGTTCTTTATCGAAGGGATGCGGACGGATAGTCTATGGTTGTTCCACGTTCTTCGAATTTCTCAAGCGTTATCTGTCGTACTTTTCGTAGGGGCACTGATTATCTGGATTTATCGTCGTCATCAGTCCACGCCTCTCGATTACTTGGCGGGCAACCCATTTCAAGAAAAAGCAAAACTTACTAAATAAGGAGAATCCATTACTATGTCAGAGAAAATTGCAGTACTCGGTGCCGGTTCCTGGGGATCAATTCTAGCGAGCGTCCTCGATGAAAATGGTAACGACGTGCGTTTATGGTCCTACAATCCCAAGCAAGTTGAGGAGTTAAATACCGAGCATACGAATTCGCATTATATTAAAGACTTCAAGTTTTCTCCATCGTTAGTCGCTTATTCTGATCTGGAAAGTGCGTTGAAGGATGTACAAACTATTCTCTTCGTCGTCCCAACCAAGGCGATTCGTTCGGTTGCAGGTGAAGTTGCGGCGATCTTAAAGAAGACCGGGATCCAACCACAGTTGATTCACGCTAGCAAAGGTATTGAACAAAATACTTATAAGCGATTATCACAGGTCTTAGCTGAAGAGATTCCAGCTGAGAACCGGCAGGCCATCACGGTGTTGTCTGGTCCGAGTCATGCCGAGGATGTTGCCCGTCATGATCTAACCTTGATTACCGCAGCCAGTGCCAATTTGGACGCCGCAAAACATGTTCAGAAACTCTTCATGACGCCGTACTTCCGGGTTTACACCAATCCTGACGTGATTGGTGTTGAGATTGGGGCGGCATTAAAGAATATTATTGCGTTGGGTGCTGGAGCCTTACATGGGTTGGGCTACGGTGACAATGCTAAAGCAGCGCTGATGACCCGAGGCTTGGCTGAAATTTCTCGGTTGGGTACGTCATTTGGCGCCGATCCAATGACCTTTATTGGGTTATCTGGGGTTGGGGACATCATTGTAACCGCAACGAGTTCCAATTCACGGAACTGGCGAGCCGGTGATGAACTTGGCCGTGGTGAGGCACTTGATGATGTTGTGAGCCACATGGGCATGGTGATCGAAGGGGTTGCCACGACCAAGGCCGCATATGAGTTATCAAAGGAACGTGGCGTTTCAATGCCAATTACGGAAGCCATTTACCAAGTCTTATACGAAGGTAAAGACATCAAGCAGGCCATTTCAGAGTTGATGCAACGTGAAGGCCGTTCCGAATTTTAAATTTTTTGTAGGGAACCAGGGAGGATATTTTAAAGATGAGAAAAGTTAGAAAAGCAGTCATTCCAGCAGCGGGTTTGGGTACTCGCTTCTTACCAGCAACAAAGGCCTTGGCCAAGGAAATGTTACCCATTGTGGACAAGCCAACGATTCAATTCATCGTTGAAGAAGCCCGTAAATCGGGAATCGAAGATATCGTGATCGTTGATGGCAAGTCAAAACGTTCCATCGAAGACCATTTTGACTCTAACCCAGAATTGGAAGCCAACCTTGCTGCTAAGCACAAGGATGAGATGTTACGCCAGGTTCAAGAAACCACAGGCATGAATCTTTACTTCATTCGGCAACCTTATCCTCGTGGGTTAGGGGACGCTGTGTTGACTGCCAAGGCCTTTATCGGTGATGAACCCTTTGTGGTTATGCTAGGTGACGATATGACGTCTAGCGAAGTGCCTTTGACCAAGCAACTGATCGATCGCTACGAAGAGACGGGAGCCTCAACGTTAGCTGTGATGCGCGTTCCTCACGAAGAGACCGCTAAGTATGGGGTCATCAATCCTTCCGAAGAAACGGAACCAGGTTTGTATAATGTCACGAACTTTGTGGAGAAGCCCGAACCAGCCGATGCACCTAGTGACTTGGCCATCATCGGTCGGTACCTCTTCACCCCAGAAATTTTCGAAGCCTTGGAGAACACGCCAGTTGGTTTGGGGAATGAACTTCAATTGACTGATGCAATCGACAACCTTAACAAGAATCAGCGCGTGTTCGCTCACGAATACAAGGGCAAACGCTATGATGTCGGTAATAAGTTTGGTTGGATTCAGACCAACATTGAATACGGTTTGAAGCATCCCGAAACCAAGGATCCATTGCGTCAATACATTAAAGACCTCGGCCAGAAGTTGGCCAAGGAAGATGAGAAACCTTCCAAGTCGAAATAGGTGACAAACTTCCTTTTTACTAGTAAAGTATCCTAAAGGCTAAGAGCAGAAAGGAGCGTTAACTTTGAAGAACTATGATGTAATTGTGATTGGAGCGGGTCCCGGCGGTATGACCGGTGCGTTATATGCCTCCCGTGCTAACCTCTCGGTATTGATGTTAGACCGCGGAATTTATGGTGGCCAAATGAACAATACCGCCGCTATTGAGAATTATCCGGGGTTCAAGTCGGTTCTCGGACCAGACTTATCCAAGGATATGTATGAGGGTTCCACCCAATTTGGTGCCGAATTTGCATACGGTAGCGTGGAAGACATTGAAGACCATGGTGATTACAAGATCGTCAAGACTGACGATGGTGATTACAAAGCAGGCGCCGTAATTATTGCGACCGGATCTGAATATAAGAAGCTGGGAGTTCCCGGCGAAGATAAATTTGGTGGGCGTGGTGTTTCATATTGCGCGGTCTGCGATGGTGCGTTCTTTAAGAACCGTGAAGTCGTGGTGATCGGTGGCGGTGATTCAGCCATCGAAGAAGGCCTATACCTCGCGGGGTTAGCCTCCAAGGTTACCATTATTCACCGGCGTGACCAACTGCGGGCCCAAAAGATTTTACAGGACAGAGCGTTCGCTAACGACAAAATCGAATTTGTCTGGAACACAAATGTTACTGAAATCTTGGGTGACGATATGAAGGTTACTGGTGTCGCAACTAAGAACAACCTAACCGGTGAAACTGGTGAGATTGCGGCTAGTGGGGTCTTCATTTACGTGGGGACTTTACCAATGACTTCTTCCTTCACCACCATGGGAATTACCGATGATGCTGGCTGGATTAAGACCGACAACGACATGGCAACCGCCGTACCTGGTGTGTTTGCGATTGGCGACGTTCGGCAAAAGACCCTTCGACAGATTACGACTGCCGTTGGAGATGGTGGGATTGCCGGCCAAGAAGCTTTCAGTTATCTGGAAACTTTGAAGGACAAAACGGCTTCCGCCCAATAAAGGTTAAAGTTAGCGGAAACAACCCTTGAGGTCGTTTCCGCTTTTTTGCGAAATTAAAATTAAAAGGAGTGTCGCAAACATGGGGATGAATCAATTTTTACAGAGTCTGAGTGATTTGGAAACGATTGACCGGGCACCGGGGTACTTTAAATTTGAACAACATTCGGTGGCGGCCCATTCATTTAAGGTGGCCGAGGTTGCACAGTTTCTGGGAGACGTCGAGGAAAATGCCGGGAACCAGGTTAACTGGCGGCTGCTCTACGAAAAGTCATTGAATCACGACTATACGGAGCGCTTCATCGGGGATATTAAGACTCCCGTGAAGTATGCGACTCCCGAATTACGCCAGATGCTGGCCGATGTTGAGGATTCCCTGACCGCTAACTTCATTGAAAATGAAATTCCAAAACAATTCCAGGCAGCCTATACGCGGCGGTTGGGTGAAGGTAAGGACGCAACATTAGAGGGGCAGATCCTCTCCGTTGCCGATAAGGTGGACCTGTTGTACGAATCATTCGGTGAAATTCAAAAGGGAAATCCTGAACCCGTCTTCACTGAGATCTACCGGGAGAGCCTGAGTACGGTCTTGAAATTCAAACAGCTGGCCTGTGTGCAGTACTTCTTGGCTGAAGTCCTGCCAGAAATGCTGGCAGCGGACTTCAGTGATCGGCAGAAACTAGCAACGTTAACCAATGAGTTATTGAAGCAGGAGGACTAACATGGCATTAGCAACAGTGTGGAATCAACGATTGAGTGGGGGAGTTACAGCCCGAGAGTTAACACATGACGATGATGATTTAATTTACGCCTTTCAGGCGGCCCATCCGACTTACTTTGGTCACTTCCAAGATCATCCGGTCACCCGGCAAGAGGCCATTCAAGATGTCACGGATATGCCACTTAATGCCGTGCCGGAGCAGAAAGCCTATCTGGGTCTGTTTCAAGATGGTGAATTGAAGGTATTGGTGGATCTCATCGTAGATTACCCGCTACCTAGCTTGGCTTGGTTGGGGATGTGGATGATAGCTAAGGACGTCAGCACTGACCAGTCGGCGGAATGGTACCGGAGTCTGACGGCCACACTTCAGGAAGCAGGAGCGGTACAACTGCAGCTCAGTGTCTTCATGGGCGATCGCGTCATGAAACCATTCTGGGAGGATCTGGGCCTGACGGCCGTTCAGACCACGACGGTCATTAAAGGTGACCGGAACGCTAATGTCACGATTTATCAGGATAAGTTTTAGCAGCGAAGCGGGCTACTGGCGAAAGTATGTTCGGTATGGTAGAATATTTGAGCGTGATGGGAAGCGGATCGTTTCCCATCTTTTCTGATGAAAAAATAATTTGGTAGGGAGGTTATGCCATGATCGATCGGCAAACGGATCGTAAGTTTGACCTGGTGTCTAAATATCAGCCAACGGGGGACCAACCCGAGGCGATAGCCCAGCTGACAAAGGGCATTCAGGAACACGAGAAAGCACAGATTCTGTTAGGGGCCACGGGGACTGGGAAGACGTTTACGATTTCAAACGTTATCCAACAAGTGAACAAGCCGACTCTGGTGCTTTCCCACAATAAGACGTTGGCGGGACAATTATACGGTGAATTTAAGCAATTCTTCCCGAACAACGCGGTGGAGTACTTTGTTAGTTACTATGATTATTATCAACCGGAAGCCTATGTGCCCTCGAGCGATACTTATATCGAAAAAGATTCATCGATTAATGATGAAATCGACAAGCTCCGACATTCCGCGACAAGTTCTTTGCTGGAACGAAACGATGTGATCGTGGTGGCCTCCGTCTCCTCAATCTTCGGGTTAGGGGATCCAACCGAATATAAGAATCATGTGGTTTCACTACGGGTGGGGCAAGAGATTGAACGAGATGCCCTGCTACGCAAGCTCGTTAATATTCAATTTGAACGAAATGACTACGATTTTCAGCGAGGTCGGTTCCGGGTTCACGGTGACGTGGTCGAAATCTTCCCAGCATCACGGGATGACCGGGCCTTGCGGGTTGAATTTTTCGGAGATGAGATTGACCGAATTCGTGAAGTGGATTCGCTGACGGGCGAAATTGTTGGCGACCGCGAACACGTAGCAATCTTTCCAGCGACACACTTTATGACCAACGATGATGTTATGACGAAGGCCACGGCAGGCATCGAAGGTGAACTCAAGGACCGCGTTGATGAATTGGAAGGAGCTGGCAAGTTGCTGGAGGCCCAACGCCTTAAGCAACGGACCACTTACGATTTAGAAATGATGCGTGAAATGGGTTACACCAGCGGGATTGAAAACTACTCACGTTGGATGGATGGGCGTAAGCCCGGAGAACCCCCATACACATTGTTAGACTTCTTCCCGAAGGACTTCTTGATGGTGGTCGACGAATCTCACGTCACTATGCCACAAGTTCGGGGAATGTATAATGGTGACCGTGCACGGAAGCAACAATTGGTGGACTATGGTTTCCGGTTGCCAAGTGCCCTGGATAACCGACCGCTCAAGTTAAATGAAGTTGAACAACATATTAATCAAGTCATTTACATGTCAGCGACGCCTGGTCCCTATGAACACGAGCAAACCGATCACGTGGTTCAGCAGATTATCCGGCCAACCGGTCTATTAGATCCGACAATCGAGGTTCGACCAATTATGGGGCAAATGGATGACCTGGTTGGTGAGATTAACGCGCGGGTTGACGCTAATGAACGGACGTTTGTCACCACGTTAACCAAGAAGATGTCGGAAGATTTGACCGATTATCTGAAGGATTTGGGAATCAAGGTGGCATACTTGCACTCCGACATTAAGACGTTGGAGCGGACCGAAATCATGCGTGATCTGCGACTGGGTAAATACGATGTCCTGGTCGGGATCAACCTGTTACGAGAAGGAATCGATATTCCAGAAGTCTCGTTGGTTGCGATTCTTGATGCCGATAAAGAGGGGTTCCTGCGTAACGAACGGTCATTGATTCAGACGATCGGTCGGGCTGCTCGAAACTCTCATGGGGCTGTGATCATGTATGCGGATTCCGTGACGGATTCGATGCAGGCTGCCATGGATGAAACGGCGCGTCGTCGTGAAGTTCAGATTGCCTACAACAAGAAGCATGGCATCACACCAACCACGATTATCAAACCAATTCGTGATCTGATTGCGGTCACGAAGACCAATGATCATGAAGGCGAAAAGGATGACTTCGTGGCGAGTGACTTTGAAGACATGTCCAAGGAAGATCAGGAGAAGTTGATCTCGCGTCTTGAAGATGAGATGCGGGCGGCAGCCAAGAAACTTGATTTTGAACAGGCGGCTTCCTTGCGGGATACTGTGATGGATATGAAGACCGAGATCGGGGACTAGTGAGGAGAATGTTATTTGGCAAACGATAAAATTATCATCCATGGGGCACGTGCCCATAACTTAAAGGATGTCGATGTGACAATCCCTAAGAATAAGTTGGTGGTTATCAGTGGTCTTTCTGGTTCAGGGAAGAGTTCTCTGGCCTTTGACACGCTGTATGCCGAAGGCCAACGTCGGTACGTGGAAAGTCTGTCTTCCTATGCCCGTCAATTCTTAGGCCAGATGGATAAACCAGATGTCGATTCCATCGATGGGTTGAGTCCGGCTATTTCTATTGACCAAAAGACGACGTCTAAGAACCCCCGGTCAACGGTGGGAACAGTCACGGAAATTAATGATTACTTGCGTCTCTTGTGGGCACGAGTCGGGACGCCCATCTGTCCGAATGATGGGACCAAGATCACCAGTCAAAGTGTGGAACAGATGGTTGATCAAGTCTTGGCGTTGCCCGAACGAACTAAACTCCAAGTGTTGTCACCGATTGTGCGGGCCAAAAAGGGCCAGCACAAGAAGATCTTTGAAAAAATTCGACGTGAAGGATTCGTCCGCGTCAGAGTCGACGGTGATATCTTAGATATCGACGATGTTCCAGAATTAAACAAGAACCAGAGTCATGACATTGCGATCGTTATCGACCGGATTGTCGTCAAATCAGGGATTCGTTCTCGACTTTTCGATTCTTTTGAAGCAGCATTACGGTTAAGTGGCGGTTATGCCATTGCTGACGTGATTGGCGGGGAGGCATTGGTCTTCTCCGAACACTACGCCTGCCCAGTCTGTGGGTTTACGGTGGGTGAGCTGGAACCACGGCTCTTCTCCTTTAACGCGCCATTCGGGGCTTGTCCCGATTGTGACGGTCTTGGGGTTAAGCTAGAGGTCGATCTGGACCTCGTCGTTCCTGACAAGTCAAAGACACTTCGTGAGGGCGCCTTAGCACCCTGGAACCCAATCAGTTCGCAATACTACCCGGCTCTGCTGGAACAGGCCTGTGCGGCATTTAACGTCGACTTAGACACGCCATTTGAGAATCTGACACAGGACGAACAGGACCTGGTTTTATATGGGTCTCACGACAAGACCTTCCATTTCCATTATGAAAATGATTTTGGTGGCGTCCGTGATGTGGATGTGGCCTTCGAAGGGGTTGTACCAAACGTTGATCGTCGCTATAAAGAAACTAATAGCGAATTTACCCGCGATGTGATGCGGAAGTACATGGCCGAATTGACCTGTCAAACCTGTCACGGTTACCGGCTAAACCGCAAGGCACTCAGTGTTCAGATCAATCATCAACACATTGGTGCGGTATCTGACTTACCTGTTGATAAGGAACTGAGTTTCTTTAAGGATCTTAGCTTTGGCGAACAGGACCAGGTTATTGCGCAACCAATCTTAAAGGAAATTCGCGACCGGTTAACGTTCTTACGTAACGTAGGCCTGGATTACCTGACACTGAGTCGTTCTGCACGGACCCTGTCCGGTGGGGAAGCGCAACGGATTCGTTTGGCCACACAGATTGGGTCGAATCTCTCTGGGGTACTCTATATTTTAGATGAACCATCAATTGGGTTGCATCAACGGGATAATGATCGCTTGATCGCGTCGCTGAAACAGATGCGTGATCTGGGAAATACCCTGATTGTTGTTGAGCATGACGAGGATACCATGCGGGCTGCGGACTACATTGTAGACGTGGGTCCTGGTGCCGGGGAGAACGGAGGCCGCATCATGGCTGCCGGAACCCCGAAGCAGGTCATGCGTACACGGAAGTCTCTGACCGGGCAGTATCTGGCCGGGAAACGTTATATTCCAGTTCCTTTGAAGCGTCGTCCGGGGAATGGCAAGATGATTCAAGTCACGGGAGCTGCCGAAAACAACCTCAAGAACATCACGGTCGACTTCCCATTGGGAGAGTTTGTCGTGGTGACCGGGGTTTCCGGTTCCGGTAAGTCAACGCTGGTCAATACCATCTTGAAGCGGGCATTGGCACAAAAGTTAAATCGTAATTCGGAGAAACCGGGGAAGTACAAGTCTATCTCTGGTATTCAAAACATCGAACGACTGGTTGATATCGACCAAAGTCCAATTGGACGGACGCCACGGAGTAACCCGGCGACCTACACGGGTGTCTTTGACGACGTGCGTACTCTGTTCGCGCAAACCAATGACGCCAAGTTGCGGGGTTATCAAAAGGGGCGGTTCAGTTTTAACACCAAGGGAGGCCGTTGTGAGGCTTGTCATGGTGATGGGATTTTGAAGATTGAAATGAACTTTTTACCTGACGTCTACGTGCCTTGTGAGGTTTGCCATGGAACGCGGTACAATTCTGAAACCTTGGAAGTTGAATACAAGGGGAAGAATATCGCTGACGTGCTCGACATGACGGTTAGTGAGGCCTTGAAGTTCTTTGAAGCCATTCCTAAGATTACCCGAAAGTTGCAGACCATTCAGGATGTTGGCTTAGGGTACGTCAAGCTTGGACAACCCGCAACGACACTCTCCGGTGGGGAAGCACAACGGATGAAGTTGGCCGCCGAGCTGCATAAGCAACAGAACGGGAAGAACTTCTATATCCTAGATGAACCAACGACTGGGTTGCATACCGACGATATTAAGCGTTTGTTGGCGGTACTGCACCGACTGGTAGACAAGGGCAATACGGTCTTGGTTATCGAGCATAACTTGGATGTCATCAAGACGGCGGATCATCTGATTGACCTTGGTCCAGAGGGTGGAGAAGCCGGCGGTAACGTGGTCGCTACTGGGACTCCCGAGGAACTTGCTGAAGTGAAGTCGAGTTACACGGGTCAGTATCTGAAGCCGGTTCTGGAACGGGATACAGCCCGCACAGAAGCCGACGAGAAAACCCCGTCATCGAAACGTTAACAAATTGTCATTAGCAACGGCCGGCCTGGTCTTTCACGGGTTGGCCGTTTTTTTAGAACCAGCGTACCTTGTGAGAATCCCGGAAAACCAGTACAATAGGTAAAAACCGGTCGCCACTTGACCGGAACTGTGAGGAGATGCAGTCAATGTTTAATATGAATCGGACGCGCTGGGGGTTTGACTGGGGAGAGTTCATTCTGGGTATTTTATTCCTAGTGGCCGCTTTTGGCCTGTTACGGTCGCCTAAGATTGGTTTAACGGGATTAGCCATTATTTTTGCTTTTATGGCCTTGTTGAGTGGATTGACTACGATTGCGGGTTACCGTAAGTTGCATGAAGTGACCGGGATGCGTGCCAACTTTGCGTTAGTTCTCGGTGTCTTGGATATTCTGATTGCGGTCGTGTTCTTCTTTGACATGAACAGTGCCATTGTGACCTTGGGTTATCTGTTTGCTCTTTGGTTTATTCTGGACTCAATCGAACGTCTGATCGTGGCGAGTCACCTGCGTTCCTTCGGTGGGGGCTTCTTCTGGTTCTCCATCATCTTGGACGTCTTGAGCTTAGTTGTGGGGATTCTTCTGTTCGTGCACCCAGTGGTCGCGGCCTTATCTATCAACGTGTTGGTAGCTTCGTTCTTTGCAGTCTTTGGGGTTAACGCGATCTGGATTGCTTTTGCACGTAGTCGTCAGTAAGTTTACTTAATCATTAAAGTAAGGTCTCTGGAATTCTCTGGAGGCCTTTTTCAATGGCAACAGGGGCACAAAAGACCGATATTTCGGGCGATTATGGAATAAATTAGGAAAGACACGCCCGGTGTGTTATACTGCTTAAAGACGTTTTTTCAGGAAGCTGGAGGAGAACCATGACAGATGAGATTCATTTCGTCATTATTACGGGAATGAGTGGTGCCGGAAAGACCGTGGCCATGCAGAGTTTTGAAGACTTAGGCTATTTCTGTGTCGATAATCTGCCACCCACATTGTTGCCAAAATTTTGGGACCTGATCCGTGAATCTGGTAAGATCTCTAAAGTCGCGCTGGTCATTGACCTCCGCTCACGAGCTTTCTATGACGAGATCGTGCGGATGTTAAATGACGTCGCGGTTCACGGCAGTATGAACGCCCAGGTTCTCTTCTTGGACGCTTCCGATGAGGAATTGGTCTCCCGATACAAGGAAACCAGACGCTCCCATCCACTGGCCCGCAATGGCCGCGTGATGGAGGGTATTCAGCGAGAACGGACCTTGCTCGCGTCCATTCGTCAGGCAGCTCAGCTAGTGATCGACACTACGAATCTGAGTCCTCGAAAATTACGTGAAGAAATTTTCCATAACTATGAAACGGAATCAGCCCAAGTTTTCCACATCGAAGTGATGTCGTTTGGGTTTAAGTATGGGTTACCCATCGACGCTGATATCGTGATGGACGTCCGATTCCTGCCAAATCCTTACTATGTTCCAGAACTAAGACCCCAGACCGGGTTGGACCAACCTGTCTACGATTACGTCATGAGTCAACCGCAGACGGAGGAGTTCTATGGCCAATTTTTGAAGTTACTCACGACGATTGTGCCCGGCTATAAAAAAGAAGGCAAGGCTAATCTGACCATCGCGATCGGTTGTACGGGCGGTCAACACCGTTCTGTCGCCTTAGCGACGCGAATTGGGCAGGCACTAGGGAGTACTTATCCCGTGCATGTCACCCATCGTGACATTAACAGGCGAAAGGAGTCCACCAACCGCTCATGAGAGATCCGTTACGTACCCGCCGCCCCAAGATCGTGGTGATCGGCGGTGGGACGGGATTACCGGTTATTTTAAGAAACCTACGAGATCAAGACGTCGATATCACGGCCGTGGTTACGGTCGCCGATGACGGGGGATCTTCAGGTATTATTCGCCACTATGTCAACGTGGTGCCGCCTGGAGATATTCGAAATGTTATGGTTGCTTTAGCCGAAGTTCCCACCATTTATAAAGATTTATTTCAGTACCGGTTTGAAACAACAGACGACTTTTTTGCGGGCCATGCCATTGGTAACCTCATCATTGCCGCCTTATCCGAAATGCGGGGCGGTATTTTTGATGCCGTTCAAGAACTCTCGCAGTTAATGCGGGTCAATGGTCACGTCTATCCGGCATCTAACGAGACCTTAGAGCTTCATGCGCAGTTTGCCGATGGGTCCACCCTGAGTGGGGAATCCGAGATTACGGCCGCCCACAAGCTGATTAAGCGGGTCTGGGTCGAGACCAGTGATCATCATGAGCAACCAACGGCAGTGCAACCCGTGATTGATGCGATTATGAATGCTGATCAGATCGTCTTGGGACCTGGGAGCCTATTTACCAGTATTCTGCCGAACCTGATGATTGATAGCGTCGGGCAGGCCGTTCGTGAGAGTCCAGCTGAGGTTGTCTATATTTGCAACATCATGACCCAGAAGGGTGAAACGCAGAACTTCACCGATGCTGACCATGTCCGTGTTTTGAATCAACATTTACACACGAATTTCATCGATACCGTTCTGGTTAATACTCGGAAGGTACCGGATAAATACATTGATTATCAGCGCTGGGACGAAATGTCTCAGCCGGTTCGTCATGACTTCCAAGGCCTGCGTGATCAAGGCTGCCGGGTGATTTCGACGGACTTTCTTGAACTAAGGGATAACGGGGCGTTTCATAATGGGCAGGAGGTCGTACACGAACTCCTAAACCTGATTGGCCAACCGCGTTACCGGATGAAACGGAGGCCATAACACATGTCGTATGCCAGCGAAGTAAAAAAAGAACTGACGACGCTCGAAGTACACCGGGAGAATGCCAAGGCGGAATTAGTCGCTTTGATCCGGATGAATGGGGCGCTGGGGTTGGCAAACCACCATTTTGTCTTGAACGTTCAAACTGAAAATCCCGCCATTGCGCGACGGATGTACCAGCTTTTGAAGCAGTTCTATGATTTGGAAAGTGAACTGTTAGTTCGACGTAAGATGAAGCTTAAGAAGAATAATCTGTACATCGTGCGGGTTAAGACTGGTGTGACGGAAGTTCTGTCAGACCTAGGGATCTTTGATGGGATGCAGCTCTTAGAGTCTGTTCCCGATGATATTCTGAGTTCCGATATGTCGGTGCGTTCGTACCTGCGAGGGGCCTTTTTGGCCGGTGGATCTGTGAACAACCCAGAAACCAGTCGCTATCATTTGGAGATCTACTCACTATATGAGGAACATAACCAGATGATTGCCGAGATGATGAATCGCTATGATTTGAACGCTCGGACTATTGTTCGGCGTAGTGGGTATATCACGTATCTGAAGAGTGCTGAGGAAATTGCCGATTTTCTGTCCCTGATCGGGGCCACGACGTCGATGCTAAAGTTCGAAGATATTCGAATCATGCGTGACATGCGAAACTCCGTGAACCGATTGGTCAACTGCGAGAATGCTAACTTAGACAAGGTGGCCAATGCGTCGACTCGGCAGATTGATAACATTCAATTCATAGACGCCACGGTTGGCTTGAGTCAGCTGCCGGTTAAGCTACGTGAAGTAGCCGAAACACGGTTGGCACATCAAGAGGTCAGTCTGAAGGAATTAGGAGATCTGGTTCCTGGCGGTCCTATCTCCAAGTCGGGGATCAATCACCGTTTACGTAAAATTAATGATTATGCTAAACAATTACGTGGAGAGGCTTCTGCGTAGTTGAATGAAAAAGGCGCCGTAATCTCCATTTAGAGGTTACGGCGCCTTTTGTCGATCAAAAAAACACACCATGGCAAGCCATGATGTGATCTTCAGTGAATTACTTTTTTTGTTCGCTACTGTTGGTCATGATGTGGTCAATTAAGCCATAATCGACAGCTTCTTGAGCACTCAGGTAGTTATCTCGTTCAGTGTCTTGGTTCAGACGTTCAACGGGTTGACCAGAATTATCAGCCAAGATTTGGTTGATTAATTGCCGAGTCTTCAAGATCTCACGAGCGGCAATCTCAATTTCAGTTTGTTGTCCTTGAGCACCACCGGATGGTTGGTGAATCATCACTTGGGCATGTGGTAAGGCGAAACGTTTACCCTTAGTCCCAGATGAAGCCAAGACACTGGCCATGGAAGCCGCCATACCTAACGTGATAGTTTGCACGTCGGATTGGATAAAGTTCATGGTATCGTAGATTGCCAAGCCGGAAGAAACAACCCCACCTGGTGAGTTGATGTAAAGCGAAATGTCCTTAGTGGAGTCTTGGGCGTCCAAGAAGAGCAATTGCGCAATGATGGCGTTTGCCATGTCATCTTCGATTGGGCCGGACAACATGATGATCCGGTCTTTTAAAAGTCGTGAATAGATATCATATGCCCGTTCGCCACGGGATGATTGTTCAATAACTGTTGGTACTAAATTCATGACAAGATAGCCTCCCTTATTAACGTTTGAATGGCTAGCGTTTCGCTAACATATTGTTAGTGTACCGCTATGGTCAAAACAGGTCAAACGATTAGACTCTGTTAATTCCCACAACCATTTGACTAGAACTATCATACCAGAGTTTGACCAAACGTCACGTATTATGTCACGGTATTTATGTTGGGGGAAGTACGAGCGACGACCATCGACTGACCGGTTACGCAGTAAACATGACCGGTTACGGTGAACCTATTTTATTTCCACGCATGGTATGGTTTACTAGGATTAACGAAAGGGGGTGTGCACTTGAAGATTCGTGTTGTGATTGATGATCGACTGAAAGAACCAGAAATTACCATTCGAACACCCGAAGACGTGGATGTTGACCAACTTGTGGCATCCATTCAAGGGGTTGAAGCCACCGCGGCTCGTATGACCTTCAGTCAGCGTGGCGAGAACTATCAGGTCACCTTGCATGACGTGCTCTTCTTTGAAGCTGCGGATCACCAAGTCATGGTTCACACGGCAACCGAGGTTTTCTCAACGCGTCAACGATTATATGAGCTGGAGGAGAACTTACCTGCCAGTTTCCAACGGGTCTCCAAGTCTGCCATCCTAAACTGTGCTCAGATCTTCTCACTTACGAAGTCCGTCACGGGTAATCTCGTTAAATTTCAAAAATCACACAAGCAGCTCTATGTCTCACGGCGCTTTTACAAGAGGCTCAAGGAAACATTGGAGCGAAAGGGGTAAGTAAGATGCATAGAAATTGGTTTTGGGGAACGTTCTTTGTCTTGGCTGCGGGGATCCTTATCGCAAGTCAACTCGGCGTCCTAAGCTATCATATTGGATTTTGGACATTGTTGGTCGCCATGTTCCTAGTGGCAACGTTCGTTGGTAGTTTGATTCAAGTTAGTGTAACCGGGATGATCTTCTCACTAGCCTTTCTGGCGATTATCTTCGCAAAGCCATTGGGGATTGTGACCTTGGCTCCCTGGACGATTCTAGGCGCGGCGCTGTTGTTGTCGATTGGGTTATCAATGATTATCAAACCTCGATGGCGGTGGCATCGTAACGTGACCTTTTGGGAAGGTCATCATGATCATGGCTGGGATAAGAACTTCCACCATAGCTATGACGACATTAAAACGGTCAATGAGTCTGAAACGATCGTTGACGTGAACATGAGTAGTAGTATTCGCTACCTGCAGTCAACGGATTTTAAGCAAGCAATGATTAAGGTTTCCATGGGAAATGCAAAAGTTTATTTTGATAACGTGGTCTTGGACGAAGACGGTGCAATCATTGTCGTTGATGGATCCTTAGGTGGGATTGAATTGTATCTGCCACGGACCTGGAATGTGACATCAAATGTCAATACCAGCCTAGGTGTCGTCACAGAGAAGGGCATTCAGGAGTCTGTTGAAGAAGGTCCACAGGTGACAATCCAAGGAGATATTTCACTGGGAAACTTAACTATTAGCTACATTTAGACCCGGGAGAACACGAGCGATCGTGTTCTTTTTTTGCAAAAGAAAAAGTCCTAGGCAACTGCCTAGGACCAACCATTGGTGATGTTTATGCGCCCGGAGGGAATCGAACCCCCATTTCAAGAACCGGAATCTTACGTGCGATCCATTACACTACGGGCGCAAATAATGCGAAACAATACCTTAACTACTATAACTGATTATGGATAAAAATACAAGGCGCGATCGGGTTTTATTCGGAAGAAACATGCTATAATAACGGCACTAACTTTTTTGTGGAGGTTCATAGGATGACGCGAGAGAAGACTTTTCGCCTGGTGGTTGATGCCTTATTGATGGCGATCGTGTTACTTCAAAACATTGTACCGTTTTTGGGCTATGTGCCCTTAGGCCCTTTTAGTATGACCTTAATCGGGTTGACCGTGATTGTTGCCGGGATGGCCTTAGACGTTCGAGATGGGGCTCTGATTGGGGGCTTCTGGGGATTGATTACCTTTGTGCGGGCCTTTGCTTGGCCTTCCAGTCCCGTGGCACCCTTGATTTTTACGAACCCACTGATTTCAATTGTGCCCCGACTCTTGATGGGCGTGGCTGCCGGTCTAGTCTTTCGTTGGGCTCGGCAACGTTGGTCCATGCGTGGCGCCATGCGGTTAGCGGCGGCTACCGGTGCGGTGATTAATAGCGGTTTGGTGTTGGGTTTGGTGTATGTTTTTTACCAAACTCCAGCCGTAGCGACAGCCTTTGGGGCCCATGGTAGCCAGACACTGGGATATGTTCTTCTGATCTCAGTTGCCACAAACGCGGTACCGGAGCTGATTTTAGATGTGCTTGTTGCGCCGCTTTTGGCAGAACCTTTGCGTCGACGGTGGGATCGCGTAGCCGTGTCGAAATAGGGCACAAAAAGGTCCTAGGCAACTGCCTAGGACCAACCATTGGTGATGTTTATGCGCCCGGAGGGAATCGAACCCCCATTTCAAGAACCGGAATCTTACGTGCGATCCATTACACTACGGGCGCATTACGCTTGCTCTTCTGAGCACCTAACTACTATACCCGAAGCTGAATATAAATTCAAGGGGCCAGCGGGATTTTTCTGAAAAGCCCATCAAATGCTATGGACAATCACGGGGAGACCTGGCTTGCATTGTCCATTGTGAGGGCTTATACTATCAAAGGTAGGTTGGCAATTAGTTGACCTCAATTTTTTTGACCAGGGTGGGTCTTGATTAGCCCTAGCTGGTCGATCATCGTCCCACTAGGAGGTAAGCAGGATGCGTGAAGACTGGCAGTGGGTCAATGCAATTGTACCCAAGATGGTTACCAAGCTGACCAGCCGTTTCCGTGTCCTCCAGGCCATTGCGAGTCTGCAACCCGTTGGGCGGCGAACGTTGGCCACTAGCTTGGATTATTCCGAACGCGCTGTGCGAACGACCACGGACGCCTTAGCAGAACTAGGTTTTATTCAAATGTCGACGAAGGGGATGCAGATGACCCGGGCTGGCCAACAGCTCTTGCATGGTTTGGGACCTGTTATGGAAGAACTCTTGGGACGTCAGCAACAGGAGGCGGCCTTAGCGAAGAAGTTAGGGATTGCTCACTGTACGATTGTGGCCGGTGATAGCACCGCACCAACCGGATCATTGATGGGTCTTGCCCGGGCGGCACGACAGGTTTTAGCGGATCAGCTGCCACTAGGTGGGAGCACCATCGCAGTGATGGGTGGTCATACATTGGCGACTGTTGCCTCGGTGCTGACCCCATCACTGGCAGTGAACCGACATCTGTTGTTTGTTCCTGCTCGTGGGGGTGTTGGCGAGTCACCGGCTATTCAGGCCAACGCCGTTAGTGCCCAAATGGCGCAGCGAACGAATAGTGATTTTCGATCATTGTTTATTCCCGAGCAACTCAACACGGCCACCTACAAACCATTGTTTGCGGAACCGGCCATCCATGAGGTCTTGGAACTCATCGCGCATAGTAACGTGGTGATTCACGGGATTGGACAGGCATTAGTCATGGCGAAGCGGCGAAACATAGCCCCGCACGTGATTGATGATTTGACTGCGGCCCATGCGGTTGGGGAAGCCTTCGGGTACTTCTTCGATGCTGAAGGGCACGTGGTTAGTAAGTTTCCACGGATTGGCGTGGAGATTGAAGATTTAGCCGCTAAACAGCTCGTTATTGCCGTTGCGGGTGGTGCCGAAAAGGGCGCTGCAATCGCGGCATATATGCATTTAGCGCCAGCTTCGACTTGGCTCATTACCGACGAAGGAGCTGCTGACTTTGTTTTAAAAAAGTGATACACTTAACATGTACTGCTTTTTAAAAAATTATTCTTTATTTGCTTCCTGAAGGAGGAAATCACAGTATGACTGTAAAGATTGGTATTAATGGTTTCGGACGTATCGGCCGTTTGGCTTTCAAGCGGATTCACGAACTCCACTCAAGTGACATCGAAGTAGTTGCTATCAACGATTTAACAACACCTTCAATGTTAGCTTACTTGTTGAAGTATGATTCAACTCATGGTCGTTTCCCTGGCGAAGTTTCAGCTACGGACAATGGTATCGTGGTTGATGGCAAGGAATACCCTGTATACGCTGAACCTAAGGCACAAAACATTCCTTGGGTTAAGAACGATGGTGTTGACTTCGTTCTTGAATGTACCGGTTTCTACACTTCCGAAGAAAAATCACAAGCTCATATCGATGCTGGTGTTAAGCGGGTCTTAGTATCTGCTCCAGCCGGTGCCGTTACGACCGTTGTTCCAGGTGTTAACTTGGACGTCCTGAGCAAGGATGACGTGATCGTTTCTGCTGGTTCTTGCACGACCAACTGCTTGGCCCCAATGGCATACTTCTTGAACAAAGAATTTGGCATTAAGGCCGGTACTATGACGACTATCCACGCCTTCACTTCAACTCAAATGATCTTGGATGGACCTCGTGGTAAGAAGATGCGGAACAACCGTACCGCAAGTATCAACACGATTCCTCACTCAACTGGTGCCGCTAAGGCTATCGGTTTGGTAATCCCTGACTTAAAGGGTAAGTTACAAGGCCATGCACAACGTGTTGGTGTTGTTGACGGTTCCTTAACTGAATTGGTTACTGTTCTGGACAAGAACGTTACGGCTGATGAAGTTAACGAAGCTATCAAGAAGCACACTGAAGGTAACGATGCCTTTGGTTACAACGGTGACGAAATCGTTTCAACTGATATCATCGATGACGACCATGGTTCCGTATTTGACCCAACTCAAACGGAAGTTACGACTGCCGGTGACACCCAATTAGTTAAGACTGTTGCTTGGTACGACAACGAATGGGGCTTCACTTGTAACATGGTTCGGACGTTATTGCACTTCGCTACCCTTTAATAGAGAGTTAGCGGCGTAACGCCAATAAAATTGATTAACAAAGACGCGGCGGAGGAGGGAATTCTCCGACGCGTTTTTCATTGACACAAAGGACAGAAGTTCTTTGAAATTCCCGTGGATTTACGGTATATTGTGACCGTAATCTGATAAATTATTCGAGCATTCAAGGAGGTTTTTCTAAATTGGCTAAATTAACAGTTTCTGATTTAGACGTTAAGGGCAAAAAAGTTCTGATGCGTGTGGACTTCAACGTCCCAATTAAAGACGGTGTGATTGGTAACGACAACCGGATCGTGGCAGCATTGCCAACGATCAAGTACGTTATCGACAATGGTGGTAAGGCAATTCTGTTGTCTCACTTAGGCCGGGTTAAGAAGGAAGAAGACAAGCCAGGTCTGTCCATGCGCCCAGTTGCAGAACGACTTTCTAACTTGTTGAACAAGCCGGTTACCTTTGTTCCAACGACTGAAGGCAAGCAGCTTGAAGATGCTATTGATGGCTTAAGCGACGGTGATGTTTTGGTTATGGAAAACACCCGTTACGAAGACGTTAAAGATGGCGAATACGTTAAGCGTGAATCCGGTAACGACCCTGAATTGGGCAAGTACTGGGCTTCATTGGGTGACGTCTTCGTTAATGATGCGTTCGGTACGGCTCACCGTTCCCACGCTTCCAACGTTGGGATCGCTTCTAACATGGCGCAAACCGCTGCTGGTTTCTTAATGGAAAAGGAAATCACCTTCATCGGTGGTGCCGTGGACAACCCTGAACACCCATTCGTTGCTATCTTGGGTGGTGCTAAGGTTTCCGACAAGATCGGTGTTATCGATAACTTATTAGCTAAGGCTGACAAGATCCTTATCGGTGGTGGGATGACCTACACCTTCTACGCTGCCAAGGGTATGAAGATCGGAAATTCTTTAGTTGAATCTGACAAGATTGACCTCGCCAAGGAAATCTTGGACAAGGCCGGTGACAAGCTGGTATTGCCTGTTGACTCAATTGTTGCTGAAAAGTTCGACAATGATGTTGCTCACAAGACGGTTGAAGGCGATATTCCTGACGGCTACATGGCCTTGGATATCGGACCTAAGTCCGTTGCTGAATTCGAAGATGTTCTGAAAGACGCTAAGACTGTCGTTTGGAACGGACCAATGGGTGTCTTCGAAATGAGTAATTATGCAGAAGGAACGTTGGAAATTGGTAAGTTCTTAGGTACCTTGAAGGATGCTAAGACGATCGTTGGTGGTGGGGACTCCACTGCTGCCGTTCAACAACTCGGTGTTGCTGACCAACTTTCCCACATTTCAACTGGTGGTGGGGCTTCCCTCGAATACCTCGAAGGTAAGACTTTACCAGGAATCGCTGCAATTTCTGATAAATAACTTTATAAAGAGCTGTGGTGCCTGTCATCGCGGCTCTTTGTTCTGAGCACGATTACCGTTGGAGCGTCTTCGCTGGCTTATCTGCCCCCAATTCGGTAAGATGATGATTGTAGTCAATTTATTTTTAGAGAGGGTGGAGTAGGTTGCGAATACCACTCATTGCAGGAAACTGGAAAATGAATAAGACGGTGGCGGAGGCTCAAAGTTTCATTACTGCCATCCAAGGTAAACTACCGGCAGCCGATACTGTGGAAACGGCTATCGCTGCCCCAGCATTATTTTTACAAACCATGTTGGATGCTAATCGGGAAGATGTCCTCCGTATTGCGGCTGAAAGCTGTTATTACGAGGATGAAGGGGCTTATACGGGCGAAACCAGTCCCAAGGCACTTCACGCGATGGGGATTCCCTATACGATCGTGGGTCATTCCGAACGACGTCGGTACTTTAACGAAACGGATGATGTGATTAATCGCAAGGTTCAGGCCGTCTTTCGCAACGGTATGACCCCGATTATCTGTTGTGATGAAACGATGGGTCGTCGTGAATCTGGTGAAAAAATTCACTGGGTCGTCAACCAAGTTTCGGCTGCGTTGAAAGGTGTCAGTGCTGAAGATGCTGCAAAGATTGTCGTCGCCTATGAACCAAGTTGGGCGATTGGCAGTGGCACCACAGCCTCATCTGATCAAGCTGAAGAAGGTTGTTATTTAATCCGGCAGACGTTAGCTGACATCTATTCAGACGATTTGGCCAACGGCGTCCGGGTGCTCTATGGTGGGAGTGTCAAACCAGATAACATTGCTGGTTTAATGAAAAATGCGAACGTCGATGGGGTACTGGCCGGGGGTTCTAGCCTCGATGAACAGTCCTTTGTCGAATTAGCAAACTACCAAAATATGTAAATAGGTAAAATTGTGATTGAAAGTTCAAAGTTAAACTTATAAAATAAAGCATGGGATGGTTGTCTTGTTCCCGTGAAGCCAAACTTTCATAAGGAGAGAATACAAAAAATGTCTATTATTTCTGATATTTACGCACGCGAAGTCCTAGATTCTCGTGGTAACCCAACTGTTGAAGTTGAACTCTACACCGAAGCCGGTGCAATGGGCCGGGGGATCGTTCCTTCTGGTGCCTCTACTGGTGAACACGAAGCCGTTGAACTTCGTGATGGCGACAAGAGTCGTTTCATGGGTAAGGGTGTTACTAAGGCCGTTGACAACGTTAACAACTTAATTGCCAAGGAAATCATTGGCTACGATGTTACCGACCAACGTGCCATTGACCAAGCTATGATCGACTTGGATGGTACGCCAAACAAGGGTAAGTTAGGCGCCAACGCCATTTTAGGTGTTTCCTTAGCTGCTGCTCGTGCTGCTGCTGATGAATTGGGCCAACCATTGTACAACTACCTTGGTGGGTTTAATGGTCACGTATTGCCAACGCCAATGATGAACGTTATCAACGGTGGGAAGCATGCCAACAACAAGGTTGATTTCCAAGAATTCATGATTATGCCTGTTGGTGCTAAGTCCGTTAAGGAAGCCGTTCGGATGGGTTCAGAAACGTTCCACAACCTGAAGGCTTTGCTCAACGAAAAGGGCTACTCAACTGCCGTTGGTGACGAAGGTGGTTTCGCTCCTGACTTGAAGAACAATGAAGAACCATTCGAAATCTTAGTTGACGCTATCAAGCGTGCCGGTTACGTTCCTGGTAAGGACGTTTCTATCGCCTTTGACTGTGCCGCTTCCGAATTCTACAATGCTGACACCAAGAAGTACGAACTTAAGGGTGACGGCAAGGATTACACGGCTGACGAATTCGTTGGTTTGTTGGAAGAAATCGTTGACAAGTACCCAATCGTTTCCATCGAAGATCCTTTGGACGAAAACGAATGGGCTGACTGGCAGATGGCCACTGAACGCCTTGGCAAGAAGGTCCAAATCGTTGGTGACGACTTATTCGTTACGAACACGGACTACCTGGCAAAGGGGATCAAGATGGGTGTTGCCAACTCTATCTTAATCAAGCTGAACCAAATCGGAACTTTGACTGAAACTGTTGAAGCCGTTGAAATGGCTAAGCAAGCTGGTTACACGGCCGTTATCTCTCACCGTTCTGGTGAAACTGAAGACACGACGATTGCTGACTTGGTTGTGGCCTTAAACGCTGGTCAAATCAAGACTGGTTCAATGAGTCGTGGCGAACGGATCGCTAAGTACAACCAATTAATGCGGATCGAAGACCAATTAGGTAAGACTTCCGAATACAAGGGGATTCACTCCTTCTACAACTTGGATGAAGATGCCCGTTTGGCCATCATCAACAAGTAATTCAAATTAAGTTTTCAAAATCGGTTGACCTTTAGGGGTTGGCCGATTTTTTTGATCTCTTGTTAAATTTTTCCAATTGTTTTCCGGAGTTAACTTTAACGAAGGGGGAATTGGATGATTAATTTACGGGTACAGCTGGCTCTGGGAGTCGTGGTGATGGGGAGCCTTGTCGGTAGTGTTGTGACGGGGCATGCTGCGGATGGAGAGACAGTTACAGTGAAAGTTCGGCACATGGTTGATGCAACCGATGATGATGGTAACTTTACGGATTGGATCTATCAGCAAGAATCACAGACCGGAAAGATTGGTGAAGCGTTACATCCAAGTGCTAAGTTGTCGACGTTCATGCAGTATTCACCACGTTCTTTTGGAAAGGATTCAGAGGTCGACTGGCACTATCGTAGCAGCGTACCGGCTCATGTATTAGTAACTTATAGTTCTGATGGACGGACAGTTGGTCAATATAAGTCGACACCTAAATTAACAAAAGGTGGTCGGGTGAAGTTGGTCGCGCCGGCCGGCTATACATTGATGCCTGGTAAAGCAGTGTTACAGATGGCGACAAAGAAAGATGATAGGTGGATAGTTCCAGTTGTGGCAATTGGAGGTGTAGCTGGGGGCAATGAGTCAGTCGTTGATGAGAAGCCCGAGAAGCCCGAGAAGCCCGAGAAGCCCGAGAAGCCCGAGAAGCCCGAGAAGCCCGAGAAGCCCGAGAAGCCCGAGAAGCCCGAGAAGCCCGAGAAGCCCGAGAAGCCCACGATTGAACAACCACCGGTCTTAGTACCACCAGTAAATCCAGGTTTACCACCAATGACCAATGTTCAGAAACCACAACCAATTCCTGAAGAAGTTCCAGATAAGAAACCAATACCGCCAGTTCATCCACTACCAGACTGGGCTGAATCAATCGGGCATGAGGTAGCACCGGTTACTGCTGTGGATGCAGACCGTCCGGAAAGTGAGGAGGGAGAGTCAGACCAACCAGAAAGAACGAGTCATAAGGAACGTCAATCTAAGCCGGCTAACAGGCGCTCTCATCAGTTCCACTCAGTTAAGGAGCAACTCCCCCAAACTAGTGAGAAACGTGGTCTATGGGGCTGGTGGGGGCTTATCATGACGGCTATTCTGGGTAGCCTGGTTGGACTTCACCGGCTTTTTCATTAAATTCTCAAAAACTGTGATAAACTAATTAGTAGACAAAAATCACAGTGGAGGGATTGGCTAATGAAGCAGAAGCGACAGACACCGCATGACCTAACACGGTTGAATGCTATTTTATTTGGCGCCCTGGTGGGACTTCTTGCTGGTGCGGTAGTCAGCATTTTTCGCTTAATCATTGAACACATGTTAACTGGTGTTCAGGTAATTTATGGTTGGCTTGGCCAACATCTCCTGTGGCTCATTCCATGGGCATTATTAATGGTATCGATAGCCGTTCTTATTGGTCATTGGATCAAGACGACACCCATGATTAAGGGATCAGGGATTCCTCAAGTTGAGGGACAATTGGCCGGCGAATTAGATTACGCCTGGTGGCCGGTCCTTTGGAAGAAGTTTGTTGGGGGAATTTTAGGGATCGGTTCAGGACTCTTCCTCGGACGTGAAGGACCTTCGATTCAGTTAGGAGGAACAGTCGCTCAAGGACTGGCAGACCGGTTGAGTTTTACTGGGACTCGGCGGCGGTTAATTATTGCCGGTGGTGCTGCCGCAGGGCTTTCTGCCGCCTTTAATGCGCCGATTGCGGCAACACTGTTCATTTTGGAAGAGGTGTACCATAATTTTTCAACACTGGTGTGGCTGACGTCACTAACCAGTGCCGTCATGGCCAACTTTGTTTCAAACGAAGTCTTTGGTCTCACACCCGTGTTACATATTCTGTATGAACAAGCCTTACCACTGAAATACTATGGTTTGTTATTACTCTTAGGCGTACTGCTTGGCGTCTTGGGATTTGGTTACCAGTGGATTACTTTGCATGCCAGCGCGTGGTACGCCAAGCTGACCTGGTTACCGGACCACCTAAATGGTATTATTCCCTTCTTATTGGTGATTCCTATTGGTCTTCTTTGGCCAATTACGCTAGGTGGCGGTAATCAGATGATCGTGACCTTTGCTAAGCAAACGCCACTGATTTGGCCATTGATTGGATTCTTCGTTCTACGGTTCGTTTTTTCCATTATTAGCTATAATTCCGGGCTTCCCGGTGGGATCTTCTTACCGATTCTCACGTTGGGGGCGTTGCTCGGTGCCATTGGTGCCCAGGAATTTGTACATCTCGGCTGGTTACCACCGATGTTTGTGGCGAACTTTATTATTTACGCTATGGCAGGTTACTTCGCTGGAATTTCCAAGGCACCCTTTACGGCGATTCTCTTAATTACCGAGATGGTGGGGACCTTGCATCACTTGATGCCATTGGCTGTGGTGGCCATTGTCGCTTACATTACGGTGGATGTCTTGGGCGGTGCTCCAATCTATGAGGCCATGCTACAGCAGCTCGTTACGCCAGCTAAACCCAACGCTGAGGGCATTACCGATCGCGTTGAATATTCGATTGGCGAGAATTCTGGCTTTGTGGATAAACAGGTCCGGGATCTCTCCTGGCCAACTGGGTCACTGTTAGTTGCCGTACGTCGTGGGGAACGGGAAGTCATTCCCCATGGAGACACGCTTTTGCGGGCAGGGGATACCCTAATTGTTTTGACCTACCATCGTAATCGGGCCTATGTCCGGCAACGATTAGGTAGATTGAATGATTTGCCCGATTGATCGTGAGATTAGGCCGGAGACTGGTAAAAACCCGGCGACTATGATAAATTAGACAGAGTATAGTTAGACCTATTAGACCTATTCGATAGGTAGGAGGCAAATTTGTGTATAATTTTTTAATGACCTGTATCTTAATTGTCAGTGTGTTGATCATCATCGCTGTTATGATGCAACCCGCTAAGACCAATGATGCGTTATCCGCATTATCTGGTGGTGCCGATGATTTATTTGCCAAGCAAAAGCCCCGTGGTTTTGAAGCATTTATGCAAAAAGTAACGGTAATTTTGGGAGCCATCTTCTTCGGATTGGCATTGGCTTTAGTATATCTATCTTCACACTAGAAGAGATTAAGCCTCCTGTTTGTTCGTTACAGGGGGCTTTTTTACAGACTATCTCAACATCGTGGAAAGTGGTGGTTTGACATGATTCGAAAACCAGTCCCACTCTTCTTTGAAGGGGGACCACAAGCAGTGATTCTGCTCCACGCCTATTCGGGTAGTTCTAACGATATGCGCCTATTGGCGCGTTATCTTCAAGGCCAGAACTACACGGTTCTGGCACCGATCTTTACCGGTCATGCGACGGGGGATCCCGCAGATATCTTACGCGAGGGCTCCCCACAACGATGGTGGCAAGATACACAGGACGCGATCGCCTTTTTGCGACAGCGAGGTTATCAGCGTATCGCGATCTTTGGGTTATCGCTTGGCGGATTGTTTGCGACTCGAGCTTTACGTGAGGACCCCACATTGGTGGGGGGCGGGACGTTTGCTTCTCCAGTGATCTTTCGGGGAACGACTCACGTACCGGCCGCATTTGTTCGAATGGCACAGACAGTCTATCGGCGAGAGAACCTCACTGATGAGGAGCTCAAGGCCAAGATGGCTTGGATTCAAGATCATCTTCCGGCACAACTCATGGCAATCCAAGCGTTTGCAGATACGACCGCAACGCATTTAAACCGGATTAAGCAGCCCATCTTCATCGCCCAAGGAACGGCTGATGAGATGATTGACCCTCGATCGGGCCAATGGTTGGCGGCAGCTTTTCCGGCCACTCAGATTGATTTTCACGAATATGTGGGTGCGAGTCACGTGCTAACCGTGAATAGCGCACACCATGCTTTGGAAACAGACTTACAGACTTTTTTACACACAATCTTTTAAAATAACGAGGAATCGATAGTGCAAGATAATTTAAAGAATGATTTAACCGCGTTCTTCCGGGCACACTCGGACGAGAACTACACAGTAGAAGATATTTCTGACGCACTCCATTACCATGGATCGGCGGCTTTTAAGCTGATCGTACAGGAGCTGGCACAGTTAGAACGAGACGGCTTGGTTCAGGTTACTGAACACGGCCATTTTCAACTTGATCCAAGCCAACGGACGTTGACTGGAATTTTCCATGGGAACGACAAGGGATTTGGTTTCGTCGCTTATGACGAGGACAAGATTGAACCAGATGCCTACATCGCGCCTAACAATACGTTACGCGCTTTAAACGGTGATACCGTCAAGATTGAAATCGTTCGTGCTGGTGACCCTCGTACGGGCAAAGGTCCCGAAGGTAAGGTTACAGAAATCGTGGAACACCACTACGAACAAGTCGTGGGTGAGTTCATGCAGACCGATGACGATGCTGGCTATTTGGGCCAAGTGCGTCTAACCGACAAGAAGATCATGAAGTACAAGTTCTACGTGACTAACGTGGGCTTGAACCCCACACCAGGCGAAGTGGTTACCGCTGAAATTACGGAATTTCCGAATGAAGCGCACCCAGATGCCATGGTTGGGATTGCTAAGCAAGTGATCGGGAGTGTTGACGATCCTGGGATTGATATCCTACAGATTGTCTACCAACACAACATTCCATCAGAATTCCCAGAAGAGGTTATGCAGGCCGCCGATGAGATTCCGGACCACGTCTTACCCGAAGAATTAAAGGGCCGTGAAGACGTCACTAAGCAAAATCTAGTGACGATCGATGGGGAATCCTCTAAAGACTTGGATGACGCTGTGACGGTGTGGAAGTTACCCAATGGAAACTACCATTTGGGAGTCCACATTGCCGACGTTTCCCATTATGTTCAGGAAGATTCGATCATTGACAAGGAAGCCTACAAGCGTGGCACCAGTGTCTACTTGACCGATCGAGTTATTCCAATGTTGCCACGGCGCTTGTCCAACGGGATCTGTTCTCTTAACGAGGGCGAATTGCGGCTGTGCATGAGCTGTGACATGGAAATTGACCAAGAAGGTCATGTGGTTAAGCACCGGATTCACCCGTCATTCATGCGTTCTAAGGCACGGATGACGTATACGGCTGTTAACCAGATCTTGGAAGCTCACGATCCCGTTACCATGAAGCGTTACGATGAACTTGTGCCAATGTTTGAAGACATGGGTGAACTTCATCGTATCTTGGTTAAGCAACGGAAGCGTCGCGGAGCCATTGATTTTGATGACCGCGAAGCAGAAATCATCGTGGATGATCAGGGGCACGCCATTGACGTGAAGTTACGGACACGGGGGATGGCTGAACGGATGATTGAATCCTTCATGCTAGCTGCTAATGAAACGGTTGCGGAACATTACTATCGTGCTAAGGCACCCTTCCTATATCGGGTTCACGAAACGCCAGATGGCGATCGTGTCAAAAGTTTCTTCGAATTCTTAACGGCCTTTGGAATTAACGTTAAGGGTGATCCTAACCACTTGCGTCCTAAGATGTTGCAAGGTGTCTTAAAGCAAGTTGCCGGACAACCTGAAGAAACCATGGTTTCTGTGATGATGTTACGTAGCTTGAAACAAGCCCGGTATGCTGATCAGTCATTGGGTCACTTTGGTTTGGGTGCGGAGTTCTACACCCACTTCACGTCTCCAATTCGTCGGTACCCAGATACCATGGTTCACCGGATGATTCATTATTACGAAGACCATGGGATTAATGATGCCAGCAAAGAAAAATTTGCACCAATTTTGGAAGAAATTGGGGTTCACACTTCTGAAGCCGAACGTCGGGCAATTGATGCCGAACGTGACACTAACGACATGAAGATGGCTGAATACATGGCCGATCATGTTGGAGAAGAGTTCGACGCCGTTGTGGCTTCAGTCTTGAAGTTTGGGATGTTTGTTGAGTTACCAAACACCATCGAAGGGCTGATTCACATCAGTCGAATGAAGGATGACTATTATGAATACGTCGAAAAGTACATGGCCTTAGTCGGCCGGAACACGCGGCGGACATACCGAATCGGCCAAGAGATTCGCGTTAAGTTAATCCATGTCGACAAAGAACAAAGTGAAATTGATTTTGAATTACTCAATCCGGAAGCTGCACCGGTCAGTGATCTGTTACCACACCGTGAACACCGTTCACGTGGTGGCAACTACCATGGCCGTTCCAACAACCGTGGGGGTAATAACCACAGTAATAACCAAAACGGCGGTAACCGCAATGGTAACCACCGGAATGGGAATCAACGATCAACTAATCAGCGAGGCAACAACGGAAGCCACCGCCAAAGCAACGGTGGCCAACACCGCAACAACTCGCAAGGTGGTCGGCACTAAACGAGGTGACAAGACTTGGCTAAAACAAAATCCAAGAAAACACCAGATAATCTTTTGGCGCAAAATCGTAAAGCCCGGCATGACTATCGCGTCACGGAAACGGTGGAGGCTGGCCTGGTTTTAACTGGGACCGAAATCAAATCGGTACGTGAGCGACGGATTAATTTGCAAGATGGATTCGCCCAGATTCGAAATGGGGAAGCTTGGTTAATGAACATTCACATTAGTGAATACGTTCAGGGTAACCGGTTCAACCATGATCCGCTGCGTAACCGGAAGTTGCTTCTGCATAAGAAACAGATTCATCGGTTGGGATTAGCCACGCAGAACAAAGGGGTCACGTTGATCCCGTTGAAGGTGTATCTCAAGCATGGATTTGCGAAGGTTCTCCTCGGTGTTGCCGAAGGAAAACGGGAATTTGACAAGCGTGAGACCATCAAGCGACGGGAACAAGACCGCCAGATTGCACGGGTGATGAAACGCTATTAGACAAGAGGCGTGTTCGATCGACTGATCGAACACGTTTTTTGATCGTTTTTGAGTTGCAAACTGCTAGTAGATTCGGTACACTAGTAAACAATTCAGCTAAAAAAACTGAATGCAAGGAGATGATCGACGATGATGGCATCGTTATTTGTACGGAAGAGTGCTGGCTGTTAGCGACACTTTTCTGTATCACCTTTCAGAGAAGTGTCTGGTTTAAATCTGAAAGGAACTTTATTCATGGAAACAAAAATAACTGCATACAACTATAGTGATATCACCCAGAAGGTCAACACGCTCGTCAGTACCTATCTCTCAGTCAATGATAGCCACATGCGGCGAGTCATTCGAGACAGTACGATTGCCGAGATTCAGGCCATTTTGCCAGCCGACAATCCGATTACAGAGATGTTCGTAGAACGACTGAAGCCGGATCGACTGACACGAAAGGCTGCGGCGGCGTTGTTGCCAACCTTAGAACCATTGGTTGAACCTTTCCCAGACCTGACACCGAAGCAATTGAGTAAGTTGTTCCGTAAGGTTAAGAAGCTGAAACAGCCTGAATGGGCGTCTGTTAACCGACATCAGCTCACGTATCTGGGCTGGAATGATGGGGGAAACCAGAAAAAGTATCTGGTGGCTCCCTATCAAGACAAGCTGATCGGTATTCAGGGTGATATGGGACCCAAGACCGTTAAGAATTTATGTGCTATTTGCCATACGATCGGGAATGTCTCGCTCTTTGTCTCCACGACGAAGTCCGGGTTGGAAACCTATACGCGTAACGGTAATTATATCTGCCGAGATAGTGATCAGTGTAATCGACAATTGACTGATCCACAGGCCTTAGCAGCGTTCATCGAAACCGTTCGTTCAAAACGGTAAAACTAAATAAACGTAAATAAAAAAGCTATTTCTCGGTCTTTGAGAAACAGCTTTTTTTGTTCTGTCGAATTTGTCGAAATTATGAGTTGAAATTGATGAATACTATTCGAAAATGAAATTTTAAATTTATATTCCAGGGAGGCCTGATACATCGAAGCGAAAGGCAACGTGACTTTGTGAAATCTAGATCTAATGGACCAAATATCGAAACAAGTGGAACGCTTTTTGCCGACCATTCTCTGGAAGAGTGGCCAAAGGTAAACGGACGATGGTATTATCATTTTCAAGATATGAAGATTGAAACTTCACATGATATAAAAAAGAAAGCTGAGGAAACAACATGAAAAAAATGCACGCGACTCTTTTATTCACCAGTCTTATTCTTGAAATTATCCAGCCTATTGCGGGATTAGTGGATCCGCAATCGCAAGTTGCCGTGAATGCTCAGGCGGTAACTAATCAGTCCAAAAAGATGGGTTCTGAGACCATGAGGACAGATATTGTTGCCGAAGGAGACTACGGTATTCACTGGTATCTGACAGCTACCGGTGAATTGCATTTGGGCACGGGGACTTTAAAGGATACGCCGATTCCACCAGTGTCCGGCGCAAATTCGAACGACGGACAATTATCGACCCAGATTGCGAAGGAACAGGGAATGACCAATCCAACACAGGCCGACCTACAAAAGGTGGGAGAAAAGGTCACCAAGGTCGTTTTGGATGGGCCGGTGGTAACTTCTAGTAACGCGGCCAATCTCTTTGCCCAGTTCGGCTGTGTGAGTGAGTATGTCAATCTTGATCAGTTAGATACTTCAGCTGCTACTACGATGAAGGGAATGTTCTTTTCGGATCAGGCTTATGTGGATTCAGAAGATGACAAAACCAAGTATGGTAACAATGTTCTAAAGTCATTGGACGTCTCTAAGTTCAATACCAGCAACGTGACAGATATGACGAACATGTTCTATCAGTTACGACAGGTCGCTAGTTATGACTTATCGAGTTTCAACACCGATAAAGTGACGAATGCTGGTTCGATGTTTTTCGGTAACTCGTCGTTGAAATCACTTGATATGTCGCACTTAACTTTCGCCAATTTGAGGATCAGTTACTTCATGTTTAGTGGAAGTGCTATACAGAAGCTACGTTTGGATGCCTTTGCGCCACCAGCCAACTTCACCGGTTGGGAAATGTTTGGTGGAAATTCAGCGCTACGGCAACTAACATTGGGACCTAAAGCTACCTTATCCGATTCGGCGTCCCTGACCGATGCTAATAAGATCGAGGACGAGACTTATCTCAATAATTGGCAGGCTGTGGGTAATGGGAAAGTCCAGAACCCATTAGGTGATCGGTATGAGACAGGGAACGCCGTGATGCACCTGTATGCTGGCGAGGACAAGCCAAGTTCAGTCGAAACTTATGTTTGGGAGCCGGCTAAACGAGAAGTTGAACCTGCGCCAATAGAAGAGGGGCAACCGGTGACGGTGAAACATTTGGACGCTAAGGGGAAGCGGCTGGCGCCGGACCAGGTATTGACAGGAAATGTCGGTGAAGCCTATAAGGCAGAATGTCTCGCCCTCAATGGTTACAAAATGCATAAGGTTGCTGGGAAGGCCAATGGGGCCTTTACCACGAACCCAACCACGGTCACTTTCCACTATGTACCACGCCAAACAATCGGTGGTGAATTGGATGAGTCAGTGCCAGTGAATGGGATGGTTTACGCCAAGAGAACCATCAACCTGCACAGCAACAAGAATTTTACGGACAAAACCCCTAAGGCCAATTACCACAAGCAGAAGCGAGCTAACCGACCAATATTTTCAGTGACGGGTTATGCGACGAGTAAGCAGGGTTACAAGCGTTACCAGGTACGTGACGTGAACAAAAAATCTAAGACAGCCGGTAAGACGGGTTACATCACGGCGAAATACGACTATGTTTCCTCGGCGTATTACCGTTTGAACCAGAACAAAGTGAAGGTTCTGGGAGCCAGGGGGATTAATGGTTACAAGCAAAAGAACCTGAAGGATAAGATTCGACACTACAAGAAGGGACAAACGCTTAAGATTAAACGGATTATTAGCAACAACAAGATTACTCGTTTCCAATTAACCAATGGCCAATATGTCACTGGAAATAAGAAGTTAGTTATCGCTGAATAGTTCCCACTAGCATCGCGAGCCATGGCGCTCACGATGCTTTTTACATATGAGGTCTGTCAATAATGGGACGTTGGCTTGTGACCATTGCTGATTTCGTTTACTCTGTTGCACAAGTTCAGAGACAGCCTTTTAGAATTTGAAATTAAGACGTCTCATTGCCACGAATCCCGCAATTTAAGGTTAAATCAGGTGATAGCAATCAAGTAATCTCAAGATGCGTGAGACAATAAAAATGTCAAAATGGAAACTTTTTTAAAAATGTGTGCAAGAAAATGCTGGTGAAAAATCATTGGCAGTGTTATTATATTTAGCATAAAAGTAAGCGATTCCAAAGCGCTTAAATTTTTTGAAAGTTGAGGAAATCACTATGAAGAGATGGCAAGCAACAATTTTACTCACGGCGCTCACCTTAGGGGTGACACAGCCATTAGCCACGTTGGCTGCGCCAAGCTTGCGGACAACTGTGGCGGCACAGGCAGCCACGACATCTGATACGACTAAGGCAGATATTGCCGTGGAAGGGGACTATGGGGTTCATTGGTATCTGACGACATCTGGCGAGCTTCATTTGGAAGCCGGAACATTGGCGGAACCGTCAAGCTCTGAAATCGCAGGTAATAATGGACAATTGGTCACACAGATTGCGATTAAAGAAGGAAATGCGAATCCGAGCGCGACAGACTTGAACAAGGTTGGCGAGCAAGTAACCAAGGTTGTCTTAGATGGACCGGTAGCCACTTCGTCAAATGCAACTAACCTTTTTTCCCAACTTGGCTTTGTCAGCGAGTATGTCAATCTTGATCGGTTAGATACGTCGGCGGCGACAACCATGAAAGGCATGTTTTATTCGGAGCAATCTTACGTCGGTGCAACAGGTGGTCAGACAGGAAACAACGTCTTGCAGTCACTGGATATCTCTCATTTTGACACGAGCCAGGTGACCGACATGAGGTTCATGTTCTATCAGCTCAGAAAAGTTTCTAATCTAGACTTCTCACACTTTAATACGGATAGTGTCACCGACACCACTTCGATGTTTTTTAATGATGCTTCGTTACAGGAATTAGATATGTCTAAACTCACTTTTGCTAGTCTTAAGAATGCTTCATATATGTTTAATGGCAGTGGGTTACAAATTCTGCGACTTGATTCATTCGCGCCACCAACTACATTTAGCGGTTGGGCGATGTTTGCTGGGAAATCAACTATTTGGCAGTTGACCCTAGGACCCAAGACGATTTTCACTGGCGACGCATCGCTTAACAATCCGAACACCATGAATGATGATAATTTCCTTCAAAACTGGGAGGCTGTTGGTAAGGGGACGGTTCAGAACCCATTGGGTGAACGCTATGCCAAGGGAACTGATGTTACGGCTCTTTACAAGGGAGCCCACAATCCGACAGCCGTGGAAACTTACGTCTGGGAACCTAAAGAGCGCATCATTGAACCGGTGACACCACCGGTAAATCCGCCGGTCACGCAAGGACAACCGGTCACTGTGAAATATGTGGATGCTAAAGGTAAGAAACTTGCTGATGACCAGGTCTTAACCGGAATCATTGGAGCGACCTACACGGCTAAACGACTAGCAATCACCGGCTACAAGTTGAGTACGGTGACTGGGGATGAGAATGGCACCTTTGGAAGCTCACCAACAACGGTCATTTTCCACTACGGCGCCGATCTTTCAACTGGTGGATCCGGGGCAACCGCTGTGCCGAACAATGGGATGATCTACGCTAAGAAGACTCTCAATCTTTATAGCAACAAGAACTTCTCCAAGAAAGCCAAGAAGGTCACTTACCGTAAACAGAAACGGGCCAATCGGCCAGTATTTGTGGTGACTGGGAACGCAAAATCCAAGCAGGGTTATCGTCGCTACAAGGTTCGCGATGTCAATCACCATTCTAAGACAGCTGGTAAGACGGGGTACATCACAGCCAAGAGTGCCTACGTTTCGTCAGTCTACTATGCCAAGAAGCAGAATAAAGTGAAGGTCCTGAATGCCAAAGGGGTTAATGCATATAAGCAGAAATCTTTAAAGAACAAGGGTCGTCATTACAAGAAAGGGCAGACACTGAAGGTTAAGAAGATCGTTAGTTACAAGAAAATGACGCGATTCCAATTGACCAACGGCAAGTACGTCACAGCCAATAAAAAATTCGTGATCGCTCAGAATTAATCATCTTAGGTCAGCAAGCTGACAAACGTCTTCAGAATTGTAGGGTTAACAATTCTGAAGGCGTTTTTGCTGTTACGGGTTGAATGTAGAGACGGTCGAACGATTCTAGATACAATAGTGTGACACATACCAAGGAGTTAAGTAATTAACAACTGAAAGTGAGACAAGTAAAAGGGATTGCAAATTTACACGATTTTGCAATCCCTAGTTAAGTTATTTTTTTCGAGACAACGTGAAAGGGACAACGCCTGATTGTAGGCGTTTGGGTCCCCAAGTCTTCTTAGGAAAAAGAGCACCTTGTTGGTGTTTGGCCCACCGATCAAGGATAGCTGCCAGGCAGATGATAAGAGGTTCATTATCTGTCTGGTCGACGACAAGTGCCACGGTTTCTCCACCAGAACTGGCCACTGTCGTAATCGTGGCGATACGATCGCGACCATGGAAAATGCGAAAGTGACCGCTGTTGAGATTACCCATAATGACCCAGTTGAGGCCACGAACGAAGAGGACTTCACGGATCACGCCGAAAGTTTTGCTGACCCGGCCAACCGTTTGCCGGTGATAGATCAGACGAAACTTTGGCAACAGGCCGAGTGATTCTTGCTTAACCTCGGCCTCCAGGGCCCCTGCAATCGTGTAGACGGACAGGACATCGGCGCGCAGTCCCCATTTACCGACTAACAGGTAACAAGACTGGTTCTGATCGTCACGAATGACTGATGTGGCCTTAGCCGACAACGCCGCCTCATTTAGATAGAGTGTTCGCAAAGAGACCCCTCCTTTCTCCAGATTTCCTAGCCCCATTCTACCATGTTTTGTGGTTCTGGTTGGACAATATCATTTGTGAGGGTCTTATGCTAAAATAAACCTTGAGGTGTTGGGAATGAAACCGTTTATTCATAATGATTGGTGGCCGGTGCTGGAACCCGAATTTGAGCAGGCGTATTATCAGCAATTGCGTCAGTTTTTAGTCGAAGAATACCAGCATCATGAGATCTATCCGGACATGTATCATATCTTTACTGCGTTTGAGTGGACGCCATTTAGTCAGGTCAAGGTGGTTATCCTGGGACAAGATCCTTACCATAACCCAGGCCAGGCGCATGGCTGTAGCTTCTCGGTTCTGCCAGGCACGCCGATTCCACCGTCGCTCAAAAATATTTATAAAGAACTTCAGAGTGATCTCGGGATTGCCCCAGTCAATCATGGCTATTTGGAGAAATGGGCGAAGCAAGGGGTTCTGTTATTGAATTCTGTGCTGACTGTTCGTTATGGCCAAGCCTTTTCACACAAGGGTCATGGCTGGGAACGCCTGACAGACGTCGCAATTGCCAAGTTGTCGGCGCGTAAGGAACCCGTGGTCTTTATTTTATGGGGCAATGCGGCACGGTCCAAGATTAAGCTGATTGATACCAAGACCAACATCGTCTTACAATCACCACACCCGAGTCCCTTATCGGCCAACCGGGGGTTCTTCGGTTCCAAACCGTTCTCAAAAACCAACATCGCTTTACAGTCCTTGGGGGAGGCTCCCATTGATTGGCAATTACCTGCAGAGGTAGTGGTTGAGGACCCTAAGGGGTCAACCAACCAGACGTCGCAACAGAACTGAATCGTGGGATTATTTTATGGAGGTCTTCAACTATGGAACTTTTTGATAGTCTTAAGCAAAAGATTAATGGACAAAATAAAACGATTGTTTTTCCCGAGGGTGCCGATGTACGGGTTCTTGGAGCAGCTAGTCGTCTCGCAGCAGATGGCTTGATTACGGCAATTGTACTTGGGGATAAGATTGATATTCAGGCGACAGCTACGAATCACGCGATCGATTTAACCCCGTTGACGATTCTCGACCCTGCTGACATGTCGACAGCTGATTATGAGGCCATGCTTGACGCCTTGGTCGAACGTCGTAAGGGCAAGAACACTGTGGAACAAGCAGAAAAGATGTTGACCGATCCCAATTACATTGGAACCATGATGGTCTACATGGGGCAAGCTGACGGGATGGTTTCTGGCGCAGTACATCCAACTGGGGACACTGTTCGGCCAGCCTTACAGATCATTAAGACCAAGCCAGGTGTCCGTCGTATCAGTGGCGCCTTTATCATGCAAAAGGGTAACGAGCGCTACGTGTTTGCCGACTGTGCCATTAATATTGAATTAGACGCTGCCGGAATGGCTGAAGTGGCTGTCGAAAGTGCTCACACTGCCAAGGTCTTCGATATCGATCCTAAGGTTGCTTTGTTGAGCTTCTCAACTAAGGGTTCTGCCAAGGGTGACATGGTTACTAAAGTCCAGGAAGCCACAGAGCTGGCTCACGAAGCCGCGCCAGATTTAGCTGTCGATGGCGAGTTACAGTTCGATGCTGCCTTTATCGCGAGTGTCGCTGCTCAAAAAGCCCCAGACTCCAAGGTTGCCGGGCACGCCAATGTCTTTGTTTTCCCTGAATTACAGTCTGGGAATATTGGCTATAAGATTGCGCAGCGTTTCGGCGGTTTCGAAGCTATTGGGCCTATCCTGCAAGGCTTGAACAAGCCGGTTTCAGACCTTTCACGGGGCTGTAACGAAGAGGACGTTTACAAGGTCGCCATTATTACGGCCGCTCAGTCCTTAGCATAAAAGTCTAAAATTGAAATCGAACAAAGAGTGCCCGGATTGCTATTTATTAGCAGTCCGGGTATTATTTATAGCGATGAGTTTTAGTGATCAGCGACTGTTATGGCAGTTGCTGATGAGATTTTTTAGATAAAGGGGAACGAACAATGTTTACTGTCACGGTTAAGAGTCCCGAAGCCACAATGGCACTAGGAAAGCAGTTAGCGCCAGAACTTCGGCCGCGGGACGTGATTTTATTAGATGGCGATCTCGGTGCCGGTAAAACGACCTTTACCAAGGGATTAGCTGCCGGGTTGGGGATTACACGTAACGTGAAGAGCCCAACGTTTACCATTATCCGTGAATATCAGGGTGGGCGAATTCCGCTCTATCACATGGACGTCTATCGCCTAGAGGATGGCAGTGGGGATGAGTTGGGCCTCGACGAATACTTCAATGGTGATGGTGTCAACGTGGTGGAATGGTCTAAATTCATTGCCGATGAGTTGCCAGAAAATTACCTGCGAATCGTCTTCAAGCGAGACGATGACGCCGGTGAGAACCAACGAACACTGAGTTTCGATCCGCGAGGAGAGCACTTTACTCAGTTGGTCGAACAATTGGCAGGTGCTGACCATGAGTGAGGATGTTCTGATTCGCATGCCCAATGCTGAGGATGCGGCTAATCTGTTGGTGTTATTAGGCCGGTTGCAGCAAGAGAGTGACACGTTTAGCCTGGCTGATGCCGACGATCCAATCAGTGCCGCTCAGGAGGCAGACCAACTGGAACAGATCAAGAACAGTCCCCGACACCTGCTGCTGGTTGCCAGTCTTGGTGACCAACTGTTGGGCGTCCTGTCGGTTTCACCGACACCCCAAGGTAATGTGGGTGAACTGGGGATTGCTGTTGAGAAGGCTTATTGGCACCTCGGTATTGGTACAGCATTGGTTGATGAGGCCTTATATTGGGCAGAGACCGCAAGTGCTTTACAAGGCATTGGACTTATCGTTCAGACGCGTAATGTGCCGGCTATGAAGCTTTACGAGAAAATGGGTTTCACCAAGACGGCAACGCCCCCCACGACGGTTACCGATGATGATGGTGAATGTGTTGAAGCCATTGAAATGGTGTATCGTTTAGGGATGGCCTCGGAGAACAAAGCGGAATGACTGAAATGAAAAATCGGTAAGCTCCACTTGGCACATGCTAAGTGAAACTTACCGATTTTTATTGTCGTTGATTATTAAATTGTTGTAAAATACGACTTCCGCAAGCGTAGTCTTCGACAGCCACAGGTAGTCATCTCACAGCAGACTAAGCATTCACGGTTACAAACCTCTTCAAAGGTTGCGTGCCGAAGTGATTGGCTTCGTACAACAGAATGTTCGCACAGGCCAGACTATCATCGAGCGCATTGTGATGGTGGTGCAAGTCGATATCCAGTTCATCACAAACTGTGTTTAATTTGTGATTAGGGAACTCGGGGAAGAACTGACGACTGGTTTTGACGGTATCCAGGGTCAGGTATCGTGCTGTTGGCAGATTGTAGTGTTCCAATGTGCTCCGCAACACCCCATTATCGAATGGCGCGTTGTGGGCAATGACTAAGCGGTCCCGTTGGAACAGGGGCGAGATGTGTTCCCAAACTTCTGGAAATGCCGGGGCATTCGCCACGTCGCGTTCATGAATCCCATGAATCTGGACGTTGCGCCAGAAGAAATCCGTGTCGGGTTTGATCAAGGTATAAAATTCATCGACAACCTGACTGTTACGGACGATAGTCAGGGCGAGAGAACAGGCACTATAGCGTTTACCGCTGGCGGTTTCGAAATCCATTGCGACAAAGTTCAAGTGGACATCTTCCTTTCTTAGACGGTTAAACCGTCCACATTGAGTTCCACCGGACAATGGTCGGAACCCATGACTTGGTCTAATATTTTAGCGCCTTTCAAATGATCCTGCAAGCGATTGCTGGTGATGAAGTAGTCAATCCGCCAGCCGGCATTGTTGTCGCGGGCATGGAACCGGTAGCTCCACCAGGAGTAACGACCGGTAGCTTCCGGATTGAAATAACGGAAGGTATCCGTGTAGCCAGCGCCGAGGAGCCTCGTCATCTTTTCCCGTTCGTCGTCGGTAAAACCGGCATTGTGGTGATTTGACTTGGGGTTCTTGAGGTCAATCTCGGTGTGGGCAACATTTAAATCGCCACAGAAGATGATTGGTTTCTTGGCATCTAGGCTTTGAATAAAGGCTAAGAATGCTTCTTCCCACCCCATCCGAAAGTCTAGGCGTTTGAGGCCACTACCAGAGTTCGGAGTATAGCAGGTGAGGACGTAGAAGTCTGGATACTCCAGGGTGATGGTTCGGCCCTCGTGATCGAAGTCAGGAGCATTAATCCCATAGATGACATTGAGTGGCTTGTGTTTGGTAAATAACGCGGTTCCGGAGTACCCCTTCCGTTCGGCATAGTTCCAATACTGGTAATAGCCGGGAAGGTCCAAGTCAATTTGACCGGCCTGAAGCTTGGTTTCCTGAATGCCAAAGAAATCAGCATCTAGTTCGTTAAATGTCTCAACAAATCCTTTTTTCACGATGGCCCGGAGACCATTGACGTTCCAAGAAATAAATTTCATGACGGCACCTCCAAAAGACTGATTCTAGTATACCAGAAAAATAAGTTTTGACTGTGAATGGCGCGTCCCCGTGTCGTTTACGACCATTTCATGCTAAAATAATCTCATGACTGTTGTTTTCGCTGCCAACCGCGACGGAACAACATAAATTTTGTGAAACGAAGGGAATAATCATGATGGAAGACATCGTAACGGTATTTCCAGCAGTCACTATTCTGCGGAACGAGCCCTTGGCTCACTATACCTATACTAAGACGGGAGGGCCAGCGGACTTCTTAGCTTTCCCAACTAACATTCAGGAAACCAAGTCCTTATTAGCCTACGCCAATCAGGAGAAGTTACCGGTAACAGTTGTCGGGAATGCCAGTAACCTCATCGTACGCGATGGCGGTATTCGCGGCCTCGTGATGATCTTAACGAAAATGAACCATATTACCACAGACGGCCAAACCGTGACCGCGGAATCTGGTGCGGCATTGATTGAAGCAACGAAGGTGGCCCAGGCTCACAGCTTGACTGGTTTCGAATTTGCTGCCGGGATTCCCGGCAGTGTCGGCGGTGCCATCTTCATGAACGCAGGAGCTTATGGTGGTGAAATCAGCGAGATCGCCGTTTCTGTCGAGGTTCTGACGCCTGAAGGAGAGATTCGGACACTGAATCAACAGGAACTCGATTTTGGTTATCGTCATAGTTCCGTTCAGGATTACCACGACATTGTCCTCACAGCAACCTTTGCGTTGACTCCTGGGGATGGTGAAGCCATCCAAGCAAAAATGGATGACCTGAATGCTAGACGGGCAGCCAAACAGCCATTAGAACTTCCGTCCTGTGGAAGCGTCTTTAAGCGTCCTGAGGGGCATTACACTGGTCGTTTGATTCAGGAAGCCGGGTTACAGGGCTTGAAGTGGGGCGGCGCACAAGTTTCAACGAAACACGCCGGATTCATTGTAAACATCGACCATGCGACGGCCACAGATTATCTGGAGTTGATTCACCACATTCAGGAAGTTATTTTTAAGGAAGATAATGTTCACCTCGAGACCGAAGTTCGCATTATTGGAGAAGAACCTACCGCCAAATAAAGAAGGGGGAACCCTATGTGCCTATAATTGAAGCAGTGATTCTGTTAATCGTCTTGGTTCTTTTGTCCAATATTATCAGTCACTACCTCACGTTCATTCCAGTCAGTCTGATTCAAATTGTTCTAGGGCTAATCGTGGCCTTGGTCTGGAAATTTGAAGTCCCACTCGAGACCGACTGGTTCCTGCTCCTGTTTATCGCGCCGTTACTGTATAACGATGGGCGGCGCTTCCCTCGCCGAGAACTCTGGCGACTACGGGGGCCAATCTTTGCCAATGCCATCTGGTTGGTCTTTTTGACCACGTTACTGGGTGGTTACCTGATCTACGCGCTGATTCCAAAGATGCCGTTGACCGTGGCTTTTGCCCTGGCTGCAATTCTGTCGCCCACCGATCCGGTGGCCGTGCAGTCGATTGCCAAACAGGTTAAGCTCCCGGCTAGTCTGATGCACTTAGTTAGTGGGGAAAGTCTGATCAATGATGCCAGTGGTCTGATTGCGTTTAAATACGCGGTTGCGGCCACGGTGACCGGGGCCTTTTCGATTGGGACGGCGACCGGTGACTTTATCTATATTAGTATTGTGGGTTTCATTTCCGGGTTAATCTTCATGACCGCCATTCAACTCCTGATGGATATTCTCCGTCGCCAGGGGATTGACGACGTGATCTTTAACACCGTGTTGCAGATTGCGACACCGTTCGTGATCTATCTGGTAACTGAAGAAATCACGCATGCTTCTGGGGTGATTGCGGTCGTGACGGCCGGGGTCCTGTATCACGCCAGAGAGAACCGGATCGTGGAAGACACACCAGAACTCAAGCTTGTGACGGAAAAGGTGTGGGACATCATCATCTACTCCTTGAATGGGATTGTTTTCGTGATTCTAGGAATTGAACTACCAGTCGCCACGTCACAGGTCATCAAGGGTGGTCAGTTTAACACTGGCCAAGCTGTTTTCTTTGCCTTTATGGCCTGGGTCATTCTGGTGGCTATCCGGACGTTCTGGACGTATGGGTACATCCTTTTCCAACGACTGACGAAGAGTCGGTCCCAAGAAAAACCGAGTTTCCGGATGGCAATTCTATCTGGGCTTTCCGGGGTTCGTGGTGCCGTAACGATGGCCGGGGTCCTGTCGGTACCTGCGACCATTGCAAGTGGAGCCAGCTTTCCGACTCGAGCCTTGATGCTCTTCGTGGCTTCCGGGGTGATTATTATTAGTCTGGTCGCTGCAACAATTATGTTGCCGCTAATCTCAACTGATAAACAACCCTTACAGACACGGGCTAGTGTCAGTGACGAGATTGTCAATGACATTGATTTGGATGATGAAGCTGAGGAAGAATTCCCTGAGGAGCCCGTTCGGCAGGTCAGCGAAGAGGAAGCCAGAGCCTATATCATGCGTCTGGCAATTTCGAAGATTGAGGAACTTAGACGACCCAATAATCAACGGGCAGCCTATGATTTAATTCTGGACTACCAGTTCATCATTCGACGTTTGGAAATGAGTTATCGCGCCGATACGGCGATGCAGAAGGTCTTAGACGACGAAATCAAGTTGCGTGGGGTAGCCATTACCGGTGAACGCGAGTCTTTGGCATCGTTACTGGAGGGTGAGAAAATCACTCAGACCAGTTATGTCGGGGCCCTACGGCGAATCGAAAAATTAGAGACTCGTTTGACCCAGGTCTCCGGGCGGACCATGCCGGGGGTCATGCACTACTGGGTACTCTTCTTCCGACACATGTGGCGAAATACCCGCTACTGGTTACATTCTGAAGATACCGACCGGTTGCATGCTGAGAACAACCTGATTGAGCGTGAGACGGCGAAGAATGCTATCAAAGCTTTGTCAGAATACTTGGCGCGGACTGACGTCGATGAGACCCAGTTCGACAACCAGGCGGTTTACCATCTGCTTGTGCATTATCGTAACCGAATCGAACGGGCCAAGGCAGCCACAGCGCCTAGCCATGAGGATGATTATCAACATCAACTTAACAAGCTCAGAGTTCGTGCTTTAGGTGCCGAGAGAAGTGGGATTCAAACGTTGGTGGAAGCTGGGAATATCAGTTGGACTCAGGCCACCCATCTGCGCCAGTACGTCAACTATGCGGAAAACGTGTTGGTTATGTCCCTCAATAGTGAGGAAGGCGAGTAGTCCTTCACTAAGAGTTTATAGACGTTTAAAAACAGTAAGTATTATTTAGCAGAGGCTAGACGATACTTACTGTTTTTTAGTATTCAAAATAGTTAACTAGCCTCGAGTATGAGTTGGCGGCAGTTGGGGTGGCGCCGCAGACGATTATGTTCAATTGCATTTAAAAGGGCCCTAACGACAAAGTCGTCAGGACCCTACAACACAAGATTTAGTTAGAACTGGAAGGCATAGCCGAGTTGCTCATGATGAGGTAGAGAATCCAATAGCTGAATAGTTGCAGAAAGGTCATCAAAATCACAAATATCCACATGTTTGGCGTCCACATCGAGAGAATCGGATTGATGAACTGCTCCGGATTAATAAAGAGGTAGATAGTATGAATTCGGAGAAAACGACCAATATATAGGCCAACGGAGGATAGAAATGTCAGGAGCACGACAATTGTGAGCCGAGCCCAACGATTACCCTTGGCAATTCGGGTACTAATAGTCTGACTGACATAGTTGAGGCTCCAGAAGCCCAAAAATGAACAGCTAACGGCACTGACCATCATATAGGTAAAGTAGATCCAGAGGTGCGGTGTAACTCTTAGAAGGCCACTCAGCGCATATGGCTGGAGGAGTGACAAATGAAAGAGGTCAGTTAGTAGGTAGGGGGCATTCGGGTAGAATAGCAACCATAGCACTACAATGGGCCAGAATAGCCAGCCACTGCGAGGGGTGACCTTGCCCAGATGAAAACTAATCTCAATGGGGAGATAGCCAAGGAAGGTGTTTAGTACCAGAAAGGAGAAGGGATCCTTAGCCCGGAAGTAGAGAAAAACTAGCCAGGCAGCAAAGAATATTCGGATTTCCCAACGCGCTCGCCGATTCATCGCAAGCCCTCCTTTCACATTAAAATAGTGTTGTTTGTTTGTCTTTATTTTGTTAAAAAGTGAAGGCCAGAACCCACCTTTATTTTACCGCCCATTTATCAAAAACGAACAGAATATGACTTCTAGTTTACCAGAATGAACCCATGAAGGTAGTCGCTGACATGGAGCTTAACAATTCTGTAAGTTTTATGATATGACGAACTGGAATTGACCGGATAATCGGTAATCGGGGCGCAATGTTGGCGGGGCCGTGCTATAATAAAATCTGAATTCGATTTGGAGGGAAAGTCATGAACCTGGATTGGGGCAATCTCCTTACATTGGGGAATTTAGTCAACTTACTGGACATTTTGGTGGTCTGGTTTGTCATTTATGAATTAATCGTGATGCTCCGAGGAACGAAGGCTATCCAGCTCTTCCGGGGGGTTATTTTGATTCTACTGGTGAAGTTCGTGAGCGCCTATATCGGACTGAACACGGTATCTTGGTTGGTGGACCAAGTCATCAACTGGGGGGTTATCGCGATCATCATTATCTTCCAGCCGGAAATCCGGCGGGGACTAGAGCACTTGGGTCGGGGCTCGCTCTTTGTGCGGATCCGTCACGAAAATGAAGCGGCAAACCACATGATTGAGGGCCTGGACAAGGCCATTCAGTACATGTCCAAGCGCCGAATCGGCGCTTTGATGACGATTCAACGGGATACTGGACTGGAAGACTATATCGAAACGGGGATTGACTTGGATGCCGAGTTGACCGGTGAGCTCCTGATCAACATCTTTATCCCCAATACGCCACTGCATGATGGGGCGGTCATTATTCGTAATAACCGTATTGCCGTCGCCGCAGCCTACCTTCCCTTGTCGGAAAGTAATCTGATTCCGAAAGAGTTGGGGACTCGTCACCGGGCAGCCGTGGGAATTTCCGAAGTTACCGATGCGCTTACCATTGTCATTTCCGAAGAAACCGGTGACGTCTCGATTACCAAGAATAATGAACTTATTCGTGGATTGACGCAGGCCGATTATCTGAAGTTTCTCCGAAATGAATTGGTGAATGAAGAAGCCGCCGATAATAACAATGTGTTGGTTAAGACCCTCGATTGGTTTGATCAACGCTTTAGAGGAGGGCGCCGTAAATGAAAAATCAACGCTATACGACTTGGCTTTACCGTATTTTGGCGCTCATCTTGGCGATCTTACTTTTCTTCTATGTGAACAGCACGAAATCGGCTACGAACTCGCAGTCGAGTAGTTCAACTGGGGCGACGTCACTTACGGCAACCAAGACGGTTACGGTGTCCGTCCCCTTGCAGCTAAATGTAAATAGCAACAAATACTTTGTGACCGGCTATCCCCAGAAGGTGAAAGTTAAACTTCAGGGCCCCTTAGCGCTGGTGACGACGACCGCAAATACACAAAATTTTAAAGTCTACGCCGCACTGAGCGACCTGGGTGTGGGCAAGCACAAGGTGACTCTGCATCAAGAGGGATTGAATCACGAGATTGAATCCACAATTTCACCCGCCAAGATTACGGTAGATATCGAACCACGACGGACGGTGTCCTTCCCAGTGAAGGTCCAATATAACAAGCAAAACATTGCACCAGGCTACTCGGCAGGGAAGGCAACTTCCGATGTGACGAGTGTTAAGGCAACGGGGGCGGCCAACGAGATTTCTCGGATTACCAGTGTCGTGGCCCAGTTAACCTTGGCACAGAATGTGAAGAAAACGGTGAATAGTCAGGCGGTCATTGAAGCCCTGGATAAAAACGGCAAGACGGTGAACGTGATCTTGACGCCATCGACGACTACGGTTAACTTGCCTATCACATCTGATGGGGAGAGTAAGAAGGTCAGTGTCAACCTGAATGCGAAGAATGGCTCGTCCGGAACGACGTATAAACTAAGCAGCAACGTTTCTAAAGTGACTGCTTATGGCAGTGCCGCGCAATTGAAGGCACTCCAAAGTGTTGCCGTGGACGTTGATGTGAGTGATGTGAAGAACCAGGCCACCAAGACGGTGACGCTGGATACCAGTGATAATGACGTGACGGCATTTGATCCCACTACAATTAAGGTGACGGTCAAGGCCAGCGCGGATTAACGAAATTTGTCTTAGAAATGAGGAGTTTGACGATGAAGTATTTTGGTACTGATGGTGTTCGGGGAGTTGCTAATCAAGAACTAACGCCCGAATTAGCTTTTAAAGTTGGTCGGTTTGGCGGCTATGTTTTAACGCAACACGCTGATAGTGAGAACGCTCACCCGCAAGTCTTAGTGGCGCGGGATACCCGGATTTCCGGTCAATTACTGGAAAATGCCTTGGTTGCTGGACTTTTGTCTGTCGGCATCGAAGTGCTCCGGTTAGGCGTGATTACGACGCCAGCCGTGGCTTACTTGGTTCGGACACAGGGGGCTGCCGCTGGGGTCATGATTACGGCTTCACACAACCCAGCTGAATATAATGGCATTAAGTACTTTGGTAACGATGGGTACAAGCTTTCTGACGAAATGGAAGAGGAAATTGAAACGTTGTTGGATGCGTCAGATGACAACCTACCACGGCCAACGACCGATGGGCTGGGTACCGTTGAGGATTATTCCGAAGGTAGCCAGAAGTACATTCAGTTCCTCGAACAGACGATTGCGGACGATCTCGACGGCTTACATATTGCGGTCGACGCCGCTAATGGATCGACGAGTGGCCTGGTTTCTCGGCTGTATGCTGATTTGAACGTCGACTTTGACACGATTGCAACGACGCCTAATGGGCTAAACATTAACGATCAAGTTGGGTCGACGCATCCCGAACAATTACAGAAGTTTGTCGTTGACCAGGGTGCCGAAATTGGATTGGCCTTTGACGGTGATGGTGACCGGTGTATCGCGGTTGATGAGACTGGTAAACTGGTTGATGGTGACAAGATTATGTACATTTGTGGGAAGTATCTGGCTGAACATGGTCGCCTAAAGAAGGATACAATTGTGACCACGGTGATGAGTAACCTGGGGATGTACAAGGCCATGGAAGCCCACGACTTGAAGTCTGTTAAGACTAAGGTTGGGGACCGCTACGTCGTTGAAGAAATGCGAAAATCCGGGTACAACTTGGGTGGCGAACAGTCTGGACATATTGTGTTCTTAGACTTTAACACCACTGGTGACGGCTTGTTAACTAGTCTGCAGTTGCTTCATATCTTAAAGGCAACGGGGAAGAAGCTGTCTGAATTAGCAGCCGATGTTCAAACTTACCCGCAAAAGTTAGTTAACGTGAAGGTAGCTGATAAGCAAGCCGCCCTTGAAAATCCTCAAGTTCAAGCCGTAATTGCCACCGTGGAAAAAGAAATGAATGGTGACGGTCGCGTGCTCGTTCGGCCTTCCGGGACTGAACCTTTGCTTCGGGTCATGGCGGAGGCGCCAACGGAAGAAATCGTTGCGGGCTACGTCGACCGGATCGCAGATGTGGTTCGGGCCGAAGTTGGTGTGAAGTAAGTTAAATCGATAATTTAGTGGAGTTCTGGGATGACCGGGGCTCCTTTTTTTGACGGCTTATCAGTTGGTATGCGGTGCTTCTGACAGTTGCATGCCATGACGATAAAGGATGATTATTTTCATGAAAACAAAGTCGTAATGGGGTGATAGACCAGTTGTGATTTTTATAGTTGACAACCCTTAAGGAAGGCTGTAAAGTATAGTCATCCGGAAACGTTATGAAAGACGTTTCAGTCTATACCAATTTATAAGAAAGCTGATACATTTCTAAAAAAACAACCGACCCTCCCGACTAACGGGGGCGGCGTCGAGAAAAGGAAGACTAGTTATGTGTGGAATTGTTGGGGTTACTGGAAATGACAATGCCGTTAAGATCCTGTTGAACGGCCTAGAGAAGTTGGAATACCGGGGGTACGATTCAGCCGGTATTTATGTCAACGACCAAAAGGGTCAGGATTACTTAGTTAAGACTAAAGGTCGGATCTCTGAATTACGGTCTAAAGTGACGCCTGACGTCCACGGGTCAACTGGGATCGGTCATACGCGTTGGGCAACTCATGGGGTGGTTAGTGTGGCTAACGCACATCCACATTTCTCCAATGACGACCGGTTCTACCTGGTTCACAACGGGGTTATCGATAACTTCCAAGAATTGAAGGCCAAGTACCTAAGTGACGTGCCTTTCAGAAGTCAAACCGATACTGAAGTTGTTGTTCAACTGATCGATAAATTTGCCATTGAAGACAACTTGGATGCCAAGGCTGCTTTCTTGAAGACGTTAAGCCTTTTAAAGGGTTCCTCATATGCCTTCTTGATGATGGATCGTGAACAACCTGACACATTATTTGTTGCGAAAAACAAGAGCCCCTTATTGATTGGGGTCGGTGATGGTTTCAATGTTGTTTGTTCCGATGCCTTAGCTATGCTCAAGGAAACGCACAATTTCTTAGAATTGATGGATGGTGAAGTCGTTACCATCACTCCCGACAAGGTTGCTATTCAAGACGCTGACGGCAATGCTGTTGAACGTAAGCCGTTCCATGTTGACATGAACGCTGACGAAACCGACAAGGGAACCTACCCCTTCTACATGTTGAAGGAAGTCGACGAACAGCCTAACGTGATGCGCAAGCTGGCTCAAACCTACTTGTCAGAACACGGCGAACCTCAAATTGATGATAAGCTGATCGCAGCCATGGAAGCTGCCGATCGTTTGTATATCGTGGGTGCCGGGACCAGTTATCATGCCGGTTTAGTTGGGAAGCGGCTATTTGAAAACTTGGCTCATATCCCAACGGAAGTTCACGTCTCGTCGGAATTTGCCTACGAACAACCCATGCTGTCAAAGAAGCCTTTCTTCATCTTCTTGACGCAATCTGGTGAAACAGCTGATAGCCGTGAGGTATTGGTCAACGTGAATGATGCTGGCTATCCAAGCTTGACGATTACTAACGTGCAGAACTCAACGTTGTCCCGTGAGGCAACCTACACGTTGTTACTCCATGCCGGTCCAGAAATTGCCGTGGCCTCCACCAAGGCTTACACGGCTCAGATCGCTTTAGAAGCTATCTTGGCGAAGGCATTGGGTGAGGCAACTGGCCAAATTGTGGCTCAGAACTTCAATATTCGTCAACAGCTTGGTTTAGTTGCCACAGGGATGCAAGCTATCGTCGACGAAAAGGATACATTGGAACAGTTATCTAACGACTATCTGATGAAGTCCAACAAGGCCTTCTATATTGGTCGTGGGATTGACCACGCAGTTTCTCTGGAAGCAGCTCTGAAGTTGAAGGAGATCTCCTATGTTCAAGCCGAAGGATTCGCCTCTGGTGAACTTAAGCACGGGACGATTGCTTTAATTGAGAAGGGGACCCCTGTAATTGGCTTTATCACACAGGCCAAGACCGCTGGTTTAACACGGAGTAACTTGCAAGAAACGATGGCTCGTGGGGCCAAGACTCTGACAATTGTCCGTGAAAGTTTGGCGATTGAAGGGGACAACTTGATCTTGCCAGACGTTGACGAGATGTTGATGCCACTGTTGAGCGTTGTGCCTGCACAATTATTGGCCTACTACACCAGTCTAAACAAGGGCTTGGATGTTGATAAGCCACGGAACTTAGCCAAGAGTGTCACGGTTGAATAATTAAAATGAGTTTTGGAAGCGTTCGGAAATGTCCGAACGCTTTTTTGGTACCGACGTCCGGAATGGGACAACACGTCTAACTTGCGAAATACCGGGTTTCGTTGTATAGTACACTTACGAAAAGTTATGAAAACGTGAGGTGAAAACGATGAAATATACGAAACGGGTGGATTCCCACAAGAACCAAAAGCAACGTGACGCAACGTTTGAAAAATTTCGGAAACAACAGAATGAATTAAGTGCTAACCGGCGAGGTATTCGTCGGAAATAGGGCGATCACTGCTTAGACAGTGGCCGTCCTTTTTTGTTGAATTGTGGGAAGACTTTTTGAGCAAAATGCTTGCAAGATTGGTCTAGATCTTTTATCATCGGACTATACCATTAGAGAGGGAGATTTTTGGTGATGACACAACTTACAAACAACATGAACATTCAAATCGTGAAAGATCAGGCTGCGGGAGGCCGTGCCGGGTTTCAAATTTTCCAACAAGCCTTACAACAAGGGGCTAAGGTTCTGGGACTGGCGACAGGGAGTACACCAGTGACAATTTATGATGAATTGGTTGCCAGTGACTTAGATTTCAGCCACATGACGTCGGTAAACTTGGATGAATACGTCGGTTTAGGGGCCGATCATCCAGAGAGTTACCATTACTTTATGCAGCAACACTTATTCAGTCACAAACCATTTGCCCAGTCATTTGTTCCAGACGGGATGAACGCAGACGCTGCGGCTGAAACCAAGCGCTATGATGACGTGATTGCGCAACACCCGGTTGACTTACAATTGTTGGGCCTGGGAAAGAATGGACACATTGGGTTCAACGAACCGGGGACAGATTCTGCGTCGACCACCCACAAGGTCGCCTTGACTGCGTCAACTATCGAAGCAAATGCTCGATTTTTTGACAATGCTAACGATGTGCCACGATACGCTTACTCTATGGGAATTGGCTCGATTTTACAGGCCAAGGAGATCCTGATCGTGGCTTACGGGGCAGCCAAGGCAGATGCCGTAGCTGCCATGATTCAAGGGCCTGTGACCCCTGACGTTCCGGCCAGTTATCTCCAAACCCATCAAAATGTGCAAGTCATTCTTGATGAAGCTGCTGCTAGTCAGCTGGCCTAACGAACCTTGAATTAGCGCGAGTTATCCCCATTTTTACTTCCAGTTAAGAGTCAAGTTATGTTATTCTTGACGTGAAAGCGATTTTAAGGGGGAAACCGAGAATGATGCGAAGTAAACGATGGCTACTGGCCGTACTCCTGTTGGGGAGTGCGTTGGGTAGCGTCAGTGGGACTGCCCATGCGGCAACGACGAATCCCCAAGGATTTATCAGCGATTTGAAGAGTCCCGTCACGTCGGTTGCGAATCAGTATAAACTGTATCCATCCGTGATGATGTCTCAGGCTGCGTTAGAGAGTGCTTGGGGGACGAGTCTCCTAACAACCCAGGCCAACAATTACTTTGGTGTGAAGGGGAGTTATAAGGGACAATCCATCGCGATGCCAACAACCGAATATGATGCTAACGGTCAGCTCTATCACACAACAGCTAACTTTAGAAAGTATCCGAACGCTAAGGCTTCGATGACTGACAATGCAACCCTGCTTCGCGGGGGGACCAGTTATAACCCTAGTATTTACAGTGGAACCTGGCGTGAGAATGCTAAGACTTATGCGAGTGCGGCCAATGCGTTGACCGGTGTCTATGCGACGGCACCGAACTATGGCAGCTCGCTTATCAGTATTATTAAAACCTACAATTTAGATACTTTACTCGACGGTTCGGCGCCTGATGTGGCGACGCCAGCACCTAAGCCAAAAGTCTATTCAAAGGCGAAATACTATGGGACGTCGGGCAACCAAACGGCGGCGCTCAGCAAGGATTACGCCTCCGTGCGATTGTATAATCACGTAAAAGATACACGAGCGGGTATCACCAAGACGGCTTGGAGCAAGGTCAAGGCTGTCAAGGGGAAGAAGGTCTATCTGGACCTGCGTGCTGTGAGGACGGCGGCTAAGACTGGAAACAAGACCACTTGGTATCGAATTCGTTTTGCCCAGAGTAAGTCTTCGCAACGCTACTGGGTCTACAGTAGTGCTATTAGTTTTCCTAAGGTGACTTACTTGGATGGAAAGGCAACAATGAAGGTGAATACCAAGGCTGGTGGGAGTACCTACAACCACGTCTACAATTCGCCATACCTGGCTCAGGAACAGGAGTCAGTGAAAAAGCTAACGGCCAAGTCGTATACGGCAGATAATGAGGCCGTGAAGACGCAAGATGGTCTTAAGACTACCTGGTATCGCATTAAGGTTGGCAAAAAGAAGACTTGGATTGCCGGGACAATAGCGCAACCGCAGTACGCCCAAGTTTTCTATACCGCCGCAAGCGGTAAGAAGACCCTGAGCAGTAAATTTAGTAAGTACAATGTCTATAATCACGTCACCACGACGCACTTCAATCAACAGACCTTGAAGTGGCCAAAGGGCAGTAAGAAGGGAACCAAGGTGACCGTCACGCTTTGTGGTTTCAAGGCGTCCAACAAGTCGACCTGGTATCGGATTCGATTTAGTGGCAGTAAAACCAATTACTGGGTAGATGCCCGTGCCTTATCTTAAGCGTTTTGACAATTGGTTATAAGAAAAGCGTAAAGCTACCGGAATTTTTACCAATTCGGTAGCTTTTTTGGTATAATACAACAGATTAGGCCGGGGAACCTCGGTGCGTTAGACAGCGTTAATATTTGAGTTAGGAAGTTTAATTCATGGATAATTCATATAAAATTAAGGTTCAAAACGTTACAAAAGAGTATGACCTGTACAAGACCCAATCTGAAAAATTGCGGTCATTCTTTTCCCTGAGCAATAATAAGGTGCCACATTTCTGGTCCTTGATGGGGATCTCACTTGAGGTTAAGTCCGGTGAAACCTTGGGCTTGATTGGGGTCAACGGTTCCGGTAAGTCGACATTGTCCAATATCATTTCTGGAATTATTCCACAAACGACGGGGACAGTGGATGTGAGGGGAGATACCTCGATCATCGCCATCGGTGCTGGGTTGCGGGGCAACCTGACCGGGGTCGAAAATATTCGACTCAAGGCATTGATGCAGGGACTGACTAATCCTCAGATTGATGCCTTAATGGATGACATCGTGGCCTTTGCGGATATTGGTGATTTCTTATACCAACCCGTTAAGAGCTATTCCTCAGGGATGAAGTCACGGTTGGGATTTGCCATTGCCGTGCACGTTAACCCAGACATTCTGATTATTGATGAAGCGTTATCCGTTGGGGATGACACCTTCTACCAGAAGTGTGTGGACAAGATTTCTGAATTCAAGGATTTAGGGAAGACCATCGTCTTCGTCAGTCACTCCTTGAAGCAAGTTGAAATCTTGTGTGACCGTGTGGCCTGGATTCATTATGGGACACTGAAGGCCATCGGACCCACCGAAGAGATTGTCCAAGATTACCGTAACTTTACCAAGTGGTTTAAGAAGCAGACTAAGAAGGAAAAGAGACATTTCCAACGGACGATGAAGGAAGGCCAAAAGTCCTTCGATATCGATGCTTATCAAGCCCAGGTTACCAAAGAACGCCAGGCGGCAGCACCTGACGATCCACATGTTGCCGATCAAGTGAAGAAGGATTTCTATGGGTCGGTTATCAGTGAAAAGATGAACTGGCGCAACCGGATTTTGACGGGTGTGGCTGTCGTAGCCTTGCTTTTCGCTTGTGTGGTCAACATTTCGGGGCATTCAGTTAGCGACGTGCTCTCAAACCCAGCACATCTTGTGCATCCAGAAACGGTGTTACATGATCCAAATGCGACGAGTAGTGTTAAATAAAAATTAGAAAACAATGATAAAAGGGATAGATTTTTATCATTTAGCGTGGTATCTTTAAGTTACCATTTATTTACCCCTTCATCTGATTTCCCAATGAATCGGATAAAGGATCTATCTCTCATTTGGTGAAGACTAAATGGCGGGGCCGGGAGTGCATGCTTCCCGGTCTCTTTTTTTGTGATTTTTAGCTATGATTAGTTACTCACCAGCTTCATTTAGAATAATAATGGTCAAAAGTCATAATTATTTCCATGAAAGCATTGACAGCGCTTACAAATACCGGTATATTATTAGTCGTAAGGTATTTAATAATTACCTTCTAATCAATTCTCTTTCTCTCTTATGCCGACCACTACCATTCCCTGGTAGTGGTTTTGTTTTGCCCTAAAAGCTAGTATAATTGGGAAGATGGCGTTAGGGGACTATCACCCTAACGTTGACTGAGGAGGCATCTGGGATGAAGAGTCATGAAACATTTACCTTGATTGAAGAAATTACCCGGCTGGACGGGAGTAAGTACATGGAAATTAGCAACATGGTCCAGAATGGTCGGGCCGAGCTAGCGGTCGAACGCGGGCTCATCAAACAGGTTCGGATTCTCCAGTTAAACATCGCTCATACGCCGCACGTTCAAGCCTATGAGGACTACGTGAACGAGCATTATGCGATGCCAGAGGAGAATTTTACCACCTTTGATGAATGGAAAAAACCGGAGGACGTGCAGCAGGAAGTTAATGCCATTCTTCATGAAAATCATATTGGTTAAGAGCAGAAATGCCTAGTAGATGAGAGATTATCTGTTAGGCGTTTTTTTTGAGCATTCGCTGTTCACTCGATAAACGAATGGCCGATCAATCTATTTTGATGGTTAAGTATTAATCGTGGAATGAATTTTGAAACAGTGCTACGATGAAAGCGTATTCATAAACAGTATCCTTAAACTTTTTGGGAGGAATTAATGATGAAGAAAACAGTGACAGTGTGGGTCGCGGCCCTCATGTTAGCAGGCGTTGGAACCGGAATCCCCTTAGTCAAGGTTACGGTGCCGGCTGTGGCACAAGCGGCAACGTTGAACGCTGCTAAGTTGCCAAATGGAAAGTATAGTGTTCCCGTACATATCTACAAAACTGGGACAACGACGGCCTCCGAAGCGGCACAGTACTTTAATTCGAGTGCTAAAGTTTCGGTCAAGAGTAAGCGGGCTACGGTTTCTTTGACGACAACCAAAGCTGGGAACCAGTTTATCAAGGCCATGACGTTGGATGGTCATACGGCAAAAGTTACCGCGCACAGCACCGGAAATACCTATACATTTAGTAAAGTGAACTTAAAGACCGGTCATGCCTTAGGGTTTACCCTCGTCGTGCCTATGAATGGTCAAGAGATGACCATGACGCAATCAGCCAAATTAACGTTTAAGACCAGTGCACTTAAGGCAACTACGAAGGTCGTCCTGACGACGTCAAAAGTGAAGGCCAAGGCTAAGAAGGTTACCGGAAAGACCACTAAAGGCGCCAAGGTGACTGTTAAACATGGTCAGACGACATTGGGTAAAGTAACGAGCAAGAAGGCAGCTTACAAGGTGAAGTTAAAACGAGCCGTGAAGAAGAATTGGAAGCTGAAAGTTACGGCATCCAAGGCTGGTTACAAGGCCGTTACCCAGACGATTAAAGTGAAGTAGACATGAACGGCTACCGTGAAACGGTGGCCGTTTAGCTACCAAGAGCTAACTAACAAAGAATGGAGTGAGTCGACATGAAAAAAAGTTGGCGAACACTGCTCCTGAGTCTACTGACGGTGAGTTGTGTCTGGCTATTGACCGGTATCGTTGCCAAGGCGGCCACGATTAAGGATGGTCTCTACCAAGTTCCAGTCAAGATTTTAAAGGCAAAGGAAGAGACGACCTCGACGGCTAATCAATTCTTCGGATCCCAGGCCGTGGCTCGAGTCACGGGGGCGCACACGACGTTGCTTCTGACTAGTGATGGTGCCCAGTTTATCTCGGCTATGACGGTTGCTCAGCAACCAGCTGTGGTTGTGAAGACGGTTGGCAAACAGGCCCTCTATCAAGTTACCGTCACAGGGCAAAAGAGTCCACTTGCGGCAAGCTTTAAGTTAACGACTCCGGTTGGGAAGATGACTGAGACTGCCAGAGTTGCGTTGGATTGGGATCAGGCAAAGCCGCTCAACGACAGTACTACTACTACGGCTCTGTTGGCCGCGGGAACGACAATTGCCCAACAGGCAGCTAAGAAGGCCCCTGTTACCCCGACGACTCCGGCAATAGCTTCGACAAAGACAGTGACCGCAACACCATCAGTGAAGCAGTACTGGCGTTATCGCGTCCTGCAGGGAGATAAGATGCGGGCATCACAGGCTAACCAGTATTACACCAACGTGGCCACGGTGACATCAAGCGGAACCGGCTATCGGGTCACACTTAAGGTTCAATACGCGACCTCTCTCAAATTAGGTGCTCACGCGGTGGTACCTGAGAGTATCAACGGTCAACCGGTTCCTGCCAGTCACGTGACTTATGGCAAATCCGGACAAAATGAAACAATGACTTACTGGTTTGAGATAAGTAAATTGAGTCAGTTGACGGCTAAATTAATTCCAGGTCAGATTCACGTCACAGTCCCCGCTTTAAATATGAGTCAGGTTTTCCCGGTTCGGTTCCAATTTGCGGCTAGTGGTGCCGCCGATCAGGCACAGGCAGTTCAGGTAGCGGCTTTGCCAGATAAGACCACGCGAGCAACCCCAACGGCTAACACTAACGCTACAAGCGATCAAACCACACAGAAGTTACCGGCCACTGGTGATCAGTCACCCCAGATAGAAGTGCTGATTGGTCTGATCTTACTCAGCCTAAGTCTTATCTGGAGGGGAGGTTGGGATCGTGAACAACGTTAAACGTTGGTTTTTAATCGGCATGTTGATCGTAGCTAGTCTGGGATGCCCAGTGATTGGTCACGCCCAGTCGCTAGACTATACGGCACTGAAGTATGGGACGTCACAAACCTCAATGGCGGGAAAGTACTTCGTGCATCCTGCCAAGGTCAAGGTCGCCCAGAATGCCTATCAGGTTACAATGGAAATCAAGACGGCCAAGCATCTGAATAAATGGCCGGTCCGGGTCCTCAAGATAGCTGGTCAGACGCCACAGAACGTCCAAAAATCACGAGACAGTGCGGGAAACTATCTGTTGTTTTATACATTTACCACGGCACACCTGAATCGCGATGTCACCGCCAAACTGGCGATAAATGTTCTCGGGGTTTACAAGGCCACACATAAGCTAACGTTGGCCTTCCAGACAGTTAACATGCCGGCATTGTCGCAGGCTAAAGCGTCCACAAGGAGACAAACACCAACAACCCCGACCACGGCAGCTAAGCAGACACAGTCGTCCACGATAAAGGCATCGTCACAGAAGCCAACGTCAAAGAAACAGGCGGCATCAGCTTCAGCTACCACGGCGTCACCGGCGTCATCTAGCAATTCGCGTTCTGCGATGTCTTCATCCGTAGCCTCTCAGGAAGCAGATACGGCTGATCAAGTTCCTAAGCAGAGGACCAATTGGATGAGCTTACTGGGTGGTAGTTTAGCCATTGTTATCGTGGTTATCGGCGGTTCCTGGTGGTATTTTGGTCGACATTAAAGCCACATGATATTTTTTGATTATCGGCGTAGCCAGCACAGGTTTGTCTTACAAGTGTCGGGTAATTGGGGGTTCCCATAGATGATTGCCTTTGAAGGGGCGGATGAAGAGGCACTTGCTATGCGCTGCTTCTTGCTAGAATGGGTGCTAGAAGGGCCCTAACTATATCCGCCAAGAGTTGAAAGTAAATGAAAACCGACGATGATTAATTTTAGGCCCTTGATTATTGTGACAGCTCATCTGCATGCTATTATCTCTGGTGTGTTAGAAATGAAAGAGTGGTCCTAGAAATCAGCACATGATTTCTAGGACCACTCTTTCATTGCCATAAATTAGAAACTTTTGAATTCAGCCCGTTTGCGCTGAACTCATAGTTTGCCGTTTAGATCAATTTTTAGCGTCATTCTTGATTTCGTTGATTCGGTTAAAGAGAATGCCATCACGCAGTCCAGCATTGGAGAAAGTAATCTGTCGCGAGTCAAGCAACCGCATCAGCAGGGTCACAGGGATGAGACCACCCACGATGATGTCGGCCCGATCCTTGGATAATCCAGGGACTTTCTTGCGTCCAGCAAGGTCTAAGCCAAGCAATTGAGTCAAGGTGGCATAAACATCATCAGCAGTGAGCTTGTAGCCATGAACGTCCTCAAAATTCAGGAAATTCTTGCGCCGACGGTTAATCTTAGCCAGGGTTCGATTAGCGCCACCCAAGCCGATGACGGGGAGATTCGTCGCCTCACGTAACCACCAGACGTCATTGAAAACATTGTTGACGAAGGTCATAGCGGAAAAGAGCGAATTAGCCTTGACCACATCACTTTCCAGGTAAGCTTGCGACAAAGTCACCGACCCCAGAGGGATGGAAACGACGTGCTTCATTTGTCGATTCTGAACTAGAATCAATTCGGATGAGGCACCGCCTGTGTCGACCAACAAGCCATTTACGACGGGAAGGGTATTGATGACCCCCAGGTAGTCGTAACGGGCTTCCTGGGCCCCAGAAATGACCGTAAATGACAGGTCAAACTGATCCTTAACCAATTTGAGAAACTGTTTCTGATTGCTGGCCTGGCGAACGGCCGCCGTGGCGACCGCCTGGATGTCGGGATTCTTGAGCTTACTGTAAATGGCCTTGAATTCACCGAGGGCGGCTAGAGTTCGTTCGATGGCGGCGGGTTGGAGCAGACGCTCTTCACCCATGTTTTCTGATAAACGAACATAACGTTTGACTTGTTCGATGGTTTTATGGTTACCATCACCATCGATTTCGCTGATGGTCATGCGAACCGAATTCGAACCCAAGTCAATGACGACTAAGTTTTCCATTACTGAGGACTCCGATCAATGGGGGATTTTGGTTGATTCTTCGGGCTGAGCATCGGTTTGAACTGCCGCGGGGCGTTCTTCGCCTGAGCTGGTCGTGCCGTTGCCGCCTGATTCCGAACGGTTGCCTGTTCCATGAAGTCCGCCTGAGCGTTGAGCGGCTCTAAGCCGCGCCGGTCAACCCGGGCGAATGTCCGGTCCGGCAACAACACTCTAGTCTTGACGTTATCATGCCAGAGCGTTGCAAAAATGTCAAAGACCCGTTGCTTCAGATTTTCCTGCAGAATAGGGAAGAGGAGTTCGACTCGGCGGTTGAGGTTCCGCGTCATGAGGTCGGCACTAGACAGGTAGACTTGGGGGTCACCCGCGTTAGCAAAGCCATAGATTCGGCTGTGTTCCAGGTAACGACCGACGATCGAGTGAACCTCGATGTTGTCGCTGATGTCTGGAATCCCCACGTTGAGACAACAGATCCCCCGTACGATGAGTTTGACGTGAACTCCCGCGTGGGAGGCTTCGTAAAGTTTGGCGACCATGTCGGAGTCTGACAAAGAGTTCATCTTCATTTCGATCCAAGCAGGCTGTCCGGCCTTGGCATTCGTGATCTCTTGGTCAATCTTCGTGACGATGAAGTCACGGATACCATCAGGAGACATGTGAAGTTGATGGAAATATGGGGGTTCGGAGTAGCCGGACAACATGTTGAAAATGTTAGAGGCATCGATTCCCATATCCGTATTGGTTGTCATCAACCCGAGGTCGGTGTAGAAGTGGGCAGTGACGTCGTTGTAGTTTCCAGTTCCCATGTGCATGTAGCGCCGAATGCCATCGGGTTCACGACGGACAATCAGTGTGAGCTTACAGTGGGTCTTAAGCCCGATGAGGCCATAGATAACGTGACAACCCATTTTTTCCAGCTGCTGGGCCCAATGGACGTTGTTTTCTTCGTCGAAACGCGCTTTAACTTCCACCAGGACAGTCACCTGTTTGCCGTTCTGAGCCGCAGATCCCAGGTACTTTATGATGGGCGAGTTGGCCGACACCCGGTAGAGGGTCATCTTGATGGCCAAGACCTCATCGTCATAGGCAGCTTGGCGAATCAATTCGGTAACCGCAGAGAAACTATCGTAAGGGTGGTGAACTAAGACATCGTGTTGGCGAATCGTTTTGAAGATATCATCGTCGGCGGTGACGCCAGCCGTCTTAGCAGAACTGAAGGCCGGATAGTTGAGATCGGCCGGTCCCTTGATCTGTTTGGTCCACTTGCTCAGGAAGGTCAGGTCAATGGGACCACTGATGTTGTAAACCGCATAGTCCTCAATCTTAATTAGGCTGGCCAGTCGTTGTTGTAGGGCGTTAGTGATGCCCGCTTCAACCTCCAATCGCACGGCACTCCCATGTTCTCGGCGTTTCAGTTGTTGCTTAACTTCCTTTAAAAGGTCCGAGGTATCTTCTTCGGCGACGTCTAAGTCCATGTCACGGATGACGCGATAGGTCGCAGATTCTTTGACTTCATAGCCCACGAAGAGATTGCCAATATAAGTTTTAATGATGTCTTCAAGGAGAATGAAGTCGTTGTCGGCACCGGGTAACCGCACGGTCCGTGGGAAAATACCAGGTACTTGGACAGTCGCAAAACGCTTGTCCTTCTTATTGCCATTCTTATAGAGTCGTAATGCCAAGTTCAGCGTGTTGTTCCCAATGAATGGAAAGGGACGCGAACTGTCGACAGCCATGGGCGTGAGAGCGGGGGACAGTTCATCATTGAAGTACTTTTCGATGAAGCGGGTCTGCTGCATCGTGAGGTCGCTGGGTTCCTTCAAATGGATGTCGAGGTTTGCTAGCAGGGGCAGTAGCATGCGATTGAGCGTAGAGTACTGCTTGACCACTTGGTCATGGGCCTTCTGGTTGACCGCGATCAGTTGGTCCTTAACTGTTAGACCAGAGGCATCGGGCTTGGCATAATTGACCGCGGCTAGCTTGGAGAGAGAGGCCACCCGAACCATGAAGAATTCATCGACGTTACTTTGGGTAATGCCGAGGAAACGAACGCGCTCTAAAAGAGGGTTCGCCTTGTCTCGTGCTTCTTCTAATACTCGGTCATTGAAATCCAACCAGCTTAGTTCTCGGTTGGTGTAATACTTCGGTTTGTCAAAATTAACCGTCATTTGTGAGACCTCCTCTGCTTAAGCACGGGCTTTAATCCGAAAACGTCCGTAAAAAATTGCGCTTTGTAGTTGAATGCCCAGTGAATCAATGATAGCTCATCGTCACTAAAGGCCGTGATGATGACCTTGCTTGGTCGAACGGAAACGGAGATGCGGCTGATGGTTTGCTGGTGGGCGTCGTCTAAGGCGTCTGCCAAGCGCAAGATAGCGGCCAGCTTGGCCACAATCACTCGTTTTTCGGGCGTGAGTTGCTGGAAGTGTGCCAAGTCTTCAGCGGGGGTTCGTGTGCTGTGATAGCGTGATACAGCCGCAATGATCTGGGTTTCTTCCGCCGAAAGTCCTAAAATTTCTGATTGTTTGAGAACATAGTCGGAGTGTAAATAGTGTTCGTGGGTGTCAATGAAACCGCCAATATCGTGAACGATAGCTGCAACTTGGAGTAACAAGCGGTCACGGTTGGTCAGATGGTGCAGCGACTTCAGTTGGTCGAACAGGTGAAGTGAGAAGTGAGTGACCAATGCCATGTGATGTGGTTCGACTCGGTAACGATGTGCCAGGTCGGTGGCTGCGGCAATGATTTGTTCTTCGAAATGTTCGTTAGGGTGGTAGCCTGCGGCAATCTGTTCGTTGGTGGTGAGGCCATCGAGCACGTTGAGGTTGACCAGATGTAAGGCATCCGCGTGAACGACCGTCAGAAGTTTTTGAATTAACAGCACTTCTGGGAGAACGAGTTCCACGTTTTCTTCGGTCAGGTGGAGTTCTTCCATCAAGAATTGATTAGACGCATCCATGACCTGATGGGTAAAGGTCGCAAATTGTTTCCGGGTCAGAGTCCGACTAGTTTCACCGGTTGGGATGAAATAGTTATTGAGGGGAGCCGCGCCAACCAAGATGACCTGATTGGTCGTGGTCCGTAAGGCTTTGGGAAGAAAACGGTAGAAATCGTCGACCTTACTATTGATGTAGTCATCGAGGACGTCGACTGGATTCGGGGCCGTGGCCCGGAGATTCTGGAGCACCTCTTTGATTCGGATGGGGCCGAGCTTCATGTTATGCGACGCGATCAGCTGGCTATTCGCGAAGAAGGAGAAGGTCGTGCTCCCAGAGTTGAGCCCAATAATGGCAGCACTCTTGGTCACAAGCTGTGGGTAAGGCTTGAACTTGAGGGCGATCGCTTCATTGCGGACGAACGACTCTTGAGCCAGTGATAGCCATTTGATGCTGAGACCTGTGCGACTGAGGATTTGGTCGCGAATGAACTCAGCGTTGGGTGCTGCGGAGAGGGCCTGTGATCCCCAGAGTTGATAGTTGGTGATCCCATAATCCTTGATGATCTGCAGAAATCCGCGGAGGGCTTCCGTAGCCTCGGCGACGTTCTCAAAATTGATTGCTTCATGGTTATAAATATTTTCCCCAATGGCGACGGTGGAGCGGACGCGTTCGGTCTGCGTCCCCGTCTTTAAGTTAACAATTGATAGCTCGATACTGGAGACGTTCACCAGCATGGCACCAAAATAGTTATCAGCCATAAACCATCACCCTTTTCTAATTTAGTCGGTAAAGACTTGGTTATCCATGATCACTTTTTCCAGATGTTTTTCCGTCCGCTGATTGGCTGGCGGTAAGGTCATATAGTCCCCATACATACGTGTCAAAATGCTAGCATAATTTGCCGGAACCTGAACAGTCAACTGCTCAAAGGGAAGGGGGGTTAAGTCGGTTAGTTCCGCAACAGTAAAGGTTTCCTTAGCGTAGGCGTACTGCGAGGCCAGATTCTTAACCCGTGGTAACGTGGTGTTAGATTCATACTGGGTCATAACGGCTTGACGTTCGGCCTTCAGGGACCGGGCATCCGCCAACTGGTCGGAATTGAGCCCCGATTGGAACTTCCGCAACGGGGTATCCACTAGGTGGTAACGAAGCTGAAACAGCAGTCGCGTATTTAACAGTTGGAATTTAGCCATTTGTTCGCGTTGTTGGTTGGGATCATCTGAAATACGGTCTAAGGGAAAGATGTCAATGAAGATGCCCTTGCGCGCACTGTTCACATTATTCTTTTCTTCAATGTAAGTGTTTCGGTCTAACAGCTTGGCATAGCTGAGACCGTAGTTTTCGTCGCTAGCAGGCGTTTGAAGAAAATAATGGGTATCTGCTAGGAGAGCCGGTGCGGCAGCCAGGAGGCGGTCGTAGTCGGCTCTGAGCATGCCGACGTCAACGTCGTCGTCCCAAGGAATGAAACCTTGGTGGCGAACGGTTCCCAAGAGCGATCCCCCCATCATGAAGTAGGGAAGGTCTAGCTGCTCACACAGATGAATGAACTGGGAAAGATTACCCAGCTCGATTTGATGAATACGTTCAATAAGTTCGGTCATAGTTGGATCCTTTCGACATCAGATTTTAAGACATGGGGTAGCGACTCTGATGAACGGTGTGGCCGTTGCTATCCTTGAAGGCTACGGTAATGGAATCTTGATTCTTAGGCTCAAAAGTTGCCAGCCCCGTGACGGACTTTCCCGAATCCAACGGCATTACAGTACGATTTAAGCGGTTATTATCCTGGGTTTGATCAGTCGTGAAAGCCAGATTACCGGTTGATAGTGAACGACCATCTTGGGTGGCACTGACCGCAGATTCCCAGAGATCGCTGGGCACAATCGACTTACCTTGCTGGTTGGTTACGGTATAATAGAAAACGAACAACTGGCGATTAGCTGTCGAACTGGCCGTAACCTGTTGACCAGTGATCTTGAAGGTCACGTGTTGCGTGGTAAAAGCTTGATTCTTGAAGGTTGCCGTAATCGGCTTGCTAGATGAGGTCGAAGCTTGTTTAGCACGAGTGGCAACTTTTTTGCTGCTCTGAGTTTGACTGGATTTTTGGTGAGTGGTGTTGGTTGTTTGTCCGCAACCAACTAGGAGCGTTAAGGTCCCTAGAGCCAGAACACATGTCATAAAATGTTTCATATTATAGCTCCCCCTTTGTGTTCAACTCTAGTTTAGCATAGGTTGGCCCTAGCCAAGGCCGTAACGGGCGGAAAAAGCTGGTATTTGTCAGTCGTAAATGCTAATATAAAAATCGTATTTTGAGAATTGTAGGTGGGTAATCATGGCTGAACAGGAAGAGTCCTTGTTGGACGCCTTCATTGATGTTTACATGAATTCAATCAAGTACTTAGGTGAGTTCGTATCTGAGCCCGCAAAGGAGTTTCACTTGTCCTTTGAACAGTACCTCATTTTGCGTGACATCACGCAAAACACCAACGTCACGTTAATGGATATTGCGAGCAAACGGCAAGTAACGCGTAGCGCGATTTCTCGGCAGATTAAGGTGTTGTTAAAGCAGGGGTACTTGCAACAACGACCGGACGAGAATGATCGACGACGTCTGTACCTTTTGGCGACCCCAGCTGGCACCCGTGCCGAACGGGTGATTCGCCAGCGGATCAACAGCCGGTTTCAAGGCTGGATCGATCTGTATGGGGACGATCGAGTCCACGAGGTACTGGATTTCATTCGTGAATTCAGTCAGGTTACCCGCATGAAAAAGTAGCGGTAAGACGGCTATAGAGAACCAGTGGACTAGCACTGGGTAAGAAGGAGATTGAAGTCAATGAGCAAAAAGCGCATGAGTGATGAAGAGGCAAAGCGCTGGCGCAAGATTGTCTTCATGGACGATGGCCACGATGACAAGCGGTCGGCACGGCAGAATCGGTCGTTTGTCTACAGCGAACCGAACGCCCGTAACTCGTGGTGGAACCGCGTCAAACAACGCTTTTCACGGCACTAGGTTAAGGACAAATGGACCACACAAACTGACGGATTGTCAGGGCGTGTGGTCCATTTTTAGGTTGAACCATGGCGGTGTTAAACCGTGGATGTCGTGAAGTCGATGTGATCGACCAATACAATTTGAACGTTGGCATTTCCAGACAGTAACTTGGCGACAGGGCAGCGGCGCTCGGCGAGGTCTACCATTTGTTGTGCAGTCGATACTTCAACGCCGGGGATGATGACTTGTGCCGTTACGTAGAACTGAAAGCCACGATAATCACGGGCAAATTCGACACGAGTGTGAACCTGTGAGGTGTGAGGCAAGCCATCACGTTTTTCGATGGCCGCCAGAGTGGCGTTTAGACACGTACTGAGTGCCAAACCTAGAAGTTGTTCGGGATTGGTCCCGGGTTGGTCGTTGAGGGGATCACTGGTTAAGACATCTAAGCCACCGTCAGCAATGTAGGCGTGGCCCTCTAAGCCATCATCATTAGCTGCAATAGTCTGGTAGAGAGATGGGAACTTTTGACGTCCAGTTGACATGCGTGCAACCTCCTTTGAATTTACCCTAAGGTTACCCTGTTTAGCGGGGAAAGACAATCGATATGCAGCATCGTTCGGCGACCTAAACCACTGACCGTTGATAGATTAAATCATTGCGGCAATCCGTGACTTGCCCGGTTGTCAAACGGTTGCACGTATTACCTAGACCAATTACAAATTTTCTTATTATTTGGCCTGATTGCCGTCAACTCGTAACGCCCCTAAAACGTCTAGGTAACAGCGCAAGAGGCTGAAAAAAACGATTGTAAATTTTTTGTATCGAATTTAAAATAAGCCTAGACCGCTTCGGATCAAATGTATATAATGTATTTAACGGTAACAGAACACTGGCGAATTCTTTTGGGGGGAGCCATATGTTAACGGAAGACTTATTGACTGAACGTAAGAAGTTTCAAATGGTGTCGCGCCGGGCTCAAGAGCATGGTGCACAGGTCATTGAACGTGACCTAATGCGTCAGTTTACGGCGACAATTGCACAACAAGAGGCAATTGTGGCAGCGGCTCGTCGGCGGGAAGCCTCGCCGGTTGGTTAGGTCACTTAGATTAGTCACTGAGTTTCGGGTAAAACTCGTTATTGAGCGTCATGCTCCATGTTAGGCTATGCTTAACTTAAGGGGGCTAAGCTATGAAACATCCAGTGGTGTATTATCTTTATTACGCAGGTGGCACACTTTTTGTGGGGGCAATGGGTGTTGTCATTTATCACATGTTGAAATTATGGTTTGCTATGAGTCATATGTAAGTTAGCTAAAAAACGGTCGGGATGTTACCCTGACCGTTTTTTAGTTGTTGACATAAAAAAAGCTAGTTACGAATGAACGCAACCAGCAGAATAGAAGTATGTGTACGGCTTAAACGGTGTTAATAATGGCTAAATGTCAATTAACTCCTCCAACGATTGAAATGCCGTGGCAGGTCTTAACCTGAATATGTACCAGCATTATAACCTATGTTTTCGCGACTGTAAACACTTACCTTAAAGGTTTAGTTAAATTAACAAGGTTAGTAAAACGAGTAACGTGACGAGGGATGGCATTCCTTGAAGCCAGAAAATTTCTTTTTTTACGGTCAAGCTACCGAAGAGAGCTACGACGACGATAAAGATTAGAAAAATCGCGGTTGTGATGAGTTGCGAGCGGCCATTGAGAACCCACTGGCTGATCAATAGGCTCACGCCAACCATCCCGTTATAGATACCCTGATTAGCCAAGGCCTTTTGTGCTGGAACCTGGCGGACGAATTCGAGTGGCATCCCAAAGGTTTTAGATTGTGTCTCTGGGCGTCCCCACATTTCCAGACCCATAATAGCCAGATGTTCGAGTGCAACGATGTAGATTAGAAAAGTGAGTATGATATCCATAAGTAATTCCTTCTTTCTGAAGTAAGTTCATGTTAGAATAACAAGTTGTTAGGGGTCACCAATAAAACCAAAAAAGGTTAGGACTTTAAGTTAGTTTTTAGTTTGATGTGTAGAATAGTATTGTAAGCGTTAAATTAACGGGGAAGAGCGGAAAGAGATCGAATTAATCTGCGGCATATCAGGCTTGATGACTAATTGAATGGAGGAATTATCTATGAGACTCCTAGATTTAAGTGGACAACAATTCGGCAGACTGACGGTTATTCGTCGTGACGGAACCGCAAAAAACGGAAATGCCACCTGGCTGTGTAAATGTAGCTGTGGACGCTTGGTGACGGTTGATAGTTACCGGCTACGCCATGGTATCACAGTCAGTTGCGGTTGCTACCGCCGCGACATTAGTAAGGCACGGTTGACTCAGGATCCCCGGACGCGTAAGCAAATTGGGAATGCTACCAACCTGCCGTTGGTTAATGGCTCTAACGTTGCGGCCTTAACGAAGATTAGTTCCCGCAACATTTCGGGGGTTATTGGGGTTAGCTTCGATAAACGCTCCGGAAAGTGGGCTGCACGCTTATTCTACCACGGTCGCTACGTGTTGAATCAAACTTTTAGTAATTTTGACGATGCAGTGGCCGCACGGCGACGAGCAGAGCAACAACTCGTGAAAAATAATCAAGTTCAACTGGAGGAAACGGTCGAGGGTTAAGGGCGGTCTCAAGTTGAAACGAAACCAAGTCATCTTTAGATAGGTGGCTTTTTTGTTAGGGATGCTTGACGTTGGTGACTGGGGCCGATATGCTTGGAAAAAGAGATTAGATGAGAGAGGCGTGATGAGATGGCGTATCGAGAAGAAACGGATACTATTGGCACGGTGAAGGTTCCCGCGACGGCATTGTGGGGTCCTCAGACGGAGCGGAGTCGTCACAATTTTACGACGGGACCACTGATGCCCTTGCCAGTCATTCGGGCCCTCCTGCGGATTAAACGGGCAGCAGCGGTGGCAAATCGCGACCTGGGTGAGATTCAAGAACAGAAGGCCCAGTTGATTATCCAGGCGGTGGACACCTTATCGGCTTTAGATGATGCTAAACTCCAACAAGATTTTCCGCTTCACGTCTACCAGACAGGTTCGGGGACACAGACCAATATGAACGTCAATGAGGTTATCGCGCACCAGACACAACGGCTTGATGTGACCAGCGGGGTTCTGGCTAATGATGATGTCAATCACAGTCAAAGCTCCAACGATACTTTTCCCACAGCGATGACGATCACGGCGGCTGTAGCAGTTCGAGACTTGTTGTCGATAGTAGATAGGTTAATTGCCGAATTTCAAAAGAAGGAAGAAGCCTATCAACATGTCGTCAAAGTCGGGCGTACGCACCTTCAAGACGCGACACCGCTGACCTTTGGCCAGGAGGTTAGTGGATGGGTCAGCATGCTGACCCATGACCGTGATTATCTGAAGACTTTGGCGCCAACACTATTGGAATTACCGATTGGAGGAACTGCTGTCGGAACGGGTCTGAATGCCGCTCCGGGTTTTGCGATTGCGGTGACAACGCAATTAGCCACGGATTACGATCTGGCATTTACCGCTAAGACCAATAAATTCTTTGGCTTGGCCGCTCATTCCGGATTGACAGTCGTGCATGGTGCGCTGACCACGCTGGCCAGTGATCTCATGAAGATTGCCAATGATATCCGTTTTCTGGCGAGTGGTCCGCGGGCTGGATATGGTGAGCTGGCTATCCCAGCTAATGAGCCGGGATCTTCGATCATGCCAGGAAAGGTCAATCCAACGCAAGCTGAAGCGTTAACGATGGCGGCGACGCGAGTGATGGGAAATGATGTCGTCATGACTGTCGCAGCGTCTCAAGGTAATTTTGAAATGAATGTGTACAAGCCCATCTTGATCGCTACTTTTTTGGAATCGACGGATGTTCTGTCTGGGACGATTGAAGGATTTACCACAAAACTTGTTGCAGGACTGACCGTCAATGCAGATCGGATGGCAGCATTAGTTGACCAGTCCTTAATGTTAGTCACCGCCTTATCACCTCACATTGGCTACCATGCCAGTGCGGCGATTGCGCAGGAAGCTGAACGCTCAGGGAAAACATTACGTGAGGTGGCCTTGCAATCAGGCAAGGTGACCGCCGAGCAGTTTTCGGCTTGGGTTGATCCGCTGAAGATGACTAATGTGGACCGCCAAAAATAATAAGCTGAATGTAACCACGAGTGATGAGTAACGATCAATCGTGGTTTTTAAGTGCTGAAAAACTGGGCGGGAAAGTTGCCTGGAACAAGCAGTTTATATGTCTGTCACGTGTTTGTGAAGATATTTGAGATAAATTTGGTGTTACGACCGGGTACGTTGCAGGGATATCTGTATGATGTCGTGTGATCACCCTATCTGGATCATTATCGCTGTGAATGGCGGTATCGTGACTTGCTGGTCCAGTACCTAGTATTAAAAAAAGCGGCGTGAAGTTAAAAGCTTCATGCCGTTTGACGATCCATTTATCAAGGCTCAGCGACCCATATGAGGGGTCCAACGTCGCCAGTCAGTGAGGACATAAGTGGCACCAGTTGCAACCAGTCCAGCTAATAAGACAATGCCGAGGCGATTCAAAATATGTGACCAGCTGGTTGTCGGCGTGCCGGCATCTTGTTTAACTGCGGACCAACGTAGTGGAATCGTTGCTGCCCGCGTGATTACCGTGTGAGAAACTGGGGCTAAACGGTAGGAGTCGGTGGCAATAGTTGACCCAGAGGCCACCAACTTAGGTCGTTCGATAGGGAGATTATCATTGACTGGCAGTCGGTCAGCGTGACCTATCACCGGCGAAGCCAGAATGAGTAACCCAAAGCAACCAATTACAGCAACGATACCAGTGCGCCAGAACTTTTTCATAAAATCACCCTCCAGTCAAATATGGGAACTCTTCTTTACTGGCAACGACCATAACTTACCACCTTTAGTGAGGAGGGGGGAGATCATGGTTCTTATTAGTTAGGTAGATGGCCAGACTAGATCTGAGATCAAAAAAGGACGACTATTATCAGTCGTCCCGCAAATTAAAGATTAGTTTAGGGTGATGTAGTAGCTAGGTGCCCAGTAGGTTTGACTGAAGACGCCAATCCCATCATTTTCGTTCTGGGCAGCCACGTATTGACCGTTGCCTAAGGAAATTCCATCATGGTAAGGGGCACTTTCGGAACCCCAGAACAGGATGGCACCAGCTGGCGCATTAGCCACGTCATAGTGGTGTGTGCCTAGGGTTGTTTGCTGATAGGTAGTCCGGGCACTCAGGCCAAAGGCATACTGAACCAAGCCTGAACAGTCAAAGCCAGATAAGCTGCTACCGCCGTAGACATAAGGAACGCCACTCTTGGCAACTGATAAGGCTTTGGCCACAGCGCCAGAAGCATTGCTAGTAGTTGCTGTATTGACAGTATTCGCTGCTTGACCACTCGTGTGTGTGTAGCTCGTATTCGTGGTTGACCCAGTTGTAGCCGTGGTTACTTGCGTTGTTTGGGTTTGTGGCGTTGAAGTCGTCATATGGGCCGAAGCTGTTTGCGTGCCAGCCAGTAACATGGCCGCTGCCCCTAAGGTACCGATTAAGATCTTTACAGTAGTTGTATTGATAATGTTCACTCCGCTTTTTTTGTATTTGGTATCGCAATTAACTAACGATAAGGTCAGTATACCTGGTAAATTTTGCGAGAGGGTTGCGTCGAGATGACAAATGAAGACAGTTCGATTACCAATATGACGGCGGTGCCGAATCAGTCATGTATTCAGTTGTTGAACTAAAAAAAGCATGTGTTACCAAACGGTAATCATGCTTTAGATTATATTCAAATTAATGTTGAAACGGTGAACTAATCAGTAGACAGGTGACTGGAGCGCTTGCCCGTGACGTGGTCCAATGACATTTCGTAAACGGCAAAATTTCCTTTTTCAGAGGCGATGTATTCGCGACCACCCTTGAGCAGACCAGGTGCGTATTTTTCGGAGGTTAACTCCATCGCATGCTGCATGACTTCAGGGTCAGTCACTAGGGTCGCAGTTCCGAATGCAATCACACTAGTGTAGTACATCGTGTAAGATTTAGATTGAACGGAGTGGCTGCCAACGACGGACAAAGAAATCTTTTGATGATGGGTTAATAAGTCGTTTTTGAGTCCGGTTGTTGCACCATGGAAATAAATTTTATTGCCATCATAAACATAGCTAATTGGCACAGAATAAGGATATTCTTCGCCCCATAAGGCCAAGGTGCCATAGTCGGCTTTTTTTAGAATTTGTTCTGAATCAGTATCTGAGAGCTGTTGTTTAGCTAAACGCATGTCACGAAACATAGGCGATTCCTCCAAAGTCGTTAATTGTCAGTGACCATGAATGCTTTTGTAATCTCTAAAAAGTTATGATGATTGCTGACTGTTCTAATTATAGCACTTTATTGTAATTGCAACATAACAAACAAAGCATGCAAACGATGGGTGTGAGAGCCATAAATCACGAGTTGTGGCGAGCGATTTATGATGAGATGTTCAGTGCTTATGTCGCTAGAAAAATAAATTAGTAATCTATTATAGGGGGTGAGCAAATTAGAGAGAGAAGAGCCTCTGTGATTAGCAGCGGCTCTCAGGGAAAGAATTAATGTTCTTTACGCAAGTGGTACCCAATATATCCGAATCCAAGACTAAGTGTGAGTAGACCAAGTCCTAAAATGATCAAGTTCTGGTTTGTGTGTTCGCTCGTTTGTGGTAGGATCTTCATTTGCTGATTGGAAGAAGGGGTGGTTGCACTATTTGAACTCTTTGATGAGGAATATTGACCAGATTGTTCAATGGACCCTCCTGCACCACCAGAGACAGTTGGAACGCTGGTTCCTGGATGTCCTGGAGTCGTCACTGTTGGTTTTTCTGGATTAGTGATGCCGGGAACTGAAGGGGTAGGATGAGGTACAGTAACTCCTGGTACTTCGGGTTCTTCTGGGTCCTTAGGTTCTTCAGGTTCTGGGATTTCGGTTCCAGGATTTTCAGGGCCAGGTGTTTCGGTCCCAGGGTTCTCAGGGCCAGGCGTTTCGGTTCCGGGGTTCTCGGTCCCAGGATTTTCAGGCTCTGGTTCAGGTTCTGGTTGAGGTTCTGGTTCAGGCTCTGGTTCAGGTTCTGGTTGAGGTTCTGGTTCAGGTTCAGGTTCTGGTTCAGGTTCTGGTTCGGGCTCTGGTTCAGGCCCTGGTTCAGGGTCTCCTTCTATCCCAGGCCCCTCCGTTCCGGGTTTTGAAGGGACATATGGAATGTTAAGTCCGCCGTATCGAGAGTGACCGGTCGTGAAGTAATTATTAAAGGTAATGATACCTGTGTTTTGAAATGCTGGAATATGAACTTTTCCGGCAGAAGTTACGCCCATCTTCAATGGAAAATTAAAGTCCCCATCACAGTGAACATTAGCAGGAAGGTAGAAGTACATCACATCGCCACTTTTGATAGGAATCGAGTTGTCAATGGTCCATCTATAACGCACAGTGAACTTTAAATTTTCGAGATTTTCAGTGTGGGAATAAATTTTTCCATTGGAACCGACAATGACGGCATCTTCGGCTTGTAATCCTTTTCCTTGAACGACTTTGGCTTCACCGATAACTGAAGGGGTAGCTAGTAAAAAGCCAATCAGTCCCGATGCTGCTAATAAACTAAAACGCCAAAATTTTTTCATGACTAATTCCTCCTAAACGATTAGTTTTGGTTCCTCCTCAGCACACAAAAAATAACATGTTCATAGGATAAACGTTTATAAAGGACATTTGTTTGTTAACTAGCCGAATGATGTATGTAAGTTGCCACGACAGCGATGTTCGTCGATTTAGTGTTAGGGGTAGACGATTGTCACGACAATATAATGGACTTTTCAAGGCCAATCTGGTTGGTATGCCTTATGTCCAACAAGTTAGTGGATAGTTAAGTCCTCTCAAGGGTGACCGGGTGATATTGTAAAGGAGTGGCAGAAAACGGGCATGGCGTAGATTTCTAATGATAAAAAGATACCGTCGGGTTGAAATCATTTTGAGTCAGAATATGGCTAGAAAGCCATGGAAAATATAAAAAAAGCCCGTCATAACGGCCGATCTATCAGCCAGTTACAACGGGGTTAAAATTATTTATGGAGCCGGCGGGGATCGAACCCGCGTCCTAGCATATTGCCACCTCAACGTCTACACGCATAGGCAGACTATTTGAATTTTCGCTGAGCAACTTGCCGTCTGTCAGGGCCCTCATGCTCAGCTAACCTGATTTTTCTCTTCTAACGTACTTCAGGTGGGAGTCGTTAGCGTAAGCCCGTTAAATTTAGGACCCAGATCTAGACCGCGGGCAAGCCTAGGAGGATCTACGTTAAGCGCCTATTAAGCAGCTAAAGCGTAAGAATTGTTATTATTTTTTGCAGTTATAATAAACTGGACCTTTTAACGTAGATGCCGCTACGGCGCGCAGCTCAGGCTCAACCTATACCAGTCGAATCCAGAACGGCCCCATGACAATACTGTTCTAGTCTACCATAATGTTGCGCTGCTGCAAACAATTTACCTTGTCGGGGGCGAATTTAAGGAAAATTTCCATCTCACGGTATAGTATAATAGGTAGTTAAGGAACCACATGGCTAAGGGACTGCCGGTAAAAGTTACAGAATCTTCATTATTCCATCATGACGCCTTCTGATTATCCTGTTAATTTCAGGACACTATGGCGCACCGACCTTTTACCGGCCCCGAATTTAGTAGCCCTAACTTTGGAGGTCACAATGAAGTTATTAATGATTGAAGATAACCATTCGGTGTCACAGATGATGTCGATGTTTTTTAAAAAGGAACAATGGGATGCGGAGTTTGCCTACGATGGTAATGAGGCCGTGAAGCTTTTTGCAGCTTCACCTAATGACTGGGATATGGTCACGTTGGACTTGAACCTTCCAGGACTAGATGGCATGCAGGTTAGTGCGGAAATTCGAAAGTTATCACCAACCGTGCCGATTATTATGCTGACGGCTCGTGATTCAGAAAGTGATCAGGTCTTAGGTCTTGAGATGGGGGCGGACGACTACGTGACAAAGCCCTTCAGTCCAATTACGTTAATTGCGCGGATTAAGGCTTTACATCGGCGGGCAGAGCTGGGACCGACCACTAAGACAACGGCAACCGAGTCGTTAGATGATACAGAAGCTTTTGACGTGGTGACGGAAAACTTTAAGCTGAATACCAAGACTCGTGAAGCCTACCTCAATGGCCAGCAAATTCACGATTTGACTCCCAAAGAATTCGATCTGTTGAAGACCTTAGCTCAGAAGCCACGGCAGGTCTTCTCCCGTGAACAGCTTTTGCAACTGGTCTGGGATTACGAATACTATGGAGATGAACGGACCGTGGACGCTCATATTAAGAAACTCCGACAAAAAATTGAAAAGGTTGGCCCTCAGATTATTCAAACGGTTTGGGGGGTGGGTTATAAATTTGATGATAGTGGAGCCGATCAGCGATGAAGTTAATGTATCAACAAATGCTAGGGTTCTTTGCGGCCATCATGATTATCCTAATTATCATGGGGGTCTCGTACTCACAGATGACTCGGCACATGGTTTACAGCAACACCTGGAATTCTCTTGAGAAGTATTCCAATAGTTTGATTGAGCAGTCCCTGCGGATTAACTCCGAGGACAGTCACGATGTGGATTTCGATACAGAGTCTTTGGAAAGTAGCGAACAGTTACTTCAGAATCAGGCGGTGAGCACCACCATTTACAGTGCAAGTAACAAGGTGGTTTTCCCGGCTAACGTCTACCAACAGGCTATCAACCAGTCAGATTGGAAGAAACTTAAACAAAATAAGATTATTCACAAGGTCGTCGACAAACGGGTTCGCACCAAGAATGGTCGAATCAGTCCCGCGATGACCGAAGTCATGAAGCCCTACTTCTACAATCATCGACTAGTGGCGGTTGTCGTGATGGGGGCCTTCGTGTCTGACATCAATACCAGTGTCAATCAGATTAACCGCAACCTGATTCGAGCCCTCTTAGTGTCTATTGTAGTGGCGATCGTGGCCAGCTATTTGCTAGCTCGGTACTACACGTCACGGATTAATCAACTTCGAAAGGCTACCAATCAGGTTGCCAAAGGAAACTATGACGTCGAAATGGCCAGTCGCAATCGTGATGAGATTGATGACTTGATTAACGATTTCAATGGCATGACGCATTCGTTAAAAGACTCACAAGAAGAGATTCAACGACAAGAACAACGACGACGAGAATTTATGGCCAACGCCTCTCATGAGATGCGAACACCGTTGACCACAATTAACGGGCTTCTCGAAGGTTTAGCCTACAACGCCATCCCCGAGGAGAGCAAAGAAGAGAGTATCGACCTGATGCGGAGTGAAACCAGTCGGTTAATCCGGTTGGTCAACGAAAACCTGGATTATGAGAAGATTCGGTCCAACCAGATTTCACTCAATCTCCATGAATTTAATGCCGTAGATGCGCTCCATAATATTGTTGAACAGTTGAAACAGAAGGCTGATGACAGTGACGATCAGTTGGAGTTACAGGCGCCTCAGAAAATTCCGGTTTACGCCGACTACGACCGATTCGTGCAAATTATGTTTAACATCACGCAGAATGCCATCCAGTTTACCCAGCAGGGGACCATTACCATTTCCGCACAGCGTGGCTATGAGGAAACGATCGTGAAGGTTGCCGATACGGGGATGGGGATGTCTGATGAACAACTGCAAAACATTTGGGAACGTTACTACAAGGCCGATCCTTCCCGGAAGAATACTAAATATGGGGAATCTGGTTTGGGACTTTCGATCGTTCACCAGCTGGTTCAGCTGCATCATGGTAAGATTAGTGTGACGAGTAAGGAGCACCATGGGACCACGTTTACTGTGATCTTCCCTGATCAACACCAGACAAACTCTCAAAGAGCGAAGACAAATTCATAAATTCCCCGGTGATCAGGGTGTTCCCGTGATACAATGAGAAGAATCATTAAGGAGGAAACTTTTGAAGCAAGTACAAATTACAGGGAAGTCTGTCCGTAAGTTTGAGGATGGCTATCCAATCGTGTCCGTGACCGATTTAGAAAACAAGAATGATTTTGAAAATGGTGCCTGGGTCCAATTAGAGAATCATGGTCATTTCGTTGCCACCGCTTATTTTGCCAAACAACCCCGAGGAATTGGGTACGTCCTGAGCCTACGGGAAAATGAAAGTATTGATGATCGTTTCTTTGCCACCAAGTTCAGAGCCGCTGCAGCTCGGCGTTCAGCGATCACTGGCAGTTCCGCTTACCGTCTATTCAATGGAACCGGTGATGGTTTGGGTGGTTTAGTTGTCGACGTGTATGACGGGACCTATGTCTTTCGTTGGCAGAACACGGCCTTGAAACAACAGGCTAAGTTAATTTACGCTGGTTTTGCCCGTGCTATTGGGAAGAACCAAACGATTGTGGCGACTACGCCAGGCCAAGAACATGGGCAGCTTATCCAGGGCGACCTGGGCAAGCAACCTTTGACGGTGATGGAAAATGGTGTGGTTTATCCTGTTGATCTGTTAGCGGGACGTCAACAACTCGCCTTGGAATTCCGTGACATTCGGGCCTGGGCTAAGGAAAATAGTCAACAGCGCCGGATCTTGAATCTCTTCAGTGCTGAGACAGGGATTGTGACCGCAGCCATGCTTGGTGGTGCTGTAGAAGCCGTTACAGTTGATCCAACAAACCGGGCTACAACGGCCTTGCAAGCACAATTAGATGCTAACAATTTAGACCAAGCGGCTGTTGAGATGCGAACGATGGATGTTGCGAATTACTTGGACTATGCCATTAAGCATGACTTGAGTTTCGATACTATCTTCATTAATCCACCAGCCTTTATTCGTGGTAAGAAGCGAACCTTCACTTTGGAACAAGACCTGCAAGACTTGCTTGAACAGGCCCTCAAGGTGGCTCACGCTGGGACACAAGTCGTTTTGACGACGACTACGCCAATGTATGGCATGAAGCGCCTTAAGGAGACGGTCGGGGATGCCTTACAAAATTATACCGGTCATGTAAGTGTTTCCAATAACTACCTTTCACCAGTTGATTTTCAAACGAATCAAGCTGACCGCCACAGTGAAGCCTTAAAGGGTTTACTATTGACCATTAATTAATGAAAGCACAATGAAAGCAATGTAAAAGATCCTGATTGGTAAGATAGACCACTTGCCATTCGGGATTTTTTTAGAGAGTTTGAGTTTACAATTCGAATCGAAACTATTAAACTTACTAATGCTAATTGAGAAGGCTTACAATTATACAGGACTAAGTTGAAACGAGAGTTGAGGGTTACAAGATGAATATCTATATTTTAATGGCTTTAATCCCCGCGGTTTGCTGGGGAAGCATTGGATTAATCAGTGGACGCCTGGGCGGAACGTCATATCAACAAACATTGGGAATGACGGTCGGGGCGGTAATCTTTAGTCTATTTGCACTATTCTACTTCCACAGTCACTTAACTGGTATGTCATTGCTGGTTGGGATCGTTTCGGGTCTCTGCTGGGCTGTTGGTCAATTTGAACAATTCCAATCCATGAAGTTCATTGGAATTTCACGAACGGTGCCCATCTCAACCGGGTTACAATTGGCTGGGACGGCGTTAGCTGGTGTTGTGCTGTTTGGTGAATGGAACACGACACGAATGATTACCTTGGGTACGATTGCGGTTATCATTCTGATTGCTGGAGCGGTCTTAACTTCACTGCGTGACCCGAACGCCAAGGTAGCGGTCGGTGACAAGCAGATTCAGGCAGGTAAGGGAACCGTCGCCCTCGTGATTTCAACGGTGGGCTACATTCTCTATACGGTAATTGTGAAGTTCTCTGGCCTCAAGTCAGAAACAATTCTGTTCCCGCAATCATTAGGAATGGTTTTGGGCGCGTTGGTCTTTGTGATTTTCTCTCGTCAACAGGTGTGGCACAAGGCAACAGCTAAGAATATCTTGACCGGGGTTGTCTGGGGAATCGGAAACTTCTTCATGTTTATGGCAATTCCACGGGTTGGCTTGGCCATCAGCTATTCTCTGGCACAATGTGGGATTGTTATCTCCACATTCGGGAGCATTTGGTTATTAGGTGAAAAGAAGACGGGGCGTGAAATGGTGTACATCACGATTGGTTCTCTCCTCGTTGTTGCTGGTGGGGTAACGTTAGGAATTATGAAATAGCTATTTAGCGGGATTGACCGAGTTCGGCCAGTCCCGTTTTAAAACTTAAAATTGGACTAGGCCATTTACATTTTAGCAAGATGCGTTATAATTAACTCGTCAATAACAATAAAAGTGAGGTTATCTAAATATGGCACATATCGCCTTTGATCGTTCCAAACTTGAACCATTTGTTCACGACAACGAACTCGGAGAAATGCAAGCGCTCGTAACCGCTGCAGATGCCGAATTACGTCAAGGTACCGGTGCTGGTAGCGATTTCCGCGACTGGTTGACGTTGCCTACGGACTTTGATCGGGATGAATTTGCTCGGATTCAAGCTGCCGCTAAGAAGATTCAGTCGGATTCAGAAGTTCTTGTTGTCATTGGCATTGGGGGGTCATACCTCGGTGCAAAGATGGCCGTCGATTTCTTAAACGACACCTTCTTCAACTATCTGCCAGCCGACAAGCGTCAGGCGCCACAGGTCTTCTTTGCTGGGAATTCTATTAGTCCCGACTACGTGCACGATTTGATCAACTTGATTGGTGATCGTGACTTTTCTGTTAACGTCATTTCAAAGTCTGGGACCACAACGGAACCTTCCATCGCCTTTCGCCTCTTTAAGGAAATGTTAGTGAAAAAGTATGGTGAAGACGGTGCTAAGGGTCGGATTTATGCCACGACTGATAAGGCACGTGGGGCCCTCAAGACAGAAGCTGATGCCGCTGGCTACGAAACCTTCGTCATTCCTGATGGCGTTGGTGGTCGTTACTCCGTCCTGACTGCTGTTGGATTATTGCCAATTGCCGCTTCTGGCGCTGACATTGACCAATTGATGAAGGGGGCTGCTACTGCTCAGAAGGATTATACCAATCCTGATTTGAACGAAAACGAAGCCTACCAATACGCGGCATTACGGAACATCCTTTATCGAAAGGGTTACACCACTGAACTGTTGGAAAATTACGAGCCACGTCTGCAATACTTTGCAGAATGGTGGAAGCAATTGACTGGTGAGTCTGAAGGAAAAGATCAGAAGGGGATTTATCCATCTTCAGCTAACTTCAGTACCGATTTACACTCCTTGGGTCAATATATTCAAGAAGGTCAACGGAAGCTTATGGAAACCGTTATTACGGTCGACAAGCCACAACATGATGTGGCTGTGCCAACGGCTACTGATGATCTCGATGGCTTGAAGTACTTGGAAGGCAAACAAATGAGTTTCGTCAACCAGAAGGCCTATGAAGGCGTTGTGTTGGCTCACACCGATGGTGGTGTACCTAACATGAGTGTTCACATTCCTGATCAGACGCCATTTACCTTAGGCTACTTGATCTATTTCTTTGAAGTCGCGATTGCAATTTCTGGCTACCTGAATGGAATTAACCCATTCAACCAACCAGGTGTTGAAGCCTATAAGACCAACATGTTTGCTTTGTTAGGTAAGCCTGGCTTCGAGAAACTCAGTAAAGAATTAAACGATCGTCTCTAAAAATAAAGTTGATTAGTGACTTTTAAACCTAAAATGAACCCCCAGCGTTGGACATAAAATCCAACACTGGGGGTTTTGTTAGGTGCATTCTGAGATGAGGTATCTAGACGAATAATCGTCCGTAAAAATGCATTTAGCTTGATTAATTATTATTCCACTTGGTATAATCCCCGTCTAAAAGTTAAAGGGGAGATGATGTTGATGGTCACAACCGTAATGGTAAAAATGAAATTAAATTTTTGGGGGCTAGCGGCAACACCCGTCTTACTGAGCATGGGAGTTTTCGGTCGTATTCATGGGTGGCCAGGCAACTGGTTATGGATGGCAGTTACTAGTGCGATTGCTCTAATCTGGCAATTTGGATTACCTGCCTTCCGCCAGTTTTGGGGTAAGCTCGCCCGACACAGTTGGCTCATCATTCCGGGCATGATGGTAATGAGCCTAGTGTTAAGTTTCAGTGCTGCAGGGATCGGAAAAGTCTGTCATTTACTACGTTTTAATGCCAACCCCACGGGTAACATCCTTCAAACTCAAGGTTTGTGGCAAAATATCATCACCCTTTTACAAGTGGCCGGTCAAATTGTTGGTGAAGAAATCTTCACTGCGGCCATTGCCTTGCCAGTCATCTACCTGGTCTCTCGTCGGTTATCTTCACGTACTAGCTGGTGGATTAGTTGCTTGGTGAGCGCCCTCATATTTGGGGGCATTCACTTGACGACGTACAATTGGGATCTCTATCAATGCTTTGTTGTGATTGGTCTGACGCGAATTCCCTTTAATGACGCCTGGCGCAAGACTAACAGTCTATGGGGTGGTGTAATCGCTCATGTTTTATATGATTATTTGTTGTTGGTCAAAAATTTATTCTGATTATTTACCAGGCGAATTGCCAGACCAAGTGCAACACTTGATCAAATAAAATTTTTTCTGAGGTCTAGTAGTCTAGAGCCCTTTTCAGACGGTAATTGGATTGTCATTGGCAATCCAATTACCGTCTGGTGGCAGGTCTAGGCTTTTATTTTTAGAAAAGGCTTCTTAAACGCTTGTCGCAGCCTAAAAGTATCCAGACTAAGGAACTGGCTATATGCTTGATCGACGAACTTATACACCAGGCGCAATTAGTGCCCACATCGCCTCAAACCGAGGTTGGTAATCTGGCCATTCCCAGGTGTCCTTAAAGTTGGGTAACGTAAAAATTGAAAACGCCGAAAGAATCGTTTCTGCTCGTTCAAAATGTGGGTCGTGATAGGCCATCAGCTGATCAATGTGTTGGCAGGCAGGTTGTAAGACTTGCCGTAACGCCAATGGGTTGTTGTCAATGTAGCGAGTATTTAAAGAAAACATCTGTGTGTCTGCTTTGTTGGCTGCTTTTTTAGCGGTGACAAAGGCCCACAACCAATCGTGAAGTTCGGTTGCGGCGTCTGTGTTCGGCCTGGGTGTACGCGATGAAAGGGTCTGTGTCACGTGATCAAGTATTTGTGTTTGGAACCACTGTGAGGCCACAGCTTCCCAGAGTTCTTGCTTATTATTGAAGTGTTTGTACAGGGCACCATGCGTGATGCCCAGTTCATCAGCAATCATGTTTAAAGAGATATTTGTGCGTCCAGTTTTGGTAATTAACTCACTTGCGGTGCACACGATTTTTTCTTGGCTAATTTTTTCCACTAGAGAAGCCTCCTAACGAGATTATTTCTCGACTAAAAAGATAACATAAAAATCATTTGGTAACAATTATTGACAAAAGTTACTAAACAAGCTGTGATGGTCCAAGTAACAAAAAGTTACTGAACCTGTAAATGGAGGAACTGTGATGAAAGCAGCTCAATTAATGCGCTATGCAAAGGACTATCAACTGGATATTCGGACGGTGGCTACCCCACATCCAACCGCTTCTCAGGTATTGATTAAAGTAAAAGAAGCTGCTGTAAACCCGCTTGACTCACTGATTGGAACTGGTAGCTTACGGTTGATCCAAGATTACGCCTTACCTCAAACGATGGGAAATGAATTGACCGGGATTATCGTCGAAGTTGGGCAGAATGTCACGGAGTTTAAGCTGGATGATGCCGTGTACGCGCGTCTGCCAATCACACAGATTGGGGCCTTTGCAGAATATGTAGTCGTTGATGCGAACGCGGTGGCCTTATTGCCGAAAACCTTAGATTTCAAGACGGGGGCTGCTGCGGCATTAACTGGGCTGACAGCCTATCAGGGATTACACGAAATTCTTAACGCGCATGCAGGGCAAAGCTTATTTATTCCCGGGGGTTCAGGCTCGTTTGGCCAAATGGCTATCCCAATTGCAAAGGGGATGGGGCTTACCGTGATTGTCAGTGGTAATGCGGAAGCACGTGAACGGACGCTCGCTGCGGGTGCTGATCGCTATTTTGATTTTAGAACTGAGAACTATTGGGAGAAGCTGGCGGATATCGATTTCGTCATTGATACCTTAGGACCAGGTGAATTTGACCATGAGCTGGCCATCATGAAGCAGGGCGGGCGACTCTTGTCACTTCGCATGGGGCCCAATGGCGACTTTGCGAAGACCAATCAAATGCCATTTTGGAAGAAAATTCTTTTTAAGGCCAATGGACTTAAATTCGACCGACAAGCTAAACGCCATGGAGTTGATTACCGATTTATTTTTGTTCGGAGTGATGGGGCCCAACTGCGTAGACTGAGCCAACTGATTGATCAACGAGCAATCGTACCGGCCGTTGACGCGACGGATTTCACCCTAGATCAGGTCAATGAAGCACAGAAATTCTTGCAAATAGTCATCCCAAAGGAAAAGTACTTATTCATTTTGATTAAGGAGATAGGTCAATGACAGCCTATGTTGATGCACCAACTAAAACAATTGAAACCACCCAGGGCAATACTTTTGCCTATCGTGAAGTCGGAGATCCTACGGGTATTCCGCTGATTGGTGTCATTCACCTTTCTGGGAACCTGGATAATTGGGACCCAGTGGTGATTGATGGTCTTGCCAAGAAACATCATCTTCTATTACCAGATTATTTGGGTGTCGGTGGTTCGGTTGGTCGACCAGCAGCAACAATTCAGGAAATGGCAACGGATATGTTAGAATTTATCCATCATTTTGGCTTCACTAAAGTTGATATCCTAGGCTTCTCAATGGGTGGCTTTGTGGCACAAGAAATGATTACGCAGGAGCCAGAATTGATTCACCGGGCCATCTTAACGGGGACTGGCCCACGTGGGGGACGCGGCATCAGTGACGTTACCCGTATCTCAGACCGGAGTCTTGTCAAAGCCATTCTGACTCGTGAAGATGTTAAAACGTATTCGTTTTTTACAAGAACGCCGAACGGCAAGCAACGCGCACATGAATTTTTGTCGCGATTGAAGTTACGTCAATGTGATCGTGACCAGCAGATGACGTGGCCTGTCTACCGCAAACAATTGAAGGCGATTAATAAATGGGGAGCTGAACAACCAATCGATTTTTCCGGTATTGCTTTTCCAGTCCTCGTAGCCAATGGCGAGAATGACTTGATGGTGCCAACGCGTCCCAATAGCTACGAGTTGGCGAAGGCGTTTAAAAAATCGCGGTTAGTGACTTATCCGGATGCTGGGCATGCTGGCGTATTTCAGTACGGAACGGCGTTTGTTAAAGAAGCTAATCAATTTTTGCAGTAAGATGAATTGATGTAAAGAAAAAGTCCACAAATGTTGTTTTATCAACGTTTGTGGACTACTTATCACCCGCACGGGGCTCGAACCCGTAACTCCGCCTTGAGAGGGCGACGTCTTAAACCAGTTTGACCAGCGGGCAATGTCATTTACTAGCAATATCTAATTTACGCTATTCGCCAAAAAATGTCAATCTTTCTCTGCATAAAATTACATCGAGCTGGGAATTCATACAGTTTAGCGAACTTTTTCTTGGAAATTTGTTGACACTAATAGCCAAACAAGTTACTATTAAATAGTTGTTTCGATAACGGAAACAGGCTTATTGGGTATTAGCCAAATTGGTAAGGCGGCGGACTCTGAATCCGTAATTTACTGGTTCGAGTCCAGTATACCCAATTATTGTTTTACATTAGTCGCTATTAGACCTCACGAGGGTTGGTATAGCGGCTTTTTTAGTACATTGGGCTTTAAATTGGTGTCCATACGAGGTAGCCATATGACAGCCAAGTGACAGCCAAAATGACAGCCAGTTTTAGAGCAACTTCCCTGCTAACCATAAATCTGCGGTAGTTAGAAATCTAAATAGCTGGCAAGTTTCTGTGTTGCCTCGTTCTTTTCCTTATCCGTAACCGCTGTGTAAATATCTAAGGTGGTCTTGTAACTAGAATGTCCTAACTGGTCTTGTACTGACTTGATAGACGCTCCTGCCTCGAATGCTAGTGTGGCATATGTGTGCCGGAAAGCGTGAACGGTGACGTGTTTCAAATCATATTTTCTGAGAGTGTGTTCCAACCACTTTCTAGGTTTAGTCGGTTGGCACATGTCGTTATTCTCGTTAGCAAAGATAAGGTTGTGCCCCTGATTGGCGTTGAATCCGTATAGCAGTAGTCGCTTTCTCTGGTCAAGCTGCCACTGCTGTAAAATACGGCATGTCTTGGGGTCAAGGTAAACGGTTCGGTTACTGCGCGCGGTCTTGGGTGATTGCACCAGCAAACGCGCATTGTCGCCCCGTGATTGTGTTTTAGAGACGGTTACCGTGTTCTTGCTGAAATTAATGTCAGACCATTGCAGGCAGAGCATTTCAGATTTACGCATACCACTGAAAGCCGCTAACCTGAAAAACACATTGGCTTGTGGGTCGTTATCATCATCGTTCAAACACTCAAAAAAGTGTTCCAGTTCTGCCCGGTCAAAATAGTTTTCCAGATTGCTGCGGGAACGATTGTCTTTATTAACGGGGATGATTACCCGTTTAGCCGGGTTGTCTTTAATGAGTCGCATGTTAATTGCAAAGTCCAAAACACTAGACGTGTAGTTTAGCAGAGTATGGTACTTAACTAGCCCTGCTGTGAACCAGTCGTTAATCGCATTCTGACAGACCGCAATTGTAATCTTGCTAACACGGTACTCACCGAACACGGGTAGAACGTGAAGTCTGAACATCCGTTTAGTGGTTGCCCACGTGCTTTCCTTAACGGTGTTCTGATATTGCGTGAACCACAGGTCGTAAACGTCTCTGAAAGTTGAATAGTTCTGCTTAGAGGGAACCCCGTTAGTGTCTGCGTCTACTTGTAGCCGTGAAATAACTAATTGGGCTTCCTTTTTTGTTTTCAGACCTCTGCGGCGTGTATGCCGCTTTTTACCTGTCAGTGGGTCTATACCTAAATAAACCTGAACCATGTAACGCGTGTTACCTTTCTTGTCCTGATATTTCTTGATGTTAGCCATGATAATCCCTCCCAATAACTTGCGTGCTCTGGCAGGGCAATGGTTATGTAGGAGTATCACGTTGTAGATCTACGGTACTTTGAATCATCCCCGTTGATGGTTCTCTAATACTGGGGGTGGGTGACTAGGACTCTAAAACGTCAATAAGATAACTGAATTGTTCTTCTAGTTCGTCAATGGCTTGCTGCTGCGCGTCACTGTTTCCTGCAATCGCAGGGTTAACATTCATGCTTAGCAAAGTTATAAGAGTCTGAATACTAGACGCTAAACCGGGCTTGCCCGAACTCTCTGCGCTGTGCACCATCTTAACAGTAGTTTTAATGGTTCGTAGCGCTGGGGTGCCTAAGCCTGCTAGTACATCCGTTGCAACTGATTTTTGAATATCATTAATTAGTTGTGCATTTTCAGCATTTTTCATTTCGTCTAGTTGGCCGCCCACAATGCCCTCACTCACCTTTTCCGAATCATCCCCGGTTAGGGTGTCACCACCTTGCCAACCCTCAATAGCCTTGAAAATAGAATCGTTAGTGTGGGGTGAACCATTTAGTAAGTAGTCTACTGATACGTTACCTAGTTTTGCGATGGATTGCAGACGCTTGTTGTTCGGCATGTTAACGCCCCGTTCCCACCGCGAAGCAATACTAGCTGAGGCCGGTGGGTTAATCTGCTTCCCGAATGTTTCAAGGTCAATCCCCTGCGATAGCCGCAGTGACTTTATGCGGGCTCCAATTTCCTTACGCTTACTTTCTGGTTCTGTCATTACTAGCACCTCCTGCAAACATAATAACATAATTTGACGCCAATTGAATTATAAAGTTGAATTACATGGGATATTGTTGTATTATAATGACGTTATATGAACTAACGAATTAAAATTCCATATGGAGATGACTCTAAATGAATTCAAATGACGTTTCACGTTACATGTCATTTAAACAGGCCTGCGCGTACCTAGGGATTAAATCCCCGAACACGCTGCACAAGTACATCAACAACGGGTTGCCAGTGATTAACGTTGATGGCTCTAAGCGGATTGATAAGTTAGACGCTGATACCTTTATGGCAGACCATAAGCATTAGCAAACATCCGTTGCAATCTGGGAAAGTATCTATACAACCTAAGTACCATAAGTAATTATAGAGGTACATTCCCGGTAGTGGGGATGAAACATCCGTAGGAGGTAACGACTATGCAAATCCCTTTTGAACTAGCAGACACCGCAGTTAACCAACTGGGCGACGTTATGAAGACTATGGCAGTGAAAGCATTTAAGGAAGCTGGCAAGCAACAAGCGTTCGGCCCTTACATGACTAAACAGGAAGCTGCCAAGTATCTGCACGTTTCATCACAGACTCTTAACACATTCATTGCTGAGGGTTTAGAGGTCACAACGATTGGAAACATTATCCGTATCAGTAAAGATTCTGCAAACAAATTTATGGAAGCACACACAATCTAAGTCTCTGGCAGGGCAATGGTTATGTAGGAGTATCATGGGTGTAGGTCTACACCGTTTTGAATCATCCCCATTGATGGTTCTCTGATACTGGGGATGTCACTGCATTCAATTCTGACAACGTTATTTTCGTTCTAAGCGATTCTAAGGTGCTCCGGCATAGTTAGCCGTGATGTTTCTTAAACGCTCACACGTTAGAAACTGGCTTGTCAGGATTAATGGCTATCTAAAAACACGCACCACCAAATCACGGTAAAAGTTTCAGAGCAAAGTTGTAGCAAAGTACCACAGCAAAGCATGGGAAGGATGGAACACAATGACAGTCACTCAGTTACTACACATCTTAAACAGAGGCACCAACTTACACGCTCGCATGGATAACGATACCCTGTACCTTGAAGGTAGCCGTTTCTTGACCGTAGACAGTCACTCAATTATGTTTTGGCAGCGACCCTCAACTACTCTGACCCCTGCCGGTCTTGTGGCTATCGCAAGGTATGCTGCTCAATTCGCTAGAGTAGCTAAAACTCACAAGTAATTGTGAATTCCGCTATAAAAAAGGGGGGGCGCCCGGGTCTGCTGCGGATGTCCGTATATCAATACAGTAGGCTTACAAAAAATTCCAGTTTCAAAATAGCTTTCGTTAGGGGGGTAAACTACAACAGCTTACTCCCCTGAGTGTTAAGGGGGATGTTAGTGCAATGAGAACTGGCACATTTCATTTTTTAGAAGGCATACTGCGGGATTATCCCCGTTCTGATAAAATCATTGCGAACTATGAAGAGTCACTGCGGGTTCCGTACCATGATGGCAGGGATGAAAATATTGGTGGCGGTCACATGCAGAACAATCGTGATACCCGTGTAGAGGATATGGCAATTAGCATTGCTACTGACCGAACGTTACGCAACCTGCGCTTATACAAGGAAACGGTAGCGAGAGTTCTCGCGTGGAGTGACCCAGATACCCGCGCAACGATTGAATTGCTATACTTCCATCCGGGCAATCAACTCAATATGTCAGGGGTTGCCATGAAGTTGCACATTGGACGTACCGCAATCAGCAGGCGGCGTACTGCATTCTTTAAAACATTGGCCCGTGAGTTGGGCTACCTGTACTAACGGCAGTAGTTTCATACTGACAAGCGCGTTCTGCTGCATTTAAAACTAAGCAGGTGGGTAGTTGTCCACCAAATTAACGTGTGAGGCGTCCTGATATGCAGGAACGTCTTTTTCTTTTGCTCCAAAACGGAAACACCGTAGATCTACACCGTTTTGAATCATCCCCGCAGCAGAGTTTAGGTGCCTTGCACCGTGTTCCTGCTGACGGTCGAAACCAGCACACTTAAATCTGACAAGCTCATTTACGTTCTAAGCGATTCTAGGGGATGTCTGGCATACTTGCCCGTGATACCCCCTTAAACGCTCACAGAAATAAAACTGGCTTGTCACTTTTAGCAGCAGGCTATTAAATTCATCCCCGCAGTAAGTTGAATCAGTAATCAGGGTGGTATAAGTGTTTTAGTTTTACTTTTTGTTTTACTTTTTAAGGCCAATCTAAAACACCACTTAGCCCCTCTATACAGGCATTTATAGGTGCTTTGTTTTACTGTTTTACTTTTAAAGTAATATTTATTACTAAGGGTTATGCCTCTATATCTACCCCGTATACGTAAATAAGTTGTGCTAAAACACCCCAATCTAAAACAAAAGTAATTCAATCCCTTGGGGGAGTAGTGAACTAGCTGTTTTGCAAGCAATGTTGAAAGTAAAACAAAAAGCAAAAGGTAAAACAATAATTTAATACGAAACAATACGACGCTTAGAGCGCCAAGGGATTAGAAAGAACTTTGAAAATAATGCAACTCAGAACCATGCTGAAACACCTCTGCGCCCCTGAATCGAATCATCCCCATATCTGATTGCGCCCACCTTATTCCTGCTGACACAGACCGGCAACTATCAATCTGGAACCGCGAACGTGGCCTCTGAGAACGTCTCACTGCACCGGAAACGTTCCATAACGCTGTGGCCCACATCCGGGGATGATTGCGGCAGGCTACTGCCTATGCCATCCCCAGAGCAGGGCCTAAACACATCAGCATTGCCATCATAGACAATCGTGATATACTCAGCCCATGGAGTGATAGTCATAATTTAATTTGTGTCAGGCCAACCTATCACCAGCGCGATAGTATGAGAGTCCTGCTCAATCTGAGTCAGGCTCTTTTTTGATACATGAAGACAAAATAAAAACTGCCAGCCATTAAGCTAACAGTTCCATCGCCCTGCCAAAATAGAATCATGAATATGTGTGATTTACTGCCATTGACAGCCAAAATGACAGCCAATTTATAGTCGGATGTATGCAAATGCTGCTGCAATAGTCTTTCTAGGGGGTATGGTTCGTTCCCAGTATACCCAATCATTATCAACTCGGTAGTCGTTAGTGAGACGTGAAAACGTTGCGCTAACGGCTTTTTTAATGCTTTTAACTAACTAATAATTGCGTTTGATAAACGGCTGACTATCCTGTTATCATTCGCCATGGATGACTTATGTGCGCATCGGGCAAGCGTCCTGATGAAAAGCCAAACCATAGGGGGCGATGACAATCTTAACTTACTGGATTAGTGCCTTTTATAAGAAATCGTTAGACGTGTTTATGGTCATTTACTTATTCGAATTTGGGCTCCTGTTAGTCTTATACTCGCGTTTAAAGAGCAAAGTACCCTTACAATTGGATATGAACGGTGTGGTTGCCGTGACCGCTGCTAAGTATGTTGTTTTGCTAGTCCCGATAGCAGGCATGGTTGTTGAATTCTTATTGAAACCAGAATTTATTGATAGTAAATACATTGCAGATAGTTTACCTGGAAGTACGGTGAAGATATTATTTTTCTTGATACAGGTTTTACTGGTCGCCGCTTCCTTGTCATATTTATATATTGTGCTTACGGCTTATCTTAAATAAAGTCACTAGAGATAGTGGCTTTTTAGTTACAGCGAATAAATTTTCTGGTCTGACATGTTTTCAACCAAGTTATCTGCCACTTGGGTTTGCTGGCAATGGGCGTGTTAAACTAAAGAAGTAGTGCAACTGATATCCTGGGGAGGAATCTTTAATGAAGAAACAACTGATGTGTGTGCTTTTAGGTGTGACTGCCGCTATGGCAATTAGTCTAATCGACACAACCACGGTTCAAGCGGCTTATAAATATAGAACAGTAACTATTGCCGGTGAGACGGTTGACAGAGACCATTTGAATATGAGTACATATTACAAGGCAACCAAGACGGTTTCGGTTAAAATTGAGTATGAAAAAAATACAGACGAAACAAAAGGCTATACGAAAACAATGAAACTACCTAAGGGAACTATTGTTGCTGGAATGATTGTGCCCAAACATAAGTTGTCTAATGGAAAATGGGACGACCAGCTTTCCTTCGTGGTAGAAAATAGGTTGAACTATGCGTTGTTCAATCGGAACGTGAGGAAAGGCTATCGAGCCGGATACGGTATTGCTTATCCGGTAAGCACCTTCAAAAAGATTAAGACGCCTGCATACATGCCCACCTGGAGCTATGGCGATTTGTATTTAGGTGGCGCTAAAGCTATTGATACGACTTCCAAACGCAGTGCGCAGATAACCACAAATGGATACGTGGAACTTCATGAGATTAATAAGAATGCCACTTTAGACGAGCAATATACGGGAAGACCTTACAGCACAGCGAAAATCGCTAAAACACGGGTGAAGGATGCAACGCGCTATCTGTATCTGAAAGGCAAGTTAAAGGGATTGAAGACGGTTCGTGTGGGGGAAAAGGGGGCATATCAGTATCGATTGGCTCTAATGAACCGGCATCAGCCACAGAATCGTAGTTCTTACGATGATGATCGTGGCGAATACTATGACTTTTATAGTCTCTACGCTTTGGGTGGTGTGACTTATTACACGGCGATCACTTCGGGAAGTGACGTGGAAGACTAGGACTATTGAGAAGTGTTCGGTTTAACGGGGTGATTTTAAGCCTTGGTTTTACAAATAGATGGCGAGCCACCGGAAATGTCTGGTGACTTGCCATCTATTTTTCGAACCAGCCAGTGATTCAAATTTTGATTGCGGTCAACTAAAAAAATCCATCCACAAGAGATGAATTCATGTCGTTAAAGCTTAAAAAGATGTGGTTTACCGTAGAACCAGCCTTGTCGGAGGTCAACGCCAATACGATTGGCCATATCGTGTTCAGCTTGGTTTTCAACACCTTCCAGGATCAGGCGCAGCTTGTATTGGATCGCAATCTTTTGCCAGAAAGCGAGGGCTTCCGGGATGTCGGCTTCTCGCTTTTCTTGACGAAAGTTCTGCATGGCGAATTTGATCTCACTGGCATAGGACAAGATGGGCTCAAGGTGTTCATAGGTATTTAGCCCGGTTCCAATGTCATCTAAGCTGAGTTGAATACCTTGCTCGTCAAAGTAATGGACCTGATCGATGAGCTGCTGGTGGGAGACTTCATCGTCGGTGACTTCCTCTGTAACTTCCAAGACCAAATTAATTGGATAGATCTGGTGTTGGGCATTTACGATAGCTGTCGCAATGGTCGGATCAACGAACTGACTCTGATTGACGTTAAATGAGATGGAGCCAATCTTAAGCAAGAGTTTTTTGGCCGTGCGCTGGATCAGATCGGCCTGGACATCGATTGGAATCGAGGCGAAGTCGTGGGGAAGGATCCACTTGCCATCAACCTGCTGGCGAATCAGTAATTCATAGCCAATCAATGAGTTATTGGAAGTGTCTAACTGTGGCTGAAGAAAATAACGATACATGATTTGCAATCCTCCTTGCAGGTTATCTTTTACCATCATACTGTATTTTAAAACGTTTAAATAGAGGGAGCTAGTAAAACTTTTTGGGGACTAGCAGTTAATTAGTTACTGAATGGGTCGTTTATCTTATGTAAAGATTTATGGATTTATTAATCATCCTGATTTATGATAGAGAAGTGCTGGGATTTCCGGCAGAATTCAGTGATGGTTGCGACTATCACGCATTAAGGAGCGCGTTGAGTATGGCTTGGTCACTTTGGCTAGTTCCCCCAATCATTACCAGTATCTTTTTCGTTTTGGGTGTCATTACCCTTTACTGGGCTATTTTCAGCTGGATTACGGCGCATGTGAAAGCATCGAATAGACCGATCGATGTTAAGAAGGTCCAAATTGCCGTGGGCACGCTCTGTGCGGTGGGGTCAGTCTTTGCTCTGCAGCTGCTGGTTCGTGATAGTCATTTGTCGTGGACCTTTACAACCTTTCAATTATTGCTCTTAATATTTGTGGCGTATTTTCTTCAATTACGTATTCCCTATTGGGTAATTTTCATCGCATCTGTGGGCTTCATGTTTTTAAACGGCAATGTGAATCAACCACTCTCATGGGCCTACACAGTCCTCTTTGTCCTGTTTTACGTGGTCTCGTATCAGCAGAGTGTTCATCTGTGGCGTCGGCCTTTTTTGCGTTACCTAAGCATCGCGGTAATTTTCGCCGCAGTCCTTTGGGGCATTGTCTGTCTCCGGTTTCACTTGGACTGGCGAACGTATGCCGAAGAATTAGGAAACTATACGATCCTAGTCGTCTTGATGTATGGTTATTTTCAGATTCAGGATCGTGATCGGCGTATCAAGGAACGACTCTTCCAATCGGCCAACTGGGATGCACTGACTCACGTCCAGAACTTTGCTGCCTATGACCGAGCGGTGGGACATTATTTCCGACATAGCGCCAACCACCAGACAAGATTAGCTATGATTATGTTCGACATTGATCACTTTAAACAAGTGAACGATACCTATGGCCATTTGGCCGGCGATGAAGTTTTGAAACAGGTCGCTGCGCAAGTCACAGCGGTGCTAAAGAAGTCAGACCCGAAGGCAGTGCTCTACCGAACAGGTGGGGAAGAATTCAACATTCTCTTACCTGATTATGATCTAACGATGAGTACGGCTGTGGCGCAGCGAGTCTTCGAGGGGGTCAGGGATCTACGGATTACCTATAACGATGTTACTATTCGGGTTACCATCTCGGTTGGAGTTTCCGAACTCCGGGAAATGGATAGTAATCCCTTGGATTTTTACAAGCGGGTTGATGCCAACCTGTATCGCTCCAAGAAAAATGGTCGAAAACAGATTACGGTCGAGTAATTAAAAATTTTATCAAACGCGGAGGTTCTGCCGTGAAACTTGACAAAGAATAGTGTAAACTTGCTCCTAGTTATAACGAATGGAGCGATGACGGTGATTCTTTTATTATTAGCACTTCTTCTATTGTTCCCAATCCTGCGGCTGGTTTTTGGCCTGGCAGGATGGGTCTTAGGATTGGTTGGTACCCTAGTGATTGGAATCGTCATTCTCGTGGCCTTTGCTGCCTTATTTCGTTTTTTCTTAGTGGCAGTATTGGTCGTTGGGGGTGGCGTTTGGGCTGGACGCGCCTTATTTAATTGAGATAATCAAAAAGCTTCGGCAATGCCGAGGCTTTTTTCAGGTCACTATTCAAATGAGAGTTCCACGAGGTAGGTCTTTTTCGCAGTGACGTAGCCAGTGGTAATCCAGACCTCTTGGTAATCTAATTTAGAACTGGTGGTCCGTTCGAAAAAATAGGTGAGAAGATCGCCGTTCTTGGCTAGAAAGTCGTCATCCATTCGGTTAACCAGTAAGTGGTTTACTGGAAAGTAAATTTCGGGGTCCGAGACCGTCACGGAATCGGGGACACCAATGGCGACAACATTGCTATTGACCTGTGGAATGAAGGTCACCTTTTGTGGGTGTCGATGAATATAGGTTAAGACATTATAGATTGAGTCTGAATTACTCGCCACGGTTTGATTACTCCCTTCGGTGTCTTCATTGTAACAAATATTTGAAGCTTTACCAGTGCCTAGTCTGTTCCAAATCCTGTATTGCAAACGGACTTCAGGCGAGTATAATTATCGCATATGTAGTTTATAGAGTTACTCGATTGTCAATTAAAGAAAGAAGGCCGAGATTCAATGATACGACTTGCCCGAAAACATTTGGACTGGTGGGCGGTATTCCTGGCTGTGGCATTCATGGTGGTTCAAGTTATCTGTGATTTGTCATTACCTACGCTGACCTCTGATATTATCGATAAGGGGATTGCCCAAAACGATATCGGTTATATCTGGTCAACCGGTGGACGGATGTTACTATTAAGCTTTATCGGCGTACTGGGGTCTGCAGGAAACGTTTATTTTGCGGCAACTCAGTCCCAGAAGATGGGGCAACGCATCAGATCATCGATCTTTAAGAAGGTCACATTCTCCTCAACCGAAGAGTTTGAGACGGTTGGGAATGCGTCTTTGATTACCCGGACCACCAATGACGTGGTTCAGATTCAAAACGTTATGGTGCAAATGCTCCGGATGATGTTAATGGCACCTATCATGTTGATTGGTGCCGGGGTTCTGGCATATGTCAAGAGTCCACAACTCACGATGGTCTTCCTGGTCGCATTGCCTGTATTAGCAGTCTTTACCGGTGCGATCATGTACTTTGCTGTTCCGCTATTTAAGAGCTTACAAAAGAAAATTGATCGTATTAATTTAACCTTTAGAGAAGGGCTAACGGGGGTTCGGGTTATCCGTGCTTTCAATCAAGATCAATTTGAACAGGATCGTTTTGAAGGGGCCAACCAGGACTACACGAAGACTGGGATTAAGGTTTTCATGATTGTGTCGCTGATGTTTCCAGTGATTACTCTCATTATTAGTGGAACTAATATTGGGATCGTTTGGTTTGGGGGACAATTGATTGCTAACCAATCCATGGCGGTCGGAAACCTAGTGGCGTTCATGACCTACGCCACTCAAATCTTGATTAGTTTCATGATGGTTTCCATGATTTTCGTTTTCGTGCCACGAGCTCAAGCCTCAGCTGCACGAATTAACGAAGTCATGGATCTGAAGTCTAAGATCAACGATGTGGATCAACCAGTTAGCTTGAAGGACAGCAAGTCGAGCCTTGAGTTCGACCACGTGAACTTCCGCTACACCGGTGCCGAAGAGCTCGCCCTAAAGGACGTGAACTTCAGTGCCACGGCTGGGCAGACGGTTGCTATTATTGGGGGAACTGGGTCGGGGAAATCGACACTGGTTAACCTGATTCCCCGATTATTTGACCCCGAAAGCGGTCAAATTCGGGTCAATGGAACCGCGTTAACGGCAATTAGCCAACACGATCTTCATGACGTTGTGTCCATCACGCAACAGAAGGCTGTGCTCTTCTCCGGCGATATTCGGGGGAACATGACTTATGGCATGACAGACGCGACGGACGACCAAATTTGGCATGCTCTGGACGTTGCCCAAGCGAGTGATTTCGTCAAGGAAGAAGGCGGGCTTGAGGCCACCGTTGAACAAGATGGGGCAAACTTCTCTGGTGGTCAACGGCAACGACTCGTCATTGCCCGGACGATTTTGAAGCGCGCTAGTGTCTACATTTTCGATGACTCCTTCTCAGCGTTGGACTTTAAGACGGACTCTTTGTTACGGCAGGAGTTGCGTAAGGACCAACAGGTTCAAGATGGGGTTACCGTCATTGTGGCCCAACGGGTCTCAACGGTTGCTGATGCCGACTTGATCTTAGTGGTTGATGAAGGCAAAATCGTGGGTCAAGGGACGCATGATGAACTGAAAGCAAACAACAAGACTTACCAAGAAATTCTCGAATCACAACTGCGGAAGGGGGATGTTGTCGATGCGTAATGGACGTGGATCGGCCATGAAACAGCGGCCACAAAGCTTTTGGAAGACGACGTTCCGCTTGTTCCGCTACATGAAACGTTGGCTGTTTGGGATTTTTATTGTCCTGGCTTTTGCCGCGGTAGCGGTTATTCTGCAGATTAAGACGCCCAAGATCTTAGGAAAAGCAACGACTGAGTTATTTAAGGGTGTTCTGAAGGGCCAAGCAGAACTGAAGGCTGGGTTGCCCATCCATAGTTTTCCGGTCGACTTTGGTAAGATCGGTCAAATTTTACTGGTTGTTGGGATTATGTATGGGGTTGCGGCAATCTTTAACGTGATTCAATCGGTTATCATGAATTGGATTGCGCAAAAGGTGGTTTACCAACTTCGGAGTGACTTGAAGCACAAAATGCAACGGCTACCAATCAGTTACTATGACACTCATAGTAATGGGGATTTGATGTCACGGATGGCCAATGATATGGATAATATCGGAGGAACCCTACAACAGACCCTTTCACAACTTGTGACGAGTGTCTTGACCTTCTTTGGGGTCTTATACATGATGCTCACAATTAGTGGGTGGTTGACCCTGGTGGCGTTACTTTCCGTGCCATTGAGTCTGGTGGTTGTGATGATTGTGGCACCAAAGTCACAACGTTTCTTTGCAGGTCAACAAAAGAACCTGGGGCTATTGAACAATACGGTTGAAGAAACCTATGCTGGTCACACCGTGGTCAAGACGTTCAACCGGGAAAAAGCGACACAAGAACAATTTGAAGAACACAATAAGAAATATTATCAGTCAGCCTGGAAGGCCCAATTTGTCTCCAGTCTGATCTTCCCATTGATGAACTTCGTCAAGAACTTGGATTATCTGGCTGTCGCCGTTATTGGTGGAATTCAGGTGGCTCATGGTCAAGTGAGCTTGGGGAACGTTCAAGCTTTCTTGCAATACACCAACCAATTCTCACAACCCATCACGCAAATGGCCAACTTGACCAATACAATTCAGGCCACGATTGCCTCTGCAGAACGGGTTTTCGCTGTCTTGGATGAGGAAGAAATGACTGAACCGGAAACGACGCCGTTACCAACGGCAACTGCTGCTGGTGACAGTGTGATTGAATTTGATGACGTTGCTTTCCAGTATAACGAAGAAAACCCATTGATCGCAGACTTCAATCTGAAGGTGAAACCAGGTGAAATGGTGGCCATTGTCGGACCTACCGGGGCCGGGAAGACGACGATTATTAACCTGTTGGAACGCTTCTACGATGTTAACTCCGGACAAATTAAGTACCGGGGTCAGGATACGAAGACAGCGAAACGGTCTGATCTCCGTCGGAACTTTGCTATGGTGCTTCAAGATACTTGGCTCTTTACGGGGTCGATCTTCGATAACATCAAGTATGGTCGTGAGAACGCCACGGAGGATGATGTATACGCCGCCGCCAAGGCTGCTCACGCTGATACCTTTATCCGTCAATTACCGGAAGGGTATGACACTATCTTGAATGAGTCCGCAACGAACATTTCACAAGGGCAACGCCAATTGTTGACGATTGCGCGGGCCTTTGTGGCGAACCCCGATGTCTTGATCTTAGATGAGGCAACAAGTTCCGTGGATACTCGGACTGAAATGCTGATTCAACACGCTATGGAACGGCTGTTAGCTGGCCGGACCAGCTTCGTGGTGGCTCATCGACTCTCGACAATTCAAAATGCCGAGAACATCGTGGTCATGAATCATGGGCACATTGTTGAAACGGGTAACCATGACAGTCTCTTGGCTGCCAATGGGTTCTACGCCGACCTGTACAACAGTCAATTTACCGGAAACAACTTAGCCTAATTTATGCAATTAGAATAAGGACCCGTAGCGCTTGGCGCTTGGGTCCTTTTTGGTAATTATTTGGTAAACTTCTGTTCTCGAGTTCGGGATACCGTTGCAATCGGTGACTGTCGATGGGTAGAATGGGAGAAAGAAACAGGAGGTGGCAAGATGGGTTATCCACATACAAAGGCAGCCCTCCAGCGGCTCGTCACGGAACACGTGGTGCCGGGAGTTAGTTACGCCTTGATCGATGGTGATCGGGTCGAGACCGGTCAGATGGGGGTGGCGGCGCTGGTTCCTCAGCGTGAGACGTTACGTCCAGGAATGCAGTATGACGTGGCTTCCTTGACGAAGGTTGTGGGCACCCTATCGGTAACCTTACAGCTCTTGGCCCAGGGGCGGCTTAGTCTTGAAGATCCGATTACCCGTTGGCTACCAGAATGGGGAGATTCGCGGGTCACGGTGCGTCACTTGTTGACGCATACCTCCGGAATTACCGGGTATATTCCCAATCGAAACAAACTGCCGGCCGATGGCTTAAAGGCGGGGTTATTAGGCCTTCACGTGGGACCAACATTTAATCATAAAATGGTCTACGCCGATGTGAATTATATCTTTATGGGGTGGATTATTGAGAAAATATTAGGTCTGTCGGTGCAGACAGCCATTACGCAGCGAGTTTTGGAACCATTGGGGATGCGTCACAGTACATTTACACCCAATAACCCTTTGCAGTGTATTCCCACAGCTGTTGAACCTGGGCGGGGCTTAGTTCGAGGGATCGTTCACGATCCCAAAGGCTGGGTTTTGGCCCGTCACTGTGGATCGGCCGGGTTGTTCAGCACGGTTGATGATCTGGTACTCTTCTGTCAGGCCTATTTACATCCCGAGAGGGTAGCCAGCGTACTCCCCCCAACCCTGATTCATGATTTGCTTCGGGACTGGACGCCTACTGGTCAGGCTGGTCGATCGCTTGGGTGGGCCCTGACCGCGACCGCTTGGCCGCAACCCCATCGGGTGCTGTGGCACTCTGGCTTCACGGGAACCTATCTGGTATTGGATCCCGTGGCCGATCAGGCGATGGTCTTTCTCTCTAACCGGGTTCATCCCGTGGCTCCGAACGAACCGTATCTTGATCAGCGAAATGCGGTGATTGGAACTTACTTAGCGGAGAAGTCCCGCTTATAAATAATCGTAGTAATGAAAAATGCCACTCCGAGAAGCCTTTCTCAGAGTGGCATTTGTATTTAAATTTAGAAGGTAGCAGGAATTGGTAAGGCTTCCTGTTGACTAAAGTCGGCCGTTGGGAACTTCCGCTTTAGGGCGGCAACCAAGAGGTGCTTGGCGATGTCGCCGTTGCGAGTCAAGATGGGGCCGTGAAAGTAGGAGCAGTAAACGTTCTTGTAGATGGCACCTTCAGTGCCATCCTCGCCGTTATTACCCTTACCGGAAACCACGTTACCCAAGGGGCGTTCGTCAGTTCCTAGGAAGGTCCGACCTTGATGGTTTTCGAAACCGTGGTAGGTCTCGCCAGTCTCCTGGTTCTTGATCACGATATTACCAATAAATCGATTGTTGTTCTGGGCCAGCGTATAGTGGTCGAGGGCACCAATCCCAGGCAACTTTTCCCCGTTGGCCCCAATGTAGTAGTGACCTAAGAGTTGAAAGCCCCCACAGATGGCAAGCAACGGACCGTCGGACTCGATGAACTTGGTCAGTTCGGCTTTTTTAGTTTGGATGTCTTGGGAAACGATGGTCTGTTCGAAGTCCTGGCCCCCACCAAAGAAGGCGAGGTCATAGTCAGCAGCGTGGAAGTTTTCCTCCAGGCTGACGACCTTAACGTTTAAGTGAACATCCATTTGCTTGGCATAGTAGTTTAACGCTAGAATATTGCCGACGTCTCCATAGGTATTCATTAAGTCTCCATATAGGTGAGCCACGTTTAATTCGTAGGTCATACGCCTAATCCCTCCTTAATGTAGCCCTTAGCGGCTAAAATCTTTCGCATCTGTAGCATGGCCGTGTAGGTTGCCAGAACGTAAACACGTTCAGTCGGAACCCGTTTAATCTGTTCAACGACCTTTTCCAAATCAGGTTCAACGATGTGACGACTATCTGGAATGCCGGCCACCTTGAGGCGGAAGGTGATATCCTTGTAGCGTTCGCCACCGGTGATGACGGTCGGAATGTCCAGATTGGCTAGTTGTTCAAAGTCGCCATCCCAGATCCAACTCGTATCAATTCCGTCGGCGTAGTTGGCGTTGAGGAGTCCTACAAGAGAGAATTGATGGGTATCAGTACCAATCATATGAAGGACTTGATCCAAACCAACGGGATTCTTGACTAAGATAATCGTGACCTGCTTGCCATCAACGTCGATGACCTCTTGACGACCGAAGACGCGCTCATTGGCAGTAAAGGCCTGAGAGATCTGGTCGGGTGAAACCTCTAGAAAGCGGCCAACTGAGTAGGCGGCTAGGGCATTGTAGATGTTATACGTTCCACCGACACCGATTTTATAGGTATGTCCGTCCAGGTCAAAAGTTGATGATGTTGGGGTCTGTTCCCCCAACTTGGTCAACCGGTACGTCAGTTCTGGGCGGTGGAAGCCACAGTTAGGGCAGAAATACTTGCCCTGGTTACTGTAGGTTAGGGAATGATAGTGCAGAATGTGCTCACAAACGGGACATAGGACGCCGTCTGTGTTGGGCTTAGCCTTGAAGTCACCGTCTGGTTGGTTGTCAAACCCATAGTATTGAATGGGGTTTGGCAGTTCCTTAGAGTTAAAGATCGGTGAATCTCCGTTGGCAATGACGGTCGCTTTAGGTGCGAGAGCTACCCCGTCTAAAATCTTCTGATAGGTCGTGTAGATCTCTCCATAACGATCCATCTGGTCCCGGAAGATGTTCGTGAAGACGAAGGCCTTAGGCTGGATGTATTTGGTAACCTTGATCACGTTAGCCTCGTCGACTTCTAGGACGGCAATAGGCCGGCCGGTCTTGGGACGTTTGGCGTTTAGAAAGGTTGTGACAATCCCTTGTTCCATGTTAGAACCGGTTGGATTTGTCAGGATAGAAGGATACTTCTGACCCAGTACGGAGACGGTGAGGGCCGTGGTCAAAGTCTTCCCGTTGGTCCCGGTAATGACGATGACATCGTAGTTGGCCCCCAATGACTTCAAAATGTTAGGGTCGAGCTTTAAGGTAATCTTCCCAGGGAGAGAACTGCCCCCGTGAAGAAAGGTGTGGAGAAACCAGTAAGAGGATTTCCCCGCAAAGGTGGCAAAGCCGCTTCTCAATGACATGAATTGTCGCTCCTTAATTGCACTAATTTTTTAAAATTGCCGTTTCATTAATATTCAAACATTCATTTTAGCATTTTTTCCGTAAATAGGGGAGCGGTGGGCCTGAACTTTGTTAAATCGCAAGGAAAGTTTGCACGGCCTGAGGTCGAATTTTTAAGTGTAATCAGCTATAATAGATAGAAACTGTCAAAAAGGTGGGAGTAACGTGGCACAGCTGTTTTTTCGGTACGGTGCAATGAATAGTGGGAAAACGATCGAGATTCTAAAGGTCGCGCATAACTACGAGGAACAACATAAGCGGGTCATCATCATGACCAGTGGCCTGGACACCAGAGATCAGGTTGGTTACATTGCCAGCCGAATTGGGCTGAAGCGAGAAGCCCATCCAATCTTTGAAGAGACCAACTTGTATGACGAGGTCAAGCGCATCGACGAACACGCCAACTGCGTGTTAATCGATGAGGCCCAGTTCCTTACCAAAGCTCACGTATTGGAGTTAGCACGGGTGGTGGATGAGTTAAAGGTTCCTGTCATGACATTTGGTTTGAAGAATGACTTTAGAAATGAACTGTTCGAGGGATCCAAGTATTTGTTACTGTACGCAGATAAGATTGAAGAAATGAAGACCATTTGCTGGTTCTGTGCCAAAAAGGCCATTATGAATTTACGGTTTCACGACAACCAACCGGTTTACGAGGGCGAACAAGTCCAAATCGGGGGAAATGAGGCTTATTACCCCGTTTGTCGGCGGCATTATTTCAATCCACCATTAGATCAAATCGGTAAATAACGAAACGAGGTTAAGTAGAGAATGGACGAGATGTTTGACAAACTGCAAGCCGTAGCGGACCGCTACGACGAGCTGAATGAATTAATTAGTGACCCTGCAATTATTGCGGATACCCAACGTTTCATGAAGCTTTCGAAAGAAGAAGGTGAATTGCGTGAAACGGTGGATAAGTATCACCAATTCGAGGATGTCACCCAGCAAATCAAGGATGACGAAGACATGTTGTATGAAAAACTAGACGATGACATGGCTAGTATGGTCAAAGACGAATTGAAGGACCTGGAAGCACAAAAGGAACAGTTAGAGGAAGATATCAAGCTGTTACTGTTACCTAAGGATCCTAATGATGACAAGAATATCATTATGGAAATCCATGGGGCTGCCGGTGGGGATGAGGCCAGTTTATTTGCGGCTGATCTCTTTAGCATGTACTCCAAGTACGCTGAACGCCAAGGTTGGAAGATTGAAGTCGTTGATGAGAATGCCACCGAAGTTGGTGGCTTCAAGGAAATTGTCCTCATGATTACCGGAGACAAAGTTTACTCGAAGCTTAAGTTTGAGAATGGGGCTCACCGAGTGCAACGAGTGCCAGCAACCGAATCAGCTGGACGCGTGCACACCAGTACTGCGACGGTTGGGGTCATGCCTGAGGAAGAAGACGTCGATATTGACATCGATCCTAAGGACATTCGGACCGACGTTTATCGGTCTTCTGGTGCTGGTGGTCAACATATTAACAAGACCTCTTCCGCCGTGCGAATGACCCACTTACCAACGGGGATTGTCGTTGCTATGCAAGATGAACGGTCACAACAACAAAACCGGGCCAAAGCCATGCAGATTCTGCGGGCTCGAGTTTACGATTACTATAAGCAACAAGAACGTAGCGCCTACGATGCCGAACGGAAGTCCGCAGTGGGGACGGGGGACCGGTCCGAACGGATCAGAACCTACAACTACCCACAAAACCGAGTTACCGATCATCGGATTGGGTTAACGTTGAATAAACTCGACCGAATTATGAATGGGGAACTCGATGACATCATCGATGCCCTGATTCTTTCCGATCAAGCGGCTAAATTGGAAAATTTAAAGAACAATGACTAATGAGTACACGTATTTGGCAGCATTACGGTGGGGTGAGGACCAACTGAAGGAGACGACGGCCGATCCGGCTGCCGCACAGTACCTGCTACTGGGAAGCCACCAGTGGTCATTTACGCAATTGGTGCAACACTATCGTGAGATGATGCCGAATGCTGAATGGGCGACCTATCAGGCACAAATTGCCCGGATTGTTGCCGGTGAACCTGCTCAATATATTTTAGGACAAGCGCCATTCTATGGACAAAGTTTTCGGGTCACACCTGCCACGTTGATTCCCCGTCAAGAGACGGAGGAATTAGTCGCTTGGATCCTAGACGATGTCGTCGCTGTCAGCCAACGCGTGTTAGATGTGGGTACTGGGAGCGGCGCCATTGCCGTGACTCTCAAAGCCCAACGTCCCGAGTGGACGGTGACGGCCACGGATATTTCAGCTGAGGCTGTGGCCGTCGCTCGTGAGAATGCGACGGCCCAGCACGCTGAGGTGACTTTTGCGGTCGGAGATCTATTTACCCCGGTCGCTGACCAGCAGTTTGACGTGATCGTGTCTAATCCGCCGTACATTGATCGTTCGGAGACGTCTGTGATGGATGACAGCGTGAAACGCTTCGAGCCTGATCAGGCTTTATTTGCGGCGGATCACGGTCTGGCGTTCTACCGCCGTTTTGCTGCAGAATTATCCCAGCGATTGACGCCAACGGGACAATTCTTCGCTGAAATTGGCTATCAACAAGGCGCTGCGGTACGAGCGATCTTTGAAACCGCACTGCCAACGGCAACCGTGACGATTCGTCAAGACATCAACGGGCAGGACCGAATGGTTCGAGTTCAACTCTAAGTTTAGGGAATGGGAGAGAAGAGACGGAATGGAAACGAAAATTTTTAAACCCAACCAGATTAGCGAAGCGGCGGCTGCCATCAAGGCAGGACAACTCGTGGCCTTTCCCACTGAGACCGTGTATGGTCTAGGCGCGGATGCCACAAATGAGGCCGCCGTGAAACAGGTGTATTTGGCCAAGGGACGTCCGAGTGACAATCCCTTGATTGTTCATGTGACGGGCCAAGCAACCGTGGAACAATATGCTGAACCCTTGTCAGAAAAGGCGAAAGCACTGATCAAGGCCTTTTGGCCGGGGTCACTGACGTTAATCTTCAAGTTACAACCAGGGGCTTTTTCGCCTGCTGTAACTGGGGGCTTGCATACGGCTGCTTTCCGGAATCCGGACAATCAGGTGACCTTAGACCTCATTAAAGAGGCCGGGGTTCCTTTGGTGGGACCATCTGCCAACACCTCTGGTAAACCCAGTCCAACTTTAGCCAAGCACGTCTACCATGATTTAAATGGCAAGATTGCGGGAATCTTGGATGACGGGCCTACCGAAGTGGGGGTTGAATCGACGGTCTTAGACATGTCAACCGACGTCCCAACGATCTTGCGTCCGGGGGCCGTCACTGAGGAAGAACTCGAGGCAGTTATTGGCACCGTCCGGTCAACTCATCATAAGGTTGGTGCGACTGAAGTGCCTAAGGCGCCGGGAATGAAATACAAACACTATGCCCCGAATGCTCAGGTCTACATCGTCGATCACGTGACAGACTGGACGGCAGCTCTCGAATGGGCTGGTCAGCAGGACGATGCCATCGGGGTCATGGCACTCGATCACACGTTGAGTGGGTTGACGTTACCTAAGAATGCTGAATTTTTCTCACTGGGTCGCGATTTGCCCAGTGCTAGTCACCGATTGTTTGCTGGGTTGCGACACTTCGACCTGGAGTCACCTGTCAAGGGCATCTTAGCTCAAGGTTTCTCCGATGAGGGCTTGGGTGCAGCTTACATGAACCGACTTAATAAGTCTGCAGGTCAGGTTCACTTTACAAAAGCCTAATTATTATAAGTTTGATGAGCAAGGCGGTCCCGCCAGAGCTGAAAGTTTGGTAAAATGAAACCAACTACAGTTCAGGAGGGACCGCCATTGAATTTTAAAGAACAGGATCCAGCTTTATGGGGTGCCATTGCACATGAGGAGCAACGGCAAGAGGACACTATTGAGTTGATTGCCTCTGAAAACATCGTCAGTCACGCCGTCCGCACGGCACAAGGCTCCGTTCTTACTAACAAGTATGCCGAGGGATATCCTGGCAAACGGTATTACGGGGGAACACAGTACATTGATGTTGTCGAACAACTGGCGATTGACCGTGCTAAGAAGCTCTTCAACGCCGAATATGCCAATGTGCAACCCCATTCCGGTTCACAGGCTAATCAGGCGGTTTATGCGGCCTTTTTGAAGCCCGGGGACACCATTTTGGGAATGGGTCTGGATGCCGGCGGTCACTTGACTCACGGGGCCAAGGTCAATTTTTCGGGCAAGCTCTACCAAGCTTACAGTTATGGATTGAATCCGGAGACCGAACTCTTAGATTATGACATGATTCGTGATCTCGCCTTAAAGGTCAAGCCGCAATTGATTGTGGCGGGGGCTTCAGCTTACTCACGGACGATTGACTTTCAGGCCTTCAGAGACATTGCCGACGAAGTTGGGGCTTATCTGATGGTCGATATGGCCCATATTGCCGGGTTAGTTGCGGCTGGACAACATCCTTCACCAGTAGGGATTGCCGACGTTGTGACCACGACAACGCACAAGACTCTTCGTGGGCCGCGAGGGGGTCTCATCCTCTCGCAGGCGGAGAATGCCAAGCGACTGAATTCAGCTGTCTTCCCCGGTACACAGGGCGGTCCTCTGGAACACGTGATTGCTGGTAAGGCCGCAGCGTTCTTTGAAGACCTCCAACCTGAGTTTACTGATTACGCCCAGGCGATTATCGATAATGCCCAGGCCATGGCCGATGAGTTTAACAAGTTACCAACGGTTCGCGTCGTTTCCGGTGGGACCGACAATCACTTGATGACCTTAGACCTTTCGGCCACCGACTTAAATGGGAAGCAAGCCCAAGAGCTGCTGGATAGCGTCATGATCACGACGAATAAAGAAGCGATTCCTAATGAAACGCTGAGTCCTTTCAAGACCTCAGGTATTCGGTTAGGAACGCCAGCTGTGACAACGCGTGGGTTTAATCCAGACGAATGTCGCGAGGTAGCCCAGCTCATCGTGAAGACCCTCTTAAATCCTAATGACGAGACGGTGTTAGCTGAGGTCCGTGACCAGGTCAGAATATTGACAGCGGCTCACCCACTGAGTGCATTAGATTAATTATCAAAAAAACGTTTTCATTTTAAATTAATCCGTTGCAATGGCTTAGATAATGGTACAATTGTAAGAAATCACAAAGGAGCGTTTATTCATGGGGAAGTTTCAAGTACTTGACCACCCGTTGATTCAACACAAATTAACAATCATTCGGAACAAAAACTGCGGAACGCGTAGTTTTCGCGAGGTTGTTAACGAAATTTCGACGCTGATGGCGTATGATGTTTCACGCGATATGCCACTGCAGGACAAGCAGATCGAGACGCCAATGGGCAAGATGACGGCAAAGGAGTTAGCTGGTAAGAAAGTTGCCATTGTGCCAATCTTGCGTGCCGGTATCGGAATGGTCGATGGTATCTTAGAGTTGATTCCAGCCGCTAAGGTGGGTCATATCGGAATGTACCGTGACGAGAAGACTTTACAACCCCACGAATACTTTGTTAAGTTGCCGTCTGACATTGACCAACGACAGATTTTTATTGTCGACCCAATGTTGGCAACTGGTGGTTCTGCTATCATGGCCATTGATGCCCTGAAGAAGCGGGGCGCTAGCAACATGAAGTTTGTATGTTTAGTATCAGCACCAGAAGGTGTCAAAGCCTTACAAGAAGCCCATCCAGACGTTGATATTTACACGGCTGCGTTGGATGATCATTTAAATGAAGATGGCTACATTGTTCCGGGATTAGGCGATGCGGGTGACCGCTTGTTTGGGACAAAGTAAACAGAATTTTCAAGTCTGACCGAGTCCCCGGTCAGGCTTGTTCTTTTTATGAAAAAATGATGAGTAAGCGGCCAAATCAGCGGTTTAACGGGCTCTTGCTGGAAGCGTTCTCATTGTTTTCACAGCGCTTTTTACAAAGCTATGAAAGAAAATGATTTTCTTAGTGAAAAATAGGAAATAGGCTTTGTCTTTTCCCAATATTGGTGGTATCATTTTTAATGTGTTTGGGCGCGCTTTCTTACGTCTAAAAATTCGCGACAATGGTCTTAAATGATTACAGGTTGAAAGGACCAGGCGAAAATGTCTTCGAAAAGAGGTGATATTAGGTGGGAAGTGGTACAGTTTCAACCTTTCAAATTTGGAAGCTAACATTTAGTACTGCTAATGTGTTGTCAGGTTTGGTGGTGTTCATCCTGGCATTCGCAGTTATCTTCTTTACGTCTCGACATGTTTCGATGCGGCCTTCAAAAGGCCAGAACTTTCTCGAATGGTTAATTGACTTCACCAATGGTATCTTAGGTGGATCGATTCCAGCCAAGGAAGTGAGTGGATTTGGACTTTGGGGATTCACGTTATTCCTGTTTCTCTTTCTTTCAAACCAACTTGGTTTATTCTTCAACGTTGCGATCAATGGTTCTGCAATTGTTCGAAGTCCAACATCTGATCCAATTGTGACATTGACGATGTCAATGATGACAGTTGCTTTGGCTAACTACGCTGGACTTCACAAGTGGGGAACCAAGGGCTACTTGACGAGTTTTATCAAGCCATCGCCGATGTTCTTGGCATCGAACCTGTTTGAACAAGTCTCAAGTTTTCTGACTCTCGGTCTTCGTATCTTTGGGATTATCTTCTCTGGTGAAGTCTTACTAGAAATGGTTTGGACTTTCGCCGAATCAAAGGGTATTCCAACGTTGATCGCGGCTGTACCAATTGAAATGGCTTGGCAAGGACTCTCAGTATTCTTGGGCTCCATTCAAGCTTATGTTTTCTTAACACTATCTTCAGTATACATTGGTCGACAATTAGAAGGTGAATAGGCAATAGACCTATTCCAAATTCAAGGAGGAAATATTAATTATGGGTGCATTAGCAGCAAGTTTTACTATGATCGCAGCAGCATTAGCAGGGGCTTTCGGTGACGCTATCGTTATCGTTAAAACGCTTGAAAGTATGGTTCGTCAACCTGAAATGGCCGGTCAATTCCGTACCACGATGTTCATCGGTGTTGGGTTAGTTGAAGCTATGCCAATCCTAGGCTTCGTTGTCTCACTGTTGTTGATGAACAAGTAATGTTTCAGGTTACTTTGGATTCAGCAAAAGTTGACAATGAAGGAGGTGTCAATAGATGCTCTCACATTTAGTGATTGATGCAACGCTCTACAACGGTGATTCGATCTTTTACGTTGTAACCTTCCTTCTGTTAATGTGGCTCGTCAAGATTTTCGCTTGGGGTCCCATTACGAAGATGATGCAACAACGATCGGATAAAATTTCCGATGATATTGACCACGCCGAGAAGTCACGCGCCGAAGCTGCTACTTTAGCAGACCAACGTCAGGAAGCCTTAAAAGGTTCTCGCGTTGAGGCGCAACAAATCGTCAGCACGGCGAAGAGTGATGGACAGGAACAACGGGGTCAAATTATCGATAAAGCCGAAGCCGATGCTCAGGCCTTGAAGGCCAAAGCCAAGGACGACATTGCCCAGGAACGGGAAGCCGCTTTGGTTAGTGCACGGAACGATGTGGCGGATTTATCTATTGAGATTGCTTCCAAGCTAATTCAGCGTGAATTGAATGCTAGTGATCAAAAAGAATTGATCGATTCTTATATCGAAGGGTTGGGGAAACCACATGAGTCTTAATCGAACAACTGCAGCGAAGCGTTACGCCAAAGCATTGTTTGAACTCCTGGCCGAAAAGGACCAGTTAGACTCCGGTTACAGTGATCTTCAACAGCTTCGGCGAATCTTCGAAGACAATCCTAGTTTGAGTACGGTACTTTCGAATGCTAGTTTAGAATTGGACAAGCGAGAAGCCTTAGTCGCCGATTTAAAGCGCGATGCTTCACCTTACATCCAAAATTTAATTCAAATGGTCTTTGACTATGATCGTATGGATATCATGGTCGCCATTATCGAGCAATTTCAAGTTTTATATGACGAAAAGCAACAGATTGTATATGCAGATGTCACGACTGCTGTGGCGCTGGTTGGAAACCAAGCCGACGTTCTCAGTCAGACATTTGCCAAGCGCGTTGGGGCCAAAAAAGCAATTTTACGGTGCCAAGTCGACGCTTCTATTCTGGGCGGAGCCATTGTTAAGTCTGCCGGGATTGTCTATGATGGCAGTCTCCAGACCCGCATGAACCAGTTGCGGCAACGACTTTTAGCTTAGATTCTATGGAGAAAGAGGTGAAACTTTCATGAGCATTAAAGCTGAGGAAATCAGTGCTCTAATTAAACAACAATTAGAAAACTATACAGATGAACTCTCAGTTGAAGAGACTGGTACAGTAACTTACGTTGGTGACGGGATTGCCCGTGCCCACGGTTTAGACAACGCCCTTCAGGGTGAACTGTTACTGTTTGATAACGGGGTTTATGGGATGGTCCAAAACCTCGAAGCCAGTGACGTTGGTATCGTTATCTTGGGTGATTTCACTGGAATCACTGAAGGCGACACCGTTAAACGAACTGGCCGAATCATGGAAGTTCCCGTTGGTGATCAATTGATTGGCCGAGTTGTTAACTCATTGGGTCAAGCAATCGACGGTAAAGGGGACATCAAGACCGATAAAACGCGACCAATCGAACATAAAGCACCAGGTGTTATGGAACGGCAAGGGGTTAGTGAACCCCTACAAACCGGGATCAAAGCCATTGATGCCTTGGTTCCAATTGGCCGAGGTCAACGTGAGTTGATTATCGGTGACCGTAAGACGGGTAAGAGTTCTATTGCGATCGATACCATCATTAATCAAAAGGGTCAGAACATGATCTGTATTTATGTGGCTATTGGTCAAAAGGACTCAACTGTGCGGTCACAAGTTTCCACTTTGGAAAAGTTTGGCGCTATGGATTACACCATTGTCGTCAGTGCCGGACCATCTGAACCAGCACCATTACTGTACATCGCACCATATGCCGGTGCAGCCATGGGTGAAGAATTCATGATGAATGGCAAGCATGTGTTAATCGTCTATGATGATTTAACTAAGCAAGCCGATGCTTATCGTGAACTTTCCTTGATCTTACGTCGGCCACCAGGCCGTGAAGCGTACCCTGGGGATATTTTCTATACCCACTCTCGTTTACTCGAACGGGCAGCTAAGTTGAACGATGAATTAGGTGGCGGGTCAATGACCGCGTTACCAGTTATCGAAACCAAGGCTGGGGACGTTTCGGCTTATATTCCAACTAACGTTATTTCCATCACCGACGGGCAAATCTTCTTGAACAGTGATTCCTTCTATTCAGGGATTCGGCCAGCCATTGATGCCGGGACTTCAGTTTCTCGGGTTGGTGGGGATGCTCAAATCAAAGCCATGAAGAAGGTTGCCGGGACTTTGCGGTTGGACTTATCCGCATACCGGGAACTGGAATCATTCGCACAATTCGGTTCTGACTTGGATGCTGCTACCAAGGCCCGTTTGGACCGTGGTGCTCGGACCGTGGAAGTCTTAAAGCAAGGCTTGCATGAATCTGTACCTGTTGCCAAGGAAGTTATTATTCTCTACGCCTTGACCCACCGGCACCTTGATAAGCTCGAAGTGAGTGACGTTCTACGTTACCAAAACGAATTGTTTGCGTTTATGGACACGTCTTACAAAGCACTTGAAGATGAAATCACCAAAACTGGTAATTTACCAGAAGGCGATGCATTGGATGACGCACTTGCTGAGTTTGATAAGACTTTCCAACCGACCAAGCATAATGCTGAAGCGGACGACGATGATTCAGCAGAAAACTAGAATTGCTTGAAGGAAGGATGGTGAGAAAAAATGGCTGAATCTATCCATGACGTCCAACATCGGATTTCGTCAACCAAGGCAACCCGACAGATCACTGCCGCGATGCACATGGTGTCGACTGCGAAGTTGAACAAGATTCAGAAGCATACGGCTGGCTATCAAGAGTACGTCTCAAAGATTAAGTCAGTAGTCATGCGCTTATCTCAGTCTCAACTGTTTGATAATTCCTCAAACAAGTTACAGGCAGACCGTCCAGTTAAGAAAACGGCTTATTTAGTCATAACTTCTGACCGCGGTATGGTGGGGAGTTATAACAGTAGTGTCTTGCGCGAAGCCAATGAATTCATTGACAAGCAGACACCTAACCCAGATGATTATATGATTCTGGCTGTTGGGGGTACCGGAGCAGACTTCTACAAGAACCGGGGCATTAACGTGGCTTATGAATATCGCGGTGTAAGCGATGTTCCCGAGTTTAACGAAGTCCGGGAAATTGTAAAGACCGTGACGACCATGTTCGATAACGAAATCTTTGACGAACTTTACGTTTGTTATAACCATTTCGTTAACCGTATTACGTCGTCATTCCGGGGTGAAAAGACATTGCCAGTGGACCGTGAAACACTTGCGGGTAAAGCTGTTAGTGAGACGCCAACGTCCAATCTTGCAAACGATTATGAAACAGAACCTTCAGCGCAGGAGGTCTTGGATTCTATCCTGCCACAATACGCTGAGAGTCTGGTTTATGGTGCTATTTTGGATGCCAAAACTGCTGAACATGCATCAAGTTCTAATGCGATGCAGTCAGCCACTGACAACGCTGATGACCTGATCTCGGATCTGCAATTACATTACAACCGGGCTCGGCAAGCAGCGATTACGACTGAAATCACCGAAATTACTGGTGGTCAAGAAGCCTTAAAGAATTAATGACGGGAGGAATTAACGAATAATGAGTACTGGTAAAGTTGTTCAAGTTATCGGACCAGTTGTCGACGTTGAATTCCCATTAACTGATAAATTACCCGACATCAACACCGCCTTAAACATCAAACGTGATGATGGCACTGTTCTTGTAACCGAAGTTGCCCTTGAATTGGGTGACGGGGTTATGCGGACGATTGCCATGGACGGTACCGATGGTCTTCGCCGGGGCATGGAAGTTGAAAACACAGAGTCTTCCATTTCCGTTCCCGTTGGTGATGACACCTTAGGTCGAGTATTTAATGTTTTGGGTGATCCAATCGATGGTGGTGCCGAATTTGGGCCTGATGCCCAACGGATGCCAATTCACCGTGACGCACCGAAGTATAGCGAATTGAACCCTACGACTGAAATCCTAGAAACTGGGATCAAGGTTATTGACTTACTCGAACCTTACGTTCGTGGTGGGAAGATTGGGTTGTTCGGTGGTGCCGGTGTTGGTAAAACCGTTTTAATTCAAGAATTAATCCATAACATTGCGCAAGGCCACAACGGGATTTCCGTTTTCACCGGTGTTGGTGAACGGACCCGTGAAGGTAACGATATGTATTGGGAAATGAAAGGTTCCGGAGTTCTGAAGCAAACGGCCATGGTTTATGGTCAAATGAATGAACCTCCTGGTGCCCGGATGCGGGTTGCCTTGACTGGGTTAACGATTGCGGAATACTTCCGTGATGTTAAGGGCCAAGACGTTCTGTTGTTTATTGATAATATCTTCCGGTTCACGCAAGCCGGTTCTGAAGTTTCTGCCTTGTTAGGTCGGATTCCTTCAGCCGTTGGTTACCAACCAACGTTGGCCACTGAAATGGGTCAGTTGCAAGAACGGATCACGTCAACGAAGAATGGGTCGATCACTTCGATTCAAGCCGTTTACGTGCCTGCCGATGATTACACCGACCCTGCTCCCGCCACGACTTTCGCCCATTTGGATGCCACGACCAACTTGGAACGTTCTTTAACGCAACAAGGGATTTACCCAGCCGTGGACCCATTGGCTTCAACGTCAACTGCCTTAGCCCCTGAAATCATCGGCCAAGAACACTATGACGTTGCAACCGAAGTTCAACACGTTTTGCAACGTTACCATGAATTGCAAGATATCATCTCGATCTTAGGGATGGATGAACTTTCTGAAGAAGAGCAAACGATTGTTAACCGTGCACGGCGGATTCAATTCTTCCTGTCACAACCATTTACTGTGGCTTCCCAATTCTCTGGTTTACCAGGGAAGTACGTGAAGTTGGAAGATACCATTGATGGATTCAAGCAGATTCTGGAAGGTAAGTACGACAAGCTGCCAGAAGATGCTTTCCGTAACTGTGGTGGTGTCGAAGACGTCGTGGCTAAGGCCAAGGAAATGAATGACGCCGTCGCCAACAACTAGGGAGGAATTCTAATTGGCTGATAAACCAGTTTTATCCGTTAGCATTGTGACTCCCGATGGTCGGGTTTATGAACAGAAAGGTGACTTTCTGATTGTGACCACGACCTATGCGCCGATGGGGATCTTGCCAAATCACGTTCCCGTCCTTGCGACGTTGAAAGTTGATGAGGTTCGTTTCAAGCATGACGGTGAACAAGACCGGATTGCCGTTAATGGCGGATTTATTGAATTCTCCAATAACGTGGCAACAATTGTTGCCGACAGTGCTGAACGTCAGGCTGATATTGATGTCAGCCGGGCACAGAGCGCTCAGGAACGGGCTAAAAAGGCGATTGAAAAGGCAAAGGCCGAGAAGGATCCCGATACCTTAGCACGGGCTGAAGTGGCATTACGCCGGGCTATTAACCGGATTAACGTTGCCAATCACTAAGCACGATGCAAGACAATAATCCTGAATAGGACTCTGAAGCAACTTTTCTCTAGGGAAAAGTTGCTTTTTTGTTCCAGCGGATCTCGTTTTTGGCGGCGTTACGTTGTCCATGTCGAAGGTTACACATCTGCTAAAGTGGTGTAAAGCATCCAATTCAAACCAATGGAAATTGAATTTATTTCCGAACGATGTGCTGTTTTTCGACCTGAAAATAAGTTGTTCTGTTCAGGAAGAATAATTGCGGATTTTGAAATGATTTCACCACGTAAAACCTTTTAGGTCGCCGTTTGGTCGGTCACTGGTCATAAACGGATGAAATGTAATATTACAAACGCTGAATTTACAGGAATTTCGGGGACAACTATGAAAAATTATGATATAGTGGGTGAGAATGTTTGGAAAGGATTGGGCGAATGAAACTCATTGGGTTACAGGGAATATTAACGATTATTAGCCATTTAGCCTTTATTGGCCTTGCATTTTGGGCAATATCAGCGTTACACATTGAACGGTTAATGACGTTTTACCCGCGCCAGTCACGAGTGCTTATCGTGATGTTGGCGGTGGCCATCGGCTTTGGCTGCAGCTCATTCTTCCTAGACTTCATTAACAACGTTCGTAACCTGGGCTATTTACTTTAAAGCAGCAAACGGCTCATAAAATTCTTTGGAGGTATCCCATGGAAAAAATTATCGTTCATGGTGGGAACCGCTTAACCGGTGTGGTTCAAATTGAAGGCGCTAAGAATGCCGTTCTTCCAATTTTGGCGGCGTCAATTCTTGGTCAAGATGGACTCACCCACTTAGCAAATGTTCCGGTTTTATCTGATGTTTATACGATGAATAAAGTCTTACGCTTCCTGAATCTCCGCGTTGATTTCAACGAAGAACAACGGGAAGTCACGATTGATGCGACACGCCAAGTCTCTAGTGAAGCGCCTTTTGAATACGTTTCCAAGATGCGTGCCTCAATCGTTGTGATGGGTCCGCTCTTAGCGCGGTTGGGTCATGCTCGGGTTGCTTTACCTGGTGGTTGTGCCATTGGGACACGCCCAATTGACTTACACTTGAAGGGTCTAGAAGCCCTTGGTGCTCGGATCGAACAACACGATGGCTATATTGAAGCCTTCGCCGATCGTTTAGTCGGGAACCACATTTACTTAGATTTCCCTAGTGTTGGGGCCACTCAGAACATTATGATGGCCGCTTGTTTGGCTCAAGGAACGACTGTGATTGACAACGTTGCTCGCGAACCAGAAATTGTGGATTTGGCCAATGTCTTAAACAAGATGGGGGCTCACGTTCGCGGTGCCGGTACGGAAACACTCCGGATCGACGGAGTAGAAAAGATGCACGGGACTGAACACAACGTGGTTCAAGACCGGATCGAAGCCGGCACATTTATGGTTGGCGCTGCCTTGACTCACGGGAACGTTTTGATTAAAGACGGGATCGTTGAACACAACAAGCCACTGATCTCCAAGTTACAGGAGATGGGTGCCAAGGTTACTGAAGAACCAGAAGGAATTCGGGTTATTGGCCCAGAAAAGCTACAATCAACGGACGTGAAGACCTTACCTTATCCTGGTTTTCCAACTGATATGCAGCCTCAAATGACCATCTTACAGTTAGCTGCTGCTGGAACCAGTACCATGACCGAAACCGTTTTTGAGAACCGCTTCATGCACCTGGAAGAACTTCGGCGCATGAACGCACAGTACCAAGTGAATGGACGGACTGTTGTGATGCATGGCCCGACTGACTTTAATGGAGCTGAAGTGGCTGCTACCGACTTGCGGGCTGCTGCGGCATTGGTCCTAGCCGGATTAGTCGCGGATGGCTATACACAGGTGACCAATCTGAAATACTTAGATCGCGGTTATTATGACTTCCACAAGAAGTTGACGGCATTGGGCGCACAAGTTGAACGCGTCACGGTTGCTGACAACGACACCGTGGTGTTAAAAAACTCACACGTAAATAACTAGACAACGAGGGTGGCGTAAGAGCCACCTTTTTGTTTGATCGAGAAATCATTTTTAGTTTAATGAGAGTATGTTATAATGATATGTTGAAAATTGGCTTTTAAAATCAGGAGGGCACTAAGTATGGCGAAAGATATTGGGATTGATCTGGGGACTGCGAACGTTTTAATTTACGTAGTCGGCAAGGGTATCGTATTAAATGAACCATCCGTCGTTGCAATTGACACGAAGACGGATAAGGTCCTGGCAGTGGGTTCAGAGGCTTACCGCATGGTGGGTCGGACTCCAGGGAATATTCGGGCAATCCGTCCCTTGAAAGACGGGGTCATTTCCGATTTTGACATCACTGAGGCCATGCTCTCCTACTTTATCAATAAGCTAAGCGTCAAGGGGTTCTTGTCCAAACCAAACATTATGATTTGTGCACCAACCAACATCACCGAGATCGAACGGAAGGCTATCATTCAAGCTGCCGAAAAGTCTGGTGGCGCCAAGGTTTATTTGGAAGCTGAACCTAAGGTTGCCGCTTTGGGTGCCGGTATGGATATCTTCAAGCCTAGTGGTAACATGGTTATCGACATGGGTGGGGGAACCAGTGACATCGCTATTCTGTCTCTAGGGGACATCGTAGCCAGTCGGTCTATTCGTGTCGCTGGTGACCGGATGAATGCTGAAATCGTGAACTACATGAAGCATGAACACAACCTGATTATCGGGGAACGGACAGCAGAAACCATCAAGATTAAGATTGGGACTGCTTATCCAGAGCCTGAGAACGAACAGAGGACAATGGCTGTTCGAGGCCGTGATTCCGTTAGTGGAATGCCAACCGAAACGACTATTACCGCCGCTGAAGTCGAAGTTGCCATTCACGATTCCGTGGACCAAATTGTGGCTGCTGCGATGTCAGTTCTGGAGACTATTCCACCTGAGTTGGCTGCGGATATCATTGATCGCGGCATCATGTTGACTGGTGGGGGTGCCTTGTTAGATGGTATCGACAAGCTCTTCTCAGAACGTTTGACGGTTCCCGTCATCATTTCCGAAGACCCCTTAGACAATGTTGCTAAGGGTGCTGGTGTCCTTCTGGAGCACATGGATACTAAGACGGCAAAACAAAACAACGACTAGCATACAGGAGGTGGCGTGATGCGTTGGCTATTGACGATGTTCGTACGTGGGTACCAGCGATTCATTTCGCCACTATTCCCACCGACCTGTCGGTATTATCCGACTTGTTCGACTTACATGTTGCAGGCGTTAGAAAAACATGGGGCGCTTAAGGGCGGTCTCATGGGGGTGGCGCGGATCTTACGGTGCCATCCATTCGTGCGGGGCGGGATTGATCCCGTGCCGGACCACTTTAGTCTCCGCCGTAACACAAAAGCGGAAGCAGAATACCGAGCGGCGATGCATCTGGATCAGCTGCCGCCCACTAAATAAAGGAGAGTTGGCATGAGTAAACGAGAAAAAGCAGTGCAAGTAACCATCGATGAACAAAAATTACCAGACGGCCAAATGATGTCCGTTCTGAAGATTGGTTCAGAGACGATTGGAACCGTTACACCTGACGACGACCGGTTCTCGGCCCAGTTGAATGACGGCGATGTTTACCGTGTAAAGACGGTTGACGAGGGTGTCGAGCTGTTATTGCGCGATTACCACTTACACCGGGGATAATAAATTTTCGTAAAGTTGGCCGGAGTGCGACGTGTTCGTCCACTCCGGCCTTTATAATGAAGACAAATCTTAGTTTGAATTAAGGAGCAATCATAGTGGCAAAGAATGCGACAGAACAGCGGACCGAGACCGAGTCGCGAATCGACTGGGGGATTATCTTCTGTATCCTCATGTTGGCGTTGATCGGACTCGCTTCTATCTATGTAGCGGCAACCCACGATAGCGGGTCGACTAGCATTACTTCTGCGGTGGTTTCCCAATTGGTATGGTATGTCATTGGGACCGTGGCGATTATTATTATCATGCAGTTTGATTCCGAGCAGCTTTGGAAGGTGGCCCCCGTGCTCTATGGGCTAGGCATCTTCCTGCTGTTGGCCGTGTTGGTTTTTTACAGTCGAACATATTTTGACAATACTGGTGCCAAGAGTTGGTTTGCGATTGGGCCTTTGACTTTCCAACCTTCTGAAGTCATGAAGCCAGCTTTTATCTTGATGCTGGCGCGAGTGGTGACGGAACATAACAATGCTAATCCAATACACACGATGCGTACTGACTGGCAGCTGATTGGTAAATTGATCCTTTGGACCTTGCCGGTAGCGGTGCTCTTGAAATTACAAAATGACTTTGGGACGATGCTGGTGTTCTTCGCCATCGTTGGTGGGGTATTGTTGGTTTCTGGGATTACCTGGAAGATTATCGCACCAGCATTCTCCATTATTGCCGTTGTCGGAGGCAGTGTGTTAGCCCTTGTGACGACGGATGGTGGGCGTAGGATCCTCGAGAAAGTTGGCTTTCAAGCTTACCAATTCTCCCGGGTTGACACCTGGCTTCATCCGTCGGCAGACACTTCTAACCAGGGTTATCAACTCTGGCAGAGTATGAAGGCGATCGGGTCTGGTGGGATCTTTGGAACTGGTTTTAACGTTTCACACGTCTACGTTCCCGTTCGAGAGTCTGATATGATTTTCTCCGTTGTCGGGGAAAACTTCGGGTTTATCGGGGGCTGTGTCCTCATCTTCTTGTACTTCCTATTGATTTACCAAATGATTCGAGTGACATTCGATACCAAGAACGTGTTCTATGCCTACATCTCAACTGGGGTTATCATGATGATTCTCTTTCACGTGTTTGAAAACGTTGGGATGAGCATTGGTCTATTACCGCTGACCGGGATTCCGTTACCATTCGTGAGCCAGGGGGGGTCCGCATTAATCGGAAATCTTATCGGGATTGGTTTAATCATGTCAATGCGGTATCATTATAAGAGTTACATGTTTAGTCGAAACGAGTCTTTCGAATAAAAAGGAGCGGTTAGTATGGCTGAAATGGTACAGTACTTTTGGACAAAAAAGGTGACTGATGGCACCCGAATCGGTTTGACCAGTGAGGGTCAGTCCGAATTAGGCACGATCAGTTTTGCCAAGTTGCCGGCTGTTGGGGACCACGTCGTCGATGGTGAGAGTTTATTGAGTGTTGAAGCGGACAAAGCCGTCTCAGACATTTCAAGTCCCGTGACTGGGACCGTGACGGCCGTCAACCCCGCCTTGGATGCAGATTTCGACGCCCTGAACGGCAACGATACGAATGCAGCATGGTTCGTCGATGTGCAAGAAGCTTAAACTAATTATTAAGGTGACCGACTCTTTGCTTGCAAAGGGCCGGTTTTTTAGTGGTTTCCTAGCCAGTCGGGTATAATAAGGATAGTTGACGTTTAGGGGGGCGGTGAGTGCCGTTCCATTAGACCGAATAAATGGGGAATGGAGTGAGTCTAAATGAAAGAAAAAAATGTCATTCACATGAACGGCTATCTCGGACTATTGTTAGTCCTGGCATTGATCGTGTTTGCGGGGTGGCTGATCGTGATGGCGGGGATGATAGTGACGGGGACCGTCCTGCTAATTGTGGCAATTCTAGCCGCCAGCAGTTTGACTATCATCAGCCCTAACCAATCCAAAGTACTGACGTTCTTCGGCCAGTATATCGGTACGATTCGCGAGTCGGGTTTATTCCTGACGATTCCACTGACAAATAAGGCAACGGTGTCCTTACGGGTTCGTAATTTTAACAGTGCCATTCTCAAGGTTAATGACCTGCAAGGGAATCCCGTAGAAATTGCGGCAGTCATTGTTTTTAAGGTTGTGGATACCAGTAAGGCACTTTTCTCCGTCGAAGACTACGAACAATTTGTGGAAATTCAAACGGAGTCGGCCGTGCGTCACGTGGCTTCAGAATATGCGTACGACAACTTTGGTGACGGTGAGGCATTGACCTTGCGGAGTAATCCTACCGAAGTCTCAAATCGCTTGACGCAGGAACTTCAGGAGCGGCTCGACGTTGCCGGAGTTAAAATTATTGAAACGCGGTTGACACACCTAGCCTACGCCACGGAAATTGCTTCAGCCATGCTACAACGGCAACAATCCCAGGCTATCCTATCGGCACGAAAGATTATTGTTGAAGGGGCTGTGTCGATCACGGAAGGTGCGATTAGCAAGCTCGCCGATGAGACAGATTTGAAATTAACGGACAACCAAAAGATTCAATTAATTAATAACATGATGGTTTCAATTATTAACGAACGGGGCTCACAACCGGTGCTCAATACCGGAAAGATTGAGTCTTAGTTAGATGCTCAGGAGGCTTATTTGATGGATGAACAGATTGGGACGCTTCGACAGCAGATGGCGGACCTCAATGCGGAATTGAAGGCGGGACAGGTGTATCAGTCCCTGGGACATCGAATTGGGGAGGTTATGGATGGTATTCACCGGCGACGGCGGACGACTGTCGAGTTACCGGACGATTCAGATGGTATTCAGGAACTCCTGGACCAACTCAATGAGCAGCTTGCCCATCAAGAAGAATTAGCGCTGACGCCGGCCAACTTACAATTTCTCTTACGCCATTTGGCATCGCTCGACCCTAAGATTCGCTACAATGGCGTGAACTTCACCTTGTATGATGCGTTGCAGCAGGATGCCATTGGTGAACAGGGAATGCGGCGACTGATTTCGACACTCAGCAGTGACCAAGTTCTCTTTAATCACGTCCTGGAACCCGCAAATGTGGCAGTCTTTGGTCGGGCCAGTGCGGCTTCGTTGCTAGCCGTTGTCCTGCACTTCGTAAACGAGCAGTCGACGCCACTAGACCTAGACTGGCATCGGTTGGTGATTCAGGTGGCAACTTATATTTGTGTCGAGACGGATACCCGGGGATTTGTAAACCAACAGGGCTGGGCACATGCCTATGCGGCCATTGTGGACTTGCTAGCCGTGTTAGCGGCCAGTGACCAGCTGACGCGAGCAGATAAGCTCTTTTTGTTGGTGACCTACATGGAACGCCTCAAGCGAGTGACAACACCACTAATTTACGGTGAGAACGATCGGATGGCGGCCTATTTGGTGGAACTGACGAATCGGCACAGCCTGTATGAAACGGCTTTTCTGGACGCGTTGAAACATTGGCGGCAGGAAGTCGCCAAGCGACGTCGTCCGGACAACCTGGCGGGGTGGAACCAATTTTTCAACCGTAAACGCCTGTTAGACGCCTTACGGTTGAAGGTGGGGCTCTCGCCGGCTATAAAAAAGTATTTAAATTCAACTATCGATTTTTTAGGTTAAAAAATATACGCATTTTTTTTGAGAAATGGTATACTGAAGGCTAACCGAAATCTATACGATAGGATGAGTGACAAACAAGATGGAGAAGAAAACAAAGTTACACGTAGGTCTACTATTCGGTGGAAATTCTTCGGAGCACGACGTTTCCAAGCGTTCGGCCCACAACATTTACGACGCAATGGACAAATCCCATTATGACGTTAGCCTATTCCTGCTGACGCGTAGCGGTTTTGTTTTAAGCGACGCTGCTTCACGGCGCGTATTTGACGGTGAGGACGAGGCAACAGTCGCCGCAGAAGAACTCACCAAAGTAGATTCTTCCAACCCCTTGGCACCCATTTGGAATTTATCTCAGGCAAAGGACATTGATGTTTTCTTCCCAATTATTCATGGTAACTTGGGTGAAGATGGTACGATCCAAGGGCTTTTCCGTCTCTTGAAAAAGCCTTTTGTGGGGAGTGGCGTCTTAGCATCAGCGACGTCCTTTGATAAGGACTTAACGAAGCAAGTGTTGACCACACACGGCATCCGGAACACCAAGTACGTGGTGATTACGCCGGATAACCGTAATGAAAACGACTACGAGACAATCAAGGCTAAGTTGGGCACCAACGTATTTATCAAGCCTGCTAACCAGGGATCATCCGTAGGGATTCATAAGGCAACAAATGCAACGGAATACAGTGAAGGTTTAGCCGATGCTTTCCGTTATGACTTTAAGGTATTGGTTGAAGAAACCATTGCTGGTCCAGAAGAGGTTGAAATTTCCATTTTGGGTAACGAAAAGCCTCAAGCTTCTCGGTTGGGTGCTATTCGGGTACCGGAATCTGATGTCTTTTATGACTACAATAATAAGTTCGTGGATGCTAGTGGCGTGACCTTCGAAGTTCCAGTCGACTTACCAGCCGACCTGACGACGGAAATCACGACGATGGGTCTGAGGACCTACGCGGCTCTTGGCTTAAAGGGAATGGCGCGGATCGACTATCTGGTTTCTAAGGATGGCGTGCCATACGTTGGTGAAGTGAACACCTTGCCAGGGTTTACCAACATTAGCCTTTACCCACAACTGTGGCAGGCTTCCGGGATTAGCTATGCTGACCTGATCGATCGGCTGATTCAGTTGGCCCTTGACGAATTCGATTATCAAAACGAATTGGCTTACGACTTTATTCCGTTGGACAATGCGTCAGCGGCATCAACCTACAAGCCGAAAGCAAAGTAAGTGTTAAACGTCGGTGGGCCACGGTAACGTGACTCATCGATTTTTTTATGGGGAGGATTTTCTGTGCGACGGTATCGGCACCAATTGAATTGTGTTTGGCGATTGAGTCTCACGCACACCGGACTTTTGATGGGGTGGGGTGGCTTGATTAGTCTATTACTAGGTGTGCGCTGGCTGAGTCAGCGGCCAGGTTGGTCAGGAGCCCTGGTGGTGAGTGTCGTTAGTCTTTGCTTAATCGCAATTTGGCAACTCACTCAGGTGGCGGTAGTCGTCTCTGGCAAGTCGATGACCCAGCCAGAAATCTGGCGCCGTGTCTGGCAGTACAAATGGGCGTGGGGATTAGTGCTCTTGGTATCGGTTGTCTTGGCTTTGCCGTTTGGCTTGTGGGGCCTGGGAAGTCGTTTTTGGGCGCGCCTGGTGCTACCGGCCACTCTGATTAATTTTGTGACGCTGAATCGGCGGCCTGTACTGGTGGCTGTGGGGGGATTCTATCTGCTTCTCGCTGGGATTTTCTGGTTACGGGGCCCCCACTGGTGGTCCCAAGGTGAAGCCACTACTGGAGGATCGGCACGACAAATCGGAGGCGCTCTCAGTATTTGGGCTGGTCTCGCCGCCGTTTGGATTGTTGGCAGTGAAGCCTTGGTAGCCGTGCTTCATGTGGTGACGGGCCGATTGATGCTGATAGTGGCTGTGTTTATCGTCCTGCTGGGGTTCTGCTTGATGACCATTTTGGGACTAACGACGGTTGTTTGGGCCTGGTGTGGTCAGCCGCAGCCACAGCAATTATTGGACAGACGGCGTGGCTTACCTGGGGCGCTGGTCTTATCGCTAATAAGCCTGGTCATGATGGGGATGGTGACGTCGCAAACAGTCTTTGCCCAACCAGCGTGGGGACCAACCACCCTGATTAGCCATCGCGGGGTTGACCACGGTCATGGGGTCCAGAATACGGTAGGGGCCTTGCGCCAAGTGACAATTCATCAACCGGACTACGTTGAGATGGATCTGCATGAGACCCGTGACCATCAGTGGGTCGTATTGCATGACGAGAACCTTAAAGTGTTGGCTGGTCGGGATGCAACACCCCATGATCTGACCCTCCGACAGTTACAGCGATTGATGCTCCATGAAAACAGGCAGCAAGCTCGACTCAGCAGCTGGCCAGCTTACCTGCGGGTGGCTGAAGCGCAACATCAACGGCTCATGGTAGAGATTAAGACAACGCCGCATGACTCACAGAATGCCATCCGACGGTTTGCCACGACCTATGGTGACCGGTTACGGCATGATGGCAGTGTTGTCCACTCACTGGATTACCGGGTGGTGCGGCAGTTACGTCAGCTACAACCACGTCTAAAGGTAGGTTTGATTCTTCCGTTTAACTGGGTTAATCCTCGATCGATTCCCGCGGACTTTTATTCCTTTCAGCGACTATCCGCCAGTCAACAATTTATTGCGGCTGCCCATCAAGAAGGGGTACCGGCATATCTGTGGACGCCTGACACGACGGCAACGATGATGCGGATGTGGGCGTTGGGTGCCGATGGCCAGATTACCAATGAATTATCGCGACTACGTTGGGTTACCCAGCAATCGGCGACAGCAACGCGATGGGCGGTCTTACAGAACTTTGTTTTAAGCTATGCATAGGTTGCGGGATTATCAGATTAATCGATTATTTACGTACAATAAAAACCATGGCGGGAAAGATGTCCGCCTTTTTAAAAACCTTATTATTACAGTTTTTATATTAAAATGAGTGAATGGACTAGAAAGATTAGATTTTCTTAATGATATCGCATATTGCTTGTAATTCTCTATAAATCGCCTATTATTGTAATTAACGATAAACAGGCCGAATCTGGCCAGTCATTACCAGGGGCTGAATATTAACGGATGAAACAACTTAAGTGTCGGGGAATGGTCGTTGGTCACGTTTTGAGTAATGTTCGGCTTTATCATGTTGGGTACCTAACGTTACGACTCGTGAGGGAGAGATGAGATGCGTTTATTAGGGAGTAAAGTTAAACAATATCGGAAGCAGAAGAACTTGTCACAACAAGAACTAGCCGAAGGGATTTGTACCCAAGCGACGGTTAGTCTGATGGAAAAAAAGAACAAAGTACCGAGCATCAAGATTATCTTACAGATTTGCCGGCGGCTCAATATTTCATTAAATGATGTTTTATCCGGTCTCGGGAGTGGGATGGATGAACAATTCGACGATATTGCCGGGGCGATCCGTCGTGAGGACTATGCGCTCGCGGATGATCTGCTGGGTAAGGTTAATATGACGAATGTTCAGAATGCCTTTGACCGCGAACGCTACCATTACTACCGCGGTTTTGTGGAACTTGGCGCTCGTAATCGGCCGGACGAAGCAATCTTTCACTTTAACTTGTTGCTTCACCGCGCCTACCGGATGCCGTGGGATCTGTATGCGATTGTCGGTAACGTCGGCATGGCCACGGCTTACCTCAATCGTCAGGAACTCGACAAGGCACGTTTCTATTTGAATGCCGCAGTCGGTTACCTCGATGATTTTGAATGGCATGACGAAGATAACTTTAAGCGACTCATCTGGGCCCGTTATCAGATTGCTCAGATGTATCTGAAGTTGGAACAGCCACAACTGGTGATTGATAACGTCGAAGCCGCTTTGCGGGCCGTTAAGCACCAAGGGTCACTGTACCTGATCGATGTCCTGTACGAAATGAAGGGGGAGGCTGAGAAGGCTCTCCTGGCAACGACTGCTTCCAAACGGAGTTTGAGTATCGCGCGGACTCTGGCACTGGTGACCCACAACGTTGCCTTGCAAGAACGGTTAACTCCTCAATTAGGAAGTACCATTATTGCTGATTAAATAGACACAAAAAAGTCGTTGCCCCGTTATGGGGCAGCGACTTTTACTGATTAATAAGGCTTATTTTTCTGGATGAGTCTTTTTGGCGGGCTGGTTATCTAAATCAGTCCGAACAACGATAACGTCGCAGACAGCCGTACGAGTAACATATTCGGTAACAGAACCAATCAAGAGACGTTCAACGGCATTTAACCCCGTTGCCCCAATCATGATCAGGTCTGTATCGTTATCCCGAGGGACATCACGGGCAATGATCGTCTTTGGCGCGCCATACTCAATCGCGTAATCGATGTTGTCTAGGCCAGCAGCCTTAGCATCGGCAACGTACTTATCAAGTGTCTTCTTCGCCGTTTCCGTGACTTGTTCAACCATGCTGGTATCAAAGCTGGAAATGTTTTGGAAAGCCCGCGTATCAACAACGTGAACGAGATGTAAATCAGCATCGTTACGCTTAGCCACAGCGACCGCTTTCTTGAAAGCTAATTCTGCTTCGTAGGAACCGTCGACTGGTACTAAAATGTGCTTATATTGTTGTAACATATTGTTCACCTCTCATTACTTTATACTCTTATCATACGTTATTTATGGCCAAATAAAAAGCAAAATGGCAGAAATTCTCGGAGAAAATGAAACCGGTTACGCTTTAGGCAACCAACGAACCATTAGAATTTGAAGAGCCAAAATGACGATAATGCCCGCTAAGAGGGCAATGATGATGAGGATCGTATTGTTCAGGGCGGTCGCTACTGCTGAGAGGATCCCAACGAGTAGAAGGATGATCCCGCCGACTTTCAGGATGTTACTGAGGACCGCGTTTTCTTCCGGATGAAAGACCAAAAATGGTCGGTTACGGTGACTATAGGCGCCCCAACCAATGCCGAGGGCCAGCACGGTGTAGCAGATCATTAAAATAGTTATGAGCACGAGGTGTTCCTCCTTTAATTTGAAAAGAAAAGGACCATTCAATGGAATGGTCCTCAAAGCTGAGCTTTGGTTGATCTAAGTGGTGCCGTTAATTGTCCAGTCATGTTGACCCGCGATGACAATGCAGGGGGGAATGTCTGTTGGAGCGTCTGACTTCCAAGTGAAAAGGCCTGCCATCTTCTCCACCATAGAACATTCCCATATATAAATTACTTGTTCGGCAACTTGTAGTGAGACAACGCGTACACCTTAGAACCACCTTGATATTAGCATATTATGGGGTGAAGTTCAATTTATCACTTTCGATTTGCCTGACGAAGGCGCTGGTATTGTTCGGCTAACTGACTTTCGAAACGGCCATTGGTCTTGGGGTGATAGTACTGTGCTGATTTGAGGCTGTCTGGTAGGTATTGTTGCTTGACCCAGTCATTAGGGAAATCATGAGGGAATTGATAACCATTCCCATGACCCAGCTTCTTAGCCCCACTGTAATGGGCATCCTTGAGGTGTTCTGGTACGGCCCCATTGTGGCCTTCCATGACATCTTCTAGGGCGCCGTCGATGGCAGCAATTCCAGAGTTGGACTTAGGAGACAAGCACAGCTCGATGACGGCGTCTGCGAGGGGAATTCGTCCCTCGGGCAGGCCCAGTTGTTGTGCGGCTTGTACGGCCTGTACGGTGCGTCCTGCGGCAGGGAGGTTAGCGAGGCCAATGTCCTCGTAAGCAATGACCATCAGTCGCCGACAGATTGACGGGAGGTCACCAGCCGCCACTAGTTGTGCCAGGTAATGTAGAGCAGCATCGGTGTCACTCCCTCGAATGGATTTCTGAAAGGCGGAAATGACGTCGTAATGGGCATCCCCGTTCTTGTCACCCACCAAGGCCTTACGTTGCAAGCAGGTCTCGGCAATCTCACGTGTCACATAAATTTGCCCGTCTTCGGCTGGGGGCGTAGATTGTGCGGCTAGTTCTAAGCCACTTAAGGCACTGCGGAGATCACCATTAGTAGCTCCAGCAATGAAGTCGAGAGCATCGGCATCAACTTGTAAAGGCAACCCGCCGAGGCCACGTTCCTTGTCGGTGATAGCCCGGTTCAAGGCCACTTTAATGTCGTCCAAAGAGAGGGGGTGAACTTCAAAAATCTGGGTTCGACTCCGGATAGCCGGGTTGATGTTGATGTAAGGATTCTCGGTGGTGGCGCCGATGAGGATGATACGACCGCTCTCTAGGTGAGGGAGTAAGAAGTCCTGCTTGGTCTTGTCTAGGCGGTGAATTTCGTCGAGTAACAGGATGACGGTCCCGCTCATCTTGGCCTCGGCCGCAACAACCTGAAGGTCTTTCTTAGTGTCCGTCGCAGCATTTAACTTGCGAAAAGCATATTTTGTGGATCCAGCGATTGCGCTGGCAATACTGGTTTTTCCTGTGCCTGGTGGGCCATAGAGAATCATAGACGACAGAAGTTTAGCCGCCACCATGCGGGCAATAATCTTGCCGGGGCCTACCAAGTCTTGTTGGCCCACGATATCTTCAAGGCGTTGAGGCCGCATACGGTAGGCTAATGGATGTTGTGCCAAAATAAAAGGTCCTTTCTTTAATGATGACCGAAGAGACGAGTAAGCCAACCCGACTTTTTTGTCGGTGGCGTGGCCTGAGTTGGTTTTGTTGGATATTTAGCAGTTAAGGTGATGGGATTCTGGTCGATCGCATGGTCACTGGCGACGACGAGACCCAGATCCGCGGCTTGATGGCCGTAGAAGTCATCTTGACGAATTGTAAATTTTAAGTTGTGTTGACCCGTGGCCTTCAGATAAGGGGCCAGGTCACTCTGGTCGATGTGGCCGTTAAAAATCACCTGCAGGTCTGGATGCGCGCTGATTTCACGCGTGAAGGTCCGAACATTCTGGGCATTGGTGACCTCAGCAATCGTCATGGCGAGGGAGACACGTTCGCGAAATGTTCCCAGGTAATGGCGTTGTTCATCGGGGTGAACCATCGGTGTGCCATAGACCGAATTCTGTAGATGTTGTTCCATTTGACTCTTCTCAGCCATGAGGATCCCTCTTTCCAAGTTAGTTCTATTAGTATAACATGGAATCAATTGAACGTTTAGAAGGGGGATTAGCGATGTACGAGGACCAAGACTTTCGCGTATTTGAGGATCAAACGTTGCCCGGACGGTTAGGAAAGATTAGAGAACAGATTGATCCGAAGTTCATGGCGACGGTGGCGGATCTCAAACCGGTTTTTGCCACACTGGCGGTGCCAATCTATGATCACGTCTCAAAACATTTACGACGGACCAAGAATCCGCCCACTGATACCTGGGTGGCTTTTAGTACGTCCAAGCGGGGCTATAAGATGTTACCGCATCTGGAGATTGGTTTCTGGGACGACCGGTTCTTTATCTGGCTAGCCGTGTTACAGGAGGCCAAGAATCGTCAGGCCTTGTTGCGCGGTCTGAAGGAAGATCTCGTCATGACATTGCCCAGTGATTTCGAATGTGGGGGCGATCATACGGACAAGAATTCCGGGGTTTCACTCACGCATGAGAATTATCAAGCATTGATGGCGACTCAGATCGATCGGCATGCTGAATGGCAGGTTGGCCGGCAATTCCATCGGGGGGATGCCTTCTTTACGTTGACACCAGAGGCGCAGGCGGCCACAATTAGAGAATGTGTGACAGCATTGCTCCCGGTGTATGACCAGTTGATTCAAATTTAATCCCACAAAGTGGGGTGTGCTTACCAAAATTAGAGGGGGATTTTTTTTGATTGCATTTTTAAAGCGGACTTGGCAAAATCCACTGACGATGACTTACATCGCCTTAGTCTTACTGATCTTTATTGCCTGGAAGGCCCAGTCGTTTCTGTCGCTGGCGTTGTTTACGGTGATTTTTATTTATCTGGGAAACGCGGCGATTGGTGGCATTGAACGGCACTTGCATCTGCATCACTTGTGGGCGACGTTGTTGGTTTATATCCTGTTCCTGGGAATTCTCGTGGCGGCATTCTCACAGATTATTCCACCACTGGTGTCGGAGGCTTCAAACCTACCGAACACGATTGATAGATTAATCGATACTTACCCCCAGCTTCAGAGCCAAGTGACCAGAATGGTGAAGAACCTCTCACAGAATGCATCGGTTATTAGCAATGGGAAGAACCTGTTGACTAGTGGAATTGGTCAGCTCTCCCGGCTGAGCTCTGGTGTGGAAACGATCCTATTGGCCTTCTTCTTTAGTTTCATTTTCAATCTGACCAAGGTTCAGCTTCAGTCGTTTGCCCATGCGTTCACACGAAGCCGTTTCGCAGGACTGTTCGTCCCAATGGGCCAACTGATTATGAAGTTTGTTCATATCTTTGGGACGGTTATCGAAACACAGTTATTGATCTGTACGATTAATACAATTTTGATGGTCCTGGGTCTGTGGGCGATCGGCATGCCTAGCCTGTTAATTCTGGGAATTATGGTTTTCTTCCTGGGGCTGATTCCGGTGGCCGGGGTATTGATCTCACTGATTCCTTTAACGATTGTGGCCTTCGTGACGGGTGGCATTATCCGCGTCATCGCTGTGCTGGTGCTGATCGTTGTGATTCACATGTTTGAATCTTACTTCCTGCATCCACGACTGATGGCCAATGCCACTAATTTACCAATTTTCGTGACCTTCATCACCCTGATTGTTAGTGAACAACTCTTTGGAACGTGGGGGTTACTGGTTGGAATGCCATTGATGGCGTTCTTCCTGGATGTCTTCGATGTTCAGTTAAAGCCTCATCGCGTGATGTCGAAAGACGCGGACATGAACTCACGAACAGAGTAGCCTTTTAGAAAGGAAGCGGCGTGATGAAAGAAAAGAAACAAGGCTGGTTTACAAAACGGTCAAAATGGCTGTGGGGTGGTCTCATTGTCCTCGCCTTAGTTGGCACCTTCACGCCATTTGTTCCGAGCAATGCAGTTCGCCTGAGCATTCTCCAACAGGGCCATCCCGTTGCGGCGTTGTTGTCGGGCCCTTGGAAGATGTCGGGGTCAGCAGTTGAAAATTACGTCGGAAGCCACAAATCGCAATACTATCAAGTCAGTGCGCGTTTCTCCAATGATAATTCGGATGTCCACGTGCTGACGGTTGATAAGGTTTCGGGATTTCATTTACTTAATCGGTATGTGGCGAAGCCAGCTACGCTGAAGAAGTAGTCGAGAAACACGATAATCGTAGGTATATAAAAAGCAGTCGCAAGCCACTTGGAGTGGGGGATGCGACTGCTTTTTTGATTCTATTTACTTGATATTCAGCATGGTGTTTAATACAGTCCCTGAATGTAATCAGTAGCTGCTTGGGTATCTTCAGGAGAAACGGCATCTGCACCGGTCACGCCCATAACTGAGCCGACATATTTCCAACCTAGATCTCTAAGGTAAAAGAAAAATTCTTGTTTACCGTTGTTAATGGTGAGATTATAACCATTACTGTCAGCATCCCGGAGCAATGCCTGAAAGACGCGGCCCATTTTAAAAGTTACACGATAGAGATAAGTTTTACCAGATTTAACCTTTTTAGTGACAACGCCCTTCACTGGTTTTGCTAAATAATAGGTTACGCTAGAACGGGTGAATTTGAATTTCTTAATCTTTGCATAACGCGTCGGTTCATATCTTGATCCCTTGGTGTGGTAAACAAGCTGGCTATCTGCGGAAATAGAAACGAAAGGTAGAGAATAACCGCTAGGATCATAGACAGGATTGTTGGACTTAACAGATAGGAAAGGAAATTGAGCCAGCGAGTTGTAAGAAAAAGCGGTTGTCCTAGTATATGGTTGTTGAGCACTACCATTTTTTTTGGACGATGGATAACTTTCATGCACATTGCCAAGCGCTTTAAAAACTAGCTTTTGATTTTTAATACTCAGAGAGGGGTTGCTAATGTAGGTGAGATTGCCCTTACCGTCGCTAGATCCAGCCACGATTGAGCCCTTGGGCAAAGTAGTTGATTTGTGTTTGTACTCATCGGTTATTTTTACTGCTTTTTTTAATTTAAAAGTTTTGTATTGACTCTGACGAAATTTGTGCGAAGCTGAATAATCAAATGTTACGTCGAAGTACGCCAATTTTCGAATATCAACCTTATGAACAAGAGTGTCGACATTTTTCCCGGTATTTACGAGCGTTGCTTTTTCGGCAGATGCGCTAGTAACACCTAAACTTCCTATAACAGCACCCAGTAACATGAACAATAGCGTGCTTTTTCTTTTTATCTTAAACAATCTAAATTCCTCCTAAATAATAGTTTCCCCTGAAACTTCCTACTGACATCAGTATAACTAAATCTGAACCCAGTTTGGCTCGCTAAATATTTGGGTGGCTAATTGGGTTCTCTAAACCTTTGTCGTTTTTTGGTACGGGGAAATAGGTCACCACTTTCTGATTATGTGATGAAGAGGCATAGACTATAGGTGTTTTCCCGAAATAGCAGAGTCTTCTAAAACTAATAGAGCCTGATTACTTTTGCTTTCAGACCTCAAAATGGCATATAGTAATATAATAAAATACACATTATACGATGATATAAGTGAGCACTAGCGCTATAATTAGACTGTTCAAACAATAGTTATGGGGGTTTATATTATGAAGAAAACATTGTTGGCGATGGCTTCGGTCCTTGTTCTGTTACCTGTTCTTGGAACGAGTACCACTGCACAAGCGGCATCATGGCATAAGGGTTCACCGAAAATCACTCGGGGAACTTGGACGGATAAAGCTAAATTTCCTAAAGGCGCGATGTATGACTCTATTCACATTAGCAAGACTAGATTTGCAATGAATGACGCTGATCCTGTATTGACCCACTTGCGGTATAAGAAGGTTGGAAAGCGAACCTATAAATTCCGCGGGTATGAACCTGAGGCAAGAAAATATGAATCTACGCCTAAGATTCACTTCACAAAGCATAACCTTAAAATGAATCAATATGGTCATTACTTACATTTGACTAAGTAGTAAAAGAGCCACTCTATCCGCAAGGGGTAGGGTGGTTCTACTTATTGGTCTTGAATAACTGCAAACAGAACAAAAAAGACTTGCCACAAGGACAAGTCTTTCCATATACCGATTAAGAACTGAATCTTACCGGTTGTAGTATTCAACGATAAGAGCATCGTCGAGTTCTGCATCTAATTCTTCACGTTGTGGCAAACGGGTAAGAGAACCTTCCAGCTTGTCAGCGTCGAATTGAACGTATTGTGGACGGCCAACAACGGCTTCCACAGCACCCTTGATAACAGCTAAGTCCTTGGACTTTTCACGAACGCTGATCACTTGACCAACTTCAACTTCATATGAAGGGATGTCCAGACGCTTGCCGTCAACAGTGATGTGACCATGGTTAACCAATTGACGAGCTTGGCGACGAGTAGTAGCCAAACCTAAACGGTAAACCATGTTGTCAAGACGACGTTCGAGTAAGATCATGAAGTTAGTACCATGGGTACCTTCAGCGATCTTGCCGGCACGCTTGAACAAGTTGTAGAATTGACGTTCAGTCATGCCGTAAGTGAACCGGAGCTTTTGCTTTTCGCGCAATTGCGTACCGTATTCAGATAACTTTTGACGACGACCTTGACCATGATCACCAGGTGCGTAAGGACGACGGTTTAATTCTTTACCAGTGCCGGAAAGGGAAACCCCTAAACGACGGGAAATACGCCAGCTTGGGCCAGTGTAACGAGACATAGATAGTTCCTCCAATAAAATATTATTTGGAGTAAAATAAGCTGTATATAAGTTTAGTATTCGTGCAGATTGCTTTGCAGGTTTCACCGTATGCAGCCGCAGGTTACTTCCTGAACCAATGTAACGGCAACAATCTGTTGACGAGCTTACCACTTATCGCTGCATTATTTTACACAAACGCCATTATACCCAGGTTAGCTAGGCTTTGTCAATGTGTTTCAGCAAAACATGGGCGAATTCCTCGAGAACTGCTTGATCATCGGTCGTGAAACGTCCCTTGATGGGGGAGTCAATGTCGAGGATACCTAACTTGGTTCCGTCGTTTGAGGTCAGTGGAACGACAATCTCAGAGTTGCTGGCCGAGTCACAGGCGATGTGACCGGCAAAGGCGTGGACGTCAGGAACCAATTGTGTTTTCTGCGTAGCTAGTGCAGTTCCACAGACCCCGTGGCCGTTTTCAATGTGGACACAGGCCACGTTGCCTTGAAAGGGACCGAGAATGAGGTCGTCGCTGGCTGGTTGGTAAAGATAAAAACCAGCCCAGTTGATGTCGGTTAGCGTTTGTTTCAAGAGAGCGGAGGCGTTGGCAAGGTTTGCCACAAAATTCGTTTCTTCATATAAAAGTGCATCGAGTTGCTCAGTAAGTAAGGGATTAATTTGATCACTCATGAAAAGGCCTCCAATTTGATAAGAATAAATAGTCGCGTATAGGCAAAAAGGTTAAGAGAATCGTGAAAACGTAGTGAAGCCTAGGCGTGACTTATGCTATAATCGAGATTAGATTAAATTGTAAGATGAACCGAGTGATTTTGCAACTCGTTAAACGTTGAAATGTGGATGAAGGATGGGGTCAATATGGTAGCTGTGCTAATTGGAATTGTCATACTGGCGATTATCGTGTATGCCGGTGTGCTGGTTTACCAGCAACGAATTCGCCGACAAGTCACGGCGTTAACCGCAAAAAAAGAAGCAATGGTGGAAATTCCACTGGAAGAAGAGCTTCGTTTAGTGGGGCAACTCAGCCTTACTGGGCAGTCGGCCGATCAATATGATCAGCTGAAGGCCGATTTTGTGGATATTAACGAAAATCGATTTGTGCGTATGGATGAACAGTTGACCCAATTAGATGCCGACTCGCGGGGGATGAACCTCCTGCAGCTTAACCAGAGATTGACTAAGGTCACCGCCTTGGTTGACCAGACCCAGGAGCTCATTCAAACGGTTCAAGGCCAGTTGACCCACTTACAAGAGGTTGACAAGCAACATCGCCAAGCAGTTAAGCAACTTGAACAAGAGTACCAAGGCTTACGGAAGACATTATTGGCCAAGAACTTTGCCTTTGGTCCTAGTATTGATGGGCTTGAAGAACAGTTGAGCCATATTGAAGATAATTTCGATACGTTCTCTCGTCTGACAGATGAGGGGGACCACGAACGGGCCGCCGATGTGTTGACTCAGTTACAAGAAGACACTGAGAATTTAAAGGCCTTAATTAAGGCCATTCCACCTGTTTATAAAGATCTGACGGTGATTTTTCCAGACCAGGTTAAGGAATTACAAGCGGGTTATGATCAATTGACCGCCCAGGATTTTAAGTTTGGTGAAACCGATGTGCCAGCCTTGATCAAGACAATTGAAGACCGGACCAAGAAAAACCTTGAGACGTTGGGCCAATTGCGTCCAGACGACGCCAAAGTCGTTAATGAGCGAATTGCCAAACAGATTGACCAAGTCTACGATGTTATGCAAACCGAAATTGATGCTAAGGATCCCGTTGAAGCCAACTTGGATAGGGTTGCCAAGTTTATTGCGCATGCCCAAAATCAAAGCCATACGCTGTTGAGTGAGTTGGACCGTTTGGGTCAGAACTACACATTGGACCATCAAGAACTGGAAACGGCACGTGAACTGAACGAGCAATTGCGGTCGATTGATGGTATCTATCAGAAGGATGTGCAAGATCTGACAGCCAAAAATGCCACGTTCTCGCAGGTGTTGGCACACCAGCAACAGCAGCAGAAAGATGTTCAACAGATTGAAGAACAACAGGGCCAAATCATGCAGAGTGTCGCTGGGTTAGCCGATGAAGAGCGGCAGGCTCGAGATACGTTACAGCAGTTTGATTTCAACTTACATAGTTTACGGCGTCAGGTCGAAAATATTAACTTACCTGGAATTCCTCAAGACTATCTGGATTACTTCTTCGTCGTTCGCGACGAGGTCGCTCAACTGGCTAACGACATGGACCAGCCTCAGATTGATATGGAGCGAATTACCAAGCAGTTGTTGATTATTCAAACGGATTTGGACACCTTACAAGAGAAGACCGACGATCTGATCGATAGTGCAGAATTAGCAGAACAGTTGCTACAATATGCCAACCGTTATCAGACTAGCCATCCCGATGTGGCTGCGGCTAGCAAAGAAGCTTCCGACTTATTCGAGACGGAACACCAATATGCTAAGGCCTTGGAAACTATCGCGACGGTATTGGATGAGGTTGAACCTGGTTCTTACAAGCGTCTCGAGGATGCTTATTACCAGAGTAAAGGCAAGACGGCCCCACATCGCGATGGCACGACCAACTAAATCATGCAGAAAGAGTTTGGGGATGACCTGAACTCTTTTTAATTGTCTAGAATTTGTCAGACTGCAATCACAGTGAAACCGCAATCACGAGGCATGGGGCTTGTGATCAGCGAATTTTGTGTTTATAATTAGAAAGAATTTCTATCGGAGTCGAACCAATAGAAAATAGAATAAGAGGGTTCAGTATGATTTATTTTGATAACAGTGCAACCACTAAGGCTGCGCCAGAAGTAGTTGATACGTATGCCAAAGTTAGTGCCAACTACTGGGGAAATCCTTCCAGTTTGCATAAGTTTGGGGAACAAGCTTTTAACCTGTTGGAACAATCTCGTCAACAGATTGCCGATCTTGTCGGAGCCAAGCTTAGTGAAATTCTGTTCACGAGTGGCGGTACCGAGGGCGACAACTGGGCGATTAAGGGAACAGCGATGGCCAAGCGTGAGTTTGGCAATCACCTGATCACCACTGAAGTTGAACATCCAGCAGTCCACAATTCCATGGAACAGTTGAAGCAACAGGGCTTCGAGGTGACTTACCTGCCCGTCGATGAGAATGGACGGGTCTCGGCTGCGGATCTGCGTGCGGCGATCAAACCAACGACGATCCTGGTTTCAACCATGGCCGTTAACAATGAAATCGGAGCGGTTCAACCACTCGACGACATTGCCGACGTCATGCGCGATTTTCCACGGATTCACTGGCACATCGATGCCGTTCAAGGGATTGGGAAGGGGTTAGCCGATAAGATCTTTAATGATCGGGTCGACTTTGTGACTTTCTCAGGGCACAAATTTCATGCACCTCGTGGTATTGGCTTTATGTATAAACGTCAGGGACGGTTATTAACACCGCTGATGGCCGGCGGGGGCCAGGAACGGAATTTGCGTTCCGGGACCGAAAACTTGCCAGCCATTGCTGCTATGGCCAAAGCCTTACGATTATTGCTTGACGGTGAAGATGAGAAGGTTAAGCGGCAACGTGAGATTCGCTTAGCGATCTTGCATCACGTTGAGGCTTTTCCTAATGTGACGATTTTCTCTAAGGACTTGCCTGTGTTTGCACCACACATTCTGTGTTTTGCGATTGCTGGTGTCCGGGGGGAAACAGTTGTGCACGCTTTTGAGGAACATGATATTTACATCTCAACGACCAGTGCTTGCTCATCAAAGAAACATGTGGAATCTAGCACGTTACAGGCCATGAAGGTCGATGATGGCATTGCCACCAGTGCTATCCGGATTTCATTAGACGAACACAACACCATGGCGGAAGCTGAAGAATTTAACCGCGTATTTGACAAACTCTATACGCAATTTGAGAAGCTAGCCTAATTACGAAAGGGGTCGCGCAATGGAATACAGTGAAATTATGGTCCGTTACGGCGAGCTGTCGACGAAGGGAAAAAATAAGAAAGACTTCATCAAGCAGCTGGGCCAAAATGTTCGCAAAGCACTTAGCGAATTTGACGGATTAGAGGTTAAAGCACAACACGACCGGTTACACGTTACATTGAATGGGGCAGATTCAAGCGCCGTCATGGAACGTCTGAGGGGTGTCTTCGGAATTGAAAACTTCTCACCTTCTGTGAAGGTTGATAAGGATCTTGATTCTATCAAAGAAGCTGCAGTGGCCATGGTCAAGGAAGTCTTCGAACCCGGGATGACGTTTAAGATCAACACGCGGCGTCAGGACAAAGAATTCAAGTACGATACTTACCAAATGAATAACATTATGGGTGACACTATTTTGGACAATGTTCCCGGAATTAGTGTTCAAATGAAACATCCTGACATCGAACTTCGCGTCGAAGTTCGAATGAATGGGGTTTACCTGTCCGGTAAGACCATTCAAGGTGCCGGGGGATTACCTGTCGGTACTGGTGGCAAGGCTGTGATGATGTTGTCTGGTGGGATTGACTCGCCGGTTGCGTCTTACTATGCCATGCGTCGTGGAGTTAAGATTGATATGGTGCACTTTTTCAGTCCACCATACACCTCTGAACAAGCTCTAGCTAAGGCCAAGGAATTGACGGCTAAGTTGGCCGGCTATTCCGGTGGTATTCAATTCATTCAGGTGCCATTCACCAAGATCCAAGAAACGATCAAGGAAAAGGTGCCCGAAGGTTATCTGATGACGGTTCAACGGCGTTTAATGCTTCGTTTGACTGTGGCCGTGGCCGAAATGCGTCATGCCAAGGGAATCTTTAACGGAGAATCTCTGGGGCAGGTCGCTTCTCAGACACTTGACAGTATGCAAGCCATCAATGACGTGACGACAATGCCCATCTTGCGGCCATTACTGTCGCTGGATAAGACGGAAATCATCAAGGTTGCCGAGGACATCGACACCTATGATCTGTCTATCTTGCCATATGAGGACTGCTGTACCATCTTCACGCCGCCATCTCCTAAGACCCGTCCGGATCTGGAGAAGACCCGGAAGTATGAGGGGTACATCGACGTTGAAGGCTTGATGAAGGAAGCTCTCGATGGAATCGTCATCTCCGAGATTCGGCCGGGGGATAACTACCTGAATCAAAACGAAGATGTTTTCGCTGAGTTACTTTAATTTAATGATAGAAAATTAAAAGAGCACCTCGTCATTATCTAAAAGATAGTAACGAGGTGCTCTTTTTCTAAGAAAGATGAGCGGGTTAGCTGCCAAATTTAATTAACGGCATGGCGACTGTGCTTACCCGCAATGATGGTTTGGGCATCATTAAGGGCAATCTCCAAGCCATTTTTAACCGCGAGTTTTGTAAAGAATGCGACATGCGGCGTGATAATCACATTTGGCATGGCGTTTAATTCTTGGAAGTCTTGTGGTGTATCCGTGTAAGGCTTTTTCTGAGTGAAGAAGGTTACCTCATTTGCTAAAGTATCAAGACCCGCACCAGCGATCTGTTTCGTCTTTAAGGCGTTGATGAGGGCGGCTGTATCGACCAATTCTCCGCGAGACATGTTAATTAAAATGGCGTTAGGCTTCATTTTCTTGAAAGCAGCTGCGTCGATCATGTTTTTAGTTGAAGGGAGAAGAGGCGTGTGTAACGAAATAATGTCGGCCTCTCTGAGGATGGTGTCTTTATCCGTATAGGTGGTGAATGGCTCCATGGCGGCATCATAAGCGGGGTCGTAAGTCAGAACCTTGGCGCCCAAAGCACTGTAAATTTGAGCGGTGGCACTGCCAATATGGCCAGCACCGATTAGGCCGACGGTGCAGTTGAAAATTTCGGTACTAATAGTACTTGCATCCCAGGTGAAATCTCCTTTTTTCATCCGATCCTGATAAATACCAACGTGCCGGAGTAAGGACATCGCCTGAGTCACACCCATTTCAGCGATGGCCCGTGGCGAATAAGAGGCTACGTTAGTCAAGGTAATGCCGTGTTGACTGGCAGCCGCAACATCTTGATTATCGACACCAACCTGACGAATGGCGATCTGTTTGATCCCAAATTTTTCAAGGGCGGCATAGACGTCAGCGGTGACCGGAACAATTCCCTTAGTTGAGACGCCGTCATAGCCCTTTGCCTGTTCGACAGTGGCGCTGCTCAGTGGCTGACTGGTCAAGTCCACTTGCACGTCATGATCTTTACCCCAAGCGCGTGCGTAGGGCTCCTCAACAGCTAATGTGCCATAACAAAGAATTTTCATCACGAAAACCTCCATTTAAATTATTAAAACGCTTTCTTCAATTGAACACCATGAGATGGGGCGCGTGCAAGTGATCAGTTAATGATTTAGCAGTTTAGGGTAATAAACAGAGGTAGCATTTGTTAAGAGAAATAACAATTAAATTGGTGACAAAAGTCGCTACAGAGGTGATCGTAAAATAGCATTGAGCATTTGACTGATTTGGGCATTACTTAACCCCCGTTGCTTGCGCTGGAAGGCATAACTATCGCTTTTTAGCATTGCGATAAGCATGTCTGTCCTGAATTGGATGGTCGTCGTTGTGGCATTGGGCAGAATGGCTTGAAGAAAGGGGGAAAAGAGCTGTGAGAGTTCGTGGTAGAGGGGGGTCTGAGTGAAGTCAATTTGAGAAGAATTCTCGATGGTACCCAGAAGACCACGATTTTCTTCACGAAAGTTGAGATAATTCGTGAGCAATACTGGCCAAGTTGAAGTGGTAGGGGTGAGCTTTTTTTGATGGCTAATAAAGGCCTGTAGGTGGTCGTAAACGAGGTCCAAACAAAGGGCCCCTTTGTTTGGATAATTGCGATATAAAGTGCCTGGCCCTAACTCGGCAGCAGCGGAGATATCCTTCATACTGACTTGTTCCACGCCGTTTTGTTGAAATAGTTGGGCGGCGGGGCTTCTCTTTATCTAGGCGTCTTAACTAGTCAGTTAAAGGTGGCTACGGCTATAGCAGCAGTAACAACCTCATTGTTTGTCGCACTCCCAGCTCTGTTTTTCGTTTTTTTGACACAAGTTCGAATCCATAATGTTCGTTTTAAGTTGGGAAAATATTTAATTTTTGCTGCATTGCCGGGGATTATCGGTGGCACAGCAGTTTCTAAATTAATTTCAACATGTTTTTATGATTGGTTGGTGGTATCTTGGTCGTCATGGGGGGACCATAGTTTTGGTAAAGTATTTTGGGATGAAATTACTGATTTAGTTAGCGGTCAATCGATGATGATGACCGTTGAAATTTCAATAACGAAGTTAATAGTCGTCAATAGGGCTGATCACGTTTGTTTTAGAAAAAGACTAATCATGAGTTTTTCGTGATTTTATATCAAAACGCTTGTCTTTGCCCCCCTAGTTGCGGGATAATTAAAGCAGATATCGGTTCTACCGATAAACATCTTGAAGGGGTTGATCTGCGTGGAAGTTACACGGCTCGGCAATACATTTTCTCTCTCCGGCACGCTGCCAGAAGTAGGGGATCAGTTACCAAAGTTTAAAGTTTTTGATCAGAAAGATGTCAAGGTTAAAACGGCAAATTTGATTGGTAAAGTGACATTGATCAGTGTTGTTCCGGACCTTGAGACGCCGGTTTGCACATTGCAAACGCGGAAGTTCACACAGCAGGCGGACCACTATCCAGCTGCACGGTTTGCGACGATTTCAAATAACTCGATTGCGCAACAGACTGGCTGGTGTGCCGCACAAGGCGTCGAAAACGTCGACCTGTTATCCGATGAAGAGCTTTCCTTCGGATACGAAATGGGTCTATATGTGCCTAACCTGGGTAACTTGGCTCGGTCAATTTGGATCATCGACGAGACAGGTAAGATCGTTTACCGTCAGATCGTGACTGAACAATCTGACGAGCCTAACTATCTGGAGGCCATCGAGGCTTTGGAAAAATTAGTTCCACGAGTTGATCTTTAGGTCAAAATTGAGTAGACTAATTAAAAATAGCTAGGAACAAGTCAGTAGCGTTTGAGGGACTGTACAGAGAGCCGGGGGTGCTGGAATCCGGTCAGTCGTGAAACGTGAACGTAGCTTGTGAGCTGATGATCTGAACTAGAGTAGGGTCATTCCGGAGCACTCTCCGTTAACAAAGAAGTTAAGTGGGGCATAAACGCCCAATTTAGGTGGTACCGCGAAGAACTCTTCGTCCTAATTTTAGGATGGAGAGTTTTTTTGTGTCACCGACGCGTAGCTTAAGCACAAGAAAGGATATGATTCTGATGGCAGACAAACAAGTTGATATGCCAACCAAGTATGACCCAACCGCCGTCGAAGCCGGTCGTTACCAGACTTGGCTCGATGAAGATGTTTTTAAACCTAGTGGGGATAAGAAAGCTAAGCCTTACTCGATTGTTTTACCACCACCAAATGTTACCGGGAAGCTGCATTTAGGCCATGCCTGGGACACGACGTTACAAGACATGATCATCCGGCAGAAGCGGATGCAAGGTTTCGATACCCTCTGGCTTCCAGGGATGGACCACGCCGGAATCGCCACGCAAGCCAAGGTTGAAGCACGTTTACGTGAACAAGGGATTACCCGTTACGATCTCGGTCGTGAAAAGTTCGTCGACAAGGTTTGGGAATGGAAGGACGAGTACGCCGCAACTATCCACAAGCAATGGGCCAAGATGGGGTTGTCTATGGACTACTCTCGTGAACGCTTTACGCTTGATGATGGCTTATCCGACGCCGTTAAGAAGGTCTTTGTTACCCTGTATAAGAAGGGGCTAATTTACCGTGGCGAATACATTATCAATTGGGATCCACAAGCTCGGACGGCCTTGTCCGATATTGAAGTTATCCACAAGGATGACAAGGGAGCCTTCTACCACGTTAAATACCCATTTGCTAATCCAGATGACACATTTAACGGCAAGCACTATATCGAAATTGCCACAACTCGTCCTGAAACCATGATGGGGGACACGGCCGTTGCCGTTAACCCGGATGACGATCGGTACAAGGACTTGGTTGGCAAGAAGGTTATCTTGCCACTGGCTAACCGTGAGATTCCAATTATTGCCGACCAATACGTCGACATTAACTTTGGGACGGGGATGGTGAAGATTACACCAGCCCATGACCCTAACGACTTCTTAGTTGGAAATCGTCACAATCTTGAACGAATCAATACCATGAACGAAGACGCTTCGATGAACGACCGCGCTGGTAAGTATTCTGGCATGGACCGTTTCGACGCCCGTAAGGCTATGGTTGCTGATTTGGATGAACAAGGCCTATTGATCAAGGTTGATCCAATTGTTCATTCCGTTGGACATTCTGAACGGACAGGGGTTCAAGTCGAAGCTAGGCTCTCTACGCAATGGTTTGTGAAGATGAAACCATTGGCAGAAGAAGCAATTAAGAATCAAGAAGGGGACAATGCAGTTGATTTTGTTCCTAAACGATTCGAAAATACTTTCACGCAATGGATGGAGAATGTCCACGATTGGGTCATTTCACGTCAGCTTTGGTGGGGACACCGAATTCCAGCTTGGTATAACAAGAAGACTGGTGAGGTTTACGTAGATGAAGAAGCCCCTAAGGACATCGAAAACTGGGAACAAGATCCTGATGTCTTGGATACCTGGTTCTCCAGTGCTCTGTGGCCATTCTCCACGATGGGCTGGCCTAATGAGGACAGTGCTGATTTCAAGCGCTACTTCCCAACAGATACCCTGGTTACGGGTTATGACATCATCTTTTTCTGGGTTTCCCGGATGATTTTCCAAAGTCTCGAATTTACCGGTAAACGACCGTTCAAACATGTTCTGTTACATGGATTGATTCGGGCCGAAGACGGTCGCAAGATGAGTAAGTCTCTTGGTAACGGGATCGATCCAATGGACGTCATCGACAAGTATGGTGCTGATGCCTTACGTTGGTTCTTGTCCACGGGGTCAACGGCCGGTCAAGACGTGCGCTTCAGTTATGACAAGATGGACTCCGCTTGGAACTTCATCAACAAGATCTGGAACGCCAGTCGGTTTGTGATCATGAACTTGGGTGAAAACACCAAGCCAGTCGTTCCCGCAGCTGACAAGTGGGATCTGACCGACAAGTGGATTCTAAGCCGCTTGAACGACACCGTTAAGCACGTTACTGAAATGTTTGACAAGTTCGACTTTGGTGAAGCCGGTCGTTCCCTGTACAACTTTATCTGGAACGACTTCTGTGACTGGTATATTGAAATGAGTAAGGAAGTCTTGAATGGCGACGATGAAGCCGCTAAGGCAACCAAGCAAGATCTATTGGCCTACGTTTTAGACCAAACTTTGCGCTTACTCCAACCAATTATGCCATTCGTGACCGAGGCCATCTGGCAAGCGATGCCACATGACGGCAAGTCCTTAGTGACGGCCGCTTACCCAGTGGATCACCCAGAATTTAATAATGCCAAGGCCGAAAGTGATATGACTAGTCTGATCGATTTGATCAAGGCCGTTCGGAACATTCGGGCCGAAGCCAATGCCCCAATGTCCACGCCAATCGACTTGCAGGTCAAGACCAGCAATGCCAACTTACAGAGTGTCTTCGAAGGCAACCGCGACTTTATCGACCGGTTTGTTCACCCGAAGGACTTTGAAATTGGCGCTGATTTGACCGCACCTAAGCTGGCCATGACGGCTGTGATTACGGATGCCGAGGTTTCCGTACCATTAGCTGAATTGGTTGACTTGAATGATGAAGCGGCACGTTTGGACAAGGAAGTTGCTAAGTTTACTGCCGAAGTTCAGCGGGCAACCAAGAAGTTAGGTAATGAACGTTTCGTTGCTAACGCACCAGAAGATGTGGTTAACGCTGAACGTGACAAGCAAGCTGATAACGAAAAGAAGTTAGCTGCTACGCAACAACGTTTGGCCGACATCAAGGCGCAACTTTAAACTTAAATCATGTGAGACTGAAACTTGGTCTTAGTAAATCACCATCTCCGTTTGGAGATGGTGATTTTTAATGGTTTAGTCCATACTAGGACTAACGAAAAATGGCGATGATTTGATGTGGTTTGAGAGAAAACCTTAATCTTTCTTCAGAAATTTGACAGGTTCCGAACGGTTAGACCGTTTTCTCGGTCGTGGTAGCACAATTGCGGTCCACTTCGTAAAAAATCTGCTACACTAAGAAATAGTGATTTAGCGGGAGGTTTTCATTTTGTTAAAAACGTATGACGAAGCCTTAGCGTTCATCCACGGTCGAGACCGTTTCAAGAAAAAGCCGACGCTTGACCGGATGCGGGAGTTCATGCACATCTTGGGTGATCCACAAGAAAAGTTAGAAATGATTCACGTTGCCGGGACCAATGGTAAGGGGTCTACGGTAGCTTACTTACGAGATTTATTCATGGCTGAGGGCCAGACCGTGGGGACATTTACCTCACCATTCATCACCCGCTTTAATGAGCGGATCAGTACGGATGGTCAGCCGATTCCTGACGATGATTTGTTAGCCATGGTCAATCAGATTCAGCCAGTTGTGGCTCAACTGGACCAGAAGTTAGGGGCCGAGGGACCCACCGAGTTCGAAATCGACACGGCTCTCATGTTTTGTTACTTTGCTAGTCATCCCGTGGGTATCGTGATTGTAGAAGTCGGGCTGGGTGGCCTGTATGACTCAACGAATATCATCACACCGGCTGTGTCAGTCATCACCACGATTGGAATGGATCACATGAAGATTTTAGGTGACACCATCCCCAAGATTGCGACGCAAAAAGCCGGGATCATTAAGCCTGGCGTTCCAGTGGTCTGTGGCCGTTTGACGCCGGATGGTCTGGCTGTGATGGACCAGACGGCAACCCGTCAACACACTGATGTGCGGGCCTTGGGTCGTGACTTTACCGTTAAGAACCAACCAGAGGATGGATGGGGTGAACGCTTCGACTACCATTGGGATGATCAGCATTGGCGTCACTTGAAAATCGATTTACTAGGAGAATATCAGATCGACAATGCGGCCACGGCGTTGACGGCATTTACCATCTATCATCAGTTGCGGCACCTACCGATGCGCTTAGTGGATATTCGTGAAGGCTTGCGGCATACTGCTTGGCCAGGGCGTTTCGAACGGCTGAATACGGAACCTTTAATTGCAATCGACGGGGCACATAATGAGCCAGCGATGCTTGAGTTGGCTCACCTGTTGCGCCAACATTTCAAGCAACATGAGAGTTACATCATTTTGGCGGTATTGGCGGATAAGCAGTACGAGAAGATGGTTCAGACCCTACTCACAGTGCCTAACGTGCATATTGTCGTGACACAATTCCAAGGACCTGGAAAGCGTGCTGCGGCCACACCGCAGGCCTTAGAAGATGCCGTGTCCTCGCACAAACGAATCACGATGGCGCCCGATTGGCCAAGTGCCCTGAAGGATGTCTTGTCGAGTATTTCCGCCGATGATCTGGTACTTTTGACGGGGTCACTCTACTTCATTTCGGAAGTTCGACACTATTTTAAAGACACCGACGAATAAGCCAGCTCACTTTACGGAGTTACCCGTAAGGAGCTGAGGCGATATGCGACAAGAGCAGGTAACAAGTCAAAATGAACGGCAGTTATTGGGACGAGTGATGCGATATTTAGGATTGGTGGAGACGAGTGAGGTTGAGCGGTTCTTTCGCTACTTTCACAGCCTTGCCAATCTACGTTATGCGAGTCGCCAACAGTGTCAACAGTACGTAGCAGGCTTGTCACAACGGCGTGCCCTGCTGACGGCAATCGATCTGGGTCGTTGGGTACAACGCGCTCCGCGACCACTCTTGGGGGAAGTCTTGGCCAGTGGCCAGATGGGACAACTCCTAATGGCCGATTTACGTTACCTGCCGCAGGAGAGAGTCGACGTGTTTGTTTTGGATGCTAAGCACCGTATCCTAGAACGACAGACGGTCTTCCAGGGGACCCTGACTAGCTGTCCCGTTCATCCACGTGAGATTTTTCAAGTCGCGGTAAGGTGCGGGGCGGCCGGGGTGATTATCGCGCACAATCATCCGAGTGGGTCGGCCGAGCCATCTCCGAACGATCTGGCCTTTATGCATCGCCTGGCCGAGTGTGGAGAACTGATGGGAATTCCGGTTCTAGACGGCTTTGTTGTTGGGCTGAAAGCCTACTTTAGTTTCCGTGAGGCCGGGATTTTACCACTACCTATCACGTCAAATAAGACAGAACGTTTAAAATCTGATTAAAATCAGTTTTACCTATTTCTTTCTCGTTAAAAGTTCGGTATTCTTGTCACTGACGACGTGTTCTCACGTAGATAGGTATGTTATAATACGTCTATCAATGAATAAGACAAATAACTAAAAAATTTTGTTGACAATGAAGGGATGAAACACTGTGTTCGGATTAGGAACGAAAAATATTGGAATCGATCTTGGTACCGCCAATACGATTGTGTACGTTGACGGTAAAGGAATCGTTCTACGCGAACCTTCTGTTGTCGCCAAGAACACAAAGTCTGGGGAAATTGTGTCCGTTGGTGAAGATGCTCGGGCAATGATTGGCCGTACGCCGGCAAGTATTGTGGCCATCCGGCCAATGAAGGACGGGGTTATCGCTGATTACGATACGACCGTTGCCATGATGAAGTACTTCATCGAAAAGACTTTGGGCCGCTCAAACGGTAAGCCTTACGTTATGGTTTGTGTGCCAAGTGGTGTCACAGAAGTTGAAAAGCGAGCAGTCATTGACGCAACTCGGGTTGCCGGTGCGCGTGACGCTTACGTTATCGAAGAACCATTTGCTGCAGCAATTGGTGCCGGGTTACCCGTCATGGATCCAACTGGTAGCATGGTTGTCGATATGGGTGGTGGGACCACAGATGTTGCCACTATCTCATTAGGTGGCATTGTCTCAAGCCGCTCCATTCGAGTTGCCGGTGACAAGCTGGACGAAGCCATTGCGACTTATGTCCGGTCGAACTTCAATCTCTTGATTGGGGAACGGACCGCAGAAAAATTAAAGATGGATATTGGATCAGCTTCAGTCGAAGCTGCTGAGAAGATGGATGGGTCCACGATTCGTGGACGTGACCTGGTTACTGGGTTGCCTAAGGCCGTTGAAGTTTCGGCGGTTGATGTGGCCAAGGCCATTCAGGAACCCGTTCAAGACGTCATCACTGCAATCAAGGAAACATTGGAAGAGACATCTCCTGAAATTGCCGCTGACGTGATTGACCATGGGATCGTTTTAACCGGTGGTGGTGCTTTACTGCAAAACTTATCAGAAGTTATTGCCGATGCCACTAAGGTACCCGTTTCCATTGCCAGCGATCCTTTGGATTGTGTGGCTGCCGGGACCGGTGAATCATTAAAGAGTATCGATGTCATGAAGAAGAAATAGGGACTAGCGGGAAGGCAGCTTCCCGCTTCTTTATTGTGACGCTAGAGTGTTTTGACACAGCTAGCGAACAAGATGGAGGTCAAACATGCAGAAATTTTCTTTCAATCGGCGACTGGTGATCATCATCGTCTGCCTGATTGTTAGCTTTGCTTTGATGACGGTGTCCGTGGTGATTCGTAACAAGCGGTCTACGCCACCTTTAATTCAACAGTTCGGTAACGATATTGTTGGTTTAGCGGACCGGGTAGTGGCCCTCCCTGCCAATGGATTGAGTGGCTCAGTTAGCTCCGTTTCGGAGTTGTTGAACACCTATCAAGAAAACCAACAGTTGAAGAAGCAGGTGAGTGAGCTTGCCCAAACCAAGGTGCGAGACCAAACCTTAGCTAAAGAAAACCAACAACTTAAACAACAGGTTAAGTTAAATGATTCGTTGACGGACTACACCGCCATTTCGGCCGCCGTTATTACGCGGACGCCATCATCTTGGCAAAACCAAGTCGTCATTAACATGGGATCGTCAGCCGGCGTGCAGAAAAACATGCCGGTCATGTCGGGATCTGGTCTGATTGGCCGAGTCGCTGAGGTGAATAAGACGAATTCTAAGGTGGAATTGATTACAGATAATAATGATTCCGCTAACCGTTTTGCCGTTCAGATTACCACCAAGTCCGGAACCACAGTTAACGGCGTTCTGAGTGGCTATAGGACCGCAACGGGACAGATTACGATGAATAACATCACCACTAAAGCCAAGATTCATAAGGGCGACAAGGTCGTCACGAGTGGTCTTGGTGGCGTGACGCCTAAGGGCTTGTATGTCGGGAAAGTTGCCGAAACTGGCGGCGATGACTACGGGTTGTCAACAAAGCTATACATCACGCCAGCGACTGATCTGACTGATTTAAACATCGTCACAGTCGCTGTTACGAAGCAGTAGGGGGGCTAAGACGTGTATCGATTATCAAAGTTACGTTTTGGTTTTCCAATTGGGTTATTGATTATGCTTCTACTGGATGGCAGTGTGAGTCATATTTTCAGTAGCCAAATGTTTAACTATCCTACGGTCATGGTGAGTCACCTGGTTGTATTATGGTTAGTCACGGCCGTTCTTTACGAGGAGAATGTGACGATGCCATTGGGTCGATGGGCTATTGTTGCTGGGACCATCTTTGATCTGTACTACACGGGGATTTTTGGAGTTTACATTTTCATTTTTCCTTTACTTGTGTATGTGACCCGGATCATGGTGACCTATATTAGCCCCAACTTTCTCAGTGGACTATTAATTTACTTTATTGATATTACTTTAGTTGAGGGGCTAGGATTTTTGGCTAGTCGGGTGGTGCATATGACCGTAATCTCGGGTAGTTCATTCTTAGTGAATACCTTAGGCCCTACACTAGCTTTTAATCTCGCGTTGTATGTCATCTTATATTTCCCAATTCGTTGGGTGTATAATTGGTTAAATTAGGTGAAGGGAACGAACGCTATGCAAGCTGCCGTATTACGGGGAACGCAAAACGGCTATGATCTGGTGTTGAAACAGACCGCCAGTTTTGAGCAGATTCTGGTTGATTTGAAGGCACTATTGGAGAAACTCAAGACCGATCCCAAGGCGTTGGAGACGACCAAAGTGTCGTTGGACGTACTGACTGAAGATCGTCTCTTGACGGCCGATGAGAAAGCTCAAATTGAAGAAATGGTGGGGAATTACCCACGCTTTGAAATCCACAAGATTGCGGCAAACGTGATCACCATTGACGATGCCATTCAACTCCGCGAACGTGAGAACGTTCATCTGTTGAGTAAGGTTATCCGAAATGGGCAAGAGGTTGTCATGCAAGGGGATGTTCTCTTTTTGGGAACCATCCACGAGGGTGGCAAACTCCGGACGACGGGCAACATCTTTTCGATGGGAGACGTGTCCGGTATCTTGCAAGCCGGCTATCCCGATGATGAATCCAAACTGATTATGGGAAATCTTCAGACTGCCCAACAGGTTCGTATTGCCGAACAGTTTGACATTATCGAATCGGAACAACTGGCCGATTCACGTCAAACGATCGCGTATGTGAACGATCTTCACGTGTTGTCATACGGTAAGCTGGCGCAATTAAAGAAGATTAATCCGAAGTTATATAACCAGATTGGAGGAATTTAGTTATGGGAAAAGCAATTGTCATCACCTCTGGTAAAGGTGGGGTTGGTAAGACGACTACCAGTGCCAATATTGGAACGGCGTTAGCCTTAATGGGCAAACGGGTTTGTCTGATGGATCTGGATATCGGTCTTCGGAACCTGGACGTCGTTTTAGGTCTCGATAACCGCATCATTTATGATATTGTTGACGTCGCTGAAGGACGGGCTAAGCTCCCCCAAGCACTAGTCAAGGACAAGCGGTTTGACGACAAGCTCTACTTATTGCCAGCCGCACAAAACACCGATAAGAATGCTTTACAACCCGAACAGGTTAAAGAGATTGTCGATGAATTGAAACCAGAATATGATTATGTCCTGATCGACTGTCCAGCTGGGATTGAACAAGGTTTCATGAACGCTGTTGCTGGTGCCGATGCCGCTATCGTGGTGACGACGCCTGAAATCTCCGCTGTCCGGGATGCTGATCGGGTCGTCGGCCTGTTGGAACAACATCCACTGACCGAGGCCCCACGCCTGTTAATCAACCGGATCCGTCGGAATATGATGCAGGACGGGTCCATGATGGATATTGATGAGATTACCCATCACCTGGGTATCGAATTGTTAGGAATCATCTTTGATGATGATGCTGTGATCACGACATCTAATCAAGGAGAACCTATTGTCATGCAAACTGACAATCCTGCTTCTCAAGGATATCGAAATGTTGCGCGCCGACTTGAGGGGGAAACGGTACCATTGATGAAGATTGAAGCCGAGGCCCCAACTGGGTTCTGGCACAAGGTCAGTGGCTGGTTCCATCGCGGTTAGCATTGTAATCAACGGCTAAATTTTCAATAAAGCTTGACGGCGATTGAAAAAGATCGTAGTATGTTGTCAATGAATCAATAACGTTGAACAGAAGAGTAGGTCACCAAAGTCACAACAGAAAGCCCGGCTGATGGAAACGGGTGTCCTTGGTTAACTGAAACACATCTGTGAGTTGGTTGTCTGAATCTAGTAGGATGACCCGGGGTAGCCCGTTATCGCTGGAGTTGCTAGCAACTCGCTGAGGTTAGACCAGTGATGGTTTAACAAACAGAGGTGGAACCACGATGTGATCGTCCTCTTAGGTCTATGGACCTAAGAGGACTTTTTTATTTTTGTGGCAGCGGGCAACTCCCTGAGTCGGTGTGGCGTGAGCTCATCGAGTACATGAGGTGGAATCGCGGTCAAACGCCCTCTTGAGAGTTAATCTCAAGAGGGCGTTTTTTAGTTGAAGAGAGGATGATTGCCATGAATTATGTGAGTCAAATTTTACCATCGTTAATTTCGGGAACCGGTACGACGTTATCGATTTTCTTCTGGACGTTAATAATTTCCGTTCCCTTAGGGATTCTGGTGGGGCTAGGGATGATTACTAATTTTAAGCCCTTAACTTGGCTGATTGATGTTTACGTGTGGTTAATGCGCGGAACCCCACTATTGTTGCAACTTATCTTCGTCTTTTATGGGCTTCCCATTATTGGGATCGTGTTTCAACGTTATGATGCCGCCCTCTTCGCTTTTATCTTGAACTACACGGCCTATTTCGCGGAAATTTTCCGGGGTGGTCTGCAAGCTATCCCCGTAGGACAATACGAAAGTGCGCGAGTCTTGCGATTGACCAATTGGCAGACCTTACGCACAATTGTGATCCCTCAAGTGGTCAAAATTGTGCTTCCTTCAATTGGGAATGAAGTCATCAATTTGATTAAGGATTCTTCACTAGTCTATGTCATTGGTCTTGGCGATCTGCTACGAGCCGGGAATGTGGCCATGGCGCGAGATGTCACATTAGTCCCAATGGTGTTAGTTGCCGTCATTTACTTATTATTAACGGCGGTCTGCACAGTGGTCCTGAAACGACTCGAAAAGCATTACAGTGCCTGGCGTTAGAGAGAAAGGGTGATAACCTATGCTAGAACTTAAAAATATTACGAAAAGATTTGCCGGTAAATTAATCTTAGATGGGGTTAATTTAACCGTTAATGACGGGCAGATTCTAACCATTGTCGGGCCTTCTGGTGCCGGAAAGACGACCCTATTACGGTGTATCAGTGGCCTGGAAGAGACTGATAGTGGCGACTTCTTCTTAGACGGCCAGCCGTTCAATCCAGTAACCAACCGCAATAACGACACCGTGATTGGCGTGGTTTTCCAGGACTTTCAGCTATTTCCCAATTTGACTGTGCGCCAAAATGTGACGTTGGCCCCAACCATGGTGCTTAAGCAAACCAAGGGTGAAGCCGAAGCCACTGCACAGCGATTATTGAAGCAATTGAATCTGGATGGCAAAGCCGACCTGTACCCTTATGAATTATCTGGCGGTCAGAAGCAGCGAGTGGCTATCGTTCGGGCATTGGCCATGCGGCCTAAACTTCTGTGTTACGATGAACCTACCTCAGCACTGGATCCGGACCTACGTAAAGAAGTTGAAGAGATTATTTTAAAACTAAAGGCAGAAGGAATGACCCAGATTGTGGTCACCCACGATATCCCATTTGCGGAGTCGATTGCCGATCAGATGCTACGGGTAGAAGCGAAGAGTTAGGAGTGAGTAACCATGAGAAAAAAGTTCAGACGCTGGGCAGTGTTGCTCACGGTGCTGCTGACTCTAGGAACGACGTTGGCTGGCTGCGGTCAGTCTGCTAAACAGGCCGACACGCGAGATACCTGGTCACGGATTCAACGACGGAAAAAGGTCGTTATTGGTCTAGATGATAGCTTTGTGCCGATGGGCTTCCGTCAGAAGAGTGGAAAACTAGTCGGCTATGACATCGACTTAGCGCGTGCCGTTTTCAAACAATATGGGATCAAAGTCGATTTTCAAACCATTGATTGGTCTATGAATGCCACGGAGCTTCGCAACGGGACGATTGACTTGATTTGGAACGGGTATTCAATCACACCAGAGCGGGCTAAAAAGGTGGCTTTCTCGCGGAAGTACCTGAACAATGATCAGGTACTGGTGACGTTAAAGAAGAGTGGTATCAACAGTTTTGCTGGAATGCGGGATAAGATTCTGGGCGCACAGAGTGGCTCTTCAGGGTACAATGATATTGAGAATTACCCCAAGGTCTTTAAGAATCGGATTAAGAATCACGCTGCCGTCCAGTATGATTCCTTTACCAACGCGTTCATTGATCTGAACGCCGGTCGGATTCAAGGTCTACTCATCGACAGTACTTATGCCAATTACTACATCAAGCACCAACGTCATCCCGAAGACTTTAAGGTTACCGTGGGAAACTTCCCTAAGGAACAATTCGCGGTGGGGATGCGTAAGGGGGATGTGACCCTCCAAAGCAAGATTAATCAGGGCTTAGCTCGTGCTGCTAAAGATGGTCAACTGGCCAAGATTAACCAAAAGTGGTTCGGTGGAAATGTCGATACACCATTACTGAAAAAATAAATTGGTTTTTGAGGGTCCGGGACAGTCGTTCGGGGCCCTTTACCGTCCTTTCAGAGCTGAGTAGTGGGGATGCTTAGCCAAAACACCGTGAAAATAAAAGTGGTTGCTTGTATTTACCGATTGGTTCCCTTATCATTAAACACCGATTAGACTTTTGTCAGAGGAGGATTCTGCGCGTGCATTTTCGCATAAAAAATGGGGTAACTCTTGATTTGTTACCCACCAAACAATTTAAAACTGTCGGCATTAAAGTGGACTTTGTGGCGCCGCTTCAAGCGACGGCCATCACAGGCAGAGCTCTCTTGGCTCAGGTGCTTGAGACGAGCACGGAACAGTATCCAACACAAACGGCATTGGCTCGTGAGTTATCTCGCCTTTATGGGGCAACGTTTGGAATCAGTGTTCTAAAGCTCGGGACGAAGCATGTTATTCGATTGACCTGTTCGGTCGTTGATGAGCAATATCTGGCCAATTACGCTGATGATGCCCCTTTGTTTGAACGGGGGATGGACCTGTTAAAGCAAGTCTTATTTGCGCCGTTGTTGCCAGGCGGCAATTTTGACTCGGCAACCTTTACCCAGCAACGCCAAAACCTTTACACGGCGATCAAGTCACTGGATGACGACAAGCAGTACCTGGCTAACCGTCGTCTGCAGGAGTTGCTCTTCACAGGACAGCCAACGCAGGCAATGAATGCACTGGGAGATTTGCACGTTTTGAGTGGCCTATCAGCCATGGATATTTTAGGAACTTACCATGATATGTTAGCTAATGACGCGGTTCATGTGGCCGTGATTGGGGATGTGACTGCTGAACGCGTTCAGTCAGCTCTAGCACAGTGGCCACTAGATGACCGGATGGAACCAACCAGTGCGCCTTATTACCATTGGGATGCTCGACCACAGGTTCAGGTGGGTGATGACCTGGCGCCAGTAGTACAAGCAAAATTGAACCTTGGATACCGGTTGCCCGTCTATCGCGATGACCCTGATTTTATGGCCGCAGTCGTGTTTAATGCAGCTTTTGGGGGCAGTCCTTTGTCACTTCTCTTTACAAATGTTCGTGAGAAGGCAAGTTTGGCCTACTATGCTAGTAGCGGTTACAATCCTTTTAATGGGACACTGACGGTACAAGCAGGGATTCAAGCGGAGAATCAGGAACGGGTGGAAAAAATTATCGGAGAACAGCTGGCCGCCATGCAACGTGGCGAACTGCCGGCTACTCTGTTGGATGAGGTTAAAGCAAGTCTAATGAATGCCCGCTTGTCGGCACTCGACAGTCCGCAACGCCGATTGACCGGGTTACTCAACGTGCAATTGACGCACCTGAGCGAACCTTTGGCAACTTGGCAAGAAAAACTCAGGGCGATCACAGTTGGGGATGTGGCTCGTGTTGCTAAACACGTGACCCTACAGGCTACGTATTGCTTACATGGAGGTGACCAAAGTGTTGACTAAAGAAAGTTATGACCGTCTAGGTGAGAGTATCTATCAGACGACTCTGGCCAATGGTCTCCGTGTGGTCTTAATGCCTAAGGCAGGTTTTCACAAGACGTTTGCTATCATGACTACTGACTATGGTGCAGTAGATAATGCTTTTGTTCCAAGAGGCCAGACTGATCCTGTGCGCTTGCCGGATGGGATTGCCCACTTTTTGGAACACAAGTTGTTTGAGAAAGAAGATCACGATGCTTTTGACTTATTTGGGCAGTATGGGGCTTCGGCAAATGCTTTTACCAGCTTTACTCAAACGAGCTACCTTTTTGCGACGACGAGTCATTTGAAAGAAAATCTCGATATTCTCATGGACTTCGTGCAGCAGCCATACTTTACCGCGGCGACTGTCGATAAAGAAAAGGGAATCATTGGCCAAGAAATCAAAATGTATGATGACGACCCCGGCTGGCAAAGTTATTTTGGGATGATTGGGAATCTGTATCCTAAAGAACCTTTGCACATCGATATCGCCGGTACAGTGGCGTCAATTGCCAAGATTACAGCAGATGATCTTTACACGGCATATAACACCTTCTACCATCCTAGTAACATGAGCCTTGTGGTAGTAGGGCAACTGGATCCTGAAGAAACAGCGGGGTGGATTACTGACAATCAGGCTCACAAGACGTTTGAACCAGCCAGTCCGATTCGACGGCTTGCTAGTGAACAAGCGACGCCAGCGGATATTCCGGCTACGCAGACACGACATCTGGCTGTGACACGGCCACGAGTCAATCTGGGGTTACGTGGTTTTGACACCGTGCCAGCCGGACGTGCAGGTTTGAAGTATAGTGTTGCCATTTCGTTAATGTTTGATCTGTTATTCAATGACAGTGGGGACAATTACTTGCGTTTGTATGATGCAAACATTATTGATGATAGCTTTGGCTATGACTTCCAGGTTCAACGAGGAGCACACTTTGCCCAATTGACCGGTGATACCGACCAGCCCGAAAAGTTCGCGCAAGAGTTGACGGCTATTTTGCAAGATGCATCAGCCCAATTAGAGGCTGCTAAACCGCAATTTGTATTAGTCAAGCAAGAGGCGATTGGTCGGCTTGTCGGCGCCATGAATTCAGTGGAAGCCATTGCCAATCAGTATGACGGCCCACTCTTCTCTGGTGCCACCATTTTTGATGAACTGGCCATTCTGGAAGAGTTGACGTTTACTGATTTGCGAGAAGCTTCTGAAGCCTTTTTGTCAGCTAGCCAACAGACGGTTCATACCATCCTGCCTTAAGGGGAGATTAAGAAACGGTTAAATCCAGATTTATCGACCCTCTGGCTAAAAATGCGTCAGTGCCTATGCTATACTGCTAATAGAGAAATTTTGAACAGGTGGAGAGTTTATAATGAGTGAAAATAAAATAACTTTGGGGAAAACGTTGCGTGACGCCCGGATTGCTAAGGGCTTTACCTTAGACGATTTGCAGCAAACGACGAAGATTCAAAAGCGTTACCTCATCGCAATTGAAGACCAAAATTTTGATGAATTACCGGGGGACTTTTACGTTCGGGCATTTATCAAGCAGTACGCAGACATGGTGGATCTGGACGGCGGCGAGTTGTTGAAGCAATTCGATAGCACATTGCCAAGCACCCAGACCCAAGAATATGTCGATAAAGTTAACGAGAATAATCCAGAAACCCGCTCACAACAACGTAAGGTAGACGACCGTTACGTGAAATTACGGCGGACGGTTCCAGTGATTGGTATTGTGATCGTGGTGCTGGCAGTGCTTCTTGGAATTTGGATGGCAGCAGCCCACAGTGGTCGTTCAACGAAGAAAGATAATGTCGACAGTAGTTCTGTTAGCGTTTCTGGCAGTTCCGAGAAGAAGACGAGTAGCTCGGCTAAGAGCAAATCATCTTCCAAGAAGGCTTCCACCAAGAAGGTGACGAAGACGCCCGTGTTTAAGCAATTAAGCACGACGACTTCTGGGTCAACTTGGCAGGTTAAGAACGTTTCCACTAAGCCTCAGTTGAAGCTCTCAGCTTCTTCCAGTGCTTGGATGTCGGTTAGTGTTGCTGGTTCGACGATTTGGCAGGGAACGTTGTCAGCTTCAACGTCACACAGCATGCGAATTCCTAGCTCTGCAACCAGTGTGACTTTCAACTTCGGAAATGCCCCAGCAACCAAGGTTAAGGTTGATGGCGAGGCCTTCCATTTTAACTCTGCGACGAGTACCAGCGCTGCTTCTAGCACGTCTGCTTCAACATCGACGGACACGACGAGTTCCAGCACGACAACTTCATCGCAGGTCCAAACAGTTACTCTAGAATTTAAATAAAGTAGAAGCGGGTCGGTCCGTGGCGGCCGACACGCTTTTTTAATGATAAGTTTCGGTATTTGAAGGAGGAAATTTCTGTGAACGTCCCAAATCGTTTGACCATTATTCGGATTATCTTAATCCCTGTTTTCTTGCTGTTATTGGTACTCCCATTGGATTGGGGGACGGTGACTTGGCTGGGAACTGCGATTCCGGTCACCCAAATATTGGGCGCCTTAGTATTTGCTGTGGCTTCTATTACGGATTTCTTGGATGGTCAAATTGCCCGGCGTCAGCACCTGGTCACTAACTTTGGTAAGTTTGCTGATCCTTTAGCTGACAAAATGATTGTCATGACTGCCTTCATTCTCTTGGTGGCCATGGGAAAGGTTCCAGCCTGGGGTGTTGCGATTATCGTTTGCCGAGAATTAGCCGTGACTGGTTTACGTCTGATCGTCGTGGAAACTGGTGGCCGTGTCTTGGCTGCTGCTTGGCCTGGGAAGATTAAGACGACCACACAAATGGTGGGGATTATTCTCCTCTTACTCAACAACATTGGATTTGGGACGATCAACGTGCCAATGGCCCTGATCTTCTTCTACATTTGCCTTTTCTTCACCATTTACTCTGGTATCGATTATTTTGTACAAAACAAGCAGGTCTTCGCGGAATCTTCCGCTGAATAGGCTGGTGAGCCCCCGTGAATTATTAGCGGGGGTTCTTGTGTCTAAAAAAAGATGAATTGGCCCGAATAAACGGGGCCGTTTTACGGAGTTAACTAGGTCAGCATCGGAGGGATAGTATGCAGGCAGAAATTATTGCAGTGGGCACAGAAATCTTATTGGGACAGGTCGTTGATACAAATTCGGCATTTATCGCACGTGGCCTGGCATCAGCCGGAATTGAGGTTTATTACCATTCACTGGTGGGCGATAACGCTAATCGGTTAACCAACGTGGTTACTCAGGCCCGGTCTCGTAGTGATCTGGTCGTGATCAGTGGTGGGTTAGGACCAACTAAAGACGATCTGACCAAGCAGACCGTTGCACATCTCTTGGGAGTTAAATTAGTCGAAGACGAGACGGCGATGGCGAAAATTCACCAGCACTTTCTGACAACGGGCCAGAAATTGACCCCTAACAATCGCTTACAGGCGCTTTACCCAGATGGTAGCCTCCCATTGAAGAATCAAACTGGAATGGCTGTGGGTGCCTTCTATCGGGCGCCTACGGGAGCGGATGTCATGTTGCTTCCTGGACCACCCAGCGAAATGGAACTCATGTTTCGTGAGGAAGCCCTACCAGTGCTCAAGCATGCCTATCAACGAGAAGAATATCTGGTCTCGAAGGTTCTTCGCTTCTTTGGTATCGGGGAGTCTCAGTTGGTCACGACTCTAGGTGATCTGATTGCCAAACAAACTAATCCGACGATTGCCCCGTATGCCAAGGTAAATGAGGTGACTCTCCGATTGACGGCGACGGCTAATAGTGAGACCAGGGCAAGCGATCTGATTGATGGTCTGGTAACCTTGATTCGACAACGTGTTGGGGATTATCTTTACGGCTATGGTGACGATAACAGTCTGGCCAATGTGGTGGTTCATGGTCTGATTGACCGCAAGTTGACCATTACTGCGGCTGAGAGTCTGACTGCTGGCGAATTTCAGAGTACACTGGGCGATATCGCTGGCGTTTCGGCGGTGTTCCCGGGGGGCTTCGTGACCTATGCGAATGAAGCCAAACGTGCTCTTTTAGACATTCCCAATGCGATTATTGACACCGAGGGTGTGGTCAGCGCAGCCACAGCAAAACGCATGGCCGAAGGGGCTCGCCGACGACTCGATACCGATCTAGCCTTGAGCTTCACTGGTGTTGCCGGTCCGGACACCTTGGAAGGGCAACCAGCCGGAACCGTTTGGCTAGGATTGGCCCAGCGTGGGCATGACCCACAGGCCAAATTGGTTCATCTGACGGGTAATCGTGACAAGATTCGGGCTAGAACGGTTCTACTGGGACTGGATTGGATTCGCCAAACACTTCGAATTTAATTCAGGGGAACTTTTGTTCTGTTTTTGCTTGCAATTTTAGAATTAAGCCGGTATAGTGTTACTAGAATATGAAGCACTCAAGGAGGATTCAAATGGCTGACGAACGACAAGCAGCGCTGGATAAAGCGCTGAAGAAAATTGAAAAAGACTTTGGTAAAGGATCCATCATGCGGCTAGGGGACAATACGAACATGCAGGTGGAAACCGTGCCTTCTGGATCGTTGGCCCTGGACGTGGCATTAGGTGTCGGGGGATATCCTCGTGGTCGAATCGTTGAAATTTATGGACCTGAATCTTCCGGTAAAACGACGGTGGCCTTACACGCCGTTGCCGAGGTCCAAAAACGTGGCGGTACTGCGGCTTATATCGATGCTGAAAACGCATTGGATCCTGCCTATGCCACGGCTCTGGGTGTCGATATCGATAGCCTGTTACTCTCACAGCCGGATACTGGTGAACAAGGACTGGAAATTGCTGATGCCTTGATTTCCAGTGGTGCCGTGGACATTGTGGTTGTTGACTCTGTTGCAGCCTTGGTCCCCCGTGCCGAAATCGAAGGAGAAATGGGAGACGCTCACGTGGGTCTACAAGCTCGGATGATGTCTCAAGCACTTCGTAAGCTGTCTGGTTCTATTAACAAGACGAAGACGATCGCACTCTTTATCAACCAAATTCGTGAAAAAGTTGGGGTTATGTTTGGGAACCCCGAAACCACACCTGGTGGACGGGCACTGAAGTTCTACGCGACAGTACGTTTGGAAGTTCGGCGTGCTGAACAGATCAAGGATGGCACCGATGTCATTGGTAACCGGACGCGGATCAAGGTTGTGAAGAACAAGGTGGCTTCACCATTTAAGCGGGCTGAAGTTGATATCATGTATGGCCAAGGAATCTCACAAACAGGTGAACTCTTGGACATGGCGGTTGAGAAGGATATCGTGGATAAGAGTGGGTCATGGTACTCTTATGGCGAGGATCGAATTGGTCAAGGACGTGAAAACGCCAAGCAATACCTGGCTGACCACGCCGACATGATGTCTGAAATTAACACGCGGGTTCGAAAGGCCTACGGTGTTAGTGTTGATGGTGACGAACCAGAGACACCGGCTAAAGACAAAGATCAAAAGGCCTCTAAGGACGGTAAATCGACGTCCAAGAAAGGGTCACAACAAATTGAATTAACGCCCGGCAAGCCACAAGGCAAGTAGGGATTAACCGTTCACGCTGGTGCAGAGACGCCAGCGTGATTTTTTGTGTTCCCAATCAATGAGTTTAGTTGACAGCGTTCACGGCAACCATTAAAATTAAAGTTGTGTCAGTAATCATAACAACATCTTGAAAAGTCTGATTTTAAATTAGTCATTTTTGATGATGCGGAGGTGGAATCATGAGTGGAATCATGACTGTTCCAACTATAATCCTCGCAATCATCGCTATCGTTGTTGGTGTTGTGGGCGGGTATTATTATCGTAAATCTGTCCATGAACGTAAGCTAGATGCCGCTAAGTACACTGCAAAAGGTGTGTTAGCGGAAGCGCAGAAGCAAGCTGAGACGGCTACTAAAGAGGCCTTGTTAGAGGCCAAAGAAGACAGCCACAAGTATCGGGCGGAAGTCGAAACAGAGCTGAAAGAACGTCGTGCCGAAGTTCAGAAGCAAGAGGACCGTTTGATTCAAAGAGAAGAGTCACTGGACCGGAAAGATAACTCTCTGGAAAAGCGTGAGAATTCCTTGAATCGTCGAGACAAGAAGCTCAGTGCTGAAGAACAGAATTTAGCTAAGAAACAACAACAGGCAGACTCACTGATTGAAAAACGACAGGCAGCGGTTGAAACCGTTGCGGCGTTATCCCAGGAAGATGCACGCGACCTGATTATCTCAGAGGCAAAAACCTCTCTGGCCGGGGAACGGGCAAAAATGATTCAAGAAAGTGAAGAGACGGCTCGTAAGACGGCTCAGGCTAATGCGAAGGACCTGATTGTCTCTGCCATTCAACGAAGTGCCGCTGATATGGTAACGGAAACGACCATTACTGTTGTGACGTTGCCTAATGACGACATGAAAGGCCGAATTATCGGTCGTGAAGGACGGAACATTCGGACTTTGGAAACATTAACCGGAATCGATTTAATTATCGATGATACGCCGGAAGCAGTCGTCTTGAGTGGCTTTGACCCCTTAAGGCGAGAAGTTGCCAAGATTGCATTGGAGAAGTTGATTCAAGATGGGCGGATTCATCCCGCTCGGATTGAGGAAATGGTGGCAAAAGCCAAGAAAGAACTGGACGAACGTGTCCGGGAGATTGGTGAGCAGACGACGTTTGATCTCGGGATTCACTCAATGCATCCTGAATTAATCAAGGCCGTTGGCCGCTTGAATTTCCGAATTTCTCATGGGCAAAATGCTTTGGCCCATTCAGTCGAGGTTGCCAAGATCACTGGGGTATTGGCTGCTGAATTAGGTGAGGATGTCACGTTAGCAAAACGTGCAGGATTATTACATGATATTGGCCGTGCTGCGGAACACGAGGACGACAATTCGTACATCACAACTGGAATGGAGTTGGCGAAGAAATATCGCGAAAGTTCTGTTGTTGTGAATGCTATTGCCGCTCAAGCGGACGGAACGGCTTCGCAATCTGTTATTGCGGAACTGGTAGGGACTGCCGACATTATCTCGGCTACTCGACCAGGTGCACGATCAGACACATTAGAGAGCTACATTCACCGCTTAGACAAACTGGAAACCATCGCCAATGCATTTGACGGTGTGGATCATAGTTTTGCCATTCAAGCGGGACGTGAAGTTCGCGTCATCGTGCGGCCAGAGAAGATTTCCGATACAGATGCCGTTGTCTTGGCACGAGACATCAAGAAACAAATTGAAGGCGACCTGGATTACCCAGGTCACGTCAAAGTTTCCGTCATCCGGGAAGTCCGGTCAGTTGAATATGCGAAATAAGTCAGAGAAGCTAGGCCGATTATGGTCCTAGCTTTTTTACGTCATTAGGGCTTAATCCATGGTAAAATAGACCGTATGCAATTGACAGGATTGAATGGTTGGAATCACGCTTGGTGTTGCCAGCTATGTCATTTCAACCAATTGAATTAAATGAAAAAGATGATCGGGCAGACCGATCAATGAGGACCCACGAGGGTCGTAGATAGGGGAACGAAGATGCGTATTCTTTTTGTTGGTGACGTTGTTGGAAATATCGGTGTGGACATGATTCACGAGTACCTACCGCAATTAAAACGGGATTTAAAGCCTCAGGTCACCATCGTCAATGGGGAAAATTCAACTCCAGTTGGTCGTGGTATCAGTCAAAGTATTTACAAGCAGCTTTTAAAGGACGGAGCCGATGTCGTCACCATGGGGAACCATACGTGGGATAACGCCGAACTCTATGACTTTATTGGAGGCGCCAATCGCCTGGTTCGGCCCGCCAACTTTCCTGGTGACAACACACCGGGACAAGGCTGGACGAAGGTTAAGGTTAACCAACAAGTCTTAGCGGTGGTCAACATGCAAGGACGGGTCTTTATGAATCCCATGGATGATCCTTTCGCGATGATGAAGGATCTCCTTCCTGAACTGGATACCGACTTTGTCTTTGTCGACTTCCATGCTGAGACGACCAGTGAAAAGCGGGCTTTCGCTATGCGTTACGACGGTCAGCTCTCTGCCGTAGTTGGCACCCATACCCACGTTCAGACTAGTGACGCTCAAGTATTACGGCATGGGACGGCCTTCTTGACGGAAGTTGGGATGACCGGTCCGGCCGATAGTGTCCTCGGAATGCAAGCTGACAGCGTGATCGAACGCTTTGAAAACCAACGACCAACGCGCTATACCGTTCAAGAAAAGGGTGCGGGACTCTTATCCGGTTGTGTCATTGACTTAAACGATAAGACCGGTCACGCCTCACGGATTCGACCGATCTTAATCAGTCCACAACATCCGTACCAAAGTTAGAGTTACTGAAAGGATGAACCAATTTTCATGACGAAAACGACGCCCATGATGGCCCAATATCAGAAAATTAAAGATCAGTACCCGGATGCCTTCTTGTTTTATCGGCTCGGGGACTTTTATGAAATGTTTAACGAGGATGCAGTGAAGGGGTCTCAGATCTTGGAGCTCACCTTGACGACTAGAAGTCACAGTGCCAAGAATCCGATTCCAATGTGTGGCGTGCCTCACAAGGCGGTCCAGAGCTACATTGATATTCTCGTAGATCAAGGCTACAAGGTCGCTATCTGTGAACAGATGGAGGATCCTAAGTTAGCCAAGGGTATGGTGAAACGTGAGGTCATTCAGCTGGTTACACCAGGGACTCAGACCGATACCGGTGCCGCTGGTGCTAAACGGAATAATTATCTGACAGCGTTGACACTTACCAGTCCAGAAAACTTCGGGCTGGCCTATACGGATCTTTCAACAGGAGAACTCAAGGCCGCCGAAATTCAAGGTGCTGATGCCGTGGTCAACGAACTCATGGGTCTGCAGACTAAGGAAGTCGTGGTTGATGAGACGGTACCAGAGGCATTACGTAACCGATTGAAGCAGCTGGGGATGATGATTTCTAAACAGCTTGAGGTTCAAGAGAGTGCCGAACTGAGCTACGTCCAGCAGGACTTAAAGACTGATCTCCTCAAACGTGTCGTGGCGGTGTTAGTGACCTATGTCACGGTAACCCAGAAGCGGAGTCTGGCTCATTTACAACGGGCGGTGGCCTATCAGCCGGCTTCTTTCTTGAAAATGGACCATTCTTCACAGACTAATTTGGAAATTACACAAAATTTGCGAACCAAGAAAAAGTCTGGGACCTTACTCTGGTTATTGGATGAGACCAAGACGGCCATGGGTGGGCGACTGCTTAAGCAATGGCTGGATCGGCCATTGATCGACCGAAAAGCTATTGAAACCCGTCAGGCCAAAGTTGGTGTGCTCCTGGACCACTATTTTGAGCGCAGCAACCTCCAAGCCGAATTGGTTAAGGTTTATGATCTAGAACGGCTAGCCGGTCGGGTTGCTTTTGGGAGCGTCAATGGACGTGACCTGATTCAACTCCAGACGTCCTTGGAACAGGTGCCACAAATTGAACATACGATTGCGGAATTGGGTGAGAAGGTTTTTGATGAGACCTTGAAACATCTGGATCCTGTTGAAGATGTAGCCGCAGCCATTCGTGCGGCAATTGTGCCAGAACCACCATTGTCTGTAACGGATGGTGGTGTGATTCGTGATGGCTACAATGAACAGCTGGACAAGTACCGCGATGCTATGCGTCACGGTAAGAATTGGTTGGCCGAGTTGGAAGCTCATGAACGCGAAGTTACCGGAATTAATAACCTTAAGATTGGGTATAATCACGTCTTCGGGTACTATATCGAGGTCACCAAAGTTAACCTTAGTAAGCTCCCTACGGATCGTTATGAGCGGAAGCAAACGTTGACGAATGCCGAACGCTTTTCAACACCAGAATTAAAAGAAAAAGAAAGTTTGATCTTGGAGGCCGAAGAAAAATCGGTTGCCTTAGAATATCAACTCTTCACCGCCTTACGTGAAACAGTTAAGCAGGCTATCAAACGTCTGCAAAAATTGGCAGCGATCATTGCCGGCCTGGATGTTCTTCAGAGTTTTGCCGTGGTCAGTGAGGATTATCACTTTGTTAAACCCGAATTAGTTACCGGCCATGATCTCGAGATTAAGCAAGGTCGACATCCAGTGGTTGAAAAGGTCTTGGGCCGTCAATCATACGTCCCTAATGATGTTCGTATGAATGATGAGACTAATATTCTCTTAATTACCGGGCCCAACATGTCAGGGAAGAGTACCTACATGCGTCAGCTAGCCCTTACAGTAATTATGGCTCAGATGGGGTGTTTCGTACCAGCCGAGGCTGCGCAGATGCCAATCTTCGATCAGATCTTCACTCGAATTGGGGCCGCCGATGACCTGATCTCCGGTCAGAGTACCTTCATGGTGGAAATGCAGGAGGCCAATCGCGCCCTGAGTCACGCGACTGCCAACAGTCTTATTCTCTTTGATGAGATCGGGCGGGGAACTGCAACCTATGATGGCATGGCTTTGGCACAAGCCATTATCGAATATGTCCACAATCGGGTTCACGCCAAGACCCTGTTCTCAACCCACTACCATGAATTAACGGCGCTTGAGGATTCCCTAAAGCAACTTCGAAACGTTCACGTGGGGGCGGTTGAACAGGACGGTGATCTGGTCTTCTTGCATCAGATGCAACCGGGTCCGGCCGACAAATCTTACGGGATTCATGTGGCCAAATTGGCAGGAATGCCCGAACAGCTTTTGAAGCGAGCCGATGTCATCTTGACCGATCTGGAAGAATCTGCGGCGGAGAAGCCCGTCGTGGCGACACCAGCAGCGGGGACCACGACGGGACCCTCGGAGAAAACGACGCCAACGAGTGAGTTGCCGGCTACCACTGAGAAGACCGTTGAATCAGAACCAATTGATGGGGATGATCAACAGCTTTCCCTCTTTACAGACGAGCCTGAGGTCACGCCAGCTCAGGCCAAAGTGATTGATCAACTCAGTCACCTGAATCTGATGGGGATGACGCCAATGGATGTGATGAGCCAAGTCTATAAATGGCAACAAAAACTCTCGAAATAGAGATGAAAGGAAGGAACGCTAATGGCTAAGATTCATGAACTGGCTTCGGTATTAGCCGATCAGATTGCGGCGGGTGAAGTGGTTGAAAGACCCGCATCCGTAGTTAAGGAACTAGTAGAAAATGCCGTGGATGCACATAGTACGCAGATCGACATCACGGTGGAAGAGGCTGGGTTACAGCGCATTAGCGTCGTCGATGACGGGGATGGTATTGCGGACGAAGATGCCGAGATGGCTTTCAAACGCCACGCTACCAGTAAAATTACCGATCGACGAGACCTCTTTCGCATCAAGTCTCTAGGGTTCCGGGGCGAGGCTCTGCCTAGTATTGCGTCTGTCGCTGATGTTACCCTGACCACGTCGACTGGCGGAGTCGGTACCATGATTCACAATGTGGGTGGCATCATTCAAGAACATCGTGCTGCCGAAGCTCGTAAGGGAACGACGATTACTGTCAAAGATCTCTTTGGCAATGTCCCGGCACGGCTAAAGTATCTTAAGTCACCTGCGACCGAATTGGCTCGGATTACCGATATTGTGAACCGGTTGGCCCTGAGCTATCCCGAGATTGCCTTTTCTCTGGTGCACAACGGTCGGGAGCTCACACGAACTGCAGGTCGTGGTGACCTCCAGCAGGTGATTGCTGGAATCTACGGCGTACAGAGTGCTCGTAAGATGGTGGCCATCAAGGGTGACAATCCAGACTTTAAGGTGGCGGGGTATGTCAGTCTACCGGAATTGACCCGGGCCAGTCGGCAGTACATTTCAATTTTGCTCAACGGTCGGTTCATTCATAACTTCCAGTTGAGTAAGGCACTCATTGCTGGCTATGGCTCAAAACTGATGGTTGGACGCTACCCGATTGCTGTTTTGACTATCACAATGGACCCGTTGTTAGTGGACGTGAACGTTCATCCCACAAAACAAGAAGTTCGTATCAGTCAGGAACCGGATTTAATGGCCCTCATTCAAAAGACTGTATTCGATCGACTCTCACGGGAGAACTTGATTCCCGATGCCTATGGGGAATTGCCCCAGAAAAAAAGAGAAGATGACCATACGGACCAACTGATTATGGCCTTAAATGATGCCTCGACGAAGTATCCGTTGGAGTCCGCCGCCACGTCAGTGGAACGGGCCGAACCGACGCCACCAATTCAGGCGTCGCAACCAATAGTGTCAACACCAGCAGATAAGGGACCACAACCTCTACAGACGCCGGAAGAGGTGCCCGTTGAACCGGTGGTCGTTCACCAGCGTTCTGACTTTGCAACGCCAGCGCTGAAGGCCTTTGACGAGAAATATCGTCAGGAACAACCGGCGGCACCACTGGGGAATAGCCAGTCTGCAGAACAGCCAGTGGCGAGTCAACCCTTAACGGCTCCAGAACCTGATCCCAATGTTCCACGCTTTCCTAAGTTGCGGTATCTGGGACAGGTTCACGGAACTTATCTATTGGCGGAGGCTGACGAGGGACTCTACCTGATCGACCAACATGCTGCTCAAGAACGGGTTAACTACGAGCACTACCGCCAAGCCATTGGCGAGGTCAGTGACGATGAACAACGGTTACTCGTGCCGATCGTGTTGGATTATCCGACGACTGATATTTTGGACCTCAACGCTCATTTGGAAACGTTGGCTAGTGTCGGCATACGGCTGGAGTCCTTTGGACCGAATAGTTTTATTGTCCACGAACACCCGACCTGGTTCAAAGCTGGGCAAGAGGAAGATACGATTAAGGAAATGGTCGACTGGGTCTTAAAGGATGGAAAGATTTCAGTAGCAGCCTTCCGTGAAAAGACGGCGATCATGATGAGTTGTAAACGAGCCATCAAGGCCAACCACCATCTCGACGATCAGCAGGCACGCGCCTTACTGGTTAAGCTAGCAACCGCTGAGAATCCCTTCAACTGTCCTCATGGCCGACCAGTGCTGGTTCATTTTACGGATCAGGACTTACAACGTCTCTTCAAGCGAATCCAGGATCCCCACCACAGTGGTGACGACTGGGGTGAATAACCCTGCCGAATTTGCCGACAGTGTGGTACAATTTGAGAAGCAAACATATGTTTCCTAAAGGAGAAAAGACGCCTCATGTATGAATACCTTCATGGCACCATCGCGGCGGTTACCCCAACTCATGTGGTTATTGACGTGAATGGCATTGGTTACCTGGTCAATACCGCCAACCCATATCGTTATCAGGTGGGGACAGCCCCCGTGACGGTTTACGTTTATCAGGCGGTGAGCGATTCAGCTCAGACGCTGTATGGGTTCGCCGATTATGATGAAAAACAACTATTCTTGAAATTAATTAACGTTAACGGCATTGGACCTAAGAGTGCTTTGGCCATCTTGGCTAATCCCGATCACCAAGGCCTGATGCAAGCGATTCGGACGAACGATGTCAGCTTTCTCACGAAGTTTCCTGGTGTGGGGAAGAAGACAGCGGGACAGATTGTTTTGGACCTTCAGGGGAAGCTCGATGACTTGGCTGCACCAGCTAGTCAAGATCTTTTTACGCCAGAAGTGGCGGGGGATGGCAATGTCAGTCCAGAACTCAACGATGCCTTAGCGGCCCTGGCTGCTCTTGGTTATCGAGCAGCGGCAGTCAAGAAGATTACGCCTAAACTCAAACAATTTGCCGGAACCAATACCAATGATTATCTCAGTGAAGGCTTACGCCTGCTGACTAAGTAAATGTGAAAGGAGGCCGCAAATATGGCTGATGATGATGAACGATTAGTCTCACCGGAACCTGCCGATGATGGGGAAGATTCAATTGAAAAATCGCTTCGCCCTCAGACGCTGCAACAATACATCGGTCAAGACCCCATCAAGCACGAACTCCGGGTTTATATTCAGGCCGCTAAGCAACGGGAAGAGTCATTAGACCACGTCCTGTTGTATGGGCCTCCTGGATTAGGGAAGACGACCATGGCGATGGTGATTGCTAATGAGATGGGTGTACAGATTCGTACGACCAGTGGCCCAGCAATCGAGAAGCCCGGCGACCTGGTGGCTTTACTAAACGAGCTCCAACCCGGAGACATTCTCTTTATTGATGAAATTCACCGGTTGCCTAAGATTGTCGAGGAAATGTTGTACTCTGCAATGGAAGACTTCTATATTGACATCGTGGTTGGTCAGGGACCGACCGCTCATCCGGTGCATTTCCCCTTGCCACCGTTTACCTTAGTTGGGGCAACGACGCGGGCTGGCCTTTTGTCGGCACCACTGCGGGATCGATTTGGAATTGTCGAACATATGGCTTATTACCGCACTGAAGATTTGCAAGAGATCGTTCAGCGCTCGGCCGCTATCTTCAACACCACGATTGCCACGGAGGGGGCACATGAGATTGCCTTGCGTTCTCGTGGCACGCCACGGATTGCCAACCGTTTGTTAAAACGGATTCGTGATTTCGCCGAGGTTTCCCCCGATCATTCAACGATTGATGTCGCGATCGTCGATCACGCCTTGAACCTACTTCGTGTAGATTCGGCGGGGTTAGACCGTACGGATATCAAGTTATTGCGTACCATGATTGACTACTACGATGGGGGCCCGGTGGGGCTTGGAACGTTGGCCGCCAATGTGGGTGAGGAGACGGAAACCGTGGCTGCAATGTATGAACCGTATCTGCTTCAGCGTGGCTATCTGAAACGGACAGCGCGTGGGCGGGTCGTCACCGCTGCTGGTTACGAACATCTCGGAATTGAGATGCCACATCCCGACTAATAAAATAGCGGTAGTTGGTGTTTGCCGGTTCTTTTAGAAATAATTGGACGGAACCCCTGGATTCTGGTAGAGTTGTTCAATAGAGATAAAATGAAGGAGTGAACGATAGTGTTTGGAAATTTAACAGTTGCAGCTGCTAAGGGCAGTTCCTTACCAACAATTGCAATTTTAGTTGTATTCTTAGTTTTGATGTACTTTATCATGGTGCGTCCACAACAAAAGCAACAAAAGAAGCATCGCGAAATGATGAGCCAATTAAAGAAGGGTGACCACGTGGTGACCGTCGGCCGTTTACACGGGGTTATTGATGAAATTAACGACACCGACAAGACCGCTACCCTTGATTGTGATGGGATCTTCTTGACATTTGATCTTCGTGCCATTTCTGCCGTTTCTGCGCAAGGGCCACAAGCCGTTGCAGCACCTGCAGAAAAAGAAGCTGAAAAAGAAGCCCCAGTAGAATCATCAGATGCTGAAGCCAAGACGGACGATGTTGAAACGTCTGACTCTGACAGTGATGCTGAATAAGCCTATCGAACGACCCCTTTAGTTGGTGGTCGTTTTTTTTTCGTCCAAAATTTCAAAAAGGCACAAACATTTTCGTTGCCGACAAACGTATGTTTGGTTATAATTTAAGTATTAATGACGACAAGTCCGCACTAGTCTACGGGAGGAGGGACGTCAAATGAAACTGACCGATCAGCAGAAGCAACGTAAGATTATCCACGTCGACATGGATGCCTTCTATGCCTCGATTGAAGAACGCGACCACCCCGAATTCAGAGGTCACCCACTAATTATTGCCCAGGATCCCCGCAAGACCGGGGGCCGGGGCGTGGTGGCGACCGCCAACTATGTGGCACGTCAGGCGGGCGTTCACTCTGCGATGAGTGCCAGTGAGGCCCTCAAGCTGAGTCCTAAGGCAATCTTCCAGACGCCAAACTTTCCGCTATATCGACAGGTGTCGGACCAGATTCACGCTATTTTTCATGAGTATACCGATAAGATTGAGACGGTAGCCTTCGATGAAGCCTATCTTGATGTGACCGAGAATAAGCACCACCTACACTCGGCAGTTCAGGTGGCCCATGCCATTCAGACGGAGATCTTCGATCAGACGCACTTGACCTGTTCGACCGGGATCTCTTACAGTAAGTTTCTAGCCAAAGAGGCTTCAGACTTTCGTAAGCCGGTGGGGGTTAGTGTTATCATGCCCGATGAGGCCCATGATTTTCTGATGGCTTTGCCGATCGCGCGATTTCGTGGGGTGGGGAAGAAGACCGTGCCCAAGATGTACGATCTCGGAATTCACAGCGGAGCCGACCTCTATCAACGGAGTCAACTTAGTTTGATTCATGACTTTGGCAAATTCGGTTATATCCTCTATCAACGTGTTCGGGGAATTGATGACCGGCCAGTCGAGTATCAGCGGGAACGCAAGTCCATTGGTAAGGAACGTACTTATGGACCGCCGTTGACCACACTGGGTGAGGTGGAGGCGCAATTGCGATATCTCGCCAATCTGGTGGCTGAGACTATGCGTCGAAAGCAGCGTCATGGCAAAACACTTGTCTTGAAATTACGGGATAGCGAGTTCAATACCGTGACACGGCGGGTGACTCAGGCGGACTTTATCGCGAACGATGCCGATATTTACTATGAGTTGGCTTTGGGCATTTACCATGAGGTAGCCCAGTCTGATGAGGAAGTTCGCCTCCTAGGCATCACATTAACAGGACTGGCGCCGCTGGCATTTGAAAACATCACACTCCCATTATTTGACGATCACCCGGTAAAATGATCGACTTCCTTTGATATTACCCCGTAAAACTTGTATACTGAAACGCGGTATCGACGCGACTAGGTCGACAAATCGGATAGAGAATGGGTGAACATTTATGGCCATTGAAGCTGCCATCTTAGAACAAATTAAAAAATTCAAAACAATTATTATTCACCGTCATCAGCGACCAGATCCTGATTGTATCGGGGCTCAGCTGGCCTTACGGGACATTCTCCGTGCTAGTTTTCCGGAGAAGGCCATCTACGCGGTGGGCAAACACTATCCAGGATTCGACTGGATGGGGCAGGCTGACCAAGACGTGAGTGATGATGTCTATCAGGATGCGTTGGTTATTGTCGTGGATACCGCCAATCAACCACGGGTGGACGACGAACGCTGGCAGACTGGGGCTAAGGTGATTAAGATTGATCATCACCCTAATGAAGATGCTTTTGGGGATCTCCAATGGGTCCTGGATCAGGCGTCCAGCACGTCCGAAATTATTTATGATTGGTTCGCCGTTAATCGAACCGAACTGGTGATGCCAGATGATGCCGCTCGACTACTGTATGCCGGCATCGTCGGGGACACGGGACGTTTCATGTATCCTGCTACTTCGGCGAACACAATGGCCGTTGCTGGGAAACTCATGACCTATGACTTCTCCGCAACCACGGTCAACCAGGCTGAAGACGAAGTGTCACCGGCTGTGGCCAAGCTATCGGCTTACGTTTATCAGAACCTGACCATCTTGCCAAGTGGGGCGGCTTACCTGAAGCTTAGTGACGAAGTGGTGGAACCCTTCGGCCTGGGTACTGGAGACTCAACCTCTGCGGTGGTGCCACTACCTGGTAAGATCACGACAGTGGTTGCTTGGGCAATTTTTGTAGAATCAAAAGACCATACGTACCGGATTCGGTTACGGTCTAAGGGCCCATCTATCAATGGATTGGCGAAGGCTCATGGCGGTGGCGGACATGCGCTAGCCAGTGGGGCTTCAGCCAAGGACCAAGCCGAGATCGACCAAGTTATCCATGAACTCGATGAGTTAGTGGCTAACGATAAAGGAGAAAATGAATGACCGCAAATTTTAAGCAATTCAACTTGCAACCGTACTTGATGACGGCTTTGCAAAAGATTGGCTTCACCGAACCAACACCGGTGCAGGCCAAATTAATTCCCGTAATCGCTTCGGGGAAGGATGTGGTTGGCCAATCCCAAACAGGGAGTGGTAAGACCCATACCTTTTTACTGCCAATTTTTAATCAATTAACGTCAGAAAACCAGGTTCAGGCCGTGATTACCACGCCTAGCCGGGAACTGGCTTATCAGATTCACGCTGCCGCTGAACAACTAGCCGCCGAAGCCCCATTTGAAATTCGGATCGGAAACTACGTCGGGGGAACTGACAAGCAGCGTCAAGTGAACAAATTACATCATTATCAACCACAACTTGTGATCGGAACCCCTGGTCGGGTACAAGATTTAATCCAATCACAGGCCTTAGATGTCCACACCACACGTCAATTTATCGTTGATGAAGCCGATATGACGCTGGATCTTGGTTTCTTAGACCAGGTTGATAAGATTGCTAGTCGGATGCCAAGCCACCTTCAAATGATGGTGTTCTCCGCAACGATCCCACAACGATTGGATCCATTCTTGAAGAAGTACATGAATCACCCCGTTATCGAAGAAATTCCTACAGCGACAGTGATTTCATCTACGATCGATAACTGGTTAATTTCGACTAAGGGTCAAAACCGAAATCAATTGATTTATCAATTGATCACCATGGGCGAACCTTACCTGGTACTGATCTTTGCCAACACCAAAGACCGTGTAGAACAGATCCATGATTTCCTAAAGGCACAAGGCCTGAAGGTTGCGATGATTCATGGGGGCATTAAGCCACGTGAACGAAAACGGGTTATGCGTGAAGTGAAGAATCTTCAGTACCAATTCGTCGTCGCAACTGACCTGGCTGCTCGAGGAATTGATATCGAAGGAGTCTCTCATGTCATCAATGACGACGTGCCAGAGGATCTCGATTTCTTCGTCCACCGGGTTGGCCGGACAGGTCGTCAGGGGATGCCAGGAACGGCAATTACCCTATACACACCTGATGAAGAAGGTAAAATTGCCGAAATTGAAAAGATGGGCATTAAGTTTCAGCCTAAGCGGATCAGTAACGGCGAAATCGTCGACTCCTATGATCGAAACCGACGGACACAACGGCGCAAGAGTACGCAAAAACTGGATCCTTCACTGATTGGTTACGTGAAGAAAAAGAAGAAGAAGATCAAGCCTGGTTACAAGCATCAAATCAAGCAAGAAATTCATCGTCGTAAGGATCAAGAAAAGCGGGTTGCTGCCCGGCAGAGTGCCCGAAACGAACGAAAGCGGCGTAAGCGCGAGTCAGATCGTTACCAATAGAATGAATGGGTAACGAGCATGTTCGCAAATGCCTAGATCGCATAAAACAATATCTTTGAAAATGGAAACTGTGTCAGCCGTAGAGTTGGTGCCCTTGAGACTCGGGTTGGAGGTCTGATGAAAATTCGGAGGCCGCGTTTTGTCGCCCTCAGATCTTTACCAGGTTCGAAGGCGCTGGATAGAGTCAGTCCCGCCAGACAAACATATTCGCTGTCGAAGATTGACAAGGCGACGACAGCCACCTATAATTTCAAATGGACAACAATTAAATAAAACTTTGAGGATATGCCGTGTCCGATCGTCTTTCAGAAACGTTTTGGTTGCTGTGAAAAACGATTCGGTCTGATGCTGGTGCTCCCTCAGTAACATCGCGACTCAGCGTTATGAGTTTAAGAGGTAAACGATTAAAACATCGTTGCAAGTAAAGTGGTACCGCGCTTCGGCGTCTTTACAGGCAACGGTGTTTTTTATACTTTTTTTGGAGGTATTTAAGAGATGAAAGACCTAAGTAGCAGTCAAATTCGGCAGATGTACCTGGATTTCTTCCAGTCTAAGGGTCACACGATCGAACCTAGTGCATCCCTGGTTCCTAAGGATGACCCCTCGTTGTTATGGATTAACTCTGGGGTTGCAACCATGAAAAAATACTTCTCAGGGCAAGTAGTGCCTGAGAATCCACGGCTAACTTCTTCACAGAAGAGTATCCGGACTAATGATATTGAGAACGTTGGTAAGACTGCCCGTCACCATACGTTATTTGAAATGTTGGGGAACTTCTCCGTAGGGGACTACTTCAAGAAAGAAGCTATCACCTGGGCATGGGAACTCTTGACATCACCCGATTGGTTTGGTTGGGATCCAGATAAACTATATATGACTGTTTATCCTAAAGATACTGATGCCAAGGCTGACTGGGAGGCTGCTGGTGTGGCGCCTGATCACATCATCGCCGTAGAGGACAATTTTTGGGACATTGGTGAGGGGCCTTCAGGTCCTGACTCTGAGATCTTTTATGATCGAGGTGAATCCTTCAATAATTTAGCTGAGGACGATCCTGAGAACTATCCTGGTGGCGAAAATGAACGTTACCTCGAAGTGTGGAACATTGTGTTCTCACAGTTCAATCATGAGCCAGATGGCACGTATAAGCCGCTTCCTCGGAAAAATATTGATACGGGAATGGGTCTCGAACGAGTTGTTTCTATTTTCCAAAATGCCAAGACGAACTTCGAAACCGACCTATTTTTGCCAATCATCGAAAAAACTGCAGAACTCAGTGACGGTAAGAAATATGGGGCCAACCACGAGGACGATGTGTCCTTTAAGGTGATTGCCGACCATGCTCGCGCGATTACCTTTGCTATTGGCGACGGCGCATTGCCTGGTAATGAAGGTCGTGGGTACGTGATCCGTCGTCTGATTCGTCGGGCCATTGTTAATGGTCAAAAGTTGGGCATTGAAGGCGCTTTTCTGGACCAATTAGTCCCAGTTGTGGGTAAGATCATGCAGTCTTACTACCCAGACGTGCTCAAGCAAAGTGACTACATCGCTAAGGTTGTGCGTTCTGAAGAAGACCGTTTTGGTGAAACGCTGGATGGCGGATTAACGCTGTTGAATAGCTTAATTGCTGACTTGAAGAAGCAGGGAGGTAACCAGATTGCTGGTCCCGATGCTTTCAAACTCTACGATACGTACGGTTTCCCGGTTGAATTAACTGAGGAATATGCTGACGATCAAGGGATTACGGTCGATGTTGATGGCTTCAAGGCTGAAATGCAGAAACAAAAGGATCGTGCTCGTAATGCACGCGGAAAGCAGAAGGCCATGGGTCTCCAACACGATTTGTTAATCAATGTGACGACCCCTAGTGAATATGTGGGGTACACGCAATTAGCAACGACCAGTACGTTGACTGAGTTAGTTGTTGACGATCAACTGGCCGATGAAGCGACGACTGGAACAGCCGAAGCCATGTTTGACAAGACACCGTTCTATGCCGAAATGGGTGGTCAAGTGGCCGACAAGGGTGACATCTTGGATGAAGCTGGACACGTGGTTGCTCATGTTGCCGACGTGCAACACGCGCCTAACGGTCAGAACTTGCACACATTGACGGTTGTTGCTCCTCTGAAGAAGGGGGCCACTTACCAGCTCAAGGTTGACACGATTTTCCATAGCAAGGTTGAAAAGAACCATACCGCAACCCACTTGTTGGACAAGGCCTTACGAGAAGTCTTTGGCGAACATACCCAGCAAGCTGGTTCATTGGTGGAAGGGGACTACTTGCGGTTCGACTTTACCCACTTCGGTCAGGTTGATCCTGCTGACTTAGCCAAAGCCGAAGCTATCGTTAATGAGAAAATCTTCGCTGAACTTCCCGTAACGACGGTTGAAACCGATATCGAGTCTGCCAAAAAGATGGGCGCCATTGCCCTCTTCAGCGAAAAGTATGGCAAGGTTGTTCGTGTCGTCAGTGCCGGTGATTTTGTTACTGAATTCTGTGGTGGGAACCATGTGAAGAATACCAATGAAATTGGTCTGTTCAAGATTACTTCTGAATCCGGTGTTGGGGCCGGCGTACGGCGGATTGAAGCCGTGACTTCTGCAGCTGCTTACCGTTACTTACAAGGACGGAGTGAAATTTTGGACACCGTGGCTGGCGATTTAAAGGTCACTCAGGACACTGAAGTAGAACAGAAGGTCCGGAGCCTACAAGCTCAAGTTAAGGCCTTAGAACAGAAGCAAGCGGCCTTAGAAGGCAAGCTTGCTAGTCAAGAAGCCAGTGCCGTCTTCGATCATGTTGTCGAGGCTGGTAACTACAAGTTGATTAGTGGGACTGTTCAGGTGTCTAAGATGGATCAACTAAGGGCCCTAGCTGACACTTGGCGTGACCAATCACTTTCTGATGTGTTAGTATTGGGAGCCGAAGTTAATGGCAAGGCCAACTTAATTGTGGCCGTTAGTGCTGACAAGCAAAAACAGGTTAAGGCCGGCGACTTGATCAAGGCAATCTCACCTAAAATTAATGGTGGTGGGGGCGGTCGGCCAAACTTGGCTCAGGCTGGTGGTAAGAATCCAGCTGGTTTACCAGATGCGATGACGGCTGCCGAAGCTTGGTTAGCCGATCAAGCGTAGGTCATCTAACTTAAATTGTGACTTGGGGAGCAGCTCAGAAATTTTGGGCGGCTCCCTTGGTAACAGCAGTATTACGAATAGATTACATTAGGTGGCGGTCGTTGTAGTTTGCCACCTGATCGAGTAAAATTGAGACTAAGTGAGGAAGTACGGGGGTGTTTCATAGTGAGTTCATTAGACAAAACGATGTATTTTGATTTTGGCGCCAACCAGCCGAAGGACGTGCACGATACCCTGGTGACGGTTTACCAGGCACTTGAGGAGAAGGGATATAATCCCATTAATCAGATTGTCGGGTACCTACTATCAGGCGATCCTGCGTACATTCCACGTATCAATGATGCGCGGAATCTCATTCGCAAGCATGAACGCGATGAGATCATCGAAGAGTTAGTCCGGTTTTATTTGAATCAGAATGGACCGGTGAAACCATCATGAAGTTAATGGGTCTAGATGTTGGATCACGAACGGTCGGCATTGCTATTAGCGATGCCTTAGGCTGGACGGCCCAGGGGATTGAAATCATTCGGATTAATGAGGATGAAGAGATCTTTGGAATCGACCGTGTCGCAGAATTGGTCCAGGAACATGATGTCCAAGGCTTTGTGGTCGGTCTACCTAAGAATATGAATAATTCCTTGGGGCCTCGGGCCGAGGCGTCAGAGCGCTATGGTGAGATGCTGACAGAACGGTTCCATTTGCCAGTTGACTTCGAGGACGAACGATTGACAACCGTTGAAGCGGAGCGTATGTTAGTGGAACAAGCGGATACGTCTCGCCGCAAACGAAAGAAAGTAATTGATAAATTAGCAGCCGGGTTAATCCTGCAGAACTATTTAGATCGGCATGGTAAATTAACCCGAGAAAAGTGAGGTTTCGCATGAACGAAGACCAAGAACAAATCACGTTAGTTGACGAAAATGGTAATGAAGAGTTATACGATGTCCTATTTACCTTTGAATCCGATGACTTTGGTAAGTCATACATTTTGATTTACCCGTCTGGTAAGAGCGAGGATGAGGAAGTTGACATCCAAGCTTATGCTTTACCAGCCGAAGACGATCCAGCCAACCCAACCGGTGGAGATTTACAATTAATCGAATCCGACGAAGAATGGGATATGATTGAATCCGTATTGAACACTTTCCTTTCTGACGGGGAAATCAATCCCGACGCCGGCAAGAAAAACTAGTCATTAAGATCAAAAAAGGGCGGAGGACTTCCGCTCTTTTTTATTTGGCGCGAAGTGATGACCTATTGGCGGGTGAAAGGCGTGCAACGTTCCCCGGATTAATGGTAAAATGAAGCGTTATGCAAAACAGGGGGAATATCGATATGACGGAACAGACACATCGGTTTAAAGCCACAATTGCTGGAAAGACTTATACGATTGTGGGTCAAGCGACTGACGAACATATGCGTGCAGTCACGACAGTTTTGAACCAACAGTTTGAACAACTAAAGACTCTCTCACCTAAGATGAGCAAGGAAGATGCCGCCATTTTAATGGCCTTCAACGCTGTTTCAGATCAGCTGAAGATGGCAGATGAACAGACTGACAAGCCGACGGATTCCACGGAAACGGGGAATTAGGGTGGGATTGAGTCTGATTATTATCGTCCTACTGGTTCTGGGATTTCACCGGGGGTATCGCCGCGGGTTGTTGCGGCAGATTCTAAATACCATTGGTTATTTTGTGGTATGGATCGTGGCACGCCTGCTATCACGGCCACTGGCCGCCGGAATTGGAAAATTCGTCGGGGACCTCTCGTTGGATAGTTCGGCAAGTGTGGCAACTGCGAGTCAGAGCAGTTCCTTTTTCCTCAATGGCCTCGCCTTTTCGGCTATTTTGACGGTAGGATTTTTCATTGTTCATCGCATCATCGAGATGGTTAACAAGGCGACAAAACTGCCGGTTATTCACCAAGTGAATGGCTTGGGGGGTGGCCTTATTAATCTCGTGGTACGATATGTGGTGATCTTTTTAGTTTTGAATTTACTCATTCTATTACCAATGACGACATTTCAGAATAGTTATCAGGCCTCACCCGTGGCTCAGTGGATCGTCAAGGAGACCCCACTGTTATCAGAACGCCTTGTGCACTGGTGGCTCGCGGCGTGATGCCTGACTGTTCGTGAGAAAGGAACGTCTTATGAATCAAAAAACCTTAAAAATTATGGAATACGATCGGATTAAGCAGGGCTTACAGGGCTATTTAGTCTCCGCTGCCGGTCAACATGAATTAAGCCAGCTTCAACCAACGTCGGACGCCAAGACCCTGCAGATCTGGCTTGCCGAATCTAAAGATGGCGCAGATATCTATCGTTTGGAGAATGGCATTCCGTTACCTAAGCTCGATGATATTCGGCCACACCTGCATCGTTTGGCAATGGAGGCGGCGTTAAACGGCCTGGAATTGGCCCAGATCAGTCGGGTCTTGTGGACCACCGGATCTGTCGTCAAGTTCTTCCATGACTTGGCCGACAAAGAAGTTGATTTACAACGTCTGGATCGTGTTGTGAAAGAGCTCGTCACGTTGCCTGAAGTGACACGACGACTCAGGACTTCCCTGGAAGGGGACGGTCACATCACAGACGAGGCTTCGCCGGCTCTGCGTCAGATTCGCCAACACATCACGCAGACCGAGGCAGCTATCCGGAGTACCATGGATCAATACACGCGGGGCAAGGATGCTAAGTATCTAAGCGAAACCATCGTGACTATCCGTGATGATCGGTACGTGATTCCAGTGCGTGCCGAATATAAGCAACGTTTCGGGGGCATCGTGCACGATCAGAGTGCTAGTGGTCAGACACTGTTCATCGAACCACAAGCTGTTGTGGGTCTGAACAACCGGCTACGCCAGAATCAGATTGACGAACGGCATGAAGAACAGCGGATTCTAGCTGAGTTAACAGCCTTGCTGGATCCTTATCAGGCTGAGATTCTGCGAAACTCAGAAATTCTCGGACATTTTGATTTTATCAATGCCAAAGCAAAATATGCGCACCACATGAAGGCAACAGAACCTAAGCTCTCCCTGGATAATCAAGTTGATCTGCGACAGGCACGACACCCCTTGATTGATCCCCACAAGGTTGTGGCTAACGACATTACGATTGGCAAAGATTATAAGGCCATTATCGTGACGGGACCTAACACTGGTGGGAAGACAATTACTTTAAAGACGCTGGCCTTAGTGCAGTTGATGGGGCAGTCAGGGCTCTTCATCCCGGCTAACGAAAACAGTGTTATCGGGGTCTTCGATGATATCTTCGCCGATATCGGGGATGAGCAATCTATCGAACAGAGTTTGAGTACCTTCTCCGGTCATATGGAGAATATCGTGGCCATTTTGAAGCACGCTAATGAGCGAAGCCTGATCGTTGTCGATGAATTGGGAGCCGGGACTGACCCCCAGGAAGGGGCAGCCTTAGCAATTGCCATTCTCGATGAGATCGGGACACTTGGGAGTTACGTTATGGCCTCAACCCACTATCCTGAGCTAAAAGCCTACGGATATAATCGACCAGAAACAATCAATGCCAGCATGGAATTTGATGGTGACACACTTCAGCCAACGTATCACTTGCTGATTGGGATTCCTGGGCGAAGTAATGCCTTAGACATTGCGGCTAGGTTAGGGATGCCCGAGCAGATTGTCTCCGCGGCTCGTGGCCTAACCGATCAGGATAGTCAGGACTTGAATGCTATGATTAGCGACCTGACCGAACAAAAACGTCGCGTAGATGCCGATGCGGCCCAACTCAGTCAAGAGTTGAAGGATGCTGGCGAGTTACACAGCCAGTTACAACAACAGTTCGATCACTACCAGCAGCAAAAGGATCATCTGATGATTGATGCGAAGCGAGAAGCCAATCGGTTGGTTGATGAATCTCGTAAGCGGGCCAACCAGATCATTGCAGACCTCCGTAAGAAGCAGTTGGCGGCTGGTCAGAGTGTCGTAAAGGAAGACGAGTTGATTGCCGCACAGGGGGCTCTGAACGCTCTTCAACAGGACACAAAGCTTAAGAAAAATCGGGTGTTACGTCGTGAGAAAGCCAAGTTAGACTTCCACAAGGGTGACAGCGTGCTGGTCAAGTCTTACGGCCAAGTTGGGGTCCTCGTAGAACAACTCGATGATAACAATTGGGAAGTTCAGTTGGGGATCTTGAAGATGAAGATCGCTACCCGCGATATGGAAAAAGCTAAGGATCCAGCAAAGAGTGCCAAACAGCCCCGAGCTACGGTTCGACGGACAGGATCTAACGGCATGTCACCAACCTTGGATCTGCGTGGACATCGTTACGAAGAAGCCATGGCCGAGGTCGATCGCTATATTGATTCTGCTTTGTTGGCAGGTTATCCATCCGTGACGATTATTCACGGGAAGGGTACCGGGGCTTTACGTAAAGGTGTTACCGAATACTTGAAGCGCAACAATCGGATCAAAAGCTTTGGATTTTCACCGGCAAATGCTGGTGGGGATGGATCAACTGTGGTTCGTTTCAAGTAACCTACTAATTAGTTGTAAGCAACTTAGTTGTGATTTTAACTCAGTCTGTTAGACTGAGACTTGAAGTTAAGACCAGCGGCCTATTCTGACCGCCATGATGAAAAAGGGAGGCAATACGATGGTTACGGAAACAACAGATAAAACCTTCGAAAAAGATACGGCAACCGGCGTGACGCTGACAGACTTTTGGGCAACTTGGTGTGGTCCTTGTCGGATGCAATCACCAGTCGTTGAGCAGTTGGCTGAGGAAATGGATAACGTTACTTTTAACAAGATGGACGTTGATGCCAACCCGAATACACCACAATCATTTGGAATCATGAGTATTCCAACCTTATTGGTCAAAAAGGACGGCAAAGTGGTTGACTCCATTGTGGGTTACCATTCTAAAGACCAATTAAAGAAAATCTTAGATCAATATCTCGAAGCCTAATTAGAAAGGACATCACCGTTTTTACTGGTGATGTCCTTTCTTTTGGAATCAAATCAAATTTTGAAGTTAGTCTTGTGGCCCCTCAGTTGTGGGTGGCGTGAGCAAATCTAGCGGTTTCGGTGCATCAAAGTCGGGGATGAGATCGTCTGGATCAGTGTAAACATCAAAGACCACAGCTTGGTTACGCAGTTTTCGTGGTGTTTCAGTCAGCTCGGCTTCAGTGACGACGCCGAGTTGTTGTGACATCATTTCGGCAAGAAAACCAGCCTCAAGGGTGAAGTCAGCTTCGGCCCCCAGCCTAAGACGCAGACGTACGGGCTCGCCGCCAAGTTGCCAGCGGGTCATCTGTTCAGTCTGTTTTTCCAGTGATAGAGTGCCGAACCCTGCCTGATCAAAGAAAATTGCGGCGTCATTAGGATTCCCGACTGGGAACTTTCGGGCCAATGACTTCCCAGCCCAATAGCCAATAGCGCCTTGGTCATCGCCGAGAAGTTCCGGTAGTAAAGCATCGCGGAGAATAAATTGAGGAAGGTAGGCTGAACCAGTGGTATCTTCCATGACAGTTTCGTAGAGTTTTTTCACGAGAGTTGACTCCTTTTTCCGTTTAGATTCTGATTTCATTATACCTTAAAAAGGGAACCGCGCTGGACTGGAACGAAATTTAAGCCTTTTTTATCCCCCGAATCTGGATTTTAGTGGGGGTGTTGCTTGAAACCGGTTCAGAAAAAGGCGATAATATAGGTTCAAGCAATGACAAAGGAGCGTTGATTCATGCAGAATAGTCCAATTGGGTTAATGGATTCAGGAGTCGGCGGCTTAACGGTACTTAAAGAAGTACAGCGCTTGTTGCCCACCGAAGACACGGTGTTTTTGGGGGATCAGGCGCGGTTACCTTATGGCCCGAGAACGGTCGCGGAGGTCACCACATTTACCCGCCAGATCGCGCATTTTTTACAGCGGGAAGCGCATATTAAGATGCTTGTGATTGCCTGTAATACGGCCACGGCGGCAGCATTAGATACGATGCAAAATGAACTCGATATTCCCGTAGTTGGGGTGATTGCCCCGGGGGCACGGGCAGCAACTCAGGTCACTCGTAACCATCGAATCGGGGTTATTGCAACTACCGGGACGATAAAGAGTGATCAGTATCGCCAAACAATTCTAGCTAGGGATAACCGGAATACGGTGATTTCATTGGCCTGTCAGGATTTGGTAACTTTAGTAGAGGCTAACGATCTGACCTCAGAGCACGCACAACAAGTGGTAGCCGATGATTTGACGCCACTACTGGATCAAGATATAGATACTTTAATTATGGGATGTACTCATTTTCCACTCTTGCGGCCACTCATCCAACAAGTCATGGGGGACCAAGTGACCTTGGTAGATCCCGGTACAGCGACGGCCAATATGGTGACGTCACTTCTAGACTATTGGAATTTGGCTAACCCCAAAGTAGGCGCAACAGCTAGGTACTATACAACCGGAGATGTAGTGAACTTTAACAAGTTAGCCGATCACTGGTTAGACCAAACACCGATTCGGGCTATTCATTTACCGCTCAGCGAACTTACCACAACCTTGGAGGTTAATAACAAATGACAAACACGATTGTAGTTGCGACAAATAATCCAGGGAAGGCCCAAGAATTTCGGGCCATCTTCGAACCAAAGGGACTGACTGTTAAAACGCTGGCAGATTTCCCCAATCTCAAGCAAGTCAACGAGACTGGCAAAACGTTCACGGAGAATGCTGAGTTAAAGGCCACTTCAGTAGCCCAAGAAACCCAATTACCCGTCTTAGCTGATGATTCCGGCCTGATGGTAGATGCCTTGAACGGTGAACCTGGTATTTATTCTGCCCGGTATGCTGGGGATCATGATGACGCGAAAAATAACGCTAAATTACTGGCAAACTTAGCAGGTGTGCCTGCCGAAAAGCGGACGGCTGCCTTTCATACTTCATTGGTTTTGATTAAGCCCGATGGCAAGAAATTAGTCGCAACGGGTGAGGTTCGCGGCGTGATCTTGACCGCACCACGGGGCCACGATGGCTTTGGGTATGATCCCTTATTTTATGTGCCCAGTGAAGGTCAAACATTTGCTGAAATGGGGATGGCAAAGAAAAACCAACATAGCCATCGAGCCAAGGCAACCGCTGCGATGTTACCGAAATTTGACGAATGGTGGGAGGCTTAACGATGAGTCGATGGTTAGTTGTCAGTGATAATCACGGGGATACGGCCATTCTGTCGACATTGCGCGATCACTTGCGTCCTGATGTGATTTTTCACTGCGGGGATTCCGAGATGCCAGCCAGTGATCCTTGGTTTAAAGACGCCTATGCGGTTGGTGGCAACATGGATTTCGACGCTGGATTTCCGTTAGTATTGACGCCTAAAGTTGCGGGGCGGCAAGTGCTGCTTACCCACGGGCATCATGATGAAGTTAATTATGATCTAACGCAATTGGATCTGCGGGCGCAATCTGCTCAAGCGACCATTATTTTTTACGGTCACACGCATCGACTGGTGGCCGAACAGGTCGACGGGCGTTTGTTTGTGAATCCCGGCAGTATTAGCCAACCACGCGGTGAGTTTCGCTATTTAGGTGGGACGGCCGCTTTAGTTACGGTGACGGCAACCCAGACGGTGGTCCAGTACGTCGACCGCAAGGCCCAACCGATTGCTGACCTCAAGTTTACCTTTGACCACGTCAAGGCTTAGAAAGGATGAATTTAGCTTATGATTGATACTGCTGTCGAGCAGATGCTTCTGCAAGATACCAGAAGCTATGTTATTCCTGCCGACGTGGTGGCCAATGTCACGGCCAGCAATACGTTGGAACATGCACTGATGGTGCTTTCTAAGGTGGGATACAATCGGATTCCGGTTTTGGCTGCGAATGATCACCTTCAGGGGATGATCTCTCTAGCGGCAATTACCGATAAGTTACTACAAGTTCCCGGAGCCGCGGTTGACCAGCTGAGTCATTATAAGGTGGCAGATGCGATGTCACCGGTTGGTCATTGGGTTGATGATCCGAAAAAATTGGAAATCATTTTGAATTACCTGGTGGATGATCCATTTATCCCGTTGATTGACGATCACCAGGTGTTCCAAGGAATTATTACGCGGCGAGAACTCTTAAAACGAATTAATTATTTGGCTCACAACTTACACGTTAATTATGACGTGACACCAAAGCAACTGACGGCGGAAACGCCAATCCACAGTGTGGGACAGTCATAAAGAACTAGAAAAAGCCAGGACATCATTGTCCTGGCTTTGTTTGATCACAACAGGTTAAACCGTTGTTGACGTATGCGCTGGCAGGTTGATACCGGCCTGGCGAATGGCTTTGAGATAGGCCGTGAGAAAGATAGCCTGAAGCGAGAATTGAGTGCCACTCTCGCAGACCAGACTGACCTGGTAAACCAGTTCACCAGTAGGCAAGGTGACCACCCCAGTTGGTAAGGGTGTCCCAATGACACCAGGGTGCTTTGGCAGCAACTCTTGATTGACCTGTTCGATGATGGGTCGTAACTGTTCGACGGGAGTAGTGGGGGCGATGGGGATGTTTACCGTGGCCCGCATGTTGTTCCGTGATCGGTTGGAGACAATGGTGATATTCCGGTTAGGAATGAAATTAATGGTGCCATCGGCACTTGTCACCTGAGTCGTTCGCAAACCGATTGCCGTGACCACACCTTCAATAGCGCCGATCTTGACGGTTTCGCCGACATCGATCTGCTGTTCTATGAGAATGGAGACGCCAGTTACCAGATCACTCACGAAGCCTTGGGCACCGAGCCCTAAAGCCAAACTGAAGATTCCAGCACCAGCGATTAAAGTTCCCACCGGCACGCCCAGTGTAGAGAGCATGGCATACAGCCAGAAGAACACGATCGTGTAGTGGAAGATATTCATGGAGAGCATGCTAATGGTCTGGAGTCGATTGTTGGATCCCAGTTTGGGATTCAGATACCGCTTGAAGCTCCGTTTAAGAATCGCTTTCCCAACGAGGTTCACAAAGAAAAAGAGAACGGTCAGGAAGAGTAGGGTGAGAAAGCGGCTGGTAATCAGGTGCCAGAGGTCTTCCCAATTAAAGGTATTTAGATAATGTTGCATCCCTTTAGAAGTCGTGGCTGTTGTGGATATTAGGGCCGTCAAGAAACGTGCCTCCCTTAGATTAAGATTTAAAACGTTGTTTTTAGTTTAGCAGATTTTACCAATGACGCCCAGCATCCATGGAGAAAAGCCGGGATAATTCGGGGTTTTAATTGCACCAACTTGGTGAGAATGCTATTCTATTGGTAAGTAACTGAGTACAAGGAGGGGTTGTCATGACCGGTGGACAAGTAGCGGGCCTAATCGCAGCAATTGCGTTTTTGATTCTGGTCCTCTTCATTGGCATGTTCTTAGTAAAAATGAATAAAACGTTGGGTGAAGTTAATAAATCAGTGAAGACGATGACGTCAGACATTGACGTCATCAGTCACCAAGCTGAAAATATTATGGCCAACGCGAATGAATTGTTAGAGGACGTCAATCAGAAGGTCGCCACGATTGATCCGGTCTTTCAGGCTGCCGCAGACTTAGGCGAAAGCGTTTCTGACTTGAACACGGCTACCCGTAATCTGACGGAACGCGTCGGTGAGACGGCGAAGACGACTGCCAAGACGTCAATCGCGGCTCGCATGGGTAAGACGGCATTTGATCTCTACAGAAATCATAAATCTAAGGATTAAGATACAGAAAGGGAGTCATTAGAATGTCAAAACACAAGTTATTAGCTGGGTTAGCTTTAGGTGGGGCAGCATATGCGGCCTACCATGCGCTTGACTTGGAACAACGTGAGGCCCTCAAGGGTGCCGTACGTGACCGCTACAATGCTCTCAAAGATCGGGCAGTCGACTATGCCTTTTACGCTGCAGACGCTGCAGATGACTTCAAGGAGGCCTTGAACGACCGATTGGAAGCAAAGGACGATGCACCGGCTTGGCAAACGGCTGCAACCGCCGATGACGATCCGGCAGATGATATCGTTTTGAGTAGTGATGAAGTTCCAGATTTGGCACCTGATGATGCTGATGAAGACGACAGCGATGACACATCAGATGAAAATTCAGATACGGATGTCCTAGGTTCCGACGCTGAATAAATGAAAGAGTAATCAAAAAGCCTCGGTTTCGCAATTTGCGAAACCGAGGCTTTTTAACAACTAATGCTTAAAGCGCTTTAACCGACGTAGGTTAATTCCTTTGAGGTGTGCGTGAAAGGTAGACTCCCGTCTTCAGTGACGTGAACACAGTCTTCAATCCGGACACCAGCAACGCCGGGAATGTAGATACCGGGTTCGATGGAGAAGCACATACCCGGTTCGAGGACCAAGTCGTTTCCTGCCATGATGGATGGGAATTCATGGTCGCTCATCCCCATACCATGACCGAGACGATGAATGAAATAGTCACCGTAGCCGGCCTTTGTGATGATGTCACGGGCAATCTTGTCGAGTTCAGCGGCAGTTATGCCTGGTTTAACAGCCGCTTGGGCCGTCAGTTGGGCGTCAAGACACACGTCGTAGATTTCCTTTTGCTTAGCAGTAGGGGTGCCGAGGGCAACCGTCCGAGAAGCATCGGAGATGTAACCGTCATAAACTGTCCCTAAATCAAAGAGGACGAGCTCGTTGTTTTGGAATTTCGTGGCATTAGTGGCACCATGGGGTTCTGCAGCGTGAGCGCCGGCTTGAACTAGGCTCCCAAAGGACATTTCCATGATTCCTTCCTTCATCAAGGCGTATTGCAGTTCAGCCACGGCGGACTGTTCTGTCTTACCGGCCTTAACGGCAGCAAAGCCATGTTCAAAGGCGAAATCGTCCCATTTACCAGCGATTTCGAGTTTCTTGATTTCTTCGGCAGATTTGATCAAGCGCATGTGCTCGATAAAACTAGTCAAGTCCAGATCAAAGTGAGGGTTGCTGAACTGTCCAGCCAGCGCCTCCATGCGGGCAACCGGTAATTGCCCCTTTTCTATGGCAATCTGAGTTGGGTTGACGTGGCGGGCCTTGACTTGGTCACCAATCATGGCCCAAGGATTTTCGTGGTCAAGGTAACCGATGACGGGGTAATCCCATCCGGTAGACTTGATGACTTCGACCTCTAGGGCAGGGGCGAAGATAAATGGGTCTTGGTCGGGGAAGACAACTAAGGCTAAAACCCGTTCAATAGGATCGCTCCCAAAGCCTGTGAGGTACTGGATGGTTTTGGGGTTGCTTAAATAGGTCATACTAGCGTGGTGCTCTGCTGTCCACTGCTGAATCTGTTCGAGTTTCGTCATGAAATCACCCTTTCAAATTAATGGTTCAATTATACCATCAAATATTCTAATAAAATGGTAAATCTGAAGGGATCTGTCTTGAAAATTACATGAAAATAAGGTATTCTTTGATGTGAAAGCGTTTTCAATCTTGCGTCGACCTCGGAGTTTCTGTATACTAGTCAAGTTTCTTGAAAACGAATGAAAACAAATCAAACCAAGAAAGAAAGGGCTATCACAATGGAAAAACAAACTGTAACTATCTATGACGTGGCCCGGGAGGCATCTGTGTCGATGGCCACCGTTTCCCGTGTGGTCAATGGGAATCCCAACGTCAAACCCGCAACTCGTAAGAAGGTGCTCGAAGTCATCGATCGCCTGGATTACCGGCCAAATGCTGTCGCCCGAGGATTAGCAAGTAAGAAAACCACGACTGTAGGGGTGATTATCCCTGACGTCACGAACATCTACTTCTCTTCATTAGCTAGAGGGATTGATGACGTGGCCATGATGTATAAATATAATATTATCCTGACCAATTCCGACGAAAACGGCGGCAAAGAGGTTCAGGTATTAAACACGTTAATGGCTAAACAAGTCGATGGGATCATTTTCATGGGGAACCAGGTCACCGATGAACTTCGCGAAGAATTTCGTCGGTCAAAGGCGCCAGTTGTCTTAGCTGGTTCCGTTGATGCTCAGAAGACTCAGCCTAGCGTCAATATTGACTATGTTGCCGCTGTCGCAGAGGCTGTTAAGAGTCTGATCGACCATGGAAACCGTAAGATTGCCTTTGTTTCCGGTTCAATGGACCAAGCCATCAACCATGATTATCGTTTGAAGGGCTACAAAAAGGCGTTGAAGGACGCTGGCATCTCTTACGATGACAAGCTGGTTTTTGAAACGGATTATACCTACAAGGCTGGTCAATCACTTGAACCTGCCTTGGCCGCAGCTGGTGCTACGGCTGCCTTTGTCGGCGACGACGAACTCGCAGCCGGTGTGATGAATGGTCTCACCGATGCCGGCGTTTCCGTTCCGGAAGACTTCGAAGTTATTACCAGCAATGACACGAAGCTGACAGAACTGGTTCGTCCTAAGATGAGCTCAATCACCCAACCCCTTTATGATATCGGGGCCGTTGCTATGCGACTGTTGACGAAGTTAATGAATAACGAAAACGTTGATGAGAACACGGTCATCCTACCTTATGGCTTGATGAAACGAAGCTCAACGAAATAAATGAGATACCGTCGGGCCTGTGGGAACGGCGGTATTTTTGATTCCGGACGATGTGACGGTGTTTAATGAGTCGCAAAGGTAGAGTGTGATACAATGGGTATCAATAAAAATTAAGAATGGAGGGGATGCTATGAGTGCGAATAGTCGAATGGCCCGCTATCACTCAGAGGAGGTGGAGAATCCACAGCCTCAAGCAAGTCCCAACCAGAATGGTTATCAGCGACGGCCAGCCTTGGCTCGCTGGGTAGCTATTCTTATGATGCTCCTGACGATCACAGTTGGGCTACGTTTCACCGTGTTCAATGCCAATTATACGGCAGGTGTGGTGTCGCGTGATGCCACTGGCCAAAGGGTTATCAATGATTTGAATAATGACCTTCTGAGTCTGGGAATCAGTGGCAATCCCGTAACGTCGGGCTTGGTGCAACCCTATTTGGAACAGGGAATTGCCGAAATTTATGGTGAAACAGCTACTACTGTTGATAACACCGATCTAAAAGCCGCAATTGCGGCCCAGGCGCAAGCTATGGGCGTGACGGCCAGTGATTCCCTGCAAACGTCGTTGGCTAATCAGGCACAGAAGACGGTGAAGAAGGCTGTTCAGACTGAGGGCATGATGGCAGCCGGAGCCAAGATTCAGAGAGCCCGAAAGATTGATCTTTGGGCAATTGTAGCCGTTGTGATGCTCCTGATTGTGACAACTGTTTATGCTTTTAGTGTGCACCATGTTTTTGGGAGTCTCGGACCGGGATTAACCGTTGGTGGCGTGTTGACAATTATTTTAAGCGTTGCCGGTTACTTTGGACTTCCCGTCGTTTTAGGTGGGATGAATGCAACTGTTCAAACCACCGTGATGACAGTTGGCCACAGTGGCCTAGGGGTCATTATCTTCATTGGTGCTGCCGAGATTGTGCTGGGACTTCTAGTCTTACTGGGGCATCGAACTTTTCGGAAGACCGAGTAACTAACAGATAGATCGATTCTAATGTGGAAGTAAAAATAGTTAGTCATCAAAACGAGTTACCCCTTGTTCAATTATTCGGGGGTGACACCGTTGTGATGATTAACTTTTTTTTTAGTTATTGATTGACCGAGAGTTAGGTTTCGGTATATTATGTTAGAATAATCGGTTTATTGTGTGAAATAGGATTAGACCTTATCCGTTGGCTATTTGGTAATGTTTTAAGACTAACTTATTACCATAAGCAAGAATTAGTTGCACTAGGCGAATTAGTGACTAAAATAAAGCAATAAGAGTACGGAACCGCTGTTCGGAATATTTCGGCACAGCAACTGGGGTGACTAGCCCGGGTCATTGTGAGAGGAGCAAGCGACAATGCAAGCTAAACAACATTACAAGATGTACAAGGATGGCAAACAATGGGTTTTTGCCGCGATTACTGTTGTTGCAGTGGGACTAGGCACTGCAATGGCTCAAGATCAGAGTACAGTAGCCCATGCAGATGTTGCAGATACAGCCACGGGGGCAACGGCAAAGGAATTGCCAGCAAGTGCCGCTAATGAAGCTGTCTTAAAAACACAACCAAGTTCGGCAGCTTCCAATGAGGCGGGTTCAGGCATTGTAGCCGCAAGTTCGGCAGCTTCCAGTGAGGCGGGTTCAGGCATTGTAGCCGCAAGTTCGGCAGCTTCCAGTGAGGCGGGCTCAGGTATTGTAGCCGCAAGTTCGGCAGCTTCCAGTGAGGCGGGCTCAGGTATTGTAGCCGCAAGTTCGGCAGCTTCCAGTGAGGCGGGCTCAGGTATTGTAGCCGCAAGTTCGGCAGCTTCCAGTGAGGCGGGCTCAGGTATTGTAGCCGCAAGTTCGGCAGCTTCCAGTGAGGCGGGCTCAGGTATTGTAGCCGCAAGTTCGGCAGCTTCCAGTGAGGCAGGTTCAGGTGTTGTAGCCGCGAGTTCGGCAGCTTCTAGTGAGGCAAGCTCAAATGCTGCAGGTTCAAGCTCAGCGGCTTCTAGTGAAGTAGGCTCCAGTTTGGGTAGCTCGAGGATAGTTGCTTTGAGTGCATGGGCGCCAATGGCGGCAGGTTTATCCACCGCTAATCCTATGGACTTAATGAAACTTTCCTCAGATGTGACAGATGTCAGTTACTTCAATGTAAGTTATAATGCGACAACCAAAGAAGCTACGATTCTGGGACTAAAGAAAGCGGTCAAGGGAATTTTGACTATCCCAACGACCTTAATTAATCCGGCCGATGGCGATGTTTATAAGGTGACCAGTATCGCGGATGATGCTTTTGTTTCGTACGCCGCGGCGGATGATCCAGCTAACTTATCTGTCGGTATTACGGGCATTGTCATTGAAGATGGTATCAAGACAATTGGGGAAAATGCATTTGCTCTGCTTTCTAATTTGAAAACGGTCGATCTTAGTGCAAACACCACGTTGACAAGCATTGGTGATTCAGCTTTTGTTTATGATCCGATTCAAACGTTAGACTTTGGACAGAATGCGTCATTGGTCTCAATTGGAACCAATGCGTTTACCAGCGCCCAAATTTCGAACCTAGTTTTACCAACTAGTATTCAGACGATTGGTGAGGGTGCTTTCCGCTACAATTCAAATTTAACGACAGTTAATTGGGGTGCTCTGACGAATTTAACAACGATTGGTGATAACAGTTTCGCCAATGACACTAATTTGCAGAGTGCAACCTTTATGGGTAGTTTGAAGACGATTGGTGACGGCGCTTTTAATACGGATAGTGCTTTGGCAACCGTGAACTTTGATAATGCGACGAGTTTGACCAGCATTGGGAACGAAGCATTTGAATATGATGGCAAATTGGTTGCGATAACGCTACCGGCTAGTTTACAAACGATTGGTGACTACGCGTTCGCCGCTGATACCCAAAAGGATTCGGCAGGTAATACGATCGGTGGATTAACTTCAATTGACTTCGCACCGAACAGTCAGTTGATTTCTATTGGTGAAGGGGCCTTTGTGTACGATACTTGGCTCACCTCGGTTACTTTACCTGATAGTTTGCAAACGATTGGTAGCTCTGCTTTCCTTGACAATACAGCCTTGACGACAATTAAGTTGCCGGCCAGCCTACAGAAACTGGGTGACTTTGCCTTCACTTACGATAGCAATTTAACCAGTGTTGACATGACTGCTGCAGAGGCTTTAACTGAGATTGGCAATGGGGTCTTTGAATATACTGGGTTAGCGGGGACTTTAAGTCTCCCTACGAATCTGACGACGATCGGTAATCAGGCCTTTGCCGGAAGTCATATCTCTAATATTGTGTTTAATCAGAAGCTTTCAACTATCGGTACAGGTGCATTCATTTATAATGAGTTGGCGGGGAAACTCGTTCTTCCCGATAACGTTACGGCACTTGGAGACCAGGCATTCTTTAGTAATCAACTGACTGATGTGAGTGTTGGTCCAAATACGACCATTGGCCAGGGGGCTTTTAACTATAATCGGATCACGGCGTTGTCCACGGGTCAGGAAACACCTGACATTGCGTCGACTCAGTATGCCGCGATTTTTACAGACACGGCTCATGTCTCGTTAGATAATCTTTTTGCAACACATGTCGGCTCTTTAGTTAATGCCGATTTGAAGGTTAGTCAAATTGAGGTGAATGGTGAGGCAGCCGGAGATCAGGTTACCTTTGACTCAAGCAATGACACGTTTAAGGTTGCCAATGGTGTCAACCAATTTACTTTTGTGTGGGCCTTAGAGGATGCGACGGGAAACAAGATTTACAACGGAACTTATCAAGTGGTTCTTAACGATCCAACTATTCGAGTTGTGAACTCCGCGATTTGGTATGGCCAGAGTTGGACACCTGCGGATAATCTCTACAGTATTGAGAGTAAAGCAGTCACCTTGGCTGATCTTACGGTGACTTTGGATGGGAAAACAATTGCCAGTGATGACGTGATCAATGATTTGACTGTTGGGACGCACACGGTCACCTATTCTTACGGTAACGAAACCGAAACAGCCTTAGTGAAGGTCAATCAACGCCAAGGGTCATACTGGATTACGGGTTCACAAGATGTGACCTATAGTGGCCAAACGCCAAGTGTGACTGCGTCAAATTATCAGATTCATTTGACCGATGGTTTTCCCTATGATTTAAAGGATGGCGATTTAGTACTGACGCCAATCAATGGGCAGACAACTGATGTTGGTAAGTACATGGTCACAGTGAGTCCAGAGGCCTTGCAACGGGTTCTTTCTCAAAGCCCAGATGCGGCTTCGTATATCTGGACGGAAGACTTGAAGCAAAATACGGCGACCTTAAACATCGTCCCTAAGACGGTTACAGTTACCATTACAGGACAGAAAACGGCCGGTCAAGCTGATCCGAAGCCAACGGTCACGGTTGATGATGAGACTGTGAATCCGGCAGATTATGGGTTTACGATACAACGCGATCCAGGGGAGAAAGTTGGCTCGTACGCTTACAGTTTGACGGGAACGAATCCAAACATCAAAGCCTTGGTGAGTGAAAATAGCCAGTTGACAATTTCAGCGGCAGTGCCAACCTTGACAGGGAGTAACTATTCAATGAAGGTCGGTGATCCAACCCCAACGGCTGCTAACTTCAAGCCGCAGGGAACGGACAGCAATGCTGAAGCCATTGATGCAAGTAAGGTTACCCTCGACCTTGGAGATGCCACGCTCGATAAACCGGGGACTTATACGGTAACGTTGAGCTACCAGGGGATAGACGGGTTGCAAACGGCGACTGTAACTTTAACGGTTGTCGCGCCAAGCACTGGTGGCGCGGGGGATGGTGGTGTCGATCCAACTGATCCAGTTGATCCAACAGACCCTACAGATCCAACCGATCCGACTGATCCAACTGATCCAGTCGGTCCAACCGATCCAGCTAAGCCAGATCCAAAGCCAGGAACAACCAATGACCACGAGGTAATCAGTGATGGTGGGGTTCACGCACCGGGTGATACCCACAAGTTGCCAATCGTTAGTGGTCAAGCGGCAGTGCCACACAAAACGATTCTGAAGACAACTTCGATGAAGTCAGCCGCGACGGCTAAAAAGGCCACGTTACCACAGACCAATGACCAACAAACCCCTTGGTGGGCAGCCATCGGGGTTCTGTTAGGAAGTCTGGGCGTCTTCGGTATTCGAAAGCAACGCCGTCATTAATTAAGGACCAGCTAAAAACGCCAACTCGCAATTGCGGGTTGGCGTTTTTAGGTTCAATAGTATTAAGGATTACATGAGGATCTTGGATAAGAAGTCCTGAGCCCGTTCAGTTTGGGGATCACTGAAGAAGGATTCAGGGGTGTTGTTTTCTTGGATGAAGCCATCAGCCATGAACCAGACGCGGTCGGCCACGGACTTGGCAAAGCCCATTTCATGGGTAACCACGACCATCGTCATGCCTTGATTGGCAAGTTCCTTCATGACGTTGAGAACTTCACCAACCATTTCAGGGTCTAAAGCCGATGTTGGTTCGTCAAAGAGCATGACCTTGGGGTCCATTGCTAATGCTCGGGCGATAGCCACTCGTTGGGCTTGTCCACCAGAGAGACTACCAGGGAAGGCGTCGGCATGATCATCTAAGTTAACCTGCTTGAGTAATTCGTGAGCGCGTTGTGTGGCAGCGGCATCATCGACTGCCTTAACCTTCATTGGAGCGAGCTTGATATTTTCTAGGACGGTCATGTTGGGGAAGAGATTGAAGTTTTGGAAAACCATTCCCATTTGTTCACGCAGTTCGTTTACGCGCTTAGGGTCGAGGGTGGTGAGATTCTCACCATTGAAGTCAACTTCACCACTCGTTGGTGTTTCAAGGAGATTGAGGCAGCGTAAGAAGGTACTCTTCCCACCACCGGAAGGACCGATGACGACAATGACTTGGCCAGGGTTGACCTGTTCTGTAATATCTTTTAAGACGACGTTGTCGCCGAAGTTTTTAGCGAGGTTTTTAACCTCAATAATTGGTTTAGTCATGTTGCATTCTCCTTTCAAAGAAGTTCAGGATCCGTGAGGCAGTGAAGGTCAGGATGAAGTAAAGCACCATGATGACCGCAATTGGGGCAACCCCACGGTAGGTATCGGACCGAACGATATTGCTTTGGAAAATCAGTTCGGAAACTCCGATGATGGAGACGATTGAACTGTCCTTGATTAAGGTGATAAATTCATTACCTAAGGATGGCCAGATGTTCTTTAAGGCTTGAGGGAGAACCACGTAACGCATGGTGTAGCCCCGTGACATTCCCAGGCTTCGGGCAGCTTCGGTTTGGCCTTTATCCACGGAGTTGATCCCGCCACGAATGTATTCGGCCACGTAAGCGCCAGAGTTCAGGGAGATGGCAATGATCCCTGACATGAGGGCGGGAAGGTTAACGACCAGTCCTAGACCGAAGTAGACAAACATGACTTGAACCATCATTGGCGTTCCACGAATGAATTCGACGTAGGCCGTGGCTAACCACCGAAGACCAGTCATCAGTGGGCCACCTTGGGCCATCCGTGCGAGGGCTAAGAGGACCCCGAGGATGAAGCCGAAGAAAACGGAGCAGACCGTGATAATCAGGGTGTACTCAACCCCCTTAAGGAAGGCCTTCCAGTAGTGCAACATACTGGTATTAACCGTGTTGGTCTTTAAGTACTTCCCAGCTGCGGGAAGGTATTCTTTGTTGACGAGGTTCTGTTTCTTAATTTGGTCGACTGACTTGTTAGCGGCATTGACCAAGGAAGTAGAGCCCTTCTTGAAGGCAACGGAGGCACTCGTATCGGAGGCACTCAGGTCGAAGTCACTGGGAACTGAGGCCAATTCTTTATTATTGGACACATAGGCTTCGGCTGAAGGTTTCTCCATAGCAACACCTTGAAGTTTGTGACTTTGAAGACCTAAGATCAGATCGGAAACAGACGTCATCCCCTTAACGGTTGTATTGGTCGTTTGTTTTTTGGATTCGTTATACATCGTAGAACCGGTTTGGGCACCGATGGTCTTACCCTTGAAGGAATCTTTATTCTTGTAAATTCCCTTGTCGGCCTTGTTGATCACAATGCTGTACCCACCTTGATAATAGGTATGGGTGAAGTCAACGTTCTTCTTTCTGGCGGGGGTAGGATTCATCCCTGAGATAACCATATCAACTTTTCCTGTTTGTAAGGCAACTAGCAGGGAGTCAAAAGACATTGACTTGACCTCTAACTTGACGCCGAGGTCCTTGGCAATTTTTTCCCCAACAGCCACGTCCATACCAACGACCTTAGTTTTTCCGTGGACAGTTGCTTGAAATTCATAAGGGGGATAATCCGGGGAAGTCCCCATGATCAGGGTTCCCTTCTTTTGAACTTGTGCGAGTGAATTGTCGCTAGCGGCGTGTGCCGTAGTCCCCATCATCGTCGCTCCGGTAAAGAGAGTGATGACCAGGGTTAAAAATAGAACCCATTTTTTCTTCATATGTGTGTGCTCCTCTGTTTTGATGATGGTTTAGAGTATAGAATAGTTCGTGTATTTATACAAGTTTTATTTTGATAAATTTGTTTTTATACAGTAAATATTCAAATAAACAACGTGATAATCCCTTTTATATAAGGAAGTCAGCTAAATAATATACATTTTTGATGAATAGCGTTTTTTCCAGTCTAAGCAATTGAATGGTGGGGGTGTAAGTGCTAATATAAACAGTGTCTGTTTTATACGGATATCTATAAAATTTTAGAAAAGAGGAGTTACGATGTCAGGACATTCTAAATGGCATAACATCCAGGGCCGGAAAAATGCTCAGGATGCAAAGCGTGGAAAAATCTTCCAAAAAATCTCACGTGATTTGTACCAAGCTGCAAAAGCAGGTGGTCCTGATCCCGACGGTAACCCTCAACTTCGTTTGGAAATGGACAAGGCGCGGGCAGCTAACATGCCTAAGGAAAACATCAAGCGGGCTTTAGACAAGGCTTCTGGTCTTGGTGGCGCCAAGTTCGAAGAAATCACCTACGAAGGCTACGGTCCAGCCGGGACAGCGATCATGGTTGCTGCTTTGACGGATAACAAGAACCGTACGGCTGCTGCTGTACGTTCTGCCTTCACACACCATGGTGGCTCACTTGGTGCGTCAGGTTCCGTTTCATACATGTTTGACCGAAAGGGTTACATTGTAATCCTGCGTGACGGTTTGGACACGGATGAAGATACGATGTTGATGGATGCACTCGATGCCGGGGCAGATGACTTACAGACCACGGACGACGAGTTTAAGATTTTCACGGATGCTGCTAGTGAAATTTCAGTTCGTGATGCATTACAAGCTAAGGGCTACAAGCTGGATACTTCTGAAGTTCGGATGTTCCCACAAACGACTACTGAAGTTCCAGAAGCTAAGGTTACGCAATACCAAGGCCTCATTGATGAACTTAACGATAATGATGACGTCTCTGACGTTTATGAAGCTGCTGTTTTGCCCGAAGGGGTCGAATAGAGAAGCTTTTGAGAGAATTCCAATTTGGAGTTCTCTCTTTTTTTTGCCTTTTTTTACACGAATTTGGGTTATTTAACGGAATTAGCCTTAAAGAGGGGAGCGGTAGTGGATGATTTCAGAATTAGTAACAGCGGTCATCGAGGCGGCACAGGTGATTCGAGCCAGCGATATTTATATTTTGCCTCGGAATGCGGGTTATCAAATTTATCTGCGAAATTTTCAGAAACGGTGTCTGTGGCGAGAGATTTCACTGACAACGGGGGAGCAACTGTTGACGTACCTAAAATTTCATGCCGATATGGTTGTGAGTGAACATCGACGTCCGCAGGTTGGGTCCTTGGCTTGGAAGACCGCTGAAATACCAATTGATTTGCGATTATCCACAGTAGGCGATTTTTCCGGGCGGGAATCTTTGGTTGTGCGGCTCATCTATCCTTACGATACGCTACAAGCAACCTACTTAATGACCGGTCAGTCTCAACAGCTCAGTGCGCTTTGCCGTCAACGCGGCTTAATATTGTTTGCTGGACCAACGGGGTCAGGTAAGACGACTGCGATGTATGCCATGGCGACGCAACTGGCGGGTGACCCTGTGGTTCTGAGTATCGAGGATCCCATTGAGATTCGGGAATCGCAGTTTATTCAATTGCAAGTGAACGCGGCGGCTGGAATGACTTATGAGGCTTTAATTAAGGTTGGCCTTCGTCATCGACCGGATATCTTCATTATTGGTGAAATTCGAGATGCACTGACAGCTCAGGCGGCGATTAGAGCTAGCTTAAGTGGCCATCTAGTGCTCAGTACCGTTCATGCTAAAAGCGCGTTGGGGACGGTTACGCGGCTTCGAGAACTGGGAATAGCCGATGCTAACTTACGGCAAGCCCTGACGGCAGCTTGTTATCAACGGCTGATTCCACGACAACATCGGGAACCAGCCGTCCTATTCGATATTGTTTCAGGGACCGATCTCTATAGAAAATCTAGCCGAATGACAGAAAGGTGGTATCAAGATCTTGAAAAAGCACAACGCACCGGGGCGATCACTTCGGAAGTTGCTCAAAGTTTCCGCGAGGGTTAGATGGTCTCTGGCCAGTCAAGCCGCCTTTTGTCAGTTGCTAGCTGACCAATTGGCCAGTGGCTTTTCTTTGAAGCAAGCTGTGGCTTTCATACGACTTGCTGATCCCACATTACCGGCAGTGATTAGAAAGATTGAACGCCAACTCGCTAGTGGGCAGCCCTTCGTTCCCTTATTAGAACCATATTTACAGCCCAATGTCTATTTTCAACTTTGGACGATGACCGCGTACGGTGAGTTGGGCGCCGGCCTCCAGCATGCTGCAGAGATGTTACGTTTAATGGCGACACAACGAAAACGACTGTATCAATTGCTGGTGTATCCCGCTGGATTGTTAGTGAGCATGTTGGGATTGTTTCTAGCTCTTCAGATTGGCATCTTGCCTCAAATTCGAATGGGGATGGGAGCAACTGAAACGGTGGGCTTCCCTTGGACCAAGTATTTAACATTTGGTGGCGGTCTGGCGACTCTGGGCAGCGGTGTGATTGGGTACTCCTGGTGGCGGCAAAAAACAAGTCTCCAACGCGCTACCGGCTATCTTCATTGGCCGGTCCTGGGCCGGTTGTTTCGGGCGTACTATGCCTACTATTTAGCAGCGACCTTAGGGCAACTTGTCCAGAGCGGCTTAAGTGTTCAGCAGATGTTGACTGTGTTGCGGCGATTGCCAGAGGAGTCGTTGCTGGCACAGTTGGCAACGGAATTAGGCCGACAACTCACACTGGGGCAGGTGCCAACGAGCTGGCTTCGAAAACAGGCGTATATTGCCCCACAATTGGTGATTCTCTTACAGAAGGGGAGTACGTCACCACAACTAGCTAGAGAACTCCAGGCCTTTGGCGTGATACAGTATCGTGAACTTACACGTCGATGGGAGAGTGCCTTGGCAATCGTTCAACCTGTATTATTGGGTGTGGTGGCTTTAATGATTGTGGGGGCGTATCTGAGCCTGTTGCTGCCCATGTATGCCAGCCTGCAAGGGGTGACACATGGCTAGACGACACGGATTTACATTAGTGGAAATGACGATTGTCCTCTTCATTATCTCGTTATTGGTGCTGATCATTTTACCTAATTTGAGTGGGCAGCGGCACCGTGCACAAGGTATTCACCGTGGGGCCATGACGACCGTCGTGCAAGGTCAGGTCACGGCCTACTTGGATGATCATCAAACGGCGACGAGTGTCGATTACGCGACATTAGAAAAATCGGGATATTTAACGTCTCAACAGGTTTCTGAGGCGAAACGAGAAGGCATCGCGATTGTGACAGACCATGCCAAGACGACGGGATAGACGGCAAGGCTTCACCATCTATGAGTCGTTGCTAGTATTAGTCATTGTTGCGGGACTAACCACCTTGGTTGGTTTTCAGGTCAGTCACCAACGCCAGATTACAGCGGAACGGGCCTTCTGGCCGGTCTGGCAACAGGCCTGGACAGCTGGACGCCAGTGGGCCTTGGCCCATCGAACGATAGTGGACGTCCATATCGATCCCAATAATGGCCAGACGACCTTTCGTGATGGCGTGACTCACCGTCAATTGCGCATTGTCAAGGCACCGCCAGGACTCCGACTATTACCACCAGCAGCTGATTTGGAGATTCGACGCAATGGTGTAAGTACGGCCCAAACATTGTGGTGGCATAGCCGCCCGAGCGATAATTACTGGCAACAAACGTTTCAGATTGGAGGAGCATTAATTTATGTGGAAGCAACGACTAAAGCCCCGTGAGGGCTGGCTCTTACCGGATGCTCTGTTGGCACTGAGTATTGTCGCACTAACGGTCATTTTAGCGCAGCAGATGGTCTTGACGACCCAACGACTCGAGCGCGTTCGTGAGCGTGAGTTGCGACTTGCTCGAGTGGCCCATGATCGCGCACTTGCGGCTAGCTTACAAAGGTGATGCAAAAAAGACAGGGATTCACTCTCGTGGAGGGATTGTTGGCGTTGATCGTGGCGTCTGGAATATTCGTGTTGGCTATTGGGACTGCACGGGGAGTCATGCGACCTTTACGACACGACCCGGTAGCCTGGTATCAAGTCATTCAAATTCTGGAACAACCGGGAAGGTACCGTGTCATAAGGGTTCACCGACACAGCTTGGATCTAACAGATGCTAGGGCCACCAATCATGCCCTTAGTCTCGGTGTCAATCGCAAGGGAGTCTTACGTTTAACGAATGATAAGGGACAGGGGTATTACCCTTTGTTGAGACAGGTCACGGAGATGAATTGGGTCGAAACGAAAATGACGGGGATTGTTCGGCTTTACCTAAAACAGGAGGGATTACCTTGGCAAACAACATTGGTCGATTTGCGCGGCGACAAGGTTTCTTAACGCTTTGGGCCCTGTTCTTTTTAACAATGGTCAGTCTCTTCATTGGCTTGTTGAGCGCGGCTCAAGCGGCTAGACGGGAGACGACCAATGAGTTGATTCGCAGTACACGGCAGTCGACGCGACAGCTCGAACGGGGGAGACAGCGCGATGTGAAGCACGGTCGTTCGCCGAAGCAACGGCAAAGATTGCTTGAATAACTTTGGGAAAATCGGTAGTATAGATAGCAGAAACAATGTATTTCGCAAATTTTCCAAGGAGGCGAAGCGTGCTGTCACAAGAACAGACTGAAGCGCTCTTCAAAGTTTTGGATGAATCGACAACGATTCTTCAGACAGCGCTAAAAACATCCTATTTAGATGCGTTCATTGAAACGGGAGATAATCTATTAAATGGTCGGGTTCAGGTTGAAGATGGCCAACCCGACGAACAGACAGCCGCCAAATTAACGACGCTGTATCAAGGTGCCGATTGGCAAAAGATGACGGCAGAGACGGTCCGACGGGCAGTTCAATTAGCGATGCTAAAGGCTATTCGTGTCGACGACATCCAAGCTAATCATCAACTGACACCGGATACCATCGCCTATATCATGGGGTATCTGGTAACCCGCCTCGAAAAGGGCAAGCAACATTTGTCAGTTTTGGATTTGACCGTGGGAACGGGGAATCTATTGACGGCGGTCTTGTCGCAACTTAAGGAAGTCGTTGCCGGGGATATCTCGGCCTATGGTGTCGACAATGACGATACCATGCTGGCGATTGCGCAAACTTCAAGTGATTTGCAACAATTACCGGTGGAACTTATTCACCAAGATGCCTTGGAACGATTATTAGTTCCAGCTAGCGACTTGATTGTGGCCGATCTTCCAATTGGTTACTATCCAATTGATGATAACGCGGCTAATTTCGAGACCCATGCCAAATCGGGACATTCATTTGTTCATCATCTCCTGTTAGAGCAGGCAGTGAATCAATTGAACCCAGGCGGCATCGGGGTCTTCTTGGTGCCAACCCAGCTATTCCAAACTGATGAAGCCAAGGGGTTGTTGAAGTGGGCCGCACAGAATGCCTACTTGCAAGGGCTCTTAAACTTGCCAAGTGAACTGTTCATGAATGCTAACGCCCAAAAGGCCATTTTGATCTTGCAGAAGCCAGGTGCAGGCGCTAAACAAGTTGAGCAAGTCATGTTGGGCGAGTTCCCTTCATTCAAGAATCAATCCGCATTTCAAAAGTTTGTGGCGGAAATCGTGCAGTGGGAAGAACAAAATCTACTGACTGACCGCTCATAAGTAAGAAGGAGAAAATCACATGGGAAAATCATTAGCAATTAATGCCGGAAGTTCCACATTGAAGTTCAAGTTGTTCCAAATGCCTGAAGAATCAGTCATTGCCGAAGGGGCAATTGAACGAATTGGGTTAGGCAACTCCTTAGTTGAAGTTAAATATGGCGATGGGCAAAAGTATGAAACCCATCAAGATGTTGATGACCACAAGGAAGCTATTCAATTAATGTTAGACCAGTTGACTGAATTGAAGATTATTAAGGACTTCAATGAAATCACTGGGGTCGGCCATCGTATCGTGGCTGGGGGGCAAGAATTTAAGGACTCCGCAGTTATTGATGATGACGTTCTACAAAAGATTGAAGACTTGTCCGAATATGCGCCACTGCATAACCCAGCGGCTGCCATGGGAATCAAGGCATTTAAGAAGATTTTGCCAAACGTGTTGAGTGTGGCCGTCTTTGATACTTCCTTCCACACCACGATGCCTGAAGTCAACTACATGTATGCCATCCCTTACGAATATTACGAAAAGTATGGTGCTCGTAAGTATGGTGCTCATGGGACGAGCCACCGTTATGTTGCCAGCCGAGCTGCTGCTATGTTAGGGAAGCCTCTTGAAGACCTGAAGTTAATCACTTTGCACTTAGGTGCTGGGGCTTCTATTACCGCCATCAAGAATGGGAAGTCACTTGATACCTCGATGGGCTTTACGCCGTTAGCTGGGATTGAAATGGCAACTCGTTCTGGTGATATTGATGCCTCCTTAGTGGCCTTCTTGATGGAAAAATTAAACATTAAGGACCCTAATGATATGATCAACATCTTGAACAAAAAGTCTGGTCTGCTTGGTGTTTCTGGTGTATCTGCAGATATGCGTGACCTGGAAAAAGTTCAGGACAAGAACCATCGCGCTAAGTTAGCACGAGATATCTTTATCAACCGAGTGGTTCGTTATGTTGGGGCTTACATTGCCGAACTAGGTGGTGTGGATGCTATCGTCTACACGGCCGGTATTGGTGAAAACGATATTACTATTCGTCAAGAAGTTGCTGACAAGTTGGCTTACTTCGGTATCGGTGTTGACCCCGAAAAAAACAACATTCGTGGAGTTGAACGTGACTTGAGTAAGGCTGGATCAACCGTTAAGACGTTGTTGATTCCAACGGATGAAGAGCTCATGATTGTCCGTGATATCGAACGCCTTCGCAAATAAGTAAAGCAATCCAAAGAACACACCAGAGATGAAGTGCAATAGAAAAGTTAGACAAATAGTAATTTAATTTATGCTACTGAGGCTTGAATCCTATAATTTATAGGAC
>NZ_RHOC01000030.1 GCF_003946145.1 Levilactobacillus huananensis
TAGTTCTAGGCATAATAAAGTCCCCTCAAAGTTAACAGATGAATTATACTTTTTCATCTGTCAACCTTAAGGGGACTATAGCAACGCCAGCCGATCTTTTTAATACCAGTTGTTTCACATGAAACATTATTCGGTCCACGGAGAGTCTGTCGTCACGTGGCTATTGAGGTCGCGCTGTTCTTGCCGGCGGATGGCACGTTGATCATGGCGATGACGGTATCCGGAACAGATGTAGCGCTGTTCTGCGGTGACTGGCGCTATCTCTGGCAATGGTGTGGTGACACTCCGGTCGTCGATAACGTAGGTAATGAAGCAGGTGAACCCGACGAAGCGTTCACCAGTGGTCAGGTTTTCTCCGACAATTTTGACGAAGACCTCGAGAGAGCTGGTACCAGTCCCGGTGACGTAAGCCGTGAGGAGCATGGAATCGTCGAGATGAAAGGGCTGGAGGAAACTGACGTGGTCAAACGAGGCCGTTACAACGGTTTTATGTGTGAGACGAACAGCGGCCACCGAGGCACTGTCATCGACCAACGATAAAATTTTGCCGCCAAAAACGGACTGATGCTCGTTTAAATCTGGTTGAAAAACCCGGTGCGTTGTCATAATAAGCGTTGCGTTACAGGATACGGATTGCCTTGAATCAGCCATAGGATCGGTCACCTCATCTGGATTTAAGTTATGCCTCCAGTGTAACAGACCGCCACGTTACAGGATTATTAATTTTTCGCAATATCTAGACGAACTTGTAGGGATGGCGGGAGCCAATTTGCTATACTTAGCGTAATTAAGGATGGAGGGGTGATCGTTTGAATTATCGTGGTGAACCAATGGACTTACTGCCCACTTTTGACGTGGCCCAGACTTATCCCTTGCTGGAGTGTACGCTGAGTCTGATGCAGCCAGTTGATGTGGATCGGTTAAAGGCCGCAGTTGTGGCAACCCAGACGGTCGTTCCCCAAATCCTGGGACGGTATAATTTGCGAAAGAATCGTTTTGAAGTGGATGACTCGGCTAATGACCAGGTGATTGAAGAATTTACAGCGAGTCATGATCCCGGTCGCGGCCGGCTAGATGTCTTGCATGGCCCGCAGCTAAAAATTCAGGTTATTCACCACGGGGACTACGATCAGTTGCGGTTGATCATGAGTCGCTTGTTGACGGACGGAGAGGGTTTCAAACACTATTTGTATCTGCTAGCAGCGGCCTATGATGGCACGGATTTATCAAACTTTGTGAATGAGCGCAGTAGTCGTCGCATCTTGATGCATTTACGGCGGCCAAATCGCGGACGACTTGCCGATCTTGCCTTGGCAAGTCAAAAGGCGATCCCGGAACTCGCTGGGGATGTGCACCATCACCGAGGGGAGGCACTGATTCCGCGAACTACTAGTAAACGTCTGCGACAACGGGCTCGCCAACAAGAGGTCACGATGAATGCAGTTCTGTTATCGGCGTATGCCTTGGCCCTATTTGCCCTTACGGGTGAACGCGAGTTAGTTATTCCCTACCAGGTGGATCTTCGCCTCCAGGGTCCGGTCGCGGCCGCTAACGTGGTTCAGGTCGCCAACCTGACCGGTGAAATGCCGATTCCACTGACGGTGAGCGATGGCGATACCTTGGCGACAGTGGCGCAGCGGACCCAGCGGACGATCAGTGATCTTCGTCAGTCACGGGCCTACCTGTCGCCATTGATGGAGATTCGGCGATTGAATCGCGCATTTTCACCGGAAATGATTCGGCGGTTGGCTGCTAAACGCCGCCAGCCGGGAGCGGTCTCGTTCGCTAACTTCGGTCACGTGGATCAGACGCGACTCAGATTTGGGGACATTGCGGTCACACAGATTTACTTTGCTGGGGCCTACAAGACGATGCCGCACTTCCAGCTAACGGTGAGCGCCTATCACAACGCCTGGACGTTAGCGTTTAGAATGTTGGGATCTGAACAGGACTACCAACTGGGCATTAAAATTTTAAAGAACATGGTGACGCAGCTCACACAGTGGGGCCAAGAAAAATAAAAAATAGGCTAACCGTTAAATTGCTATAGTCCCCTTAAGGTTGACAGATGAAAAAGTATAATTCATCTGTTAACTTTGAGGGGACTTTATTATGCCTAGAACTA
>NZ_RHOC01000031.1 GCF_003946145.1 Levilactobacillus huananensis
TCATCTAAACTTTCCAAACTAATATAAGTTTTCAGTTCGTGGCTTAACTCTTTGACCACTTTTTTCTCGTTAAACGAGAAGTGTTTACTTAGGCTATCCAAGTGGCCTCGATTAACTACTTTCTCCTGCATATTTTTATAGCCAGCTTTGGACTTACGATAGTTCTTAACTTGTTGATTAAATGCCTTTCTTTCATGCCGTTTGCTATTGATTCCCTCGTGTTGCATTGGTGTGTCAGCTATTCCCTGTTCCACAAATGATTTTTCACTGATCCGATCAGGAATGTTTTTTTGCTCTAAAGCCTGATTGACACTTGCCGCCCAATTGTGCCGCCATTCAGTTATTTTTTCTTTTTTATCCCAATCGACCATCAGTATTTTTCTACTCTTAGGGTACTTGCTAGTTCCGGTATATGTTTTGTTGCCATTATCATCTAAAATATATTGCTTTTTGCTCTTGATTCCCCATGTTCCATCTGAATTAAACGGCCGATTAGTTAACATCACATGAGCGTGCGGATTATCTGGGTGGTCGCGATGAATTGCCACGTCGGCTACCATGCCCTCATCAACAAAATTTTCTTGCACATATTTTGTCAGTAATTCTTTCTGTTCGGATTCACTTAATTCTACCGGTAAAGCCACGTTAAACTCTTTTGCATACCGTGAGTTTGATTTACGATCTTTCTTTTCAACTTCATTCCACAACTGTTCTCGATCAATCGCCCATTCAGGTGCATTTTTTGGCGTCAAAATAAAGCTTTCTGGCATGATCGATCGGGCATAAAAATAGTGGCGACCTTCCTTATCATCAAATAGCTTTTCACCACTTCGATAAGCGGCACTGGCAATCGCACTTCGTCCTTTACCAGCACTAATATTACTAAAACTCATGTGGAATATTGCCATGTCAGTCACCGTCTTCCTTTGATTCTATGGGTTTTTACTTTGTTGTCGCCATCGGCGACTTCTGATACGAAGATTTAGCACGATTTACCCCACAATAATTTAGTGGGGTGTAAGTGCGCATTGACTTCGTTTCACTCGGTCTTCTGATTACCTTAACTTTAATTTAGTGTATGACTTCCGCTTCGCTATTTCAACTTTTATACTTTGACTTAACGTTTCCCTTATGATATAGTGTCGGTGATTATTTCTAATATGATTGGAGGGATCGTTATGTCTCAAAGTAACTTAGAAAAACAAGAAGCTAAATTAAAAGCCCTTAATCAAAAAATTAAGGACGAAAAAAATAAGATTGAACAACGGCTAGGTAAACAAATCATCAGTCAAGCCAATTTAGATTATGCTAATTTGTCTAACGATCAGATTAAGCTTTTAGCCAAGCAATTTTCTGAATTTTTAAAGGTAAAGTCCGTAGATCATTAGCCATACGAGATGGGGAAATTCCATGCCTAATCAATATGAAAAACTAATTGAACAACAAGCGCGTTTAAAACAAAAAATTGAGCGGGAAGATTTTAAATTACGGCAATCTAAATACTATGAAAATCGGCAAGCCCGCAAAGCCCGTTCTCGCCGATTAATTCAAAAAGGGGCTTTATTAGAAAAGTACTTTCAAGCTAATAACCTCTCGGTCGAACAAACCGAAGAACTTTTAAAAACATTTGCTGACTATGTTAACGCCCATAAACCGGATAAATTAAAAAACGATCAACCTAATAACTAGGCCGATCGTTTTTATTTTCAGGATTGTTTTTTGGCTTAATTTCTGGATTGTGTTTAGCAA
>NZ_RHOC01000032.1 GCF_003946145.1 Levilactobacillus huananensis
AAACATACTAAGATTAGCTCTGTAAAACCGATTTGGTTTTACAGAGCTTTTTTGAATTATAGTAGGTATATGAAGCTAAAGATCGTACAAAGACTCTTGGACTTCGAGTCCGTAATATAAACTGATCACCGCCATTACCTTTAGTAATTCAGGTTTAAGTATGTTGGTCCTTGAGACCGTGTTTAGGAAATTAGGATAACCGGAGATAATCACGGAATATTTTTTGTGTTCATTTTAGGAGATGCTTGTTTTGGAACAACATGATGTTATTGGCATTGATGTCTCGATGGGAAAAAGTAGCTGTGCCATCTACCATCAAAATCAATGCCTTTATGATTTTACCTTTACCCACACGATTACTGGCTTTGGAACATTACTTTCAAGGATTAACCTAACGGTTAATCCAGTTGTTTATTTTGAATCGACTGGCATCTATTCACGACCTGTCAGAACCTTCTGTATAAACAATCGACTTAACTACGTTGAAGTGAATCCGTTAGCTTTACACTTTCAAATGAGTACCTTGCGCCGGCTTAAAACCGACCGGAACGATGCCCACAAGATTGCCCAATATGGTCTTCAATATCCGCAAGTATTATCTCAACCCTTCGCGCCTACCTATGAAAGACTACGTGAATTATCCCGATTTCATTCTCAAGTAGAGACAGATATCAAAGACAAACGGATGAGATTACATAACGCACTCCAACAGACCTTCCCAGAATTGGAACATCTTTTTATTAATCGCGTATCTAAGTTGGCACTGAACATTATTGTCTTAATGCCACATCCAGATTTTGTACGCTCAGTGTCACAAACAAAATTAAAAAATATTATCATGAAAAGTACAGATAAAAGTCTTTCCAAAACTAAGGCTTTAAAGCACGCTCAGGAGCTTCTACACTTCACCTCAGTTAGTTACCCCTCAGCTGGAAGTAATAGTATCCAAGTCGATGAGGTTCGCTATTACGCTCAGCAACTAATTAATCTCATCCATGAGAAAGAGAAACTAGTTGAGCAGCTCAAAGGCTTGGCTCAAACACTTCCTGAATTTGAAATAATGACCTCTTTTCCAGGAATCGGCGACCAAACGGCCGCCGAATTGATTGGAGAACTTGGCAACCTTCGAAGATTCGCCAACAATCGTAAACTAAATGCTTATATTGGAATTGATTTGAACCGTTATCAGTCTGGCACATACACACGTTCTGATCATATTAATAAACGTGGTAACGCCCATGCCCGAAGTATTTTATTCTTCACAATAGGAAATATGATTCGCCAACAGGCAGCAGCATCTAATCATATTGTCGATTACTATTACCGATTAAAAAAAGGACCTTATCCCAAACAGGATAAGGTCGCAAAGGTAGCTTGCATGAATAAGACCATCAAGTGTCTCTTAGTCATGGTAAAGGCCAACCAAAAATATGATTATTCATATCACGGACTCGGGGTCCAATAAGGCTTACGCCTTATGATCTCATTCTAGCAGTCTCACATTGAATTTCAAATCTGTTCTGGGTGAGACACTATTTAGTGTACACAAAATTTCAAAATGTTTTATTTACAGAGCTTGACTAAACGTAGGAA
>NZ_RHOC01000033.1 GCF_003946145.1 Levilactobacillus huananensis
TGAAGTGCAATAGAAAAGTTAGACAAATAGTAATTTAATTTATGCTACTGAGGCTTGAATCCTATAATTTATAGGACTCAAGCCTTTTGTCTTCATCGAAATTCGATCTTTATTAAACCAATCAATATAAGATTTCAAAATTCCCTTCAACTCGGTAATGTTTTCAATCTTATATTGGTTTAAACATTCTCGTTTTAAAAGGCTGAAAAAACTTTCTACTGGGGCATTATCATGACAATTTCCCTTGCGGGACATGCTTTGAATAATTCCCATATGTTTGAGTCGTGCTTGATAACTTGGCAGCTGATATTGCCACCCTTGGTCAGAATGGAGGACGGGGTGAAGACTCCTAATAATTTGTTTCTGCACTTGATCTAAAGTGTCCGTAATTAGTTTCTTATTGGGTGAATAGCTGGCAACGGCTGACAAAACCTCTTTGCTAGCTTCATCAATAATGACTGAAATATAGCCCCATTTTCCGTTATACAGGGGAACTTGAGTGACGTCAGTATGCATCACCGTTAAAGGCTTAGTAGCGTTGAATCGTTGTTTAAGAAGATTTGGCGTAATTTTCCCCACGCTTCCCTTATATGAACTGTACTTGCTGGTATGCTTCGAAAAGAGGGTTACTTTAAGCCCCATCACAGTCATAATTTTACGAATAGTTTCCTCTGCGTAGCTGAACCCGGCCTCGACGGCTTTCTTGTGAATCCGACGGTATCCATATCTGGCTCCTGTCTTGAGGTATTCTTTACGTATGAATAGCTTAACTTTCGCATATTTATCTGGCTTATGGTTGCGTTTCAATCGGTCATAGTAGGTTGATCTAGCCAATTTTAATTCTCCTAAGAGTTCCTTCAGTGGATATCGCGACCGTAACGTAGAGACAATTCTGGTCTTTACCTTGGTTGTTTCTTGGTTATAGTCGCCAATGTTTTTAAAATATCACGATCCAATTCTGCTTCGTGTAATTGTCGCCGTAACTCAGTGATTTGTTGCTTATATTTTTCCTCTTTCGTTGGTGTTAAGCGTTTAGCTGTACTTCCCTGGGATTTGTGCTTACTCATGATTGGCCTTCTTCCACGGGGTTTACGACGTAAACCCGCCACGCCTTGCTTTTGGTAAATAGTCATCCAGTTATTAGTTTGACTGGTCGAGATACCAAAATGTACTGCGGCTTGTCTACGACTAACCTCGTTTGTTTGGATATAGTCTACCACCTTAAGCTTGTAGTCCGGTGAATACGTTTGTCTATGATGTTTCACTTTTAAAGTGCTTATACCATGAGCTTGAGCTTGCTTTACCCAGTTTAGGATGTTTTCTCTGCTAGGAATCTGATACTTAATGCTTAGATCCTTCAAACCAATCCCACCACTAAAGTATTCACGAACAACTTTAACCTTGAATTGAGTACTATATTTGGTCATAAGAAAAGCCCCACAATCGTTAGATTTATCTGTCTAACAATTGTAGGGCACTTCA
>NZ_RHOC01000034.1 GCF_003946145.1 Levilactobacillus huananensis
AGTCCCCTTAAGGTTGACAGATGAAAAAGTATAATTCATCTGTTAACTTTGAGGGGACTTTATTATGCCTAGAACTAGATTCACGGCCGCAGAAAAGCTAAATATTATTCAGGGCCTGTCGAAAACTGATTTACCGAAGTTAGCGTATCTTGGCTTATTCAACATTAGTGGTCAGACTCTTACCAGGTGGCAAAAATTTTACAAGCAGGATGGGATCGATGGATTAGAAGAACGAAATAACTGGACTCGATATAGTCCAGAGCTTAAGCTACAAGCCGTAACAGCTTACTTGAATAAGGAAGGAAGCTTGCGTGAAATTCGGGATCGCTTTGGTCTTAGAAGCTGTACGCAGCTTCAAGACTGGATCAAAAAATTTCAGTATAATGGGACCAATAAAGCTCTGACGGCTACGCCGTCAAGAAAGCAGGTCCGCATTATGAGTCGTAAAACTACTTTTGAAGAACGAATCACAATCGTTGAGTATGTTACTGTCGATAAACATTCCTACTCTCAGGCAGCTGAACACTTTGAGGTATCGTACCAGCAGGTACGATCATGGGTTTTGAAGTCCAAGGATAACGGTTACGCAGCACTCAAAGACAATCGTGGTCGGACTAAACCCGTTGAAGAAATGACAGAACTTGAACGACTCAAGTTGGAGAATCGGCAACTTAAAGCGAAAATTAAGGAACAGGAGGTCATTGATCTCTTCTTAAAAAAAGTCCGGGAACTACAGAACAGGGAGTGAACGCTCAACGAAAATTATCTTACCAAGGGATCAAAGAAATCGGTTCTCAGATACATGGTGCACAGGCCATCCTTCTTCGTGCACTGGGAGTTTCTCGTCAGGCCTTTAATCAATGGATTCATCACAAGGAAACGGCCTGGGAGCAACAAGAAGAATTTCTCAAGCAAAAAATACTCACGTATTTTGAAAAGCATCGCCAAAGAATCGGTGCCGGAAAAATGAAGCTTTATCTTGAACACGATGATTCAATCTCCTTTTACGTCTCACTCAAACAAGTTAAACGGCTTATGACGGTCCTCCATCTCAAATGCCAGAGTCGAGTGAAGAAACATCATCGAGTAAAACAAGCGGAGCAAGAGCTCCGAGATAATGTGTTAAATCAGCAGTTTGACAAGACAACGGGGCCAAATCAAATCTGGTTGTCAGATTCTACTGAAGTGCAATATGGAATTAGCGGCGAATTTAAAGCACGACTGTGTGGTGTCTTAGATTTGCATGGACGATTTCTTATGGCATATAACTTGAGTACGACTGAGACCAGTGAAGCTGTAATTCAAACGTTCAATCAAGCTTTTCAAAAGTCTGGCAAGGTACACCCGATGGTTCATACTGACCGTGGGTCAGCATTCACGTCAAAAGCTTTCAATAATTTAATGACTGATCACGAAGTGATCAGAAGCATGTCACGTCCAGGAACACC
>NZ_RHOC01000035.1 GCF_003946145.1 Levilactobacillus huananensis
AGGTTATGTCCGTATAATTGGTGTAAATTCTAAATAGGACTTTGTGAAATCTGAAAGGAACTTCATTATGCCAAAAGTTGAATTAAATTTAGAGGATGACGAATTAAAGGAGCTATTACTAGGTGATCGGGATAAGGCCATGCAATCAATTATGGCCAAGATCCTTGATGAAATTCTAAAGTCCGAAGCGACTGAGCAGATTAAAGCTAAGGCTTATGAACGTTCGGATGAACGAACCAATTCACGGAATGGTTATCGGGTTCGTCAGCTTACCACACGAGTAGGAACACTTGAACTACACGTTCCTAAACTCCGTCATGGTAATTTTTCAACACAGCTGTTCAAGCGCTACCAGCGTAGTGAGCAGGCCTTTGATTTGGCATTAATGGAAATGGTAATCCAAGGTGTTTCAACACGTAAAGTAGCTGAGATTACTAAGAAGTTATGTGGGACAACCTTTTCTAAAAGTACGGTCTCGGCTTTATGCAGTAATTTGGACGACCAAGTGCTGGATTTTAACCGACGTCCCCTTACGCAAAAGTATACTTTTGTGTATGCCGATGCAATTTTATTTAAGGTACACCGTGGTCACGTTGTGACAAGTAATAGCTTACTCGTTGCGATTGGAATCGACCCTAGCGGTCGTCGAGAAGTGCTCGGTTTTGATATCGGTGATAGTGAATCAAAAGCTGCATGGATGGACTTCTTTAGTGAACTTAAACAGCGGGGCCTTACCAACGTTGATATGTTTGTTTCAGACGCTCATTGTGGCTTAAAGGATGCAATCACTACGCAATTTCAGGGTAGCCTTTGGCAGAGATGTCAATTTCATTTTAGTAATGACTGTACAAGTATTCTGGCACTCAAGGATCGTAAAGAAGTTGCTAACCGACTCAAAGATTTATTTAATGCTCCAACGTACGACCAAGCGGTTGAACGGCGTGACCAATTGGTTAAAGATTGGCAGACCGAGTTCCCTAAGGTGGTGAAGAAATTAGAAAATAGTTTTGACGAATTAATGGTGATTTACCAGCTCCCAGAGGAGCTAAGGAAGCGTCTCCGGACGAATAATACAATTGAGCGGGTTAATCAAGAAATTCGTCGTCGTGACCGTGTAATCCGGATATTCCCGAATGATCTAAGCGTCTTGCGACTAATGGGAGCACTACTGATTGAACAGAATGAAAAATGGGCTGCTGGTCCACGGTACTTAAACATGACCGTTTACCACGGGATTGAAAAAGATGACAATTCAGAAGAAGCCGGTATGCTTAAGCTTGTGAAATGATAAATTCGCGGAATTTAATTTACACCAACATTTTGGACTTGACC
>NZ_RHOC01000004.1 GCF_003946145.1 Levilactobacillus huananensis
TAGTTCTAGGCATAATAAAGTCCCCTCAAAGTTAACAGATGAATTATACTTTTTCATCTGTCAACCTTAAGGGGACTATAGCACTTCAATTAGGTCTGACAGTATTTTCACTTTTATTCAGTTACGTGGTTCGCAGTAATCAATCGGTAGTTAAATGAATTAATCACTAACTGCACCTGACGAGACGAGTTAGTCACATAGTAGTTCTTCCCCACCTTCTCAACGTCAGTAGCACTATCATCCAACACCGCAGTGACTAATGCTTCTATCTCTGGCTTCGACAGATCAACAGCCAGCTTCTTATTCACCCGCTGATACACCAGCTCGGTATAGCAGACATATTCCTTGATTCGCGCCAACAACTCGCGCCTAACTAGCTTCGTCATCTTCCGTCACAAACGTATGCTTGTCATCCAACACATACTGGAATTCCACAGCGTTCAACATCAAGCTCGCCCGGAATAGTGCTTTGATCCCTTGTTCATTGCTCATCACCACAAAGAATTCCCGATCGGTGCCACTGACCCGTTGGAAGCTGTCATACTCGCCAGTGAAACCTTCTTTGCGAAACAAGCCGATAATCTTCATCATTTCAATCTGGGTTACTTCTTTATCTGCCAAATTCAATCTCTTTTCTCTTATTTAAATTTTCGGTCACTACCGGCCCCTCTAGTGACCGCTAGTGACATTTTTTCCACGAAAAAGCCGCCCCCAAAACGAGGCGGCTCTGACGCAAGCAGGTAGTTACTTACCTAACTTCGTCTTGTTAGTCATGTTCAATTTGTCATCAAAGTCGTAGACAACTGGTTCACCGGTTGCCATTTCGAGGTTCATGATGTCATCGTCGGAGATCCGTTCGATGTACTTGCTTAAGGCACGTAATGAGTTACCGTGAGCGGCGATGATGACGTTCTTGCCGTCAAGCAACTTAGGTGCAATTTGGTCTTCCCAGAATGGCATAACGCGTTCCAGGGTAACCTTCAAGTTTTCCCCACCAGGCACGATGTTAGGGTCCAAGTTAGCGTAACGAGGGTCCTTCACAGCTGAGCCTTCAGCATCTGGGGCCAGAAGTGGTGGTAAAACATCGTAGGAACGACGCCAGATGTGCACTTGATCGTCACCGTACTTTTCAGCGGTTTCCTTCTTGTTCAGGCCTTGTAAAGCACCGTAGTGACGTTCGTTCAAACGCCAAGTCTTGGTTTCTGGAATCCAGAGTTGGTCGGATTCTTCCAAAACGTAGTGTAACGTCTTGATCGCACGCTTCAGAACTGACGTGTAAGCGTAGTCGAAGGTCAAGCCAGATTCCTTGATCTTTTGACCAGCGGCCTTGGCTTCTTCAACACCCTTTTCACTCAAGTCAACATCAACCCAGCCGGTGAACTTGTTAGCTAAGTTCCATTCACTTTGTCCGTGGCGAATCAATACTAATTTTGCCATCACTGATAACCTCTTTCTGTTGTAGAATACCTTGTCATTTTACACCATCTCACCCTAAATTTCAGCTTAATTCTGCCGTTCGAGCCATGTAATCGTTTTCCATTACTCAATTAGCCATTTGCAGGTCCAGCTGCCCGCACTGTTAACTAAAAAATCAGCTTAGCGCTTCGGCTAAACTGACTTTCTTCTATTTCTGATCACTATCACTATCGTTATCTTCATCATCACTTTGACTATAATTACGCCGGATTTCTCGTAATTTCTCCAGTTGTGGGGCCTGATGCAAGCCATGTACCGGCCGAACTCCCAAAATATCCAGGAAGAATGTGAAAATTGGCACCCCAACGATCAAGCCCCAAACGCCGAACAGTGCTTCGCCGGCTAATAAGACCACAAAAGTGTAGAAAATCGGCAATTCTGTACGGCTCGACATGAACTTGGGGTTCAACACATAGGCCTCGAGCGCGTGAACCACAACGATCATCACCAGAATATAGATAACATAGCGGAAACCACCCACGGTATAGCCGAGAATTGTCAACGGAATGACCGACACAATCACGCCGGCCACCGGAATCAAACTCAGGATGAAAATCATAATGGCTAGCGTCGCCAATTGTGGCATCTGCATGATGGCCAAGATAATTGTCGTAATCACCGTGTTGCAGAGCGCGATGAAGAATTGTGCCTCCAACACCACACCGAAAGTGTTAACGAACTTCGTGGCAAAGAAGTTAATATCCTGGAAGAACCACCCATACGTACTCGTGAGGAAACGTTTAGAAAAAGCCGTCATCTGTTTCGACTCAATCGTGAAGAAGAAACTCAGAATCATCGACATAAAGACCGTGAATCCGAACGACCCAATCGTCGACAGATAGGTCAGCACAAGCTTGGCACTGCTCTGAACCTGCGACACGATATTAGAATTACTGATATAGTCAGAGATCCACCGAATAACCTCATTATTCTCATTAGCGGGATTCTCATAGAAGTTAATGAGCCCTTCAATCCCCCGAACTGATGACGTGACAATGGTTGGCAGATAAGCCGTAATCACCCAATACAGGCCACCCAGCACCGCAACATAGGTCACCGTGACAATCAATGCCGGTGGCACCTTCACAAAGCGCCGCACGGCCTTGACCAGTTGCAACACCAAGAAGGTAAAAATGAACGTCAATAGAATCATGTTCATTTCACTTCTGATCAGCCACAGCACAAAGATTAATAGCACCAGGATAACGAAGCGTCGTAGCCGAACATTGTCGATAAATCGTTGCCAAATACTCAAACGTCATTCCCCCCATTTCATCTGCTTTTTATTATACCGCATTGCTTCCAGATCCCTAGCACTTTCCACCAGTTAACGCCGTAGCCTGCCGTGATGGGTCATCATCTACCGGCAACCCCACCGAATTTGAACCACACAAAAGAGCGTGGTTGCAACCACGCTCTTCTGACTTAATTTTAGATTTTTTCGCCTAAGATTCCACACTCTCGAGCACTGCCGAGCGCTCATTGGTGAAGGTTAATTGCAAGTCGTCTAATGCTAAGGCCCGGTGAATAATCGCCGAAGCCCCACCCTTTAAGGACGCCTCACGGGAATTCTTGGTTAACAGGAGTGGCGCCTTCCGCACAATCGCCAATTGGTCGACGTAGTTGCGAACGGTTTCCATTAGTTCTGGCAACAACTCCAGGATTGGAGCATTGACGATAATGGCATCCGGCGCGAACGTATTCGACAAGTTCCCCAGGACCTTGGCGAGATAGTAAGCAAACTCGTCAAGAATCGACAATAATTCTGGCCGGTGACTCAGATAATCACGACGGATCCGGTTCACATCGACCCGATCAATCTTCTGGTAGGCCATAATCCGTTGCAGAACTGTTCCTTCTGCCACATAGTGATTAACTGTCTCTGAATTTCCTTCCTGATAGCGATCGGCCAATGGACAAGTCCCAATATTGCCGGCTTCACCATTGTGTCCGCGATACAGATGGCCTTCGGTGATAATGCCGGCGCTAACTTGGTCTCTAATCGTCACTGAAATCAAATTACGATAAACGCCTTCACCGGAGAAGTCTCGTTCAAAGATTGCCGATTGATTGGCCAAATCTTCCAAAACAACAGGAACTTGGAATTTATCACTAAAGTACTTCGCCAAATCAAAGTTTTTGAAGCCTTTCAAACAAGAATCCAGAATCTGGTTGTCATAAATCGTGCCATCCAAACCAAATGAAATTCCTAACAGTCGCGTGTCACTATTCGCCACTGTCGCCACAATCTTTTCATCAATCATATCCAGAACTGTCGTCAGATCAACGCCTCGCGTTGAAACGCTTGCATAATTCTCCGAGCGCCCATCTAGTTGACTGGTAATCATCGAGAACCGTGACCGCAAAATATTAATGCTGATGACATAACCATACCCCACGTTTAGCAATGCCATGACCGGTTTCCGACCGCCGTTACGCGTGCTGACACCGTGACCAACCTCACGGATCAACCCTTCATGCAGTAACTGACTGTAAATATCAGAGACCGTCACTTTGTTTAAACTCAGGTTACGAGAAATTTGACTACGCGAAATCGGACCAGCGTTGACAATCTGCTGTAAAACTTGTTTTTCATTCGTCGTACGCATGATATGTTTGTTGATAATCATAATTTTCTTGCAACGCCACTCCCCCAATAGCCTTGTGGTGATTTGGGAATCAAATCAGTTCAGGTCGCCCTATCCCCCAAGATCGGTGCTCACCCAGCTATTTTCAGAGGCAGCGTTGCTCTACCCCCCTTGTAGATTTCTGATTCTATCTATATAGTAAGACACCCTTACCAATTTAGTGTAAATAATGACTTGTGAAATATTTTAGGATTTAAGTTCACAAAGTTGTCTAAAATGCCTTGATGACGGCGATTAGGACAGTTAATTTACCTAGATATCCCGTGGGTGAAGTAATTAACTTACTAACTTATTTGTTTGCTAACCTTACCATCATGTCAAGTTTTAAGACCGTTAGGATAGATATGGTAAGTTTTCCTACCAAATTGATCGGCTTGACTCGCAAACGCCTTTTTTTTCTGCTAAGCGTCGCTATCTTTCGAAGACCGCTATGCAAAAAAAAGAACCCAGACCATCGTCCAGGTTCTTCTCCTCATTTACTTTAAGTTTTGCTGGGTGTATTGTGTCAACGAAATCTTTTGCTTGCTGGCTTGTTGAATGGCTACCCGCACGTCCTGGTCACTCATGGCATCCGAGTGTCCACCGGCCGCACTGATCGTCTTTCTCGCATTAGCAATCTGAGCCGCGGTAATGACCTTACCGTTAACCTCTTTCTCCTTTTGTGTAACCGTGTATTCGTTACTTCCGGAGTAATTGCTTGCGGCCGCCTGTTCAGACGACGTCAGAGACGCGCTAGAGCTGCTAGCGGTGCTGCTACTCGAGGAAGCACTCGTTGCAGAACTCGTGTTGGCCGCTTGACCCGCGTTGTTAGACTTCCGTAATGCCAGCGCCTGATCGTACAGGTTTTGGTAATACTTCTGACGGAACTTCGCGTTGTTAAATAATTCGTCCAAAGTTGTATTGGATTGACCATAGTTCAGGGCCTGATTCTCACCCGTGGCCTTGGTTAAAATCTTCTTGAATTCCTTGACGTTGGCCAAAATTCCCTTAACTTGCTTGACCTTCGCCGTCGCCCGCGTCACGAGAACTGACGAGCCTTGGGTCGTCGCCTTAACGGCTTCGTAATGCTTGCGGGCCGTTGTAAAGTGCCGTGCATCCAAGGCGTTTTCCCCAGAAACGAATTGCTGCGTCTGCGTCAGGTACGTCTGAGCTGACTCGTCATTCAAACGCCGCTTGAGCGCGTTCTGGAAATAGCTCTCCGCCTGCGTATAATGTTTACTTTGAATAGCAGTCCGACCATTGGTCATCGCTGCCTGGTACTCTTTAGCTGTCGCATGATGATTTGAATAAGCATAACCACCAATCAGCAGTGCCACAACGACTGTCGCTACGACCCATACCCATTTTTTCAAAATGAAAGACCTCCGCTGGTTAATTGTAAACTCATTATACCATGCTTAGCCGGTAAATCGGTCAATTTTACCGAGTCCTCGCAACCAAAAATCCAGGTTAACCGTTTTCATCCGAATCCTTTCCTTACGTCAAACAGGGTGAAAGGCGTATAATGATGAAGTAATTTTGTTTTTCGACTATTATATGGTAGAAAAACCGGAAAGGACCCCTGTCATGCTTGAAAAAACATTCTACAAGACGTTTCTAAGCCACACCTTTAACATCCCCGTCCGTGTCAACTATTGGGACGGATCCAGTGATGTTTATGGGACTGGCACTCCCGACATCACCATTACCTTCCACGAAGCCATTCCGATTAAGGAAATCTCCAGTAATGCCTCTATTGCACTGGGCGAAGCTATCATGGACGGTAAGATTGAAGTCGACGGCAGCATCGAAGACCTGATTACTGCGGCCTACGAAAACACGGATTCCTTCTTCCACAACAAGAAGTTTATCCACTTCCTGCCAAAACAAAAACACACGGTCAAAGAAAGTAAGTCCGATGTGCAAGACCACTACGATATTGGGAATAACTTTTACAAGTTATGGCTGGATGACACCATGACATACTCCTGTGCCTACTTTGAGTCACCCGATGATGATTTGCATACCGCACAGGTTAATAAGGTTCATCACATCATCAAAAAGCTGAACCCTCAACCCGGGAAGACACTTCTCGATATTGGTTGTGGTTGGGGTACCCTGATGTTGACGGCGGCCAAGGAATATGGCCTGCACGTCACTGGGATTACGCTGAGCCAAGAACAATATGACTACGTGAACGCACGCATCGAGGAGGATGGCCTCCAAAATGTTGCTGAAGTTCGGTTGGAAGACTACCGCGAATTAGGCAACGAAAAGTGGGACTACATTACCTCTGTGGGGATGTTCGAACACGTTGGTCAAGAGAATCTGGGCCAATACTTCGAGTGTGTTCAAAAGTATCTGATGAATGATGGTGTCGCCTTAATCCACGGGATCACCCGGCAACAGGGTGGGGCCAACAATGGTTGGTTAAACAAGTGGATCTTCCCAGGTGGTTACGTGCCTGGCTTGATTGAAAACACCACCCACATCATCGAGAGCGGGTTACAGATCGATGATCTGGAGCCTCTGCGTCGCCACTACCAAAAGACGGTAGAGATTTGGGATAAGAACTTCAACGACCACCGCGATGAAGTCGTCAAGATGTTTGACGAACGCTTCGTTCGGATGTGGGATCTTTATCTTCAGGCTTGCGCAGCATCATTCAAGTCTGGTAATATTGACGTGATTCAATATTTGATCTCAAAGGGCCCTTCAGCCCGGATGTTACCTATGACGCGGGACTACATGTACGATGAGACTCACGACAAGACAACGGTAACAGACTAATCACCAGGCCAGAATGACCGCGGATCATTCGACCGACTTAAAAGCACCACTTACCTGGATTGATCACCAGGTAGGTGATGCTTTTTTGATTGACTTAATTTTTCTCATAGCTAAATTGACGAGGTTCTTAACCATTGTGTCTGATTTTCATCTCTTATCGGCCTGCATGACGAAACGTGGTATGGTTGAGCCAGTTCAAATCGTTTCGATCAAAAAAGAGGTCCGGCAAGAACGCCAGACCTCAGCTGATTTAGTTAGTCATTTAATGTCAGAGGAACATCGACAAGAGGAACACCCCTGCCAGTCCGACAACGACGGAAACGGCCATCGACCGCGTTCGATAGGCAATGTAGATCACAATCACTGCCGCAATCATTAAAGGATAGTTGGTCAGAACCAACCCGTAGCTAGAGCTATCAATGAAGATATCTTTAACCACCAGAGCCGTAAACAATGACACCGGCACAAACTTCATCCATTCGTTAAACCATTCAGGAATGGCCCGCTTGGTGAACAGCATCAGCGGCACGAAACGGGGAATGAAGGCGACAACAAATCCCAAAATAATTAGCCAAAAATGTTGCGTACTGTTCCAGTTATTAACTGCATTCATATAGTTCTCCCTGCATCCTAATTAGCGTCTGAATGTTCCACAACTGATTTCTTTGACCCTGGACTATGTAACCGTCGCAACCAGTGACTGTCCGGCATCTTCTTTTGCAGAAGTTCTTCCAATCCAAACCCAATTAACGAAGAGACAATCGTCGCAATGACTAGTCCTAACGTACTCTTGGTTATAATCATGAAGAAGGCAGCCAACACTGCCGAAACGAGACAAATCAGAACCGTCAAGTGACTCTTAAGTTGCATCACAATCATGTAGAGGAACAAGGACGTCAGCGCAAAGTGCACGACGCTCAAATCAATCTTCAACGCGCTACCGATTAGACTACCGATAACGTTACTCGTTGCCCAGAACAACAGCGAATAGTGTTCGACCATCAAGGCCTCGCGTACCGTCCACTTCTTATCCGTCGCAAATTTTAAGTAGTTAATCGCATAATTTTCATCATTTAACGAAACCGCAAAAATAAATAAAAAGCGGTTGGATTGGCCTTTTAAGTAAGGCGATAGACTCGAACTCAGTAATGCATACCGAAGTTCCAAGAAAAACAGCATCAAAACAATTGAAAGTAATGGGGAATTAATAGTCAACATCGTGGCAATTAAAAATTGACCCCCACCAGAAAAGACCAGCAGTGAAACTAATCCAGTAAGGAATGTATTGAACCCTGCCGCGTGTAGCAAAATCCCACAAGCCAGCCCGATAGGTATGTAACTCAAGTTAAGGGGCATGGCTACCCGCAAGGTCGACCGCCACATGGGTTCTGTGGGGTCCGGCACCTGCTTGGGGTTTGGCCGTCGTTTATTCAAGAATGTCTGCCTCCGTCGAATACTCTGAGATATGAAGCACGTTAATGGATTTACCACTTACGAGTAAAACCACACGATGATATTTTAACATGTTTCAGCCCATTTTCATATAACATCTCTGATATTTATCAAGGGTTATCCCTAATCTAGCTAGGATCTATGAAACGTTTGTGAAGTTCCCCAGGAAGTTTTCATAACTTTCATTACTTTTTAATCTGTCGTCGTGAAATGACGGCCGTAGACTTCCAAGTCGGCGGTAAACCCAGGCATTTCCGCAATTTGGGGCAGATGGCCCCACTGCTCATAGCCGGCCTTTTCAAAGAGGTGCCGGCTGGCCTGATTGTGACCGAAGATCCGCGCAATCACCGTCGTTAACCCTAGCTTTGGGGCCTGTTGGGCAATCCAATCAACGGCCTGTGACCCAAGATGCTGCCCCTGCTGATCACCAGCCAGGTAAAGGGCCGCTTCGGCTATGCCCCGATAACCAGCACGGTCACTGTAAGGCTCTAGGCCGATAAAACCGGCCACCCGGCCCTCATTTTCAATCATCCATAGTGGGAAACGTAATGGATCAAAGGCGTCAAACCAAGCCTCCCGCTGCGCGACGGTTACCGGTTGAAGGTCCGCCGTACTTTGCTTCGTGGCGACCGCTTCATTATAGATGGCGACGATCAATGACAGATCAGCCCGCTTAGCTGACCGAAATTGGATACTCATTCTAAAATCCCCTTTTCTCATACATACTCCTTTATTATACGCAAAAAGCGACGCGAAACCAGCGGTCTCGCGTCGCTTCTCAGCAAGTCAGGATTAAGAATGACTATTTGTATTTGGGTCTTCGACCTCTTGGAGTTTTTGATTATCATCCAATTGGGAAACGCCCATTAAATGCTTCTTTTGAAGCCACCACATCGTTGGCCAGAGTAAGGCAATCGACCCGATCGTAAACAAGATCAGGACCCAGGTTGCCAAGCCAACCATCCCGGTCATCCCCGAAGTAATTGCTTCACGGAAGCCTAAGATGGAGTACGTCATTGGCAAGAATGGATGAACGACATTGTAGAAGTGGTTCGTGACTTCCATTGGGAACGTCCCACCAGAACCCCCGAGTTGAAGCATCAGGAGAACCATGGCAAGGAATCGTCCTGGGTTGTCCAGGAGCATCGACAGGAACATGACAATGAACATCGACGCCTCCGCAAACAAGACGGAAATCAGAATCATTTGCATTGGGTGGTCAACGGACAAGCCGGCGAGCATCATCAGTGATGGTTCGATGATCCCCATGGCTAATCCTTCAACCGCACCGATCGACAGCTTGCTCAGGTACCAACCTGAAGCGGAACCGCCGGCCATCGATACCTTCCGAATTGGGAAGGCAAAGTTGAAGACCAACGCCCCAACGTACAAGGCCACGGACAGCACGTAAGGTGCTAAGGCATGTCCATAGTTTGGCACGTAGCTGTAGCTTTCGTGCTTAAGATGCGTTGGTGCCGCAAACATATCGGCCGTCTTGCTGGTCAATGGTTGCGCATTAATTTGGTCAGCCCCTGACTTCAGCGACTTCGCTAAAGTCCCGGACCCCTTGCTGAGCTTGTTGGTTCCTTGCATCAGCTTGTTGCTGTTGGCGTCTAATTTTGCAGACCCGTCGGCCAGCTGGTTAACCCCACTGGTTAAAGCAGGAACCTTACTGTTCAACGTCGACAAGCCATTGCTGATTTGACTAGCACCACTGTTCAATTGACCAGACTTGCTGTTCAATTGTGAAACGCCGCTTGCAACTTGACCGATACCAGAATTGAGTTGTGACGTCCCACTCGTCAATTCAGAGCCCTTCTTAGCCAGTGTATTGCTACCGTCTAACAATTGCGCCACACCGGACGTTAAGGCTGGAATCTTGGCATTCAGGGTGTTCAGGCCACTTGAAAGTTGCTTAGAACCACCTAGTGCTGTGTTAACTCCGGCCGTGTAGGTGTCTAATCCAGTTGATAACTTGTTAGCACCAGTAACCGCATCGTTAATCTTACCAACAGATGACCCAAGACTTGAAATCAACGCCGAATTAGCCTGAAGTGTGCTCAGGGCACTTGATAACATAGTCAGATCAGAAGGTGTAAATTGTGATGTTGCAGTAAGCAATGGACTTAATTTGTTAATAATGCCACTCTGTTGTAACGTTATTAACCCAGACAAACCGCTGGTAACAGAACTTAATTGTTTATTCAGTCCTTCTACCATAGCCATCAACTTGTTAACTTCTGTAACATAATTTGAAGTTGCATCCCCTGCGGTATTGCTACTTCCCTTAGTTGCAGCATCCTTTTCGTTAGCTACGGCAGTCGAAACTGCAGCCGTCGCGTCAGAAATTTCTTGTTCCGATGAAGTCTTATTACCAACAACATCTTTTAATTTATCCACCGCATCGTCAGCAGCCTGCGCTGCACTTGTTACATCACTTGTGTTAGTACCACCAGGATTATCGTCGCTCGGTTGAGCAGCTTTAACGGCTGCCATCTGTGCACCAATAGCCTGAACTGCAGTTGGCAACTGTTCCATTGATGAGAGATCCATATTTTGCAGACTGTTCAACTGAGCCTGCAACGCACTAGACGTAGCGGCATCCATGCCAATCAATCCCGAACTACTTAAGGAAGTTAGCATACTGTTCAACGCCTGCAATTTAGCCGGTTGACTCGTCAATGAAGATAACGTATTTAAACTAGGCCCTAACTTAGTTAGCAAGGTTTGCATGTCACTAAGTCCATTTGCCAGTTGTTTTGCCCCACCAGTCAATTGACTAGAGTTAGCATCCAACTTCTTCAAGCCCTTAGTTAAGTCTGAACTTCCAGACTTCAACTGCGTAACCCCACTGGCCAAAGGTCCAACTTTACTGCTCATTTGACCCAAGCCACTGTTGAGCTTGTAAACACCATCAACGTAGCTGTAAGTCCCACTGTTCAGCTTAGAAGCCCCAGCCTGTAAGGTTGGCATGTTACTGTTCAACTTCGAAACTCCGGCCGTATATTGGCTGAGTCCGGCCGTTAACGTTGCAGAACCGGTACTGAGCTTCTGAATTCCGGTAGCCAGCGGCGTCACGGAGGTCTTCATTTGTTGCAGACCATTGTTTAACGTCTTAACCCCAGTGGTATACGTGTTTAACCCATCGGTCAGCGTAACGGTTCCGTCCTTCAATTGGGCAGACCCCTTAGCGGCCTTCTTCATTCCTTGACCCACGGTGTAGATCTGCTTGAACGTCGCCTGTGCGTAGGCCTTCGTAACCTTGGCACGGATCTGACTATCCAGCTTATCTGACCCAACTTCACTCATAACTTGGGCAATGTAGTTCGCAGAGCCGTTCGTCTTGTAAGTAAAGGTCATCTTCTTAGGATGCTTGTCCAGCGCCGTAGCGGCGTTAGCGGAGAAGTTCTTTGGTAAGGTGATCACCGTGTAGTACTTATGGTGCTTCAACCCATCCGCGGCGGTCTTCGCCGACACAAACTTCCAACCTAATTGACTGTTCTTCTTCAAGTTGGTGACGGTCTGGTCCCCAACATTTAACTTCTGTCCTTGGTAAGTGACCGGTTGGTCTTGGTTAACCACCGCAACGGGTAATTCACCGGTTTCACCATATGGATCCCACACTGACTTCAGAAAGAAGATACAGTAGAGGAACGGAATGAACATAATGGCCAACACGGAAATCAGAATTAACCGGTTGTGCCGAATGTAATCCCATTCGCCTTTAATCATCTTCACGAGTTTCAACTCCCTTTTCCTTTAAAATTCCTCAAAATAATGGCTAATTATTATAGAACATAGTCGCACAACATTACTTGACTTGTCAAAAATGCAACAGGCCATCGACAATTTTTCAAATCGCCGTCATCCCTTGTCATGACTGGTTTTCACGGCTATCTGGGCTGATTAAAGAAAATGTTTCACAGTACAGACTCATCAGACTTTAACCTTAAAAAGTCCGTAATATCGGGATTTTCCCGACCTGGTTTACTGAAAGCAACTGCCTGTTTTAACACAAATGAAAGCCCTTTTTCATTCGATCCCGGCCACAATTTATCGACCCTCGACCCGAAAAAATCGCCCACCCCCGTAGGGATCGGCGACAAAACTTATCTCAGGATTAGCTGGGGTTAAAACAGTGAAACAATTGACCGCCACAGACGGACAAAGATATTGGCCTTTTCAACGGCTTGGGTCACCTTTAATGGTACCTTGGTCGTCTTGGTATTCCCTAAGAAGCCTAATTGGTCCCCCTTCAAGGAGACGTTTGCGGTCCCAATCGTCGCATTCTTCTTAACTGGTGCTTCCAGTGCCTGGTTCTTTTCCAACTTGGCCTTTAACTGTGGCTTGGCGGAAACGTTGCTGGCAATTTGGTCATTTCGAATCCAGAGCTTAACATTCTGACCCAGAACCGTCTTGGCTGTCTTCTCTTTAGCATCGTTAGTCTTGATACTCTTGGCACCCTTGATCTGGTCACCAGCCTGGTAGCTGACCGTCTTGAAGTTGTTATAGACATAAGACATCATCTTCTGTGTCTGTTGGAAACGAGCTGGGTCGGTTTCAGACTTGTGAGAAGCGTGAAGCACCACCGTCACGATCCGGTTGCCATCATTATCGGAAGTCCCGGTAAAGTTGGCCCCAGCGGCATCGGACGTCCCCGTCTTCAGCCCGTCAACGTGAAGCTTGCTGTAAGAAGCGGTGAGCCCCTTTAACATCCAGTTCCAATTGTCCATCTTCGTGGCATCTTGAGTGCCCTTCTCAAACCACAACTTGTCAATCTTCGTCGTTTGAAGCACTTCTGGGTACTTGTTCAGTAAGGCGACCGCCAATTTAGCTTGGTCGGCTGCGGACCATTGGTTTTCAGCTGAACCCGCCACGTTTGAATAGCCCAGGTTACCCACCTGTTCATTGGTTAACCCACAGGCGTTGTAAATCTTGACGTTGGTCATCCCCAACTTCTTCGCCTGCACCTTCATCTGGTTGACAAACGCATGCGGTGATCCGGCCACGGCACTACCGAGGGCTTCAACCGCCCCATTGGCCGAATAAATTAATGACGCTTGATATAGTGACTTGACCGTGTAGCTGTGACCGGCCCGCAAAGGCACGTTGGATAATTTGGTGTTCTTAGCGACCTTAGCCACATCCTTGCTCACGGTGATCTTCTGGTCCCACTTTAATTTACCGCTATGAACCGCTTGGAGGACCAGGTAAATGGACAACAATTTGGTCATCGAAGCGACTGGTAAGGCCTTATCGCTGTTCTTATCATATAGAATCTGACCCGTCTTGGCGTCGACGGCAATCCCAGCCTTCGCCTGCAGATTTACCGTGCTGGTCGTACTGGTTGCCGCTTGCGCCACAACCGGTGCACTGGCACCTAATCCACTTAACCCACCAGTAACCAGCGTGACCGCTGTCACTAGTCCAATCAAAACTTGCCGTAACTGTTTCTTCATGAGATTTAAAACTCCTCTATCATATGTAGTGTCGGCAATGCCGACGCTGAATCTATTTTGTCTTATCTGCTGTACGTAACCGTTCAGGAATGGCCAATGGGTGGTCATGCTTAACGGGTAAGTGAATCACAAAGCTGGTCAGCTGGTCATCCGACTCCACGTAAATGTAGCCCCCGTGAAGCGCCACAATACTCTGCGCGATGGCCAAACCCAACCCGGTTCCACCGGTCTCCTTGGAACGTGACTCTTCGACACGGTAGAACCGTTCAAAGATCAGTGCCAAAGACGCCTTAGGAATCTTCGGGCCATCATTGGTGACACGAACTTCCAACTCGTCGGGTGAGACCTGCTTGGCAATCAAGTTAATCTCGCTCCCACCATTCCCATACTTCAAGGCGTTCGACACCAGATTATTGAAGACCCGCACTAATTTCTCGGGGTCAGCCTCCATCATCAGGCTAGCCGGTGTGCTTGAAGCCCCCACCGTCATGGCCTTCTTCTGTCCTTCCAGTTCAAAGCTGGCCGCCAGTTGTTCCAACATAGCGGCTAAATCAATCTTAGTGATACTAAGTGGCGTATCGGTCTGCCGGACCTTGGTGTACTCGAAGAGGTCGTCCACCAAGGATTTCATCTGTTTAGACTTCAAAAACGCCGTGTGCGTGTACTTCAGCAGGTCTTCCTCACTGTGATACTGCTGATCTTCAATGAGCCCCAGGTAGCCGATAATCGACGTTAATGGGGTCCGAATATCATGACTGACATTGGTAATCAACTCATCCTTGGACTTTTCAATCGCCCGTTCTTCATTCATCGAGCTAATGACGGAATCCACCAAGGCATTCACGGAATCGACCACCCGTTGAACGTCACCGCTCACGCGAAAGGGAATTCGGTGGTCGAAATGACCGTTGGCAATGTAATGCAGTTCGCCAATGATATGGCGTAGTTGCATCTGCCGATAGCGTCGAATCAAACGCCACCAGACCACCAATGCATCCGCGATCAGCATTAACCCAATAAATAAGTTTTCCCAACTCCACAGCTGAAAATTATTCGGACCAAACATGACAGAACGCTTAATAATGAAGATCCCGTCTCGCAGGCCTGGATTACTCTCGATAGCCTGAATAATGAGCACTAGCAATGCTAGGTTCAGCATCAGCAGAAGGATCACGGTGACGACCCCTTCCATGAAGAGCGCACTCTTCTCCCGGGTGGTTAGCTTCATGATCTAGCCTCCCCGTATCCTGATAAATCGTCATTTCTAAACTGTAACATGGTTATCCTCGATCTTCTTGATTAATGGGATTCAATCTTGTAGCCGACACCCCAAACGGTTTGAATGACCTTCTCACCGTTCGTCGCGTCCTCGATCTTATCGCGCAAGTGACTCACATGGACCATGACGGTTTTGGCCGACACGATACTCTCTTGACGCCAAACGCGTTCGAAGATCTCATCGGCTGAGAAGACCCGGTTCGGGTGACTCGCCAACAGGTACAGGATCCCAAATTCAAGCGCAGTGAGTGAGATTGTCTTACCAGCAATCGTCTTCACTTCATGGGAATCCTTGTTAATCGTCAACGTTCCGATATCCAAGATATCTGGGGCATCATCGGTCACTTGATCTTGACTCCGCCGCAACAGTGACTTCACACGCGCCATAACCTCTAATGGGTTAAATGGCTTGGTTACATAATCGTCCGCCCCAGTGATTAACCCTTGAATCTTATCCATGTCGCCGGTCTTCGCCGAAAGGATCAGAATTGGAATTTGAGAGTCCTTCCGAACTTCCTTCACGACTTCAATCCCACTCATTTCGGGCATCATAATATCCAGAATCATTAAGGCAATATCCGGCGTCGTGTGCAGCTTGGTCAACGCTTCCTTCCCGTTGTACGCGGTCAGAGGTTCATAGCCTTCATTTTTAATGTAAATTTCAAGTAATTGTGCAATTTCTTTATCATCATCGACAACTAAAATTTTCATATTCGGTTTATTCTCCTTTAACAGCCAGGTTAGGTCGCTAGCGGTCTGCCCCCAAGGGTACTTTACGTCTATTCTAGCAAATATCTTCGGTGAGGCGACGTCAAAGCCCGAACCTTTAGTCGGGCGTAAGGCACTTAACCATTCCTTAATCTTACACTATTTACCGGCCGCCCGCCAACCTGTTGTTTAAGGCCTTGATAAGTCTTTTTGACCTAATAGCCTCGTTCAACGATCTCAGGGGGAAAATCAGCAACGTCGATTGATCGGTGAACCTTCGGCCTTCAAGCGAGGTGAGAAACCACTCTTCAGGCCGTCCCCCATCCTTGGCGGCCAACCCTAACACTAAAAGAAAAGGAACCAGCCAAAGAGCCGGTTCCAGTAAAACAACTTATTTGTAGTTAGGTGCTGCCTTAGTGATTTGAACATCATGTGGGTGAGATTCGATCAACCCAGCGTTGGAGATCCGAACGAATTGCGCGTTGTCGATCAGGCTCTGGATATTGGCACTACCGGTGTAGCCCATCCCCGAACGGAGACCACCAACCATTTGGAAGATAATATCGTTGACGCTTCCCTTGTATTCCACTCGGGCTTCGATACCTTCGGGAACCAACTTGTTCGCTTCATTAACGCCACCTTGGAAGTAGCGGTCAGCGGAACCATGCGACATTGACGCCAGGCTCCCCATCCCACGGTAGGTCTTGTATTTCTTCCCGTGGTCTTCGATGACGTCACCAGGTGCTTCATCGGTCCCGGAGAACATAGACCCGAACATCACAGCATTCCCACCGGCAGCCAAAGCTTTGACGATATCACCAGAATACTTCATACCACCATCGGCAATGATCGGCTTCCCAAATTCACGAGCGACCGAAGCGGCATCGTAAATAGCGGTAATTTGAGGGACCCCAACACCAGCGACGACCCGAGTCGTACAGATGGAACCGGGCCCGATACCCACTTTGACCACGTCAACACCGGCTTCGAACAAGGCTCGGGTCCCTTCACCCGTCGCAACGTTCCCGGCAATCAACGTGGCATCTGGCAATTGTTTGCGGATTTCCGCAACCTTGCGCAGTACCCCAGCGGAGTGGCCATGAGCCGTGTCAATGATGATCGCGTCAGCACCCGCATTTAACAGGGCTGTCGCGCGGTCGAAAGTATCGGAAGTCACCCCAACGGCTGCGGCCACAACCAAGTGGTTGTTGGCATCAACGGCTGCGTTCGGATGCTTCGTGGCATCATTTTCGATGGCCTTCACATCGGCGACCATCTGAGCTTGGTCAGTGGCGCTCATGTTCTTGTGGATGACCCCAAGGCCCCCATTTTGTGCCATGGCTGTGGCCATCTTGGTCTCGGTGACGGTATCCATCGACGCACTGATAAACGGAACGTTCAACTTTAAGTTTGGCGCTAATTGGACACTTAGGTCGACTTCATTCGGCAATACATGACTTTCTGCGGGTATTAACAAAACATCATCAAACGTGATTCCTTCTTTAGCAAACTTCGTGTCCCAATTAGACATAGTTGATATCGCTCCTCTTTAATTGTAGTCTCAGGCTCGGTTAGGAATCCTGGGAGATATTGTGTTTAAATTTACCAGTCTAGGCCACTCAGGTCAAGGACTCTCATTGAACTATCATAGTTCTCTTAGCGTCACTTGTTAAATGCCTACCGCCGTTTGAATAACCAGTAGGTCTCGTTCACCCCTTCAAATATCTGGGTGTGCTGGGCAACCGGTCGGTAATTTCTGAGGAGTATTTTGGCCATCTTGGCCGTCCCGGGATTCAAATCACCACTACTGATTCGGCCGTCTACGCCTGGCCACTGCTTAATCGTCTTACCAGCGGGCGTATTCAAGACGACCCATTCAACGTCTTGATCACGAATGACGGCCTGCTGCGATGCCAAGATCTGGGGCGCCGAGCTCTGCGGAATATTGTAGTTTTGGAAATAATAAGTGTTTGGCACCGCTCCCGACGCCGTGTAGAACCCCATATCAATCGACCCGTAGTTCAGTAGCGTCAGCTTGGTATCCGCCGGTGTCTCCGTACGCATCAATCGACCGAAGACCACCTGGGCAGGCTGTTGCGGCCGAGTCGTTGCGACCTCCGTAATGGCCGAATTATTCGGAAAAACCTTGGAATTCGTCACATTACTGTTGACCCCTAATACTAGAAGCAAGCTGAAGACCAGCGTTGCTAGAATTGGGAATGGTGCATCCCCCGTCGGTAGCGGCACTCGTTTGAAGGCCCACTGACACAAGTAGACAAAGGGTAGAATGAAGAAGGCAAAATAGATCAGCTGATAATACTGATAAACCGCGTTGGCTTGATAGCCATAAAGGGCAAATAGATCGGCACCTAAATTAGTTAACAGGTATGTCCCTCGCATGAACGGATCGTGAAAGAGTGCCGGTTGAAACATCACCACTAACGTTCCGACAATCCCTAGAATAAAGAAGATGACGTTACTCAGATAGAATTGCGAAACCAGCGTCGTGGATTGAACCAAGTTAGCGAAGAAGGCCACCGACGAGGTCAAATAAACGTGGGTATTGAACAAAACATAAACATTGATGAACGCCGCCAGCGACCCGGTGACCAGAAAGTAAACCAACCAGGGCAGGGTGGTCACCAGAAAGCCGATGGCACTCCAGGCCACCAACTTTCCCAGTTCACGCCACCGCTTAGTCACCATCAACCGACCCATTAACAAGAGGTAAAAGACGATCCACGCACCGAGTAACGTGTACTTCGATAGTAAGACCACGCCCACGATAGCCCCTTGAGCGGCATACATCCCCCGACTTCCTGTCAGCTGTGTGCGATCAAGCTTAACCATGACCATCACCAACGAGATGAGTAAGGGGAACGTGAAGAACTCTACCGTGTCCCCATAATCATAGTACGGGTGGTAAAGTAGCAGGCTTGGGACCAAGATCCCCGTCAACAGGGCTGGCAACGATGGGGTTCCCAATAGCAAGGCTAACCGATAGACCAGAAACATCGCGGCCACCAGGGTGATAATTTCGACAATAAAAATTAATAGGAAACTCCGCGACGATACTAGATAGGCTAGGCCATGCAACAGATAGACGTAGGGGCCCTTCTGCTCGAAGATATCCTTGTAAGGGACGATGCCGTGCATCATGGCCTTCCCCACCGTGAAGAAGGCATTATTGTCGGGTGACGTGTCGAAGTAAAAGGCCGGCGAGGTGTAGGAACAGAAGGTCATGATAAAGGCCCCAATCACCGCAAACAGCCCCAGCACCTGCAGATTACGCTCGTGAAGTTTGTCTCTGAACCACTTAATCATGTGTCCTCTCCCCTATCTCTGTTGTGTCGATACAGCGAAATATCAGATAGCGCTGGTATTAACCGCTATTTTCGCAGAAGGTCTCGGCCAGCGAAAACACCGCCGCACATGGCACCTCCCTCCAGGCCTAATATTAGCCACTCCAATAACGAGGCAGGGCTGACAACACTCCAAACCGTCCCGTTTTTCCCGTCAAGTAATTATCGGGATCAAGGTTGTCGGCAGTGATCAATTGACGGGTAGACACGTCTCGGCCGGCAATCCTATTCCGACACGGTATGACTACATCCTTGAAGTTTCCGACAACGCAACAGATAGCCCCGGCTTCTGTTGCCTGCACCAATCAGTAAATTGACTGACCGTTCTCAGCGAAGGGACGCAGTGCCTTTAAAAACCAGCGATCAAAAAAAGAGGCCGTAGCCGACACCACGGTCTCTCCAAACACAGGCGGTCATTTTCCGGTCTCAATCCCCGTCACGACCTTCCTGTGGCGTGTGCCCGATTACTCGAACACAACGGGTGTCTTCAGGTTACCGTTAAGCCACACCCGGCCAACGATTGACCCAGGCGTCTAGCTCAGCTTAACAGCTCCCTCAGACCACTCGACTAAATACCCCGAATTACCGTCTTATTTGTAAAGACGGTAACGAACGGTGTAGGCACGATAACCCTTTTCGTGGACAGTGAAGGTAAAGTACTTGCCCCCCTTGCGGAGGTCACGTGCTTCACGCTTCGAGAGTTTGATTTCAAAACGGCCGTTGCGACGAATCCTGAAGTGTTCAATCTCGCGCCCTTTGCGGTTACGAAGAATCACTTCAGATCCCTTCACGCCCTTCTTGAAACGAATAATGCGGCTGCCATCGCGATAGTGATCGTGACCGCGCATCTTCTTGTCAGCCCGCATGATCTTTTCCTTAGCCACATGCCGACGAACGACGACGCGTGGGTGACGGACCCAAGTCCGAATCACAATCTGCCCGGATTCGGAAGTCCCAGATCCGGCTTCGGGTGCCCCCGATTCACTTGCCCCGGCAACGGGTGCTGCGGCGCCAGAAGCGCTCGCGGCACTCGTCGCACTAGCTGCACTGGCTGATCCGGCAGCGCTGGCTGCACTAGCAGCCTTAGCAGTTCCGGCAACACTCGCAGCGCTAGCCGCACCACTACCACTAGCAGCACTGACACTACTTCCATCGGCATTTGCGGTCGTTGCAATTGCCCCTGCGGCACCTAAGGTCGCAACCAATCCCAAGACATACCCCATGATTTTCCTCATAATAAATCCTCCCCACGAAATGAAGTTATCAGAGTGGTCATTTGCTTGGCTACTCGAGTGCATGATAGGGCCAAACGACTTCGGCAACAAGGGCATTTTTTAGCTACTTTATCCCAAAATAAAATCAGCGGGAAACGCAGCTAATCGGGCAATTGGCGTCCCTTATCCATGATGTTGTGGGATCATTATTTTGGACTAGGAAGTCTGGTCTTCTGACGTGCTAGCCGCGAAATTCACCACTAAAAGAATCTGGAACATAACTCAAAAATCAGCTTTTTCAGAAGAATTCCCCTCTGAAAAAGCTGATTTTATTTTTTGCTATTATCGTGTCGAAACGTGCGCCACAAGGCAGTTTATTGCGCTTAACCGAGTAACCCACCACGAATGTTGTAATGACGACGCATCCAAAGCATGATAGCGATGGACAGGAGTCCCAACGCGATGCTTGGCTTGGGTTGTAGAACAGGGTTGATCATTGGTGGTAAGAGTTGTGCTGAGAAGAACAACACCATCCACACGACGAAAACCAAGACGACCAGTAAGGTTCTCAACCACCCGTTGTAACGATGCTTGATCTTCGGATCGAAGACCCGTGGCATCACAGGCAGGGCAAACCCTGCAATCAGGGCACTGACCGTAATGGCCGTAATCCCAACGGGTTGACTCGTATTCATCATCTTCGGTGAGAAGAAGTAGATCAAACCAAACATCAGGTTGAAGATCATGAAGAATGTCAAGGCATTGTAGATCATGTTAGGCCAGTAATCCCGGCCACCGAACAGGGAATCCGGCTTCTGTGGCCCTTCAACGACGAGTTTCACGCGTGCGTCGATGTCCCCATACGTATTCTTACCGGTCATCCCTGACTTTTGACCCTCCAGAAGTTCATCAACCATGGCCTGCACGGCCTCAGCCTTCCGTTCTGGTGTCAACTTGGTCTTTTCCAAGGCCTTGTTGAAGCGGTACATGTATTCGGCGTTACGCTTGGTCAACCCAAGGTTGTCAAACGCTGCCCGTTCGTTGACCGCAACACTGTTGCGATTCTGACGAACGCCCGCATTCCGCGGAGTTTGCTTGTTATCACTCATCTAATTTCTGTTCCCTTCTAAACGTTAAACCGGAATTCGACGATGTCGCCGTCTTCCATCACGTAGTCTTTCCCTTCGACCCGTAGCTTGCCGGCTTCCTTAACAGCAGCTTCAGATTCGAGCTTGTCCAAATCATCAAAGGCCATGACTTCTGCCCGAATAAAACCACGTTCAAAGTCAGAGTGAATGATTCCGGCCGCTTGAGGGGCCTTAGTGCCACTTCTGTACGTCCAGGCACGGGTTTCCTTGCCACCAGCCGTGAAGAAGGTCTCGAGGCCTAAGAGGTGGTATGAGGCACGAATTAAGCGATTCAATCCGGGTTCTTCCACACCCTCGGCTTCGAGGAAGTCCTGCTTCTCGTCATCGTCCAATTGGGCAATCTCTTCTTCGGCTTCGGCAGCCACGGCAATCGCTTCGGCGCCTTCCTTGGCAGCATAGTCCTTGATCAGACCGAAGTACTTGGAGTTTTCGGGATCAGCCATGTCGTCTTCGGCAATGTTAGCCACGTAAAGGACGGGCTTGGATGTTAACAAGAAGAGTCCCTTCACAACCTTGGTTTCTTCCTCGTCAAAGTCAATCGTCCGAACGGCGCCACCAGCCTCAAGAACGGGTTGGATCTTTTGTAAAACGGCCAATTCAGCCTTAGCTTCCTTGTCGCTCCCCTTAGCCGCACGTTCAACTTTAGCCAAACGCTTGTTAACGGCTTCTAGATCGGACAGGCCTAATTCCAAGTTGATCGTTTCAATATCCTCAATGGGATCGATCTTCCCAGAAACGTGGGTGATGTTATCGTCGTCAAAGGCGCGGACAACGTGAACGATGGCGTCCACTTGGCGAATGTTTTCCAGGAACTTGTTCCCCAGACCTTCACCCTTGCTGGCGCCCTTGACGATCCCAGCGATGTCGGTAAATTCAAACGTCGTTGGGACAACCTTCTTGGCTGGAATCAATTCTTGAATCCGATCCAAACGGTTATCAGGAACTTCCACCATACCCACGTTCGGATCGATCGTGGCAAATGGGTAGTTAGCCATTTCGGCCCCGGCCTTGGTAATCGCGTTAAATAAAGTTGACTTCCCGACGTTCGGCAGGCCAACGATTCCTGCAGTTAATGACATAGCAATTATTCACTCTTTCCATTCTCGGCGTCGGCTTTGCGAACCAATACCTTTTTTAGTTTCTTTTCAAATTCACGCCGTGACAACATCACCACGTGACCGCAATTGGTGCACTTGATCTTAATATCCGCGCCCATTCGGGTAATCTCCCAGCGGTTGGTTCCGCATGGATGGGGCTTCTTCATTTCTACCAAATCACCTAAATCATACATGGTCATGCCTCCCATGAGTTAGTCCTGGTGGATATTCAGCAGGTCCAAGATGCGGTTCAGATCATCATTGGAGAGATAGTCAATCTCGATCTTTCCTTGTTGATCCTTGCCAGCAGTCTCGTTAATCGTGACCTGCGTGCCAAAGTGTTCCTGGAGTTGATTCTCCGTAGAACGCAGGAATGGCGACTTCTTCTTGGCTGGTTTCTTAGCGAGCTTCTTAGCCGCACCATTCAGCTTACCAACCTCGGCCTCCAAGGCCCGCACGGTCATCCCCTCGCTCACGGCACGCTTGGCTAACGCCACGAGCTTGGTCTTATCCTTCAAGGATAACAAGGTCCGCGCTTGCCCCATCGACAAGTCGTTCTTCTGTAACATGTCTTTAACCGCCTTAGGCAGTCCCAATAACCGCAAATAATTGGCGATGTAGGGGCGACTCTTACCGAGACGTTCGGAGACCTGGGCCTGCGTTAAGGTGAGCTTGGTCATCAACGTATCGTAGGCTTCGGCTTCTTCCAATGGGGTTAAATCCTCGCGTTGGAGATTTTCCAACACGGCGATTTCCATCATCTGTTCTTCAGTCACATCACGGATGATCCCAGGAATCGTGGTCTTTCCAGCTAAGTTAGAGGCCCGGAAGCGTCGTTCACCGGCCAGAATTTCGTAACGGTTCACGCGTTTGTCTGGTTGGCGGACGATAATCGGCTGGAAGACCCCAGTCTTTTCGATCGAGGCAGCCAAATCGTCCAGGCCCTTCTTATCGAACTTCTGACGAGGTTGGTACGGGTTAGGTCGGATATCGGCCAACGTTAAATCAACCACTGTTTCTTCGCCGGCGTCGACGCCATTTTCGGCAAATAACGCGTCAATTCCGCGGCCTAAACTTTTTTCTTTCTTACTTGCCATGGGCTGCTAGCACTTCCTTTGCGAGTTCAGTGTATACTTCGGCACCTTTGGATTTTGGCGCATAATCAATGATTGGCATCCCATGACTCGGTGCCTCCGCTAACTGGACGTTACGCGGAATAATGGTGGCATAAACTTTATTTTGGAAATATTTTTTAACTTCTTCATTAACCTGTTTTCCAAGATTGGTCCGGGCATCGTAAAGGGTCAGTAAGACCCCTTCGATCTTCAGGTCACGGTTAAAATGCTTTTGAACCAACTTCACCGTATTCAACAGCTGGGTCAGTCCTTCCAAGGCATAGTACTCACTTTGAACGGGAATCAAGATCGAGTTCGCCGCGGTAAACGCGTTGATCGTCAAAAGCCCTAACGAAGGGGGACAGTCGATGAGAATGTAATCATACGCGTCTTTAATCTCATCGAGGGCCGCCTTCAACCGGGTTTCCCGTGCCATCATTGGCGTTAATTCAATTTCCGCCCCGGAAAGCTGAATGGTTGCGGGCACGATATCCAGTCCTTCATGTTCCGTATGGATAATCGCCTCTTGAATTGGCGTCTCATTCACCAACACGTCGTAGACTTCACGTTCAATGGTTGCCTTTTGAATGCCGACCCCACTGGTCGCATTTCCCTGGGCATCGGTATCCACCAAGAGGACGTGTTTGCCGGCCGAAGCCAGCGCTGCGCCCAGGTTAACCCCGGTCGTGGTCTTCCCTACGCCACCCTTTTGATTGGCTAATGCGATGATATAGCCCATATGTCGTTCACCTCTAGCTTTCTTTTGGAATGTCAATGATGATCCGGTAACTGTCTGGTGTTTCTTCTTCCTTAGTCGTCAACGTCATGCCGGCATCCTGAACCATCTTCACCGAATGACGAATCGTGTTGACCGCCACGCGCGTGTCCTTGGAGACCCCGTGCTTGGTGACTTTGCGCCGCCGCTTAGGCTGTTTGCGTTTGGTGATCGCCGCTTCAGTCTCCTTAACCGTCAACTTATCGGCAATGATCTGTGCCAACAGCTCGACCTGACCGGCATCGTCCAAGGCCAATAAGGCCCGGCCGTGGCGTTCAGTAATTTGACGATTCAAGATGGCGTCACGTACGGGTTCAGCCAGCTTCAAAAGTCGCAGCTTGTTGGCCACGAACCCCTGACTCTTGCCAATGCCTTCTGCCAACTGCGACTGCGTCATGTGATTGAGTGCCATCAGCTGTTGATAAGCGTGAGCCTCTTCAATAGCGGAGAGTTCCTCTCGTTGAAGGTTTTCGATCAGCGCCATGGAAGCCGTCTCGTCGTCACTCATCTCTTCAACGATGGCCGGCACCGTCTCCCATTTCAGTTGATTAATCGCTCTAAACCGCCGTTCACCGGCAATGATCTCGTAATGATCGGTTTCAAATTGACGAATCACGACAGGCTGTAAGAGGCCATGCTCCTCGATCGTCTGTGCTAACTCGGTAATCGCGGTGGCGTCGAACCGTTGCCGCGGTTGAAACCGGTTGGGAATGATTTGGACAACCGGAATCATAACGACGTTTTGTTTCACGGGATGTGTCGGCTGAACCGCCTTCTCCCGATTATTTCCAAATAATGAAAATGGCAATTATCTTACCCCCATCCCATTAATCTTCTAACGGTTCCTTATTAGGCGTCCCCGCCTTACGCGGATAACGCTTTGGTGTATGTCTAACCTTGTCGATAACCACAATGTGGCGTTGGTCACCGCTCACTGGTAGCGCGAAGGCCTCATCGGCTGCGAGCTTGCCGCCCAGAGTCGCAATAGCCGTCTGGCTCACCGCGAGTTCATCTTCCGTCTGCGCGGCCTTCAAGGCCACGAATTGACCCCCAACCTTAGCGAGTGGTAAACACAATTCGCTCAAGACGGACATCCGCGCTACGGCTCGAGCCAAGACGAGGTCAAAGCCTTCGCGATTGGCGGCACGCTTGCCACCAAATTCTTCGGCACGGGCATGATGAAAGGCCACGCCGGTTAGGTTGAGCTTAGCCGCCAGTTCATTTAAGAACGTGATTCGCTTGTTCAACGAGTCCACGATCGTCACTTGGAGCTGTGGGAACATAATCTTCAAAGGTAGCGACGGAAACCCGGCACCTGCCCCGACATCACAGACCGTTAACGGTTCCGTGCGCATCGCGTCCACGTAAAAAGCAGGGGTCAGTGAGTCGTAAAAATGTTTCAGGTAGACGTCTGGCTCCGCGGTAATCGTGGTTAAATTTACGTGTTCGTTGGTCGCAACTAAGAACTCATAGTAGGTTGCAAATTGCTGTTCCTGTGTTGCGGTTAAATCAATGCCTTGCGCTGCTAACGCGGCACGAAACTCTTCTGGATTCATACGTTAATCTCCCAGTTCACTTCTGTGAAACAAGATTGTTTCACGTTTGGTTATACTTTACCTTACTTACTAGCGAAACGCAACTCGTCCCCCACAAACTCGCGAGGTTTCCTGCGGCGTTTCGCTCACACGTCGATACCTATTATACCGAAAACTAGGCTCACATGAAACGCCTATTCCTGAGGAAAACTAACAGAGGGGTGATTCCCGCCTTGCCACTGGGAATCACCCCTCCAAAATTTGTTTTTATGGGTTTAATTTGCCTTTGACTTCAATAGTCTGAGGATTGCCCTGGTGAGGCTCTGGGGCGTCCTGAATTATGATTGGCAATTATGTGGTCAATCATCCCCATATCCCATGATCAGACAGCAACACTCAGGCAAACGGCCCATTGGCAATCCGCCGTGAACTGGTCAAGCGTGGTCGGTGTTTGGCAAAACCTGTGTTGTTCACCGTAACTGTGTCGATGATAGATTGCCCCAGATAGAGGGGATGGCTGGTAATGCTGGCTAGCCCGCGCTGAATCGTGATGACGTTGTAGGTCACCGCATCGTGGACCTCATGATAGTGGGGATCCTGACAGTTAATATAGGTCGAAGCCGACCCCACGGCCGTGACCGGAATGGTACTTTCAACTAAGTAGCTGGCCGCAAAGTGTAAATGGCCAGTAAAAATCCCACCAATATTGTGGCCGTGTAGAATTGCCAGGAGCTCGCGATTATTTTGGAGTAAGGCGTAGCGCATCGGTCGTAAGGCCGGCGCATCCAGCGGATGATGGAGGAAGATGAAGGCCCGACGGCGTGGTGCGAGATGCAGATTCTTGTTCAACCAGTCTAGCTGTTCTCTGTCTAACCATCCCGCCTCCTTGTTCTCCTCCCATTTGGAATCTAAGAAGTAAAAATCCATATTTTGATGGACTTGCTTATAGGCGTAGTACGGCAGAGCGGGCTGGGATAAGTAGCCGTTGTTAAAGGCCTCACGATCATCCTGGTCCCCTAAAACCACTTCAATTGGGGCCGCCAATCGTTGCGATTGTTCACGCAGGTAACTGTGAAACCGAGCGTAGTCCCCGGCCGTACCACTCTGTAAGAGGTCGCCGCTCAAGACGATGAGGTCCGGCTGTAACTGGTGTTCCAAGACATCGTCGAATACCCGCTGGAGTTTCTCCTGCGGCAATAGCCGTTGGTGATACTGTGGGTCGACCCCTGGTGCCGTGAGTTCTGAATCCGATAAATGGATAATGGTAAATTTATTCATGTCCCCGTTGCCCCCCAAAACAGATGATGGCCGCCGGGAAATCGGTCACCCGGTGACGGTAAAACGCCGATAATCACTAAGTTAGGTCTAGCATAGCGATCCTATGTAAATTAACCATGTGATCCACGTCAACATCTTGTAAAGTTTCCGCAAATAGTGAGCAAGCAACCCGATTCTGTCTAAATTTCTTTTGCTATCGTCAGCCTATCTGATAGTTTATGGTCTAGCGCGACGATCAAAAAACGGCCTGAATTCACACTGAATTCAGGCCGTAACTGTACAAGTTAGTTGTGACGCTTTGGCGGTCGGGAAAACCAAAGCATCGGTAACCACGTGATAATCAGTAAGATTAAGGTATCGAATTCCGTAGCGGACATACGATCATCCTCTTCCCCTTGATTTACCTCTTATCATACGCGGTCAATGTATCGGAATCGTATGGAAAACCTACTCGTTTGTGTAAAGTTTGTGTAATGAAAATGAGGCCTGCGTTTGTCTGCCTGTGACCGTCGCGCTCACCTCAAGTCCCTACCACATCGTTCGCACCAGCCTAACGACTTTTCTCCAATTATCTCAAAAGAAAAAGAGCCCAGGATTTCTCCCAGGCTCTTCAAAATTCTATTCGTAAGAAAGACTAGTTCTTAATGGCGCGAACTTCTTCAAGGAACCACTTGTTGAAGGCAGCGGCATCAATGTCAACGGAAACCTTGGCATTGGTCTTGCCATCATGGTAAGCACCCCGGATGTCACCGACCGTTTCACCAATGGCAGCGCCAGTGGTAACCACGTCGATCCACATGTCTTCAGTCTTGATTGCTTCTGGGTGAAGCAGGTAGAAGATGGTGTTCACATCGTGCATCGCAATCCCGTTGCTGTTGTTATCACCATCTTGGACGATGATATCATGCAACATCTTACCAGTCTCGCTAATCTTTGGTAATTCTTCGATGCTTTCGTGAGTTAAGAGGGCCTTCATGGTAATGTCCAGACCAACCATGACGATTGGAATACCGGACTTGTAAACGATAGCGGCTGCATCTGGGTCAGTGAAGACGTTGAATTCAGCGGCACTCGTCATGTTCCCTTTACCTAAGGCACCACCCATGGCCACGATCCGTTCGATGTGGCTCTTAACTTCTGGGTATTCAGAGAAGAGTAAAGCAATGTTGGTGTATGAGCCGGTTGGAACCAACGTAATTGGTTCGTCACTAGCCATGATTTCATCATGGAGCGCTTCGACGGCCGTCTTGTCTAATGGCTTAGGCAGGTCGGTTGGGAAGTCGTAACCAGGCATCCCTGATTCACCGTGAATCCGAGCAGCATCTTCAAAGTCCTTGAAGAGTGGTTGTTCGGCACCGGCGGCAACTGGGATGTTCGCATTGAAGAAACGGACAATCTTTTGTGCATTGATGGTGGTCTTGTCGACCGTAACATTACCGGCAACAGTCGTGATCAGCTTCAAGTCAATACTTGGGTCGTTGATCGCCATCGTTAAGGCAGCAGCATCATCAATTCCTGGGTCAGTATCCATAATAATCTTTGTAGTCATCATTATTTCCTCCCAATGAAAATTTGGTTTTTAACAGCGGTCGAAACCGCTTACGTTTAACCCTTGTGTAAAACCCTGTCATTACAACAGGGCACTAAATACCAGATCGACTAAGAACAGTCCACCCAGCAGGTAGACTGGCCAGGACAGGTTCTTTCCCTGACCCAAAGCCACCTTCATCACCGGATAACACACGAATCCGAAGGCTAAGCCGGTCGAAATACTATTGGTAAATGGAATCAGCACAATAATCAGAAAGGCTGGAAACCATTCGGAGAAGTCTGCCATCTTAATATTTCCGATAGCAGCCATCATGATGGCACCGGTGATGACAATCACTGGCGCAATCGCCGCGGAAGGCACATAGGCCAACAGCGGAACGAAGATGAGTGAGAGACCAAACATGACCGCAGCCACTAAGGCCATCAGCCCGGTCCGACCCCCACTCTCAATACCCGAGGCACTTTCTGCAGCGGCAACAGTTGGGCTGGTCCCCAAGAAGCCGGAGAAAAAGGTGGTAATCGCGCTACCCTCGAAGGTCTTCTTGAACTTCTTTTGGTTGGGTAGGAGGCCCTGTAAGAGCCCCATCGACTCAAAGACCAGAATCATGGTCATTGAGAAGGCCGCCAGGATGAAAGGAATACTGAGCCAGTGCGAGAAATCATTCTTAAATAAGATCTCGTGGTACTGAGCCAATCGTGCCAGGTCAACCTGCGGCGTGTCACTGTCCTTGACCCCCAAGAAGAAGGCCAACAGGCTGGTCGCAATGATCGCGATGAAGAAGTTTCCCTTCACCTTACGGATGTAGAGGACCAGACTCAACACCAACCCGAACAAGGCCAGGAGTGGCGTGGGTTTGGTCAGATCTCCCAACACAATCAGTGACGATTTGCCCGCCACGATGAGACCCGCCTTCTCCAGGCCAATTTCGACCAAGAAAAGACCGATCCCCGCGGTAATCCCACTCTTGAGGGACTCGGGTATCGCCGTGGAGAGAATCGTCGCCACCTTCGTAAAGGCGATTAACATGTAGACAAAACTCGCCACGGCCGCGATCCCGAGGGCCTCTTGCCAACTCAATCCCATATTCACCACAACGGTGTAGGTGAAGAAGGCATTGACCCCCATCCCCGGGGTCAGAATGATTGGTGCATTGGCCCAAAAGGCCATGACCAAACACCCGATCACCGAGGAGAAGATGGTCGCGAAGACACTGAGATCCGTGGGGATCCCAGCGTCCTTAAGAATCAGCGGATTAACGATAATAATGTAGGAAATGGCGAAGAAGCCCGTGATCCCCGCGATTATTTCGTTACGGACGATATCCTTGTGTCGCAAGGCTTCGCGTAACGTCATGTCGTTCGCTAAGTCAGCTTGCGCTTGTTGCTTATCCATTAGATTAATTTCCTATCTTTCAATACGTCATTACCCGACGTACGTACTTTATCGGGCATTGCAACCGAATGCTTTCACCCATTCGGCTGGGTTTCACTCCCGCATGGAAGGTCGGCACCCGGACGGACATCCCGGGAAAGTCCCGTTTTGTCGCTGTCCTTCTAGTATAACCTAGATTCGCTGACACAGATAGCCCAGAAGCCAATGGCCCTGGGCTATCAATTTTAAAACGTTAAGCTATTTGACTCAGGTTTACCAAACGAATAATCCAACCATACCGGCTGAAAGTAAGGAAACCAAAATCCCGGAAAGAAGCATGTAACCAACGTTCTTGGAGATAAGTTCGTTGTTTTCGCGGTCAACGATCCCCTTGAAACAACCGATAATCATCCCAGTCGTTGAGAAGTTAGCGAATGAAGTCAAGAAGACAGTCAAGATGGCACGGTAGTGAGGTGAGAAGGCGTTCGTGTTGATCGTCCCGGCAATCTTACCCATGACAACGAATTCGTTGGTAACCAACTTCGTCCCCATGTATTGGGCAAAACCGAAGGCATCGTGCACGTTCAGACCCATTAACCATGCAAATGGGAACATGATTACCCCTAAGATGTGTTCCAGGGATAATACTGGGCTAATCAAGCCAAGTAACTTGTCAATCAAAGCAGCTAAGGCAACGAAGGCAATAACGTTACCAGCGATGATTAAGATCAAACGACCGGCACCCATGATAGAGTCACCCAAGAATGAGAAGAAAGGTTCCTTCTTGCCATCGGATTCAACTTCGCCCTCTTCAGCAGCAACACTGGAGCCACCGATCTTAGCGATCGTGTCTTCTTCAAGTGTGACTTCGACAGGGTTCAAGATGTTCGTCACGATGATGGCATTCAAGATGTTAATTGGAACGGCCGTCAAAACGAATTGACCTGGAACCATTTGGGTATATGCACCCAAGATGGAAGCCGTGATACAAGACATGGACATCATGGCAAGGGTTAAGTTACGTTCCTTACGCATTGTCTTTAATTGTAATTGAGAAACGGCGAGGGCTTCAGTGTTCCCTAAGAACATCATTTCAACAGAGAAGAATGATTCGAACTTAGGTTGGCCAGTAATGAAGGATAAGCCACGGCCGACCCACTTGATGATCCAAGGCAATACCCCGATGTAAGTCAAGATATCGAACATTGGCACAACCAAGAGGATTGGTAAGAGTGAACTGGTAATGAAGTTCATTGACTTAGCAGTCCCACCGAATTGTGGCGTTACCCAGTTAGGTAAGGCGAAGACAATCCCTTGGTAGGCAACTTGGACTAACCAGTTGAAACCATCGGCGGCACCCTTGACGATGTCTTGTCCGATTTGGAAACTCGTGAAGAACCAAGCTAAGACAAGGTTCAATACTAAAACAATAACCGTTGACTTCCAGTTGATCTTTTTCTTGTTCTTCGAGAACAAGAACGCAATGGCGAGGTAAACAAGTACCCCTAACATGTTAATAAAAATCATTGGTCGAAATACCTCTTTCCGAATTTTTTAACTGACGACCCGTCAGTTTTAAACAAACCGTGAAGTGGTCGCTAAGAATCTATGTACCACAGTTGTTGAAACGTTCATCGCGGTGTCGACGCCCGGATCGTATTCGTCAGAGAATTGGTGAATAGATCCCTGCGAAGGAATCTGAATAATTGATGAATCTTCTTCTGACGATCTACACGACCCCTGGTTGGCCGAAGATGTTCCTGCGATGCTGTGCCCCTCACCTCCTTTCATGATGCCTAGTTTGTGTGGCGTTTTATTATTGCGTTAATTCATTCATAAAGCTATGTCCAGCGGCATTACGTGCCAAACCGAAGTTCTCAAGCACCGTCGCCCCAACATCAGCCAGTGTGCGGCGAATCCCTAAGGCATGGGCACTAGGCCGTGATGGCGAATAAGCTATCAACGGCAAATACTCGCGGGTTGGTTTACCCGGCATAGTCGGATCACCGGCATGAGTAGCGGTGAGAATGAGGAGGTCGTTCGCCCCCATGTCATTCATAACCTGAGCCAAGTAGTGGTCGGCATTCATCAACGCCTTACCAAACTCACCGACGTCCCCTTCCTCACTGGCGAAGCGAAACTCTGGGAGCATCACTGTGGCCAATCCAGAAGCTGGTCGATAGAGCTGGTCATACAGAACACGGAAGGCATCCTGATTGCTCCCAAGTTGGAAGCGTTCAACGGTGTCCTGCGTTTGTAGATAGCTGAGGAAAGGACCGGCAACAGTTACGGGATACCCTGCCGTCGGTAACGTATCGAACACGCTACGGGTCCGGATCTCTCCGGTGTAGTCCCACATCTCCCGTAAGCCCGTGGCTCGGCCATTATCGCTGGCAGCCATGTGTAACCGACCAAAGAATCCATCTGGATGATCGATCGGGGGCACACCTGGAAGTGGATGGTCAACCCGAATATTTCCGAGACCCAAGCGCTGTAATGTTGGAAGTTTTAGCTGACCTGACCAACTAGCCGCAACGTGACCAATTGTATCTGCGCCAACGGATTGAAAACGGTTAGCGTCGGGGGCTTCACCCAAGCCTAAGCCGGCAAAGTCAATGACAAAGATGCGATGAAAAGCCATCATCTCTCACTCCTTCGTAACCACCCCATCAAAAATGACGTTGGCAAAATTTCGGTCTAGTAATAATATACCGTTTCCATCGCCGCCTGTAAATGGCTGATTGCATAATTTCTAAGAAACTCATTCCCGAACATTACGCCCCTTAACGATCCTTGAGACTCTAAGAATCGCGGCAGATTACAGTTATTGGAGAAACCGTTTTCTTTTTCGTTAAACGGTTTACGTTCCATTTATACATTTATAATGGCGATGTCACCCCTCTAACTTCCGGGATCGGGCTAATTTAAACCGATAAACCGGTCAGGTGGTGGATAACTGAACGATAAGCCGTTGCTAAAAAATAGGCGAACAAAACTGATATTACCGGTAAGCGGTTCCAATTGGTCTAATGTCCCCACCGCCTCCTCAATTGATGACCCGTCAGGGCTCCCCGACACTTCAGTAGCTCCCAAAGTGAAGCGGCCTACTGACCTACGCTGGGTTACGATACCCGCTGGTTACCCGCTATCGCAGCCAAAGCAGTTATCCCGCGTTCCAATCAATTCACACCGGTAATGGACCTTATCAGGAATAGGTCTCCCTATAACCAACGGATAGAGCGGACTGTTACAACCCCCGACGATGCAAATCCCCGTCATGACAGGTGCACGCAGACCACAGCGTCTTAAGACAGACCCCTTTAAGGCTTAAAAAATGGCACAAAAAAACGAACTTCAAGTTTGAAATGGAGATGACTTGAAGTCCGCTAACTCACGGAAAGGAGGTTGTGATTACTACTAAATTTCCGTTTCGTAATCAATTTAATTCTTAATCGCCTCATAACTATATTTTTCCAACTGAGCTGTCACAGCCGTTCTCATATTATTTAATTTCTGGCTATCGTCTCAGCTTGAATCAATTTCTTAATGCCTTCATTACCCTAACAGAACACGCTCTATCGACTCTTGTTGAAATCCTTGCATGACCTCTGTTACCGTAACATAGGAGCTCTAGTGAAACTCTGGAACTGTCGTCTAATCTTTTGAAACAATTACGCTTTCGTCAAACGCTAAGCTTGAAACAGATATTAAATTATTTGTTGATGAAATGTTGCCTGGTACCTGAAGCTACTAGAGTTCTTTAGAAGGGTTATCGGAGTTGTCAAAAACTTTTTTTCACTGGTGCGGGAACCTGAATCTAAAAACCTGTCTCGCGTCAAAACGGAAATCGGTTTCTTGAAGCAGTGTACCAACTAGATTTGAACCTGAAAAACAGAATCTCACAACTCTTAATTCCTTTCCGCACCTTTATAGTATCACGAGTTGTAAGCGTTTACAACAAAAAGAATGCCGAAATTAAAATTAATTTTTAAGCCGAATCCGTAATGAAAAGTCAAGTCTTATGCTCAACAACAAATGCCGTTATATCGGGTCTGGCGGCTTGTTGACAAGACAATTTCAGTGGGCCGTTCCAGACATGAAATTGGCTGCCCAATCTAAGCACAACTGGCGCCCGAAATTTCCGGTTGAACTTGCTAAATGTGCAATCAAAATTCTAATGAATCACCCTGAAAAAAGGCCGTTAAGCCATCAAAATTGCCCAATCACCTGCCCAGGAGGTTTCAAAAACCGTCCTGAGGCCAAAAAAAGCACCGCCAGCGGGTCATGACCGCCAACGGTGTTACACAACATATGAATCAATTCCAGGCAAATCCATGGGTTCTTGTTTGGAGGAAAAGTTTCACAGAATAGCTTAGTAAATTGATTCCAAGTTAAGTAAAAAACAAGTCTCTGGCTTATGCGCCATACTCAGCGCACACCATAGTTATACCGCGAATCGACGCCTTTTGCACTCTTTTTGACCTGGTCTTTTCTGTTGTCGCCAAGCGAACGCCGTTAAACAGGCTTTTATAGGAAGAAATTATTTTTAGCCTAATTCAAAAAGCCCGTCGAAAGACGAGCTCCTAAATGAACTTGTTTAGTACCAAACAGGCTTATCGCCATCGGTGTTGGGCTTGTTGACACCCAGAGAAGCGTGAATCGATTGGGTCGGATCAGCGACCAACTGGGTAACCAAGGCCGCAATACTCTTTCGTGAAACTTCGGTCCCCTTGAAAGGCTCACCCTTCTGCGTCGTTTCGTAGTCAATCTCATCACGGTTGCTCAACCAGGCTGGCCGAATAATCGTGTAGTCCAGGTCGGAACCCTCGATAACCTTGGCAGCGGCACTGTAAGTTTCGAGGTAGCCCCCATCGAGCATCTTGTGGTTGAATTCACCGTACTTGCCAGGCACTTCATCATAAATCCCCAGTGTGGAGATCCAGATCAGGCGCTTTACATCGGTGGCATCCATGGCAGCCACTACCGTCTTGGCTTGGTCTTCGATGTTATCTCCGGCTAAGTTGGCGTAAACGATATCGGCGTCGACCATAGCGGCCTTCAAGTCGGCCTCGTTGTCGGCGTCCCCATCAACCACCTTCACCCGGTCACTGGCAGCGTCGGCCAAGCGGCTAGAGTTACGCAGGAACAGCGTTAAGTGATTCCGATCATTGGCTAATAATTGTTTGGTGGCCAGCTGTGCGATACGACCGTTGGCACCTAATACTAAGACATTTGTCATCTTAAGACCCTCGTTTCTTTTTAGTTTACAGTTATACTGTAATACTAGTAATTACATTAAGCAAGCCAGATGTTTTCGCTCCTAATCACTTCATGCAAGACAGTCGCCATAAACCAATCCATGCCAACGTTCGTTATTAAAACGGATCTTGGATATCAAGTGTTCCCAAATTACGCATCAGTCCCTTCTTGTATAAAAAAGGACACATCACAATTGCGTCTACACAATCTATCAGAAATCAGTAGACAGCAAAAATAAGTGATGTGTCCGAAACCTATACAATTTTAGAAATACAAATCATCATTGAACGAGTTTCAAAAATAGAGTGGCAAACATTGTTCCCTACATCAATTGCGAGTTATCCTAAACCATCACCAAATGAGGCCACTAAAAAACAACCTTTTTTCGAAATTTTTAAAATAATTGACGCTAGCATACTGTTTTCAGTAATGTCAGCGACCTACTATTTGATCTGGATACCATTCGTTTTGAAATTGTGCTCAGCTGTCTTTGCATTGTCAACAATTTGAATCGAAGAATTATCATCCGTATTTAACTTAGAGATGTTGATATTCCCCTTGGAATCATACTTAAGTTCGGTCAAACTTACCTTGTACGTATCCGGTTTGGCATCTTCATCATCCTTATCTAACACGCTGTAAAGAACATCGACTTCTAAAAGCTGTGTACCACTATAGTCACCAATGCGATTAACCGTAACGTCTTCGCTAAGTGCATCCGCGTCATCATCCGTATATGGCACTAGATACATAGACTGGAAAGTATTGACATAATCCGAAAAATCATCAGATGAGTACTCCTTGTCAATTAAGGCGTCAGTCAATTTTTGAACTTCTCGGATATTTTTGAATTTGGTCAGTGGCTTGAGACCATGGACTTTTACAGTGAAGTAGTCATTACCCGTGAAGTTTTTATCGTCATCATCGAAGAAGCCATCAGGAGCTTTAATCTTGACCTTGTCTCCATTAGAAAGATGCCCATTATTTTCAACCGTCAAATCATTGGCTGATTTCCAATCCGAATTTTGACTCTTAACCACCGTTTGTCCTCGGCCATTAAAACCAGTGAAAGAAACCTTCAATTCTTTGAAAAGGCTACTCGTCGCAATTGTCTTGATCTTTTCCAAGCCCTTCACCTTGAAAGTTTTACTTTCTGGTTTAATCGGGTTACTTTTATCATTACCCGTGTCAACCTTCAGAGTGACCGTATCGCCATTACTAAGATTACCAGATTTAGAAACAGTTACCGAGGTTTCCTTATACCATTGGCTAATCTTTGAAAGCTTCTCGCCATCCTCAGATGATGACGCATCGCCATCATTCTGCCAGTCTTCAATATCATCTGGTCTGGCCAATAGCTTATTTGTCCAGTAGTCCCCCAGCTTGACGCGCTTGACCATGGTTTTCATCATGACATTCCCAGAGTTGAAGGCGACTTCACCGGAACCATTGTACCCAGTGAAGTGAACATTTGACGCATTATGACTAAGAACACTAATCTTACGGTTATTCCACAGGTGCACGCCACCAAAAATTATAATCAAAAGTATTGCAACGATACCAATTCGGGTCCAGTTTTTCTTTGAAATGTTTTTTAGGGCATCCATATTGAACTCTCCTGTATTTAGTTTAGTTTTGCTAGTTGACAAAAAGAAAGCCCGGAGCCTTGACGACCAAAATGACACAGTATCGTCGCATCTTGGGTACAAGATAGCTCTAGGCTATGTGCCTGAGAATTTAAGTAACTATTTCCGCGTATTGAGTGCCGTAAATACATTGGCCGCAGCGGAAATCGCAGACAGCTTATTCGTGGATTGATTAACGGACAAATTTTCTTGCTGCAAAGCCAGCTGGTCATTCTGAAAGTCTTGATTTTCGGCAACGTTAAAGGCTTCCTGTAAGGTCGTTGCGCGATTTTCATTAACTAAATGAATCAAACGATCAATCGTCCAGAAACTATAGAACTTATCAGGGAAATCAGCTTTGCCGTCAATGTAGGACTGAGCTGACATCTCCTGCGTGATCTTTTCATTGGCCTGTTCCACAATCTGCGCAGCTAACTTCTTTTTCTTGAAATAGAGAATAATGGCATAAACCATACCACCCCAGCATGCAAACATTGCAATCACCCCAAGCACATTACCGGCAATATTGGTAGCAGCACCGGTAATAAATGGTAGCAGAATCATCAATCCAATGACAATACCGATTGTTTGTCTTTTGAGCGACTTGGTTTGAGCAGCAAATGCCTGCTTAGCCTCATAAGCATCGTGGCGAGCATCCTGCACGCCAGCAGTTAAATCGCGCTTTGCAAATAAATACTTTAAAATTTCTTCTTTTGTCAAAATGTCATCTTCTTCGTTTTTTATGTAAAACTAATCTCCAAAAGCATCCGTTAAATTTGTCGTGAACGTAACCAATTCAGACTCGGAAGTGACCACAGTCAGCCGTGCTCATCTGCCAGTCCTACACTGGATAACATCAAGAATAACCATCAGAAGTTTACTATCAGTCCGGTAAATTTCTGCGGCCCTTTCCCCATCTCGGTATTAAACAATCTGACCAAATCACAGATGAAGTTTAATCTATTCCTCGATTCGATAAATAATGCGCCACCTCCGGAAGATCAATACCATTGATCTTTATAGGAATTCTGACGCCTGATAACTTCATCCTGAAAAATTTGACTTCATCTTCACCACTCCAATCTCATTATTTTATTTTTTTAACATCATAACAGACCATACTCTACACTAATTAGAGTAGCAAATGTAGTGCCAAGGATCAATATCAACCATCACTAATGATCGACCAACATGCATTTGAGACGAAGTTACAATTAAAAAAGCATTCCTAAACTTAAGTAACAGGCAGGTGCTACCAACCCCCAAAAGAAATATACGCTATAGGGTGTGGATGAACAATTCACTGACACCATTTTTATTTACCAATCGACTAAAACCAGCCAAAACTGCAATAAGCGATATGTCTCTCCAAAGTCAGTTCACCAGGACTGAAAAAAAGATGCGGAATATTCTCCACACCTTTCGTATCTTATTCCATTTCATTACTAAATGTCACATTGGGAGTAGCTTAAGAACTTATGGTGGCACTTAGACCGTCACAATTCAAAAAAATGCCGTCAAATCGAGAAACAGCCAACATGGAATTGATAGTAACCAAGTACTTTTCTTGATTGTTGCGTGATGGTACCCGCTAGGAAAACTCTTATCCAATTAACATTTAATTTTAATTAATAGAAAAAGCGCTACGACCAAAGCCGCAGCGCTTCCGCTTAGATTAACATTAACGTGACACCTTTGATTGGCGTTAAGCTGTCGCCCAGGTCACCGAAAACCAGTTCCTTCTTGAAAACCGGTGAGTCGAGCGCAACCAAATTGGTTTTATCAAGGCTCAGATGATAACGGCCATGCTTATCCCGTTCCAAAGTATAATTAATAAATTCCTGTTCAGGGGCGTAAGTCGCAAAGTGGGCAGCGTAGTGACCGGTCTGATGGGAAACGACCAGACGAATCCCGTTTTCATCTCTAAAAATGTGCAAAATTGTTCACTCCTAAATTGATTGGAAATTATCTGGCTTTGGCAGAAAATAAAAAAGGAAGGGTCGCGCTCAGGTGCCCCCTTCCGCTATCAACACGTGGTCGATCGGTGGGGAGATCCGTGGCACGACTGGTGGCAACCACGGCCCAGCAGCAATCTTCGACGACCTCCGGGTACACAGTGATGCCAGCCCTACCAAACGTCAAACACGCTTGGCATCACCAGATAATTCCTCTATGTACTTCGATTGTACCATACTTACCCTGAAAAGATCAGTCGGGAGCGAAATCCCAATCACCCTCTCATTTTAGCTGCCCCTTGTCTGTGTGCGACAAACATGCTTCAATATGAATAGCGCTTGGCGACGGCTCACAGCCCGCCAGCAGATTCACCCAATAAAGACTATACTATTTCATAACGATTACACGTATGGAGGCCCTACAATGGCAAACACAAAAAACAGTCAGGCGGCAAAGATTCGCCAACAGATCATCAGCTGGCTTCAAGATCCGGCAGAAACAGAAGTCGTCTCCCAGGAAAAGTTTCCCGGGATTCGCGGGATTAGAGCCGTCAGCCTACGCCAGAAGCTAGGCGATCTTGGCTACGTCAACTCTGTCGTCATGGGGGCCGTCTCCGCAGCACCTTCGATAGACACACGCATCAAGAAAGCCGCCCGTAAGCCGCGCCAGGTCTTCTATTATTTCGACGGTGACCCCGATACCACCCCAGCCCCAACCAAACCGGTCGTCAACGCGACGACAAGCCAGCCTAAGCTAGCTTCGACTCCCGCAACACCACAGGCCGTGTCACCGGCTGTTAAAGGTCTCAGCGGCACCAGCGCCTTCCAGGACCTCTTGGCAACCAACCAAGCGCTCCACAACCAGGTCAACGACTTGTTGGATGCCGCTCAGCAACAGCGCCCCTTAGGCGACCTCGAGCTCACCTTCTTGACGGACTTTACGGCTCAGGTTGCTAAGCAAACCGAACTATTAGATGCCTTGGCGACCCAAGAACGTATCGACCAACTGCGACACTAAGCGCTTGCTCAGTCGTTAGCACACTGAACAAGGCCCTAAATAATTCGGTTTTTGAAACTTTTTCTTCAAAAAGTCTTGACTTTCCGTCCCGCAACCCTTATTCTTTTATAAATTACTTTTAAGGGGGACGATTGCTGTGGCATTACATGAAAACGATCGCGTCTTTTGTGAAAAGACCGAGCTCTTCTCAAACTCATTTTACGGCACCATTACCAAGATGTATGAACACTCTGCGATAGTTAAGGTTGAACCAAACCAGCTGTCAAAGAAAGAAACAGACAAAATCGACTCCTTCGGCGATCTCGTTGTGATTCGCCAAGCCGAACTTCAATTGGTCGACGCTGAGGGTCATCCCATGGATGAGCCTGAAGAAGACGAACCTTTAGAAGCAGCAGAATAGGACGTTAAGCAAGGGAATGTGGCAGCGGCCATATTCCCTTTTTTGTTTGCTTTTTCTGGCGAAGAAGCCCCTAACACCGCCTGACCGGAAACCAACTAGACAACTGGAATAGGTTTCCGAACCAAAGCCGGCCTTGGTGTAAATGCCGGATTCTCTAACAGCAACAGACGACTACGCCAAACTCAAGCCCAAAATAAAAGAGGTGTCAGTAACGACACCTCCCTCTGCACAGAACAGAGATTCCTTTGAGTCGTTTATTCGGGTTCAATAACACCAGCGATCTGTCGCATGAGCTCTGGGAGTTCTTCGACCAGCACATCACTAACGTGTTCCTCAACCTTTCGACCTCTGGCCGTGATTTGAAAAACATGGTAGCGGCGATCGGTTGGCAAGGTCTCATCCTGAATGAACCCACCATTCAACAATCGGCTAATCTGAATCGACACCATAGATTGGCCGACATTCAATCGCCGAGAAAGTTCACTGGTACTGATCTTTTCCGTCGCGAGTTCATGTAAAATCCGGTACTGTTCAAACGTAATTGCATCTCCACTGCTCGGTCGCTTGATAAAGGGACGCAGGAGCGAATTCAACTGGTGAATCCGGTCGACGTCCATGGCCAACTTATTGGCTTCCATCATGATGCTCTTCCTCCTCGTGACCCGGTGATATGCCGCACCGGTAGTCCTTAACATAGTCATAGGTAGTTGGCGATTCATGGGTAAAAAGCATAATCCCTTAAAGTTACCGCCCCTAAACATCCTACCATAGATAACTGACTATATTATAAACAAATCACATCTTAGCCAAATTTCTTTATTACCAAACTAATATGACCGGCACCGTTAGTGTCGCTAAACCCTATTATTCCGCCGTATGCCGCTCATCCTCGTACCTGTATTTACGGGTATCCCCATCGAGAACTTGACGGACCAGTTCTTCAACCTCTTCATCCGGAAGAATCATACCAACCTTACGCAAGAGGTCTTGGGCCAACCCAGCGTGGTGGGCCAATCGTTCTGCCATAACCTCTTCGGAAGCCATCACATAATCGAATTGCTTGTCGTTGTGATGCTGGTTGTCGGCGAAGTCTTGTCTGCGTGACTGGGCCTTGAAGAGGCCCCGGGCCTCGTTGATATGCGTCCATAGTCTGTCTTTGGTATCGCAAACAATCATCTCCATTCCGTTCTTTAACTGGACCTTGACCTTCCCCTTGACGCCAAATGAATTAATCTCGTCAATCAGGTGGCCGTTAATCCAGCTGTGATGACCGCCCTTCTGGGGCTTGTCGGTTGGGACCATCAAGAAGCGGCCGACAACGACTGGGTAGGGTTGCGTCAGGTGATTTTTCTTAGCCTCATGCGCAATGTCAAACCTCGTCTGTCCAGCGGCCGCACGCCCTTTGTTAATCACCTTCGTGGGAGTCATATCCGTCCTGAAGATGTGATCATTCGCCCAGACGATGGTTTGACGCTGTTGTCGCGTGGTACACATGTTCTTGGCAAAGACAATATTGGGCCAATCAAAATCACTATCGGTGCCTGGATAAACATCGATCACATCATCCAGGGTTAACTTGGTCGTATCAAGGACGCCTGTCTCTTGAATCTGCAGCCGTATCTCGGGCCGTAGACCCTTGATGTGACTAAGAGGTGAATACTTCAATGGCTTGCTCCAGTGGTCATTTTGGCACCTTAAATAATTACCATGGTTGGTCCCTACCCACGTACATAATGGCATGAAACACGAATGATAGCAAGAAATATACTCAACTTGTATATAAAAGAAATATCAGCGTAATAACTGACATAAAGCGGTCTAAACGATGTCTACCGGTAATTATTATGCCAGTTATATACGAACTATAATCTATTTTATACAATTTAAATCCGTTTTCTCACCTAATCTTCACCCAACTCTCGCATTCGCTTGGTATACTCGACAAAAATGAAGGGACTGGTCATCATGCAAGACCCCAAAACACCCGTGAATTCGCTAGGAAAAATACTGACTCTAACACGTCTGATTCCCGGGAATGGTGTTCCCGTGTTCTTCGTCGCACGCAACCTAGACATCCCCGAATGGTACCTGCAAGGCCTCGAGGACGATAAGATCCCCCGGCCTAACATTGACCGCCTCGCGCTGGTTCTGTTGACTTATGGCCTCACGCTCGACCTGCTCGATACCTACCAGATGGACCCGGATCTGACCACGACCCTCTTCAAACGCGGACTGCGTCATAACCAAGAACTCCGTAACATGGACCTGGGCGAAGAGATCGACTGGCCCGACACCGCGGCTTTCGCTCAAGGCTACGGAATCATCAGTATGACCGACAAGGCTGATCGCCATAACTATGCCGATATTCTGCGCTGTCTACGTCAAGAATTCGACGCCACGTCGATTCCAACTGCCAGCCAACGCTATGGGGTCGCCCCAATCATCTACTGGCAGATCGAGGCTGCACGGATACCGACACCCGCCAAGATCATTGCTGATCTGAAGACACGCCTACACGCAGACGACCTGACCCCCTTCTTAACGACTTCTGACCTGTACCAGGCGATCTCCCAACAGTTAGAGGAAGACCAGGATAATTTACCAGCATCTCAGTCATAAGTGCTTAGACGCAAATTTAGGGGGATTAGAATCGACATTTGTCGATTAGTGTCCTAATTATTTATATATTCATAACTATGAAACATCATCTTTCGAAAAAATTTCGTAAAAAAAGGCCCCCCGCGGGGTGGCCTTTCAGTTTAGAAATTAGATTTAATTAGCTGGCGTAAAGTCACCAACAGAAGTCGTTGACGTTACGAAGCCCTTTTGAGCATTGTAATAGATAGTTGAAGCAGTACCACCAAAGACAGCATCCGTCGCATGGTTCAACGTGAATTTGTAAGCAATGTGCTTAGTACTATCCTTAGGATCTGTCTTCTCAGTGACAACAGTGAAGTCGCCAGCACCATCGGCCTTCAAGTGGGTTTCGATATCACTTGCAGTGGCAGCTAAACCACTAGGTTGCTTAAAGAAAGCGTCAGCTTGGATAGCTGTGTTAACAGCCGTAGGGAACTTCAGTGAAGTTTGTGCATCAGCATCAGCATCGCCGTTGTAAACCTTCAAAGTCGTTGAAAGCGTAACAGAGTTGTTGGCCGTAACGTAAACCGTCACAGTCGTATCCTTAGCATAAGTATCTGCAACATTACCAAAGGTTGTGTCAGCATCCTTACCTGCTAAAGTGTAACCTGCTGGCTTCAAGTTTTCAGCTTGAGTGTATGCATCAGCTTTAGCTAAAGTCGTAACATCCTTAGCATAAGCGTAAATCTTTGAGTCAACCTTTGTACCGGTACTCTTGTTAATGTAATTGAACGTTACACCATCTTTAGCAGAAGCGTCAGTAGCAGGCTTAGTCGCTGTCAAAGCCTTGTAGTAGATGTAACCATTAACTTCAGGGTTCTTAGCGTCCTTAACGTAGTAGTAAAGCGTACCTTCACGAGACTTCTTAACAGCCTTCGTCACTATCAATTCGTCGTTAGCGTAGGCCGTGGTGTCACTAACCTTCGTTGAGGCACCGTATTGGGTGTAACGAGGTGCTGACCAAGTCACGTTTTGAGTCCCTGGCTTAGCGAAGTACATCGTGGTTGTTGAAGGCATAGTAGCGTTCTTAGTCGTTGCGGCCTTCTTGATCCCACCGGCGAAAGTCCCCTTCTTCGTTCCACCGTACACGAAACCACGGTACTTACCATCCATAGAAACAACCTTGTAGTAGTATGTTCCCTTGTTGGTCTTAGCCATTTGGTAAGCCCGGAAGTATTGCTTGGACTTCTTGGAAGTTCCAAACTTCTTCATAGAAGTCTTGGAAAGAACCTTCTTGGCACCCTTTACAACACCTGGCTTGGTGTATAAAGCATTCTTACCATTTGATTGAACGTTACGCTTGGAACCTTTGTAACTCAGGTTAGTCGTCGACGTTACCTTGGTTTTCTTAGCAGCTTGAGCGGTCGTTGCTGAAACAGCACCTAAACTCAAAACAGCTAAACCAAGAAATAATGACTTGGTTAAACGTGATTGCATGTGTTTATCTCCTCTGGAATTAAGTAATTTGTTACCGCTAACTAGTATACCAAATTAAGCGCTTAAATTACCGATCATTCCCAAAAATTAATAAGTCTCGATGGCCTAGTGCCAGAACACAACAAAAAAGTGACCATCTCTGGCCACTTTTGGATCAGTCATTTGAATTAGATTATGCTTGCCAGCTGTTATCACCGGTCGTTGTACCAGTACCCTTACCTAACACAAGCTGTGCCGTGAAGGTTGCCTTTAATTCATCACCAAAGTGCTTGTTCCAGTTATCACCCGTGAAGCTCGTTGCGTCGATGCTGAATTCGTAGTGATACTCGACCCCAGCCTTATCTTTATAAGTCTGCAGGCCTTTAGCGCCGGTAGTAAAGCCACCTGCAATAACACCAAGCTTGCTTGAAACCGTTGCTGTAGGTTCTCCAGTCAAGGCTTTGATTGCATCAGCTGATAAGGCCATCTGAACATCCTTACCCGTTAATTTGGCACCCTTTTTCAATGGGTTAATCACATCAACTGCTGTCGTCGCATCAGCCTTAGGCGCTTTTCCATCTGATGGTGCAGCGGAAACCGTGTTCATCACATTACCAACAGCCATCGAAATCTTAGAGGTTGCCGCAGCCATAATATCCACATAGACGGTGTTACCGTAGCTAGCACCCTTAACCGCATCTGCAATCGTCGTGTCAGATTGCGCTCTGTACCCACTAGGTAACTTGCTCTTAAGGACGTCAGTCAGTGTTTGACCAGAAGCGTTCTTGGCATCATTAACCGCTTGCCCAGCCACAGTCTTCTTATCCGCCGTCGTCCAAGTAGCCTTAGCCACTTCTGCCTTCGTCTTAGCATCACGGTATTGAATCGTCACGCTGTTGTCATTCGTGGCTGCTTGGTCGGCAACGTTGACCGTCAAGCCACCGAATTCAGTGGTCGTGGCGTCTTTGTAGCCTTCACCAGCGTAAATCCAACCAGAGATAGAAGAGTCGCTCTCAGCGGTCACGTAGTAGTATAACGTGCCTTCCTTACTCTTCGTCACAGCCTTAGAAACCTTGAACGTGTCGTTCTTGTTCAAACCGTAAAGACTAACACGATGGGCTTTGTATTCAGTGTTCTTAGGTGCTGTCCACAGCGTGTTCTTGTTAACGTTACGCAAGTGGAAGCCAGTCGTCCGTGTTGGCATCGTAGCCTTGTGGGTCGTCGTTGCTTCTTGAACACCACCAGTAAAGGCCTTTTGGACGCGACCCCCATAGATGTAGCCACGGTACTTGCCATTCATGGAAACGACTTTGTAGTAAACCGTGCCCCGGTTTGTCAATGCCATGTGGTAAGCGCGGAAGTAATCAGCGGAACGCTTGGAAGCGGCGAGATTTTTCGCTTTGGCTTTGGAAACTACTCGCTTGGCACCGTTCACCGTTCCCGGCTTGGTGTAGATGGCATTCTTTCCTGTTAGTTGAACGTTTTGACCATCCTTACCCAGTGAAACCTTAGACACAATCTTGGCCTTAGAAGCGGCATTTGCCGTAGTCGGTGCAATAACGCTGTTGGCAACGCCACCCAGACTCAGTGCGGCCAGACCAACGTAAAGTGATTTTGCTAGAATCGATCTCATTGTATTTTTCTCCCCTAGAAAAGTAATGTGGTTGAACACGATTTAGTATAGCAGGTGCCCCGATCAATGGAACCCTTGCGGCAAAATTCACTATGTTAATCATGATATCAACTCAACGAGCCTTTCATAAAAGTCGCAACTAACGCCAACAAAAAAGGCGATCGCCGCCTGGCAATCACCCGTAAATTTATTTTTAAATATGAGAATTACTCTCATACATGGCAAGTTTTCCCAGGAGACTTTCGGCATTAACCTCAGTCTGACGACAATGTTCTCGAATGATTGCTGGGTGCCGCCGCACCATACCCGCAAAAGCCTCTGGATTCAGTAACCAGCGAAGCTTAACCTCCTGCTCATACGGTTGAAGCGCCATATTGGCCTCAATATCTGCCAAGAGACTGATATCCAGGCCTAAGGCAATCGCCGCCTCCGCCTGTGTCAATCCCAGATGCTCGCGGGCCTCACGAATCGCCGCAGGCTCCATGAAATGATATTGACGGCGATAGATGGCAAAATCTGTGCGGAAATTGTAGTCAGGGTCGTCCACCGGTTCTAGGTATTCCTCCTCGTCCTCAACATCTGCACTCACCGGTACCCAGTAACGGTGAATATTGGCAATTGGCTCACTAAAAATCATCACCTGTTCCGCCACCTCGATCACGTGAAAATCCACTGGCGCCCCGGTCGTATCCGGATGGCTGACCTGCGCAATAACTTTAACCATGACTCTGACTCCCCTTCCCAAAGCTCCCATCGTGTCCGTGTACATTGCTTGCGTCTTCCGATCAGTAAGCAACTTGACCCCACTATACAGGAAAATTCCCGAAGACTGGTCAGCTATGCCCTATAAATAAATTTATCGCTAAATAACCTCGTCATACGCCAATTACGACATTCATGCCAATAACTTTATCATGTTGGGTTAATGACCCCACGCAACTAGCGTTTAGTAATGGTTCCCTACGCCAAACGTGTTACGCTTCAATTGCTCCTACTAAGACCCCCAAACGGGCAGAGCATGGCGAACTATCACGAGCTAAAACGGGAAAGAAAGTGATTTTATGCCTCTGACCATAATCAACAGTGAGGTAGTAACCGCGGTATCTTATGCCGAAGGCTGCGGACTATTGGAGGTACGCCTCAAGAATGGTCAAATTCGCGTCTACTGCAATGTTACCGAAAAGACCTTACTGGAGTTTTTAGATGCTGATGATGTCGATTATTTCTATGACGACGTGTTGTGTCACCATTCGTATATTGTGATTGAATAATAATTACCCATTCTAAAAGGGCTAACTACACGCAAAAAGCCTCTTAAATGGGCACCCCAAAAAAACTACCAATCGCTGACCCTTGCCTTGGTAGTTTTTACTTCTTAAATAGATCTTGATATTCACGCTTCGTCATGCTGTCATTTACACGATCTTCAGTTTCTTGATTGCGAATATATTTTTCTATTGTCCTTTGGTTCAAACCAACTGTACTCACGTAATATCCACGAGCCCAAAACTTTGATTTACGTAATTGTACTTTAAATTCGTATGGCGTTCATGAATTATCACGGCACTTCGCCCTTTCAAATACCCCATAAGACCAGCGACACTCATCTTAGGTGGAATTCTAACCAGCATATGGATATGGTCTGGCATTGCATGTGCTTCAATAATCTCAACATCTTTTAACTCACACAACCTTCTTAATATTATGGCCAATATCTGCTCTTAACTCTCCAAAAATAACTTTTCACCGATACTTGGGGCAAAAGATTATGTGGTACTTACAATTCCATCTAGTATGTGCTAAGCTACTATCGTCTTTGGACTTCTTAGACATGTAAAACACCCTTTCGATACTATTTTTTGTTGGTTTCTGTTAAATAGTATATAGAAAGGGTGTTTTGGGCCAAAGCCTTTTTCACCCCCCCACAAGTTTTACTTGTGGGGGTATTTAACCTAATTAATAGAAAAAACCCGATTCCGTATGGAATCGGGCCTTTCTCAATACAAGCACAAATCAATTATTAAAAATTAGTTTGCGGGAGTAAAGTCACCAGTCGAAGCTGGATTTTCAGTTACACTACCCTTAACAGCAGTGTAGTAAACGTTAGAAGCTGAACCGAAGGCACCTTGGTCAGCACTCTTGATAGTGAATTGGTATGCAGGTTGCTTACCGTTGACAGCTGCATCCTTAGTCTTAACAGTGAACGTGTTAAGCTTATCAGTAGTCAATTGGGCAACAATGTCAGTACCGCTCATAGTAAGGCCTTCAGGTTGAGTAAATGCCTTGTCCTTGGCAACGATAGTGACAGGGTCAGTATCTGCACCAGTACCTGCCCAGAATTCAGTCAACAAGCCTTGTGCATCGGCACCAGCACTTTGGTTATCAACAATTGGAGTAAAGGTCATAGCCTTGGCTTCGTTAGCAGTTACATATACGAGAACTGAACTGCCCTTAACAACTGAGTCAGTATCACCATTGACAGTTGCGTTGCCGTAACCAGCAGGGATATTGTTCTTGTCTGAAACAGCCGTAGCAAGATCTGCTGCAGTCATACTTGCAGCACCCTTCAAGTCAAGTACCTTAGAAGATACTTCCTTGGCAGTGTTCTTGTCAATGTACTTAACAGTGATACCATTCTCAGCTTGAACTGCATCACTAGCAGTAGTAGAAACTGCACCCGCGTAAATCCAACCACTTACAGTTGGGTGAGTAGCATCTTCAACATAGTAGTACAATGTGTTTTCACGAGTCTTAGTCTCTGCCTTAGTAACAGTTAACTTGTCACCGGCAAATGGAGTCGTGTTGATAACACGTTGTGAAGCCTTGTGTTCAGTGTACTTAGGTGCAGTCCACGTAACATTGTGAGTACCAGGGTTCTTGAAGTAAACCGTCTTGTTAAGCATTGCATCAGTAGTCTTAGGAGTAGTGGTTTCAGCCTTAACGATTCCACGGCTGAATTCGCCTTCCTTTTTACCAGCGTAAACATAACCACGGTACTTACCATTCATGGTAACGACCTTGTAGTAAACGGCACCCTTGTTAGTAGTAACCGTACGGTATGCCCAGAAGTAGTCAGCTGACTTACCTGAGTTAGCCAACTTCTTCATCTTTGCCTTAGAAGCAACTACCTTAGCACCCTTAGTAGTACCAGGCTTAGTGAATAAGGCGTTGGTACCCGTTGATTCAACGTTAGTGTCATCTTTAGTGACAGTCAAATCGGTTTCGGCACCGGCTTTAGCATATGACTTTGCAGATGCGTTAGTTGAAACAGCAGCTACAGAAGCAAAGCTAAGAGCAGCGAGTCCTAAATAAAGAGATTTCTTTAAACTGGATTGCATAATTTTTCTTCCTCCAAACATAATATATGTAATTTATCAAGCAAGAATAGTATAACTGAAGTTAGCGTATTTGTTAAGAATTATATTCCACAAATTGTTAACCGCCATTAGCTATCCCCTAACTACGACATTGATTATAGACGGATAAGTCCCGTTTAACAAGGATTTGCCCTTCTTTGTCGTTGGAATGAAACAATAAGCCCCTCTTTGTAATATTCTTGTCATCTAAGTTAAAGTTATCACACGTTATTAAAATATTAGTAACGCACTGGCTGATTCCATAACATATTTTGCATTTTTTTAAAGCTTAATGTGTCGTTAAGGAAAGTCACTTTACTTGCAAAGACTGTCCCTCGGATATACACTGTGGTCAATTAAATGAAAGGGGGTGATGCTTTTTGGCAACTGGAAATAGTTACCTCAAAGTGATCGCTTCCGCGGAGAACGGAAGCAATTAACCACTTTAAGGTGAGCGTCGGCGAAATCATTCGCCGGCGCTTTTTGCTATATAAAGAGTGCGCAAGCAGGCCGCTAGTCAGTGAGCATTAACGTCAATAACGTGAGTGACCCGGGCTTGGTTACTTGCGTTATTGGGGTTACGCGGAGCTGACTGCCTGCTGTAGCACGTTTCGACCATAGATACTGAATGCCACCCGTAAGGCCTGAGAGCACCAACTCTCAGGCCTTTTCTGATCCAAAGGTCACTCCCAATCCGCCTCCAAGTCAAAACCAGCTACCGTAATTTCTCTAAACACCTATCTAAATCCCACTATTTATAGCAAGTAACGGCGTCACGCCCCACCTCCAGCTAACTGATCCCTACGCCTCATCACCCCATCACCAAATCAGCACAACAAAAAAACGACCGGCACCCCTCACCCACCAATCTTCTCAGTGGGTAAAACGATCACCGAATCGTTCTATCTTTTCCTATATTAAGTTCATTTTCGGTACCACGTTATCACGTTCTAGACCACGGGCTTAGCCGTATGCAAGGCCGCCTTAATCTGATCACCCAACCGGTGCATCCCCTCATCAATCGTTTCGGGTGCCAGGCCAGTGAAGCTCAGCCGGAATCCATTACGCACATTGCGGTCTGGATAGAAGTTGGTCGACGGCACGTAGCTGACGTGTGCTTGCGGGATAATCGTCTCACTTAACAGCCTGTCGGCATCGAGTTCCTCGGGTAAGGTGACCCAGTTGAAGAAGCCCCCCTCGGGCCGCGTAAAACTAACCTCATCGGGGAAGTAATCCTCGAGAGCTTGAATCATAGCGGCACACTTCCGCTGATAGTCGGCCTTCAAGATCCCAACGTGAGCATCGAGATCGTTGGCCGTCAGATAGGCATCAACGGCCGCGTGAACGATGTTATTGGCCTCAAGGTCACTGGCCTGGCGTGCCCGCAGAATTGCCGTCAGGAGGTCCCCATCGGCCACCAGCCAGCCCGTCCGCAGTCCCGGCATCAGAATCTTAGACATACTGGAGACGAAGATCACGCGTCCCTCGGTATCGAAGGCCTTGATGGCTGGCAGTGGCAGGTGTTCATACCCGAGGTCGCGATAAGGCGAATCCTCGAGAATCACGAAGTCATACTTATTGGCTAAAGCCACCAACTGCTGGCGCTTGCCCACGGTCATAGTGATCCCCGTTGGGTTATGATAATCCGGCACGGTGTAGAGTAACTTGATATTCGGATGCTGCCTCAGGGTATCTTCCAATGCATTCAGGTCGATCCCATCATCTTGTAACGGCACGCCGTAATACGTTGGGGCATAGAGGTCAAAGGCAGCCAAGGCCCCGACATAAGACGGCGCCTCCACGACGACCTCATCGCCAGGATTCAACAATGTCTTGGCAACCAGTTCGAGCGCCTGTTGGCCACCCACGGTTAGGACCACGTGATCCCCGGTGGTCTGGACCTGGCCCCACTTGCCAATTCGCCGGGCGAGCTGATCGCGTAACCCAGCGTTGCCTTGGGCCGTCTGGTATTGAAATAGGTGCGCACCTTGGTTTCTAATCGCGGTGTCAAAGGCCGTGCGCATGGCCTGGACCGGGAAGAGGTCCTGGTTAGGACTCCCGGCTGCAAAGGAGATGGCGCGTGGGTCATCATCTTTCGTGAATAGGCCACTTAACGCCGACGGAACATCTGGATTAACGCGTTGTGCTAACAAGTCTTTCATCATTGAGCTCACCCTTTCTAGTCGCGTCCAGCCCCTACCAGACACGCTGACTACCCCTTAGGTGTCGGAATATCCCAACCACCCAATAAAAGCTTCCTGGCTTTCACAGAGTATGATAGAATACCCGTGACAGAAAAACGAGTTCAACTATCTCGAAATTGCGTGAATGTAATTCATCTTAACCAATCGGAGGGGGTCACGCACCATGTTACCATTTGCATATCGGGTCTTTCAGGCCATTGTTCAAGAACACACTTTTTACCGGGCCGCACAGACACTCAATGTGACGCCATCGGCCATCAGTCACTCGGTCAACCAACTGGAGAAGGAACTGGGCTTTCCCCTCTTCATTCGGAATCGATCCGGCGTCGAACTCACCACAGACGGCCAGAGCGTCTTACCACTGATTCAAGCAATCATCAATGCCGAGGATCGGCTCCAACAAGCCGCCGCTAATATCCACGGTCTCAATGCGGGATCGGTGCGCATCGGGGCGTTCTCCTCGGTCTGCATCAACTGGCTGCCACCGATCATCCGCCAGTTCCGTCAGGACTACCCGCAGATCGCCATCAACGTTGAACAGGCTGGCTTCGGGGAGATTGCGGCGGCCGTCAAGACCGGCCGTCTCGACCTGGGACTGTCGGCATTACCCGTCTCTGAGAAGCTGACCGTCTTACCCCTAGTCAAGGATGCCATCTACTGCATCACGCCCAACGACTTCGTTCCCGCTAACCACACCACGGTGACGGCGGCCGACCTGGTCGATCAGAACTTCATCCTCCAACGAGGCGACTACGACAAAGATACCAAGGCCGCGTTGGACCACTACCAGATCCGGCCAAACGCCCTGCGCTTCTCAATCGACGACCAATCGATTCTGGCAATGGTCGAGGCCGGCATGGGCATGGGGATCTTGCCCGAGCTAGCTCTTGAACGCGTCACTGGGAACGTCAACGTCTACCCCTTCGACAAGCAGTTCTACCGGACGATCTGTCTGGTCGTCAATGCCGAACAGGCCAAGGCCCCATCAACGGCCAAGCTACTACGAGCGATTAACGACTATGTTGAAGCCACCTACCCGGATAAGGTCTTGACGCATAGTGCTGGGAATAATGACGCTATGTAGAAAAGAACAGTTTAGCTGATAAGCCAACTGCCTCTTAGCACACGTTTCAGCCATATACCTTTAGAAACACAGAAGCGCCTGGGACAAAATCCCAGACGCTTCTTTTAGTTTGTGCCGTGTAGCTTACCGGGCAGCCAGAACCAGGTTGGTGAAGGTGGTACGCTGGTCGATCGTCATCTTGTGCGTCTCCACCAAAGCGCTGTCCACGTCGACCCAGCTATTCCCATCATTGTTGGACCAGATAATGTCAGGCTCGGTCATGGGGTCTTCGTCGAGGCCTTCAGGGGTGAAGATGGTGAGATCTTGGGCGAGACGCGTGACCTCGACATCGGTCAGCGTGCCGGATAACCAGGCGGTGGCTATGGAGAGTAGGGAAAGTTTGGTGTTTTTCATTGCGGCACTCCCCTCTTTTAATTTTGCTTATGGATTAAGTATAGTTTTTTGACTGACCAATATAATTATGTTTGGTCCCCACTACGGTCAAATCAACAGACCTTAGACCCGAAGATTTACCAGACAGCCTAGGGGGTGGGGTCCCTACTACAGTCAAATCAACGGACCTTAGACCTGTTAAATTTTATTCACTTAACCATAGCGCTTACGGTGAACAATTGTCCTGGATAAGCTCAAAGTACAAACCTAAACGGTGGCAGTTTATTTTAACCGTCGTTAACGACCGGATCGGCCGTAGTAATAATTCATTAACACTTACCCTTAGCTTACTACCACTTAAAGAGTTGAACAACACTCAGACATCCTGAATATATACATTTTCGCGTTTTACAACTATATTGAAATTTTTCTCCAAAAGCCAAAAAGGCGACCGCATCCCTCTCGGAGACCGGTCGCCCTTTCAGGTTGTGATTCAGCTAGACAGGGTCAGGTTAGGCCGTTGGTGCGGGCACAACCGGCGCGACCAAGCTGGTCTTGGTGGTTTCAATCATGTCGGCACTCACGGGTTCGGCGTACAGGTCACCGCCATCCTTAACGAACAACCGAGCGGCCGCAATCTTAGCCATGAGGGCTTCGATTTCCTTAGGCTTCAAATCAGTGTTGATGTACTTCAACCGGAGATGCTTGACGCGCTTATCGGTACCCTTAAAACTCATTTCTAGTGCTTTCATTGATGGAGGACTTCCCTTCTTCGTTGGCTAGGCGTTAGGCAACGGTGCTTTGCGTGGAGACGGTGGCAGTGCGAAACGTGAGGCCGGTTAAGGTCGCGAGCGTCGCGCCAAAATCAGCAATCTGCGTGGCTTCCGGGGCGCTGATGGCGTTTTGTAACGCGATCTTGACCGGATGGTCGCCGTCGTCGATGAAGATAAAGGTGATGGTCGTTTTCTTCCAGTTCGTTTGCATGGTGGTACTCCTTCCGTGGGACTGAATTTTGTAGGAGTTGGCTAACCCTTACACGACTACTAACGAATTTCGGCCCGATTTTTTCGCACCTTTTCGCCAATAACTTAAAGAAATCGGTCCGGTGGGGTTAACTGTTCAACCAATCGTCGGGTTAGTGAACGCCGCCAGCGATACACCGTCGCGACATTCACATCATGGCGCGACGCGATCTCGGCAATCGTCAGCTGATCAATTAAAGTCCCTACCAGAAAACGCCACTCGCCGGTCTTGCCGGCCGCCCCAATCAGCTTCACCAGATACATCCGATAGTCACTCAGGCCGATCTGCGCCAACACATCTTCATCCTTCGCCAGCGTCGCCAACAGTGTCGCCTGATCGCCGGGCGCTTGATAATCGTCTTGACGCCGATCCCGCCGCAGTTGGTCCGCCAGCTTCCACGTGATTTTCTGTTGCGCATAAGCCAAGAACTGGTGCGGCTTAGCTTCCGGATCATCCGGGAACTCGGCGTAGACCGTCGGAAAGAGTAGCCGAGCCTCTTGCAGGTAGTCCTCGTAATCCGCATGAGTGGGTGTCAAGTGCAGGCGTTTCAAGGCCCCATACAGGATCGCCTCGTGGTCGCCAGTAAATAAGAAGCGGTAAGCCGGTGTCACATCGTTGTCCATCATGAATCATCCCTTCTCGGTGGTGATCCATAGCGCTATGGTCAAGGCTTACCCTAACGGATTCCCCGAGCGTTGCCAAACAGGGGTTTGACGGTGATCTAGACCAATTCTGAGGCGACCAGTGGCAATGACTTACCCCACAAACACTCGTTCGCGGTGGTACGGGGTGAAGCGATTATTTGTCGGTCTGACGTTTGGCGACGTAATTACGTCGGAATTGCGCTGAAAATAAAGTTTAATTTTAACGCGGCACATGAAAACGGCACCCGAGAAGTTACCTCGGGTGCCGCTTTTTCGGGTGTTGGTGGTGGTTCTGAAACGTGCTTCAGGAGGCAGTCAGCTCCGCTTAACCCCAATACCGCAAGCGTCCAAACCCGGGACGCTCACGGTATTGACGTTAATGCTCACTGACTAACCGCCTCCTGAACCACTCTACTATGAGAAGAACGCCATCGACTGATAAACCAACTCACGGAACCGTGGCAAGTCAACGTCAAAGGCTACCGTCACGTTCTTATCCTTACCGGACACCTCGTCGTAATCGACGACGGTGCTCCCTAAGGACAAGCCATCCTTGGTGTCGATCGCAACGTGTTTCTTACGCGTCGTGAACAGCGTCGGGTCAATGATATAGGCCATCGCACAGGGGTCGTGCATGTGCACCCCTTCGACGTGGTCGGGACCCGCTAGAAATGGTGGCGTCGTGGTTAAGGCGAAGAATTTCAAAAGATCGGCCATGACCTTGGCGACGGGATTCCCGATATTTTCGATATGCGCGATATCCTCATCAAAAAGCTGTGCCTTCAGCGTGACATCCAACCCGAACATCGCCAGAGGAACCCCAGATTGCATCACAACTTCAGCCGCTTCTGGGTCGACATAGATGTTGAATTCGGCTTGTGGCGTAACGTTCCCACCGAAGCAAGCCCCACCCATGTAAGAAATCTGGGCAATCTTGGACTTCAGTTCTGGATGTGACAACAGGAAGATCGCCATGTTTGTCAGCGGACCCGTCGCAACCAAGGTGATGGGTTCATCTGAATTGCGCAACGTTTCTGCCAAGAGATCGTTAGCCGACTGCGTCAATGGTTCTTGGGTAGGCTCCGGTAATTCCGCCCCGTCGAGTCCCGTCTTCCCATGAACGTTTTCCGCAATAATTAGATCACGCAAGAGGGGCTTAGCGGCCCCCATGGCAACGGGAATATCCTCGCGGCCAGCCAAAGCCAAGAGTTTTCGGGCATTGTGGAAGGTCTTCTCTGGTCTTTGATTCCCAGCAGAAGTGGTCACGGCCACCAACTCAATGTTGTCGGCGGCTAGGGCCATCAGTAACGCCATCGCGTCATCGTGTCCTGGGTCACAATCTAAAATGACTTTTTGCTTTGCCATAACTTTAATTCCTCCTTGATTTCAGTGACTATTCAGCGTCTTTGATCTCTTCACGTGTCCGACTGTAGATGGTCTTGTGGAAAATAATGTAGATCGCTAAGGCGGCCAAGACGATGAATCCACCAATCATAAAGATGTTGGCGTAAGTCGACGCAGCGCCGGCCTTGGTCCCAAAGAGACTCCCACCGGACATCACGCCGGAGGACATCATCCCACCGAAGAGGGAAACCCCGATGGATCCCGTAATCGCTTGAATCAAATCATTCAGACCCAAGACACGGCCAGACTCTTCGGCTGGCACCGTTAACGTGGCCGTATCCACGATTGGGGAGTAGAAGAATGACGTCCCGAAGTAGTAGATACATGGTGCAATCAACAAGGCCGCAACCTTCCCGTAAGGAATCGCAAAGGCAATGGCGATTAACCCCAGACCCATGCTGGACAGGGCCAGGATAATCGACGTTGTCCGACCCATCTTCTTAATCAGAGGGCCACAGAAGCCCAGAACGGCGGCTAACAGAATGGACCAAACCAGTAGGGTTGAAATCTCGGCAGAGTCGATCCCGTAAACATTCAATCCAATCGCGTTCACCCCAGCATTTAGCGTGTAACTGAAGAAGTAACCGATGAAGATCACAGACATCGTCGCAATGAAAGCCGGATTCTTAAAGAATTCTGGCGTGATGAAGGGGTTCTTCGCCTTATTAATATAAACAATAAAGGCAATTAACGTGATCACGGATGCGGCGGCCCACCAGATGTTCATGTTGGTAAAGAACATGGTCACGGCACCGGCGAATAACCCAATCAGGGTAAACCCAATCCCATCGACCTCGGCACCTTCAGCGTGCTCATCTGGTAAGTTCCGACTCAACGATGGCAGGAAGAAGATCGCCACAATCGGCGCAGCGAAGAGCCAACGCCAGTCAATCTTTTCCACGTAACCAGCCAGCACAACCCCTAAGGCAGCGGAGAACCGGAACACGGCCACGAAGATTTGATAATAGATAACTCGACTCACTTTTGACACATACTTAGACACCAGCACCAGGAAGACTGACCCGGCCACTTGGCCCCCCGCCGACTGGAGGACTCGCGCAATCACCACAGCCCAGATGTTCACGGGCCCCAGGATAAACCCAATGGCGGACCCGATCACGAGGAGTAACGTCCCAAAGATCGTCATTTTCTTCAAGGAAACGAAGTCCCCTAAGGACCCATAAATCACACAGACAATCCCCAAAACAATCCCGGGAATCGACGTAATCAGTGGTGCCAAGGCTTCTGACCCCAATTGTTTCCCGATATTCACGAAGATCATCCCAAAGGCTTGTTGTTCCAAAATGCCTAACGTGAAAATAATTAAAATCAACGGAATGGCCTTTTTGGCCATCTTATTCATCTTTTCGTACTCTGCAGTCCCTTCTGCGGGAACTGGGATTCCTGTGATTTTTGTCTTCTCATCCACTGGTCGACACATCCTTTTCTAAAATAGCTGTCCGTCAAACGCTGATTGATAAATCCGGCGACAATCTTCTCGATTCAAGCGCACGATACCACCGATACACTGGTCATCGCCGCGAAAGGCAATATTGCCCAACATCCGTTCTGTTTCCGTCGTGGGAACGTCATAGTCCGCAAAGGACGTTGGCATCCCCAATTGTTTAAAGAAAGCCACGACCTGCTTAATCCCTTCGTTCGCCAGCTCCTGATCATTTTTACCGGCAGCCGGCACGTGGCAGACCTCGCGGGCAAAGCGGGCAAACCGATAGGGCTTCTGTCGACTGGCATAGGCCATCCAAGACCCCATAATAATGGCGATCGTCGCCCCATGTGGGGTGTCGAAGACGGCACTCAGTTCGTTAGCAATCTCGTGGGTCGCCCAATCTTGGGTTCGTCCCATCCCCACCGTATTGTTCTGCGCAATCGTCGCAATCCACATGAGTTCGGCGCGACTCTCATAATCTGCGGGATGGGCGAGAACTTTTGGACCCAAGTCAACAATGGTCCGAAGAATGCCTTCTGCCATGCGATCGACTACACCAATCTCATTGTCTGGTGAGAAGTAACGTTCGCACACGTGACAGAACATATCCACGATCCCACACGCCGTCAGAAATGGGGGCAGGGTGCTCGTGAGCTCCGGTGCCATGAAGGCCACCGCTGGTCGTACGATGGGGTCACTGACGAGAAGCTTCTGCCCAACCGCCGTGTTATTGACGACCGTGACGGCACTCGACTCACTGCCGGCCGCTGGATAGGTCACGAGTGAGGCTACCTTCACCGTAGCGGTCGGTGTCGCCTGGCCCGTGAAGAAGTCCCAGACGTCTCTGTCCGTGGCTGCCCCCAATCCGATCGCCTTAGCGGAGTCAATGGTGCTACCGCCACCGATCGCGAAGATCAGATCGATTTTTTGGGCCTTCACAATGGCGATCCCTTCACGCACCAGTGACAGCCGCGGATTGGGTTGTACCCCGGCTAACTCGGTCACCGCAATCCCGGCCTGCTTGAACTGGGCCCTTACCCGATCCAAAAGCCCGGTAGACTGGAGAAACGGCCCGCCATCGTGATGCAAGAGGACGTGATGCACGTTCATGGTCTGAAGCTTGTCCCCAATCTGGTCAATACTCTGGCGACCGAAGACGAAGTCCGTCCCAATCTGAATCTCAAAATCCTGTAGCATTCTCCTGCTCCTTTCCCAATAATTTTGCTTTTAGCTGAGCCACCGTTGACACACACTGCCACGGCCGCTGTTGCCGTAAGGCTGCCACATCACCATCTCCGTAGGTGACCCCCAAACACATCAGGCCATTCGCTCGGGCGGCGCTCACGTCCGTCCCCGAATCTCCTATGTAGAGGAATGGACCAGGGTAATGGGTGTCCATCAGAATGTGTCGAATGGCCGTCGTCTTGGTGGCCTGGGGGCCAAACCAATCGATGCCATAGACCGCGGTAAATAAGGACTGCCAACCCTTGTTCGCCACAATGCGATCCAATGCCGCTTGTGGCTTGAGGCTGACGACCACATTGCGAATACCACGATTCTTCAGGTCCTGGAGGAGATCCTGAATTCCCGGGTAAAGCCGCGTCTGGTCAAAGGTATTCAGCGTGCGATAATGCTTGGCGACTAACCGATCGAATTTAGCGAAATCTCGCTGATCCGCTCGCGGTTCCAACTGTTGAAACAACTGCTCTAATGGCCAACTTAAATGACTGGGATCCGCCGTGAGTGCCGCTGGTAATGTGGCGTTCAATGCCGCCGCAGCGTAGGCTACCGAGGCCCACACGTCTGGTGCTGTATCCGCCAACGTTCCGTCGAAGTCCCACAGGATGGTCCCCAATGTTGTGATACCCTCACCCCCTTAACTAGTGGTTGTCACTGACAGTCATGACTCTGTCAGCACGTGATCTTCTAAGAAAGCTTCGAGCTGGGCTTGCGTCGGACAAGCGCGACTTCCTGGCTTCGTCACCGTATAGCCCGACACGGCATTGCCTAATCGCAAGGCTTCGCGGAGCCCTTGATGCTGCAACATTGCCTTGATGAACCCTGCGTTGTAGACGTCGCCAGCGCCGACCGTATCGTCAACGGTCACCTCGAATGCGGGCACTGCGATCTGCCGGTCAGGCGTTAACGCCAGGGATCCCTGACTGCCGTTACGGACGACAATCGTTCGGTCATTTGTGACCAATGATCTGGCGTTGGTTATCCCATCCTGACTGTCACCCAAGTAGGCATATTCCTCCTCGCCCGAACCCAGGACGTAGGTGGTGTAGGTCAGAATTTCTTTAATCGCTTGTTCATAGCTTGGATCGAGCCGACCATTATCGACCCTGAGATTCAGGTCAAAAGACGTCGGAATGTTGTGTTCATAAGCTAATTTGAAGATCGCTATGATAGTCGATCGCGCCGAGGTGTCATAAGTGAGCGTCATGCCGGAAGAATGCACCCAATCTGCCTGTAAGACTTGGTTGTCATTCACTTTCGCCGGGTCCAATACCTTGAAGGACCGTTTCTCACGCGGCCATCCCCAAAGGTATCGTTCCCCCTGGTTATCGATAAAGGCGAAGACCCCGACCGTATTCCGTGTGGGGTCGACAATGAGTCCCGTCGTATCAATACCGCTCTTCCGAAAGTCTTCTTGCACGTAACGACCATACGAATCGTCCCCGATTGTTCCGATAAATGCTGTCGGCACATTCAAACGAGCCAGAGCCGTGGCGGTATTCGCCGCTGTTCCGCCGCCTTGTAGGCTGGGATTCTCAAAGTGAACGGCCGTTGGTTGCTCACGCGTCACCGTTGGGTAGTGAACCAGAATGTCGACATTGGCATCCCCCACAATTAGAACTTTAGGCATTTTGCGCCGCCTTGATGAACGCCTCAACCTTCTGCGGATCCTTGCAACGCAAGGTGTTGGCGCGCTCATCGTCGTAATTGGTCAGACTGAAGGAATCGACGCCGTAAGGATGGGTCAGGTGAATGGCCGCCGCCACGTTCTGATCGTCTAAGCCCCCTGCGATAATGCAGGGCACCTGGGTGCTATCAATAATGGCCGCGTCAATGTTCTGATCGTGAACCTCACCCGTTGCCCCAATATCGTCCGCGTCTGGCGTCTTGGTATCAATTAAGAAGAAGTCGGCCACCGGTTCATAGGCCTTCACGTAGTCCAAGACCGGTTGTTCGGCCAATGGCACGCCAGCCAAAACCGGTAACGCTTGCATTATTTTCAATCCTGGAAAGCGATCTTTTAGGATCTGAGCCTGTTTCGGGCTGATACCGTCAATATCTCCGGAAAGATGCATGACGTCCGGTAAGGCCAGCTTGAGGTCTGATGTAATTTCGTCGATATCTTCGGAAACCGTTAGGCCCACACGGACCACGTTGCCAGCAGTCGCCTCAAAGATCGCCTTGGCCTGGTCGCAGGTTAATTGTCCGGGGGTCCGCTTCACTTGACCATAGCTCACGCCGATGTGGTCGCCCCCTAAATCAATAACCATCTGCGCATCTGCAATCGTTCTAATGCCATAAATTTGCGTAATCATCTTTGCCACAATCCGTTACTTCCTTTCCGCTTCGAATGCCCGTACAAAGGCGTCCGTGGTAAATGGTGTTGCGGTGAACCCCACCGCTTGCGCTAATTGAGTCAGCGGCGGTGGCGTGATGAAGCAGGTCTTCAAGGCCGCCGTCTGAGAGAAGACGGCTTCCGGCGTCCCATCCAGCCGAACAGCGCCCTGTGACATGACAATCACCCGCTTAAAGTTCTGAGCCACAAAGGTCATATCGTGGGAAATCGTCACACAGAGTTTTCCTGCGGCTGTGAGGTGGCGAATCAGACGATTCAACAGGTGATCGCCGTGAACGTCTTGCCCACAGGTTGGCTCGTCAAACACCACCACATCGGGATTCATCATGATAATAGCGCCGATGGTACAGAATTTTTTCTGCGTGTCGTCAAGGTCGAAGGGATGGGTATCAAGTTCATCGGTCAACTCGACCAAGTCAGCGACCTGATCGATGCGGTGCTTAATCTCTGCCGGTGCCATCCCAATTCGTTTGGGCCCAAACTCAAATTCTTTCCGGACCGAATCTAAAAACAATTGGTCATTAGGATTTTGAAAGACATAGCCCACTTTTGCGGCCCATTTGGCGGTCGTCTGGGTGGTCACATCCTGACCGTCAATCAAGACGTGTCCGGAAGTCGGCGTCAAGATCCCATTGAACTGCTTCACTAACGTCGTCTTGCCGGCCCCGTTCTGGCCAATGATGGCGATGGGGTCCGTCCCAGCCAGCGTTAAGTCCACGCCATGCAAGATTTCATGTTCAGGATGATACCCGAAATGTAAATCCTGTAAGTCAATGCGCATGATTGAGCCCCTCCTTCACCAGTGCGACCGCCTGTTCTTTGGTGACACCTAATTCAGCTTTGATGAGGTGGCGCTGGGCCAAGGCCTGCGTGACCGTCGCATAAGCCGGGGGTTCGACCCCAAATTCGGCTAATCGCGGATCGCCGAAGACTTCCGCGGGCGTCCCCTGTAAGACTGGAGACCCTGCCGCCAAGACCAAGATTTGGTCGGCATACTCGGCGACTCGTTCCATATCATGGTCGACCATAACCACCGTTATCCCTTCATGATTGAGGCGCTTCACGATAGCAAAAATATCATCGGCACCCATAGGATCCAATTGTGTGGTACATTCATCCAGCACCAAAATCTTCGGTTCTAGAATGAAGGTGGACCCAAAGGCCACGCGTTGCGCCTGACCACCGGACAAATCAAGCGGATTCTGGTCGAGTACCTGATCGATCCGCATTAATTTGGCCACGGCCGCAACTTTCTTCACCATCTCTTCACGAGCGACCCCGCGGTTCCCCAACCCGTAAGCCAATTCCTCGGCGACCGTTGAGGCCGTGTACGAGAGTTGATTAAAGGGATTCTGGAAAACCAGACCAATCTGTGACGATAAATCCGCAATGGACTGGTCTAAGATACTCTGGCCGTTGACACGGACCTCTCCGTCCATCTTGCCTAAAAAGTAATGGGGAATCAGCCCCACGAAGGTATTACACAACGTGGATTTGCCCACACCATTGCCGCCAATGATACAGAAGAAGCTCCCCTTGGGTACCGAGAAACTAACGTGGCTTAACGCCGCGTGGGTCGTTTGCCGGTAACGAAACGACAGATCCTTCACTTCAATTGCTAACTCGTCCAACGCGCTTCCCTCCTCGTCTTACTGTGCCCATCTCATCCAAATAGAAATAATAATGACTGCGACTAAAAAAATAATGAGGCCTGCGCGTAAATATGTATCCGCCTTGGACGTTGTGACTTCGATATAGCTCGTCCGCTTAACGTTCGTGTTCGCAAACCCCCGCGTTTCCAAGGTCATCCCCCGCTCCTGGGCATCCGTCAATGAGGACATCACGACGGGGCCCATCAACGGCACATAGGCCTTTAGTCGGGCCCACAGGCCACCGGTTGTTTCAACACCACGCGCCTCTTGCGCTTCTTTGATGATGTCCAAGCGGCGGTGCATCTGTGGCACCACATTGAGACTGGCCAGAATGAGGTAACCGACCTGCGGATTGATCCCGCTCCTGGTCAAAGCAGCGACCATCTTTCCGGCATAAGTCGTTTGATTCATGATGTAGAATGTCGCTAAGAAAACAAGCAGCGTGATGACAATCTTCGCCGCGTACAGGAGGCCCTCTTCACCAAGCTTGGCGAATCCCAAGTCCGCAATGATGGTCTTATTCTTGGGACTGTAGAGGCCTTGAATAAAGAACAGCATCAGCGAAATGGGAATACCAAAACCGAAAATCGTCTTGGCGAAAGACGTCAAGATATGGGCTATTCCTGCGACTCCGAAGAGGACAATCACGATGCCTAATCCTAACCAAGAGTTCGGATAAATTAGCGTTGCGAGTCCCAAACAAAAGATGGCCAGCATCTTTGTAAGCGGATTCAATTTTTCGATCGGACTTTTAACTGGTTCTCCGCTACCCACGGGACTTTCCCCCTCTCAAAATAAACAATGGCTTGCTAGTCGTCACCCAGGCTCGATGAATACTGACTCAGGAACTTCTTTGGAATCCGCTGGATGATGAGGTAGGCAATCACAAAAACAATGGCCTTATCAATTAAATTTTCCACCATCGATGACGAGAAAACTGAAAACATGATTTTCTTGGTGGTGGCAAGCAGGGCCGCCGTGACTAGCGAGGTACTGTTCACCCCAGTGGCCCCCCCATAAACGAAGATCGTGATGAGTGACGCAGAAACGGTATTGGTCAATGTCACTACCAGCCAAGTCACCACGACGCCAAACTTGTTGCGAAACAGGCCGGCCTTAATTAAGTACCCCGTGACCAACCCACAGAGAACACTCACTAGGGCGTAGGGCAGGTAGACCGGGTTAGCGACTAACGCCAAGAACAGGTTGGTTAACAATCCACAGAGAGCCGCCACCCATGGGCCGGACAACACCGCAATCACGATGGTGCCAATCATATCCAGAAAGAGTGGTAATTTCAGGGTCGAACACAACGTTCCCCCGATCAGGTTAATGCCGACAGCGATTGGTATGAGCACCAAGGACTTCGTCGCCGACTGAACCTTCACACTTCTGGATAGAGACCTTTTTTTGTCAACATTCATCCCCCCTTTTAAATTTTTTGATTCTGTGCTAACTTTAGGAAAGTGTTTTCCGAAAGCTCTTTCACGGTCAATTTACCATCACGATTTAGGATTGTCAATCAAAAGTTGTGGTGGATAACGGTTGCGCGTGCACGCCTTTTAAACGGGACTTCGACGAAACCACAGGCGCCACTTGGCTTGGCTTTGCGAAAAGGCTTGCAAAAATAATTCGAATAAAATACGCTAGGAACGTGGGGTCAAATAAATAAACATATTAGTCGTTCATTCCGTGTTTAATAGGCCCTGAAATAGCGTCATAACAACGTTTGCCAGCGAATAAACCGTTTTACATGAGCTGGTTGACCAAGCAACTGTTGACTAACGACAATTTTGAAAAGGTGAACTCACTCATGAATATTAACGATATCGCGAAAATGGCAGGTGTTTCAGCATCGACGGTGTCTAAGATTGTTAATAATAAAGACGGGAGTATTCGTTCCGAGACGCGCGAGCGCGTCTTAAAGATCGTCAAGGAATATCACTACACCCCATACTCACAAACGATCAATGCGTCGCAAAAGACGTATACCTTTGGGGTGCTTCTAAGTTCCGCCATTTCGATGGACTCCACGCTAGATGGCATCATCAAGACGGCCCAGAGAAATGGCTACCGTGTCTTGGTCTTCAATGCCTACAATGATGCCGATCAGGAATTAAAGAATATTAGCGCCGTCAGCAACAATCAAGTCGACGGGGTTATTTGGGAACCCATCAGCCAAGCCAGCGTCAAGCGGATTGCCCGCTTCAAAGAACGCCACATCCCCCTGATTACCATTGGGGCCTTCGGTGGTGACCACTCTCTGCTCATTCCCTATCAGCAGGCGGCTTACCAGATTACGCAAGAACTGATTGACCATCGCCACACACGAATCGCCTGTCTTCTCTCCGAAGGTCGCCGGACAGATGCCTTTCTCGAAGGGTATCGCGAATGCCTCTTTGACAACAACCTGACTTACGAAGAAGATCTGGTCTACACTGACCTCGACGATAGTCTGCTTCACCGCATCAACTCCCACTACATCACCGGGGTGGTCTCCTCACACCACAGTAAAGCCCTTGAATTCTATGCCATCCTGCACGACCTCGCCATCAAGATCCCCGAAGATGTGTCTCTGGTCTCTCTGAAGAACGATAACGCAGAGTCACAAGCGACATTTGCCCTCAATGAGATCTCGACATTAACCGTTCGGAACTCCGATTTTGGGGCGTATATCTGCAATAAGATGGTTACCCAACTGGAAACGAAAAAGACCGTCAAAAAGCCCTTTTCACAAGAATTCAAGCTCGATAACGAAACCACCGTTGCCATTCCTTACCAGTTCAATAAGCCCAAGGTCACCATCATTGGCAGCATCAATATGGACACCTATCTCCGCGTACCGCAGCTCCCAGAAAGCGGGAAGACCGTCACGGTAACCGCCTCAACCACCGTTCCTGGTGGTCATGGGATCAACCAAGCCATCGGGGTGGCTCAGCTTGAACAACCGGTTACCCTGATTGGTAACATTGGTTCTGACCTTGAATCCGATACGATTTATAAGGAACTCGAGCACTATGCCATTAATGTTCGGGGCGTTAACCGTATCAACCACATTGATACCGGCCATGCCATCATCTACGTCGGAAAGGATGGCAATTCCACCGTGTCAGTCCTTCCCGGCGCAAATGCACTGGTTACGCCCGAGTATTTGACGGCCAATGAATCCCTGTTCAAGAACTCTGGCTATTGCCTGATTCAGTCAGAGCTCCCTTTGGAAACCATTGAACGTGCTTGCACACTGGCCCACAAGTATGGCGCCACCACGATCTTCAAACCATCGACGCGTAGCAAAATTCCCGTTCAATACCTCAATGGCGTTGACATTCTGGTTCTCGACCGCCAAGAATTGGCCCTCCTCGCACCTGCAGCCGGTGAACTCAAGGACCAGGCCGAATTTCTTTTGAATGCCGGTATCTCCAAGGTCATCGTGACCTTGGGTGGTGAAGGCTGCTACCTCGCAACGGCCGAGACTGAACGGGTCTTCCCCGCCACCGACTTCCCTAAGATCGACACCACGGCAGCAACCGATGCCTTCATCAGTGCCCTAGCGACTTACCTGTTAGCCGGCTATGCTCTAGAAGAGGCCATCCGGATCGCCAACTATGCCGCGGGCTTCTGCATCTCACGTGAAGGGGCGGCGGCCTCACTGATTGATCGGCGAGGACTGGAATCCTATATTCACCAGACGGAACCAGGTTTGCTGGATTCCCTCTAATTTAGGAATATGACAAGCGGCACCCTGAGATTGCTCTCGGGGTGCCGCTTTTGGTGTTGCTACCGTATTTTGATGCTGCTTTTGAAACGTGCTTCAGGAGGCAGCCAGTTCCGCTTAACCCCAATACCGCAAGTGTCCAAACCCGGGACGCTCACGGTATTGACGTTAATGCTCACTGACTAACCGCCTCCTGAACCACTCTACTCTATTGAAACACCCGCGCCGTGAAGACCTCTGGCCGGTGGTTACTCATCAAGTAAGCCGTGCCATCGCTGGCGAAGCTCAGCCCTTCGAATTCCCGCCGTGACGCGAAGTGGGTCCACAGCACATCCCTGCTGGTTAGACTACCGCTACCCGCAAGCTTCTTAACCGGCAGACTGGCGATGGATTCGTCGGCAACCAGGTACAACCGCCCGTTGTGTGGGTTGTAAGCCATGCTCTGAACATGTGTGCCGGGCCCGTGCTCCAGGATCTGATGCGTCAACCGAAAGCGGACGTGGTTGCGGCTAATCTTGCCTTGATAGATGTAGACCTCGTTGCCGTTTGGCCGTGTCCAGAAGTAAGCCCGGCCAGCCTTGTCAAAAGCCAACACGTGACCGCCAGGAACCGCAAAACTCCCCGCCTTCAATCGGAATGTCACCTTGTGAACTGGCTTCAACGTCGTTTGGCTGAGCTGCTGGATAACCCCTTCTTGGTTAATTGGAACGGCGGGGGCAGACTCCCGATCCTGCCACATGTAAAGCTGGTGGGTCTTCCAGTCATAGGACAGCGACTGCCCGTGCCCCGTCACAAAGGCTGGCCCAATCTTAATCGCCGCCGCGATTGCCTGTTCATGCTTGTCATTAGCCGCCGAGCTGTGGTAGACCCGCTGAATATCCAGTGGGGTCGCCTTAAGACTCGCTAACTTAGCCATATCCAACCGCACCATGCGGCCGCGATTATGCCAGGTCATCGGACAGTAAATCACATAGAGATAGTGGCCCACCACCGTCATGCTCTGAGGATCACCCCAGGCTTCGTTGCGGTAGCCCGGTTGTGGTAACAAGTACTTGGTCGTAAAGGTTACGGCCGAGCCTTGGTCACTAGCAATCGTGTTGATCCCGTGCGGATGAGCCGCTTCAGAATAAGAGCTTGGTGCCGTCACAAAGTGAACCTGCGTGTCTGCTAATGGCCGCAGATCGCTCGGGGCTACTAAAGCCGCCGACGACTGTCTGACCGTACTCATCGCGTGTGCAGACACCGTTCCTGCGCTGCCCAAGCCAAGGCTCAGAACCAACGCACCCCACAAATAGATTCTTCTCATAATTGGCCACCCCCCAATATTTGACGCCAGTATAACGGTGTTGGACGTCCTTGACGACCTTTGACATCCCGATCGATCTCGTAGCAAACTTACTAATTCGAGATGAACCAGAGCGCCACATATCTAGACCACCTGTCAGCAGTCGCTTGTAAGTGTCTGGCAGGCGTCACAAGTGGTATCATAAAATTGACGGCATCCCATATGTCGCCAGTTTAGGGAGGAATCAGTTATGTCCAAAAGTTTGGGAAAGATTGTTATCACGACTTTAATTATCGGATCCTGTGGTCTGTTACCGACCACGTCATTTGCCAGTCAAAAGACTGTGGCACACGTCTCTAAAATCCGGGTGACCCGTCAACACGTCTATGGCCGGACGACTAAGAAGGCCACAGTTAAGATTCAGACCTTAAAGGGTCATTTTCTGGGGAAGGCCACGGTCAATCATCAAGGCCGCTTTGTCATCAAAACCAAAAAGAATCTCAAAAAATCCAACTTTAAGTTCAAGGTGTCCAAGCACGGCTATCGCTCTCGAACCACGACATACGCGCCAATTGTGACCATCGTTTCGAGAACGAACTAAGCACCCTAACGACCTGATCAATTCGGGAATAAAAGCGGACCTGGAAAAATCCAGATCCGCTTTTTACATAATATCAATTTATAAAACAAAAGATGGCCCGTGCTTAGATGTTAACCAACTCGAACTCATTCACAACCCTTATTTTGCTCTAACCGGTATGCCACGATAAAAAATCGAGCCCGCCACCTGATGCACACCAATAACACGCGTGGAAAACTTACTCGTGCCAACTGTAAATTGGACATGATAGTAAGTCCAGTCCCGCCGGACCGAATACTTCTCGCCCTCTGAATCCGCCAACTTGAGCGGATAGACCAACAACCCTTTCACTGGCTGCGCGTGTTGCACTAAGGTGAGTCGGACCGCATTACTGGGCGTATACGGAACGAAGAGCAAGACAACCGCTGCCACCAGAATTAACAGAAGGACAGCCACTCTGTGCCTCCCTTGATGTGCCTGTCGTTTCATCGCCATTCCTCCGTTCATCTTTCAGTTATCCAACGTCAAAAGTCAGTGTACCGCGGTAAAAAAGATGACCCGCTGGCCGCCAAACGCCGACCTCGTTGCTTTCATAGCCCCCTGAATAGGACATCACCTGGTGATCAAAGCGGTAATAATCCCAGTCTCGCTTACCAGAAGACCCGCGTGTATCAGTTCGTGACTCCTTAACTGGATGGCCCTCAAGCGCCTGTAGAGGGTGACCATTGCGAAGTATCGTCCAGCGAACCGTATTCTTAGGCGTCACCGGCAAAAGAAACAACAACTCTATCACCACCAACACACTTATCCCACCAAATAACCACCAAAGAAAGTGCCGTTTATGTATGCGTCCTGCCATGAGGCTCATCTCCCATCCCTTGCCGTTAATCTTATGATACACCATCTTGTGAAATGGTGTTCTTATCAATTGTAAACTTATCAATTACCTAAACGCGTTACGTAAAAAAGCTGTGACCAAGGTCACAGCTTTGGTGTCGCCAGGATTGAAACGTGTGTCCCAAGACAGGGAACTCCGCTTACCCCCACTAATCGCCTTGACTCACCCGTTGTTTTTTACCACCAATTCCGATCCCCGGAAAAGAGCTCAGGATGGTGATTGGTCAGAAGATAGGGTGTCCCATTCTTGGTGAACGTCAGACCCTCGAACTCCCGCTTGGACGCGAATTGCGTCCATTTGAACTGCCTGTTTTTCAAATGACCCTTGCCCACCAATGACTTAGCCGGGAAACTCGCCACAGAGTCATCGGCGACCAGGTATAGCCGCTGATTATGCGGGTTGTACGCCATGCTCTGCAGGCGTGTCCCGGGATTCCGGGTCAGGAGCTGGTTGGTCATGCGGAAATGAACCTTCTTCCGCGAAATGGTGCCCTTGTAGATCAACGCGGTATGCACGGTTGGCTTGGTCCAGAAGAAAGCATTGCCGTAACGGTCGAACGTCAGCACGTGACCACCAGGCTTGGAAACATGACCAGATTTTAGCTTGAATCGGATCTTGTGAATTGGGGTCAGAGACCGTCCGCTGATCTGGGCGATATAACCGAATTGATTCATGGGGACCCGGGGAGCAGACTCCTTGTCGATCCACATGTAGAGGCGCTTGTGCTTCCAGTCATAGGCCAACGACTGCCCGTGACCCGTGGTAAATGCTGGCCCAACTTTAATGGCCCGGCGAATCGCCAGTTCTCGTTCGTTGGTTTGTGTATACGCCATCTGGACTTCCAGCGGTGTCACGCCCAACTGATTTAATTTGCGTGCATCATAACGGACCACGCGTCCGTGATTCCTCCAATTGGTCGGGCAATAAATCACGTAGAAGTACCGGCCATCGGTGGTCAGGCTCTGTGGATTCCCCCAAGCCTGATTCTTGTATCCCGGATACGGCAAAAGGTAGGTCGTCTTGAAATTCATCTTAGCGCCCTTGGCCCAACGAATCTGATTGGGACTATGTAAGTGACCATGCGCGTAAGTTTTCGGCATTTTCACGTAATGTACGGCATGATCATTGACCTTCCGCAACTTCCCCACCGTGAGTGCCGGCGTAGTCTGATGGTCAACCTTGACCGCGGCTTTCGCGGGAACGTCAACGCCCGCGTTGATTCCCAGGAAAAGCCCCAATATTAGCAGAGCCAATCCCATTTGTTGCTTCTTTAAAATGATGATCGCTTCCCCATAAATAAGATAGTAAACGGGATAGATTATATCCCAACTTCAGAGAATCAACAACGCGCTAGATCTCCCGCAAATGGGTGGCCTAGCGCGTCTTAGTTTGTGATTAATTTTGTTTTGAGGGGCTACACTGTCGATAACCCAAAGTCATCATGAGTAGCCCGACTTACCATCTAGAGTCGATGGTCGATCTCAGCTGCACGCCTAACGACCCCAATCGCTCTAACAAGTTACACGAATTCAGAGCGTCTAGATGACCTCACGCGTAAAGGGATCCTTAGAAATCCCCTTATCGAGAATATCCTTGCACCATTCTTTAGCGGAGAACAGACTGTGGTCCTTGTAATTCCCACAACTGTACTTGTCCGTTCCCTGAACGTCCTTCCACTCCGTGTCAAACGCAATCTTGTGGAGCGAAGCCTTTAAAGCCTTGGCAACTTCTTCCGTAGATTGTTCACCCCAAGTAATCAAGTGAAAACCGGTCCGGCAACCGAATGGTGAACAGTCGATGACGCCGGTCATCTCGTCTCGCAGATAGCCCGCCAACAGGTGTTCAATCGTATGTAAGCCAGCCGTTGGAATCGCATTGGTATTCGGTTGGACTAACCGTAAATCAAAATTGGAAATGACGTCACCCTTGGTCCCCGTTTCCCGGGTAATCAAACGAACGTATGGTGCCTTAACAGCGGTGTGATCTAACGTAAAACTTTCAACTTTTGCCATTATTTGCCAACTCCTTTTGAGATTGTGGGTACGCCTTTACTGTACACCCCTAACGACCGCCCTGGCCAATAATTTGGATGGCTAAATTGATTAACCGCCCGACCATTTGGTTAGTCCTAATTTGATCAAAACTAGGCGTATTGTCCTCCCCTTACCGCGCCCCTCGCTATACTGAGAGCAACTTGACGAAAGGGGGAGTCTGTTATGCGTCAATCTAGCGCAAAACCACGCCACCTGTTAATTCGGAAACATCACTGGCAGCGGATCGTGACCATTGGTGGGGCACTCCTCGCGTTGCTTGGACTGTGGGGGTACCACGCTTGGCAAGCCGCACAGCATACCTTTGACGGGGCCTACCAATCCGCCGGGATCCATCCCGATGGGAGTGCGATCACCAGCGGCAAACCCTTCGCCGTCCTCCTACTTGGGACCGATACCGGTGCTCTGGGGCGCCACGACGTCGGACGAACTGATACGATGATCGTGGCGACGATTAATCCCAAGACCCAGACGGCCAAGCTGACCAGTATTCCCCGTGACACCCTGGTCGACATCTATGGGAGCCAACAAGACGATGAAAAGATCAACGCGGCCTACCCGTTATATGGTGCTAAAACAACGCTGAAGACCGTGGAGCACCTGGTGGATATTCCGATTCATTATTACGTCTTGCTCAACATGGGCGGCCTTAAACAGATGGTTAACGCCGTCGGAGGTGTCACCATCAACCCGCTCCTAACCTTCCACTACGAACAGGCTAACGTGACCAAGGGCGTTAAGATTCACCTTGACGGGGCCAGTGCTCTGGCCTACTCGCGGATGCGCGATCAGGACCCCTTAGGCGACTATGGCCGTCAAGCGCGTCAACGCCAGTTGATCAAGGCTCTCGTCGTTAAAGAAGCCGGTATCAGCTCCATCCCCCATTACCAAGCCGTGCTGGGATCCCTCCAACACAACATCCAAACCAATCTAACCTTCAACGACCTGATGTGGCTGCGTTTCAAGGACGCTCACACCAGTCGCCATATCGACTCTCTGACGCTTCAGGGTCAGCCAGCCATTCTAAATGGTATCGACTACCAGGTGGCGCCACAATCCGAGATTGACCAAGTTTCCAACCGTCTGCGCCGTGCTCTGAACTTGCCGGTAACGGGCAACTTCCAGACGGATGCATTGGATCCGTTAGTCTTTTAACGGCTAGCAATTAGACAAATGGACCGCCAGATCAAATCGTCTGGTGGTCCATTTTATTTTCCCTATCATTTTGCCATTATAGTGTTGAAACGTGCGCAACAAACTAACCGCCTTACGTCTCACTTTCCCCTAACAAAAAAGGGTAACGCGATCGCGCCACCCCCACAACACTACTCATTATTTGTTTGATGTTGCCGAGCCTGCCAGATATGCCAGCCAATAATCAGAACGCTGGCATCCCCGAGCAAGGTACCCAAGGCGATCAACAGATTCCCAGAAGTCGTAACCATCAAGCCAGACGTTGCGGGTATCCGAGCCAACAAGGCAAGAAAAGTCGTAATCCACAGACTTCCCAACACAGCAGACAACCAAGAATTAGGATGGATGCGGTTCTGCCACCAAGTCAGACCAGTAACCAGCACGGCAAAGACGATCAGCGCAATACTCCCACCACCGCGAGTTAAGTAAACCAAGCCCACTGGTGGAATCGTCGTCGCAGCAACCCGCATCGCCACGAGTAACGCCACAATCACGATCAACCAGGCCACGACGCGGCCGCGCTCGGTAAAGCGCGGTGTTAGCCAGATCCCGATTACTAAAGCCACGATGAACAATCCGTACTCCACACCCACCAGCAACAGCTGAAGTGGCACGGCCGGTAGAATAACACCGGGTAAAATGGTTCCCAGCGTGAAGATTAACAGCGGAACCAAAAGATCCCAGTTCCACCACCAAGGCCGACGACTGCCGGTCTTGCCTAACGCAATAGCAATGGTGGCAGGACCGCCGCCGAAGAAGTCCTCGGCATCTCGTCCAGCCTTTTGCGCCGCGATAATTTCCGGCAACAGGTCGTGTAACTCGCGCTGGAGCACGGTTTCCTTACGAAACTTGGCCTGTTGGCGCATATTTTCCACGAGATCATCCCAATACGACCGGTTTTCCGGCGAGAGTTGGTCTCGTAGCGTTGCATTTTCCTTAATAATTGTTGCGATTCGCGCCACGACCGACACACCTTTCATAAATATTCACTAATCCCATGATAGGGAAGTTACCTGCCAAACGCCACTATTTTATCCCACAAATCGCAGGCCGACCATCAGGCCTAAAGCAGCTAGGAGTAGACCACCGCCGACGCTTACCAGTCCATAGCTTAGTGCGGCGCCATAGCGGCGCTGGTCAACCAACATGACCAGTTCATGACTGAAAGTCGAATAGGTCGTGAAGCCCCCTAAGACCCCCGTTCCAATTATAACGGTTGGCCAGGTGCCCCACTGCCAACCCGTGAGTAGACCCAGTAATAAGCTCCCTAAAAGGTTGATAAGTAACGTCGCAAATGGCCAGCGGTTCCCCCACAGACCGGTCACCCATTTCGTGATTTCATATCGTCCCAGTGCCCCCACTGCAGCCCCTAGGCCAGCCAACGCGGCCATCAAAGGGTCACCGAGGGGAGGCGCCACCATCGACGTGCACACCAAACCCCAAAAGCACTACAGGCCAAGCCACCGAAAACGGTGACCATCAAATAAACCGTTGCCAGACCCCACTGTTGGCGTTCAAGTAGGGTCATCGTGGTCACACTGAACGTCGAGAAGGTCGTAAAGGCCCCCACGCCACCGACACCCAGGCCAATGGTCAGGGCTTCCGGCCATTTGGCAGTCAACCGCTGGGCGTGCGACAACCACGCTAACACCCCACTACCGAGGAGATTGATCAACACCAGGCTCCAGGGAAAACCTGTGCCCGTGGGAATAACTTCCCCCAACCAGTAACGTAGACTGCCCCCCAGAAAGCCACAAATTAGAATCGCCAGTACATTTGCCACAGGTTCACGTCCTTTACTTTGAAACAGATTAGTCCATTGTACCAAAAACAACCAGCTGACAACAGACGATTAACCGATGATCCTTAGCAAACCCAACTGCTGATCTCATGTCTCGGCCAAATCAGACCGGCGGTCATCCGGACAAAAAAGGCGCCGCAACTACTGCGGCGTCTTTTATTAATTTCTTGTCAGTTTAGTGGAACTGCATCCCACCATCAACTTCTAGCGTCTGTCCCGTCATGTAATTTGAATCCGGACCGGCCAGAAAGGCAACCCCGGCAGCGACATCTTCGGGTTCGGACAAGCGGCCCAAAGTGATGTCCTTGGCGAACGTCTGCATCCCCCATTCATCATCCTTACCGGCATTTTGCCCGACCTTATGGGCAATATCAAACATCATCGGCGTCTTCACAATTCCAGGTGCATAGGCATTCACTGTAATGTCTTCGGCGGCCAAGTCACGCGCGGCGACTTGGGTAATCCCTCGAATAGCAAACTTGGTCCCACTGTACAGGGCTAGGTTTGGATTTCCAACCACCCCGGCTTGCGAGGTCGCATTGATAATCTTCCCCCCGTGTCCGAGTTCCTTTAATTTGGCGTGTGTCGCCTGGATGCCCCATAGGGTCCCAGCCACATTCACATGGTACACTAAATCAAACTGTTCTGGGGTAATCGTATCGATCGGCGTTGTTGGCCCTAAGCCGGCATTGTTGACGATCACGTCAAACCCACCGAGCTCATCTGCTGTCGCGTTAACCGCGGCAAACACACTGTCGCGATCGGCCACATCGACCTTCACGGCGCATGCCTGACCACCATCAGCTTCGATGTCGGCAGCGACCTTCTTGGCATTGTCTAAGTTCAAATCGGCAATTGAAACCGCAAACCCATCACTGGCTAAACGTTTGGAAATGGCTTCCCCAATTCCTTGTCCACCGCCGGTAACCATTGCTACTTTACCATTTGATGCCATGTGCCATTCACTCCTTCAGAATAAGTAGATTCACAGGTACACCCTCATTCTACCGGAAAAGGCAACGCAATGAAACCGATTTCACTCTGAGCTTTTTAACGCGCTAACCCGGTCATCACTTGGTCACAATGCCCCGTGTCATAACAAATCAAAAAACCAGGACCCATTTATTGGGATTCCTGGCGGAAACACGATTTATTTAGAAAGTATTTTAATGACCTTCGCAGGCACACCACCCACCAAGGTATTGGCAGGAACGTCCTTCGTCACGACTGCTCCGGCCGCGATCACAACATTATCGCCAATGGTCACACCGGGCATAATCGACGCCTTGCCCCCAATCCAGACATCGTTACCAATCGTAACTGGTTTGGCCTGGGCTAAGTATTGGCGGCGACCACTAGCCGTCATCGGATGGTTAACCGTGTAAATATCTACGTTCGGGCCGATCATCACGTGATCTCCGATCGTGACCGGCGCAATATCCAGGATAGTGAGGTTGTAATTACTAAGAAAGTCCTCTCCCACGTGGATATTACGCCCATTGTCGCAGTTAAACGTCGCCTGCACGGAAACCCGTTCGCCATGACGACCTAAAATTTCCTTAATTTTTGCAGTTTGTGCCGCCGGATCAGTAGCTGGAATCGCATTAAATTCCTGACACAGCCGCGCCGCTCGTGCCTTACGGGCTGCCACTTCCTCGTCAAGAAAGTAATAGGGCTCACCGGCCTCAAGCTTCTGTAACGCTGTCTTTGACATCATCTTCACCTCATGGTCATCCTACCACTTAGTGTTGACGCTAAGTCAAGACCTAGTGTGTCTTAACGACCAGGTCCAAGGCAGCTTGGAGTTCCATCTGTTGGTCATCGGTGAGTTGGTCCTGACTGACACACTGTTTGACGTTCTCCGCCACTACAACACCCATCATCCGTTCAACCCCGGAGCGAACGGCAGCGAGTTGCGTCAGCACATCCTGACAGGGGCGCCCCTCATCGACCATCTTTAAGATACCTTGCAGTTGACCATCGGCTCGACGCAGGCGATTCTTCAATTGACTAGACGTCGTTTGAACCATTAAGCGCTCACCTCAGTTAACTTTTCATCGAGATACTTCTTCAATGCAGCCTTAGGATGGAAACCCACAACCTTTTCCGTTGGCATCCCGTTCTTGAAGACCACCAGAGAAGGAATACTCATGATCCCCAGAGATTGTGCGAGGTCTTGGTTCTGATCCACATCGAGGGAGGCAAACTTCACCTGGTCCCCGTATTCTTGATCCAACGCCTCTAGAACTGGCGTCTGCATCTTACAAGGTCCACACCAAGTGGCCCAAAAGTCGACAACGGTTACGGCGGTGTCGTCCCCCACGTGCTCGAAATCCTTACTCGTAATTGCTTGCATGTTTGCGTACCCCTTTTCAAATTTGATCGTGCCATCAGTATACCCCCGCAGGTATGTTTTGGCTAGGGCTTTGCATGCTTCATTAAAAAATAGCGTCCCGATCATACGCCGTGCTTGCCGGAGCGTAGAACCGAGACGCTACAGGCGACCCAATATCGTAGAGATAAAAAACCGAGACACGAGGTCTCGGTTCAAGAGTTCACCTATTCAGATTAAGCTTCCTCTGGGTCCTTATCGACACCAGCGGTCAAGCGAGGATGGTTGTTCCCACGCTTCGTTTCTTTTTCCACGGCCTGTTGTGCGACCAAATTCAGATAGTTGAATGGGTCGTCAAAGTTTGGATTAAACAACATATCCACGAAGGCCAAGTCATCAATCGTGTTACGGTTTTGAATGGCAATCGAGATGGCATTAGCAGACTGTGCCACTTCATGTTTACTGAAGAATTGGGCCCCTAAGATCCGCCGATTCTTCCGATTGTAGACCAGGTTAATCGTCAAGTCATCGGTCGTTGGCATATAGGCTGGCCGCCAAGTCCCATCGAAGGTCACTTGGTCGGCGTCAAAACCAGCGTTCAAGGCATGGTCGATAGTCAGACCGGTTGAGGCCAATGTCCGGCCAAAGATGACCATGGCTGACGTGGCTTGCGTCCCCATATATTGTTGAATGTTTCCAAACACGTTGATCCCCGCCAACATTCCTTGGCGCACGGCATTGGTGGCAAGTGGTGTGTAGGCTGGCTTACCCGTTGGGTTGAAGTTAACCACACTGGCGTCTCCGCAAGCAAAGATATCGGGATTGGATGTCTGTACGTAATCGTTAATGATGATGGCCCCGTGCCTATCCATCTCAACCTGTCCCCGTAAGAGTTCGGTATTTGGCACGAATCCGGTACAAACCACGGCTAGGTCGGCCGTGAATTCGCCGTTGGTCGTTTCAATCACCAATTCCCCATTGTCATTACCAGTAAAGGACGTCACACGCCGGTTCAACAGTACTTTGACCCCTTCATCAGTTAGGATGCTGACGATGTGATCTGAAAGGCCCTTGTCGACGTAATGGTTCAAGATAATGTCTCGTGATTGAATCAACTGAACATCGTGACCCGTCCGCGCGTAACTTTCAGCTAATTCGGTCCCGATATACCCTGCCCCGATAATGGCAATCCGCTTGTTATCCTTAGCGGCCTTGTCAATCGCGATAGCTTGTTCATAGTTCTTGCATAACATGACCTTGTCTTCGTCGATCCCAAAAATTGGTGGAACCGTCACCGTTGACCCTGTCGCCATAATTAATTTGTCATAGGTATCTGTCTTCATGTCTCCGGTGTCCATGTCAACCACTTGAACAGTCTTGCTCTCGGCATCAATCTTGACGACATTGTGTCGAGTCAAAACCTTTGCTCCCGCTTCGGTCAACTGTTCCGGGGAAGAATAAAACATGTCCTCTAGATGTTTAACTTGCCCGTCTAGGAACAAAGAGATCCCGCAAGACAGAAGAGAAACATTCGTATGCCGTTCATAAATGGTAACTTCGGTTTCTGGATGATCTTGCAAAATTTGTAACGCTGCATTAGTCCCAGCGTGTGTACTACCAACAATGATGACTTTCATGTTTACCCTCCTACACGAAAAACAATTCTACCGTTAGTCTACTTGAAAGTTAGCGAAAGATAAATGACTTCGTCTTCAAAAGCCTTGGAATAACCGCTTTTTCCTCACACTTAGATAAAAATGACGGTATTGCGTGCGTGACACACATAAATTTTCACTTATAATATGAGAATCGTTCTTATCTGTTGTGACGATAAATCCTGTCACAACGCGTTTTATCAGCAGTTACACAATTATTTATATTGCAAGTTTCATGACTGCATCACTGACCGGCCGTCGATACCATGATCGGTCACCCCCCTTGGCGAAAAAGGAGATTTTTAACCGCTTTCATGTTAAAATCGTCCGCCACTTATCGCATGATAACGCTAATCAGTAACCGTTTACCGCTGTTAATCACCTGTGCCTAATCCGTACTGGGATCCCCCCTAAATGACCACCAAAGTTAATTATCTAGCCACTTCTGCAAAAGAGTTACATTTTGCTTGCTTACAAACTGACTGGTGACTATGATTAACACTAGTTAGTTCGTGATACGTTCTGACCTTAAGCACTGTGATAGAAGTTAGGAATCACTGTCTATAGATGCACTCCCCCCAAAACAAGTGATTTATTAACAAATTCCTAAAATATGGCCTTGAGCGATCCGCATGTCGCTTGAGGCTTTTCTTTTGCCCTTTTTTCAATAAAAATAAAAAAGACACCCTTAAAGTAGATGTCTACGTGCGCTGACGCCAGGCTGTTAGGCCACGTTTCACCATGACTGGTATCACCATCAGTACCAAGAATAACCAGGTAAAATTCTGTCGAATGAAGGGCGTATTGCCGAAGAAGTAGCCCACGGCGCAACAACTAAAGACCCACAAGAAGCTTCCGAGTAAGTTGTAAATCCGAAATTGACGCCAGGCCATGTCTGCCGTCCCAGCCATAATGGGAACGAAGAGCCCAACGAAGGGAATGAAACGCCCAATCAACAGCGTTTCGCCTTCATTATTGGTAAAGGACGTGGTGGCCTCAGCAACCTTCTGGTCTGGTAACCGCGCGATCAGTCTGGCCTGCCGGTCATGCCACCGAATGGTGGTCAGGTACTTGATGGCCGATCCCAGGGTGGCCGCCATCGTAAATATCACAATTAACCACCAAATATTCAGCTCTGACGCTGGTGCGGCCGCGATCGATCCCACCATAAATAACAATGATTGACCGGGAATAAAGGAAAAGATCAGCATTCCCGACTCTAAAAAAATAAGAAAGAATAGCACCGGGTAGATCCCAGTCCCCAATTGATTGGTCAGAGGAACCAGGACACTCAGCGGATGCCAGATGATCGCCCAGATTTCAGCGAGTAATGTCATGTTACGACCTCCATGATTAATCGGGACTAAATCTCCAAATTAATCCAATATCTATAAACCATTAACAGGTGGCTATTGTAACTTTAATCACGACAAATAGCCGATTTTTGTTTCTTTTGATGCGTAAAATGTAAATAATAGTTAAGACGTCTAATCATTTTTCAATTCTCCAAGTAAGGTAACACGGTCGTGTTAGGCGACCATCCGTTACAAAACCTTCACGAAACTTAGTTATCACTGATGGCCAACGTCCTTTACAAAAACTCCGTAAAAACAGTGCCTCACAGTTGGAAAAGTGTCGCTAAGTCCCGTCCTTACTATCCCGCGGTCTATTATACGGTTATTTCCAGCAAAAACCGCGCTTTTCTTCAACAAAAAATGGCCGTCGAATATTTTTCGACGGTCGTCAGCCCTTATTCCTCAGGCCTTTAACACGATTATATTTTGTGTCTATTTCTCTAATATTTGTGCCCCAACATTTTTAATCGACTTGCTCATTCATTCCTAGAAGCGACTTAAAAAAGCCGCTAACCAGTTATTAGTAAATTTATGAAACCAATCAATTGCGCCTAATCTTGCCAGGGGGTACACTACAAGCAAGTTAGTAGCAACGACGCTGCTAGCTGCGTTGCATCAATTCTTATTACTCTTTTTACGAGCAGCAATTAGCACTCCCCCAAAGTTTCTAAGAAACCTGCTCGTATCCCCCCTCAAGCCGCGATAGTTCGATATCGTGGCTTTTTTGTGCCACTGGTGAAGGGGCTTCTCCCCCGTCTGCGTCACCTAACCAGACTCGTTGCAACCAGGCTTAGCCTAAACAACGTCTGCTAGGAAGTCTATCTAGGTCGGTCTTAGCCGGTCAAAAGGCAAGCATCATCCATGGTTCACCATCCCCGTTAGGAAACTAACCTCCGCAACTAGGGGATGGCGAAACCGTGTTGCTTTCGCCATCAATGTCACCGCGAGTCGTCCTTTGCCACCTCGCGGCAGAACTAGTCCAACACCTGAACCCCAACGCCAATCAGTCCTGGCCCCGTGTGTACCCCCAGTGCAGGCGACACATCCCCAGCATACCAGTCCTCCACGTTCGGATGGGCGGCTTTTAAGGCCGTTAAAACGCGCTCTCGCAGGTCCGGGTCGGCCCCGTCACAGACGGCCACGTTAACCCGTTTAGCGGTGCCAATGGCGTTATTAACGAGCTCTAACAGCTTGCCTAGGGTTCGTTTGGTCCCACGAACCTTGGCGATTGGGTAATAGATCCCCTCTTCATCACACGAAATAATCGGCTTTACATTTAAGAGTGTGCCGGCCATCCCGGCAACCTTGCCAATTCGACCACCAGCCTGAAGGTATTTCAGGGATGGCACATAGAAGAAGACCTTCGTCTGGGCAGTCACCCGTTCCACTTCCGCCACAATCTCATCAAAAGATTTGCCAGCATCACGTAACTGAGCCGCATAAATAGCCGCAAATCCACTTCCGATCCCGACACTGCGGGTATTGATAACGTGTACCGTCAGATCGGTATCGGCGGCCAATAGCTGTGTCTCCTGGTAGGTGCCAGACAGAGCCGCCGAGATACAAACCGCAATCACATGCGTGTAGCCAGATTCCTGAATCCGTTCCAGCGCGTCCATGATGTGCTTACCCGTGGGACTCGCTGTGGTGGCCTTCTCGTTGGCTTGGCGTCGATAGAATTCGGTTGGGGTGATGGTGACACGGTCCTCGTAGGCCCGATCGCGGAAAATCACATTCATCGGCATTAAGGCCATGTCCGCCGCTTCAAGCACTGCGGCTGGAACGTCGGAACATGAGTCCACCAAAATGGCAATCTTTTCTTGTGACATGACTGTTACCTCGTTTCTCCTAGTATCGTTCTTGGATAATAATCGTAATTATAACGCAATTACCTAGTTATTGAAACTAGATCATCTATTGTTTGTTCTGGAAGTCCCTTTACCAAGCAGTTAATTTGCCTTCGCCAAGACAGCCAATTCTAAAGTTTCCCCCTATACTGAGTGCAATTAAAAAATATTTTAGCTATCATCTATCATTTTTCTCTAATTCAGGCATTCGTTATTTCTGTTCAACCTGACCAAGCCACCTGTCGGAACTCCCCTCACCGACAAACGCAACGGCCACGTCTGGCAACCATGAAACCGGACTCAGAAAAAAAAGAGGCGCAAGATGACCATAAACCGTGAGCGACTTAAAAGACAACTTTTTATAAAAATAAATGTTTGGGCGACCAAAATTAATCCCCCTCAAGGTTGACATTGCGGCTCAATAGCCTATACTTACGGATGGAATCAAAGTCTGTCGTACGACCCAGTCTCACGTAATTGCTCTTATTCGCACCGTTTCGACTGGGACTTCTCCGGACTTTATAGGAAAGACAGAAGTCACTCGACTGCCTGAATTTCTAAGCCAATAGAAAAGAGGGATTTTTTTATGAAGAATCACGAATCCGATCCAAAGTCCAAGCACCATATGCTCCAATCCACTGGCGGCGACCAGAAGAGTCTCGACGAAGTTAACGGGACTGTCGAGGTCCCGCAAAATGCCGGTTTCTGGCGTACCCTGATGGCCTATACCGGTCCGGGTGCCCTGATTGCCGTAGGGTATATGGACCCCGGTAACTGGATTACCTCCATCGCCGGTGGTGCCAACTACAAGTATGCGTTACTAACCGTGGTCTTGCTCTCCAGTCTGGTCGCCATGCTCTTACAAGCCATGTCAGCTAGACTCGGGATTGTGACCGGGAAGGATTTAGCGCAACTCACTCGAGAGCGAACCGGTAAGAAGACCGGTTTCTTCCTCTGGGTCGTGACTGAACTCGCCATCATGGCCACCGATATTGCTGAAATCATCGGTTCAGCCATCGCCCTGAAGTTGTTATTCGGCTTCCCGTTAATTGTCGGGATTCTGATTACCACCGCTGACGTCTTAATCCTCTTGATCCTGATGAAACTCGGATTCAGAAAGATTGAAGCCATTGTGGCAACCTTGGTTGCCGTCATCCTCTTCGTCTTCTTATATGAAGTTATCTTAGCCCAACCAAATGTTGGCCAGATGCTGAAGGGGTACCTTCCTTCCAGTAAAGTGGTGACCAATCAAGGTATGCTCTACCTATCCTTAGGGATTGTCGGGGCAACTGTGATGCCTCATGACTTGTACCTGGGGTCATCCATTTCACAAACTCGGAATTTCGATCGGAAAGATCGGAAGAGTGTGGCCAAGGCCATCCGCTTCACCACGATTGATTCCAACATCCAATTGACGTTAGCCTTCGTTGTGAACAGTTTGCTCCTGATCTTAGGAGCCGCCCTCTTCTTCGGAACCAACAGTGACTTGGGCCGGTTCGTCGACCTGTTCAACGCTTTAAGCGACAGTAAGATTGTCGGTGCGATTGCCAGTCCAATCCTGAGTATGCTATTTGCTTTAGCCTTACTGGCTTCCGGTCAAAGTTCCACAATTACGGGGACCCTGGCTGGTCAAATCATCATGGAAGGCTTTATTAACCTGAAGATGCCACTCTGGGCACAACGGGTAATCACCCGACTTCTTTCAGTGACACCAGTGGTGATCTTCGCCATTTACTACCATGGTAATGAAGCAAAGATTGAAAACCTGTTGACACTCTCACAAGTATTCTTGAGTATTGCGTTACCGTTCGCCATGATTCCACTGGTGATGTTCACCAGTAGCAAGGACCTCATGGGTGAGTTCGTCAATAAGACGTGGTCACGAATCCTTGGCTGGATCATTGCGGTAATTCTAATCATCTTAAACATCTACCTCATCTTAAATACGTTACATCTCGCCTAAACCTGACGAGTCGCCCGGCCGCCTTGGCCGGGCTTTTCTTTTACCGTTAGTTTGCCTCCAGTCTTACTAACCATTGACTTCTCCGTACTCACCAGCTATAACTAAGAAAAAAGCGAGGTGGTCTCATGACTGATTATCGAGTTTCTAAAACCATTGTCCTCAAGTCTCCAACGCCAGACGATGCACCGGCGTTGTTCGAGCTCGTCGATGCCGACCGGCAGACCTTACGCCAGTGGTTGCCTTGGGCGGATGATACCGAAACGGTAGCAGACGAGGCAGCCTTTCTGCGCGTTTGTCAGCGCCACATGGTGAGTGGTGAACTCTGGCTGGCCGTTATTTGGGTCAATAATCGACCGGCAGGCATGATTGACCTACACAACATCCATGATGGTCAGGCCGAGGTCGGTTACTGGCTCGGGAACGTCTTTCAAGGCCGCGGTATCATGACACAGTGCCTTAAGACGGTCGAACAGATTGGCTTTGCCGTCCTTCACCTACGCAAGCTATTTCTGTTGGCAGCGAGTGCCAACTTCGCCAGTCAGGGTGTGGCTAAGCGCCGACACTTTCAAGTAGAAGGTCGCTTGCGTCAACAGATTCCCGATAATCATGACGGGTATCGAGATGCTGTATTATTTGCAAAGTTAGCCTCTGACTAATTTCTTTTAGCGCAATTTAAAGGCAGTGTGGTCCCAAAATGGACGCACACTGCCTTTTTTAATTTCTTTGAATTTACGTGGCCGAAACGTGTCAGCTAGGGCAGCCAACTCCGCTTAACTCCGTCAAGAAAGTCATCCAGGTTCGAGATGATTCCCTTGGCGACGTTCATGCTTGCCAGCTAATCGCCCTGGCTGACACGCTTACTACGACTAGGCTCTTTGCCCACCGTCCACCGTAAACTCGGCACCATTAGCGAATGAAGATTCGTCGCTACCTAGGTAGACACAAACTTCACCGATGTCCTGTGGCTTGCCTAAGTGACCCACTGGCACCGTCTTGGTGATTTGTTCCTTAGCGGCTGCGGGGATGATGGCCGTGTCAATCCAGCCTGGATGAACGGAGTTAACACGGATATCAATCCCGCGTTGGGCTAAGTTCAAGGCCGTCGCGTGGCTCAACATCCGACTTCCACCCTTGCTAGCAGAGTAAGCTGGCGCCATTGGTAGCCCGATCAACCCGGCAACTGAGGACACATTAATGATGGACCCCTTGGCGTCGTTGGTCTTCTGCATCGTCTTGATAGCGGCCTTTTCACCTAAGAAGTTAGCCGTCAGGTTGATGTCAATAACCTTCTGCCAGTCAGCTAATGACAGGTCTTCAATGGCCGTGTTAGGGCCTCCAATACCGGCATTGTTAACCAGAATATCTAGTTTACCAAATTTTTCAATGGTTGCATCGATAACCTTTTGCCAGTCGGCTTCCTTGGCAACATCTTGTTGCACGAAGAGACTCACGTCATCCCCGAACTTTTCGACAGCTGCATGACCGCCATCAACGTTATGGTTAGCGGTGATCACAACCTTGGCTCCCTCGCGAACGTAGCACTCTGCGATACCGAGGCCGATTCCAGCAACCCCACCGGTAATAATGGCAACTTTACCCTTTAAACGATCAGTCATATCAAATCATCCTTTCAATCTTTTCTATTGTTCAGAATATCACACTCAACGGTTAGGGGAAAATAATTCTCTCACTTAATGGGTGATCGGCACTACTTGTTTGATGACTACCTTAATGACAGTACTTTTCATTTCAGACTTAATTTCCAATAAAAAAATCCGAGACCTGCGCGCCCCGGATTTTTAGTCTTTATTCGTTTAAATTAAAACTTGTGGGCTAAGACTAAGCCACCCGTTTCATCATCATTTGGATGGTCGCGCTTAACCACGAGTTCCTGGTTGACGAAGCTAAAGATCCCGCTCTGCCCGAGTTCACGGCCAAAACCAGACTTCTTGACACCACCGAATTCAAGTTCCGGTAGGGAGCTGAAGAAGGTGTTGACAAAGACCATTCCCGTTTCAATTCGAGAGGCCAATTCTGCCCCATATTCGGCAGTGCCAGCAAAGACGATACCACCTAAACCATAATCGGCATCGTTAGCCAAGGCGATAGCTGCATCGTCATCCTTAACCTTGTAAACCTGAGCAACGGGACCAAACATTTCCTTCCCGTATGCTGGATTATCCTTGGTAATATTGGTTAAGATCGTTGGCATGAAGAACTGACCATCGTCATCGATTGGGTCGTGAACGTAGTAAGCCGTTGCGCCACCAGCAATGGCTTCGTCGACTTGAGCCTGTAACTTGTCCTTGGCCCGCTTAGAATTCATTGGTGCTAACGTTGTCGATGGATCCATTGGATCGCCCATCTTAACGGATGAGAAGGCGGCCTTCAAGGAAGCCAAGAATTCATCGTAATTGTTTTCGGTCACAATGAACCGCTTAGAAGACGTGCAGACCTGACCAGCGTTATATAAACGTGCCCGTGGTGCAATGGCATTGACATCAGCCATATTAGCATCGTGAGCGACGATGAAGGCGTCGACCCCACCCAATTCCATCGTGGTCTTCTTGAGGTGTTCACCAGCAACCTTGGCAACGGCAACTCCGCCACGTTCAGAGCCGGTTAAAGCAACCCCTTGAACCCGCTTGTCAGCAACGACATCGGAAACTTGGTCGTAGGATAAGAACAGATTGGTTAAAGCCCCTTCAGGCGCTCCTGCCCGCCGAACAGCGTCTTCGAAAGCCAAGGCTGAAGCTGGCGTAATTGCGGCGTGCTTGTAAACGATTGGGTCACCCACGGCAAAGTTTGGTGCGAAGATCCGCATCATTTGGTAGTAAGGGAAGTTCCAAGGTTCCACAGCCATCATGACACCCAGTGGATGGTTCTCCAATTGGGCTTCACCAGCAATAGACGCGATGGTCCGAGGCTTCAGAAGTTCCTCGGCGTGGTCGGCATAGTAGTCGGCAATCATCGCACACAGAATCACTTCACCCTTAGCTTCACCGATCAGCTTACCCATGTCCACCGTTAACACCTTAGCGAGACTATCCGTCTCATCTCTGAAAATCTGTGCCAACTTGTGGAGTACGGGAATACGACTGGATACGGGATCGTTCCGCCACTTCAAATAGAGTTTTTGTGCCTTTGCTAAACTTTCTTCGACATACTCAGGAGTTGCGTCCTCATAAGTCTTCACAACTTCATTGGTATAGGGATTGGTTGTTTGATAAGCCATTCTACTCTTCCTCCTTATCGGGGTCATCAGCGTTCACAAAGTAACCCCTTACATTTGCCACTATACCCTCATAGATTGCGGAACGCCAGTATTTCGTTTGTGACTTTTTATTCAAGCTATTTTGTGAAATAGCACACGGATTTAAAGCGCTCTCATAAATTTCCAACAAAATTGGTCTATGACTGAATTCTGGGTAAAACCACGAGATCGTGACTGATTAATTCCCCTCAAGTATGACAGCTAAACCGGCAAATATGTTCAAACATCACAAGGGTTAGAAGGTTCGCCAATTGTTCAAACTAACCGACGACGCTTTACCCCTCCAGCCACGTCCTTTGAAGATGTGGGACATCAAAAAAGCGACTCTCAAGATGAGAGTCGCTCCGTAAGCGTTTAGCTTAACTTCCAACGGTCCAAAATCCCGTTGAACAGACGGTTGGCCGTGGTAATCTGGTCCAACACCGTCCGGGGGCTAGCAGTAAAGTTATCGTTCGCCCACTTATTAATTATTCCCAACGCGCCAGCGGCAATAAACTCCGCCGACGTGTCGATCACGTCTTCCTTTAAGTAACGGTACTCGGGCATTGCGTGGAGTAAAATTGACAACCGCGACGCCACAAACTCATTCGCAGACTGGCGCCAAACGCCACCATCATACGGATAGGCATTCAAAAAAATTTTCGAATGATCAGCGATTCGTTCCAATAATTGGATCGTTGCCGGCCGCCAATTTTCCAGCGTCAATGCCGTCGGTTGCTCATGCCGTGGGGCGTCCACGATAAAATGTTCGTAAACAAAACCCAGCAATTCATATTTGTCGGCAAAGTAGTAGTAGAACGTTTTCCGGTGAACTTCTGCTTCGTCAGCGATCTCACGGACCGTGACCTTGTCAAACGTATTGTGGTTCAACAGCGAAGCCAAGGCCTCCGCAATACGCTCCTTAGTTTCCGATGCAGCCATCGTGATACCTCCAATCATACACACCATTTAGATTTAGATTTTGATTTTGCACGTTACTAGCATCCCCCCCGGAAGCTAGTAACCTTAACTAACATCCTAAGCTGACTAAAATTATACGCGTCTTCGCGCCAGATAAAACCCTTTTTTCAGAGAAAATGTCAGTTAGTTGCTTATTAGTTATAACTATCAACTATAACCTCGACTATCCTTTAAACAGCCTCGATTATAGCATAACCACTGATACATTGTACGATACTTTTGTGCACAATAGGTCATTAAGCCGTAAAATTTCGAAAAAATCGGCATTTTCTTCGTCAATTATCGATCTGCCAAGTCATTTTAACGATCCTTCCAGTTCTAGTAGCCAACGCTTGCGCTTCAGGCCCCCAGCGTAACCAGTTAAATCCCCATTTTTACCGATCACACGATGACAAGGAATAATCAAGCTGATTGGGTTATGACCAACCGCACCCCCGATAGCACGGGCACCGGGGTTATGTCCCAGCTGCATCGCAACCTTATCCGCAATTTCACTATAGGTCCAAACTTGACCATATGGAATTGTCCGTAACACTTGCCAAACTTGGCGTCGAAGCGGTGTCCCGCTAGGCCGAACCGGGAAAGTAACGGATGGTTGTGCGCCGCTGAAGTAAGCGGTCAGCCAGGTAGTCAGCTGGTCAAATACCGGATAATCGCCAATGGGCGTCGCCTCGGGTAACGTGCTCCCAAAGTGCTGCTGATCAACAAACCACAGACCCGTAATGGCCGTTCCATCGCTGGACGCGGTCATCGATCCCAGCGGCGTTTCAATCTGCTTTTGCCACATAATGATCACCCTTTTTTACTTATTTTATCATTAAAAAAGACGATAGGCTAACATTACTCAATTAAATTTTTCGCGAAATCATTCTGTACGATGGTTAGCCCACCGGCCTTCAGGTCTCGATTGGCCCTTGGCCCTCCCAACCACGCACTCTATCCGCAAACTAACGCTGTTAATTATTCCTTCATTTGGTTTAAAAGTGGCTTGATGCTTGTTGTTTTTTGGTCACTTTCCAACTGCTCGCCGCCAGTTGTCGGGACACGCCCCATCGATCACGGTTAATCGATACCCTCGCTAACTTTTCAGAGTCGTCTTGACGACTCGCCGCGGCTATGGCTAACAAGAAATAAAAATAACCACATCAGTCGCCCAAACCAAGGACGTTCTCATGTGGTTATCTCGTCGTACCGATTTAAATTTTAGTGATACAGGTCGAATCGGCCCTTACTAAAGACCGTACTCAAATGAGCACTTTCCAGTAATGAACGGTCGGTGATGACCTTCTTCATGGCAGAAGCCACGTAACCCTTGATCTTACGGTTACTACTGAAAATCTCACCGATACCATCGCGGTCACTCAGTGAAGCAACCGTCCCAACGGACTTGTAGACGAATGGCAAGGTCTCACGGCCACGTCGTTGTAACCCGATGTTCTTAGCCGCTTGTGCGCCCGCCGCCAAAGCAATTTGTGCCGTGGTTGGATATGGGCGTTCGCTATCAGCATCCATGACAGCGGCCACATCCCCAACGATATAAACTTCGGGATGATCAGCTAAGGACAGATCAGGCTCAACGACAACTCTGTTTCGGCGCTGTTCAAAACCGGAATCTGCGATAACTTGCGATCCACTAACCCCCACGGTCCAAACGATCGTGTTCGCCGTCTCTTCGTGTTCTTCATCATTGCCATCACTGTAAACCACTGCGCCGGGCTTGATTTCTTTAATATTGGATCCTAATTTCATCTCCACGTTGTGCTTGGCCATGAAGGCCATCGCATAGTCTGCCAAAGACTTGTCAAACATTGGCAGAATGGCTGGGGAACGTTCCAGGCAGACCAGCTTGATGGCTGGCGTGTTGTATCGCGTCTGAAGTTTTGGCAGCGACTGGGTTAATTCACCCAGGAGTTCAATCCCAGTGAACCCAGCGCCACAGACGGCGACCACTAAATCATTAGGATCTTGACTCTGAGCATAACCCTTTACCTTAGCCTCAATGTGCCGGTAAACGGCCTCAGAAGTTTCCAAGTCATCCATTGGCAAGGCATTCTCTTCGGCACCCTTCAAGCCAAACGTTTCAGACTGGAAGCCCAAGGCCACAATCAAATAATCATAGGTAATGGGTTCATGATCCGCCAATGTGACCTGTTTCTGATCGACATCCACATTGGTTACCTTGTCGCGAATAAAGGCCACGCGACTGCTAATCACATCGTTAATTTCATAGGTGATGCGGTCAGGGGCAATGGTCCCTGCTGCCACCTCGTGCAGATTGGTTTTTTCTGTATGGGTACTCGTCTTATCGACTAAAATAATTTTATCTTCACTGGGTACCTCACGCTGTAAGAACTTGATTGCCCGCATGCCTGCGTAGCCACCACCGAGAACTAAAATCGTTGCCATATTAAACGACCCCTTTTCTGCTAGAGTTCCCTGAAGTTCGGTTAGTTTGTTAATCCGTTAATTGACTAAGTCCATAAGCCCTTAGCCAATGACCACTCCCCCCGGAGAAATCAGCGGGTGACCTAGTCATCAGGGATGATTTACTTCTATTATACGAGTTATCAGGTGAAAAGCCATTGAAAGCGGTTTATTAAATATTTCACAAGGGGACCTCCTGCGCAGACAAGAAATTGACAAAGTGGTTAACCCCGTATGTCAGTCAGCTCAGACCTTGGCGAGTCACTTTAGCTGAAATCTCCTCACGAAACCTTTAAGGTAGAGGTTAGTTAAGTTAATTAGGTCTGGTGGGGTCATCATTTACGGTCATGCGATGCCGCCTTAGTCACCGCAGACTAACACCCAACACCAAATCACTCAAGGAGGACTTCTTCATGACAACATTAGTAATTGGTGCCCACGGCCACGTTGGCCAGCACATTGTCGAACAACTCGCAGCCCAAGGTGAAACCGTCTATGCCGGTATCCGCTCCGATACGCAGGCTTCAGAATTAAAGGCCTTAGGTGGCGAACCGCGCTTGGTCGATCTGATGGGGAGTATCGATGATCTCGTCGCAGCCATGGCTGGCATCGATACCGTCGTCTTCTCTGCTGGATCCGGTGGTCGCACTGGAGATGACATGACCCTAAACATCGATCTTGATGGGGCCGTCAAGTCCATGATTGCGACAGAAAAAGCTGGTATCAAACGGTTTATCATCGTCAGCGCCATGGGAACCGACGACCGGTCCTTCTGGCGTAAGTCTGGCATTCGCCCATACTACGTGGCGAAGTTCTACGCCGATGAATGGCTAAAACACCGTACCAACCTGGCTTACACCATCGTCCGGCCTGGTATTTTGACCAACGATGCCCCAACCGGTAAGATCACCACCCAGACGGCCGATAGCGAAACGAAGTCTGTCAGTCGGGCCGACGTGGCCGCGGTGGTTGCGGCTATCGTGGCACATCCCCAACCTAAGCAAACGATTGAATTCGTCAATGGCGACACGGCTATTGACACCATTATTCAGTAATTTAAGCCCTGTTAGGACGTCAGCCTCGTTGGTTGACGTCCTTTTTATCTCCCGAAAACCCGGTATTTCGGCCAGGCAGACCAACGCGTGGTTTTTATATTTCACACAAAACAGTACATAACCAACTAATTGGTATGAATTGTTTATCCCCGATGTGATAAAATAAGTTTATAAATGGTTAACCACTGGAAAGGAAATAGCGCATGAATTTTAAAGACTTAGCATACTTTACCCGATTAGTCGACCGTCAGAGCTTCTCTCGCGTTGCCGAAGATTTTCAGGTGACCCAACCCGCGGTATCGGCTGCGCTACGCCGACTGGAAAAAGAATTGGCTGTTCCTTTGGTCGATCGTCGGCAATCCCGTCGCGAGGTCACGTTGACCCCTGCTGGCAACCAATTCTACGCTCACGCTAGCCGTATCTTAAATGAATATCATCGTTCCCAACAAGACCTAGTCAGTCTGGAGAATGGTACCGTGCGTCTAGGCCTCCCACCAATTATTAGTCAAAACCTTTTACCACAATTGGCGCCGGCCCTGCAGGAAGCAAACTTATTCCAGGCATTAAAACCCGTCGAGGGGGGATCCAACCAAATTCTACAAAAGCTTTTAGCCGGTGAACTGGACGTGGCCTTTATTGGTACCGCAGGCAGTCTACCAGCCGATACCTTGAATGTAGAAGAACTCACCTCCGCAGAATTCGCCATTATCGTCAGCCAACAACATCCCCTAGCTAACCGCAACCGAGTCAACTTCAGTGAGTTTGTAGATGATCCCTTCATCATGCTAGAACCCGGCTACGTTCAAGATAACGTCTTTCATCAACTATCAGATGCTGGCATCACGCCACCGATCCGGTTCCAAACCAGCCAGGTTGAACTGATCAAGCAGCTGGTCGCGGTCAATGCCGGGGTCAGTCTACTGGTTGACCTGGCCATCTCACAGAGTGACCCACTGATCGCGTTGCCCCTACTCGATGACGTTCCACCATTTCGTATCTGCCTGGTCACACGCAAGGGACAACACCTTAACGCCGCCACTCAGGCCTTCATCGACTTGGCCCGTCGCGAACTAAAAGGAGCGTAACTCCCGGCGTTAGCCGACAATCACGCTCGAATTAGCTTCTATTCTACTGATTAACCCTTACTTTAATTGACGGTCGTCATGCTGGTTGTCCAGGTTCAGGGCACTGGCATTGACGGCCGTTTGGACTTGACTGGAAATTTTCTTGGTTGTAATCCGCTGCAAGTGGATCCGGGCCGGTTGAATACCGGCGTTGGGCCGGTCACTTAGCTGAATCGATGTCCGAATCTCAGGGGCATTGTCCCCCACCGTCGGCTTCGTTGCAGCGGAAGCCCCGGCAGAAGTTGCCAGTAAGGTCGTCACCGTCATAGCACCTAGCATAATTTTAGTCATCATCGTCTTAATTTTAGTCATTTTAACCACTCCTCAGTTAGTTGTTTTGGCTGTTCGCTTTCGATGTCTTAGTTATACCATGGCACGTCCCTGTTAATCTTGAGGCTAAAATAAGCCGGACATAAGAATTTCTTATTTTCCACCGCTAGTGTTATGGTATTATGCCATTAAACGCCACCATACGAAGGAGTATCACGAGTTATGAAAAATACAATTCTACTGGTCGAAGACGAGGAAGGCCTCGCCAGTTACGTTGCCAAGGAGCTGACCTTCGAAGACTTTACGGTCATCACGGCCGCAGACGGTGAGGAAGCCTGGGAAACGTATCAGAAAAAACGCGACGAGTTGCTTTTAGTTCTATTAGACTGGATGTTGCCAAAGATGGATGGCATGCAGGTTCTCCGCCGGATTCGTCAACACGATGACCTGCCCGTCATTATGATGACGGCCCGTGACTACCTTGGCGACAAGGTCACCGGCCTAGATACAGGCGCCGATGACTATATCACGAAACCCTTCGAAATCGAGGAACTCCTCGCCCGAATTCGGGTCATCCAGCGCCGCGCTGAACATCAAGCTGGTCGCGATCAGGCCTACCACTTAGCCGACCTGACCCTGGTTACCAAGACGCGTCAGGTCGATCGTGGGGGCCGTAACCTCCAGCTTACCCAGCGCGAATACGATCTCTTACTCTTCTTACTGCAACATCCCGGTCAGGTCTTTACCCGAGATGAACTCCTCGACAACGTCTGGGGAGTCGACTTTCTCGGCCAACAGAACGTGGTCGACGTCTACATCGGCTACCTTCGTAATAAAATTGACGTAGGCGACGCGCCGCACCTATTTCACACGGTGCGTGGCGTCGGCTACAGCCTAAAGGAAGATGATGCTGATGCGAACTAAACAACCGCGCTCTTACGCGGATATCATTCGTCATTCGTTTACCAGTCTGCTGGTAACGATTGGGATCGTCATCGTACTCACGGTCAGTATCACCCTAGTGGTCGACCAACTCACTCGCGCCCAGAACCAGGCCGCCCAGCTGAGTGCCAGCCTCCAAACCTCCCAGGTCAGCAACTTTCAGGACTGGCTCAAGATTAACCAAGCGAGTGGCCTGAACTCCCACAACACATTTGTCTTCATCAAACAAGCCAATGGCACCACCACGTCACTGCTCCCACGAGGTGCCGCACTTGCAGCGGCTAAGACCTGGTCGATTCCCTTCACCCATTTGACTTACTTCAAGGGCTGGGGACTCTACTTCTCCGAATCACTCAAAACAGGCGGTCGAACCTACGATCTCTTCATTGGAATGCACGTTCTGGTTGGCAATCTCCACATCTTAATTGCAGTCCTTATCATTATTATTGGTTTGAGCTTCCTGATTGGGCTGGCCTACGTTCGCCGATTAGCCAACCGGATTAGTGCTCCCACTATCACCTTGGCCCAGGCGGCCCAGCAGGCCGCGGCCAATCCCGAGAGTACCCAACCGGAACTACCGCGTCCTACAGAACCGGTAGAAGTGGCCCAACTAGCGCGCGACTTTAATCAGCTTCTAGCTGCTCAGAATGGTCGATTGCAACGCGAACGTCAATTTATCTCTGACGCTTCACATGAACTTCGAACTCCCATTGCCACCATCCGCGGCAATCTCAAATTAATCGAACGTCGCGGAGAACAGCATCCCGAGGTCATCCCTGAATCACTAGGCTTCATCGACCAAGAATCTCTGCGGATGCAACATCTAATTGAAAACTTACTCCATCTGTCCCGAGCGGATCGCGCCGCAGTCACCCTAGAGCCTCTGGATATCGCGCTCATGGCCCAAGGCGTCGTCGAGCACTACCAACCCCTGGTCAGCCAACCGTTGACGTTTAACGGTCCCGCAACACCAGCCATGGCTCTGGGTAATCAGGATATGCTCCACCAAATCCTGACGGCCCTCCTCGACAATGCCCACAAGTACTCACCAGAAGACCAGCCCATTGCGGTTACTGTCGCCACAACCAACGACCACGTCACCCTTACGGTGGCCGACCAAGGGATAGGGATCGCGCCGGAGAATCGCCAGCACATCTTTGAACGTTTCTATCGCGTCGATGCTGCCCGGTCCAATAAGATTACGGGTAACGGTCTGGGACTCGCCATCGTGTCACAACTGGTCCGTCTCAACCACGGGACAATTGCTGTCACCGACAACACACCTCACGGTAGTCGATTTACCATAACCCTGGCCACTGCAAAAGAAAAATAAGAAATTCTCAGGTAATCCTTAACTGAAATCAAGGACTAAAGTGACCTTTCCCAGGTATACTGGGTCCATAAATGATATCTGAGTGTTCATGACAATCTAGCGTGCCGCCTGCTTCAATCAGACGCCACCCGCCTGAAAGGTAGGCTTTGAGCGTGCCCCAAAGGCTGCCATGCCTGACCAACCCAAGCGTTCACACTCAGACCTCATAATTTGAAAGGAAGCGTGAGATTATGCTGATTGATGACAACCCACACATTCATACGGTAACACCCGCCCAGATTACGAAGGTTTTCTACCCTTACGTCATCGCTAAGACGGAAGCTGGGAGTTATGTCAACCTGAACTTAAGCGACCAGGAACGCAAGGACCCCTTATTCTGGGAATCCATCACGAACATCGCCAAGGCCAAACTTTGGGTGCCAATTGGCGAGAAGTTTCACCAACTCTTAGCCTACGATTGGACGTACGCCATGTAGCACAACTAAAAATTAATTGTCGCCGTGAATTAAAGGCCCCCAGTGAGAGCGCCATTCACCACTAAAGCGATCCGCAACCTCAGCCGCCAAGATGCTTGACTTGGCGGCTTTTTTGATTAATAAAAGGGCTTCCACACACCAAAAAAGGCCTGAGATTTTTATCCCAGACCCACTTGTTTAAAGCTATGATTAATTCTTAATGGGGAATCGGCTTATGCGTAAACTCGGCCTTTCGTCGCAACTGTTTACGCGTCTGTCCCACCATGATTTCCGTGGGATAAGCCAGATAACCGTCTAAGGTGCCCCCAAAGCTAGCAACGCAAAAACTCATAAAGCCCCAAATTGCGGGCGTCCAGTCAGGAAAGTAAGGGGCCATGCAAGCGACAATCGTGAAGAAAATAAATCCAACGAGACCTTCAAATCCCTGCCGACCAAACCGATTGAAGTAAGGATACTGACGAGTGAAGAGGCCGTCAACAATGACCAATCCGAGCATTGCACCTACTGCCAGATTCCTGCTAGATGCGACGGGTTCGAAAATCACCGGACTCATCAGCAACATCAATACCTGAAGAAACCAGAACGAATGAAACGCATAGCGCCAATCAAACCGCATCTGAATCGCCTCGCTTTCCAAGTTGGGTTCCGCTTTTGGAAGCCAAGTGTAGCACAGGAAAGCTTAACAATAGGCTAACAGAAACTGACCTGGTTAGGGTAGTTGCAATACTAACGCCCCGTTGTGTTCCGTTCGGATCGAAAGGCCGCTAGCATGCTGAGCAAGGCCCCAAGTCCGGTCACCACCAATACCAATAGAGCCCATTGAGACCCCAATGCCGTTTTAACGGCGGTACTGCCGGTTCCAGATGCCTGACTAGCGGCGATGATCGCGGAGACCACGGCCGTTCCAATGGCACCGGCGAACTGTTGAAGCGCGTTCATCAAGGCGTTACCGTCCGCTTTAAGGTCGGTACGCAATTGCTTCAATCCAGCTGTCATGATGTTCCCAAAGGCAATCCCAATTCCAACCATGTAGGCTACGTAAAGCCACAGAATGGCACCGACCGACAGGTGACTTGCAAAGCCCGTCATCAGGGCCAACGTGAGGACAACAATACTCAAGCCCAAAAGAATGGGGCGTTTAGCGCCGAAGCGATCCAAGATTTGACCACCGATTGGGGAAAAGGCAGCACCAATGACAGCCCCTGGCAAGACCACCAGCCCAGCCACAAAGGCTGTTCGCTGGTCCACCAACTGCAGATAATTTGGCAAGATAAAAGACAATCCCAGTGCCGTTGTCTGCACTAAAAAGAAGGCCAATAAATGCCAGGCGAAAGCCCCATTACGCACCGCTGCCAGCTGAATCAGCGGATGATCGACGTGATCCGACCGGCGCACAAAACCGATGACGCCAATAACACCCACAATCCATGAGCCCAGAACCGACCAACTCAGCCACTCGTGACTGCCGAGAGAACTGAACCCGTAGATTAGCCCCCCGAAGGCCAGAATCACTGTGACCATGCTGAGGACATCGAAAGACTCTCGCTTCGTAGGCGTGACCTGCTTGATCGTCCGAATCCCCACAAAGAACGAAATGATGAGAAATGGCAACAGAATCCAGAAGATATATCGCCAATTGAAATTCGTGACTAAAATACCGCCGTAGGTTGGCCCGATAGCGGGTCCCACGGCTGTGATCAAGGTTCCAATCCCCGTCATCAATCCAATCCGACTCAGCGGAACCTGTTCAAGGATGATGTTAAACATCAAGGGTAAGGCGATCCCGGTTCCGAGTCCTTGGACGGCCCGCCCCAGCAACAACCACGCGAAGGTCGGTGCAATGGCATCTAGCAACAATCCTGTAATAAATAGAAGGTTGGCCGTCACAAACAGCGACTTCAACCGAAAACGCCGTTTCAAATATGAGGAGATCGGAACGATGCAGGCCACGATCAGGAGATACAGTGTGGTCATCCATTGCACGGTCCCCGTGGTCACGTCAAATTGCTTCATTAACGTCGGAAACGTAATATTCATCGCAGTTTCTACAATAACACCACTCAGAGACATCAAGCCGGTAGCCAAAACAGCACCGACGACTCGAGGCTCAATTCTTTCACTTGCCATTAGCAGACTCCTCTCCGGGGATGGACTTTCCCCACTGTGCAACCTTCTGTAATGCGTGACGAAAGGCTGCGGCTTCATTGGCCGTCAGTCCTGCCACAATCTTGGCATCCTGTTGTTCCAGATGAGCCGTGACGATCGGTACCAACCGTTGGCCCTTCAGAGTCAATCTGAGTTGGCGCTTGCGACTGTCATTGCTAGCCACCTCTCGCGAAACCAAGTCGCGTTCCACCATCCGCTTGATCATCACGGATGCCGTGGACCGTTGCACGTGAAACTCTCGCTCAACGTCTAACTGATAGGTATCGGCTGTTCCCCGCCGACTGAGAAAATCAATCACGGACATCTGCATTCCTGTGAGATCATAGGGACGAGCAAACTCGTTCATTTCAAAACTCATCTGGTGCTCAGCATCTCTCAGCCAAGCACCTAATCTTCTATTGGGCATTTCCACACTTCCTTTTGTTAGTCAGCTAACAATTTTAACTGGCTTTCTTGGAAAATGCAAGCGTTAATTTTCGTGTAGCTGGCCCTTCCCACCTCGTAGTGATATGAACAGTCAGATCAAAAAAACCGCACACGATCAAGATTGATCGCATGCGGCCGTTAAAGTTAAATTTAAAGCGTGTCACCCTTGGCGCGTAACAATTCGCCTAACGCGGGTTGTTCCTTGGGATCGATGTGGCTAGTCTTGGCATAAGCATCGACCATCTCTTGACCGTAGAGCTTAGCATCAAGCGGCATGAAGGCCGTTCCGATTGGATCGTCGTCTTTGATAACCGCGTTGACCACAATCGGCTTGCGGTTCCCCTTAGCCTGCAGGTCTTTGATTTGATCGAAGACCGCTTCGACTTCGGCGTTGTTGGAAACGGTGAACCCAATCCCACCGAGTCCTTCGGCAACCTTCGCCCAGTCGGCATCGGTCAGATCGACCCCGTACAAGTGTTGCTTGGTATCAACTTGTTCACGGTAAATGAATCCGAAGCGTCGGTTACTGAAGACCACGTTGATAACAGGCAACTCATAACGCGCCTCTGTGATAATATCGGGGGCAACCATAGCGAATCCACCATCACCGGAGAAGGACCAGGCTTGACCATCTGGCACACTCAACGCCCCAGCTAACCCTGCTGGTAGCCCATACCCCATGGTAGCGAATAACCCAGAGAGAACGAAACGTTGTTGCTTATCCATTGGTAAGCCACGAACAGACCATTCAGAAACATTCCCGGTATCGACCCCATAGGTATCCTTCGGGCCAACCATGCTGGCAACCTTCTTCATGACGGCTTCGGGTGCGAGGCCCTGACTATCATCATCGGCCTGTTGCGCTAACCAGGCATTCCAGTTCTGCTTATTCTGCCGGTTAGCACGTAACCAATCCGTCTCTGGCAACGTTTCACCGGTGGCAATCATGGCTTGTAGATAACTCTTTGCATCACTGATGACCGCATAATCGATTGGAACCATTTTCCCAATATCAAATGAATTATTGTTTACTTGAATGATCTTAATATTCTTTGGCCAATATTGGGCAAATGGGAACTCAGAACCGAGGAAAAGAATCAAGTCCGTATGCTGAAGGGCTTCAAACCCAGACTTGGACCCCAAACGGCCAAACGTCCCAATGGCGTTGGGATGATCAGTTGGAATGACGCCCGTAGCGGGAACCGTATTGAGTACGGGAATATGGAACTGTTCACTGAACTTAACCAGCTCGTCTCGAGCTCCCAACAATCCCCGGCCAGCATAGATTAAGGGGTGCTTGGCTGCCTTGATCAGGTCGAGTGTGGCGGTTATCGCAGCGGGATCGATCGTTTGCGTGTAAGTATTTGAGACCGTGTTTGGCGTCTTAACTGGTTCATAATCAATTTCTGTAGCTGAAAGATCCTCAGGAATAATGACCACAGCTGGCCCCTTTTGCCGGTAGGCTTCACGAATGGCTTGGTTGACCATATAAGGCAATTGTTCGGCTGTCGTTGCCGTTCGATTATAGACAGCCACGTCGCTAAACATTGGCGTTTCGTCCATTTCTTGGAAGTAATTCGTATTCATCGTTGGCTGAGGGACTTGACCGACTAACGCTAACATTGGCACGTGATCCATTTTGGCATCGTAAAGACCATTAAAGAGGTGTGTGGCGCCAGGGCCCGCGGAACCAAAGGCAACACCAACTTTGCCAGTATACTTGGCATCAGCTGCGGCGGCTAAAGCCCCCACTTCTTCGTGGCGCACCTGGATGTATTGAATCTTGTCCTTTTCCAGGTAGAGACCCTCAACAGTGTGGTTGATGGACCCTCCAGGAATACCGTAGAGGTGATCGACACCCCATGCCTCTAAAACCTTGACCAATGCTTGACCCGCAATCATCTTTGTCATTTGAATCGCGCTCCTTCGGTGTAGGTGTCGATCATTCAGCACCCTAAAATCATTGATTACTGTCATCATATCCCCAAGTTATGGTGAATGCCAGCAATTGTACTTACTTTTTGTTAGTGAAAGGCTTCACTTATGAAGCGCTTCCATTCTACGGCTCAAAAAAAGGCTGCGATGGCAGCCCTTTTTAGCATTGAGATTGTTGAAACATCTTCTTACCAAAAATGCCGGTGTTTTAGCATCAAGGCCACCCAGGCCATAACGCCGACCATGATGGCCACGGTAATCAGCCACGAGATCCCTTGATTGGCAAATGGTAGCTTAACATTCATCCCGTAAAATCCCGTCACGATAGTTGGAATCGTCAAGACCAATGACCAAATCGTTAAAAATTTCATCGTGTCGTTCAGGTTATTGTTCAACACGTTGTTAAACGTCTTGGAAATACGATCGACAACATCCGCCTCGATAGACGTCATTTCGGACGTTTGACGGGCTTCAATGACAGCATCCGTGAGACGCTCATTGTTGGTATCCGAGAGTTGCTTGCCAAAAGGCGTATTACTTAGGTTAACCACCATCATCGCGTTGTTCCGAGTGGCACTGACAAAGTACGCCAGACTCTGCTGCAGGTTAGACAACGCGATTAAATCCTTGTTATCCGGCGACTGATTGAGCTGCCGGTCCAAACGATTCTGTTCCGCATTAATCTTACGAATTGGTGGAATAAACTGGTCAAACAAAATGAACAGGCCAACCAACACGAACTCATTGGTGTCCATAATCTGTTCTAACTTCAGTCGGTCGCTCAACGTCTGATTCACCCACTGGGTATTTTTAGTGGTAATGGAGAAGACTCGGTGACCCTTCAGTAGAAATGTCACAGGCCGCGTAATATAACGTTGCGACACTTGGTCCACAACCACCGGCACGTGAAAGACAAAGAGTTGTGTATTCAAATACTCGTCACGGTCATAGTGGGAGCGTTCATTTTCATCGGTAACGTAGGTCAAGATTTCTTCAGTCAGACCATAGTTAACCTGTAATTTTTCTCGGTCGGCATCGTCCTCAACCATGGCCATCACCCAGACCAGGTCTTGTTCCCCCGTCCCAATCTTTCTTTCAACAATCATGTCATTCCGCTCCTTGTTAAACGCTGTTTACAGTGTACCACGAGGGGCTAACTTTTACCGCCAAATTTCGGGGATTGTGCTTCTAACTATCGGCCAGATGCGTCAGGCTGGACTATCGGAAGCAAGGGCGATCCAGCCAATCAATCCAGACAAGATGCACTTAGAAAGACCTATTGGGAAAGGCCAACTCAAACACGACATCCCCTCTAAAACCAAAAAGGATCATCACTTCCGGACCCCACGCCCGGAAATGACGATCCCTTCAATCACTAAATTTTGACACCTAATTAATTATTGCTCTCCAAGCTGGCGGCATATGCCGTCTCCTGCTTGATGACCCGTTGCCGTTCCTTCTCGTTATACCAGGGCGAGATGGTGAATGCCAACACATCATTAATCAAGTAGACGGAACTGTTGATGAACATCGCCAACGTCGCCGATCCTTGGCGGAAGGAGATAAACCACAGCACCATTTGAGCCAGACCAGAAGCGATCCACCAAACGTATTGGTTGTTGAACCGTAGGAAACAGATTACGCCAGCGGTCAGACTGATGGCGAAGCTAATCGCATCGACCCATGGTCGTGGATCGTCGGTAAAGGTTCCAATTCCCCAGCCAGAGACCAAGTAAATCGCAACCGTTGAAGCCAGTGCAATGACCCAGGTCCGACCCGTAAACTTGCGGATCTTAGACGCCATGTTGACGTTCCAGCTCGCGCTCAAGAGAACTGGAATATCCAGTGTGGCCACGTAGGCCACCTGTTCGAAAATACTCAGATAGTTCTTCGCCGCATACCCCGTGATAATGAAGCAGATTGCAGAAAGCACGCCGAGAAAACCATTAACCGACTTCGCCGCGTTAATCGCCAGAACACAGAGAACTCCCAGCGTCGTCCCAATAAACGTCAAGACAGTCAGCAACGTTATTTGTTGGCTAACCAGCGTCATGACTTGGCACCCTAGGCTAAAGAAGAATAAGTAATAGTTTTGCTGTGGCCACCCTTTGAGTTGGTGGGATAAAAATTGAATATAATGCTTCATGCTAATTGCGCTCCCTCTTCATTTTCATTAACCACATCTAGTATTTCATCACCGGTGAAGTGGTCAGTTAGCACAACATGTTGTGGCGTTCAATTTGAACAACAGGATCGATTATAGCACGTAAATTTCCTTTCGGGGGCCTCTTTTAAAATTTGTTTCATGCCACTTTTACCCGTAGTAAGCGGTTACAATCAGACGGCCACAGCCGTGAAACAAAAACAATCTGTTCCGAAGGTTGCACATATTTGTTCGTTTGAGGGAATAGAAAAAGACCAGTCGCATACGACTGATCTTAGCTTATAATTCATGCGTGAGTGATTAGGCCTCAGGAGTCGCCGTGGTCGCCTTAGCCGTTGCCACTGCCAACATTTGAGTCAATTCACTGACCGTCAATTGACTCCCACCAGCCGCCAGCTCAGTATGACTCATGACCTTGGCTGATTTGACCAGAAGATCATGACAAGCCATTTCTAAGGCTTCACCGCTGGCTGTCAATGATAATGGACGTACTCGGCGATCGGAAGACTGATAACTTTGCAGCACATAGCCCCGACGAATCAATTGCGAGATTCCGCGCGACACTGCGGCACGAGAAATTCCGCGGCTATCGGCAACAGTAGCTGAAGTTAGCTTACCAGGATTCTCCAAAATATGGTGTAGAATCGCGTACTGATCCACGGAAATCCCCATTGCCCGTTGGAACCGTGTCGCTGACTTCTCCAATTCTCGCTTCAACTCCATGTAAGATTCGAAAAAACTTTCCGCATGAACGACCTTACTCTTTGCCATAGTATTCATCATATCCTTATCTTCTTCACTAACCGCTAAGATAATTAACACGATTAGCAATACGCAAAATGGTTGACCCCATAGAAATATCTATACATTTAATAATAAAGAACAATTTGCAGAAATGCAATAGGAATTCGCTAATTTGTAAAAAAGTTTAGGGTATAAAAAAGGCGGCCGCGTTTTAAACCCGGTCCGCCCCGCTAAACCTTTATTCCAGTTTTCTCAAATGATACAAGCGGGCTTCCCAAGGTTGAATCTCGAGATCGTCTGATGCTGCATCAAATCGTAGGTTCGTTAAAATAAGTTCACTCGTCTTCAAATCAAATTCTTGGGTGGTAGCACTGTCGTCACTCATATTAACGACGACCAACCAGTTATCTCCGTTCAAAGTTCGACGGTAGACGTACAACTGATCGTCGTGTGTATCAATCAATTCATAACGACCCCGTAGCAACGTTGGTACCGACTTCTTCAGTCGAACCAACTGCCGATAAAAGGTCACCACCGAATGCGGATCATGGCTCTCCCGCTCGACGTTCACCCGCTCCCCATCAGGCGCCGGCTTGATCCAGGGCTGGTGATCGGAGAACCCGCCGTATCGGTGCTGTGTCCAAGGCAGTGGCGTACGTGCATTATCTCGGCTTCGTTCGGACAGGTCTTCTAGAACTGTTTCGGCTGGCACACCCTGTGCCAGCTGTTGTCGGTAATACAACCGACTGTCAAGGTCTCGATAGTCATCGATTGACGTAAAGTGTGCATTCGTCAATCCCAACTCTTGTCCCTGATAAATGAAGGGCGTTCCTCTCATCAACAGGTACCACAACCCCAGGGCCTTTGCTGAGCGACGCCGGTAGTTCCGGTCGTTACCATAGTAGGACACGGCCCGTGGCAGATCATGATTCTCAATAAATAACGCAATCCAGCCACTATCGGCCATCGCCAACTGCCATTTCGTTAAATTCTCACGAAGTGCAGCCACTGGTAGCTTAGGTTCAGCCAACTCCCAGTTGTGCACGTGGTCGAACTCCAGTAACAGATCGAAGTAGCCCGTTTCGGGGGCTAACCAGTGTTGGGCGGTGGTCATATCAATACCACCAGTTTCGCCAATGACAAGCAAATGATTACGACGCAAGACGGGTTTCAAAGCCTCGAGATAAGCGGTTACCCCGGTAAAATCGGCAAAGTAGCCAGTTCTTGGATTAGCCACATCCGCAAAGTCCGCGCGCTTCTTCAGATGAGTCACCCCGTCGAGACGGAACCCATCGACACCACGGTCGGCCCACCACTGAATGACTGCCGCCAACTCATGTTGTACGGCGGGATTCTCCCAGTTCAGGTCGGCCTGTTCTCTGGCAAAGGAGTGCAGATAAGCCGCACCGACTTGCGCATTGTAGGTCCAGGCCGATCCGCCAAAAACGGATTCCCAGTTATTGGGCGCTGTGTCTTTGGTGGCCGATTGCCAAAGATAGTAATCATGATAGGGACTCTGCACATCTGCCACCGCGGCTTGGAACCACGGGTGTTTGGTAGACGTATGATTCAGTGGCAGGTCCAATACCACCTTAATATCCGCGGCGTGCAGGGCCGCGACCAGGTGATCAAAATCAGTGATCGTTCCGAATTGCGGCGCCACCCCCTGATAGTTTGTGACATCGTAGCCATTATCAATCCCACCGGATGGATAAAAGGCAGCGATCCAGACAAAGTCAATGCCCAGTGACTGTAGGTAAGCCACCTTGAGCTGGATGCCCGGCAGATCGCCGATCCCGTCGTGGTTACTATCATAAAAACTTTGTGGATAAATCTGGTACCCGACGGCTCGCTGCCACCACTCTGTGTCACTCATGAATTTCTTCCTTCCAATACGCAATTAATGCAACCGCTTGTCGCTTCTAACCATCAGTCTTGCACTCGCTTTCATTGTACCAATAATTATCCGGGTTGTGGTTTCTTTTTGCAAGTTTTATGCCTAACCCCATAAAATAAACGACAGCAGAAAATAGTCCCCCTTCTTTATTATTTTATTAATCATTGAACCAACTTATTCACCTAAGGTCATACCGCCTACACCCCGTTGGCCTCAGCCTAGAAGGTAACCGATTACGACGCCTTGCCCACAAAAATAGCCTGACCAGGCCCCGATAAGACGAGACTGATCAGACGATTTTTCATTCTATTTATTTTTTTGAAAACAACCACTACCCACGGTCTGATACGAAGCGTGATCGCCTCGTCCGACACCCACAAGCAGATTACCACGCGGTAGCAACGTGTTTTTAATCGATCTTCCGTTTGGGATTTAAGATGTTCATCGGATCGAACAATGTTTTAATCTGGTGTTGGAGTTGATCAACCGTCTCGCCGAGTTCGGGATTGTTCCACTGATTCTTAATCATCCCCACGGCATGTTCACCGGAGATAGTTCCACCCAGTTCGAGCGTCTTCCAGAAGGTCTGGCGTAAGGCCTCAATGATGACCTCTGGCACTGCTTCTTCGTCCTTAGGCCAAACGAACGTTGGGTGGACATTCCCATCACCAGCATGACCGGCAGTATAGATGGTAATCCCCAACTTCTTCCCTAAATCTTGAAGGTAATCCATCATCGGGGCTAGCTTAGAGAGTGGCATGGCCATGTCCTCCATCAAATGATTCTGACCAGCAAAGACGGCGGGTAACATGTCACGCCGTAATTGTTCCAGATCTGCCTGTTCTTGTTCGTCATCCGTGACCTGGACATTTTGGCCCTCGTACTTCGCCAAAAGATCTTTCACTACGGCCATGGATTCAGGACTGGAGCCTTCGAGTTTAAAGATCAACATGGCCCCGCTAGTCGTCGCATAATGGGTATGTTCATACTTATCCAAGGCAATGACTGTATTCCCATCCAAGGCTTCCAACATCGTTGGATAAACCCCGGACATTCGAATGGCTGTGACGGCCTTAGCCAATGCCCCCATGTTACCGAAGAAGGCAACCCCCATGACGGTTTGACCCAATGGAATTGGCATTAACTTTACAGTAATCTCAGTGATGATTCCGAGGGTCCCTTCAGACCCCACGAAGAGTTGGGTCAAGTCATAGCCGAAGGCTTGCTTTAACGTTCGACCGCCCAACTTGATCTCACGACCATCCGCTAAGACCGCCTTCAATCCTAGGACATTATCCTTGGTCGCCCCATAACGAACAGTACTCATCCCGCCGGCATTGGTTGAGACGTTCCCACCGATGGATGAAATGGGCTTAGAACCAGGGTCCGGCGCGTAGAACAATCCTCGTTTTCTCGCAGCCTGATCCAGATCACCATTAACCACGCCGGGTTGAACCACCGCGACGGAATCTTCCTTATCAATTTCTAGAATTCGATTCATTTGCCGAGTCGAAAGAATCAAGGCGCCCGTCTGACCATCAGAACCAATAACGGTACTGGTTGCAGTGGTTTGCGGAATGACTGGCAAGTGGAACTTCCGTGCGGTTCGCAGAACCCCCTGAATATCGGCGACACTTTCAACTTCAATGAAGGCCCGAGCCAGACCACTTTCACCACCAGAAGCATTGGCGTTGAACGATTGCTTTTTGAGCGTGGCCATATCGGTTTCCACCGTGCCATCCTTAACCTGAGCTATCAGGTAGTCGAGAATTTCTTCATCAGAATATGCACTGAATACTGTCATTTGTAGGACCTCTTTTTGTGTTTTAGAGACAAGGTCATCATAGCACCACTTTAAAAAGAATACCTTATTGAATTCTCGGAAAACTTGATCAGGTCGGGAAAAGCGGTTTCATCCTTGTAAAATGCGCTATAATTGAGATATCGAATGAGGAGGTATTTCGCTATGCGTCGAAAAAATCTACAAGTTACCGATTTAATCAAGGTCAAGGCTTTTTTAAGGACGGGACACGTCATCAACACTGCCATTCACGACGGTGATTATCCTTACGTGGTTCCAACGAACTACGGTTTCCAATTTGATGAAGATGGCCTACTCCACCTCTACCTTCACGGGGCGCCAGAAGGTAAGAAACGTGAGCTAATCGCCAAAGATGGTCACGTCGCCTTCGACATCGTGGCCAAGGCAGAACGTTATGACACGCCTGATGGCGAATTGTCGAACAACGGGTACGCCTACCAAAGTATTATGGGAACTGGAAATGCCAGCCTGGTCACTGATTTGAAGGAAAAGCGAGAAGCCTTAGAACTGATTCTCGACCACGAGCTGGGTAGCCGTGATGATTCCTTGAAACCGGCAGATGTCGAATACACCGGTGTTATTCGAATCGATGTCACCAGCATGACCGCTAAGGAAGCCACTAAAGACAAAAACTAATCAACAGAATCTGGGCGGTTGCCCAGATTCTTTTTTTAAAATTATTAGTTGCAAATGCAACTTAAACGTTTTATACTAGGCCTACGCGTTTTTGGAAACTATCGCTATCTACGCTTATCAGGGGACGACAGTGACTTTAAAAATCAGCTTAAAGGAGATGGGAATTTGCCAGATATTCTAAGATCCATTGGCATCATCGATCGTGCACTGGATACGATCGCTAACATCGAGTTCAAGGAAGTTAATCTCACCCGTGGTCAATATCTTTATTTAGTTCGAGTCTATGAGCATCCCGGCATCATTTTGGAACGCCTGGCTAATCTAATCAAAGTCGACAAGACGACGGCAGCTCGGGCCATTCAAAAGATGGAAAAAAATGGCCTACTTGCGCGCAAGGTGAATCCCGCCGACAAAAAACAAAAGCAGATTTACGTTACCGAAAAGGGCCGCCAGGTTTACCCCCTCATTCACCGGGAGAATCTGTACTCTAACGAGGTCGCCCTGACTGGAATCTCACCTGACGACCAGATGAAGTTGCACGATCTTCTTGAACAAGTGGCGAAAAATATCGAAGACGACTACAACACCGTTAAACGCGGTGAGAAACGTCAGTATTAAGTGGCCCATGACTAACCCAACTTTCACCGTTGTCAGTCCCCAACAGCTAGCTGATTTGCGCCGTCTCAGCATCGACACCTTCACTGATGCCTTTGGAACCCAGAATACCTCGACGGACCTTCAAGCTTACCTGACTCAGGCCTTCAGCCCCAGCCAATTGGCGAACGAACTAAGTGATCCCAGCAGTCAGTTCATCTTTATCCAGACGGCGAACGAGAATTGCGGGTACCTTAAGCTGGTTACTCACCCAGATTATTTAGAGATTCAACGACTCTACCTCACGCCGCGCGCGCAACGCCAAGGATACGGTGCCGCAGCTATTGCCTTCGCGGCACATCTTGCTCAGTCAAAAGTTAAACATGAATTGCGCCTCGCCGTGTGGGAACACAACCTGCCAGCATTCAAGTTTTACGTGGCTCAGGGGTTCCGCCCAATTGGTAGCCACCCCTTTCAATTGGGGTCAGCAATACAAACCGACCTCATCATGACCAAAAAATATAAATTTGGAGATGTTCATTTATGAAACAAGCAATCATCGATCCATCCTTTTGGGAACTATTCCCCCAAGGGCAAATCAGCATTCTAACCCTCAAAGGTATCGACAATCATGTCAACGAAGCTGACGATCCTTACTTCCAAACCCTTCTTAACGACGGGGCTACCGAAGCTGAAAAGTTCATCACAGACGACACCTTTAGAGAAAATGCCGTCATCGCCGAATGGCGGGATGCCTTACGGAAGTTCAAGACTAAGAAGGGCGCTCGTTCATCAATCGAAGCCCTCCTCAAGCGGATCAGTCAAGGCAAGCACCTCAGTCCCATCAACCCGTTGGTCGACATCTACAACAGTATTTCACTGAAATACGCTTCACCCTGTGGGGGCGAAAATATCGACGCCATCGCTGGTGACCTCCACCTCGGCCTCGCTCAGGGTGGCGAAGGCTTCCGTCCTTTAGGCGACACTGAAGACTCTCCTGCTCTACCAGGCGAAATGATCTACTATGACAACGATGGTGCCATCTGCCGAAGCCTTAATTGGCGTGAAGCCCAACGAACCATGCTGACGGAAGACACCACGAACGCCGTGCTGGTTATCGAAGCCATCAACGCCGATCAAGCCACCCGGGCTAGCGAAGCCATTCAGGAATTGAAGAACCTATGCGAACACTACTTCAAGGTCACTGGCACGACCACCCTCTTAACCGCCGATCATGCGGCCACGACTTTAGTGGACTAACACCGCATTCTTTGAGTTAACGACGACATCAAAATCACCACAGGCTCTGTCATTATTGACGGAACCTATGGTGATTTTTTGTTTGTATCAGTTAAGCTATGCGCCTAGTGACCTACACGTTGCGTTAGTGACGAACAAACCATCTTAGCCGAAGGCGACCAGCATAGAATTTAAGTCAACTTCGTAAACTGCTTATTCTCCAAGCGGTACTGATGATCGCACTGTGCAGCCACATCTGGTTCATGCGTCACAATGATCACACACTTATTCTGTTCATGCGCGATTCGCTGAAATTGTGCGATCACGGCCTTCGTGTTATCTTCATCAAGATTTCCGGTTGGTTCATCAGCCACAATCACCTGTGCATCACAACACATCGTGCGCGCGATGGCCACTCGCTGTTGTTGCCCACCAGACAGTTGCTGGACGTTGCGATCGACTAGGTTATCTCCGATCCCAAGGTCATTTAGAATCTGTTTGGCATACGCACGATCACCAGCATGCTCCGCTTCCGTGATGGCCATGGCCGTCAGCAGATTATTCATCGGCGACATATAGGTAAAGAGGTTGTACGCCTGGAACACAATCGCGACATCATGACGGCGATAGTTGGTTAGTCCGATCTGCTTTAACGCGTGGTCACCCAATAAGATTTCTCCCGCTTTTGGTTTGTCGAGCCCGGCAATCAGTGACAGAAAGGTCGTCTTCCCGGTCCCACTGTGCCCCAGAATAGCGTAGGACTTACCTGACTCGAATGTCAGATTAATCCCTTGAAACAAGGGGTGTGCTTCATCCTGGTACCAGTATCCCAGGTCTTGTATTTTTAACATCGACAATCCTCCTTAGGAAATCAGTACTTTCTTTGGTTCCAATCGTATAATCCCACCGGCAGCTATCATAATCGACAGAAAGGTGATGGCTAAGCCAAAACCGCCAAGTTCGGCGAGATCAACGGCACTTACCGCAATCTCTAAATTGAGATCCTTCGCCTTGGTGCTGGCGGCCTGCCTGTTACCAGGACCACTGCCCTTAGTGCCACCAGGTTGGCCGCCCGGTTGGTCGGACGTGGCGTTCGTGGTTGTTTGCGTCGTGGTACTCTGAGAAACCAATTGTGACCCCAGCTGATTGCCGACAAACTTACCACCAGCGCCCGCAATCGCAATTGCCACTACAATCACCATCAACATTTCCGTAAAGAACTGTGCGACGATCTTCCAACGCGCTTCACCGAGGGATAAGAGCACCCCGATTTCAAAGCGCCGCTCGCGAATCATTAAGATAACAATCAAAGCCAGAATAACGGTTCCCGCAATGGCGACCAACCAAACAATCTTGTTGGCGAAACCTGCCACATTAGCCATGGATGCCTTCACTGACTGATAACTGGCGTCGTCGGTGCTCAGAGAATACTGACTGCTGATCAGCTGATTACCAGCCTTCTTAGTCGTACTGACCTTGGCCGGATTCGTCACATTAAAGGTGACCGAATCGGCTGTCCCGGCGTACTTGCTCCCCTTAATCGTATTCGCCAAGGTGTATGACGCATAGATCGTATTGGCGGGATCAGTACTCATCGGCCCAGCACTAGCCGAACTCGTCGAGCTAGCCGTATAAATTCCCACAACTTTAATCGTCACGGTGGCCTTATTACCACTGGTCTTCTTGAGTGTCATGGTATCTCCAACAGTCAAGTTGTTTTGACTGGCCAACTCCTTTTCAATGACCACGTTGTTCGTATTCTTGTCGTTTGCCGTGATACCGCGCCCCTTAGTTATCTTACTTTGACCCTCACTAAAGGTTGTGGTCAAACTCGTGGCAGTGACCCCATCAATCTGGGTATCACCAGAACTTGCGGATGACTTCATACCAGTCGGGCCACCACCATTACCACCCATACCGCTGGTCGTTGAGACCGTATCGTAGGATTTAGCATTCGCCGAGGTACTACTCGTCACATTGCTCGTCTTGATATTACTGAGCTTGGCGATCTTCGTCGCATCACTTAATTTCACCGGTGTCAGTGTTAACTTCGGCCGGCTGGTTTTGCTACTGGAACGACTACTGTTCTGACGCATCTTTTTAAAAGCTGCCTGCCGATTGGCCGATAGTGTCATGGTGGCACCAGCCTCATTCTTAGCCGTTTCAGTCGCCTTAACCGCTGCGCTCCGGATCAGTAATCCGGCCAACACAAACATCAAAATTGCAGACGAAACCAGAATCAGTAACAGTGATCGTCCTTTCTTCACCCAGATATTTAACCAAGCGCGTTTGAAAAAGTTCATGCGCGTCGCCTCCATTCATAACTTGTCATCGATTATGGCAAACTGGGCTTATCGCAAACCTAAAACACGGTCTGTAACACCGCCTATCTGCGACTCAAAAACGGCGGCATCCTGCAGGACACCGCCGTTTAGACTCTTTTCCTAAATTAATGACGCTGTTAATAAAGCGTTAAGGCTCACCCAACTTATCTTCGGGGGGAAAGACGTCCGGATAGAGTGCTGAGTACTCCTGATACCACTCAAAAGCGGTCGTTACCAGGACTTTGAGGACGGCAAATCCCGGCACCCCAAAGATAACCCCGATCAGGCCAAACATCTTACCACTTGCCAGTAAGACAAAGACAATGGTAATCGGGTGCATGGCCAGACTGTTTCCCATAATCAGTGGCGATAAGACTTGCGTCTCCAAGACCCATTCAATCAGGTAAACAATCACCACACCCAGTAACATCGACGGACTCGTCACAACTCCCATGATGATCGCTGGAATCAGCGCAATCGCCGACCCAAAGTATGGAATTAGATTCAGTGGTCCCGCGATAAGTCCGATCAAGATGGCATAGGGCAACCCAATGATAGAATAACCCGTGGTGAAGATAATCATGACACATAGTGCCACCGTGAGTTGACCGCGGACATAGGAACTCACCTTAGCATTCATCTTGTCGAGCATGACGACGAAGCGTTCCCGGTAGGCCGTTGGCACAACTTGACTAATATAATGTGGGAATCGCGATCCATCTTTCAACATGAAGAAAAGGACCATTGGCGCCGTAATCAGCGTGATAATCCAATCGCTCACCGTGGTCACCACATTCCCCAGAGAACTCAGGGTTCCCGTCAGAATATTCCACCCCCGCTGGGAGAAGTAAGTCGTCACCCGATGATTGATCTCGGCGAGATTAGCCGCCGATACCCAGTGATGTTTCTGATTCATGGTATTGAGTTTTTGCATCACATCGTTGGCAAACTGCGGTAAGGCCGCAATAATCCCGGTCGTTTGCTTCGTAAGAAATGGAATCAGCATGAGGAAGATCACGACGATAATGGCAATGGTCACTATCATAGCAATTGCAATCGCCAGACCCTCCTTCAACTTCAACCGGCGTTCCATGAAGTGAACAAACGGATCGAGGACGTAATACAGGATTCCCGCGACCACGATTGCCGGCGCCGTGATGCCAATAAACTTCCAAACTGGATCCAACAGACCGGCGTTTTGGACGAGCTCATTGACCACTAATAAAAGTAAAAAAATATTTAGCAATAATATTGTAATATGATTGTTCAAAAACCGTTGGTAGAACCAAGAAAATCCCGACTCTGGCTGTCGCAGTTTATTCAAAACGACCCCTCCCCAAGTTAACTTACTCCTAGTTTACGGCTCAGCGGCGGCTATGACTAGCCCGAATCTCGAATTCTTCTACCCGCTCATACTGAAATTAATGAAAGGGGCATAGAACGTGATCCGATCCTCATGTTCAATCTTGTCTTCGACCAAGCCACCCACGGCCACCACCTTGTGAGGCAGACTAGTCGTCTGGGGATTCCCACATTTTAGTCGCAGGTGTGCCAATTTTAGCATCAGAAAAAGCTCTGGGACATCACTCAAAAATCAGCTTTTTCAGAAAGACTTTCTTCTGAAAAAACTGATTTTAGTTTTGGTCATTATAGTGTCGAAACGTGCGCAACAAGGCAGTTTGTTGCGCTTAACCCGAGAACAAGAATTATGCCAAGACCAGGCATAGCCCCTGTTCTCACGTTAATGCTCGCAAACTAACCACCTTATGTTCCACACTCTTCCCATCACTTCGTGTTCTGTGCCACTTTAACCGTGGTGTCGGCGGCTTGTCCTTTGACGGTATAGGTTTGCTTACCGTCTTGCCAGGTCACCGTGTTGTCCTTGTCATCATCGGTCTTGCTGTAGACTGTGACAGCCCCAGTATCTGCATGCTTAGGCAGGCTACTCTTGCGCAATTGTTGATTGACCTGCTTAGCAAATTGAGTCGGCGTTCCCGTCTGATCGGCGTTACTGGTAACCGCCGTGACCGACCAATCGCCCTTGGTCCAATGGACGTAGGTATGTCCCATAACCCCTTGAACGACAGCGCTTGTCGACTTGTTCAGTTTAACTTTTTCGCCATCAGCGTTACCGACGTAATCCACTTGATCCTTGGCCGTGGCACGCGATCCGTAGGTCTTCTTTTGCAGGGTCGTGGATTGATCACCGGTACTCTGATCCGTATATTTAACCGTATAATTTTGCTTGGTTCCGCTAGCCGTAGTCGCCGTCACCTTCGTGCCATCGACGGACGCCGAATTGGGCGCTACCGTCTGGCCCGTGGAACTGACATCGTTAGCCGCGTGCATCTGAAGCACGCTGCCGGACCCCAGTGCTAATACTGCCAACGTCGCCGTGACCACCGTAATCAATTTCGTTTTACGTTGCATTTTCATCCAACCTCTCCACTTATTTCTTGACATGGGCATGCAGTGCCGTGACGTAAGTCCCATTGGTTAAGACGTAATACCGCGAGCCCGTGGCGCGTTTCTTAATCGCTGAAACCTTAAGCGTCGTGCCCTTCCGATACGACTTAACGCGGCTCGACTTGGTCATAGACGTCTTATTGTAGGCATAAATCTTTTGCTTGGTGGTAATTGTCTTCGTCGCATTCATACTTTCAAAATAGGCATGGTTTAGCCGTGCTAAATTGGCGGTAATATACCCTTTGTTAGTCTTAATACGATACGATTTGCCATCCGGTGCCTTAACAACGGTTCCAGCGACCTGCGTGCCGTTCTTGTATTTCTGTCCCGTCTTCTTGGTCAGACTAGAATCGGAATAAATATTCACATTATCGTGTAAATTGAAGGCTCCGTGTTGACCGACCCAATAGCCGGTAACGTCCTGGGACAGGACCCACTGGCCCAATTCCTTAATATACAGTTCTTGCTTAGAGTTCGACATGGTCAGTGGCTTGACGTCGGAAATCGTGTAGAATTTCTGACGATCGGCCTTGTCAATCTTCGAGCGATCAACATACTTGGAAGCCCCTTTATGTAAATAAACGTGCTGACCGGAACGGAAACTACTGTACGAATAGCTATGCGCTAATGCCGTCGCCACACCATCCGTCCACCAACTGATTGGATGAACCGACGTTTCGGCCCGACTATTATCCGTGGCCTCACCTAATGAAGACAGGTAATTACTATCCGTATACTGCCACAGTGCAAAAGAAATTGTCGGCGTGTAGGAATAGTTAGCGATCCACTGGGCGTCGAATTTTGTTCGTGCACTGTTGGCATAGGTTGTGGCAAAAGATTGGTAAGAATAGAAAATTAATTTTTTGCCAGTCAGTGAACTCATTTCGTCATACCAGGCCTTAACAGCGGCGTTTGTGGTCCCAGAAGTCACATCATTTTCCTCGAAATCCAGGGCATAGAACTTGGCATTCTTATTTGATCGATTATAGAAATTCTTGGCTTCCGCCTTAGCACTCGCTGCACTGGTAAAGGTCGCATAATCATACTCTCCAAATGGAATCCCATACTTGGCGTACAGGGCGGTATTATTGGCAGCATACTTGTCCACGTAGGATGATCCATACTGCCGCCGGTTGATGACAAATGACACCTGACGCTTTAAATTTGAAACCTGTGTTGCCGTTAACTTTCCCTGCCATTCGGGAATATCTGGAATGGCTAGTGTGCTGGCACTGGCGACGGCTTGACCGCCCCAAGCGAATCCAACGAGGGCACTGGCGGCAACCGCGGCTTGGGTTACCCGCTTGGCCCAACGATGATTAGTTGACATAATTGGCACTTCCCTACTTAAAATTTGGTGTGCCCTACTCCTAAAACTGGTGTGTCTGCTTCCCCGACACCCGAATCTCCCCGATGCTTTGCTCACCACCTCACGCTTAAAGTCATCTTTAAGGATAGGCTTCTTAAATGTGCATTTGATAACAGCAGGGTTTCAGTTCGATTACCGCATTTTACAATTATATTTATTACAAGAACGCCGTTAAATCAATGATACTAGTGACTATCTGGTTGGAAAATGATTAGGTAGTTTAATAGGGAAAAAGGCTATATGTACGAGATGGTGAATTGCTTATCAGGTTATCTAGGTGCCTGGAATCAAACATAACAACTCTCCCGTCTCCTCTGAGCATTGTTCGTAAATAGTGGTCATCCGTGATTTTAGTGTTGTTTCTCTAGTTTATTAAATACTGATAAAGAATGTCCCAATATAAAAGGATTTATAGATCGGTCACTTTACTTTCTATCCTGGCGATCTCTTCGTAAATATACGAATTATTATAAATTGTTCCCGTTGATTGTTCAGGACAATTCCCGTATGATAACCCTAACAGCTTTTACTCACAATTAGGAGGTTATCTTATGCGCCGTGCCCTACTCAGCGTTGCCGACAAGACAGGCATTGTCGACTTTGCTCATACGTTAATTGCCAATGACTTTGAACTGGTCTCGACCGGCGGTACCCAAGCCGTCCTTGCCGATGCCGGCATCCCCGTAATTCCCATCGAAGACGTCACCCAATTTCCAGAAATGTTAGACGGCCGCGTTAAGACCCTCAACCCACGGGTGTTCGGCGGAATCCTCGCCAAGCGAGACGACCCTCGTCATCAACAAACATTGGCCGCACACGCGATTACACCCATTGATCTGGTTTGCGTTAATCTTTATCCCTTTGCCGAAACCATCAGTCAACCAGGTGTCACGTTAGCCGCGGCAGTCGAACAGATCGATATCGGTGGTCCAAGCCTCATCAGAGCCGCCGCCAAAAATTATCAGGATGTCCTCGTCGTCTGTGACGTAGCCGATTACGATCAAGTTGGGCAGGCCTTAGTGACCCATCGTGATACGCAACCATTTAGAAAACATCTGGCTGCCAAAGTCTTTCACCACACGGCCCACTACGACGCCGTGATCGCGACCTACCTGACAGACGAGGCCAAGCCGGATACGCTGACCCTCACCTACAAACGAAAGGAAGCCCTACGCTACGGTGAAAACCCGCAACAGACAGCCACCTTCTACCAGGACTGCCAGCCGTCTCCGTTCTCTATCGCCGCGGCAGAACAACACCACGGGAAGCCCCTTTCCTTCAACAACATTAAGGACGCCGACGCCGCACTGGGACTAATTCGCGAATTCAGTGCCCCCACCGTCGTGGCCTTAAAGCATATGAACCCGTGTGGGATTGGAACCGACGAGGTACTCGAACGGGCTTGGAACAAATGCTATGCCGCTGACACCATGTCGATCTTTGGTGGCATCGTCGTCCTTAATCGACCAGTAGACTTAGCCACTGCCCAGAAGATGCATCAACTCTTCTTAGAAATTATCATTGCCCCAGCCTTCGACAACGACGCCTACGAGGTGCTCGCAAAGAAGAAAAATCTGCGATTGTTGACCGTCGATTTTAGCGCGGCCAACGATGCTGAATCAGATGAATTGGTCAGTGTTCGCGGTGGTCTCTTACGCCAGGAACGTGATGAAATCATCGATGATCCCGCAACCTTTCAGACTGTCAGTACTGCCCAACCCACGCCAGAACAGCTCGCTGCCATTGCCTTTGGCCTAAAGGCGATTAAGTTCGTCAAGAGTAACGCCATTGTCGTCAACACCAGCGACCAGACCTTAGGCATTGGGCCCGGACAGATGAATCGGATCGATGCTTTAAAGATCGCGGTGGATAAGGCCGAGGAGAAACCTAACTATGATCACGCTGTTTTAGTATCTGACGCCTTCTTCCCAATGGCTGATTGTGTCCAATATGCCGCCGAGCATGGGATTCACGTCATTGCCGAACCGGGTGGCAGTATTCGTGATCAGGCCTCCATCGACATGGCCAACGAACACAACGTCGCCTTAGTCTTCACCAATCATCGCCACTTCAGGCATTAAAAACCACGTCCCTAAGCGCATAGCGGTTTCATCGTTTGGAACCGCTATGCGCCTTTTCTGTTGATGACATGATTTAACATTATTAAGAACACTTTCACTGACCTCGATAGAACACTTGAGACCCATTAGTAACTTGCCGAAGAAAGTCATTTAATTTAAGCGCAATTTACCGCATAATGGAATTATCCAGTTATCATCGACTCAGAATAAGTTGTTCGAACTTAGATTTACTGGGGGAGCTGATCTGAATGAAAACACTAACTGCACCACGGCTAACCTTAGTTGTGCCGTGTTATAACGAAGAACCAATGTTACCCAAGAGCGCACCGGTCTTAAGCGCCATTTTGCACCGTCTCATTGACAGCAACCAGATTGCCAATGACAGTAAAATTCTCTTTGTCGATGATGGCAGCCACGATCACACTTGGGCTGTCATCACGCAACTCCGGCAGGCAGACACCTTGTTTACTGGACTGAAGTTCAGCCGCAACTTTGGCCAAGAAGCCGCACTCATGGCGGGCATGCAAGTTGCCCATCCCTTCTCCGATCTCATTATTACTATCGATGCCGACTTACAGGATGACCCCCGCGTCATTGGCGCCATGGTTCAGCAAGCCAAGGAAGGATTTGATATCGTCTACGGCGTCCGCAATGACCGTTCCACCGATACCTGGTTCAAACGAACCTCGGCTGAGGCCTTTTACTGGACCATGGGTAAGCTGGGAGTCGAGCTGGTTCCAAACCATTCTGACTTCCGCCTGCTCAGCCACCGGGCCGTCACCGCGCTGATGACCTATACCGAATCTGCACCTTTTATTCGGGGGATTATTCCGAAGCTAGGTTTCCCCAGCACGAAGCTCTATTACAAGCGCCAGCCACGGGCAGCGGGCACCTCGAAGTATCCGCTCAAGCGAATGTTGCGTTTCGCCTTAAGTGGGATCTTTTCGCTATCCTTAGCCCCACTCCGTGCCATCATGTACTTGGGTCTCACCATTTGTGCCGCCGCGACAATTGTCCTGTTATGGCTATTAGGGCTACACCTAAATGGCCTCACCACCGACAGAACACTTTTGACCTCCTTATGGCTACTCGGTGGCCTACAATTAGTCGGTCTGGGCGTCATTGGCCAGTACGTCGGCCAGATTCTCAGAGAAACGCAACACCGACCACATTACATCATCCAAACGGAAACCTTTTCCACTGCATTCCTAGCAGCTTCGCTCACGATAACACAACAACACGAGCACCAATCTGTTAACTAAGGAGGGACCTCTCATGACCACACGCCAACGCCTAACGACTGGCTTAGTCGGCCTCATCAGTTTGACTCTGTTTCTGACCGGCGTGTTGGCCGGTGTGAACCCTGTCGAATTTCGAACCGATCACGATTGGCTAAGTCCACTTGTGATCTTACTGGGAGCGGGCGTCTACCTGGGCATGCTGGGCCTACTCTTTCGCTGGCTTCATCGCCGCACCGCAACTCAACATCGCTGGCTCAGTTGGGGGCTTTGGGGCCTCTTATTGGCCATCCAACTGGTCGTCGCTTTCAACTGGGTAAATGCCCCCAGGGCCGACCTCTACTTCGTTCATCAGCAAGCTTTAACGTTGCTTCACGGTGACACTTCCTGGTCAACTTACTTCTACACTTATCCCAATAACATCAACTTCACGCTGGTCTTGACCGGTCTAATGAAGGTGGCCCGAATGTTTGGGACCACCCTCAGTGGCATCGATCTCAACCTCATTCAATTTGCCTGGCTAGATTGTGGCCTGCTGGCCCTTTGGCAGGTGCTTCGTCGCCACAACATCGCTCGTGGCCACCTCTTCTTAATTATCATCATCGGCACGGTACCACTCTATGCTTACGCACTCAACACTTATAGTGATCTCGCCGTTTTGCCAATTAGCCTGCTCGTTCTGGCCGGTTTATCACACCTATTGCATGCTTCCACGTGGCCTAAACGACTAGGCTGGACTTTATTTGTCGGTCTTTTTCTAACCTTTGCTGTACTCATTAAAGCCAACTTCATTGTCCTAGTCATTGCGGTTATCTTGGGCCTCTGGCTGGTCGACAATGCGAGTCCTCGGCCCTGGCTGGCCCGGACTGGCATCACAGCTCTATTGATCGTCATGCTAGGAGCCGGTATTGGTGGGAGCCATGCCATTCAACGTGCCGCTGGTTACCAACAAGATCCTGCTCTAGCCTTACCGGCGACCAGTTGGATCGCCATGAGCTGGAACCCCACAACGCATGGCGAGTACAGTCGTCCTGATGTGGATTCCATTCGTGATGAACCCACCGCTGCCCGCAAGCAAGCCTTGGCCAAGAAACATTTAGAAGAATCCTGGCACACATTGGGAATTGGAGGAAGTCTTTATCACCTCGCCCAAAAGGCCAAACTCTTCTTAGCCACTGGAACTTTCGACGCCTTTCAAATCTCACCAGAATTCGAGCAGGCACCCAACTGGTATCGGCAGCAGCGCAACACAGTTGATTGGCTTTTAGCCAACTGGTGTCAGCTTAATTACCTGGCACTGCTCATCGTCACCTGTGGCTGGGGTCTCCAGCAGATTCGTCGCCGACGACTGCGTGCAACCTACCTCATCGGGGGGCTCTTCGTCATTGGCCTGATTTGCTTTCACGTCATCTTCTGGGAAACCGAGGAACGCTATGCCCTGCCAATTCTGCCCCTCCTAGTCACTGGCACCGCAGCAGGTTATCGCCAACCACTTAATCTCTTGCGTTGGTCAACCCGCAGCCGCTGGATTCCGTTGGGAATGGCCTTGGTTTTTAGTGGTCTTATTCTGGTCAGTGCCTGGCAGAATAATGGCCTCACCACAAAACCCGTCGACAATCCCATCTACGTGCTTACCCAAAATGAAGGCCGGTACTTCCAAAACCACCACTTTAAACTCAAACCGGGTAGAAGTCTCACACAACCATTGACGGCGCCAATTGCTTTTGACCAACTGTCTATCGATCCTAACTTCCCGTTCCGTGGCCGGCTTACCTTGCGTAATGACCAAGGTAAAGTTGTCTGGCACTCACCCGATCCGGATCCCCTGATTCAACTCAAACAAATCCTACCCGTACAGCCCGCGGGCCACTACCGTCTGACGATCACCAATCTTCAACCGACCCCGGTCAAATTCGTAACAGCGCCAGCGACGTTCCCTGTCCTACCACAGCCGATCGTCGGTCATCCCGACCAGTATCTTCGCTTCCACCTCACACAGCGCAACGTGGCCCCAGTCATCGATCGCCGTCAATTCTGGTTAGTTCTGGGGACCATTTGGCTCAGTGGCTTGCTGATTATCGATCGGTTCTACTGGTATCGGCGCCAGATCTAACACTTTCTAACAAATGACTTGCCCTAGAGTGGCTCGAAGGTCCTACAATAGACCTAGAACACGTCATATCAAAGGAGCAACTAATTTGAAAGAAATTAAGCAACAAACATTAACCGGGGAACGGGCCTTATTTCAAGGCCACGACCTTCACATTACTGATAGTATCTTTGTTGACGGGGAATCCCCACTCAAACACGGGAAGAACTTAGCCATCGACCACACCATTTTCAAGTACAAGTATCCCCTGTGGTACACCGATCACACACAGTTGGATCACACAACCTGGCAACCAGCTGCACACGCTGGTGCTTGGTATGCCAAGGATCTCACTATGGCCCACAGCATGATTCGAGCCACCAAGACTTTCCGGCATGCGCAAAATCTCCACTTGGATGACGTAACCTTCGCCGATGCCGGTGAAACCCTTTGGTGGTGTGACGATCTTCACTTAGACAACGTCACCGCTACCGGAGACTACTTTGGCATGAACAGCACCAATGTGGTCGCTAACAACCTGAAGATCAACGGAAACTACGCCTTTGACGGTAGCAAGAACGTCGAGATTCATAACGCCACCTTCATCACCCACGATGCCTTTTGGAATTGTGACAACGTCACTATCTACGATTCAACCATCATCGGAGAATATTTAGCTTGGAACACCAAGAATATCACCTTCGTTAATTGCTGGTTGGAAAGTGAACAAGGCCTGTGTTACGTTGATCATCTGACCATGCGCAACTGTTCTCTGGTCAATACGAACCTGTCCTTCGAATACTGTTCTGATATTGATGCCACAATCAACACGACCATCGACAGCGTGAAAAATCCCATTAACGGCCGGATATCAGCTCCAGCGATTGGTGACATCATCTTTGACGATCCCGCCATCGATCGCAGTCGGACGACGATTACCACTGAGGAGGTCACTCATGAGTAACGACTTTTCAGAAATGGTCGACCGCCGTCATACGAACTCCGTCAAATGGGACGTGGCCGATAACGAACTTCCCATGTGGGTGGCTGACATGGACTTTCGAACGGCGCCTGGTATCGTCGCCGCCATTCAAAAGAAGGCCGCTACTGGTATCTTTGGTTACGAAGAAGTCCCACAAGACTACTTCGATGCTGTCCAGCACTGGCTCACGACGGAACACAACTGGACGCCTCAAACGAACTGGATGCGCTTCGTCACCGGTGTGGTCCCCGCAATCTCTTCGGCCGTGCGCCGAATGAGTCACGTGGGCGACAATGTCTTGGTACAAGCCCCCGTTTACAATATCTTCTATAATTCAATCGTGAACAACGGTCGCCATGTTCTTTCCAGTGACCTCCACTACGCTGATAATCAATACAGTATCGACTGGAACGACCTCGCTTCTAAGCTGGCAGATCCGTTAACCAGTATGATGATTCTCTGCAACCCGCATAATCCAATCGGTAAGATTTGGACGCCAGACGAGTTGCGCCGGATCGGCGACCTAGCCGCCACCAACCATGTGACCGTCTTTTCTGACGAAATCCATGGGGATATCACCACCCCTGGCAAGGGCTACACCCCCTTCGCCTCGGCAAGTGAAACCTGCGCCGCTGTCAGCATCACAGCCGTTTCTCCTAGCAAGACCTTCAACGTCGCGGCCTTACATGCCGCCACTCTAATCATCCCCGACGAAAACCGCCGCAATGTGGTCGACCGCGGGATCAACACAGATGAATTGGCCGAACCCAACGCATTTGCCATCGATGGCAGTATCGCGGCCTACACCACCGGTGCCGACTGGGTGCACGACTTAAACCACCAGATCACGACTAACCGCCAAGCCGTCACCGCGTTCGTACAGAAAAACCTGCCCGATCTGCACGTGATTGCCGGCGATGCCACCTATCTGGTCTGGATCGACTGTCGCGACGTCACAACGGACACCACCGCTCTCTGTCAGGTCATTCGCCACCAGACCGGTCTCTTCATTACCGCTGGTGCCGTGTACGGCGGCAATGGTCACGACTTTGTGCGCATCAACGTGGCTTGTCCAGCCGAACGTCTCACAGACGGTTTGAACCGCCTCAAACGTGGTCTCCAAGCTTTTCGTCAACAAAACAACTAATCAAAAAACCAGCGATTTCAATCGCTGGTTTTTTAATTTCCCCAACTTTCCACCCACTTAGCGGTCAGCCAGCGAAACCATTTATTAGCCCCCTGATATACTCAACCTAGGTATAAACATTCTGATATTGAGGGGGAGTCACTATGCCACAAATTAACCTTGCCGACGTCCAGGACGTCTTTCGTGATGCCGGTAAAAACGTGTTATTTACCACCTTGCTCATTGATCGAAGTGACCGCATCAAAGCACGTGAGGCCATGGCCTGTTTTGCCGATCGCTTAGGGGCCACCGAACGCAGCTTAAACGTTCGCTACCCTCAAGCCGAGCTCCGCGTAGCGTTTGGTTTGGGGGCCAGCGCCTGGCAACTTCTATTTCCAACAATCCGACCGCCAAAAGAGCTCGTCGACTTTCAACCGGTCGTTGGTCCCAAGTATACGGCACCAGCCACGCCCGGCGATCTCTTCTTGCATATTCGCGCTAATGATATGGCCGTCGTCTATGAGATGGCTGCCGAGCTCCATGAATTTCTCCACAGCTGGACGAGCGTCGTGGATGAGACAGTCGGTTTTCGCTACTTCGAAGGTCGGGCCATCATTGGGTTCGTCGATGGCACCGAGAATCCGGCGGGACCCGAAGCCCCAGACTATGCCATCATTGGGGATGAAGATCCCGAATTCATTAACGGCTCTTACGCCTTTGCCCAGAAATACACCCACAATCTGGATGCTTGGAACAATCTGGCTACCGAGGACCAAGAACGGGCCATCGGTCGTCACAAGTTCAGCGATCAGGAACTCTACGACGATGACAAATTGCCTAACGCCCACAACTTGGCCTCCCAAGACAATGATGATGGCGTGGAGCATAAGATTGTTCGCATGAATGTCCCCTATGGTGACCCAATCCGCGGCGTAACCGGCACTTACTTTATTGGCTACGCTCGCCACTTCACTGTCACGCAACGCATGCTTGAGAACATGTTTACACAAAGTGACCGACTACTGGACTTCAGTACGCCAATCACGGGAAACGCCTTCTTCATCCCTGCGTGGTCTCTACTGGCCCGTATTGCGGATGGCGATCTCTTTCCGGTAGACTATCCGGACGATTAACCCATTTTAAACCTTAAGACTCCCGAGACCTTGCCACTAATTTAGGGCTGGTCTCGGGAGTCTTTGTTTGCTGTATGCTTCCTAATCGGCGACGGTTTTAACCGGTGTCTTCCGGTTAGAACACCCAGTGTCTAATTTGAAATAAAAAATAATTATCGCGGAACCGGGCATTATTAAACAATTGCGAGCGCATACAAAAAGCGCCGAGATATTGACGTTTCGGGCTTATGAGGGTATGTTAGTGGGGTTAATACTAACGAATAAATCAAATTGGTGGGTGTGACTTTTGGTCAGATCATCAATTAATCTATCCCCATAAAGGAGTTGACTCACTTTGGATGAAGCCGAGAGAGAAAGTGGCCCGTGGCGTCGTAATCTACGGGTTCTTTGGTTCTGTACGTTTGTTGCCGGCATGGCTTTCAGTGAAATCATGCCATTTTTGTCATTATATATTAGTAGTTTAGGAGACTATACCAAATCCCAGGTCACCATGTACAGTGGTCTGGTCTACGCCGCCGACTTCTTTGTCAGTGCCATCGCATCGCCCCTCTGGGGAATGGTTGCCGACCGCAAAGGCCGTAAACTCATGTTGCTGCGGGCCTCATTGGGGACGGCCTTTGCTATGGCCTTGATGGGCTTCGCAACCAGCGTCTGGCAATTAGTGGCCTTGCGTGCCCTGCAGGGGGTCTTCGCCGGGTTCATCTCTAACGCGCAGGCACTCGTGGCTTCTCAGACACCGCGGAAACACTCTGGCGCTTCGCTGAGTACCCTGATGACCGGCGTAACCAGTGGGATGTTGCTGGGGCCCGTAATCGGGGGTATCCTAGCCCAGATCTTCTCCATTCGCCTGACCTTCTTCATCACGGCATTGCTCCTACTATCGACCTTCTTCTTGAGTTGGATCTTTGTGGAAGAAAAGTTCAAGCCGGTCGCACCAGCCACCAACGCCGACGGACGCAAGAGTCATAACCCGTTGGCTGCCTTCCCGAATCCAAAATTAATTTTGGTCCTACTGAGTTCAACGTTAATCGTACAGTTTGGGAACATTTCAATCTCCCCAATCATCAGTCTCTATGTGAAGGAACTCATGCATAATGTCGGCCCCATCACCGTGGTTGCCGGAATCATTGCAGCTCTCCCCGGAGTTTCCAATATCTTTGCTTCCCCGCGCCTTGGGCGTTATGGCGACAAGCATGGTTCCGGGCGGGTCCTCATTTTTGGGTATATCTTTGCCACATTGATGTACCTTCCCCAAGGGTTCGTCACCAGCGTCTGGATGTTGGGGATCTTGCGCTTCATGATCGGGATCTCCGATGGGGCCTTGTTCCCAGAGATTCAAACACTCCTGACCAAGAACTCCCCCGTCGCGCTGACCTCCACCGTCTTTAGTTGGAATCAATCCTTCCAATCGATCGGTAATATGCTGGGGTCTCTGCTAGGTGGCTGGATCGCAGGGGTTTTCAACTATAATGCGGTCTTCATTTCAACAGCGATGTTGATGCTCATTAACCTTGGCTTGGTCTGGTGGCTGGTTCCGGAAATCCGGAAGCCACAGGCTCAGGTGGCGGATTAGTTACCGGCGTCCTTAACGTAACGGCTGACCAATCAGTGGCAGTTCCAGCTGATTAAGTCGGGTTCAATCGAATACAAAAAACGAGTCTGAGATCGCATCCCCAGGCTCGTTTTATATTTCAAATGTATAATACGGCATAAAAAGCAACTGACGCCGCTTACCCCTGCTAGATGGGGCATTGTTCCGCGTACTTTCCTATCTAACCAGCTAAGCCAGATACCCGTGGCTGAGCACTGGAAACCACCATTGGTAGCCCCAATAGCGCGCGTACACTGCCGAGTCCGGTAACCAGATCGGCTGTCTGCAGGGCAATCAAGGCCCGTTGGGCGGCACGTAACTCACCCGGGAGTTCGTCAATGTCATCGGTGCGGCTGACCACGACTCGTGACGTCCCCGTGGCTTGAGCCGCCGTGACAATGGTCTGTGTTACGGCAGCGAGACGAATCGTGGGTACCAGAGCCACAACGGCATCCTGATCCAACATGGCAGCACTCAGACCGCCCTCGTCAATTAGTTCGCCAGTTAGACCGGTAACGCTGCCGGGTAAGGTCACCTGGCTCGGGGTATAAACGGTCAAATTAACCGAATTCAGGTTGCTTAGCTGATGAACAAAGGCTTGTCCTGACGAATCTAAAGCGCCGACGATTAAGATATTTTTCAAAGGTGATCTTCCTCTCTTTTTACTGATATGACGTATTATACGGGGTTACAGTAGGTCGAAGGCAAGCCCTCATTTGAAAAAAATGACGACCACCTCTCACGGTTTTCAAGCCATTCAATTAGGCCATTCTTATCCAACATCTGGCCAAATATGTTATGCTTGAATAGATTAAGTCCTTCAATGGCGGCAATTCGGCCATCAACCCCTTGCCATTAAAGGATCACTGGCCATGCAGTCCATGTGACTATCAACACCAGCAATAGTCTTCATTTGGAAAAATCATCGGTTTCAGGTAAAATTAGTCAACAACTAAATTCGTTAGTTTCACAATCAAATACGACCGGTCTCCAGGTTGCCCGCCGTGCGTGCGCCACCTTGGCACACCGATCGTTATTTCTTTTCCCGAGGATCCCTCGGGCGCAACACCACTATACAGGAGGTTAATCTATGCTACTTTCAATGGAACATTTAAACAAAGAATATCCCAATGGCAAGCTCGCCGTTGACGACTTCAACTTACAAGTCGATCGCGGCGAATTCATTTGTTTTATTGGGACGTCTGGTTCCGGAAAGACGACCACCATGCGGATGATCAACCGCATGTTAAATCAAACGTCAGGAACCATTAAAATCAATGGGAAAGACATTGCTAAAATGGATCCCGTTAAACTACGGCGTTCCATCGGCTACGTCATTCAAAACGTGGGCTTAATGCCTCACATGACGATTCAAGAAAACATTGAAATCGTCCCTAAGTTGTTGGGCTGGTCCAAGGAAAAGCGGGCCAAGCAAGCCGTTAAGATGATCGACCTCGCCCAGCTTCCTCAAGAGATGTTAAACCGTTACCCCGGTGAACTCTCCGGTGGGCAACAGCAACGAATCGGGGTTGTGCGCGCTTTGGCTGCCGATCAGGATATCATCCTCATGGACGAACCCTTTGGGGCCTTAGACCCCATCACGCGTGAATCCTTACAGGAACTGGTCAAGCGACTCCAAGAAGACCTGGGGAAGACCTTTATCTTCGTGACTCACGATATGGATGAAGCCCTCCATCTTGCCACCCGCGTGGTCATTATGAGCCACGGCAAGCAAGTCCAAGTCGATACGCCGGATAACATCTTGCGGCATCCCGCTAATGAATTCGTCACCAACTTAATCGGGGAAGAACGTCTAATCAGAGCGCAACCTAATATTCTCTCCGTCAGTCAAATTATGTTAAAGAACCCCGCGGCAATTACGCCAGACAAGACGTTAGATGATGCCATTGACCTGATGCATAGCCGCCGTGTCGATACACTGCTGGTCACCAACGCTGACGGCGTGCTCGAAGGCTACGTTGATCTGGATGATATCAACCGGATCACGGACGCCACGACCCCTGTCAGTCGCTTTACCAATCGCGAGGTCTTCTATGTCCAGGCCAGTTCACTGATTGGCGATACGGTTGACCGAATTCTGAAACAGGGGGTTAAAAACGTTCCCGTTGTCGATGCCAAGAAGCACTTAGTTGGTATCGTCACGCGGACGGCCTTAGTCGACATCGTTTACGATGCCCTGCGTGGGGCACCGGCAACTGATGAAGAACCAGCCTCACCAATCAATGCCGACATCCACGCCGCCGCAACTCATGAAGGGGGCGAATCATCACAATGATTCACTTTCTGCAAACTTATGGCATGCAATTAATAAGTAAGACCGGTCAACATCTCTACATCTCAGCCGCTGCACTGGGGCTGGGGATCATTGTGGCGGTTCCGTTGGGAATTCTGCTTACGCGGATGAAACACGGGGCTAACGCTGTGATTACCCTGGCCGGGGTGCTGCAAACCATCCCCGCCATGGCGCTGTTAGCCATGATGATTCCCATCTTTGGGATTGGCTCTACACCCGCGATTGTCGCCCTGTTTATCTATTCTTTACTTCCCATCTTGCGAAATACGTATCTCGGTATGGAAGGGGTCTCCCCTGCCGTCCGTGATGCCGCTAAAGGAATGGGAATGACCTGGTGGCAATCGATGGTACGCGCCGAGATTCCATTGGCCGCTCCCGTTATCATGTCCGGCATTCGGCTCTCTGCCACTTACGTGATTGCGTGGGCCACGCTGGCTTCCTACATTGGTGCCGGTGGCCTAGGTGACTTTATTTTTAACGGGTTAAATCTATATCGTTCCGACCTTATCTTAGGTGGATCAATCCCCGTTATCATCCTGGCACTGGTAGTCGACTACCTCTTAGGTAGACTGGAAGCAACCGTTACCCCACGAGAATTACGATAGGAGGTCCGTCATGCGAAAACATTTACGTCGATGGCTAGCCGGACTTCTGTTAGTCATTTTAATCATCCCAATGAGTGGCTGTAGCCTGCCCGGGTTAGCGGGTTCCGGTGACAATACCGTTCGGATTGCCGCGCAGAACACGACCGAGCAACAAATCATGGCTTACATGATTCAGGGCATGATTAACCACTACACCGATTTAGATTCAACCATTATCAACAACCTCGGATCTGGAAATGTCAGCTTTAATGCCCTCAAAAATGGCAATGCCGACATCTCCTCCATCCGGTTCTACGGAACCGACTTGACCACCATCTTGAACGAAAAGTTCGAGCGGGATCCATCGACCGTGAAGTCGACGGTCACGAAGGCCTTCGAAGATCGTTATCAGATGACCTACTTTGAGTCCTATGGTTTCGCCGATACCTATGCCTGGATGGTCAAGCAGAGTTACGCCAAGAAACACCACCTGGAAACGGTCAGTGATTTGAAAAAGCTGGCGCCAACGATGAAGGTCGGCATTGACCAAATCTGGCAAAACCGTCCCGGTGACGGTTACCCGGCTTTCCAAAAAGACTACGGGTTTAGCTTCGGGACTGTTTATCCCATGCAACTTGGGTTACTCTACGATGCCCTGGCTTCCGATAAGATGGACGCCGTGCTGGGTTACTCCACCGACGGTCGGGTCGGCAGCTACAATCTTAAGCTGTTAAAGGATAACAAGGACTTCTTCCCACCATATGATGGAAGTCCGGTTGCCACTGATGCCATCTTAAAGAAACATCCCGAGCTCAAACCGGTTATCAACCGCATGGTTGGCAAGATCTCACTGAAGACCATGCAGCAACTGAACTACCAGGTCGACGATCAACTCGAAGAACCACAGACCGTGGCCAAAAACTATCTGAAACAACACCACTACTTTGAAGGGGGGAACTAGGCATGAAAGACATGGGATTATTCAGTCAGTTAATTTACTATTTTTCACATAATGGCATGTACGTCCTCAATCAATTCAACCTGACGTTCCTCGTTTCAATCTATGGGGTCTTGTTTGGGGCCATCGTCGGAATTCCGATTGGGATCTGGATCTCACAAAACCGGAAGCTCTCGCCAATTATTATTGGGATTGCCAACGTGATCCAAACCATTCCATCCTTGGCGATGCTGTCAATCTTAATGTTAGGCCTGGGACTCGGACAAAATACTGTGATTGCCACGGTCTTCTTATACTCCTTGTTGCCAATCATCAAGAACACTTATACGGGGATGCTGAGCGTCGACCCTGACGTCTTGGATGCCGGTAAGGGGATGGGAATGACGCGTTTTCAAGTCATGAAAACTATTCGAATTCCCCTGTCGCTTTCCGTCATCATTGCCGGTATTCGGAATGCTCTGGTACTGGGCATCGGGATTACCGTGATCGGATCCTTCATTGGTTCTGGTGGTCTGGGCGATATCATCGTCCGAGGAACCAACGCCACCAATGGTGGGGCCATTATCCTAGCTGGTGCTTTACCGACGGCCTTAATGGCGATCATCACCGATCTGGTCTTATCCTTCATTGAGAAGCGCTTAACACCAAAGACTTCGTCAGAAAATTAGGCGCTATTACTCGGTTCCTAAACTCCTGATTTTCAAGTCAACGTTGCCATTAGGCACTTTCAATCAACAAATCTAAATAAGGGTCGAGACGTCTGGTCTCGACCCTTTTCTAGTGACTTTAATCTGAAAAGACGGTCCTCAGTCCTTACTTCCGGCAAACCGAAGGCTTTCCGAAAACCCCGCCGTATCAATCCTGTTCATTGCGTGGGCGCAAGGCTTAGAGTCAGGTCAACGGGACCAGAGTGAAGGTGTGCCCGCCTCATAACAGAGATATTTGGTATACTATAAACAAAATCTACGAAAGCGAGGTCTTCCTCGTGACACGATCTAAACAAGCCGGGATGGATTTTTCGGTAGGGACCCTTAACTTTTTGGCCAACGTTGGCATCATCTTACCTTACATTCTCATTTTGGCCCGCTTCCAACGAACACAGAGTACCACCTACCTGATCGCCTTAGTGGCCTTCTACGTCTCCCGGGCTGCCAGTATTTTTTACACCAAACGACTGCACTTGCGCGCATCCACCTACCTCATTTTGAGCCTGACGCTGGGCGCTGCCGGAAGTCTAATCTTTGCCATCGCTGCTCCACATCTAGGCTGGCTGATCATTGGTAGTCTCCTGTGGGGGTACAGTGCGGCGACTATCTGGCCGTATTTTCTTACGGTAAAATTACACCTGACAAACCTAACTAATTTTAAAATGAAACGCATCTATTGGCTAATCTTCGCCGGCCTTGGGATCATTGTCGCCATCGACATCGTGACCAAGTTTAATTACACGTTGACCTTTGCCTTGTTGGGTCTGCTCTATCTGATCGCTATCCCCGGTGGCTTGCTCCTTCAAAAGGTGACTCGTGGTCTCTATGACGACCGGCCTTGGCAGATTAAGCCGCTCAAGCAGGGCTGGCGTTGGGTCCTATCTCTGATCTTCTTTGCCGTCATGGCGGTTCTAACCACCTTGCGGAAAGCCACCGTCTACTTGCCAATCTGGCTAACGTTAACAATTATTGGGGTCGCTCTAATCATCTTACTCGTGGAGCTTCATTTTGACTGGCACCTCTTGCCCCAATACAAGTTTCGCCTCTTGAGCCGCGGATTCTTGGTGAGTCTGGTGCTCCTCTTCAATGGCTTTTTCGCCTACTTTTACCTGGGAAAGACTGGGATGTACGTCGTCTTTGCCATCTATTTATTGGGACTTGAGACCGGCTATCCACTATTTCATCGACTGGGTCGGGGAGAAGACAACCGATCACGAGATCTCAGCCTGATTGGCGTCGTCGTGGGTCAGGTACTCTTACTAATCCCCTGGATTGGCTCATATTTGCTGGGTATGCTCCTTATTGCCCTCTACGTGGGTTACGACAACCCCACCATTAATGCCACCCTCTATGGCCTTGATACGGTCGATAGCGACACTGCGATGATTCACAAGTATCGCTTCTCAACCTACGGCGGTCTTCTTTGCCAACTCGGAATTTTTGGCCTACTGGTGATACTAAGTGCGATCACCCATCGACCACTGTTAGCCTTCTTCAACCCGCAGTCGGCGGGACACTTTGCCCTATATTTTTACGGACTGAATTATCCACTCGTCATTATTTCGCTGTTACTCACCTCGGGAACGATCTGGGTTCGTCCACGAGATTAAGCCGCTTGAACCTAATGTCGCGGTGCGACCGTGAAATAAGTCATTAACCACCCCCTAACAATGATTTTGCGCTAAACTAGATCATACAAAATGTCACCTATAATCAGACAAAACCATCAGGAGGTTATCACCATGCCATTGATGCGTATCGATATGTACCGTGGCCGTAGCAAGGCCGAGATTAAGAACATCTTAGACATCTCGTATCAGGTTGCCACAGAAGAACTACACCTCTTACCACGTGACCGGTACCAGATCGTCACCCAACATGACCCCGAGGAAATGATCATGTTGGACGTTGGCTTAGGATTCGATCGGACCGACAAGATGCTGGTCTTTAGCCTAACCTCCAGTCCTCGTAAGGACGCTGACAAGGCCCGATTTTACGCTCGGTTAGTCAAGGAACTGGCTGCCCATGCCAATGTGGCACCATCAGATGTCCTGATTAACATCACCAGTAACACAAAAGCAGACTGGAGCTTTGGCAATGGTGAAGCCCAGTTTATGAATGGTAAATTAGCGTAAACTACTATTACTCGAAAGGCCGTCACAGCAATTGCTGTGGCGGTCTTTTGATCTGGATAAATCCAGACGCATAAAAAGAGCACAAGTCATTTCTGAATTGTGCTCCCATCATTTCATTATCCAAATTAATAACCCAACAAAATTTAATTGACAGGAACGTCCGTCAGAGACCACGTGATGGTCCCAGAATAACTGGTCGCATTCCCCGCTGCATAGATGTTAGGATTGGCATCCAAGTAGACCCCAGCCGGTGCGGAATTGCCACTATAAGACTTGCCGTCTTGATTCCAGTCCTTGGCGATATCCGTCGAGTTACTGTCACGCTTGCCTGAAGCCACAGAAACCGCACTCCCGCTATCTAGCCGCGTCTTAGTTCCATTACCATCCTCATAGACAATATGCCCGCTGAGTGGCCGATGACTACTATCGGTAGACGTCATCGTTGTTGCATTAGCCGTAACATACCAGGCTGACCCCAGCTCACGCGTATCAGAAATGTTAATCTGGTAGTCTCCGGGAGCATAGAGCGTCGATTGGCCAGGAACGGCTAATGATGCCCCATTCCCAAAGACCATGTCAGTCATGTCACCGAATTCCAACTTCCCAGCACCGCGAGTCACAGAAATTGTGGCTGGCGTGGTTGACGCATTGCCATCGCTATCGGTCACATTCATCGTCACGTCTTGGGTCCCACCGGTAACGGTTGCCTTGAGTTGGTCACTATCGGTCGTGTCGAAGGCCAAGGTCGATGGCGTCGTCCCATCTGGCTTGGTAGCCGTCATACCGGTTTGTGAGGCAATCCAGCTCGCAATATCCGTAGAAGACTTGCCTGCAATGTGGGCATCCCAATCATCTGGCGAGATGGTTAGAGAAGGCGTACTGGAGGTGATCGTCAGTGGCACTGTATTGGTAACCGTAGCAGAAGCACTCTTGGTATCCCCAAATTCATTGTACTCGGTAGCCGTAATACTGCTGCCTGCGTGCAAAGACTTTAACGTATTCGTGCCTAAGTCGAAGGTAAATTTACCACTGGAATCAGCCTGCGTCGTATAGTCACCATCGATACCCGTTAACTTAACCATTAAGTTCGGTTGTGCCGAACCAGTTACGGTATGTGCACTAGACGCAACCGTTCCGCCACCATCAATTGTGATATCCCCCATATTCTTGATCACATCGGGATCGGAATTCAATTGAACCGTGTAGTACATGGCCGTGCCAGATGCTAAATATTGTTCATAGTAGCCATATGAAAACCCAATATTGAGGGGCAAATTAATCGTATTTCCAAGATCCTTAAGATCGACATCTAACTCAGTCCAACCACTTGGAATCTTCGTGACTGATTTTTGCTGGCCAGTGGTCCAACTGCTAACTGAATTTTTAACCAATGACACAGCCTTACCATTCGATGTATAACTCACATCTGGATAGACCGAGGTAAAGTATCCCTCTTTGATTGTCATAGGATTTCCATTTGAAGCTAACGCAAAGTGAACGAAAAACTTGGTTGTTGCAGTGGTAATTCGACCATTTTTAACGCCGTTAGCATAAACCCCACTTGACTGATTGGGATAGTTTTGTACCCCGTAATAATCTCCATTAGAACTTCCTGAGACAAGGTTAGCCGCGTCTCGCTGGGAGTTAAAAGAATTCCCTGAAAGTAACGTTGCGTCCGCATCGACACCCGTCGGATTAGACCCAGCAGCATGAGCTGAAGTTACCATAACTGCAGAGCCCACACTCACAAAAGTCAGTAATAAACTAAGCTGTAACAACAACTTCTTCAGTCTCATCCTGCTACCCCCTTTCTCTGAGTAACCGAGCTTGGCGATAAACACCCATTGCCAAGACTAAAGCAATTAATAAAAGTAACCCAACTAGGCTAGTCAAGAAAACGCGTGATTCATTAGTCTGTGGTAATCGGCCAGCAATCAAATCAGCTGAGCCAGCTTTCACGATAGTTCCTATACTCTTCTTGGTCGTATTTGCGACGTTCGGTTTAACCTTTGAGGTCTTCTTAGGTGTTTTTTTACCAGAAGGCTTATCGGGAACAACCGGAAGGTCCGCGCCAGAACCTTTGTGTATTTTGGGCGGATTAGGAGTTGGCTCTGGATCAGGAGTTGGTATGACTGGATACCCCTGAATATACACGCTAGTCTGTGTCGTGCCACTAATCCCATCGACAGTTGCAGCGAGCGCCGGTGTCGTCGCGCCAATCCCTACGGTTAACGCGAGCGCCATAATTAAAGTTACGATGAATTTCTTCATACCAACGCCCTCCTTTCAATGGACCTTGCTTACTTTCGTTCTTTATCTTCGTTCTCATCTCGACGACGGCGAATCAGATAGATAATTAACAGAATTAAGAGAATCAAGATTAGCATTGCTAAGGCCCCAAGGCCGATCAATAGCCAAATGTTAACCCCTGAATCATCAACTGAATCAGAATTAAACTTATTGGCCTGGGCATTCGTGATCGTAAAATCACGGTCAAAGATCCAGGTTCGTTCCTTATTCTTAACTACCATGTGCAAATGGTAGTGTCCCGCCTTCAATGCCGTTTTTCCATAAAGCATGGGATAGCGATACGTTGTATTCGGCGCCATCTGAACATTCTCTTTTTGAATACGCTTTACAGTTTGACCACCATCACGATTCGTGATGGTCGAATTCATCGTCAGATCAGGAATAATCGTTGCCGTCGGATTCCTCAAATTGGCAATAACCCCACGGTGATAGTTATCCATCCCCGCGCCGACTTTACCAAGCTTGAGATCGCCAGCTGGCACCTTACCCATCAGGTATTCCATACCAACAACATAAGAATATTTATTCTTGATATTGTTGGTCCCTTTCACTGTGCCAGTGACCTTCGTATCAACCCGTTCAAAATACCAAGCACCTAAGATTAATCCGTTATACGCTTTATCCTGAGGTACCTGAACATTAACCGAAACAACTTTACTGCCACCAGCTGGAACGGTCACCGTCTTCTGTCCTTGAACACGACTAATATCACTCATCTTATATTTTAGCGAGGGGTCAAAAGACTTAGGTGAATCAATGTAATCAATTACACCACTCGAATTGGTCCAAGCCGTATGCACAGCTGATTTCACTCGAATATCTTGATTTGTGACATTAAAGATCTTCGTCCGTAGAGTCTGAGTCTGCCCAGGCTTCATACGTAATTCAAAAAATGACTGACTCTTATCAATTTGATTCTTTGGAATCTGTGCTTCCACGCTGTATCCAATATTATTGTTAACACCAGCCGCTTTAGCGGTCACCGGCGCCACAGTACCAATCAACAACGCGAAAAACGCGAGTATCATGAGTTGGAACTTCTTCAATCCTTGCATCCTTACACCTCTGTCTTACCCTAGTTAGACTCTGGTCGTACCAACTTCATGATACAACATATGTAAGCGAAAAAGGTGCTCATTATTAAAACAATGGACACCTTTGCTCGCGATTAATAAAATTTAGACTTGTGGAGCAACGGCTGGCGTTTCACTTAAAGTCCAGTTTAAGGTGCCAGTGTAGGTACCAGTGTTAGTCGTCGCACCAACACTAGAAAGTTGAATGTTTGAAGGGTCGAGTTGGAATGTCGTTTGACCAGCACCACTATTAGCAACGGCACCGTAGATAGTCTGAGTAGAACCACTGATGGTTGAAACCTTTACTGAATTAGCAGCAATACCATCTGTTGCCTTAGCGGAGTTATTAATCTTTGTTGCACCATCACCACCGTTAAAGTCAATCGTTGCACCCTTTAAATAATTGGTGTTTACATCACTGTTGCTTGTGTCGACCATCTTTGTACTGGTAAGTTGAACCGTCCAACCAGCATTGGAACCACGTGTATCAGAAATTTCAGTAACAAAATCTGAAGTTGGCGTACCATCAGTCGTAAACGTTTCAGGTGCAATCGTCGTTTGCCCCTTAACATCTTGAGAACCAGAAGTTACTGACTTGCTTGAACCAAAGTCAAGGTTGTTCGTCACGTACAAGAAAGTCAAATTGCCATCACCAGTTGTTGCACCGTTACCGGTTTGAGTACCAGTTGCGGGATTTGATGGATTGTTAGGATCGACTGGCTTTGTCACAGGATCTGGTGCAGTGAACTTGGCTGTTGCGGTCGTCGTCCCAGAGGTCGGTGTTGTAGCCGCGTTAGCAACAACCGGTGCAATGCTTCCTAATAATAATGCGCTTGCTAATAAAATACTGCTTACTGTCTTCTTCATAATCTAATGCACTCCTTTTAATCTGCTATGGATTCCCAAAACACTGTGACACGCAATACTCTGTGTGGCCCGAAACTAGTCAAGAATCATCTGTGATCCCCATAATCATTCGAGTCACCCCAGAAACGACAATCTCCCTAGAAGGTTGTTCCGCTTCTTTAAGTATGTAACAACGCTATTATATGCCCGATGAGTCAACTTGTAAACAATTTTTTGTCTAAAATGTGAAGAAATTTTTATCTTTCTCAAAAGAGGCCTCACGCCTGTAGAGACGGGGTTCTAAGCCATTTAATCAGATAACCCTTTTACACCCTATAAACTGTATTTTCTAACCATACAGATAAAGTGTGTGTATTAATTTTGCCACAATATGGCCTCAATCGTTGACCCCCATAGGCTTTCCTTTACTTTTTGTTAGTTAAATTCCTATCAAGATCCGCATAATTTTCTAAAAAAATAATGATTCACAGTGCTAATGTCCGTGAGTCGGTACAAATTATAGCCACGTGCTTAACCTCAACATTGATGACAATTTATAAAATATATTTAATTTGAAATTCGATAATATTTTTCGATTTTCATTATATTTGGTCAAAAAAGCCGTCATGAAATTTAAAAATTCCATGGCGACTTTAAGTTGACTTCAATTAGTTATCCCTACTCTAACAATTGTCGCAATAACGCTTGTGTCGCATCCTGCCGCTTAGCTTCCTGGTCTCTCTGCCGCAGATAATACTGATGTAACGCTGAGACCGTCACGGCGTCATCCTCAGCCGGTAAGGCGTACAGCCGGCGATATGTCGTCCGCACAGCCGTAAAATCTGGTTGATCAATCGTTAAGTGTCGCAGCTGGCTGGGGGTCACATGGTTCTTTCTAGCCGGTACCCAGCCTTGTTGAGGCTGTACGGCCAGTCGCTCGGTGAAGGCCCGAGTCAATTCCACAGGCCAGCTTGGTGACAAGGACTCACCAGCCGTCAACTTATCCCGCAATGTCTCACAATCCGTGAACACCTGTCTTGGGACCTGATGTCCTTCCCACGGATCACGTAGGTGTTGCAGCTGTGCCCGTCGCTCTTCCGGCGTCAAAGCAAAACCAATCGTGACATTAAATAAGTCATCGTACCAGTCCCGTTGTCGTTGTTTCGCCCGAAAACACACGTCGCGATTCAGATCGGCAACCAGGTAACGCGGTACAATCTGCAAACGAGAGGCCACAATCTTGCCACGCCGATCAAACTCCGTAGCCATGACCCCTAATTGGTAGGAATTGACCAACTTTTTCAGTGACCGCGGCTGGTCAATCTTGGCTAATCGCGCCTTGAAATCAGTTAACGGCAGATGCTGAACAATCAGCTCGGCCACCGTCGTCAGGTAATTGCCATACGGTTTTGCGGCCCGGAGTTCTTGGACCGCAGCACTCTCCTGAGTTTCGGCCTTTTTCCAAGCAGCGGCCGCTTCGCGTTCGGCACGCTGCTTCGCGACCTTTCCTTGCTGTGCTTGCTTCTGAACCAACGCCTGAGCTGCCTTTCGATCCAGTTCCGTCAGTTGGGTATATTCGGTTAAATACGGTGTCAGTGCCGCTTGTGGCAGTTGACGATGACGTCGTTTCAGATAATCATCCACCGTCGTCCGGGTCCCGCGGCGTACCCAGCGCTGTCGTCCGTGTTGTGGCTGTGGCAGATGAGGCAAAGCCGCTTGATCCCACAAAATTTCTGGGACTTGTGGATAGTGAGCCGTCAGGTCATCATACTGGGCCACCGCGTGGAAGTTATCCTCGGTCGTGATCGTCATCAGATACTGCATCTCATCACTCATGAACTTCTTCACGCACTCTGATCCCACCACAATCTCCTGGCCATCCGTCCGCAATACCACGTGGTACTCGTAACGCACCGGTTTGTGGCACAACGCACAGTGCGTCCAATCTGTTCGATGCACACTGGTATTAATCGCGTAGGGGAGCCGCGCCAGTAATTTCCAGACACGACTTCCTTGTACGAGCCACTCGATCCGCTGATCCGTCAAAAGATCACGCGCCGATCGCGTGAGAAAGTCACTCGTCATTTTGACTGTTGGATGCTCACGTAATAACGGCATGACGCGCGTCAGATCAGGCAGTTGGAGGGCCGGCTGACTAAGCTGAAGAAATCGGTTCTCGGCAGGTGTGAGGAGTGTGGTGACCATACAAATCTTCCCTTCATTTCAAAAAATTCAGTTCTCCTAGCATACCATAATTTTCAACGACGGGGAACATATGTTTTTTATTTTTTATGAATCCATTCTCTCAAAGCAACCCCGGTACGTGAGTCAGCCACATCAACCGACTCATGCGGCGTCCCACTGTACTGGATATGGCCGCCATAACGTCCGGCATCCGGGCCAACGTCAATCAACCAATCGGCCTGACTAATCACAGCGAGGTTGTGTTCAATGATAATTAGAGAATTTCCGGCGGTGACTAAGGCATTAAACAACGTCATCAATCGGGCCGTGTCCTTTAAATGCAGACCGGCAGTCGGTTCATCTAAAAGATAGATTGTCCCCTGCTTACCGAGTTCCACGGCCAACTTTAACCGTTGTAATTCACCACCGGACAGCGTGGTCAGCGGTTGCGTCAGTGTCAAGTACCCCAGACCGACCCGGTCCATATTTGCCAATTGGGCCGCAATCTTGGGGGTCGCTGCAAAGAACTTGGTGGCTGTGTTGACAGACATCTGGAGCACTTCGGCAATCGTCTTCCCCTGATAGTGATACTGCAGGGCTTCCTCACTGTATCGCTTGCCGTGACAGCGTTCACAGGTCTGTACAACCGGATCCATGAATGCCATGTTGGTGATGGTCACGCCTTTCCCTTTGCACCGCGGACAGGCGCCCTTCCCGTTGTAACTAAAGAGACTGGTACCGACGCGCCCGTTGGCGTCGCTAAAGAGTTTCCGAATACCATCCAGAATGCCGAGATAAGTGGCCGGCGTCGAGCGAATGTTGATCCCGACCGGCGCTTGTGCCAAATCAATGTAATCATCTTTCAATTGGGCCTTTAAGGCCGTGACTAGCGATGACTTCCCAGATCCTGCCACGCCGGAAATGACCGTCATTACGCCCAACGGGACGTCCACATTGATGTCTTGAAGGTTATTTTGCGTGACATGTCGCAAGGCGATCTGACCGGTTGGCTGACGTTCTGGACCCCAACTATGGGCTTGACGTAACCAGTCTCCGGTCAAGGTGTCGGAAGCTAACAGTTCCTGATAGGTCCCCGTAAAGGTAATTTGACCACCACCTTGGCCGGCCAAGGGGCCCATCTCAACCACGTAATCGGCGAAACTGATCATCGCTGGATTGTGCTCAACCACCAGAATCGTGTTGCCCTTATCTTTTAATTTTGTCAGAGCCTGACGAATCAACTGAATATCATGAGGGTGAAGGCCCACACTGGGTTCATCCAAGATATAGACCATATCAACCAACGAACTGGTCAGGTATTTCGCGATCTTAATCCGTTGGGCCTCCCCACCAGATAGTGAGCTAGTCCCCCGGTCCAGAGTCAGATAACCCAAGCCAATGTCGACTAACGACTGAATCTTCGTGCTGAGTTCACGCACAACGTCAGTTGCCAATGGCGCGGTAATCCCCTTTAGAAAGCGTAAGACGTGATTGAGATCCATCGCACTCACGTCAGCAATTTTGACCCCATTAATGTGGACTGTCAGGACCTCTGGCTTCAAGCGTGTCCCCTGACAGACTGGACAGGGCTTACGCGTCACAATCTTAGCGATGGCCTCACGATGATGTGCCGCTTCTTTCTTGCCAATAACCGATCGGCGAATTCGCGGCACGACACCCTCATATAAGGCCGTCCGCGGAAAGCCTTCACCCGGATGTGCCAACTTCTGTTGCGGGGCATGCATCAAGAGATCGTACTCTTCGGCGGTATAATCCTTGATTGGCTTATCGTCGTCAAAGAGCCCACTGGTCGCGTACCGTCGCCAACGCCAGGTGTCGGGGCCAAAACTAACAAACGTGATCGCCCCTTCATTTAAGGACTTCTCCGGATCAATCAATTGCGTTTCATCAATGTCATCGACGTAGCCCAATCCCTGACAGGCGGGACACATCCCTTGCGGCAAATTAAAGGAAAAGCTATCGGAATAGCCGATAAACGGACTCCCAATTCGTGAGAAGAGCAGGCGCATCAGCGAATAGATGCCGGTATAAGTCGCCAGCGTCGACCGAGCATTCTTCCCCAGTCGTTGTTGTGCAATCACGATGGCGACGGGCAAGTGTTCAATGTCCTGAACGTGTGGTTGCCCGAATTTGGGGAGGTATTGTTGCGTAAAACTCGGAAAGGTTTCGTTGAGTTCTCGCCGTGATGCCGCGGCGATCGTGTCGAACACCAGTGACGACTTACCCGAGCCCGATAACCCCACAAAGACGGTCGTCTGATATTTGGGTATTTTCAAACTCACGTGTTTCAGATTGTTTTGCGTCGCATCTTTAATTTCTATGTATCCCTGTTCAAATGGCATCGCCATCTCAAACTCCTCTCATGTCGTTTTACTTTTTGACAACTCATCCCCAGCGACCCTATTCACCCCGGCTGCCAGGGACACCAGTCAAGCCTAACACACTCTAAAAATTTCCACCTGCTCGAAAACTCGCAAGCCAATCCCGGCGTTTTTCAATGATAGACGCTTATACTTTAACGTGTAAGATTTTTAGAAGGAGGAACATCCTATGTCCTTATTGAAAAAACAGCCTTTGAATCTCCCCGCCGCTATCATCGCTGGCGGCGCTGCTGGCATTATTTCTGGCCTGGTCAAGCTTGGCTGGGAAAATATTTTACCGCCACGGACCGAAGCGCGCAATGCCACGAATCCGCCACAGACGCTGTTGGAGCAGTTCGGAATCCCTGCCAAAGTCACGCACGCGACTTATACTTATTCCGGTCACAAACTACCGTGGGTAAGCTACATCATCCACTTTGGCTTTTCGACCACCTTTGCCGTGCTCTACCAGATCGTCGGTGAAAAAATCCCCATTGTAAAGAAAGATGCCGGTACCTGGTTCGGTCTCACCATTTGGATTGCCTTTCATGTGGGGTTGATGCCCGCCATGGGAACCGTCCCTACGGCTAAGGACCAACCAACCGAGGAACATGTGTCCGAAGCCCTCGGTCACATCGCTTGGATGGTCACTAACGACTTGGTTGGTGCCGAGGTCTATCGTCGTCTGCTCCAGGAGAGCAAACGACGGAAGTAACCCAACGCTAGCGTGTATTTATGGGTAACGCCATCTGCGTTACCACATTAAACATCCCGTGTTCAGCCGGTTTACCTCTTCGTTAGTCTAACACGCTACAACGGTCTTTCTCATTATCCCCATTGCCATCATCTTGGGAGGCGACGCAATGAACAAACCTTGGCAAACCAAATGGCCTGAGCGTCTGAGTTATGGTCTAAGCGATGCAGCGGATAACCTGGTCTTTCAGATGATGACCACCTATCTCCTGTTCTTTTATACCGACGTCTACGGTCTGACCGCCAGTTCGGCCGCAATTCTCTTCGTGGTGGCTCGACTCGCCGATGTGGTTGAAAGTCTCATCATTGGCCTCATGATCGACCGGACACATTCCAAATGGGGCAAGAGTCGGCCATTCTTTCTGTGGTATGCGCTCCCCTACGTCATATTTGCCATTTTGACCTTCGTGACACCGCCATTCGGTACGACTGGCAAACTCATTTGGGCCTATGTGACTTACTTAGGCCTAGGTTTCCTTTACACGGCGGTCAATTTACCGATCACGTCAATTCTCCCGACCATGACGGAAAACGATCAAGAACAAACAGTACTTGGCGTCATTCGCCAATTTTGTGGCAGTTCTGTTCAAATCATTGTGGCAGTCTTTACCTTGCCACTAGTCGCCCTGTTCGGCCATGGCAACCAGCAACGCGGCTTTCTCTTAACCATCGTTTTATTTGGGATCATCTCACTTATTTTGATCTGGAATACCTTCTTCCGCGTTCGTGAACGCTTCACCAATCCGCAACACGCCCATCAGTCCTGGCGCGCCGTGGGGGGCATGTTGAAACAAAATAAACCGTGGCTCGTGATTTCCGTCGTCATCCTGTTATATTGGCTGACCACCGCAATTAAGAATCAGACCACTATCTACTATTTCAAATATATTCAGCATCACGAGCAACTCGTCCCCTACGCCAATGCCTTCACCTTTGCGGCCTTGATTGGTGTTTTGTTAATCATCCGTTCCGCCAACCGTTGGGGGAAGAAACGGACCATGTTAACGGGTATCCTGATCGCTGCAATCGGTCAACTTATCCTCAGTCTGGGCACAATTCGTCATTTGTTGCCAATCATTTTTACCGGAACCCTGATTAATTCTGTGGGCAACGGCCTCATCATTGGGCTAGTCTCCATCATGATTGCCGATACCATTCGTTATGGCATGGCACTGGGCATTCAGGCCGAGGGGATCTTGGCCTCGACTGACGACTTTGGCGTCAACGTCGGCCTGGGATTTGGTGGCTTAATCACCGCTGGCCTCTTCCACCTATCTGGCTATACCGCCAATCACACCCAAAACGTCGCGACCCAACACATGATCCTCTTGAATTACGCCTGGTTACCGTTAGTCCTTTATCTCGTCATGTTTGCGGTACTCCTCCTTTACAATGAACGTGAGTTACAGGCTAAGATTCAACCCGATCACTAGACTTGATTGCCCTATTAAGACTAACGAAATTCGAGTCCAGTTTTTCGCCTAGTTTGGAAAAGATTTTAAAACTATTTACAAAAACAAAATCGGTAAGGACGACTTGCGTAACCAAGTTGTCTTTACCGATTTTTCATCAAAGTCTCTGTCTCGACCGAAAATCACGGGCATTTCGTCTCAATGCCCGTGATCACAAAGAAGGGCTATACCCGATTGGTACAGCCCTCTTTTTGATCAGTTGTTTAGTCTTGTGTCGTGTGATTTCGCGTACGGCCACGATTGGAGTTCCGGCGTTTATCATGTAAACTATCGAACCCGACGAAGCCCGCAGCGACTGCCCGTTCATTGGCCCGGTGAAGTACCTGGATAAAGTGTTCCGCTTCGTCCTTACCAAAGAAGCCTAGCCAACGATGGAATCGTTCATCCGTCGCTTGTGCCAAGTTCCGTTGAACCCGACTACCAGCCGCTGTCAAAGTAATGTACTTAACCCGACGGTCATTAGGATCGACCTTCTGCATCACGTAGTTTTCTTTCAGTAACACGTTAACTTGACGAGCAATGGCACTCTTCGATACGCCTTCCAGCTTGGCCAATTCCACCAACGTTTGCCCATTCTTACTCCGGGCAACGTTCTCCATCACCATGAAGGCTTCAAAAGTTAAATTATACTTTTGGGTGGGAATCGAAACAAAGTCCCCGATGTACTTGAAAATATGCATGTACAAGTCGTCAAATTGTTTCTTTAATTCTGCTTCCGTAACGTTATCGTTTGTCGTCTCTGTCATTATAAATCCATTACTCCTTCTAGTTCAGCGCGGGGCGCTGCCATTTACCGTCCTAAATTGGATACAGCCTACGGGACTTAATTTTAGCCGATAAAATGCCCGTCGTCACCGGTCAAAAAGCACAAAGTGGATAACCATACTTATATTTTATAGATAGATTAACTAATCCGGTAATATTATAGTTATGATTGGCAAAATAGAACAGGTGTTCTATAATGGGATTAATCTTCTGACCAAGGATGTGACTGAGATGTTAGACTATACACCACAAAAAATTCGGCTCCTACTCCAAACCGCTTATCAACAAAACCAGCTCACCACGATCACGTATCATGGCGTTACCAAAACGGGAACCGTTGACTTCGTGACTGCCAGCACCGTTTACCTCGGCTTAGCGGCTGGCCATTCTCGTGAGATTCCCCTGACCCAGATCAGCCAAGTTAAATTACACCAATTGCAATCTTGGTGGTATCTTTATGATTCTTCCGCACGGTAACTCCCTCTAGTATCGCCTCTTCTGGTCAAAAAATAAAGGGCTTTTTGGTAAATTGTTTGTTTTTTCTTTACAATTCAAAGAAAACGCTATCTTCTGCTCGCCGCCTCGCTTTTCTTTATGTTGACGAGTCAACAAGATCTGCTCTGTCAGGTCCTAAAAGAGGCTATTCTTTGTGATGAATCGGCCTCTTTAATTGGCTAGGTTCAATAACTATTGGTCAAAACTGATAATGACCATAAACTTGCATAGTTTGACTCATTCGAGGGGGGCAAATGGCCACTTTCGACACAAATAAATAGTCTGAGACATGGTGACGTGTCTCAGACTATTTTTAATCTCCAAATCTATCTCATTGAATCGTACTAGTTAATCTCTACCGTCCCCTGTCGACTGTCGACCGTCACCGCCATGTCAGGATTTTCCCCAACACAGCCAATCTTGTGGTGGCGATCATCCAACTTAAAGTGCGCGTCACGAGGTGCTCGTACAGTCCCCTCTTCATTGCGCAGGTCAAAACGATAGGCCTGTCCCACCGGGACCTCTAGACTCACGTTACCGTGGCTCTGAACCTTCATATTGCCGGTAACCTGAGCACTGACCCGACCATTTCTGGCCCGAATATCCCCATCTCCAGTGAGCCCCTTAACGCGAACCCCGCCATTGCGGGCAATACAGATCAGCTGACCATTCATGCCATCGACCCGGACACCCCCATTACGCGAGTTCACCTGGAGATCACCGGACTGATTGGTCACTCGGATGGCACCATTTATGGTTTCAACCGCCCCTTTACCCGTTAGGCTGCCGAGCGTTACCGCGCCATTGTCGGATCGAATACTGTAAGTTGTGCTCTTTAGCTCATCAATCTTGATGGCACCATTGGTCACGGTCAGATCAAGCCGATCCACGGCCGTATGAAAGAGCCGGACACGACCATTTGTCGCATGAGCAGCAAGGAAAATCGCGCTCTGAAAGTCGCTCATTTCGAGACTCCCATTACCGGCTTCAACAGTGACATGTCCCGTCAGATCAGTCGGCAGTAAAATTTCCACCCGGATATGCACGGGCCAGAGGCGTGGCCGTTCGCCCTGCTGAATGGTTAACGTGTCTCCGACGCGTGTTGCCCGCAAGTGAAACCGGTCATTGTCTCGACTCATATACTCGTTAACCACGATAGCCTTGCCGCTTGCCGCCCCCAATTTAACGGCGGCATCCTGATAGTCGATCGCCACGTTAGCCAAGTCAGTCACGGCAAAGGTCTGGGTATTGACCAGCTTCAGTGAGGTGACGAGAGTTCGCTCTGGTTTCTGACCGTTGACCGTCACGTGATCCCCATTAACATCAATTAGACCATTGGCTACGGACACGTGATCGCCTTCCACCTGAACCAGATTTCCGAGATCCACCCTATCCTTATCGCTATCTACAAGAACGCGGTCCCCCCAGGTCACTTGGTTGTCAGTGATGTGAAGCTTGCCAGCGTGCACACTCGATTGAGAGGGTTGCTTGGCTTGAGACTCACGCTGTCGGTTACGGCCGGTGGCCGCGTCGCGCGCACTATCTTCGACAACTTCTTTGAGAAGACTATCGAGATCCCCAATCTGACTAATGGTTTCAGCGATTGCTTTGTCCGGCTGCATCCCGTCATTAACCCGTTCGGAGGCCGCTTCGGTCAAGTCACCAACTAATTCTTCCTTCAACTCTGTTAAAGCCCGTGATGGGGTATAGTTGCGAAATAAGTCATCCAAACGCGTCCGAATTTCCATTGTAATGTCGTCCATAATTAAGCCTCCTCGGTCAATTTTCCGGTAATTAAGTCATCAATAATGGGCTTGGCAAACTGCCAGGCCGCAGTCTTCTCCGCCAGCATCTTTTGCCCAACCGGCGTGACGTGATAATACTTGCGTCGCGATCCCTGCGTCTCATCGCCCCAATAATCCGTCAATGCACCATTCTTTTCGAGTCGGCGAAAGACCGTGTACAGCGTGGCTTCATTGAGCTCATAATGCCCATGACTCAGGGCCTTCACCCGCTTTGCCACTTGATACCCGTAACTATCCCCCTGCTGGAGAATGTTCAAAATAATTGTATCCGTATGGCCCCGAATGAGGTCTTTGGAAATATTCTCAGCCATGCCGCCACTTCCTTTCTTTTTTGCTTGTCAATAATGTATCACATACTACTGTGTGTGTCAAAGTAGTATGTCTAAAAAGCCGATTTATCCTTGCTTAATTTCCATCCAAAAGGTAGCCTTATGACAATAGCATAGTACACTAAACGCAATAAATTTATTCAGGGGAGCTTGTTCAATGAAAACTTTTCGCAATATTCTAAGTTGGGGCCTACCCATCATAGTGGCTCTAGCTGTCGTTTTCGTCGTGCGCACATACTTACTAGAGGTCGTCAAGGTCTCGGGAGACTCGATGGAACCGAACTTAAGGAATGGTGAAGCCATGATCGTGACGAAACCAACACCGGTCAAGCGGCTCAGTGTCATCGTTTTTGATGCCTATGGCGAAGATCCAACCGCACCCAAAAATACAAACTATGTCAAACGTGTTATTGGCCTACCTGGGGATCAGGTCGTCAGTAAGAATGGTTACCTCTATGTCAATCATCGAAAGATTAACCAACACTTTATCAGTCAGACTGAGCAGGGTGCCGGGACCGGTAATTGGACGCTAGGTAGCCTGGCCAAACAACACAACTGGTCTTACCAAGGCAACACCGTTCCCCGGGGCCATTACTTCGTTCTGGGAGATCATCGGAGTGTCTCAGAAGACGGTCGAGCCTGGGGTTACGTCGACGCTAAGAAAATCATGGGCGTGGTCAAAGTCCCGTTCTGGGAAGGTAGCTCAGTGCATCGCGCTAACGTGAATAGTCTAGCTAGCTAATGACGCCCTATACTTCAGGACAGGCATGTCGCCACCGGTGTTCACGATTGTCCGTCTTCAACTTAACATCAGCTCTTGCATAAAGCCGCCGGACTTCACCTGTTGTGGAGCCCTAGCGGCTTTTCATCTGCTCTTAATACCACTGAAAACCTTCACGCCACAACCTCTTAAGCGATCAAAAAAGCCTGAAACCAGCGTTAAACCGCTGACTTCAGGTTTAATTTCGAAGAATGTCTCTGAGCAAACCTGCCTCACTGGACAGGGCATCCCCAGCACATCGCGGTGACTCCTCACTGGAAGTCGTTAACGCAACGTTTAACTAAACATACGCTTTGTTGCCTTCAACAAGGTCTTCGGATCCTTGTCATAACGAGGCGTGTCCACCAGGTTCGTCATTGGAATTCCGGCGAAGTGGAAGGCGGCGATTTCACCAGAACGAACGGCACTCTGTTCCGTAAAGATCATCTGATATGGCTGTTCGGCAAACTCACCAGTAAAGGCTAAGTTCGTTGAATGTGCTGGAATAACTTCCGGTCGATCGGTCTTGGCCCGGTTGTTAAAGAGGGCTGAGGCATATGGCATGTAGACTGGAATGTTATTGATAATACTATCGAGAATAGCTGGTTCCTTGTCCTTAATGTTGTTAGGACCTGGGTCAACCTTAGATAACTGGCCAATCAGCTCCTGAGCCATTTCTTTCCCCGTCATCTTGATATACTGCTTGTGGACGAATTCTCCCGTCCGCCGTGGATACAGGAAGTAGCCCCAAATAACCGATTCATTAGGCTTTTGAGTCGTAAAATGTGGCTGGTGGTGAACCACGATCGACATGTTAACATCTTTCTGGCCCAAAGGCGTGATTGGCGTCGTGGAGAGGAAGGAGTTCAAGGCGTTCCCTGGAACCTGGGTCGTGATCCGCGTAATTTCATTCAGCAACAGGTGATTCTTCGTGGTCAATGTAAAGCTGACCCATTCGGAATTCTTGCGATCAGCGAAGAACTTATCGGGTGTCCCCAGGTTATAGAAGCGTTCCGTAGCCTTCTTCCACAAGGCTGCACTGATCCCATATTCCATATTCTCAGGTGCTGGCGTATTGTAATCTCCCATCGTCGCGGAATCGGTGATGGACCCGTTGGTGAAGATAACTGCCGTTTCATCGTCAATGTCGACTACTTCTTCAGTCCCATCTTCAACGTTCTTGACGTGGATGCCAGTCACCGTGATTTCGTCTTGCATCGAACTGTCGGCAAATTCCCAGTCCGTTACAATTCGATTGGAAATAAATTTAACCCCTTCACCCTTCAGGTAGTTAATCAGTGGCAACATCATACTTTCAAATTGGTTATAACGGGTCCGGTTGACCCCAACCAAGTGTTCAATTTGTGTGAATTCATAAATCATCTGGTGCATGTAACGCCGGAGTTCTTGAACGGAACTCTCAATGCGAAAGGCGAACGTGGTTTCCCACATATACCAGAAATTGGTTTGGAACATGTGTGGGTCATCCTTGAAGTATTCGGCGATCGTCACATTGTCCAATTTAGTTTCTTCATCATCAGGCATCAGGACTAACTTCGATAACAGTGCCCGGTCTTTGTTATTCAGGCCCAACTTACCACCATCGATAATGCCCTTACCGCCTTGCATCAACCGTGCCTTGTCATAGGTCCGGTGATGTGAATCGAAATCGCGGGTATCTTCTGCGGCCGTCATGCCCTCCTCCGTTGCGGAAGGGATCCGGTCCAGGAGGTCCATCAAATCAACGTAGGTCCGGTAGTTCAACATCCGGCCTCCACGAGCAACATAACCCGTTCGGTTATCCAGTGGGTGTTCCTTATTCCAGTATTCGTTACTGAATTCTTCAGTCGTTCCACCATCGTTAGCACCGTGCATATCTGCTCCGTAAAAGGTGATATTGTCACCCCGCCAATGGCCTTCTTGAATCAGGTAAACCGCCGCGGCCATGTTAGACAATCCCGCACCGATCATTACTGCTTTTGTTTTAACCATCAAAAACACCTCCGTAGATTCTTTGTGCCTTAACGCCTTCATTATGCTTGCTTTGTCATGCATTGTAAAGCGTTTACATGACAGTTTTAGAAAAAAGTTCAAATCGTTACGGATCCTTAATTACCGGGGATTGCGACATGTCATGTTCCATTTACAGGGGCCAAATATAGCTTAAACTACGGTCATAAAAACAGTCGAAACGATTTACCCTTAAGGACCGCAAGACGCAAAAAAACGGTGTGCCAAAGCACACCGTTTTCCCCGACTGATTCATTAGTCAGCGGCCATGAACTTGCCTGCGGTTAATTTAGAGGCTAAAACCCAGCCCTTAGTCTTTCCGCTAGTCACATAGAGATAGCTAACGTTCTTCTTAGCTTTTTTAATCGACATTTGTTTCGTTGCGTAGAAGGTCTTACTGTTTGGTAACTTGCCCTTCAACTTCAGGGTAACCTTAGGTGCGTTCGCAGCAAACTTCCCCGTGTAATAAGCTGGCCGCGCATTCTTAAAGTGGTAAGCGCTCTTCTTAATCTTCTTGGAGCTGACCAGCGTGTAGGTTGTTGCTTTGTGAACGCCATCAGCGGCCATGAACTTGCCCGCAGTTAATTTGGACAGTGCCACCCAGCCCTTAACCTTAGCATTCGCCGTCTTCACATAGACGTAAGTGACCTTCTTAGCCTTGGTGGTCTTGGTAGCCTTCTTCTTAATTACAATCTTCTTGGTACCGTAGTAGGTCGTGGCGCCCTTCAAGGTCCCCTTCTTGGCCATCGTGACTTTAGCCTTGTTGGCCGCAAAGACTGCACTGTACAATGCCGGCTTCCCAGATTTAACGTGATACGATGTCTTCTTTAAGGCTGCACTACTCAGCAATGAGTAGCTGACTTTCTTAGCTGCTGGTTTGGCAGCGGCAAATGCAGTCACACTACTACTTACGGGAGCAATAGCCCCGACCCCTAATGGTAATACCATGGCTGCTGCAGCTGCGATCATTGCAACTTTCTTCATCATAACAATTACCCCCTGAGATATTTTGAACCCATCTCTGAATTCACGGGTATCATATCATGACTATCCGATCTAGCCATACTAATGACACTCAAAAGTGACCAAAAACAGCGGTAAATATAGGATTCAGGGTAAATTAAACCAACTTACTCCCAGAGACTAAATGGTGTCAAAACACAAAAATCGTGACCACCAAATGTCTAGTGGCCACGATTAATTGCATCTTTGATTATTTGTTCTGATCTTGACTAACCTTCGCAATCGATTTAGCGATGAGCGCGGTATAGTGCCGATTTCCGTAGTCATTTGGGTGCACATGATCACTGACGAACCAGCTCGATTCGTTCTTGGCAGCCCCATACCAGTCCACGACATGAACATTCTTATTATCATCCGCCGTCTTTTGAATACGACGGTTAACAGAATTCTGCCACTCACGGGTTGGAACGTGCGCCGTCACCCAAAAGATTTCGTGATGAGACCCAATGGCATCCACAATACCTTGTGCTTGTTCCGGTGTCACGTAGCCGTTCGTCCCAATATTCACGAGAACATTCTTCGCTAATTGTCCCTGTTGTGACAGATTATTAATAACATCTTTCATATCAGCGGCCTGACGACCCACTTTCCCATCGACGATAGCGCCAGGGAAGACCTTTTGAAGATCACCAGAATCATCCAAAAGAACCGAATCCCCAATCGCCGTCAATGGTGTCTCCTTACTTGAGACCATCTCTTGAGGCGTCAGATAGTAATACTTAGCGGTCTTCTTATCGGCTTTAGAAAGCTTAGCCAACGCCGCCGCTTTATCGTGCTTCTTCTGCGATGCCGCCTTAGCTAAGGCTTTTTGCTTCTTAGCTGCTGCTGCATTCTGCCGTTTAGCCTCAGCCTGACGGGCTGTAATCGTCTTTTGCAAGGCTGTTGGTTTAGCAGCGGCGGGCTGTTGGACAAATCCAACGGCCGTTAAGCCAAAGAGTAAGGCCCCAACGACTCCCAAGCTACTAGCCAACCGGTGGGCACGAGGTTGCTTAAAGAAACTGACAATGTCACTCGTTAATTGCCCATAGTGGTAACGCCGAAGAGGATTCTCAATCCATCGATAGCTCACTTCAGTAACCACCATGATCAAAGCCACTTCCATCAAGGCATTGAATAACGGATGATTGCCAATGTTGATACGTGCTTCATAAAAAATCATCACTGGGAATTGATAGAGGTAGATCCCATAACTGCGTTGGCCAACGTAACTGAAGACGGGATTAGATAGTACCCGATTCATGTCACTACCAGGATGTGCGACCGTGCCGACTAAAATACCGGAGAGTACTGTAAACCAGAACATCCCCCCACGGTAAGTGCTAGCTGCCTGCCCGTTCATCGTAAAGAACAGGTAGACGAGCGCAATTAATGAGGCGCCTCCTAACAAGTCCATCACAATTCGATGCGTCCGACTGACATCTGCGCTAAGCTTATGCGCAGGCCAAACAAATGCCATCGCGGCTCCGATCAGAATCGCAAACATCCGGGTGTCCGTACCATAATAAACACGGTTAGGATTCTGCGGATTGTAGAGTAAGGCCATCGCCACAGCTGAGGCAACGGCCGCCGCTAACAGGATCACTAGGGATCTTCCCTGTTTCTTCACCAGAATCAATAACGCCAACACGACTAATGGCCAAACCAGATAGAATTGCCCTTCAATGGACAGTGACCACAAGTGTGTAAAAGGTGACTCCCCACTAAACCGGTCAAAGTAAGATTGACCATGGCCAATTTCAAACCAGTTATATCCATAAATCAGGTTCGTCAAAACTGTTTTTCGAATATTAACGAGCAAACTTCGTTGAAAAAGCGTGATATACGCGGTTGTTGCCAAGAGCATGGCAACCAACGCCGGATACAACCGCTTTAATCGACGCCCGTAAAAGCCTCGAATATCAATACGATTTGTTCGATCCCATTCCTGGATTAAAAGGTACGTAATCAAGTAGCCAGAAACCACAAAGAAAATTGGCACCCCAAGGTAGCCCCCCTGAAGGGTCGATGGTGCCAAATGATAAATAATAACCCCTAATACGGCAAGGGTTCGAATGCCGTCAAACCCAGTTATGTACCGCTTCTTCCCCGCACGCTGTGCACGGACATAAGACCGCGTTAGCCGCGAACTACTCTGATCCATAAAATTACTCCTTTTCTCTTTAAGACCGTTAGTACTCCCCCATATTAGTCAGATAATTATCCATTTTAATGTTATTTATATTTAAAGTATAAATAATCGTATTGTCAGTTTAATTACTAGGATGATTTATCATTCCGCCAGGTGATCGTTAACCCTGTCTAATTAGCTTCATTCTATAATGTTTTCCCTTAAGAAACAACGCTTTTACATCAATTTATGAATTTGTAAAATTTGAAATCAAAGTGTGACTTTTCACGTTCAAAAATCCCGCCAATCTACGGGATAATCCCGTCAGTTTGTTCGTTCAATAACCATTCATAAGGGCTAAACATGAAATTAATTAAGTCTTATAATCGCGACTTTCGCGTCAGCAGGAGCGACGGGTCGTTCATGCTATACTAGACATAGCGTTATGAAGTCAACCCAGTAGGACTGACTTGTGATCACAGCACGTTACCTATTCTTAGGAGGAATTTTTATGACCCAATCGCCATTTACCCCGACGACCGTTCGTCAGTATCCCAAGATTGATCTGCACTGCCATCTTGAAGGATCGCTCTCCCTCGTGGCCTTGCGTGAGATGGCACAAGTGACGGCAACACCACTGCCCACTAATGATGATCGCCTTCAACAGCTGCTCACCACCACGGCAACAGACCCGACGACTACCGATTATTTAAAGCGCTTTCGTCCGATCATTGATCTCATGCAAACGACCGAACAACTTCAAATTGCCGGATTCGATATTGTGCGTTCTGCGGCCGCTGATGGGTTAATCTACATGGAAACCCGTTCCACACCAACCCTCTATACGCAAGGCGGTCTAACCTTGGAACAGGCCATTGAAGCCCTCTTAAGCGGCCTCCATGCCGGCACCAAGACGTTCGGTATCCCAGTTAACGCCATTGTTTGTGGCCGGCGTGAACGCAGTCTAGCTGAGATCAGCACCGTCTTCAAGACAGCCGCCAAGTTTGCTGATCGGGGTGTCGTTGGCCTTGACCTTGTCGGTGATGAATTCGACTATCCGACCGTTGACTTGGCCGATGCCATTCGGGCCGCACATGCCACGGGGTTACCGATTGCGTTACACGCGGGAGAGACGGCCCCCGTTGATAATATCGTGGTCGCCATGACGCTCAATGTGGCTCGGATTGGCCACGGGCAACGACTCAACGGCTTCCCGGCTGCCATGGATCGCGCGAAACGGACGAAAACAACCCTTGAGACTTGTCTGACTAGCAGTCATCATTCCACGACACTACCGGATTATCCTAATCTCCCCCTACAAGACTTTCTGGCAGCTGGCCTCAAGGTTACGGTTAATACCAATCATCGAACCATCGCCAATGTTAACTTAACTGATGAAATTTTGGCCCTACACACCCATCATCACCTAGACTGGCCACAACTTCGTCAGCTCACACTGAATGCCATTGACGGTGCTTTTTTGCCGGACATCGACAAGGCTAACCTCCGCAGTCAGATTCCGGAAAACCAGTAATCATTAAACAAGGGGTCTGAGGCTTGGTCTCAGGCTCCTTGTTTGTCCACCAAACAACTCTGGCTATAACCGGCAGTCACTGGCCTTGCCAGTGACTAAAAACTTGGTTAAAGTAATCATTAACAAAGGAGGCTTTCCATGGCCCAAAACTACCCTTACCAAAATGCCTTTAATCGTGTCCTACGCGAGCGTACTATGGCACAAGCCACATTCGATGACTATAACACCACATTGACTGATTTCTTCAAATATCTAGAGAATTTCAATCCCACTTATCAACGCGACCATCGGGTCAATCAATTACAAACTGCCGATGTTCAACAATACTTAGCGATGCTCGTTGACCAGCGACACATTCAAAATCAAACCTACAATAAGGTGTTGTCACACCTCAACGTCTATTTTAAATTTCTATTTTCCCATGGCTGGACACCCTACTTGCCAACCTTAGATCTCAAGAGCAAGCCTAAGCAGGCAACACCACCGGTCAACTTTCGGTGGGTGGATACGCTCGATGACTTATTAGCGGATCGTCGACTCCACGTCTACACCCGCCTGACACTTCTCTTAATTGCTCACGGCTTCTCTGCTCAGCTTTTTTTAAAGCCGCATTTTGCCGCCCAACTGTCCACGACAACCACAGACTGGTCGCCTGCGGCGCAAACCTTTCTTCAAGAGTTTCGGGTCTTCATCACCCCACTTCAAGCACGCTTTCAAACATCTGATTGGTTTTTGAAGCAACGCGCGGCACCAGATCCGCACCTCACCCTACCCGGCCTTCACAAGTATCTGAAGCCGGATGAAGCGTTGACCGGATTTGCGTTAGGTCCTACTGGTCTTTACCAAGGCTACTTAGTTAACTATCTTCGGCATCATCCCCGACAATCTGATCGTGAGGTCATCACCACCCTACACTTAGATCCGGACACCATCGACTACTATCGCCGACTCGCCCAACGCGCCGAATAGTTCCCGACCACTTTACGTTGAACCCCCTATACTATATAGTTAAAGTAACTCATATTGGGGGAATAATTTATGAAGAAACATTGGTGGATTTTAGGTAGTCTGATTGCCTTACTCGCGCTACTGGTGGGAACAGTTGCCTGGCAACAACAGACGTCCAAGCAGGCTGCTGCACCCACAAAAGACTCACGAACCAAGCAGCGAACGGCACGCTCAACTGTTGCTAAACCGAAAGTAAAACCCTGGATTAAGCTTAAGCAACCGCTTAAGCTGCCCATTTTGATGTATCACAGCATCTCAAGTGGTAATCAACTGCGTGTCCCTTCACGCCAATTCCAACAAGAAATGGCTTACTTACAGCGACACCATTATCGTACCCTAACCGCAGATGAAGCCGTTCGCGCCTTGACGACCAACACGATTCCTAGTAAAAAAGTTGTCTGGGTCACACTCGATGATGCGTACAAGGACAATCTAACGCATGGTCTTCCCGTCTTAGAACAAACGAAGGTCCATGCCACCATCAACGCCATCACGGGCTTCACGCACAAGGCCAATCACCTAACGCTTTCAGAAATGAAACAAATGAAAGCGACGGGTCGCGTGGACTTCGCTAGCCATACGGTTCAACACCTGGATCTCAACGAGATTACCGCCGCTCAGCAAAAGACGGAATTGGTCAATGCGAAAACATGGTTAGATGCTAAAATGCACCAGAACACCAAGGTTCTCTGTTATCCGGCAGGCCGAGCTGATGGCACGACTCACCGATTGGCCAAACAGGCTGGTTACAGCATTGCCTTGACGACGCAAGAGGGCCTAGCCCAAATGAGTCAAGGTCGCTACAATCTCTCCCGGCTACGGGTCACACCAGGGATGACGACCGCGACCTTTGCGAGTCTGTTAGCTGTTAAAAACAACTAATATCTCTCACAGAAAGCGCTTCCTATTGTGTCATAGCGAGACTCGGCGTACAATAAGGATGAACACCAGGTTATGAGGAGGTCGTTATCATGGGGAGCGTTGTCACGTTGGCAACTTGGTCATTCATGCTAGTCTTAATCGGTGCCGAAATTATCCGCGGAATTTTTATGTTTAAGGGTTAACATTAAGCAAACTATCGTCTCAAGACGTCGTATGAAAATGGTGCTATCCTACTAATTTTCGTACGACATTTTTGATCACGCGTACATCCAGTCCCGCTAAATGTCGGTTGACAGTGCCTTATTGGGATCTTAGAATTAAAGGCATATCGGGGCATTTCAAGGAGGAGTCATCATGAAAAAGTTTAAAATCGGTCTGATCACTGGACTAGCTGTCTTTGCCCTCTTCGGTGGTGTCATCGGGACTAGTCTACCTGGGACCCAAGTCACGGCATCTGCCAAAACTACCAAAAAGGCCAAAGCTATCAAGAAACCACGCTGGGAACGGCCATCTGAAAATAAGCCCTACCCCAATCTGAAAGTACATAAGCACGTCTACCTACAGGTCTCAATCAAAAAACAACGGGTATACGTCATGAGCAAACACCATAAAGTCCTTTATACCATGATTTGCTCAACTGGGAAGAAGTCGACACCAACGCCTAAGGGAACTTTCCACATTCAAAACCGGGGGAAGCACTTCGTGGGGGCCAACTACTGGACCTCCTTTAAGGGCTGGGGAATCTATATGTTCCACTCTGTCGTCATCAACAGTCAGGGCCAATACATCAAGAGTGAAGCCAAGAAACTGGGCCACCGGGCGAGCCATGGTTGCATTCGGATGCCAATTCCCGATGCGCACTGGATTAACAGTCACATTCCGGCCAAGACTAAGGTCATTATTCATTAAAACATGATTTGATTAAGGGGCGAGACCTTTGTGTCTTGCCCCTTTTTGGTCGGGTTAGCTATTTGAATTCAAGTTCAAGATTAAGATGGCCGCCTGCGGCTGCCAGGGATTACGCCTGCTGTGGGTTCAAACGACTAGTCTAACCCACTAAAGTTCTAGTCTATTTACCGCTATTGGCAAGGACACCATCGTAGTCTTTGATAAATCTCACACGAAGGGGTTAACTGCCACTGAATCTAAAGAATAAAACACTACTCGGCATCGGAATCCTTCGGGCTGGTCGATGCTTTTTTAATGTTTCCACTCTTCGGATACACAAAAGGACGGCCCTCGGCCGTCCTTTAAACCCGTCTTAGCTACTGGTTTATTCCTTCTGACGTAACTTAATCAATGATAAACCTGACAAGGCTAGCAACAAGCTCCCAATCAAAGCGAAAATGCCATGAGCCTGTTCATCGGTTTGTGGCAAAGTGGTTGCTGACTGACCGTTGTCTCTCGTTGTTGTCAAATCAGTCAGTCCCGCTGTGACCTGATCATGAGCTCCAGCCTGCCGGGCTTGTCGGTCCGCCGTCCCCTTGGCATCACGGTTTACGATTGCTGAATTCTTAGTCTGTTGTCGGCTTTGGTCTGGCGTCTTCCCACTCGTCTTCGGTTCCACTGGGGTTGCTGTGTCAGTCGGTAAGTCCCCCGGATTCGTCGGCTTGTCGCCGGGATCAATTCCTGGTGTCTGATCACCCTCACCGGGTCTCTTCGGATCGGTTGTTCCTGGATTGCCAGTTGGCGTCTCCTGGATGTGAGTCAGTGTGATCGTTGGGGCTTGTTTAGCCGTTAACGTCGCAAATCCAGTCTCCACCGTTTTGCCACCTGGGTAGTGACCCGTCACGGTACCAATGCCATCCGTCACTTCATGAGGTGCCGGAGACGTTGGCACTTCCGCGTCGGCCGTCAACTCACCGGTCTCCCAGGCACCGGAAGAGGCTAAGGTTTCCGCCGTAAAGGTCTTTAACGTTGGTAAGGTACTCTCACTTGAGAGCGCCGTATGATCAGTAACCCCAGGTTGTGGCGATGCCGTGTAGAAGAAAGCAAAGACATGATTGAAGGTCGAATTGCGACTGACCCCCGAAAACATCGCCATCAATTCCGAAACGGGATCGAGCGTGGTAAAGGTATAAATATCCCCCAGGGTCTTAACCTTTAAGCCTTCGGCATTCAGCCCGGTTCCTGTACCCGGAACCTCGACCCCCGTCAGATGGTAAGTCACCCCGTCCTTTTCAAAATTTGGCGTGATCATTCCTGTTAACAGATCGGTCAATTCTGTGACTTTAGCCGGACTCACACGATAATAAGGGGTTCCAGACTCACTGGTTGCTGCTATTTTAGCCTGATCGTCAATAGTCACAGTTTCACTAGTGCCAACCTTATCGCCCGACAAATCGGCACCGGTAACACCAGCACCGCGACCCACAAAGTAAGCCAAGTCCTTACCAAAGAATTGATAAATATTGATTGTTGTTCCGCCTTCTACTCCACCGTTCTCGAGGCTGGTTGGGACCCCATTCGTAGATAAATTGGCCCCATTTTCCATACTTTCAACTGCCGTTGCATTGATTTCCTCATCGGGAGCCTGCGTTTCTAGATAGGTTAAAAATTCCCGATAGCTGGTCTCAAAGGTGGTAAAGTTGCTGCTAAATGACGTTTGCTGGATCATCATGTCCACGACTTCTGGATACGTGTAAGTGACCTCACCAATACCGTAATCTGTTTGCGCTTTTTCTAAATTTGTCACCAGGTCACTGTAACTCATTGTTGTATTTGTATCATCGCCAGCGATTGCCAGCTGGTAATCCGCCGCCTTAGCCACTAAATCATCACCGATCGCTTGGAAACTGTGGGCCAATGTGGTCCACATGTCTCCTTGATAAGATGTCGTATAGAGCGCGTTTAACATGGCTTGATCGGCGTTAATGGTCATCACGATCTGATTGACTTGGACAATCCGCTGTTGCAATTGGAACTCGGCTTTGATCACCGCCAATAGTGCGGGTGTAGCGTCCATGATCGTGCTATTTTCAGTAAATTCAGTGTTGAGATCCGTCTGTAATGTGGCTAGGTCTGGCAATTCTCCATCGGTCGCCTTGGTTTCACGACCGCTTGCGGCTAAAGCCGTTTGATAAGTACGCAACGTTGCTTGATAGGCCGCCTGACTGGTTGTGAGTACCGCAAGTGTCGCCTTGACATTCGCTTGGGCGTCCTGAACGTCTGTTGTCAATTGTTCAAAGTCCGGGAAAGTTTGATCCGTAGCAGTCGCTGCCGCCACGGCTGCGCCATAATCTCGATAGGCCGACTGCCAAGCGGTTAACTTGTCCTGTAGGTCAATCAGCGCTTGCGTGAAGGGTTGTGTAACCGCCCGCTTGTTTTGGACGAGCTTATCGTAGGCCTGCTTCAGCGGTGCCGTAATTGCCGTGACCACTTGCTCGGCCGCACTCAGCGTTTCTTGTGCTTTGGCTAGAGAGGCTGTGTAAGTCGCGACTTGTCCCTCAAAATAGGTGGTTGGCCGCCCAGCACTCTGTGCGTCTGCAAGACCCTGTTGGGCATTTGTCAACCTTGTTAATTCCAAATCAACATTCATTTGGGCTGTTGTATAAGTGCCAAATTCGGTCGGATAATTTGTCTCAGCATCTTGGTAGGCTGAGACAATGGCCTGATTATTAGGATCCGACATGACAGCACTGTAAGCCACCTGCAACTCGGCGATTCGGTTAACAGCGGCGGCCACCGCTTCCTGAGCTGCTAACAATCCGTTACCCTCTACTCTGGCTGGCATCGTCAATCCCGCTAACGCCTGATTATAGGCCGCAACGGCGTCCTGCCAAACTTTAATAGCCCCGTTATACGCGTTACTCTCATTCTGAACAAGTTGGTATTTTTCCACTGCCGCATCGTAGGCTTCCTGAACCTGGCGATCCGCTAGCAGTTGCGTCATATCCGGGAGTTGGTCGCTATTAATAACGGCCAGCTTGCCACCCGTCTTATCATTGTACGCGACGACCACCGCATTATAGGCCGCAACGGCCTGATCGTAAGTGACCTTCAGAGTGGCTAAGGCCGCACTACTCAGCGTGGGACTGTCCAGTCCGACGTTCAAAGCATCCGCCGCTGTCGTCAACTCAGCACTGACCTGATTCACCTGTTCCGAGACAGCGTAGTTCGCCAGATTGGTTTGGACGACCTGGACCTGGGTGGTCACGCTTTGCTGAAAATCAGCTGTCAATTTCTGATAATCGGCCAGTTTGGTCCCCGTCGTTTCGGTATCTGTCACCTCTTTGACGGCGTTAGGTTGTTCCTTAATCGTGGCATTGATCTTATCCTGATAGGCCGCAATCAGGGCTTGGGTCTTAGAGGCCGAGTCCGTGAACTCACTGGCATTCTTTTGGTAGTCATCTAAAGCTGCTTGCAAGGTTGTTTGCCAATCAGTCTGTGCTGTTAAATCCGACTGATTCAACAGAGCCTGTAATTTTGCCAGGCTATCGTTGACGGTTGCAGCCTGATCGTTAGTCGTGTCGACCTGCGTCTGGGCATCATCGTAGGTCGCATCCAGGGTCGCATCAACCGGCGTTGTGGTCTGGGTGACCGGTTCATCGGTGACAACTTCTTCTGCTTTAACTGTCCGTTCCTGGGTAGCCGCAATCGCCGCATCCCCTGGCAACTCTTCTCGTGGATCCCCATTAGTGGCCGCCGACGCGGTGAGGGGTGGCCCCATACTTAATCCGGCCATGAGACCCACCAGTGCAATCGATCCCACAACCCAGCTTTTTCCAACCTTATACATTTTAAGGTGTTCCTTGGTGATTCGATTTCGATTGAAATACATGGCGATTCCTCCTAAACGTCTTGTGATTAAGTGACGGTCAAATTCGCATTGTGAAATAATGATCAAGACAAGTATAACAAGGTTAAAACTGTTTATCAACCTTATTGATCACCTCTCAATACTTAACTAAACATTATCACCCTAAGTGGTTACTATCTTCTTAAATAAGGAACAAAATCCCTTCTTTTCTTCGTCCTAGAGTGGCCAAATCAAGACAATTATCCAGCAAGGCTGAATAATTTTAATCATCGGCACTAGTGGATTCGGAGCGGTCTTAAGAACCAATTAGTCGTTCAAAAGTTGTCGTTGCTGTTTTCATGTGAGAATAGTTTTGAATAACTTTCATTTTCTGCCAGATTTACCAAATATTTCAGCTTTAACGCTATCTGGCTTCACCATCACGCTATGAAAATAGCCACAAATTCCGCAAAACGTGAAATTGGTTTGACATTTCTTTTCACGCACCGTCAAGCACTGCTTATGGCCACCTGTTTTCCGACGCACCCCTTACAATGGCCCAACTACTCCACTATAATCGGCCATACATGGCCGTTACTCGATTGGTCGTTGTTCACCTATGCCCGGCATGGGTACCAGTGTCCCCGTCTTTTCACACCCATTTAAGACAGGCCGTGCCTATCACTTTAAAAGGAAATACGCTACACTAGAAACAATTGCTTTTTCTCAGACCACATTCAAGAAAGGAATTCATCCGCATGTTGTTAGTTGCCTTCTTCTGTACCCTGTCGGCCTTTATCATGGCGATCATGGGTATTGTTCAGCGTCGTCAACACCTCCGCCTCCTAGCTAGCGTCTACATCGCCTACTACCTGATCGCTCTGGTCGCCGTATTTATCGTTCTACCAAGTAAAGCCCTCTTTAGTCTGATCATCTTAAATGTCATCAGCGGTATCTGCTACCTGCCATTTCTGGCCTTCAGTAGTCCTGACGTCGTCATTGAAACCGGCGAGAACCGGCCACGTGTCCGGAGCCGAAATCGTGGCTTGAACGTCGCAGCCGGCATCTTAGGACTACTCTTTCTAACTAGTCTCTTCGGGGCCGCGCAAACCAAGTTCGGCGTCAAGCCCGTCTATAATTCCCTCAAAATTAAAACGATGAAAACCGCCCCGCTCCTGGATAAGGATGCCACTCCTATCGCGATTGCCCCCAAGACCGTGCGGAACAAGATGAATAAGGCCATGAGTGCCGTCCCCAATACCTCCTACTACAAGTTAGGCGCGCTTCAAACCCAGGTGGTCAAGGGCAAGACCGTCTACATCGCCCCCGTCGAATTCGACGGCTTCTGGCGTTGGCAACGGGCGAAGAAAAGTCCTGGCTACTTCATAATCGATGCAACGAACGTCAATGCCGAACCCAAATTCGTCAAACAACCGATGACCTACACGCCGAGTGCCTATCTTTTCGATGACGCACAACGCGTGATCTATAACCGTTTCCCGAGCTGGGTTCAGGAGGGGCAACCCCAACTGGAAATCAAGGATAACGGGGAACCCTACTTCATTCAAACGGTCTACAAGGCGCGTGGGGTCTCTAGTCGTATCAACTACAAGAGCCTGCACGTTGCGGTCTTAAACGCCAAGACCGGCGAGACCAAGCTTTACTCAGCCGCCGGTGCACCGAAATTTATCAACGAGTCCATTGCCTCTTCAACCGCAGCCGAAATGAATGAAATCTTCGGCTGGTACAGTAACGGTTTCTTTAACGCCCATTTCAACAAGACCGGCGTCAAAGACCCGAACAGCAATGGAACCGAAGACGGCGTCACGCCAGTCGTCGACAAGCATGGTAACATCTCCTACTTTAACGACTTCACCTCACCCAAGACCGGGGCTGACTCGACCATGGGTTACTCCATGATCAACGCTCGAACTGGGACTCTAACCTACTACACCGGTAAAAACATCGGGGTCATGGATAGCGATGGCGCCAAGAAAATTGCCGAGAAGGAATACGTTGCCCAGAAGTGGTCGGCCACGATGCCCATCATGTACAACATTGATGGCACCCCAACTTGGGTCGTCTCCCTCTTAGATTCCACCGGGGCCTTCCGAAGCTACGCCTACATTAAGGCGGCCGATCAGAGTGTGAAGGCTTACGCCACCACGGCTACCCAAGCTCTGGACCAATATCGCGTCCAGCTCGCCTCTGCCGGATCGACGGCCAGCTCAACGACAACCTCCAAGACCCTTAAAACCAGTGGCACTGTCGAACGGGTCGTCGTCATCCCCAATGGTGACACCCAAAATGTACTCTTCGCCTTGAAGGGGCAGGACACCCTCTGGACCATCGGTACCGCTGATTACCCTAAGGCTGTCCTGATGACCGCTGGTGATCGGGTAAAACTCACCGGTCGCGTCAACGAAGGTGCCAAGACCGGGACTGTTGAGGATTATGTCAACCGGACGTTTAACTAACACTCACCGACACAATGAAACAAGTCACATTCAAAAGGCCTGAGACAAAGTCTCAGGCCTTTTGAATGCTCCGAACGTCCGACTAAGGGCAGTCAATAACGTCCTTTGTCACACTATCTCCTATTCTGTACGAAAAAACTTCACCGTAATTACCGGGTGAAGCTCATCTCATCCGCGGCCAAGGGTCCCACTAATTCATGTGGCAAATAAGGTGCTTCCAAATAAGCGATGTCTTCGGCCGATAGCTTCAGGTTCAAAGCCTTCACGGCACCTTGCAGGTGGCTAGATTTAGTGGCACCGATGATTGGCGCCGTCACAGTTGGCTTTTGTAAGAGCCAAGCCAAGGCCACCTGAACCCGCTCGACACCATATTTTTTAGCGATCTCGCCGACTCGCGCAATGATCGGCATGTCTAAGTCCTTGCTGTCATTGTACTTTTCACGAGCCACCTTATCCGTAGCATAGCGCTTCGTTTCACCGGCCCAATCACGGGTCAACCGTCCCGAAGCCAAGGGACTGTATGGCGTCACAGCGATTCCTTGATCAGCACACAGGGGTAGCATCTCCCGTTCCTCCTCACGATAGAGTAGGTTCAGGTGATTTTGCATCGAAACAAATTTGGTCCAACCATGTTGTTCAGCAACGGCTTGGGCCTTCTCAAATTGCCAGGCAAACATGGCAGAGGCCCCAATGTAACGCGCCTTACCCGACTTGACGACATCATTTAAGGCTTCCATGGTTTCTTCAATCGGTGTGGTGTAATCCCACCGGTGAATGATATAAAGGTCGACGTAGTCCGTTTGAAGGCGTTCCAGACTCTGATCAATTTGTGAAAGAATCGCCTTCCGCGAAAGTCCTGCTAAGTTGGGGCCCTCCGTTGGCGTGAAGAAGACCTTCGTGGCCAAAACAATCTTGTCTCGGTCGGCCAATTTGTTCAGAGCGTGACCAACGAACCGTTCGCTGTCCCCGTGAGAGTAGATGTTGGCCGTATCGAAAAAGTTAATCCCGAGGTCCAAGGCTTCCTTGATAACCGCCTCACTCGGCTCCTCACCAATCACCCAGGGAAACATCCCCGTAGACGCATTACCGAAACCCATCGTTCCTAAACACAATCGGGAAACGTCGAGACCGGTATGACCTAATTTCGTATATTTCATTTTTGGGCTTCCTTTACTGAATTTTGTTAATCACGGTTAACCCACCCTGATTAACCAGAGTATCGCCTGTCAGGACCGTCGCATCAGCTGTCGTGATCAACAACCGAGATTCGGTTTGATAAATCTGAAAAGCGGGGGTCTGGCAATGGGCCTTAAAAGCCGCCAGATCTTGAAAGACTTCAAAAATCACCCAGCGCGTCGGATCGTCGACAGCCTGTCCCACCAACGCGACCAACAGACCAACTTCGGCGGCCATCGCTGGTCGTATGCTAGCCGTCACCAGCGTCTGATACGCCGCTGCTCGATCGACCGGAATCGTCAACTCGGTTAGTTGGCTGAACTGTGATGCATCGCCTCTTAAGGGGGTAGGTTTTTCCAACAAGAGTCGTGGGGTCAGCTGGCTAACTTCTTGACGTGTCACGGCACGCTTAGCGACCTCGCGAAAGGCCGCAAACTGTGGCGAGTGCGCGTGTTGATCGTAGCTAGCCGTGTCACGGTAGATCTCAATGACGCGATTGTCCAAGCCAGCTGGATCCACATGACTCGTATACATCGCCAGCGTCCCCGGTTCATTTTCAATTGAGGTCAAGAGGTTCCGTTCGCCAACCTTGGCAAAAGCTTCCCGTTCCTTAGCCGTAATCTTTAAGTTAAACAAGCGAAATAACGGTGTGTTCATACATTAGTCTCCTTTAGGCGTCGTCAAGGGTGCCAGCGGTTTGAGAACCCGTGCGGGAACCCCGGCAACGACCGTGTTGTCTGGCACATCCTTGGTGACGACCGCCCCGGCGCCTACCACGACGTTATTCCCGATGTGGATCCCGCCGATCACGGTCACGTTACCGCCGATCCAGACGTCATCACCAACAGTAATTGGCTTGGTCATGGTAACCAGGTAACGCGTCCCATCTGGCCGTATCCCAAAACGTTGTGTGGCATCTAACGAATGCGCCCCACAGTAGAACTTCACATCGGGGGCAACGATGACCCGATTGCCTAAACTGATCCGATTGGAATCCTGAAACGTACAGTTCCCATTAATAAAGACATCGTCGCCCACCGAAATGTGTACGCCATAGACGGCACTGATTTGACCATTGATGACGAGACGGTCGCCAGCCTGTCCGAAGAAATCCTGCATGGCTGCCGCGCGTTGGCCAGTATCCTGACTCGTGTTGATCACTCGCAGCAGAGCCTTGCCTCGTGCAATCAACTGCTGAAGTTCTGGATCACGATAATCGTAATCCTTACCCGCTGATAACTTTTCATGTTCAGTCATCACTCTTATCTGCCCCTAACCATTTAAAAATAAATGAAGTCAGTCCTCATGAATGCTTTAAAAGTGCGCAGCTGTAGTTAAAGGCCAACGCCTTTTGTGGAAATTTATCAATCTAAACCGCAGGGTGGCATGCCCCACCGGACAACTAGTCGGTCGTCATTAATCGCCGCCAGTTGCCGCTGAAGATCCGTTGCTTCTCCGTTTCTGAAACCCGCATGTCGGCCACCGCTTGTTCGACCACCGCGGTCGGCCCCACGGGTGGAATACCGAATGGCGAATCCGTCCCAAACAACACGTGATCGTTGCCGAAAAAATCAGCGGCCAGATCCAGCGCCCGGGGATTCCCCAGAATTGCGGTATCGACATAGAAACGGTGAAAATCTTCATAGTTCTCAGCCGACTGAATATATTTAATCCGCTGGCCAAACATCGGGACCATCGCCCCGGCGTGATGGACGATAACCTTTAGGTCCGGGTACTTGCGGAAGTACTTCGCGGCGACAATGCTATTCATGGCTTGGGTCAATTCGTACTCCCAACTGAAGGTTAGCTCGTTATCCGTCTTGTGCGTATCGAAGACCGGATGAAGCCAAATGGGTGCCCCGATCGCCGCTAATCTTGCGAAGATCGGTTCATACTCTGGCGCCGTAATCGGTTGACCCAAAGCCTGCGTGAAGAGCTGAACGCCCACCAGCGCATCGCTCCCGGCAACCTGATCGTCAATAATGGCGAGGGCTTCTGGGATGTTGTTCATTGGCACCATCGCCACGCCAGCCGGGAAGATATCCCGGTTGGTTCGCACCATGTCGGCAATCTCAGCGTTAGCGGCGCGACAAAGCTCAGCCGCCTGCTTGGGGGCCATGACATCCTCGGGATTCAAATTAACCGCGGAAATCACTTGTTGGTGATCAGCGGGTAACGACGCACGATGTGTCGCCAGATCGGTTAGGAGCGTATTTTTCATGTAGGGAAACTGGTCTAAAATGGTGGGAACATCCACCTGCATTCGCGCCAAAAACTGGGGTGGTAAGACGTGCGCAAAGACATCAATAACTGTCATCGGCGTGCCTCCTAGTACCAGCTCGGCTTGTCGCCATCAGTTCCTGCCTTATCCAAGCCAACGCTAGCATTAGCATACAGACTAGGATCGGCAATAACCTTGAAGGCAAAGTCAGCCACACTCTGACGGGAGACCTCGGTTCCCTTGAACCCATCGGCCATGGTCGTCACTTCATAGTCAACTTCATCCTTATCAGTCAACCAAGCCGGCCGAATCTCAGTAAAGATCACGCCAGACTTTTCCACGATCTCTGCCGTCTCACGGAATCCCGGCAAGTAGGCCCCAATCATCTTTTCATTCCATTCTCCGAACTTACCAGGAACTTCGTGGTGTGCCCCCAGTGAACTGATATAGATCAGCCGTTTTGTCTTCGTCTGCGTCATGGCGTCCAACACACTCTGCGTTTGAGTCGCTAAATCTTGTCCTCCTAAGTTGGAGTAAACAACATCAACACCCGCCATTGCCTTCGCAACAGCTGCCGTATCATAAACATCCCCGTCAACCAGCGCGACACGGTCATTAGCCGCATACTGGTTCAAGCGATCAGCGTTCCGTAAAAATAGCGTTAAGGTCGCCGTGGTTTCATGCAATAGGCGCTCCGTTAAAATCCGGGCCATAGCCCCGTTGGCACCAATAATCATCACTTTAGTCATTTGAAAATCCTCCTATTGTTCGCAAATATTAGTTAGTCCCTTACTGGCGACGACTTATAAACATTATGATACGCTACTTAACCCATGAGGAGTGCTCAGAAACCTTTAACCCTCAACCGTTTAAAAGGGCCACGGTTCCACTAGCAGGCTGCACTGGTTTGCAGCACCTGAGTTGGCAGCTCGGTAATCCTCAGCTCAAGTCGTTCCAAAGATGTCTGTAAGTGGTCAATTTGAGCGCGTAACGCTGTGGCCTGAGCTATCAAGATTTCCCGCTGTTCTCCCATCGATTCGGCCATTTGGAGCTGTTTAATCTCCTCAATCGTGACGCCACAGTCGCGCAAATCCAGGATCCCCTTGATTTGCGCAATATCGGTGTCGCTATAGTCTCGCATCCCACTAACTCGAGCGATCGGTGTCATAATCCCGATCTGCTCATAATAGCGGAGCGTCCACGCACTGGTTCGTAACTGCTTAGCGGCTTCATTGATTTTCATGGGCATTCCTCTCACTTTCTAGGCTGGCAAAATTTCTACGGTAGCTGACTGAGGACCCGCCGTTAACATTGGTTGAACGTAGGCACTGTCCTGATATTTCTGGCGATAAGCGGCATCAATCCGTGCGGTTAGATCAGCGTCGCTTGTGCTGGGACTAAAGCCTACCTGAAAGGTCTGACCATCCAAGTAGATTCGTCCCGCCCGCTGGCTCATCGCGGCTTGATACCACGAGGAACGCTGCCCGTTCCAAGCCCGCACATACAGGTGCTCACCCACGACCACAGACCAGATCCAAGTTGGCGTTCCATAGGTCTGGCCATCGCTATAAAATGGTGAAATCTGTAGGTCGTCAGCGTTGGCAAAGGCGCGTAGCCGTTGCACGGTCCATTTTTTCATCCACCCTCGTTCCTTTCTGTGCTGTGTACAAGTCCTATCTTATGAGTTGACTTTCAATATGTCGAATGCTTAGATCAAATTAGGTGCTATACAGATTAGTTATAGGAGATGACAACGATGGAACTACGCGTCTTACGTTACTTTTTGATGGTCGTTCAGGAAAAGAATATCAGTCAGGCTTCGGAAAGGCTTCATGTCTCGCAACCCACGGTTTCGCGGCAACTCAAAGAACTAGAGACCGAGCTTGGCACGGTGCTTTTCGAGCGGGGTAATCGCAACATCCAGTTGACGGCCGACGGTGAATATTTCGCCAATCAGGCCAAACAAATTCTGTCCTTGACCGATAAGACGCTGGCCAACATTCATCAGGAACAAGATATTCGAGGGGCAGTCTACGTCGGCAGTGCCGAGGCGCGGAGCATGTTGACTGTGGCCCAAGCCATCGGTCACCTGAATCGCCGACACCCGCACGTGCAGATCAACCTCGTCAGTACCGATGCTAGTGACACCCATCACCAGCTCAGCTCTGGCGTCTTTGACTTTGGCGTCGTCATGGAACCCACAGACAAGACCGACTATGACTTCTTACGGTTGCCCGGCGAGAGTCGCTGGGGCCTCTTGGTTCAGAATCACTCGCCGCTAGCCCAGCAATCCACCGTAAGTCTCGCTGACATTGCCAACACAACGCTCATTTTGCCGCAACAGGGTGGCAGTCAACGTATCCACGCCCTCTTTGGACTTAACTGGGATGACCTGCACGTTGCTGCCACCTATAACTTGCTATACAACGCTTCACTCCTGGTCTCGGCTGGCGTCGGGAGCGCGCTAGGCCTCGATGGCATTATCAACACGAACCAATCCGACCTCACCTTTGTGCCCCTAGAACCACGAATTTCGTCCGGCTCTAGTCTGGTTTGGTTAAAGGGCCAACGCTTGTCCACTGCCGCGCAGGCGCTACTGGCTCAGATTCGATCTGAGTTGACACCAGTTAAAAATTAACCAACGCTTAGTCTTCATCTGGCGTGGTTCCCTTTACGCGGCGCAAAACCCGGGCTGGTGATCCGACGACGACCATGTTAGCCGGCACATCCTTGGTCACAATGGACCCAGCCCCGACGATTGCATTTTCACCTACCGTCACTCCCGGGAGAATCATGGCCTTGGCACCGATCCAGGCGTTTTTTTCAATATGAACCGGTTTCGCATAAACGTCGCGCCGATGGGCAGGATCTTCAACATGATTGACCGTAATCAACATGGCTCCCGGCCCAATCAAGGCGCCATCCGCCAAATAGATACCGCCTAAATCCACAAACATCACACCTTGATTGACGTAAACGTTTTGGCCGATAAAAAGATGTGGGCCAAAGTCGCTGTGAACCGGGGCATTTACCTCTGTTGACTCGGGGATGCTGTACCCCACGACCCGACTGAGCGTTGCACGGCGTTCGTCATTCGTTTGATCACTCTGGTTAAACTTTTTCAAAAGCGCCTGTGTTCTTTGAACGGTCTGACTGATAAGTTGAAAGTCTGCACCGGTGAAGTCCAGAGGCTCCCCGGATAAAGCGCGCTGAAAAATTGCTGGTTCAGTCATACTGATAACCTCCTTTTGTTATAAAGGCCAGTATAGGGAGTCTGATTGATCATAGCCAATACTTAAATTAAATCATCATATATTACTTTTAGGCATAGCCATGCCGGCCGTCTAGAAACCAAACCCCAAAAAAGCCAAACCGAGACGGGGGAGTGTCGGTTTGGCTTTTTAATGTGACCTGTCTGATCAGTCAAGTTCGTTTGACTGTTGTCTGCTTTCGTTACTGAGTTTGTGGTAGCTGGTTAAACCATTAGATTTGTCTGATTCACTGGAATCGGATCGGCCATCGCCGTTTGATTCTGGTGGTAGCCTTCAAAATAGCCAGGCTTAACCCCGTTATCCGTAATGACTCAAGACCAGAGGCATTATTCATGCCCCGGAGCTAACCGTTTATTTTTGCACGCTTAGCTTAATCGCCAACTGGATGCCAGCCGTTGGCATCACTCAGCCGGTTCAAGAAGGCCATGTCCTTGTCGTTAATTTCAAAGTCGAGTTTTGCATTGGCTTCAACGTGAGCCATTGCCCGGGCTTTTGGCAGTGGAGCAACGCCATTTTGGATGACGAACCGCAGGGCCAATTGCGGAATTGAAACCTTGTAATTACCGGCCACACGTTCGAGCTCTGGGCTATCGACCAAGCCACCGGTTGCCAGTGGTGAGTATGCCTGAACTAGAATCTGGTTATCATTTGCCGTCTTTACAATCGTATCCTGCGTGTGACCGACGTAGTATTGAATCTGGTCAACAGTCGGCTTAACCGTCAGGCCATCCCACGTTAACAGATTTTCGAGGTCATGGGAATTGAAGTTAGACACCCCAATGGCCTTGGCCCGGCCGCTGTTGTAGATATCTTGCATGGCTCGCCAAACGTCACGGTTCTCAGCATCATGGTTACTGCCCATTTGCGCCCATGGCCATGGGGCGTGGATGATGTAAGAGTCGACATAATCCAGGTTTAAGGCAGCTAAACTACTCTCGAAGTCGGCCATTGCGGCATCGTAACTCTTCGATTCGGCAGGTAACTTCGTTTGGACGAAGATGTCTTCGCGTGCGACATCACTGTCGGCGATGGCTTCACCTACACTCTGTTCATTCTGGTAGGCTTTGGCGGTATCAATGAAGCGATAGCCGGCCGTTAGAGCGTTGGTCACGGCGTCATAAGTTTCCTTACCAGGCCGTGTTTGCCAGGTTCCAAATCCAACCTTGGGCATCTTTAACTCATTATTTAAGGTAAATTCATCTGTAATTGTTGGCATTCTGTCTCCTCCATTTCAGTTTATGCTTAATAGCTTAACCCCTTAGGGCCACTCGAAGGCAACTAGTTTGTTTCAAGTTTTACTAAATCCTGTGGTCGAACCGCGCGATAGAGGTTAAATGCCCCATCCAGGTTAACCACATCAAACCCATGCTGCCGTAAGATCCGTTCGGCCATGTAGCTACGCTGCCCACTGAAACAGCTGACCACGTAGGCCTGCTTGGGATCCAGTTCGTCCAGTCGGTCCCGCAGTTCATTGAGCGGAATTGTCACGGAATTGGGAAAGACACCCGCATTAAGTTCTGCGGGATTACGCACATCCAGCACCCGTTTACCGGCTTGAAGTGCTGCTGGGAGTTCGGACCACTGAATCGACTGACTGAGGCCATCCATGACGTTTTGTGCCGCGTACCCTAACATGTTTACAGGATCTTTAGCCGAGCCAAATGGTGGCGCGTAGGTCAACTCCAATTCAGGCAGATCAGCCACCGTCAAGCCACCCTTGATGGCGGTTGCCAAGACATCCAGCCGCTTATCAACCCCTGATTTACCAACACCCTGAGCGCCATAGATCACGCCGGAATCTGCGTTGAAGATAAGTTTCAGGAGTAGTGGGGTCCCACCAGGAAAATACCCAGCATGATTGGTTCCCCGCACATGCACCACGCTGGTAGCCAGCCCTTTCTCACGTGCTTGCCGCTCACTGAGTCCGGTCGCAGCAGCCGTCAAGTCAAAGGTCCGCACGATGGCAGTCCCCAGGCTTCCTCGGTTCGGCCGATCGAATCCGGCTAAATTATCAGCGACCTGCCGTCCCTGGCGGTTAGCCGGTGACGCCAATGGAATCAAAGTTGGCGTCCCGTCCAGCACTTGCGTAACGACAATCGCATCCCCCACTGCATAGATAGCGGGGTCACTGGTCTGATAATGTCGGTCGACAACGATTCCATCCCGTAGGCCCAATTGTAGCCCGGCTGCCTTGGCCACACGCGTATCTGGACGAACGCCGACGGCCAATAAGGTTAACCCTGTGGAAATCTGGGTTCCATCGGTCAAAACCGCCGTCTGGCCGCGATCTTGAAAGGCCGCCACGGCTTGTCCAGTCACGACACGAACGCCATGCCGACGGAGTTCATTTTCAACAAACGCCGCCATCTCAGTATCCAACGCTGGTAGCACGTGATTAGCTTGTTCCACCACAGTCACGGCAACTCCACGCTTCGTCAGGGCTTCCGCGACTTCTAGGCCGATGAATCCGCCACCCACGACTAATGCTGGTTGATCAGCCTTAAGCCCGGCCATGAGGCCATCGAGATCGGGAATGTTCCGTAAAACGTGGGTATTTTCGGCAGTATCTAAGCCCGCAATCGGTGGCACCACGGGCGTCGCTCCGGGTGACAAGACCAATCGGTCATAACTTTCCCGGGTCTCTTGCCCATCGTGCCGAACAACGACCGCGTGTTCCTCCGGCAAAATCTGTGTGACCTCATGGTTTGGTCGCACATCCAGATTAAATCGTTTCCGCAGCTTATCCGCCGTCTGAACCATCAAATCACCACGATCGACAATCTCTCCCGACAGATAGTAAGGCAACCCACAGTTTGCAAATGAAACATAGGGTCCCTTTTCCAGAACCACAATTTCAGCACGCTCATCCAGCCGACGCAACCGCGTCGCCACAGACATCCCACCGGCCACACCGCCTACAATGACAACTTTCATTTGAACAACCTCTTTCTATCCTGAATTATAATAACCACTTCACGTCAAAGTTCACATACTCAGTCAGCCAACACCACCAGTCGAATAGCTCCCAAGAAACTTAACCTTAATCACAGCTGGCGTCGACCCTTCTTGCCTCTAAATGTAGTATACCTTAATGTAACCGTTTCCCATTGCGCAAACCGGCGTTTCCGCCTACAATTGGACTAGCAATTCACGACAGGAAAACCGGTCCCATCAGATTAGGAGGTACAACGCATGGCCTACATAGAAGTTAAACATGAAACACGTCAATTTACCCAAGGTAACCAGAAAACGATCGCCAATCACGATATCTCCTTTGCCGTCGAACAAGGCGAAATTGTCACCATCCTCGGCCCCAGTGGCGCTGGTAAATCCACGCTGCTCAATATCTTAGGCGGGATGGACAGTCCCACCAGTGGCCAAGTTCTCATTGATGGTCAAGACATTGCCCAACTGAATGCCAAACAACTCACGACCTACCGGCGTCAAGATGTCGGCTTCGTCTTTCAATTTTACAATCTCGTTCCCAACTTAACCGCCAGAGAGAACGTTGAACTGGCTTCTCAAATCACGGCGGACGCCCACGATGTCGGGGAAACCTTACGTCTGGTGGGTCTCGCCGACCGAGCCGGCAACTTTCCCGCCCAGCTCTCCGGTGGGGAACAGCAGCGGGTAGCCATTGCCCGGGCTATTGCCAAGAACCCCAAGCTCCTGTTGTGTGATGAACCTACGGGGGCCCTGGATTATCAAACGGGGAAACAGGTTCTCCAGGTCATTCAAGACGGGGCTCGGCAGACCAACATGACCGTTATCATTGTCACTCACAACAGTGCTATTGCCGAGATGGGTGATCAGGTCATCCACATCAATGATGCCCGCGTTCAATCGGTCCGTCATAATGACCACCCGACACCCGTTGCCCAGATTGAATGGTAGGTGGCAAAATGACAAAAACCTACTTTAAAGCTATTCTGCGGGAGATTGGACGATCAAAGGCCCGCTTTCTCTCAATTATGTTGATTATCTTTCTCGGCGTCGCCTTTTACACTGGTATCCGGGCAACCGGACCCGACATGCTACAGGCCGCCGATGACTATTACGCGCGCCAAAAGCTCGCCACTAACAGTGTTCAGTCCACGGCTGGCCTTACGAAAGATGACCTGGCCGTGCTACATCGTCACCGCAACGCTCTAACCTATCAACCAGTTAAATATCTAGACATTAATCAGCTCAACACTAACCGCGCCGTCCGCATCGCCGAGATCCCTGCTAAGCAACGGGTCAACCGCCTCACCGTGGTCAGTGGTCACCTGCCGCACAAGGCCAGTGAAATTGTCCTGGACCAACAAGCTCAAGTTCTTCAGCCTAACCTCAAGCTCGGAGACACCTATCGGATCGCGACGACAAGCAAGCTCAACCGGCACTTCACCCGCCGAACGTTTAAAATTGTGGGCTTTGTGACCTCACCACGATACATTGAGAAGGCCACGCGCGGTGTGACTAACGTTGGGAAAGGCACACTGGACTACTTCGCACTGGTGAGACCAGGTACCCTAACTCAGAACGTCGCCAGTCGCATCGACATCCAATTCAAGAACCTGACGACCGTCACCCCGTACTCCGCCGCTTACAAACGCTTAGACAAGACCAACACCACGAAACTCAAGCAATGGCTCAAACCCATGGCGGCCAAACGACAGACCCAGCTTCAACGACGGGCACGAACCAAACTAGCACCGAAAACTGTCAAAGTCGATCGACTGGCCGATCAATTGCCAGCCAATTCCCCCATTCTGACGGCAGCGCAAGCCAAGATCGCCCGGGCCAAGGCTCAGATTGCGACCATCGCCCGCCCGACCTACCTCTATAGTGGGCGCGCTGCTAATCCGGGATACAGCGAATATCATGAAAATACACAACGCGTTGTGGCCCTCTCCACGGTCTTTCCCCTCTTCTTCATCGCCATCGCCGCTCTGATCTGTCTAACCACCATGACGCGAATGGTTGCCGAGCTCCGAATTCAAATGGGCACACTAAAGGCCCTGGGTTACAGCAACACCGCTATCGGAAGTGAATTTCTCCTCTATGGCGGACTCGCGAGTCTCCTGGGAACCATCCTGGGCGTGGGCTTTGGCGTTAACTTCTTCCCACGGTTCATTGCCCAAGCCTATGGCAGTATGTACAATCTTCCTGCCATCAACGTGCAGTACCTTTGGGGGGATATTGGTATCGCCCTCATCATCGCTCTCGCCTGTACCATGGGGAGTGCTGCTATCGTCTTGCGTGTCGATCTCAATAGCCTTCCCGCCGTTCTGATGCAGCCTAAAGCCCCCAAAGCCGGTAAGACCCTGTGGCTGGAACATTGGCATAGCCTTTGGCGCCGCCTGAGCTTTAACCACAAGGTCACACTACGAAATCTCTTTCGCTACAAGCAACGTCTGCTAATGACCGTACTGGGAATTGCCGGATGCATGGCCATGATGATCACGGGGTTTGGTCTCAAGGATTCCATTGGTGACATTAGCCGCAAACAATTCGACCAACTCTGGCACTACGATGCTATCGTGGTCCGCAGTGGGTCACAGACCACCGCGCAACGTCACGCCTTGTCTCAACACCCACTCTACCGTCACGACCTCGTGTTAAAACAGTCTCAGGTGACCGTTGAAAAAAATGGGGTCGCCAATCAAACGGCGACGCTCAGTGTGCCTCAGCACCCGACGCAATTGAAACGATTCGTCGTCTTGCGTAACCGGCAAACTCATCGATCCTATCGGCTCAGTGATCACGGCGCCATTATCGATGAGAAGCTGGCCAAACTCTACCACATCAAGGTTGGTGACAGCTTGCCAGTCAAACTAGGCAATCGATCTTTAAAATCAATTCGGGTCGCCGCCATTGCCGAAAATTACGTCAATCATTTCATTTACTTGTCACCAACGGCCTACCGCCAGGTGTTTGACCATCCGGCCGTCTACAATGGCAATCTCGTCCAATTCACCCACCACGGTGAACGTGCTCAGAACCAATTTGCCAGCGACCTGTTAAAGACGAAAGGCATGCTGAACGTGACCCTTCTCAGTACCGAGAAGAAGACCAACTTTCAGATGCTTGACACCATGAATCTAGTCGTGGTCATCTTCGTCGTGGCCGCCGGAGCTTTGGCCCTGGTCGTGCTCTACAACCTCACCAACATCAACGTTTCCGAGCGAATTCGAGAACTTTCTACAATTAAAGTTCTCGGCTTCTATGACCATGAAGTCACGATGTATATCTTTAGAGAAAACTTGATTCTAACGGGACTGGGTATTATCGTCGGGTGTTTCATGGGAGACTGGTTACACAGCTACATCCTCAACACCGCCGAGACGGATAGCCTCATGTTCTCGCCGGGAATCCATCCCCTGAGCTATGTTTACTCGGCGTTGTTGACCTTGGCCTTTAGCCTACTGGTCATGTGGCTTATGCACCGAAAGCTCAAACGAATTAACATGCTCGATGCTTTGCAGTCAGTGGACTAGCATGGTTAGACTAGCATAGTTAGGTTTAAGACCAGAAGGCCGCCTGCTGTGGGGACACTTCAGCCTCTTGGATTTTTCAGCCACGTTAGCTCTTTTCGGCGCCTTTGTGAGACCCAACTTGTTCCGTATAATCTGTAATGAATGAAGTCAATTTTTGCTTTCCCTGTGGGGCCATGATAATTGTCATGGCCCCTTTTATATAGGTTGTCATTTACCTGATTGAACCGTGTACAGCGGACCGTCGACTTCCACTTAGCACCGTTAATGCTCGCGCCCTCTGGCACACACTTTAGACATTGTCCTAACTAGCCGAAAAAAGCCTCGGAGTCTTTACCCTCCGGGGCTTTTGGTTACACTAACTATTGTACACGGTTGTTATTTGGCTGTCGCACGTTGCATTGGGGTGACTAGCGCCTGGATTAACCGATCCGCTTGATGCTTGGCAGCAAAGACAGCGCGTTCCGCGAAGACCGTGGCTGCTTGCTGGGCCTTATAGGTCACCAGTTGTTTGGCGCCGGTCTGGGTATCCGTCACCGTGGCCTGCGCCACCGGATCACCGGCCCCCACCGTTCCTCGGCTGAGTTGAATCGGGGTGAGTTTGGTTTCAACTTTTGTCGTCAGGGCCGCGGTCTTGTCTTGGTACCAGACGCCGGCCTGTGAGGCTGTTGGTTGCGCCATCACTTTGGTGGCTAAGCCATTGGACAGGGAGATCGTTTGGCTGGACAGCGGTGTCGTCTCCAATTGGTAACTCGCCTTCAGTTGTTTGATGAGTTTGTTCATCGCGGAGAACGTGGTGTCCCCACCGAGAATGGTGGCAACCATCCGTTGACCATCGACCGTATAGGTGGCGGTGAAACACAGCTTGGCATTCTCAGTAAAGCCCGTCTTCAACCCATCGATCTGACTTTCCTTCTTATACTGGCTTTTCCCTGGAAGGCAGCTGTTTTCATTAAAGATCTTGGTGCCGTTGATGCTCGCCTGAGTCTTGCTGGAAATCTGAGTGATTGTTGGATCGGCCTTCAAAAGTTGTTGGGCCACGATCGAAATAGCCTTGGCCGATACCAGGTTCTCTTCGGATTTGCCGGTATCTGGCAATACCAGGTTATAGTCCTTCAAGTCGGTATTATCTAGTCCAGAGGAACTAATGAAGTGGGCCTCTAGTCCCCACTCGTCGCTCTGTTGGTTCATCTGTGCGACAAACTTGGCGTTGCTTCCGGCAACGTATTCCCCCAAGGCAGTCGCGGCACTATTCGACGAGGCAATCATGGCGGCGGCCACTAATTGGCGCACCGTAAATTGATCCCCCGATTTCATGCGAAGGGACGAATAGGCATAGCTGTGGCTCAACTTGATGAGGTTATTGGCCATCGGGACCTGATCATCCCATCCAATCTTACCGTCATTAATTGCTTGGACGGTGAGATACACCGTGAGTAACTTCGATAGCGACGCAATTGGGTATCGTTTATCCGCATTCTGTTGATAGAGGACCTGACCACTCGTCGCATCCATCACATAGGCTGCCCTGGCCGGGACTTTGCTAACATTCGTCGTCGCTGCTTTAACCGGTAGACCCGGTGCTAAAATTAGCGCAATCATCCCGCTAATCACACCCAATCGCAACCATCGTTTCAACCCAATCACCAGCACATTTACTCCTTTCGTAACGCAAACTTTTCATCTATTATACAAATTGTACCAAGGGATGGGGGGTCTCATGGGAATCTTGCCCAAATTTTAAGGTCTTATTATTCGATTTGTAATCTGATCGACATCTTTTTCTTGACACTCATCGTTTACAGTTGTAAACTGAATTTATCGAATAAGGATTACACATGTAGACAAAGGAGAGATAGCACATGCCAAATGCTGAATTAACCGCCACCATTACCGACGCCGAATGGCGAGTAATGCGCATCGTCTGGACCTTAGGTGAGGCCGACAGCCACACCATCATTGACATTCTAAGCCGCCAGCACGATTGGAAAGCGGCTACGATTAAAACCCTGATTGGCCGTCTGGTTAAGAAGGGCGCATTGGGCACGACCAAGGATGGTCGTCAGTACATCTATCATCCCCTGATTGCCGAGCAAGCCGCCATGGACACCGCCCTAACGACTGAACTCAATCAGATGTGTGCGATGTGCCGCGGCAAGGCTTTCGTCCACGCAATTGACGAGACAACGCTCAGCCAAGACGACATCCGGACCCTAATTAGTCACTTACAAGCCAAACTAACGACGGCACCTACCGCAGTCTCCTGCGATTGTTTGCCAGCCGATTACGAAGGGAGCTGTTAGTATGAATGATTCAGAACGACACTTGGGCATGACCCACATGAATATGGACCACGATATGAAGGGTATGGATCACAGCCAGATGGACATGGGCAGCAAGCCTGCAGAACACCAAGATATGAGTAACATGGACATGACCCATATGGATATGGACATGGGTGATGGTCACATGATGCACATGGGAAACTTGAAACAAAAGTTCTGGGTCTCTCTCATCCTAACTATTCCTGTGATTCTGATGTCCCCCATGATGGGCGCTGCCCTGCCCTTCCAAATTATTTTCCCTGGGAGTGACTGGATCGTTGCTGTCCTCGGAACCATCCTCTTCTTCTATGGTGGGAGACCCTTTCTCAGTGGGGCTAAGGCTGAACTTCAAATGAAACGGCCCGCCATGATGACGTTGATCGCCATGGGGATCGGGGTTGCCTACGTTTACAGTATCTACGCCGTGATCGCCAACAATATCTTCCACGTCACCCCAACCGTCAACAACTTCTTCTGGGAACTCTCAACCTTGATTGTCATCATGTTATTGGGACACTGGATTGAAATGAACACGGTCATGAATGCCGGTTCAGCCGTTGAAGCGCTGGGCAAGCTCCTGCCACAGGAAGCCCACGTGATCGACGAAAAGGGGAAAATCACCGATGTTCAACTCAGCGATCTACAGGTTGGCCAGCTGGTCGTCGTGCGCGCTGGGGAACAAATTCCAGCCGACGCCACGATTGTTTCAGGTGACTCCGATGTCAACGAGTCGCTAGTCACCGGGGAATCCAAGGCCGTCAAAAAAGCTGTTGGGGATTCTGTTATCGGGGGATCCGTCAACGGAACGGGGACTTTCACCGCTAAGGTCACAGGAACTGGCGAGACCGGTTACTTGGCCCAAGTCATGAAGCTCATCAGTGACGCTAAGCACGCTAAGTCCAAGTCAGAAAACCTCGCCGACAAAGTCGCTGGTTGGTTGTTCTACGCCGCCCTCTTCGTTGGCATTCTAGCCTTCATCATCTGGGTCACCGTGGCAAATCTCGCCGTGGCCTTACCAGTGGCCGTCGCCGTCTTCGTTATCGCTTGTCCTCATGCGTTAGGATTAGCCGTTCCTCTAGTTGTTTCTCGGAGTACCGCAATCGCCGCGCAAAATGGGTTGTTGATCCGGAACCGTAACGCCATGGAACAAGTCAACCAAATTAAGTACGCTCTAATGGACAAGACTGGGACGTTGACGATGGGTGAATTCAAGGTTAACCATTTGGTCAGCCTAAGCGATACCCTCAGCGACAACGAGGTTTTGGCCCTAATGGCAGGCTTGGAAAGTGGATCAAGTCACCCCTTAGCTACCGGGATTCTAACGGCCGCTAAGAAGCAAAGTGTCTCCTTCACCGGTGCATCTGACACCCACCAAGAAACTGGGATGGGACAATTTGGGACCATCGACGGCACCACTTATGGCGTCGTTGCTGTCAACTACTTGGATCAACATCAGTTAGCTTACGATCACGATCAATTCACAACATTCGCCGCCGAAGGCAATTCGATCAGTTATCTCGTTGCCGGTGATCAAGTTCTCGGCCTCGTCGCTCAAGGAGACCAAATCAAGCCGGCCGCTAAGCAGCTGATTGCCGCTCTGAAGCACCAAGGGATCACCCCAGTTATGCTGACTGGGGATAACCAAGAAACGGCCAACAAGGTCGCATCAAACATCGGGATTGAGGATGTCCAGGCACGTTTGTTACCCGAAGATAAGGAACGTTTGGTTCAGGAATACCAGCAAAAAGGGAAGGTCCTCTTCATTGGGGATGGCGTTAACGATGCCCCTAGCCTGACCCGGGCTGACATTGGGATTGCCATCGGATCTGGGACCGATGTGGCCATTGAATCTGCCGACATCATCTTAGTCTCAAGTGATCCAGCCGATGTCATTCAATTCTTAGACTTGGCCCGTGCAACGCGGCGTAAGATGACCGAAAACCTCTGGTGGGGTGCCGGATACAACTTAATCGCTATTCCACTGGCCGCTGGCGTCTTAGCCCCTGTTGGCTTCATGTTGGACCCAATGGTCGGCGCCGTTATCATGTCCTTAAGTACCGTTATCGTGGCGATTAACGCCATGACCTTGCGAATTAAAGATGTTAAGGATGTTGCTTAGGACTAGCAAAAGGCCATCTGTGGCTGACACTAATGGTCAATGCTAGACGTGAGCATTGTCCGCAACCGAATTAAAATCAAATCCAGGAGACACAACCATCGATGGTTGTGTCTTTTTATTTGCTTTTGACGAACTCAAGTTACGCTTGTCGACCGTCATGCAAAGGCTTACAATTTAGTTAGGAGTCCAATACATTCGGGGATTAGAGGAGGCTATTTTATGTTAAAACTAGGCGTCAAAGTCGTTGCCGCACTGGCACTATTCGTTGGTGGCGGTGTGCTCACCACGACCAACGCTCAGGCATCTGCCTATAAGATTACGTCAACTGAGACTATCACACCAACACCCTATTACTTAACGAGTTACACCAAGCCACGGTATGCTTGGGACAAGACACACACAAAGAAAATGACGGTGTTAAACTTTATTTACCCATATTATGATGAATATGTCGTCCAAAAGTTAACGATGCGTCATAACGGAAAAGAAACCGCCTACTTCCATCTTAAAACATGCTATGGCACTGACCTTGGCTACGTGACGACGGACGGCTTTAAACAGGGATATAATCCTCAGGGGGATGAAGAGATCCCCTACGAGGTTGGCGTTGGTAATCGACCAGAATCAAAGCCCCATCGTCAGATGATTAATCCCACTACCAAAAAAGCCTTTGCCAAAGCTGCTAAGCAGATCGGTGAATATGATTTCTACAGAACCACAAAGAAAATGACCTTCAACGTTCCATTTACTGCCTATACAGGATTTGGTGACGTTAAGATTCCCATAACCTTACCTGCTGGAACTCTTATTCAAGGGGAAGCTAATGCCAGTGGCCCTGCCTTCTTTCTGGATGTCGGACTGTTGAATCAAAAGATTCTCAGCCCAGGATACCGCGAAGGCTTGTGGCTACCAGGAGGTGGAATCGCCATCTATAATCGCAAGAAAATGAAGAACTTTAAGCGTGTTAAACGGCCTGCTTACCTCCCTAAGAACGAGAGCAACGGTGACTTCTATTCTGGCGGGATGACTGCTATGCAATACAGGGGATCACTTCTCTCCAAGCAGTCGGTTCAAATTACCACTGATGGTTACGTTGAAGTTCGTCAAAACAATCCTAAAGATTCCGATATTGTCTACCATGCAAAACCTGTAACGTCCGTTAAAATCAAGCGAACCCGCATCAAGGGCCACACACGTTACCTTTATTTGGCCAAGAAGCTTAAAGGCTTTAAGACCACCAAAGTCCGTTACAAAGGTAAACAGCAATACCGACTGGCCTTAGTCAACCTTCAGGATACTTACGAGACACCACCTTACGACTCTGAGTATGATGACATGCCTTATACGGTACCCTCAAGTTATTACGGTATCATGCACCTTGGTGGCAAGACCTTCTACACACCTTACGGATCAATTCCCTATGACTTGCCATAATCTAAATCAAAAGAGTCGTAACGCCAGCTGACGTTACGACTCTTTTCGTGTTTGAGATTTTAATCTGTCCGCCAACGATGCAAAAAGTTGAGAATTTTCTGCGCATTAATAGACAGAATCATAACTGCAAAGATGATTAAAGTGCCCCCCACCAAGTCAAATCCTGTGAGTTGGACATTCAGAAAAGCCACCGAAAAGACTGTGGCCGACAAAGGTTCAAAGGCATCCAGCAAGCTGGCCGTGGTCGGCAAAATATACCCCTGAGCGTGGGCGAACATCAGGAAAGGAACGATCGTCCCGAAGACGACAATAAACGCAATCAATCCGGCCTCTTGCCACGTCAAAGTGACAGGGACCAACCACAGTGGACCAAAAATATTCAGGCAGATCCCAGCTAGAAATAGTCCCCAAGCGGTCACGTTGATGGCCCCAAATTTTGGAAATAACGGCCGCGGCAACAACGTATTCGTGGCCACCCCAATCGCCGATAGTCCCCCCCAGAAAAGAACCACGGGAGAGATAGCCAGGCTGTTCAAATGGCCATGCGTTACGATCAATAGTGTCCCCGTAAAGGCGATAATCATGCCGATGCCTTCAGCTCGTGATGGCTTGGTATGTTTGAATAAAAAGTAATAAATGCTAATGATAAAAGGGCCAAGGAACTGAATAATCGTGGCGATTGGCGCATTCCCAAATTTAACGGCTTCAAAGTAACACCATTGAACTGGTACCAGTCCTAACAAACCATAGTTGATAACGCGTAAACCGGTCGCACGTTGCTTAAAAATTTCTAGCGGTCGCGTCCCCAATATCAGGCCCATGATCAGGAGAATAAAACCGGCACTAATCATGCGCACCTGTGTTAACCACAGCGCCGTCACATGCGGATTCAGGATAAACAAGGTGCTCGCGGCAACCCCCGAAACACCCCATAACATACAGGCCACACTAGCCAATAGGACGCCACGTAAATGATGTTGTTGGGTTACCATGTCCGCCACCGCCCAACTTCTATTCCGATCATAATCATTTTCATATTCCTCTCGTTTTCAAAGTTCACAATGCGAGATCCATTATAACAAACCTCGTACTGAAACCCACGGGCTCCCGCCAAATCTTCATGAGAATGTAATTTACAACAATAACCATTGTCACCTAACCACCAACTGGCAGGCAACAAAAAAAAGGCCTTCAACGGTTTGGAAGCCCCACAAACCCAGCCACGAATACGATCACAGCAACAATTGATGGTAGTCGCCGACATATCCGTTTAATAGACTGCTGAGTATGAGTGTTAGGAGGCAAGTCCTCCCGTAACTCTGACGCCTATTTTACCCGATGACCGAATACCAGATCGCGCGGTATCCCCCGGTTTGCTTGGCGAGCAAATTAAGGACCAACATGGATTGTAGGCACACTCGTAGATCCCGCCATCTATGCTTCGCCACCAGGCATTGTGATCACCTTTACTTTGCCTGTAGCTGAAACGGTGATCGTGTAGTCCGTCCCGTAGACATCGTCCCAAATATTTCGGGTAAAGGTGACTTGACTCGTCGGTGCCGTGAAGTTTTTGACTTGTGTCTTGGTGCCATCACCCAAGCGTCGCGTCTTCTTGACGGCCAACCCATCCTTGAAGTCAATCGTGGTCGTGTCACTCCATTCATCGATTAACGCCACGCGTTGGGCCACACCGTCTCGCATGGCACAGCCAACTCGGAGGTTATGCTGGCGATTGACCACCGTGATGACTGGCGTCGTGTCTACTAGATCCCGCGTTAACTCACGCTTCAATGGATCAACATACTTTCCCTTATACACAGCATCGGCCGGCAACCAACCGATCTTTTCGCCTTTGGCAGTCTTGAAGTTCAGATAACGGCGATGCTTAACCGTCGTCAGGGTTTGATAGGCATAGATCGTTTGATAGGCATGATCTCGCCCGTATTCAACAGCACTATTGTTCCCAACGGTTCCCTCCGGCATTTCCCAAAAGTCGTTATCGCGATTGGACAACCAGTAGGCTGTGCGCTTCATCGTTGTATAGGATTGAATCTTCTTGTGGTACCGCAGCTTGCTGAGGGGGACATACCCGCCTTCCAAGCGACTCCACGACACCCCGTACACGTGTGAACCGTGTTGTAAAGGCAATTGGATATTCGTCATTAACTGCGCATAACGCTTACCCTTAATTCGAACCACCTTCGAAATCGTCCAGGTTTTCTTGACGCTCTTGTTCTTACCCAGATATTTACTGTGGGGCTTAGCAGCTCTAGGATAGCGATAGACCTTGGTATTTTTCGTCTTGAACGTCATAATCCGATCAATCGGATACGGAGGTAATTTCACCCGTTTGGCCGCCTGAGCCGTGACACTAACACCCCCACCAATCATCAATCCCATCATCATTGCCAACCCAAATTTGATTCCCCGCATCTGTCTCGCGCCCTCTCACGAATAGCCCTCGCTTAACTTATAACGAGGGGTGTCGATTCATTATATTAACCATATTTTCATTATACTACTATTCTGATGAAGGGGCCTTCTTTAGACGATTCCGTCTGTTTCGACCCCATCATTGGCCACATTTTGTAAACTGTGCCGATCAAAAATAGAGGTCTTGAGGACAAAACGCCTCGCAACCTCTATTTCTATTCTAAACACTCACTTTAATCAGAATATACTATTGGCCACTAAGCCATCCAGCCACCAATATCAACGAAACTAACCTTACCGGCCGGTGTAACGGTAACCCGATAGACAATCCCTTGAATATCAAAGTTAGCTCGTGCCTTAAAGGTCAGATTCGTTTTGTCAGTTGGCGTCAGCGTGGCGACCTCTTTGACCGCACCAGTAGCAGTCCGGGTCGTTCGCGTGGTCACGTGACCCTCCTTGAACTCATAGATGATGGTCTGGCTGTTCTGCTTTAACAGAACAACGCGTTGAACGACGCCGTCCTTAACGGCAACCCCCACCTGAACATGCCCCTTCTTATCAATGGTCGTGGTGGTCGTGGCGATCCCGTTCAGACCACGATTCAATTCGCGATCAATCAAATTAGGGTAGGTTCCCTTAATAAGGGCTGTCGTCGGTAACCACCCCACAGCCTTACCTGCTGCCGTCTCCAGATACAGGTATTGCTTTTTGTTGGTGGTCGTTAACGACTGAATCGCGTACATCGTCTGGTACCCATAGGTGCTCCCATAATGTAAAGCAACTGTGGTTCCCAACGTCTTAGCTGGCATATTCCAAAAGTCATGCGTCGTGGTTGGCGCCCAGTAGGCGGTCCGTTGAAGTGGCTTAAGCTGACTAATCTGTTCGTGCGCTTTCAGCTGACTGAGGGCGACGTAACCCCCGACCAATTTAGTAGACGCTGGCTTCGCCCTAATCACGATCGTCCCGTGGGACAGCGGCTTAGCACTCACTAGGGCTAAGCGCACATAGCGTTTCCCCTTGATCGTCACCACCTTGGTGGCTGTCCATCGTTTCGTCGTGCTCTTAGCTTTCCCCAAGACGCGTTGTCCACGCGGCGTGCGATATACTGGGGTTCCTTTGGTCTTGAACGTTAAGATTCGTTGCATCGGATAGGCTGGTAGCTTTACCCGACTGGCGGCTCGAGCCACCGTGACACTAGTGCCCACCGTCAGTCCTAGGACAGCGGCTACCGTTAACTTCAACCATCTCTTCTGCATAGTCTCCTCCTCATAAAAGACAAGTAACTGCTACTTTTTGACCACAGCTTAGAGGTTCTGCCCCTTTTCCCAAGCTGTCTTCGACAAGTTCAACCCGTGCTTAACCAATTCATCAAATAACGCATGTGTCCGCTTAGAAACTTCACCGGCGGTCTCCGCATTTCTCCGGGTCAAGAACGCCGTGACGTCACCACCAACGGCTGCATCAGTCGCAGCGACTCGTGAACGAGCGTAGGATTGACACCCTTCGCGAAAAGCGTTAACACTCTCCACGTAGTCGTGGAAGTGCGGTTCGATGATGACGGATAAGGTCTTATTCAACCAGTAAACATTGTTAACGTCAACTGAAGTCGTCGTATTCTGGTAATCTACTGGTGTGTCATTAATGTTGGTAAAGAATGGCACGTAAGGCGCATAGGCAAAGAAGCCCATGGCAATCCATTGAATTGCCGCGTGATCGGCATCCACATCATTTCTAATCTGTAAAATTGAGGAACATTGATTCCGGTCCATGGCGATTGGCCGGTATTTCCGTTGATCATTTGCGGAACCAGAGGCGTAAGTGCCAAATGGATCGTATGGCGTGCCGTTGTAGTGAGAAGACAGGAAGAATTGCACGTCTTCGATGGCAATCTTCTTTGCTGGCTTCCGAGTAAATGGCATGTCTTGATCGGTGGGTTCTTGGTCGGTAATTTCAGGATTGAAGAGCGTTTGCCCATACCAAGTCCGCGGCGTATTGTAGTATGCGTCATCCTCACCGTGAGTCCCAAAGATTTCGCGGAAGTTGAAACTTCCTGGCGTTGGATTCAAGTGGTTCTTTTCGACAAAGTCAACCAGGTCAGTGGCAACCAGGAAGTTGTCGGTGTCGGTCAGATCGACTTCTTGCATCAACGTTTGGTTAGGTGCAATGGCATAAGTGTCTTCGGGAAGCCGCATGGCTGCCCAGTGATGCCCACCGGCCGTTTCCAGATACCAGATCTCATTGTGGTCGTTGAAGGCGATACTGTTACTCTCACCGGTTCCATACTTTTCCAGCAAGGCCCCCAAACGTTGGGCCCCTTCCTTCGCCGTCTTGATGTACGGCAGAACCAGGGTGACCATGGCTTCTTCATTGATCCCATCATTAACTAGGGGATCGTAGCCCAAGACTCGCGCATTTGTTGCGGTCGTTTCGGTCGCACTCATCCCGACATTCAATTCATTGATGCCGGCCTCTTCGTATTGGCCATCGCTTTGATCAGCTTGCGGAGTTCCCGTATACCGATAGGCATGGTCGGGTAAGGATACCGTCACGCCGGTTACAGCCGACGTAAACGTTGCCTGCGTCTGATCCGTGGCTGGATGCACCACAAACTTGATTGGGTTGACTGGCCCATACCCATCCTCGTTACGCGCAACAATCGTGGAGCCATCCATACTGGCAGCTTTTCCCACTAAAATTTCGGTACAATCGGAACTCTTTTTCTTCACTGTGTTCCGCCTCCTTTGCCCTAAGTATAGGATTATCAGGAGATAAGAGCCAGCATATTTTGGAAAATAGTGACAAATATCGCTGGTGACGATCGTGATGGGCCTGAACCCTTCACGGCTGCCGTCAGAATGATCGGTGATCTAACAGCGGTTGAAGCCCAAACCCCAGTTGCCTATACTGGAATCTAAACTCATCGCTAATACCTGGAGGTTAAAACATGACACCCATTCAAATGAAGCTCACAACTGACCAATTTGACCGCATGGCTGCAGGCACTAAAACTATCGAAATCCGTCTGCATGATCCCAAACGCCAAACCATTCAGATTGGCGATATTATTCAATTTATCAATCTCTCTGATCCCACTAAAACCTTGACCAAGCGGGTCCGTGGCTATCGGTTGTTTCCAACCTTTGTTAGCCTGTATCAAACCTATTCCCCACTTAGCGTCGGCAGTCAGCCAACTGCTAGTGTCACTCAGATGGTCAAGGACACTTATACGATTTATACGCCCGAGCAAGAACAACGGTGGGGTGTGATGGCAATTGAAATTTGAGTGGACGCAAAAAGGGACTGTGGTAAATGCCACAATCCCTCTTTTTATTTACTGCTATTGTCACGCGCTTTTTTACAAGCGTTGTTCCCTTTGAACAATACTATCATCTAATCGATGGCGAATCGCCTTGGCGATTTCCGTCACGATGAGGACCACTGCCCCCGCCATGATTGGGATCCCCCAGCCGTAGTAGAAGTTGACCGACGTGGTGTGGAAGACACTCTGCATAGCTGGCCAGTAAATAATGCCGGCCTGGAGAACCAACAGAATGGCCACGATCACGAAACTCATCTTATTTCTGAAGAAGTATTTTGACAGAACTGGATGATCATTTTGCAAGTTAAAGAGGTAGAAGACCTTCCCGAAGATAATGACATTTAACGTCATCGTACTGCCGATTACGGCCGACAATCCTTGAGCCGTCAAGAGGTCATAAGCGACCATTCCCAACCCAGAAATCAAGAGAGAAACATAGGCCACCTCAAACATATCGAGCTTCGATAGAATCCCACGCGTGACGTCTCGTGGCCCACGCTTCATGATGCCACTCTCGGCGGGCTCAAAGATGAAGGCGAACTGAATCGTCAACGCGGACACCATATTGATCCACAACAGTTGCGTTGGGAACAATGGCAGCTCTTGGTCCATCAAGATACTGAGGACCACAATTAAGCCTTCGGCAAAACTGGTTGGTAAGAGGAATCGAATCGTTTTACGAATGTTATCGAAGACGTGGCGACCCTCACGGACGGCCCCTAGAATCGAGGTAAAGTCATCGTCAGCCAGCACCATATCAGCGGAGTCCTTGGCAACATCGGTCCCCCGAATCCCCATGGCTACCCCGATATCAGCCTGCTTTAGAGCTGGCGCATCGTTAACCCCGTCACCGGTCATCGAAACGACATGACCACGCTGTTGCTGAGCCTTTACGATCCGCAATTTGTCAGCGGGCGTGGTCCGAGCAAACACGGTATATTGGTCAATCTTAGCGGCCAATTCATCATCACTCAACTGGGCCAACTCAGGCCCAGTAATTGCCTTGGCCTTTTCGGACAAGTTCAGCTGTTGAGCAATCGCTGCTGCAGTCTCGGGGTCATCCCCTGTGATCATCTTCACTTTGATTCCGGCATACCGGAGTTGCTTAACGGCATCGGCTACCCCAGGGCGAGGTGGGTCAATGATCCCGGCCATTCCAGCCAGATGGAAGTCCTGACCGATTGGAAGGTCATCCACTTCATCGGCATCGGCGGCTACGGGTTGATACCCTAAAGCCACGACCCGCTTTCCTTGCTGCGTCAGCCGGGAAATCCGAGCTTGCCAGGCATCTTGGTCGACGGTCTGGCCCTGTTCGGTCATCAACCGCATCAAGGTCTGAGGCGCCCCCTTAACCAATAGGTACCGTTGGTCACGGTGATCTACTAGTCGCGCGGAATAACGAATGGCAGAGTCGAATGGCAACGAGTCAATCTCTTGAGGTGCAGGATCGGTACCAACCAGCTTGTGGTACAGCGCCGTCAAGGCCCCATCGGTTGGTTCACCGGTTAGCACCCACTGCCCATCTTCCTCATGGAACTGGGTATCAGAAGTCTGTCCAGCAATCTGAACCAACCACTCGAGATCAGTGTCATCACGCCAGGCCACCGTTTGTTCCTCGTCATTTTCAACTTGGCCGGTCGCGTCATACCCAACCCCGGAAACGGTGTAGGTATCGGCGGCGGTCAGAACGTCCGTCACGGTCATTTCATTCTTTGTCAACGTCCCAGTCTTGTCGGTGTTGACGATGTCGACGGCCCCTAGCGTTTCCACTGCGGGTAACGTCTTCACGATCACATTTTGCTTGGTCATCGCCTGGGTTCCCATGGCTAAGACCACCGACGTACTAGCTGGCAACCCTTCGGGCATCGAGCCCACCACCATGGTAATCACGGCAATCAGTAGCGTTGGTAAGCTGTAAACGTGGGTAATCATCCCCAGGATAAAGAGCAGGACCGCTGCGACCAAAATCGCAATCGACAAACCGAGCCCCAACCCATTGAGGTTCTTCATTAGAGGCGTTGATTGTTGTTTAACTTCAGCAACGTTTTGTTGAATGTGACCAATCTCGGTATTGGCCCCGGTCACCGTCACAATTCCTCGGCCGGACCCACTGGTCACTGCCGTCGAGGCAAAGGCCTGATTTGACCGCTCGGCCAACGCCAAGTCAGCGTCAGGTAAGGGATCCTCCCCCTTGTTAACCGAGTCGGTTTCCCCAGTCAGCGCGGATTCTTGAATCTTCAGGTTATCCGCATCGATCAGCCGCAGGTCGGCAGGCACGGTATCCCCCGCCTCCAGCTGAACGATATCCCCCTTCACCAATTCACGGGAAGGTAAGGTAATCTTCTGGCCATCTCGAAAGACGACGGCTTCAGAAACCAACAAGGCTTTAATTTTATCGAGGGCATTATCCGCCGATTTTTCTTGGAAGTAACCGATAAAGGCGTTCGCGATAATCACCAGTCCGATAACGATTGAATCGGAATAATGGTGCATGAAGAAGGTGAGCAAGGCGGCGCCCGCTAAGATATAGATGATACTGTTGTTAAATTGTTTCAAGAAACGTAAAAGGTTCGACTGTTTCTTGGCAGTTAGTTCGTTGGGCCCATCCGCGCGCAATCTTTGCTGCGCCTCGTCGGTTGTGAGCCCGGCATCTCTATCGGTAGCGAATTCGGTTAACAGATCTGATGTTGATTTTTGCCAAAGCGACTCCTGACTGGGTCCAGGGTCGGTTGTTTCAGTTTCGGTGGTCGTGGTAACAGTTGCTTCTGTTTCTTGTGCCATGTAATGGGGTCATCCTTTCTTAGATGAAATAAATTTAGCGGTCAGGAATTGGGAGAGCAATCAAACGGTCGTGCAAGATGTCCACCTCCAGTTATAATGTTAAGTTAATTAATTCTACCAAGGTTTTTAAACAATTGCACCCAATTAGCGGCTAATGCAATCTAAATTTAACATATAGACATAATCAATAGGGGTGCTAACCAAATGAATAACTTCCCCTTTTGGTATGTTTCCCCTAAGATGGACTTAATTCTAAAGAATAGGACTGATTGTGATGCAAGCATGGACGATTATGGGACATGGTCCCCACGACCTAGACGATGTCCGGCAACTAGAGATTGCCACCCCAACTCCGAGAGCGGGCGAACTGCTCATCAAGGTTGGGTCGGTGGGCCTAAATCCGGCCGACTACAAGGTCATTGAGAACGGCACCTGGAATGACCCCCACGTCGTCGGCATGGATGCGGCAGGCATTGTGGCCGGACTTGGCAGTGGCGTCACTGGCTTTACCGTGGGTGACCGGGTCCTTTACCACGGGGATCTCAGACGGGCCGGAAGTCTGGCCACCTACACCATCACCACTAGTCAGAGCGTCGCTCACCTACCGGCTACCGTCAGTCTCGATTCGGCGGCCGCGAGTCTATGTGGCACTCTGACAGCCTATCAGGCCTTGCACCGCAAGGCCAATTTGACCGCCGCCAAAAGTGTGTTGATTCACGCTGGGGGCGGTGCTGTCGGTCTGGCCGCCTTGCAATTTGCCCATCAACTAGGCCTACGCACCATCGCGACCACCTCTGATCGTAAACGTGCTCTGGTTGAACGGGTTGGCGCAGACGTCATCATTAACTACCATCAAGCCGATGTCACCCAGGCTGTCCTTGCCGCTACCAAGGGTCGTGGTGTCGACGTCAGCCTCAACACGCTCGGGGGTGAATCCTTGGCCGAGGATACTGCCAGGATGGCCTACAACGGCCAAATTATCGCCATCGGTGATGGTATGCCTGATCACTTCGACTTTGATACTCGATCCTTGAGCCTAAGTCGCTCCGGATTAGGTGGCGTCTACCGTTCCGAGGATCCCGCGGGTATCCACGATCTGGCTATCATGGCGACTGCGGTTGGTAAACAGCTGGCTAGCGGTGCGTTGGATCCGGTGATCGGCGCCACGCTGTCCTTTAACCAGGCTGTCACTGGACTAAAGCATCTAAAGCACGGCGAAAATCTTGGAAAATTGGTGGTTCATGTGGATAGTTCACTTGAGTAGTCTATAGTTTTAAATCAAGTTTCAAAAGATCGCCTGCGACTGCCAGGAATTATACTGACGGTTCCGCCGCGGAACACCGCGATAGGCGACTGTGACGCAGAACTAGGATCTCGAGGTTCTAACTTCACTTAATGAACGCTGATCTAACTAAAAACAGCACCAGCTACCTGGACCTTAAGTCCACCTAGCTGGTGCTGTTTTCTTCCGGTGCGGGTCTCATGCCCGAACCTGGAAGTTGGTTTGTCGTTTGCCCGTGACCACGGGATGGTGCTCAAAGTAATCCAAAATGAGGGCCACCATGTCCACGTTAATTTCACGAACAATCTTGCTGGCGGCAAACATCGGGTAGTCGCCGCCCCCATTGCCACGGTACTGATTGACCGCGATCAGAAGTTCCTGATCGGGCTGAACTGGTTGACCATGATAACTAAGGTCTACCACCCGTTGACCGATCGGCTGATGAAGGTCGAAGGTGTAGTCAATCCCGCTATACACATCGTAATTGTAGAGTTGTAACTTCGGATAAATGAAGGCTGGATTGACTTTAACCGTTGATCCCTCGCAGGTAAAGAAGCTGGCGCTACGTTCCAACGCCGCCTTGAGTGCTGATCCCGTCAGGCGCTCGACGACCAAGGTGTTGGGGTAACCATAGCTATTCAACAGTTGGCGCATGGTGACGTGGGTCCCTAAACCCCGCACGTCATCGTTAAATAGGCTGGTCAAAGCGATATCCGTTTGGCCGGCAGCCATGGCGACCTCGTTGACAAATTGGAGGTATGGATGCCCGTGAAGCCGTGCGTCAAATGAATCGGTCACGGCTAGACTGGCACCGGCCACTTGTCCAATTGGCTGGTCCAACCAGGTCTGTACGGCGGCTTCGGTGTCCGTCGTTAGAGCCTGGAGGGCCAGCTTAGGCGTCGCTTGGGCTGTCGACAGCAACTCCGCGCGGTGGGCAACCACCTGATGGTGCGCGTTAAGTTCCAGGTCGATCATCCCCACGGCAACGCCCTTTTCACCGGGTTGGGTAACCGGCATACCTTGGTAAACGCCAGCAAGTTCACGATGTTGATGTCCTGTAATCAGGGCATCGATCCCAGGAACCGCCGTCATGAGCTGGTAACCCTCGTTTTCTCCGGTCAACCGTTCCGTGGGCTTTCCTGTCAGTGGATCGGCTTCTAGACCCCCGTGATAGGCCACGACAACCACATCGGCCAACTCGCACAAGCGGGGTACCCAGTGCTGCGCAGTCGTCAGCGCCGATGCAAATGTCAAGCCTTCAATATGAGCTGCCGTCTCCCACATGGGGATATAGGCGGTAGTGAGTCCCAGGATTGCAATCTTCACGCCACGCCGTTCCAGAATGGTGTACGGCGCATCGACAATGCCAACACGTTGACCTCCCTGGATATTCGCGCCAAGCAACGGGTACTGGCGCGCGGCCTCACAGGACCGTAAGTAGGACAACCCATAGTTGAACTCGTGATTGCCTAGCACGCCAGCATCGTACGCCATAGCTGAACTTAATTGCGTAAAGAGATCGCGAGGCGCGTCGTCATGTTTAGCGATATACGTCGCAAATGGCGATCCTTGAATCCAATCCCCATTTTCAATGGTGATGACAATATCGTCGGGAGCGGCCTCCTGACGTACCGATTCAATGACCGTGGCAGCCTTCAGAAACCCGAAAGCCCGCTGATCATCCGGCGTGCTATACCCCGTGGGATACACATAGCCGTGAACATCACTGGTCGATAAAATCTTGAGGTGCGTCATTAGATCAGCCTCTTTCTCAGCTGTTCTGACAGCGTATCAATTAGGAGTACCATAACCACAATCCCTAATAGGATAATTCCAACTCGAGACCATGCCCGAGTCTGAATGGCAAAGATCATTGGCGTCCCGATACCACCGGCACCCACCATCCCTAAGATGGAAGCAGAACGCACGGCGATTTCGAATCGGTAGAGTGTGTAGGAAATAAATTCAGGCATAATCGTTGGAATCGTCGCCAGCATGAAGACTTGTGGGCTATTGCCCCCAGCGCTCACGATGGCTTCCTCGGCCCCACGATCCATATTTTCAATGGCTTCGCTGAAAAGCTTACCCAGCATCCCGATAGAGTGAATGCTGACGGCCAAGACCCCAGCGTATGATCCTGGACCCACGGCCTTAATGAACATGATGGCCAGAACAATTTCTGGAAAAGTCCGAATCAAGGTCAGGACAATCTTCCCACTGCCCGAACGCAGATGGCCCCACTCGTGGTCACCACGGGCGGCCCAAAAGGCAAAGGGCACACTGATAAGTGCCGACACGAAGGTTCCCAATAGCGCGATGGCCAACGTCTGAATAATTAATGAAACCAGGTCCTCACCGCTACCGTTGTAAACATACGCCCAATCCGGGTTGACCAACCCGTGGACGATAGACTTGGAGACGGACCCAGCCGATTCCTGCAGACCAGTGAAGTGCAGGCCCGTAATGGCCCAGGTATAAACACCCGCGACCAGAATCAGCCAGATGAGCCAACGCCAGCGTCGCCATGGGCTCAGGTGGACGGGTTTCTCTGGTTTATTTGTCATTGTCGTTTGCATATTCATCTTAGAGTAAGACCCTCCTTAAATGATTGCTGACCCCGTCGATCACCATGACCACAACTAGCGTAGCCAGAATAATCACGGCCGTCTTACCATAATCAAATTCACTCAGTGATCGTTGTAAGAAGACCCCGATCCCCCCGGCACCCAGGTACCCCAGGACGGTCGATGCCCGCACGTTGATTTCCAACGTGTAGAGAAAGTAACTCACGAATTGATTCATGATTTGCGGAAGGACGGCGTACCAAATGATGGTCACCTTGCTAGCCCCAACGGATTCCATGGCTTCCAGCGGTCCCATATCGATAGTTTCGATAACTTCGTAGAAGAGCTTAGAAATCATCCCAAAGGAGAAGATAGCCAAGGTAATGACCCCGGCGGTCGACCCAATCCCAAAGATAGCCACGAAAATGGCCGCTAATAACAAGTCAGGTAACGTCCGCACCAGGTCCAAAATCAGCCGAATGAAGCCACGTAGCCACTGATTGTGAACCAAGTTGCTGGCTGCCAAGACAGCGAAAGGCACAGCGAAGACGGTCCCGATAGTCGTCCCTAAAATTGCCATCTGAATGGTTTCATAGAGGGGTTGAATGATGATTGGCACGTAAGACCAAGCTGGTTGTGACATCCGAACCAAGAGATTGGTAAATTGATCGAAGTTGCTAAAGAACATCCCCACATCAACCCCAGTCATCCTGGAGGACCCCACAAGTAAAGCCACTAAGAGCACTGTCCAGCCCACGGCCTTCACGTGCCAACGTTGACTCCACGAACGTTGCGGAATTTCTGGTGTTGTCATTTTTGCCACCCCCTAGGCTGTCTGGTAAATCTTCGTCAGATCAGCCTCGGTCACGTCGGCAATCTCTTTGTCATAAACGACGGCACCGGCGCGCAGACCCACAATGCGATCCGCGTACTGACGAGCTAAGGCGACCGAGTGTAAGTTCACAATGACAGTGATACCATCTTCTTGATTCAAACGCTTCAAGATATCCATCACAGTCTGGGTCGTCAGTGGATCCAATGACGCTACCGGTTCATCGGCCAAGATGACCTTGGGGTCCTGCATCAACGTTCTGGCAATGGCGACCCGTTGTTGCTGGCCCCCGGACAATTCGTCAGCTCGCGTATAGAGCTTTTCAGTCAAATTAACCCGTTCCAAAGCCCGAATGGCACGATCCTTATCGGCGGTGCTAAAGAGGCTCAAGACACTCTTCCAAGTGGGATAGTAGCTGACCCTTCCAGACAGGACGTTACGTTGAACCGTCGAACGCTTAATCAAGTTGAAATCTTGAAAAATCATGCCGATCTTACGACGTAATAGACGCAATGATTGTCCTTTGTAGCTGCTAATTGGTTCATCCTCGATGGTAATCTCACCAGAGGAAATCTCATGCATCCGGTTAATCGTTCGTAGTAACGTACTCTTCCCAGCCCCTGACAACCCGACGACCACCAAGAATTCTCCCCGGGGAATATCAAAGTTAATGTCTTTCAAACCCACGGTTCCGTTGCTATAAATTTTATTCACGTTCTTGAAAGAAATGATTGGTTGTTGATCCATTATTCTGATCCCCCTATAAAAAAGTAGCAGAGGCGCTTGCTATGTGCCGCCCCCCGCTACTTTCTGTCGTTACTGCCTAAATGTCGACGTGCTTACTTGTCGAGCTTTTCTGCTTGCTTGTCGTATTTCCGAATAATATCGAAGTTGCTATCCTTGGAATCTGCATAACCTTCGTGAGAGTAGACACTTGAAATGATGTCGTGTCCCTTCTTGGTCTTGGCGATTTCCTTGAAGGCTTCTGCGATCTTCTTCTGCCACTTGTCTGTCATGTCCCCACGAACCGTAATCGTATCGTTAGGAATCTTGCCCGTCGTGTAGATTGGGACAACGTCCTGCATGATATTCTTTTGGTCCTTCATGACTAACTTACGAGCACCTTGGAAGACGAAGGCAGCGTCCGTATTCTTGTTGTAAACGGATAAGACCCCTTGGTCATGACCCTTCACTTGAACCGTCTTGATGCCATCCTTGTTGACGTTTACGCCGTGTTCCAGCATTTCAACAGCTGGGTAAATCCACCCGGCAGTTGAGGTCGTGTCTTGCACGGCAATCTTCTTGCCCTTCAGATCCTTGATAGACTTAATCCCGCTATCCTTGCGAACCAAGATTTGTGACCGGTAGTAATCCACAAGTTGCTTCGTGGCTTGGTCGTTAGGTTCCTTAACCCCGTAACGTTGGGCCTGTAAGATGACCTTGTCACCGTACTGTTTGTGCGCCAACACGTATGCATCAGGCGGTAAGAAGCCGACATCCACCTTCTTGGACCCCATGGCCTCAACGATGGTGTTGTAGTCGGTAGAAACACTAACCGTCACTGGAATCCCTAATTGCTTCTTCAGCAAGCCTTCCAATGGCTTGGCCTTAGCCTCGATCGTTCCTGCGTTAGATGATGGCACGAATTCTACCGTCAACTTCTTGGGGGTAAATCCCTTAGAACTAGAAGAACTGGTCGAGCTAGTCGACTTGCCACACCCTACCAAAGTAACTGGTAAGGCCAGTAATGCCGTCATGACTAAGAGCCATTTAACCTTGTTTCTCAGATGCATCAAGCTCACTCCTCAGATATGTAGTTGGTGTTCAATAACCACTCCCAATGATAGCAAGTATCCGAACTTTTGCAACTGTTTTTCGGAAAATGCTTCGTCATCAAAATAATTATTAGAAGTGAAACCGTTTGTTCACGGCAGGTAAACCGTAAAACCTGAACAATATATAAAATTATTAATAAAAGAATTCGGCGCACATATCGATTAACCACCAACTTTAAATCGCCGAAATTCCTTGATAAACCACTGGTTACCGGTATCTTCCGCTTTTTGATCACCAAACGAAACTTGCTTTCGCGAGGTGGCCCCATTCGCCCTGTCAATCTCGTAACATCGACTGCGTTTTTCGCAACCGGTGACGCACTGAAAGCACGGTCTTATTCCCCTGATCGCTAGATTGACCCCAAACCATTAACCGGCTAAATGATGCCCTTTTCACTGGCCGATCAACACGGAAGGAGAGTCACTCTTACTTTCTCAGAATTCCCGAATTCCTTCTCATTTAGTTTGGGCGGTGACCCACCAAACCGATCGACTGTCTGCCAATTTACGTTAAGGCTCTGTAAAAAAGGCGATGGGGTAAATTTTCTCATCGCCCAAATCATATTCGTCTTTCAGAATAATTATTCAGATAAAAACCACTGCCGTCCTGACTCGTGAACCCTATGAGTGGGGACGATTATCGACCGGTTGTTCCCCTAAATGAATGTTGCACGAATTTGTAATATTACAAATCACGAGAATCACCCAAAACCCTTGATTTCTTTGTTATTATGAAGTTGTCGTAAACAATTGCTTAACAAACAGACGACAAACTAAAGCTTTTTTGGTAGCAGTGATCCGGGTACCCGGAAAATACCCCGATTAAACGCTGTCCCAAAATAATCGTTAACCATCTTGAATCAGACTAAATCCCAGTCTAATTCAAGGCGGTTAATTTTTTTGTTTTCATAAATGAACATATTATAAAAGACCGGTCGTCAATGACCATTTCATCGACAATCGGTCTTCTCATTTTAAAGTTCTATTTAAACCACCCACCACTGTTGTTCGGTAGGATAATAGACCCAGCCCAAGTGACGAACATCCACACTCAACTTGGGATTCGTTTGTGTGGGGATTAAGCTAACTTCAGTCACGTTAAAGTTATACGAGATCACCTTGCCATTTCGATCGGATGATGACCTGGCAGTAAGTGCCTGAATCGGCGAGGCGTAACCCGCCACAAACAATCGACTAGCCGTTACCGGCGTCAATAGACAAAACCCGGTGACCACAACACTAACGCCCGTCACCCACCAGGTTGCAGACCGTGACGTCGATTTAATAAACCAACCAGCCACTTGCCATCCCGTCAGAATCGTTATCAAGGGAATAAACGGGGCCACTTTCGCACTCAGGGCTTCCGAAGAAGCCAACGTTAACACCGCTAGCCAACCAGCACTTACGATGGGCATCCACTGATGGTGATGAATGCCCCTGCCAACCAAGTAAACAATGACGGGCCAAGGCAAGAGCACCACGCCAAAAACGATAAAACGCAACACCGTAGGCCAGAAGGCGCCATTGTCATTGCCGGAAAGCCAAGCCCATCCGACCGTTCGCAACATCCAACAGACGTAAAACCCAAGTAAGATTAAGCCACGTTTAATCCCCTGACGCAATTGATCCATCCCCCTTAATTACCAAAACAATTTATACCCTATTATACGCATTTGCACGGATAAAGCCATGTGTCAAAAGGTATTGGGGTGATGACACGATCGAAAAAAGCCAGAACAATTGTCCCAGTCTCTTTCCTACGTTTAGTCAAGCTCTGTAAATAAAACATTTTGAAATTTTGTGTACACTAAATAGTGTCTCACCCAGAACA
>NZ_RHOC01000005.1 GCF_003946145.1 Levilactobacillus huananensis
TCGATTGTTGTTACTTTTATTATAAAAGCGAATTGACTTCGCAAATATTGTTTGGGTTTGATACCAAGTATCAAACCGCCCTACACATATTTGGTTTGTCGAAACAATGTTCAGTTTTCAAAGGTCTACCATGTCGCGAATAACTAACTCCGTGACAACTTTTAAAGTATATCATGCTGTCAAAACACTGTCAACAACTTATTTAAACATTTTATTGAATAAATATCGGGATATCCATCCCCGGTTGAATAAATATTCTTAACAACGATTACTACTATATCAATAATTAAACTGACCGTCAAGCCTTTTTAACAATTAATCTAGCTGGTGTTTCTCACCGCTGCAACGGAATATTCATAATTTGACAACAGAAAATAGTTTACCAATAACAGCCACACTGGTCAACCCCTAAATGCATATTTAACAAAAAACGTTTCGTCGACTCCTCTTGAACCCCGCCACAATGGTTAAAACCACAAAAAAAGTTGCATTCAACCAGTAAGGGTTAAATGCAACTCATCATTCTATTTCAGTTCTGGTGCATCGGTCTTATAGTCCGAGACGGTGCTCTTACCATCATTCTTAGCTAGAACGCTGGTCTTCTCTTCCTTCTGTGCCTCCGCTAACTTTGCCATCGCTGGCGTGTACTTATAGGTAAAGGACGCCTTGTCCACCTTCTTAAAGTTCTTTGGTGAATAGAACCGTAACAGGTCCCCATAGATGACACGATCAGACAGAGAGAGTTCCGTCGTTACATGATTCTGCAGCTGATCTACTTCCTTCTTTTGTGCCGCCGTCAGTGTGAGGACCTCCCCCGTCTTCGTATCATAGACGGTTCCCCCCACCTTCATATACTTCGGCGAGACAAAGTTACCATTACGAAAGGCCACTGTCTGGTTTCGATTCTTAGCTAATAGATCCTGCCCAAATTGAACCGTATCCTGGTTCTTAACTCCTAAGAGGTCCAACAGTGTAGGCAAGACATCAATTTCACCCCCATAGGTATGATTGATGCCCCCCTTCAGACCAGTCGCATGAACCATGAATGGCACCTTCTGAAACTGTGTCAGATCATAACTGGTAATCTTGTCCTTACCCAGAAGTTGTGCGATAGCTGGTCGATGGTTATTGGAAATCCCATAGTGATCCCCATAGGCCACAATCACACTATTCTTATAAAGACCAACCTTCTTCAGATAGGTCAAGAACTCCGCAAACGATTGGTCGAGGTAATGTGCCGTCTGAACATATGGGTCCACCGTCTTATCCCCAGTTTTCGTCGCTGGAAAGTCCGTATTCTTCTTATCTAACTCGTATGGATAATGATTGGTCAATGTTATCATCTTGGCATAGAACGGTTGTGGTAACTGTTCAATGTACTTGGCTGATTGCTTAAAGAATATTTTGTCCTTTAGACCATAACCGACACTGTAGCCAGCCTTTTCTGTATAGGCACTGGAACTAAAGAAATACTGGTAGCCCCATGACTTATAGGTATTATCCCGGTTCCAGAAACTTGGCACATCCCCATGAAAGGCCGCGCTACTATAACCAGCTTCCTGGCTCAGGATCGCTGGTGCCGCCTGAAACGTGTTCTGTGTACCATAGGTCGTCATAGCCGACCCCTGTGGCAATCCAAACAGTGAGTTTTCAAGCATCATTTCAGCATCAGACGTCTTTCCTTGTGCAACCTGATTATAGAAGTTGTCAAAAGACAGTGTATTCTCGTTATGATAGAACTTGTTTAGAGTTGGGGTCACTTCTTTACCATCCACTTTGTAATCAATTAAGAATTGTTGGAAACTCTCCAAGTGAATAATAAAAACGTTCTTCCCCTTCTCCTTACCATAATAGGAGACATTGGGACTAACTCGGTTCTGTTTCAAGTACTTCAGAACACTCTTCATGTCCGACGCATTAGCACTAGCCCGTGTTGCACTTTCCTTCTGCGTCTGATAAGCATTAAATGCCGCATACTCGTTCAGACCTAGATACTTAACGATATAATTGTTATCAAAGGTCCGCGTCAATAGCCCGGATCGGTCTGCATTCGCCATTCCAAACTCTGCAAACATCAACCCAAATGACAATACCGTAATCGACAATGCATACCGCCGTTTGAATGGCCGTGGGTCGATTCGAATCACATGGGTGACCAATAAGATGATTAACACGATAATATCAACGTAAACGAAGAAATCATACAGGTGAGTGATCTGAGCTAGACTCTTACCCAGATTATTTCCAACATCACTTGAGCCTTTCATAATCCCAAACGACAGAAAATCAGAGAACTCTCTGTAATACACAACGTTGGCAAAAATCCAGGTAGATTCTAGCACGTCGATAATCAGCATTAGCCAGTAGGCTAATCTGCCCCGAAAATACAGGGCAATCCCGAATACCAACAGAGCGGCCGGTAGTGGGTTAATTAGTAGTAAAAACTGCTGCACACTGCCCTTAGCACCTAAGGTAAACTCAGTCTGATAGGCAATGTATGTTTTTACCCAAAATAAAACGACGATTAACAGGAAAAAGCCCATACGGGTGTTTAACCAATTCGTCTTCCGCTTAAAAAAATTCGCCATGAGACTGCCTCCACATAATAATTAACATCATTCAAGTATAGCTGATATCATCGGGTAATCAATCCGATTGCAGAACCTTTGGAAAAATTCAATCTTTTCCCGATATAATAAAAAAACAAAACTATGGCACCCATAGTTTTGTTAGTTATCCGTCAGTAAATCAAATAGTTCGATAGCCACCAAGTCGATGTTATCAAATTCAAAAGTCGTTTCCGGATTATGTTCGGTTAACGTGTAGGTGTGAGTAGCTTGGTTAAAGACAACCGTTGCCTGCTCAACGCCTTCCTTTTCAAAACGACGGGGCTGTGGCTCGTCGGTAGCATCCTCTTGCATCGCCTTTAAGCGATTGATGATGCCAATCAGTTGAGATTCTTCCATGATTGGTCCCCTTTCTAGCTTTCCACTAATGATTTTACCAAACTTGGGGCCATATGACACGCCCAAATCAAGAAAAACTCATTGATTTCATGAATCTGAGTCCTCAGTCACCCGATCTGGTCGAATGACCATCGCCACTAATCCAGCCAACATCCCAAAGTAGTACGTCAATAACCGCCAGAGAATCATGGCTAGCACCAGTTTACTGCTCGAAGAAATATAACTCCGGAAGATCATTTCAAAGCTATACTCCGCCCCACCGGCACCGCCGGGAATTGGAAAAAGTGAAATGACCATCACGATCAGAATGTGGAAACTCGTGACCATGACGATATTTGCCGATGTGTAACCAAGGGCTAACATAATGAAGTACGGAATCAAGTAATAAAAAGCCAGCTGGAAGAACGTGATTACAAAGACCCGTAGCATCAGCTTCCCTTTCCCACTAATTCGAACACTCTCGGCATAGAAGGAATCGATCTTACTATTGATATTATGTGACATCCGTTCGTAACGTTCTGGCTTCACAAACCACTTCACCGGGTAAAGGACGATGGTCACCATTTTCTTGGTAAAGTTATACCAGAACATGACCATCAATAACCCCACAATAACCGCCAGATGAATGCAGAACCCAAAGACTACCAGCCAGACCAAAGCATGGAGCTTATCCTGAATTTGGTTAAACCCAATCATCAAAGCAATTAAAAAATTAATGACAATCATAGATTGATAGACCACAAATTTCATTAATAGAACCGAACTCGCCTTCCCTGCATCGATCCCCGTTTGCATCAGGGCAATGAGTTGGGCGGGCTGACCGCCTGAAGAGAACGGCGTAATCCCATTAAAGAGTTGTTCCACCATGGGGATCCGTAAAGCATCCTTAAAGGTGAAACCGGTAATTCGATCGGAGATAAAGACTTTCACAATCCAGGCTTCTAGCCCCAGGTAGATGACCATACAGGCCACGGCTACCCCAAACCACCAAAAATTAATGTGAACAAAATCGTTCACGAGGACGGAAAATTTAATGTCCCGGAGTGAATAGGTGAAAATCGCAATTCCCACCAAAAACATAATCGTTAGAACCCACTTATTTCGACGGGACATGTCACGACCTCACTTTTGCTTGTTGCTGATAGAATTGCCGCCAGATCTCCGCCAAGTGGGCCTCAGAATAGCGCTCCGCGGCTGCCAAGCTTTGCTGGTGCCAGTGTTCCATGGCCGTTGGATTCTGAGATAAATCATGGAGCTGCTGATTCATCTCATCATAATTCTTGGCCGGTTGATAGTCACCAGCGATAATGGCCTGATACAGATCCAGATCACGCAATAATACTGGTGTCCCAGTACTAAAGGCTTCTAACACGGACATTGGAAAAAGTTCGTTAAACGACGGCAGTAAGAAAAGATCTGCCATATTGTAATAGTCCACCAGCTTGGCACGATCGACAATCCCTGGAAAGCTCAGATTGGCTGGTGGATCATCGACAACCTTCTTCAACGCAGCATAACCATCCGTCATCCGACCAAATGAAAAACCACCGGCCCAGATAAATTGAATATCTGGATTGTTTTTGGCCAATTTAATAAAGTCAAAGAGTCCCTTACGTTCCTGAATCTGGCCGATACCCAACACCGTAAAGCGCTTAGCATCATACTCGTACTTTTGGCGTAAAGCCACCTGCCGGGCATGATCCACTGGATAAAACTCCTTGCGGCTCACAAAGTTGGGAATGTAAGTCACCCGCTCAGCAGGAATTCCGTATGCCACTAACTTGGGAATAAAAGTCGGGTTGACCACAACAATGTGGTCCATCCGCTTATAGAACGCAATGACATATTTATAGAAAATTGACCGAAATGGCTGCGGAATCTTTAGACTCCCTTCAAGTGTCTCCGGCAAGAAATGAACGTAGCCAATTTTACGGCCGCGTCCAGGCAGAAATGTCGATAAATAGTAGGTCGGGTTAATCGTGTGGTAATGCGTGACGTCGACCCGACTGTATTTGTTAACCGTAACCTGAAACTCATCGTGCAGTCGCGTCTTTAACAAATTCATTAATTCATTGTAAGCACTCCCTACACCCTGACCCTTCACAGAATCAGCTGTGGAGAACATATTAATTTTAAGCATCAAATAACTCCCTTAATCAATCACTAAAATCCGGCGTATCCTCATGCGCCTCTTCGTAACTGGCCTGGGCGTCCTGATAAAAGGAAATAACCCGTTGACCAAAAGTATCGGCGGAGATTTCTGCCAACTTGCGTGCAAGCAGTTCTGGATTCTGTTCTTCATCCCCGTGACGCAAGTAATCCACCACGTTCGCCACCAACTGATCTTCCGTCGAGAAGGTCACACCAAGCGCCCTGTCCGACAACAAGTCATCCGTATAGGGACTGGTCATGACCACGATCTTGGTTCCGGCAGCCATGGCTTCAATATAGGTCAGCCCTTGCGACTCTGAATCGGAAGACGAAAGGAAGACATTAGCCATGTGGTAATAGTGGAATACTTCGTCGTTATCAATCTCACCGGTAAAGGTAATGTGGTCCATCAACCCAGCATCCTGAGCTTGTTGTTCCAAATCCGCCTTAGCCGGGCCATCCCCAACAATCAGCAGCTGTGCCTCGGGCACTTGTGCTAAAATCCGAGGCATAGCCGCAATGCTAGCCTTGATATTCTTTTCGTAGGCCAAACGACTCAACGACAAAATCACTGGCGTATCGGGTTCATAACCCCATTGGCGTCGCAGGTTTTCCGTGTCTGGTTGCTCATATTGATGAAGGTTTACCCCAGTTGGAATAATTCGAATTGGGGTTTTAACCCCATAATCGGTTAAGGTACTCAACACTCGGTCACTAGGAGCAACCACACCAGTCAAATGGTAGCAAAAGGCCAGTGTCGCCTGCTTCACATGCACCGGTTTTAAAATCTTACCATTAGCGACGTAGTGCAGATAATCCTCATACATGGTGTGATAGGTATGTAAACAGGGAATTTCCAGGTTCCGCGCCACGAACTTTCCGATCCACCCCATCGAGAATTCCGTCTGTGTATGCACAATGTCCAAGTTCAGTTCCTTGGCAATTTGATAGGCTTGGAACAGCCCGCGCACCGCGATCCGTCTGTCCGTAAACGAAACAAACGGAATGCTTGAAAACCGAAAGACATTTCGTTCATAAACATTCCGTTCAACGTGTGGGTCGGTCGTGGTAAAGATGTACACTTGATGGCCCTGTTTTTCTAGTTGATCACGCAGCGTCTTGATCGACGTTGCCACCCCACTCACTTGAGGGAAATAGGTATCTGTAAATAAGCCAATATTCATCGCCAATCCCCCTTGCGTCTGTGTTTGGCTAAACCTTTTCTAACAGCACTAAATACAATCATCACAATTATATGGGTTTGGCTAAGGGATTGCAAACCTCAGCCCCAATCGCAAACAAAATTAAAGAGACGGCAACCAAAGCCTTTATGGCTGGTCCCGTCTCCTTGTGGTTTTTCAACTTAAAGCCTTATCCCAGAATGTCCGGCACGGCGGCCTGAACCATCGTGACGACCTCCTGGCTGGTACTTGCTGAATTAACCGCGGTCTCAGCCAATGAGGTAAGTTCGTGGGCATCCAACTGACTAATGAGCTCCCGCGTTTTCAAGATGGCATTAGGTGCCATTGAGAACTCATCTAAGCCCATCCCCAGCAGTAGCGGTACTGCAATAGGGTCGCCAGCCATCTCGCCACACATTGCAATCGGGATTCCCGCAGCGTGAGCCGCCGAAATAACCCGATCGACTAACCGCAAAACAGCCGGATGGTAAGGCTGATACAAGTACGCCACATCCTGATTGGTGCGGTCGGCAGCCAAGGTGTACCCGATGAGGTCATTGGTGCCAATACTCATGAAGTCTACCTCGGCGGCAAAGCGGTCGGCCAACAGGGCTGCGGCAGGTACTTCCACCATCATGCCTACTTCGATCTTGTCCATGGCGACCCGTGCCGTAGTGAGTTTAGCCCGTTCATCGGCATAAATAGCCTTGGCCTGGCGTAGCTCATCCAACGTTGTAATCATTGGAAACATGATCCGCAACTTACCGTAAGCCGAGGCCCGAATCAATGCTCGTAATTGGCTACGAAACACCTGCTGGTGAGCCAGACTCTGACGAATGGCGCGAGACCCCATAAAGGGATTGGCCTCATCCTGAGCAGGACGATAAGGTAATGGCTTATCCCCACCAACATCTAGAGTCCGAATGACTACTGGTCGCGGTGCCATGGTCGTTAAAATTCGCCGATAAATCGTAAACTGCTCATCTTCAGAAGGTAAGTGGTGGGCATCGAGGTACATAAATTCAGTCCGTAATAGGCCGACCGCCTCCGCCCCACCAGCTTCAACACGTGGCAGATCGGCAACCGTTCCCATATTAGCTGCAAGGGTGACCCCAACACCATCCCTGGAGACCGTGCCGCGATGACGAATACTAGCCAAACGTTCTTGATTCTGTTGGCGTTCAGCCATCTCTTGTTGCGCCGTTGCAACCGCTTCGTCGTCTGGTGCCACCACAACGTTGCCCTGTGACCCGTTAACGATGACCATGTCACCATTGACAAGTTGCTGCGTGGCAACCTGAGTACCCACAACCGCTGGCAGATTCAATGAACGGGCCAATATCGACGAATGTGAGGTTCGGCCACCGGTATCGGTGATGAACCCCAAGACCTGTTGCGGATTGACCGCAATCGTTTCACTGGCTACTAAATCATGCGCCACAACCACCACTGGATCAGTCACAAGCGCGAGATCGGGTAAGTCCACGCCAAGCAACTTGGCAGTCACCCGCTTGGTCACCGCCCGGTACGTAGCCAGTCGTTGTTGCAGGTACGGATTATTCTGGAGACTCGTCAGCCGTTGTTCAGCATCGTGGGTCACCGAAAGCAACGCAGCCTCGGCATTGATCCGTTTTTCCTGGATAAGTGCCGTGACTGGATCGACCAGTTCGGCATCCCTAACCATGGCCATTTGCGCAATAAAAACCTGGGCACGATCCGCACCCAGGTTTTTATTTACACGAGTTTTTATCGTCTCAATATCCGAGGCAGCTGCTACAAGGGCCTGATGGAATCGCTCTATCTCTTTATCAAGATTTTGAATCGACCGCTGATGAATCTCGAGTTGCGGGTCAACCAGCCGAAAGACTCGGCCACAGGTCAGCCCATCACTCGCAGCAATCCCCTTGAGCATCGTCTTCATTATTTAGATAAACCCTCTTTTACCATGGTATCTGCAACAGCCTTCATTGCGTCGGCTTCGTCATCACCATCGGTAGTGATCGTAATGTCAGCGTTTTGGCCGACACCCAATGACATAACACCCATGATAGACTTCAAGTTAACGGACTTGTCTTGGTACTGCAAGCTAACCTCTGAGGTGTACTTGCTAGCTGCCTGAACTAATAAGGTTGCAGGACGGGCATGGATACCAGTTTCAGATGTGACATGAAATTCGCGTTTTTCCATAATTGATCGATCTCCTTTAAGCTTAGGTTGACTTCTTATTGACGATGGCTCGTCTTGACCTTGCGCAGTGGTCAAACAACCATTGAACGAGTCATGCCTACCTACTAAGAATATCAATCTAGCCACTAAATTACAAGTTGTTAGTGAACCGCTTACATAAAAAATTCGTCATTCGCCGCTATTTCCGGCGTCGTGGTCATAATGATAGACGAGTTTTCCGTCTTTATGGGCCTGGCCCACCACCCGTTTCCGAGTATCAAAAGCCATGAAAGCTTTCTGAAAGGCTGGGAAGCTTGCCGGCGTTACGTCAAACTGGTCAATCTTACCATCTTTGAGTTGATTCAATAAATCCGTAAAATCTTCTGCCATATTGCCACCCCCACTTCGTTGTTTCCTATATATTCTACGGTGCAATATCGTCCACGTCAAAAGAAATTTTCAATTTTCGAGACTGATTTTAGCATTCTATGAGAGAGAGTGCTAAAATAAAAGGCGTTCGTGAGGTAATCCCTCGTGCTACGCGGTTATTGGGCGAAGCAAAATACTTGCACCCCCTAATTAACGCGGTATAATGTGTTCAATGGTCAGTAAAGGTCAAAGAACTTTAACTGACCCCGTGGGACCTCCCACGAGAACTCCAGGCAAGAAAGGAGACGACAAGATGCTATGTCAAAATTGCCACCGCAATGAAGCAACAATTCACCTTTACATGAGTGTAAATGGGCAGCGGCAACAAGTTGATCTATGCCAAAATTGTTACCAGCTGCTGAAACAGCAACAATCAAACGATTCTGGAAATGGAGGTGGCCGTATGGCACAAGATCCATTCGGCTTTGGTAACCTGGATGATATTTTCCGGGCCATGCAAGGCGGTAACGGCAACGGTAACTCTTCAGATTACCGTCAAGCTTCCGGTCAAGGTAACCGGCCAACCCAGCCATCAGGCAACCAGGGCTCTGGCAATGGCCTACTCAATCAGTATGGTCTGAACCTCACGCAACTGGCAAAAGATGGTAAGGTTGACCCCGTCATTGGTCGGGACAAGGAAACGGCTCAAGTCATCGAAATTCTGAACCGGCGGACCAAGAATAACCCCGTACTCATCGGGGAAGCCGGTGTTGGGAAGACGGCCGTCGTTGAAGGCCTTGCGGAACGAATTGTCGAAGGCAACGTTCCTCAAAAGCTCGCCAACAAACAAATTATCCGTTTAGACGTCGTGTCTCTGGTTCAAGGAACCGGGATTCGAGGTCAATTCGAACAACGGATGCAGCAATTAATGAAAGAGGTTCAGTCCAATCCGGACATTATCCTTTTCATCGATGAAATTCACGAAATCATGGGTGCTGGAAATGCCGAAGGTGGTATGGATGCTGGGAATGTTTTGAAGCCCGCCCTCGCCCGTGGCGACTTCCAATTGATCGGGGCAACCACGTTAAGTGAGTACCGTGATATTGAAAAAGACCAAGCGTTAGCTCGGCGGTTCCAACCCGTTACGGTGGACGAACCTAGTGCCGATGAGGCTGTGAAAATTCTTAAAGGTATTCAAAAGAAGTATGAAGACTACCACCATGTTCATTACACGGACGACGCGATTGAAGCCGCCGTTCGATTGTCAGATCGGTACATCCAAGACCGTTTCTTACCTGACAAGGCCATTGACCTGCTAGATGAGGCTGGTTCTCGGAAGAATCTGACCATTAACGTGGCGGACCCTAAGGCGATTGATGAAAAGATCAAGTCCGCTGAAGGACAGAAACAAGATGCCTTGAAACAAGAAGACTACGAAAAGGCAGCCTACTACCGCGACCAAGTGACCAAGTTAGAGAAGTCCAAAGAATCGGCAACAACTGCCGATTCAAATACTTCGGTTGAAGTCACGGTCAAGGACATGCAAGACATCGTGGAAGAAAAGACCAACATCCCAGTCGGTGAACTCCAAGCTAAGGAACAGCATCAACTCAAGAGCTTGGGAACTGACCTTGAGAAGCACGTCATCGGTCAAGATGAAGCAGTCGACAAGGTAGCTCGAGCAATCCGGCGTAACCGGATTGGATTAAACGGAACTGGACGACCAATTGGTTCGTTTCTCTTTGTGGGTCCTACCGGTGTTGGGAAGACTGAATTAGCCAAACAATTGGCCAATGAACTCTTCGGATCGACGGATGCGATGGTTCGATTCGACATGTCTGAGTACATGGAACCACATTCCATTTCTAAGTTAATCGGGTCCCCACCTGGCTATGTTGGGTACGAGGAAGCTGGTCAATTAACGGAACAGGTTCGTCGTCACCCTTACACGTTGATTCTGCTGGATGAAATTGAAAAGGCACACCCCGACGTTATGAATATGTTCTTACAAATTCTTGATGACGGCCGCCTGACCGATTCTCAAGGCCGAACCGTCTCCTTCAAGGACACACTAATCATCATGACCAGTAATGCTGGAACCGGGGATGCTGAAGCCAATGTCGGTTTTGGTGCCGCAGCTAATGGGACAACCCACTCTGTCTTGGGAAATCTGACCAATTACTTCAAGCCAGAATTTCTCAACCGTTTCGACGATATTATTGAATTCAACTCTCTGAGCAAGGATAACTTGATGCAGATTGTTGATCTCATGATTGGTGACGTCAATAAGATGTTGGCTGGTCAAGGCCTCCACATCCATGTGACGAAGCCCGTCGAAGAACAATTGGTTAAGAAGGGCTACAATCCTGCTATGGGTGCTCGGCCATTGCGTCGAGTCATTCAAGAAGAGATTGAAGACCGGATCGCCGACTTCTATCTGGACCACGCGGATGTTAAGAATCTCGTGGCGCGGATCGAAGACGACAAGATTACGTTGGCTGCTGACAATGATGCAGAATCAGCGTCTTCAACCGACTCATCGACCAATAAAGCTTAACGGTTAAATTCGAGAGACTCACGACGAGATCGTGAGTCTCTCTTTTTGTTGTCACAGTTTGTAACCTGTTACAATTTCAGTTAATAGGGAGTCAGTAAAAATGGTATACTAGGTTTTAAAGGAAACTTCTGGAGGTGACTTGGCATGGCATTTTTTGACTGGATTAAACGACTCATCGAACCCAAACCCCGACGGCGACAACCGCAACCGGTATCGCCCACTCGACGTCTGCCTTCGGTGCCAACGACGCACGTTGAACCAGCCATCACACCAAACCAGCCTCCCGTTGCCCCTCGTCCACCAAAACCACAAGTGCAGGCGCACCCTGCACCATTGGGTCCTTCAGCAACACTGGTGGTTCGCTTAGTCGACGAACACGATCGCCCTTTACAGCCGGCACTTGTGTTGACAGGTCACCAGGGTGAGCACATTCATTACCATTTTCCTGAAATCTCGGGTTATGCCCTTTTACGTATCACCGGCTTCACTCAGGACTTTATCAGTGACTATGGTCTCACGACCGCCATCTATCGCCGCCGACTTGGTCAACCTATTATTGCCTACTTAGTCGACTTTGACTCTGGTCGCTTACTGGAATTGCCACAGATCCATCGTGGTGGCTTAGCAACGACCTACACTTTAACACCGCCGAACATCTCCGGTTACCATATTTTTCAAGCCCAAGGACCGCAACGCGGTCAATTCACTGACACTCCTGTCATGGTCGTTTATTATTACCGCCGAAATGCCTGGCAAATGGTTCAACGTGTCCACCAGTATGTCTTTCTGCAGGCCGACCATCAGATATATGATGAACCAGCTGGCCTGACCTATAACTACCAGTTCCCTGCTGACTCACTGTGGCGACTTTTCATGGTCGTCACGCTGACCAACGGTGATGTCTGGTATAATCTGGGGGGAAATCAGTGGTTGTCAGCTCTGCAGACCGTTCGACGCGACCATCAATACGCCCAACCGGCCTTGCCGCCGGTCTCTCGCTGGCAACCAGAACCATTTGACCGGATGGGAACGGTTGATTATGTTCCCGGATCGGCCGTGTCCATCTATCGTGAACCCTATGGTGAAACGGCTGGCCAAGTGGACCATGGCGATTCCCTCGATGTCCGAGGACGCATCGTCGATGACCAACAATTGGTCTGGTATCAGATTGGGCCGGAAGCCTACATCAATGCTCGTTACGTCCGACTGACACCGATTGCCACGCTTTAATTAACAGCACTTAAGTTAACTCCGTAAAATCTCGACGATTCTACGGAGTTTTTTCATAAAAAGATATCTTCAGTCAAAAACAGGCGGCCGACAAATGTCAGGCCGCCTGTTTCGTCATGTATGTTGTGAGTTTATAAGTTCTTATCCATGTTAAATGTCAAACGAGAGAGCGTCAGGCCCTTCTCGATGAGGTCATTGGTAAATCTCGTGGTCGTTGCGCGCATAATCTCGGTCACACGATGGTTTTGTGTTGTCAGGTAGGCCGTTAAGTCGTCCCCTTGGAAGTTTTGTGCGCCCTTCAAAGCTTTAGCTACGTGTGTCCGCAAGGTTTCCTTAGCGGCCGTCACATAGTCTGTATCCTGTTCAATGAAGTCGACGTAGTGGGATTCCACAATCATCGATAGCTTCCGATACATCCAGTAGGCACTCACATCATCCAAATGGACCGGTGTTAAGCTGTAAGAAGGATCGGTATCGGTTGCATTCGCAAAGAAAGGCACATAAGGACTGAAGGCTGGAACACCGAAACAAACCCACATGATAGCCGAGCTTTCCTTGGGCACATCGTTACGTAATTGTAGGACGTGAGAGTTCTGTGTTCTGTTCATCGAGATCGGTCGGAACTTCAACCGATCAGCTTCATCTCCAGGGCCCAGTGGGTCATACTTGGTCTCATTGTAGTGAGAACTCAGAATGTATTCGACATCTTCCACACTGATCTTGTGACTCGTCCGGCAAATGAATGGCAATTCACTAGATTGGGGATCCTGAATAATCTCAGGATTCAGGCAACGCTGACCATACCATACTCGTGGCGTGTTATAATGCCGGTCTTTTTCAGTGCTCGTGCCAAAGATGTGACGGAAATTCCAACCATTCTGATCGGGATTCAAGTGATTTGCTGTAACAAATTCCTGAATACCTTCGGAGAACATAAAGTTATCGGGATCATTGAAAGCCACCTGTTGAATGGCAACTTGGTTAGCGGCAATGGCATAAGCATCATCCGGAATCCGTTGGGCCACCCAGTGATGTCCCGTCACAATTTCCATGTACCATACCTCATCGTTATCGGAGAACAGCACACCGTTACCTTCTGGAGATCCATACTGCTTGATCAGCTTACCCAAATAGCGAACGCCATCACGAGCTGAGTTAATGTAAGGCAGAACCAAGGTCTGCAAAGAATCTTCTGCTAATCCATTTGCAACCAAAGGATCAAAAGCCAAGGCCTGTGGGTTCCCATAAACACTCTCGGTCGCACTCATGGCCACATTTTGATCGTTAATCCCACTCTCGGCATATTCCCCTGTCTTATCAGTTTCCACATTAGGTGTCGCTAGATAACGGTACCCGTCATGAGGAATTGGGGCCGTAAACCCATTTTGGTTTGAGACCCAAGTCCGATCCGGCTGATCATGCTCCGCCGGGTGAACATAGAAGCGTTGTGGGGTCAACGCTAAGAAGGTGTCATCATTTCTAGCAATCATCGTTGATCCATCAACCGTTGCTTTTTTTCCAACCAGCACCGTCGTGCAGGCCGTCAAATGCTTTGCTGCTTTCATTCAAACTCCACTCCTTATGTTTAAAATCGTCCGACCATGACGGCTCTTAAAAATGAACACGTCAAAGTCTATAGCCCATAGTTTAACGCTTTTAGGTGGTCAACACTAGATATCACTGGATTTCATCAAAAATGAAGCTGTTACACAATTCAAAAAGTGTTGACATTTCAAAAACATTGTCTAGAATATAGTTGTAACCAATATTTTTTTGAAACTGTTTGTGAAATGTTTTTCAAACTAATTTACCACACTTTTTGGGAGGCCCTATTCATGAAAGTTACCGTCGTTGGATGTACCCATGCCGGAACATTTGCCATTAAACAAATCTTAGCTGAGAACCCCGAAGCGGACGTCACCGTCTACGAGAGAAATGATGTCATTTCTTTTCTTTCCTGTGGTATCGCCCTGTATTTAGGTGGAAAGGTTGCCGATCCTCAAGGCCTCTTTTACTCAAGCCCAGAGGAATTAACCAGACTCGGCGCTAACGTACAAATGAGCCACAACGTCCTAAACATCGACCCAGATATGAAAACGGTTACGGTTGAAAATATGACCACTCATGAACAAACAACGAATACCTATGACAAACTTGTCATGACCTCTGGATCATGGCCCATTGTTCCAAACATTCCTGGGATTAACAGTCCACAGGTTAAGCTGTGCAAAAACTGGGCCCACGCTCAAGCTCTAATTGAAGACGCTAAAACAGCCAAGCATATCACAGTTATCGGCGCTGGTTACATTGGCGCAGAACTCGCCGAGGCCTATTCCACAACTGGGCATGAAGTGACCTTAATTGATGCTATGGATCGGGTGATGCCTAAATACTTTGATTCGGAATTTACAGACGTCATCGAACAGGACTATCGCGATAACCACGTTCAGCTTGCCCTAGGTGAAACCGTCCAGAGCTTCACGACACAAAATGGCCACCTAACTATTCAAACCGACAAAAAGACCTACCAGACTGACCTGGCAATCATGTGTATTGGCTTTCGGCCAAATACCGACCTCCTCAAGGGTAAGGTCGATATGGCTGCCAATGGCGCCATCATTACCGATGACTACATGCGCTCATCCAATCCCGACATCTTTGCCGCTGGTGACAGTGCTGCCGTTCACTACAACCCCACTCACCAGAACGCCTATATTCCATTAGCAACTAATGCCGTTCGTCAAGGAATCCTAGTGGGCAAGAATCTTATCAAACCAACGGTTAAATATATGGGAACTCAGTCCTCATCTGGCTTAGTTCTCTATGGCCGGACTATTGTCTCGACCGGGTTAACGCTCGCTTCCGCTAAACAACAGGGTGTCGCTGCTGAACAGGTTATCGTCAAAGATAACTACCGGCCAGAGTTCATGCCAACGACTGAACCCGTACTGATGTCTTTGGTCTACGATCCGGAAAGTCGGCGGATCTTAGGTGGTACGCTGATGAGTAAGTATGACGTCTCACAATCCGCCAATACTCTCTCGGTCTGTATCCAAAATGAAAATACAATTGATGACCTGGCCATGGTTGATATGCTTTTCCAGCCAAACTTTGACCGACCATTCAACTACTTAAATATCCTAGCGCAAGCCGCACAGGCACAAGCTGAAAAATTTACACCTGCAGAATAGACGCATCACGTCATGCAAAAGGTCCTACCAACACGGGTTAACCCGTGTTGGTAGGACCTTTTTGTCATCAGCTTAAGTTTGCTGATGACAGCCGTTTTTATCGTTCATTTTTGTTCGCCCTAGTCTAGGGAGCATTATTCAATGTCCAAGTAATTGTTGCTTCATAGTTGCCTCGAACGGCCCCACCATCAACATCCAGAAGTAAGCCCGATTCATCCTGCCAGTTACCGACAACATCCGTCACATCATCTTTATCCGTGGAAACCCCGTCGCTTACAGTGATTGGGTCGCCACCAATGGCCGTTTGACCATCCTCATCGTAATACCGCAGTTCACCGGAAAGGGTCCGTCCATCTGAGGAGACAAATGGGGTTGCGGTTACTTGCAGGGCCCAGGAGGCCCCTGCTTCACGCGTATCCAAGATCTTAACCTGCCAATCCGAAGTCCGCTTGATTTGCTGTGATGATCCAGTTAGCGAGGTTGTCTCAAAGGAACTGGCTTCGGCCACTGATTGGAATGCCAATTGTCCTGGGACAATAATGGTGTAGGTTACGACGTTTGAAACATTCTTATACGGGTCGGTGACCCAGAGTTTTAGAACATTACTGCCGGCTTTCAATTGGTCTGGTGTCAGTGTCAAATCAAACCGACCATCGTCTCCTGCTGGCATTTTAAAATCTGGCAAAGCCGTCCCATTTAGGGTCCCGGAAACCGTCATATCGGCGTTACTCAAATCGATCCCCTCCGGAATAATAACTAGCCCTTTAAAGACCGCGCTAGCGCCCGCTTCAATCTGGGTACTAGACCCTGACAGAGAGAAGAGATTCAATTCAAGAGTTGGCTGCAAGGTAAATGCTGCTGTGTCAGTCGTCACCACACCATTTACCGCAGTAAACGTCGATGCACTTGCTGCCACATTAACTGCAGCTTTTACGTCCTCCGCTGTTCCCGTCAATGAGATCGTTGCCCGTGAATTCGCAGAATCTAACTCAGTTGGAAGTGACCACTCAACCTGATTATCCATTAAGTCATTCAAACTCAACTCATTCGTGGTGCCATCAGCATAAGTAATTTTTGCCGCATCGTAGTTCAAGTTGGTCGGCAAATTCATCTTGGCAATTAAATCCTTCCAGGACTGCTTGCCATCTAGATAATCCAACTGATAATCCAGCTGAAACTTGTGTCCGCCCTTAAGAATGCCCCCATCGCCAATCACCTGATTGGTCTCTTTATCCATCAGGGTCGTCGTTGCCTTAGCATCCACTAAGCCCGGAATTCTTTCCATCACAACCAGATTATTTTCATAACTGCTTCCAGTGGCCCCAGTGAACCCCCACTGAGCCTGACCCGTATTTTTCGGATCAATCTTGTCAAGGTCCAACGTTGCCTTTTCACTAACCCCTGGTTGGTCGGTTCCATCCACGGGATCCTTGTCATTAAACGTGTAGGTGAGGACCTTCGTATCGGCTCGCCAATCCACAGTTAGATGATGCCAGGAGCCATTTGATAAGAACGTGTAATCACCATTCAACACCCCTTCATGTTGCTGTTGCGCATAATAGCCAGATGCCGGAATGGGAATCAATTGCGTCGTTTTTACCATATCATAAGTGGCAACATCCCCTGGATAGCCATTAGCCAAGTGAGGACCGTTAAATCCCACGTCAAAGGAATCCGCATCCCCAGCATTTGAATAGCTAGTTGACTTATTCGGATGCGTATCGAATTCTAACGCCCAACTATTCTGAATAGCCGAAGCAGCAACTTTATCCGCTGTGGCTTGTTTTCGATCCGTGGCAATTCCCCACACACCCAAAGTCTCGCCATAGATGGTCTTGCCAAACGTTGGCGTCGCGTTCAGACCACGGTCATCATTGTGAAATACCAAGGCCATGCCATCTGCAGCCTTTTTCCCATTATTTCCAAAATAGATCCACATCGAAGCGGTTTCATTCTTTTTTAAATTAAACACATTATCAGCTGTCGACCACAGCGCTCCGAATTGATTCTTCCCATTGTTAACTTTGGCAGCCTGAGTTCCTGTGATTGCGGGATTGGTCGTTGCAACAACCGCTGCTGTGTTATTACTGGTTGTTCCTGGCGTGAAGATATTTTCTAAGGAGATTCCTTGTGGGGCGGTTTTTAAAGCATTATCGTAATCTGAATCCGCATATCCCACCTGCTGACTCAATCCCAATCCGATGGCAACTATCAAACCTAGCCAAACTTTTATTCTTTTCATAACCGCTCCCCTCTGCCCCGAAACGATGTTGGGACGTAATTACACGTCAGTGAGTCACTTTCTCTTCCAAAAGAATAACATGCGCACATCGCTTATAGGGTGATCTATCAGTTTTAAAAGCGACGGCTTCGAAAATTGATAGAATTATCACGATCTACAAATTCATTCATAAAAAAGAGACCTCATCTCAGTTTGTGAGATGAAGTCCCTTAACGTTTCGTCCAATTGCTTTAAGTGGCCAATGGCCAGTCTTCTCTTAAGTAAAGTTCCAAGGCCAGACCGGAAAGATTCCACTACCAATCTGCTCCTGTTCACATTTAGATTAGAGCTTAGCCGTCAACTCAACGTCAGGATACTTGTCCTTAAACCACCGTTCAGCGAAACGATTTTCAAAGAGGAACAATGGCTCTCCCTGGCTATCCTTAACCAACAAATTCCGTGATGAAGACATCCGTTCGTCCAGTTGATCAGGATTGATCCACCGAGCTGTTTTCTTCCCCATTGGTTCCATAATAACTTCCGAATTGTATTCGTTTTGCATCCGGAATTGGAACACTTCGAATTGAAGTTGACCCACAGCACCCAGAATATAATCACCGGTTGAATACGAGGTGTAAAGCTGTACAGCCCCTTCTTGAACCAATTGATTAATTCCCTTGTGGAATGATTTTTGCTTCATAACATTCTTAGCTGCAACTCGTACGAACAGTTCTGGCGTAAATTGTGGCAATTTTTCAAACTTTATCGTTTGTTTTCCAGTGTAGATACTGTCCCCAATCTGAAAGTTACCGGTATCGTATAGCCCAATGATGTCACCAGCCACCGCCTTTTCGACGTTCTCACGCGTGTCAGCCATGAACTCAGTCACATTGGACAACCGAAGCTTCTTACCCGTCCGCTCCTGAATAACATCCATTCCCCGGTCAAATTCACCGGAGCAGACCCGAACAAATGCAATCCGGTCCCGATGTTTGGGGTTCATGTTGGCTTGAATCTTAAAGACAAATCCAGAGAATTCATCATCAGTGGGTTCAATGTCCTGGTCCTCTTGCGTATGATGACTTGCCGGCTTAGGTGCGTATTCCAGATACGTTTCCAGAAAGGTCTTGACCCCGAAGTTGGCCAGGGCGGACCCAAAGAAGACGGGTGTTTGGTCCCCACTGGCAATCTTGTCAGCGTCGAACTGGTTACCGGCTTCCTCAATCAACAACATGTTATCGCGGGCCTCTTGGTACAAGCCATCGTCCTCCAAGTCATTGTCATTTGCCAATTCTCCGTCCTCATTGAGTGGCAGGTATTGTGTGTCACCGGATGACCGGTACAAAGCCACGCGTTGGTGGTAGCGGTCATACAGCCCCTTCAACTCCTTACCCATCCCAATTGGCCAGTTCATCGGATAGCCTTCGATACCGAGGACGTCTTCCAATTCGGCAATCAAATCCATTGGCTCACGGCCATCCCGGTCAAGCTTGTTCATAAATGTGAAGATTGGAATTCCCCGCATCTTACAGATCTGGAACAGCTTCTTGGTTTGGGGTTCAATCCCCTTAGCGGAGTCAATAACCATGACCGCGGAATCCACGGCCATTAACGTTCGATACGTATCTTCTGAGAAGTCTTCGTGCCCAGGGGTATCCAAAATGTTGATCCGTTTGCCCTGATAATCGAACTGCATCACAGAACTCGTCACAGAGATCCCACGCTTTTGTTCGATCTCCATCCAGTCAGACTTGGCGAAGTTACCACTCTTCCGTGCCTTGACAGTCCCAGCTTCACGCACCACGCCCCCGAACAACAGCAGCTGTTCAGTAATCGTCGTCTTCCCGGCATCGGGGTGGGAGATAATGGCAAAAGTCCGTCGTTTATCGACAGCTGATGCTAATGTTTTTTCGCTCATAGTTTTTCCTCGCAAATTTTTTTGAATTTAGATTATTTGAATTTTTAGATTTACACAACGTTATAATTTTAACACATCTAGAGCCACAATACATGATGCCCGGCATTTCTGGATCACACCACCCTATTTCGTGGTATCATTAAAGAATGAACTTATTTAGAATCGGGTGAAATTATGTCGGCGAGTACGGAAGCCCTCATCATCGAAATTATCTTCTGCCTAGGCGCGGTCATCGCGTTAGGAGGAATTATCGGTCTCGTTGTGACTAAGCAGCGCCACCGACCTCTGCGCCCCGCCATGGCAGTCATTATCAGCGGTGTGGGAATTGTAATCATTGCCAGTCTGCTCAACGTTCTGTTGTTCAAGACCTACGACCAAACACGTGTTAAAAAGGATGACTATTATGAAATTACCAGTCTTACCAGTAATATGCAGGTTTCACTGGCCAGTAGCCAAGCGGCTAACCAACCAGTGAGCCCATCCGCCAAGAAAGCTAGTAAAAATGTAACTTATCTGGTTAAACACATGGCCCAACCAGCAGCTTCTCGGCAGGATGCCCAGACGGCTCAAACCGAATTAATACAGCATCGGCATCCCCGAATCACTCGGGTAAAGGCCGCCTATCAGCGGATCCTCACACGCTATTTCAAACAGGTGGTGCACCAGCCACAACAGGCACAACGCTTGAGTCGCTATGCCTACCAGCAGGCTACCAAAGTTAATCATTAAATCAAAACAAGGGGTCAGGATGAGATAACGTCCTGACCCCTTGTTTTGATTTACGCCATTTTTCAATCCATTGTGGCGGACCTTTCAATGCCACAAAAATGCCGGTAGCACTTCAGCTGGCGCAAATGTAGCTTTCTATTGATCCCCGGTAGATAAGTCTCATCCACCACAACCCTTATCGGCAGACACTCCCCATTGTAAATAGGGCGCATTTTACCGCCAAGACACCACTCTACTGCATACGCAACTCTTTTGAGTTTAACCTCATGATACAAAAATCCTTAGTCTACGACTAAGGATTGGTGAACCTATTCTTCAGCCTTCCATTCTTCTTCATCGGTAAGGCCAAGATCATGTTTGATTTTAGTCGTGGAGATTCCTTCCGTTCGTGGCAAGTAAACGACTTCACAGTAGTCTTTCAAGAAGTCAAACTTCCCCTTCCAGTCATCACCCATGACAAAAATATCAATATTGTTTTCTTGAACGTCTTTAATCTTTTGGTCCCAAGTGGTTTCAGGAATGACGTGGTCGACGTACTTGATGGATTCCAAAATGTACTTCCGATCTTCATAAGAAGTATACGCCCGCTTGCCTTTTTCCGCGTTGAATTCATCGGAAGAAACACAAACCGTCAAGTCGTCACCCAGTGCCTTAGCGCGCTTCAATAAACGAACGTGCCCTTTATGCAATAAATCAAACGTCCCATACGTAATTACTTTTTTCATGTCGGTTCTCCTACTTATCTGGTTAATTTCCCCTGGCGGTTCCAGGAGGCGTCTTAAAAATCCAATAACAATCTAAATACTAGCATATTGAGCGGTCACGTCAACTTGAAAACCGCTCTACGAGGACTTTGTTGCGAAGTTTTAATATTTCACAACGATTTTTGCTCGGCGTGTTCCAACTGCCAAATGCTGTAGACATAGGTCACCACCGTCTTGACGACCGCGTAGAACGGAATCGCTAGAATCATCCCGAATAGCCCGGCAATATTGCCTGCGGCTAATAAGATAATAATAATCGTCAACGGATGAATCTGCAAACTTTTCCCGATAATATTCGGATAAACAAAGTTACCATCGATCTGTTGCACCACAACCACCACGATTATCACATAGATAATCAAATTGGTACTCGTCGCAAACGCCACAATCAGTGCTGGCAAAATCCCGATATATGGCCCAACATAAGGGATTAGGTTACAAATTCCGGCAAAAAGTCCGAGGAGTAACGCATATTTCTCCCCCACCAACATATAACCAATTGCGGTGAAGATGCCCACGAAGAGACATTCAATAATCTGACCACCCACGTATTTGGCAATGGTCGTATTCATCCGACTCAGTAACTCCGTGGTCTGTTCACCGTGCTTGGCTGGCAGCCACTTCTGAATCGCCGGCAGAAATTTCTCGCCATCCTTTAGCATATAAAACAGCATGACAGGCACGGTAACCGCCGTTACGGTCACCGTGGTAACTGTGCCAATTACCTGACCAATTCCGCTGGTAACCCCACTCACAAGGCTCTGAGCGTATTTGGACAAGGCCGCCTGTAATTGCGTCAGATATTTCGAGAAATCAATATTTTTTAACCAGGGCTGTTGCGTCCATTTTCTTAAAACGGCCTCGCTTGACTGAGCGAAGTCTGGAATACTCCCGATGAGCGTCGTAATCTGGGTCGCCAACCGTGGAATCAGCCACATGCCTCCGGTCACTAAGACGGCAACCAGTAGCAAAAAAACGACGCTGACGGCTCCTGTACGATTCAGATGGAATCGCCGCCACTGAATCTTCTCTAGAACACGGACGAGTGGATTCAAAAGATAGAATAACACTCCGGACAACAAAAGCGGCACAAAGATCGTTGATAGGAAGATCCCAATGGGCGAAAAGAGAAAACTAATCTGAGTACAGACCCAGATTAGTGCCGCCACAATCAGGAGCTCTAACGACCAAAACATGAGTCGGGAATTCGCAAGCCATTTCATGGACAAGTTCCTTTCTTTTAAAAAAAGGAGCGAGCCACGAATGGACTTGCTCCAGATGGTACGGAAGACAACTCTTACAGGTCGAACATCGCCCTCTACTTGGGACGACGTGACAGTTCTTGATACCGTTGATACCACAGATCGACATAGGCTTTAGAGAAGGGCCCCTTATGATTGTTAATCCAGTCAACTAACGTCAAGACATTGGCCTTCAGAATACGGTCCGTCTCGGCACCATAATGCCAACGCTGACTGAAATCCTGATACTCATCCACGTCTAATAGCCGCTTTTCACCGTCTGGAAAAACCTTCACGTCAAGATCATAATCAATATATTTGAGAGCTTCCTTATCTAAGACATAGGGAGAGGCCAAATTACAATAATAAGACACCCCATTATCCCGAATCATGGCAACAATGTTAAACCAGTAATGCTTGTGAAAATAAACGATAGCGGGCTCACGAGTCACCCACCGCCGCCCGTCGTCTTCAGTGACCAACGTGTGGTCATTGACGCCGATGAGCGCATTCTCGCTTGTTTTGAGTACCATAGTGTCGCGCCAAGTTCGATGCAAACTTCCGTCGTGCTTGTAGCTTTTGATCGTAATGAAGTCGCCTTCCTTAGGCCCTCTAGCTTCGCGCGTCATGTCTAAACCCTACTTTCTAAGTAACGGGTAACTATAAAAATTCATTCAATATTATACCAGATTAACCGGTATTATTGAATAGCTCGTGCCGGATTCATTGGACAAAATACCTTGGCCCGATAATCTTGGCCCCCTTATCAGAAAGACATGCTAAGGTAAAAATGAGACCACCTAAGGACCTTTAACCCAATACTCACACTTCCATCGGTTCCGGTCATTATTTCCACTGTCCATAATTTTTTAATATTTTAACCAATTTGCCGATGTGAATGACGCCAGACAACCGTCATCTGCATTAAAAAGGAGACAACCGTGGTCATCCCCTTTTCAGAAGCTATATTCTCATCATTTACCCAAGTTGCCGCCTTCTAAAAGGTTCCAGAGTTGAATAGCAGCCGTCTGGGACAACTGGTTGGCCCGGTAGTAGTTACTGAGTAAAACCACACCATCTTGTCCATCCTTACTCAACAGGAAGGTTGCCTCATATCCATAGGCTAACCCGTGACCTCTGACGTAAGTCGGGTACACATAGAGTCCCCCACCATACATCGACGCCGATCCAGGAACCAAAAGCACGTTAACATCCTTTTGTGGATAGACCTTTCCCAATAACATGTTACGCTCTGCTTGGAAGAGATCGTTAACGGACATGTAGACCTGCCCTGTCCCAAATTGATAGAGCATTGAAAGTTTCGACTCCCCATATTCGGTATCATAAGTCGGCAGCACGCTCCCAGTCTTGGAATTCGTGTACCCCTGCGAGTAATCCGATCGGTTCGCCATGTCGAAGACAAATCCAGAATGTTGTAGGTTCCCAGCATCAATAATATTCTGCGTGAAGTAATCCTGATAACTCTCACCAGAAACCTTTTGAATAATCCCGGCTAGCAGCATGAAGTTCACGGGTGAATAGTGCCACCGTCCGATCTTAGTGGGCTGACTGATGACGTTGTTTAGAATAAACTTGATCATCTGTTGTTCAGTCCTAATCGAATTGGGAAAGGCCGTCAGAACGAGCCCACTCTTCATATCCAGCATCTCACGAAGTGTAATCTGATTACTGCCGGCAATTTGTGGATAATACTTGGACAACGGATCACTGAGTGCCACCTTATTTTCCCCGACCAACTTCATTAACAATCCTGCCGTAAAAGACTTCTGAATCGATGCTAATTGATAGACACTGTTCACATGATTCTTTTGCCGGTTCGCTGCATCAGCGTAACCCCAGCCTTGCTGATAAATGGTTTGGCCGTGATGCACAACTAAGGCCGTTCCCACAAAACGATTGGCTTGTAAGACGGCATCAATTTGTCGTGTCGTTGCCGCAGGTGCCAGCTTGCGCTTTTTGGCCGGCGCCTTCTTCTTTGGTTTAACCTGTCGAACGATCGAACTACTTGAAACCTTTGGTTCGGCCTTGGTCTGTTGCGTCTGACCATTAAACCACCAAGCCAGACCACCACCGAGACCTAAGACAGTCCCTAAGGCTAAAACTGCCCCTACTACCTTTGAATTCATAGTTACTCCCCCTTACACTTTTAAAGCGTTATGACTAGTCTGTCGATTCCCCTAAATCTGCCAGCCAAGCACTGATCTCATCGAGCTTAAATCCCTTACGATACAAAGCTTGTTTCGTCTTATACTGTCGCTCCGAGTGACTCAGCGCCCGATAACGGTGCCACAGCTTCTCACCCTGCTTCGCCAGGAGTGCGCGCTGTTCATCCTCATCTGGGGTGAGATCCAGGCCATCCAGCATCCCATTAATCTCATCCCCACCAAATCCACGACTCATGAGTCCTTGACGCACCTTCTGTAGCTGGTTACGCGTCGACTGATGTTGATATCGCTTGGCAAGTTTCTTCGCAACGGCCGTCCCCACGGTCATCTGTTCTGCCACTGGATACTGTTTCAAAGCCTCATCAATAGGCTGCTCATCGACACCCTTCTGACGTAAATGTTGTCGAATCACCCGAGGGCCCTTATCACTGGTATTCATGATGGTTCGCACGTAACTGGCCGCATAATGGGCATCGTCAACTAACGTAAACTCTTGTAATTTTTGGACCGTCTGATCGATCGTTTCTGGTGGAATCTCAAGGTCCACTAACTTGTCGCGCACTTCCTTCTCCGTCCGTAACTGATGTGACAGATAATCCAAAGCTTTGTTATAAGCCTTGGCAACATCGTCGGCCGACGTCAGTTGTTCCTCGAGCTCCTTATCGATCACCATGCCTTTGTATAGACGAAAATCCACCAGGACGCTTTCACTAATCGGGAAGGCGTAATGGCCATCAACATAAATATTATAGCGTCCTGAACGTTTTTGAGCTTCAATCATGGTAATTTCGGCCACTTCGATCACTTCCTCATCTTTGACTTATGATTATTTTACCAGTTCTAAATTCAACGAGGCACGCACAGTAGTGGATTAGTTAGTCAATCAGCTTTTCCGCCCATACATGGTTCCCTGGTGAAATGAGTGTGGCCGCTTCGCCACTAGCCTGCTATAATTAACGACAATTAAGCTTTACTGAAAGGAGTGCCATTATGTTAACCGCTCACGTTGTTTTCGCCACCATCACCGGCAACAATCAAGACGTTGCCGATATCATCACCGAGGGCCTAGAGGCTCAGGGCTGTCAAGTTCAAGAGACCGAAATCTCCCAGACGGATGCTACCGAATTCAAGGAAGCCAATATTTGTGTGGTCTGCGCCTACACCTACGACGGCGGAGCTCTCCCCGAAGAAGGTCTCGACTTCTTCGAAGATCTCCCTCAGATCGACCTTAGCCATCAAGTGTTCGGGGTCGCGGGTTCTGGTGACACCTTCTACGGCGACGATTTCAATGTCGCCGTGGACCGGTTTGCAGCCGCCTTCAAGCAGAGTGGCGCACGTCAGGGTGCCCCCAATGTTAAAATCGACCTGGAACCTGATCAGGATGACATCAACCGGCTTGACGCCTTCGCCGCACAACTTGTGACAACTGCACAACACTCAGATTAATCTGAGTCAGCCATCAGACATCAAAGGTCCGGGACGATTTCCCCAGACCCCTGGTGTCTTTTATTTTTTCTTAATCCGATACTTCAAGATATTGGGCAAAACCGTCTGCTCCTCAAAATCCCCCACCAGGAGCTCCTGAATCGAAGCATTTAACACCGCCCCAAACATCAAGATCATCCCAGTAAAATCGAGCCAAAACATCAAGACAATAAAGGTTCCAATCGTTTTATAGCTGTCGATGTTATGCACAAAGTACTTCACATACAGTGAAAAGGCCTGTGATAAAAGTAACCATCCCACTGTTGCAATGAGTGCCCCTGGCCACACATAACGCCACTTCAACTTAACACTCGGGACAAAATAGAAGAGGATCATCAATACGAAAAACGTGACCCCGAAGGTTAACGGCCACTTCGCCGCATTCACATAGGTGAGTACTTGAGTTGGCAAATGTAGCAATGGTGTAAGTTGTTCAACAGCCACTTGTCCAAAACTAAAGAAGAGCATCAGAATGAACAGTAATGCGATCAAAGCGACCATCCAAAAGAAAGCCCCAACCCGGTTAACGATCGCATTTTGTTTTTTGGCCACGCCATAGGCACCATTGACCGTCCGTTGAAAAGCAGCGACGGCCCGCGAAGAAGACCAGATCGAGACGATAACCCCGATCGACAGCACACTCCCACTCCGATTATTCAAAAAGGAGTGGATGATGGGTTCCAACATGGTATAGATGTTCTCCGGAACGATTGGTTCAATGCTCTCCATCACGGCAGTGGTCTCAATGTGTAGATATGGCAAAATACTAGCAACGACTAGCAAGGCTGGAAAGAGGGACAACAAGGTATAATAAGCCAACACCACCGCAGAATCGGAGACGTTTGCCATCTGGTATCGTTTACCAATGGTTTGAATGAATCGGCCGACCGGTGCCAGCCGCGCGCGCCACTGTTTAGTCACAGGTGTCACGTCTCCTTTCGTAGTCGATTAGAATGACCCGTAATCCTCCGCAAACTTCAATGTCCCAATCATCTTTTCTAGCGTCTTGCGGCTAAAGCGCACGCGCTTGGCCTGACGAAAGGCCTCAATAAAGGTAGCGAGATCATCATAGTTAGCCACGGCAGTACAATTATAAGCGTCATTCGGGTTTAATTTGGTCTTGTTACCGACAACCATCGAGTTAATCCGATCATAACGGTCATAGTAATTGTAGTACACCATCGGTTTAACAAAGTCGATAATTCGGTCATTCTTATTCTCTAATTGCCGGTGCATGGTAATTTCACTATTGATATAACGTACCAGCAATTTGGACGAAAGTTCAGCCTGAGTCGCTGGATTACTGATCCCGGTATGCAACGTAATTGACCGTTGCCCACGACCTTCCTGTTCGAGACTCATCGTATATCCTTGAGTCAGAGATTCATTTTCCTCCGACAAATTCGGCAGAAAGAAGCGATCAAGGCGGTTCATTAACGCCTTAGGGGTCTTCTTTTCCTTGCCGGTCAGATTCACCGCGGAAAAGTCATCGAGACTCGTGGAAAAGATCTCTTCGGATAGATCATGGAAAATCATCCCCCGCCAATACTTACTCTCCACGTTAATCACGCCAAAGGAAGTCACTAGCAGGTTATCAATTTGCATGACTCGCCAAGAATCTCCTTCGTTCATCTCCTGAGTCACAGGATTCTTGACCTTGTTGGCAAAGTGGACATTGCGTAGAATCTTATAATCAAATCGTTCATTATGCTTCAAGGCCTTTTGATGCAGGTCACGCATAATTTCTGACAACTGTTCAGTCGTTTTAATCTCGGCTCGGTCATATGCCGTCTCAGCCATTTAGATTGCCCCCATTAATTTTGGTTTCAATTGCGTTCAAAATTCGTTCGGAGGCGTGCCCATCCCCATAGGGATTCTCGGCAGTCGCCATCCGCTGGTAGGCCTGTTTGTCTGTCAATAATTGTTCCATCGCTGCAGTCACACGCTTGGGATCAGTTCCCACCAATTCAAGGGTACCGTTCTCAACCCCTTCTGGTCGTTCCGTGGTATCGCGAAGTACCAGAACGGGCTTATTTAACGATGGCGCCTCTTCTTGTACCCCGCCAGAATCTGTCATGATAAAGAAACTCCTGGCTGCCAGATTGTGGAAATCCACGACATCTAGGGGATCAATCAGGTGAATGCGATCCATCCCGTCTAGTTCCTCATGAGCCGCCTGCTGGACGACAGGACTCAAGTGAACCGGATAGACGACTTCCACGTCAGGATGGGCTTCAACCTCACGACGCACGGCTTTAAAGACGGCATGCATCGGGGCTCCTTGGTTTTCACGACGATGCATGGTCAAGAGAATCATCCGATGCCCCGCTGTCACTTGGTCTAAAACCGCATGGTGGTAGTCCGGATCAACCGTTTGTTTTAAGGCATCGATTGCCGTGTTTCCAGTAATGTAAATCTGATCTGCTGGATGCGCCTGCTTTAACAGGTTAGCCTTGGAAAGTGTCGTCGGCGCAAAGTACAGATCGCTGAGAATATCGGTCAATTGACGGTTCATTTCTTCAGGATAAGGCGAATACTTATCCCAGGTCCGTAATCCCGCCTCCACGTGACCTAACAACGTCTGGTGATAAAAAGCACTCACACTGGCAGCGAAGGTTGTGGTCGTGTCTCCGTGGACCAACACAACGTCTGGCTTTGCCTCCGTAAGGACATCATCGAGTTGATTCAAGACACGGGTCGTGATCCCACTTAAAGTTTGCTGTGGGCGCATAATATTCAAATCATAGTCCGGGGTAATCTTGAAGATCGCTAACACTTGATCAAGCATCTCTCGGTGTTGGGCGGTTACCACCGTGATTGGGGTGAACGCGTCTGGCCGTTGCTGCATGGCCAAGATAATCGGGGCCATCTTGATGGCTTCCGGTCGAGTTCCAAAAATTGTCATTACTTTAATTGGTTTCGTCACTGCAATACCTCCAAAGTCACGTGTATTATCGTCAATTATAGCAGAACCCACGCCCCCATGTTATAAACTCCGTTTTTATTCTGAAATTATTCGTTGCAAGTGGAATCTTTTATGACGAAACCGCATTCATCTGCGATAAGTTGGGCTAGTCATTAAAAAATGACCCACTCGTAAACAAATTTTAATGGCAAGCCTCCTATATTTGAGGTAAGATGATAGCGTTGTGTGAAAGGAATGTCTGTGATGAAGAAATTAAGTCTGGTCGTTCCTTGCTATAACGAGGAGGAGTCTATACCATTATTTTACCGAACCGTTAGCAAGGTGATCACGTCTATGAATACCCCTACTCCAACGGTAACGCCGGAGTATATTTTTGTGGACGATGGGTCAAGCGACCACACCTTAGATGAAATGAAAGCCTTACACGAAGAACATCCAGAGACTGTCCACTTTCGGTCATTCTCCAGAAACTTTGGTAAGGAATCAGCGTTGGCCGCGGGCCTCCAAGCCACGACAGGCGACATGGTTGCCGTCATGGACGTTGATTTACAAGATCCACCGGAGCTGTTGCCGAAAATGGTCGACCTCATTGAAAATCGGGGATATGATTGTGTGGGAACGATTCAAAAGGAACGTCGTGGTCAAAGTAAGCTACGTGCGTTTCTTTCCAGCAGCTTCTACCGTGTCATTAACTGGTTATCTGACGTGCGGATCGAGCCAAACGCTCGTGATTACCGATTGATGACCCGCCAATTTGTAGATACTGTGTTATCATTGCCCGAATTCAACCGGTTCTCCAAGGGGATCTTCAGTTGGGTCGGCTATAAGACCACGTATCTGACTTATGAAAGCCAGCCCCGAGCGGTCGGCACAACCCATTGGAACTTACGCCAATTGTTTGCCTACTCTATTGAAGGCATCATTGATTTCTCCAATGCACCGTTGCGTCTCGCTACTTGGGTCGGCAGTCTCTCCTTTCTGCTCTCAATTCTCGGTTTAATCTTCGTGATTATTCGAGCCCTGACCGTCGGAGGATCGGTCGCCGGCTGGCCATCCCTTGTGGTGATTCTACTCGCCATTGGGGGGATTCAATTGTTCTGTCTGGGAATTCTTGGACAGTACATCAGTAAGATTTACCTCGAAACAAAGCACCGCCCGATGTACATTATTCGGGAAGAAAAGTAAGAAAAAGTGAGAAAGCAGTTGATAGCCCTTAACGTCACGAACTGGATTCCACTGATTGGAAATGAGTTGACTAGTGAGGTTAATCGGAATTGACTGCTTTTTTGTGCGCTTTGGTAAAACACGCTCAAAACTAAAAGGCGATCAGGACAAGTGTCCTGATCGCCTTTTCTGACTAATTCATAATTGTATTCATTAAAAGAACCATTAACAAGCCGACAACCGAAATAACTGTTTCGAGGGTCGTCCAAACTTGGAAGGTTTGCTTAACACTCAAGTCAAAGTATTCTGAAAACATCCAGAAGCCCGCATCATTCACGTGAGAGGCAGCTAATGACCCGGCACCAATAGCCAAGGCAATCATGACTGGATCTGCGTTAAGCGTATGCATCAACGGCGTGACCAATCCAGCCGCTGTCATTCCGGAGACCGTCGCAGAACCCAACGATACCCGCAGGATAACCGTAATCAACCAGGCCAACAGGATTGGCGAGAACTTGGAATGCATCATTAATTCTTGCACAGCCTTCCCGACCCCACCATCAATCAGGACCTGCTTAAACGCAGAGCCCCCAGCAATCACCATCAATAACATCGCAATTGACTTGATCGCGTCTTCTAACGTGGCGCTGATTTCTTTCATGTTCCGGCCACGATGAAAACCCATTGACCAGATCGCAAAGAGTAAAGCAATCACCATCGCGATGACGGGGTTCCCTAACATGGAGACCACCGCATCCAACCCTTGTGGATGTTTCGGTGCGGCGCCCCCATCGACCGTCATTTGATAAATAGTCGCCAGAGCCATGAAGACGACTGGGAACAGTGATGTAAGTACAGCTAAGCCAAAGCTAGGCGTCTCGTCAAGATCAAATTCCTTCACCTCACCAAAAGCAGGTAAAGACTTCTTGATCACAAATAAGTCCGGATTGAACCGACGAATAACGCGCGTCCAGATAGGCCCAGCGACAATCACACAAGGTATGGCCACGATAATCCCAACTAAGAGCATTTCACCCACGTTGGCGCCTAAAGCCGTAGCCACCGCCGTTGGTGAGGGCTGTGGCGGTAAGAAGCCTTGCGTAGCGGACAAAGCCGCTGCCATCGAAATTCCTAAGTATAGGAAAGGGACTTCAGCCTCTAAGGCTACGGCGAACACGATTGGCGTAACCAGAACTAATCCGACTTCAAACAGTAAGGAAATCCCAATCAGGAAGGATGCCACCACAATGGCGACCTGCAATCGTTTCTTCCCAAAAACATTGATCAGGGTTCGCGCAATCCGGTAAGATCCCCCGGAATCCGAAACCAACCGACCAATCATAGCCCCAAAACCAAAAACGATGATCAGCTCGCCCATGGAGCTCCCAATACCGTTCTTGATGGAGTCAGCGATGTTAGCTGGGTTCATTCCCAGCCCCAATGCAACAAGGATTGACGTTGCGATCAGCGAAACAAAAGTATTCAACTTTACTCGAATAATCAGGAAGAGTAATAGGAGAATCCCCAAAAACAAAATGACGAACTGCATTATTCTCTCTCTTTTCTATGCCAAATTCTGAGAATCAAACCTGCCGTAGTCTGATCCTATTATGCATAGAGTACATTGTATGAAAAAAAGTTACGGTTTGCAAGGGCTTGCCTGTATCTTATTTTCATTTGAGAGCTAAGAAACGGTGTTAATCCGCTAACGAACGATCATCACTGAGATGGGAGAATATTTTGCCATGTAGGCAGCCTGGCTCCCGAAATACTTGCGGACGCCCTTCTGAGAAAGTGAGCCTACGACCAGTAGGTCCGGCTTAACATCCGGAATAATATTTTTCACAATGGTCTCACCTGGATCGCCCTCGCCAATAACGTAGCGTACCTTGCTGATTCCAAACCGTTCGGCCAGATCCTGATATTTTTGCAAATGTGCCTGAAGTTCGGTCCGCTGTCCGTGAACATAATCCTTACTCAAGGCTTGATAGATATTCATATTATCGGATTCCAACACGGAACAAATGATTAGTTCCGCACCATCAAATTTAGCCCGGTTCATGGCGTATCGAAAGGCCAACTGTGCATCCGGGGAGTCATCCACCCCGACTAGAATGCGTGTGAACTTTTTGGGGTTCATTGACTCTGTATTTTCCATCGAAACTGCCTCCTCTTGGCTTAACATACTTTCATTATAGTAGAAAACGGTTCCAGACGCGAAATTTTCGCGTGAAACCGTCACTTTTTTCGTAACAAAAGACCGATGCACCTGGGCATCGGTCTTTTGAGTCGCTGATTGACCCCACCCGGGCTCGAACCGGGATCATTCGCTTAGGAGGCGAGTGCCCTATCCAGTTGTGCTATGGGGCCATAAAACAGATCCATGATTTATTCTTACACGGATCTTTTCAATTGTAAAGGCTAACTATTGTTGTTCAGCGTCGCGGTCACGCCACTTTTTCCGCATGCCCTTGTTCTTGGTATGCCGATTCTTATGCTTTTTTTTCTTTTGACCTGGAGCAGCTGGCGCCTTAGTCGACGCCTTGGGTGTCGTAGTCGTGGCGACCGCTGCCTTAGCAGCGACATGACCAGGAGCCTTAGCTTGTGGCGTCGCAGCTTGTTTCGCGGTCGGTGCAGCACTTGCTGGCACCTTAGGGGCAACCGGACGCTCAGTAGTCAAACGACGATTCCCGAAATAAACGGGAACAAGATCATAATCAGTCTCTTTGAGGAGCTTCTTTAAGTCGCGCAAGTCGTGGTCATCACCCAGACTGATCACTTGACCAGGTTCACCCATCCGACCCGTTCGGCCGGCTCGGTGCACATACTCATTAATTGATTGTGGCAAGTCATAGTTAATGACAGCTGGTAGCTTGGGGATGTCTAACCCCCGTGCCGCAACATCGGTCGTCAACAGCAATCGCGTTCTGCCCAGACGGAAGTCCTGTAAGGCCTTTTCCCGTTGAACCTGACGCAAATCACTGGTCAGACTAGTCGCCGAGATGTGATCATGATAGAACCGTGAAGCTGTGTGTTGCAAAGCATTAGTCTGCTTAAAAAACACCAACGCCCGGAAATTAGGCATCGACAAGAGGCGCTTTAACATCTGATCACGCTTGCCCATTCCGACCTGCAAGAGCCCATGGCGCACGGTCCCTTGGGTCTGGTCTTCGGCCCGGACGTCAATTCGCTCAACATCCTGACCGAACCACTTGTCCAATTCGTGAAGAATTGGCGTATCGGTCGCGGAGAAGAAACCGAGTTGCACGTCAGCCGGTGCGGCCTGAGCAATCGCTCTAACCGTGTCTAAAGTGTCCCCTGTTAGAAGATCATCAGCTTCATCAACAATCATCAGGCTTACTAAGTGAAGCTTAAGCTTGCGGTCACTGACCAGGTTGAGTACCCGACCTGGCGTTCCAACGATCACTTCGGGACGCTTCTTCAGACGCTCCGTCTGGCGCTTCACGTTGGCCCCCCCGGTTAAGGCAACAACTTTCAAATCCAGGAGCTTGGCCCAGTCACGCATGACCCGACTCGTCTGAATAGCAAGTTCTTGAGAAGGTTCCAGCACAATAAGCTGAATACCATCCCCAGGAAGCAAGTTGGCTAAGGCCGGTAAGGTGAAGGCCACGGTCTTCCCGGACCCTGTTGGTGCCAGGCCTAGGACGTTATGGTCGCCAACCATGGTGTCATAGACCGCCGTTTGGATCGCAGTTGGTTCGGTGTAACCTAGGTCCTTAAAATGGGCCTCAAATTGTTTTAACATATCGTATCCTCTTTTTCTTAGTTTTGGTCAGCTGGAAAACGGAGATTCCCCGCTACTCGGAGATCAAATAGTACTTGGTTCACGGTCAGACTCCATTTGAGCCAACGACGATAATCGGCCACATTCTGTGGGGCATCGGGGTCCTGTAAGACTCGCGCAAAGTCCTCCATTTCTGGAATCATTGGGTTTGACAGCGCCGGTTCACTAAGATTTTGTTCCTGACCAGTGGCATCACGGAATACGACATGCGTCAATTCACCCGCGCTGTCCATAGCAATTGTGTCCTTCAACCCATAGATCTCGGACTCAGCTGTTGAATTACTGGTCTTCCCAAAGTTCACAGCAACGTCGAAGTCCGCATAGCGCAATACTGCAAGCCCTTTGCCATCCGCACCGGTGGCAATCATCGTTGGAAAGTACGAGACCGTCTCCGGTTGGCCGAACAAAGCCACCGCCAGGTAAACCGGATAGACACCAAGATCCTGAAGGGCCCCACCAGAAAATTCTGGGGTGAAGACATTAGGCCGGCCACCAGCCAACACTTGGTCGTATCGTGACGAATACTTCATGTAGGTCAGGTTAGCCCCTTGAATTGTAGGTAATCCCGCCATGGCCCGTTCGATCTGGTGGAAGTTAGGCGTGTGAACATGCCGTGCAGCTTCGAAAAACTTCACCTTGGGATGTTGTGCCAAGGCCGCCTGAATCGCTATCATCTCACGCCGATTACTGAAGGCAGGCTTCTCGACGATAAGTGAGATATCATGTTTAATGGCTTCAAGGGCTTGGGCAAAATGCAAACTGTTCGGTGAGGCAATGTACACCACGTCTAAGCCAGCTTGCGCCAACATCTGAGTGTAATCCGTGTAATTAACCTGCGCATGGTTCCGTTCTCCGAAGGCTTTGGCTGTTGCGACCTCCCGCGAATAAATCCCGGCTAGCTCATATTGTTGGCTCGCTTCAGCCGCCTCAACTAACTGTTGCGTAATCCAATTCGTTCCAACCGTTCCTAATCGAATCATATCGTTACCTCCCAAGATAAGTTCTAATTAGCTTCATTTTAACAGTCACAGCAAGGCAAGCATAGCGTCATCATTAATTTTCTTAAAATCCAAGGGAATTATGACGAGTTTTCCCGATAAAAATGTTATATTGAAGTTAATTACTTAATCAAGGGAGGGATTACTGGTGAAAGGTCGGGATATCGCACTTTTCGGCGTTTCACTTGTGGCTGGTTTGACTGGTGGCTTTTCATTACACCGCAAGAAAAAGAACCAGCCGAGTGAATCACCACTATTTTATGTCGGAACGTGGCAGTTTGTTGATCCCCACAATCATCGCCACCACCGGTTGGAAATCAGTCCTAATCTTGACGTGCAGATCGATAATCATCCCCTTAAGGTTCGTGTCAAAGACCTTGATGAACATCAGCTCACCTTCCAGGATAAATTCGGTTATCATCTAACCATCCACGCCAACGAACGCCAACCCATTTCATTTTTTGATGAGGCCGACGATTGTACTTATACGATGCAGCCACTGCAAAAACCAAATGAATAGATCTAATGCAAAAAAACAAAATGTCGTTGATTCGCCAGGCACATATGCCCGTCGAACTAACGACATTTTTTCTATTTAATAAAAGTTTTCCAGTCCTGCTTACTGCCATTAAACACAGAACGTGAGACTGGCTGGCTCTGATTACTCTGAGATAGAGACCCGTCAGCGTTATACTCGATGAATTTAACCTCGCGACCGTGGCTTTTCAGCTTTCCGCCCGCAGACCACTTGGCCTGGCTAGACAGTACAGGGTCCACGAACTGCGTCATTACCGTCTGATTAGCAAAGATAATCACACCCTGCTGATACCCACTACTGAATAAATTAACTAGTTTTTTTAGCTTCTGACCCTGACTTGCCATACTGGCGTTGTTATTGTTGTATTGGTCGTAATAATTAACGGATACTCGAATCGGTAAAGTCCCCGTATCTTGACCAACAGTATCCTTAAAATGAGCGTATTGCTGGGACGCAGAAGAAGTAAAACTAAACGTGTGTGCCACCCCAACCTGAATATTGGCTCCCTGACACCGCGAATAGTTATCACTAAAATCGTCATCAGTATACGTCGCACCAGAAGTCGCCTGCAAGTAAACAAACGCCGACTTCTGTGATAGCTGTTGGAAATCGACATAGCCGCTATCTTGGTTCAGGGTCACGCCTCGAATTGGGTAAGTGGCCAATTGCTCACGCTGATACTGCTGCCACTGATTCCAGCCAAACACCCCGGATCCGAGAATCACTAAAACTAATAAAACGATTAACCAGCGTCGCCGACGTCGATGAGGGTGACGAAAAGTGTCGTCATAAATAGGTTGATAGTCTCTTCGTTTCACCGTCAATCACCGCACTTCCTCACCAACAAGAATTTATCCTCTATTATACCATGTTGGTTAGGATTCATCTCGCGTGTGTTCAATCACATCGCGCACCCGTGTTAAGACAGGTTGGGTCCGTGAAGAAATACGCAAGACTGTCATCATAAAAAGGCTGTCGAGAATCGTTAATTGTGAAATCAACGAATACATCCCCTCAGATCGATACTTCACTTCGTCCGTTAAGGAAAGGAAGGTCACAGCGGCGGCCTGCGCCAATTCGGACCCACTGTAACTGGTAATCACAATGATGGCCACACCATTACGTGTGAGTTCCCGCACAATTTGTAATGTTTCGTGATTTCTACCAGAGTGAGAAATCACGATGGCACAATCATCAGCGGTCATCTTAGCGGCCTGCATTAACTGAATGTCGTAATCTGGATGGTAAACCACGTTCAGTGATGTTCTAAGAAATTTGTGATAACCATCCAATGCCGCGATGGAAGAACCCCCTAACCCGAAGAAGGCTAGGGTCTTAGCATTGATAATTTTCAATACCGCGCGCGCTAAATCATCTTCATTTAGAGCATCATTCGTCGCCCGCAACGAGTTCACCGAAAATCGAAATGTTTTGTTGGCAATTGTTGCCAGTGAATCTCCTTCGGCTAACTCTGGAAAAGAACTTTGTTGTGGGGTCATAGCGGCCGCAGTGTGGGCCAGTGCCATCGTAAATTCACGATAGTTGGCATAATCCATTCGTTTGACGAAACGAGAGATCGTCGCTGTGGAAACATTGGACGCCGCTGCTAACTCCTTAATGGTCATTTCACTAACTACTGCAGGATTATCTAAAGCTAATTGTGCCACCTTTTTTTCAGTCCGGGACAATTGATCATAAGTCCCGCGAATCTTGCCAATCGTTGAGCGTGCGATAATCGCAGCCCCCTTTCTGGAAAAAACAAATTTTACTTTTGTAAACATTTTACAGCATTTCACTTGAAATGTGAAACTTCTTTTCATATAATGTGGTTGGTAGAGAAAATTAGAGTTCATCTGATAGTGGCCGTTCGTGTAACCGCTACCTTACCCACAGCGCATTCATTGCGTTGTTAGACCAGATACGTTAAGGTTCAAGGGTGATGACCTTCTTTTTTTCACGATAATCGCACCACGAAAGGACGAGCACTATGGACTACATGATTGGGGTCGATATTGGGACGACCAGTGTCAAGACCGTATTGTATGATACAACGGGTAAGATGCAGGGCTATTCTAACAACCTCTATCCCCTCTATCAGGATGTGCCTGACATGGCCGAAGAAGACCCAGAAGAAATTTTCTCCGCGATCATTGATGGCTTAACGACGGTTCTGCGAAAGGCAGACCTTAAGAATGGTCAACTTCACGGCGTTTCTTTCTCCGCCGCAATGCACAGTCTAATTCTGTTAGACAGCGATCACAAACCTTTGACCCGTGCCATCACTTGGGCAGATAATCGGGCAGTCAAGTACGCTGATGAGCTCCGTGAAAACGGTGTGGGAAAACAATTGTACGAAAAGACTGGGACGCCTATTCACCCCATGACACCACTGAGCAAGCTGATCTGGCTTCGTCATGAACAACCAGATCTCTTTAAGCAAGCACGTTGGTTCGTCGGTATCAAAGAATACGTGCTCTACAAGCTCTTTGGCGTTATGCAAGAAGACTATTCAATTGCTAACGCAACGGGTCTTTTCAATATCTTCAAGATGGATTGGGACGACCAAGCCTTAGAAGTTGCTGGGATTACACGTGATCAATTACCGAAGTTAGTTGATACCACGGACCAAGTCACAGGAATGAAGGCTGACTATGCCGGTGTCATCGGTATCGATCCTCAAACGCCCTTTATCATGGGGGCTTCCGATGGTCCCTTAGCTAACCTCGGCGTCAATGCCATTAACCCTGGTGTCGTTGCCGTTACTATCGGAACTTCTGGCGCCGTACGGGTTGTGACTGACAAACCGAAGATTGACCCTAAGGGCCGTGTCTTCTGTTACTACCTTTCCAAAGACCATTGGGTCGTTGGTGGTCCCGTCAATAACGGGGGAATCGTCTTCCGTTGGGTTCGTGATCAACTCTTCGCACCAGAAAAGCTGACGGCTGAACAGATGCACGTCGACTCATATGACCTGTTGACGGAAATCGCTTCAAAGATTCCAGCCGGTTCCGACGGACTAATCTTCCACCCATTCTTAGGTGGCGAACGGGCACCAATCTGGGATGCCAATGCACGTGGTTCCTTCTTCGGCTTAACGCGGACCCACTCCAGAGCACACATGGTTCGTGCTGCTCTGGAAGGGATTGTCTACAACCTCTACACGGTCATGTTGGCCTTAGAAGAAGTTGTTGGCAAGCCATCTAGCATCCAAGCTACCGGTGGTTTCGCCCGCTCTGCTCTCTGGCGTCAAATGTTAGCCGACATCTTTGAACAAGACGTCACGATTCCAGAAAGTCCTGAAGGAACGGCCTTAGGTGCCGCAACGTTAGGCATGTACGCTTTAGGAATGATTGACGACCTTTCAGCCGTTAAGAACTTCGTGGGTGTCACGAATGTTCACCACCCTAACCCAGAAACCTATGATGCTTACCGGGCCTTGGTCCCAATTTACATTCGCCTGAGTCGTCAGTTGCAATCCGAATACAAGAATATTGCGGAATATCAACGGACTCACGTTCATGATCTAGAGAAGAAATAAGTGCCCCCACTTATATTTTCTGAAACACCGATAGAATTGGGGCGAAAATTTATCGATTGTTAAATTTTGACCTATACAAAAAAGATTCTGTCGGGTAAAATGTGTTTACTATATTGATTGGTCGGTGTTTACACAGCGGCCTTTCAAAATTTATTAGATGAAAGGGCTTACTTCCAAATGGAACTTTTAGCTTTAGTCATCGGGGTTATCTTTCTATTGGTCCTCATTATTCGTTTCAAGATCAATACGTTCGTTTCCCTGATTCTGACCTCTGTCCTTACTGCTATGCTACTGGGGATGGACTTAACCAAAATCGCCGCAACCATCGAAACAGGGATTGGGAGCCAACTTGGTGAACTTTCCTTAGTCTTCGGTTTCGGAGCTATGCTGGGTCGGTTAGTCGCCGACGCCGGTGGTGCTTACATGATTGCCACGACCTTAATTGATCGTTTCGGTAAGAAACGTCTGCAACTTGCTATCATGCTTGCTTCATTTATTTTAGGAATTGCCCTCTTCTTCGAAGTTGGGATGGTCCTCTTAATTCCTATCGTCTTCGCCATCGCGGTTGAAGCCGATGTTCCAATTCTCTACTTAGGGATTTCCATGGCCGCTGCTCTGTCAGTGACCCACGGATTCCTGCCACCTCACCCAGCACCAGTTGCTATTTCTGCTGTGTTAGGCGCTAATGATGGGAAAGTCCTACTCTTCGGTTTGGTTGTCGCAATTCCTGCCGCAATCATCGCCGGTCCTCTGTTCACCAAGCTCGCACAGCGTTACGCGCCTACAGCCTTCGAACAGAAGGGTAACCTTTCTTCCTTAGGTGAAGTTAAGACCTTCAAGCCTTCAGAAGCCCCTAGCTTCGGCCTATCTGTCTTGACTTCCCTCTTCCCTGTTATCTTGATGGCCATCACGACTATCTACAAGATGACGGTGGATGGCGGTGCAACACCAGCCAAGAACGCCAGCATGTTAGACCAAATCGTGGCCTTGATTGGTGATCCTGCGATTGCAATGTTAATCTCGCTGATCGTGGCTATGTTCACGATGGGCTGGGGTCGGAAGCGTAAGACTGCCGACATCATGGCAACGTTGGAAAATGCCGTGAAGTCAATTGCTATGCTGCTGTTAGTTATCGGTGGTGGTGGGGCCTTCAAACAAGTCCTCATCGACGGTGGTGTTGGTAAAGAAGTTGCCAAGATCTTTATCGACTCCAATATGTCCCCACTGGTCTTAGGTTGGTTGGTCGCTGTGGTTCTGCGTGTTGCTTTAGGATCCGCTACCGTGGCTTCCTTGACTGCCGCCGGAATTGTGGCCCCATTGATGGCTCAAGCCGGTGTTGACCCTGCCCTGATGGTGCTTGCCATTGGTGCTGGTTCCTTAGCCGCCTCTCACGTGAACGATGCCGGGTTCTGGATGTTCCGCGAATACTTCGATTTGACTGTTAAGCAAACCTTGAGTATTTGGACCGTCTTGGAAACCGTAATCGCCGTGGTAGGGTTGGTCATTGTTCTGCTTTTGAATATGGCCTTCCACTAAACTTAATTTTAATGAAAACACCGCCGAGAGTGATCTCAGCGGTGTTTTTTTATGGTGATTGACGTCTCTCTCAGCCATTTTTAACCATTACGAAAAGGTCAACGTGCTATAATGTAAAAATCAGTCATTCGTGAGTATAAAGGAGTTTTGACATTGGCAAAGGAATTACGCCGAGAGATCGGCACGTTTACCGCCCTAGCCACCGTGATGGGAATCGTCATTGGTGGTGGGGTATTTTTTAAGACGGCGAGTGTCGTGGCCGCCAACCATTCCGCTAACATGACCCTGGTCGCCTGGATTTTGGGCGGCTTGTTGACCATCTGTGCCGGTCTGACCAGTGCAGAGCTAGCTGCCGCCATTCCACGGACCGGAGGCGCCATGCGCTATCTCGAGTACGCCTATGGCAAACCTGTGGGCTTTCTCATGGGATGGGCCCAGATGCTGGTCTATTACCCCGCAAATATCGCGGCCTTGTCGATTATCTTCGGCGTTCAGTTTGCCGCTCTCTTCCGCCTCGACAGCAGTTGGAAACTGCCGGTAGCCATCTTATGTGGTCTCAGTATCACCCTACTGAATTTTCTCGGGGCTCGAGTGGGTGGATCCGTTCAATCAGTCGCATTGATCTTTAAGCTCATTCCCATCGCTGTTATTGTCATCTTTGGTCTAATGGCCCCAGCTCATACAGTCCTGCAATTCTGGCCCATTGCCACTGGTGATCATTTGAATTGGGGTAAGGCGTTTGCCTCTAGTCTATTAGCCACCATGTTTGCTTATGATGGTTGGATCAGCATCGGCAACATCGCCGGCGAGATGAAACACCCCGAACGAGATCTCCCTCGTGCAATTGTCTTGGGATTGGCCCTGATTACCATCATCTATACCCTAGTCAACCTGGTTTTCCTCAAGACCTTGCCCATCGACCTGATTGCAGGTAATCAAAATGCTGCGGCCGATGCTTCCATGCGGCTATTTGGCCAATTCGGTGGCAAACTGGTCACCATCGGTATTCTCATCTCAGTCTACGGTGCCATTAACGGGTATACCTTAACTGGCATGCGCGTTCCCTTCGCCATGGCTGAAGAAGACAGCCTACCGTTTTCAGAACGTTTCCGTCAATTGTCGCGTAAGACCTACGTTCCTTACTTCGCTGGGACCGTTCAATTTCTAATTGCCCTGCTCATGATGTTCATGGGCAGCTTCGACATTCTAACTGACATGTTGGTCTTCGTTATGTGGGGGTTCAACTGTCTGATCTTTCTAGCCGTATTTCAACTGCGTCGAACTGAGCCTGAACTCGATCGCCCTTATCGTGTTCCGTGGTTCCCGATCATTCCAATCATCGCGTTAATAGGGGGACTCTTCATCCTTGTCACCACCCTCATTACAGAACCTGGACTTGCAGCGACCGGACTAGGTCTGACCCTCATTGGCCTTCCCGTCTACTTCTGGCACCAAAAACATCGTAAACAAGTCTAAAAAAAGCTCCCAGGATATCTTATCCTAGGAGCTTTTTCATTTTATCGAAGCCTATTCGAACTTGTCGACATTCTTCTTCGTAACTAAGTGAATTGGTGAAGGCGTGGCCTTTTCAACCTTTTCGCCCTTAAAGTGCTTGTAAGCAGCCTTAACAGCTAATTCCCCTTCAACCTTTGGAGATTGGGCAATGATACCCGTAATCTTACCAGACTTAACGGCCTTGAGTCCTTGTTCCCCACCATCGATGGAGACCACAACCATATCTGGGTCGTTGATAGCCTTGATAGCACCTAAAGCCATTTCATCGTTTTGAGCGAAGACACCCTTAATCTTAGGGTGAGCTTGTAAGATGTTTTCAGTCGTAGACATCCCTTGGGCACGGTCGAAGTTGGCAGTTTGCTTAGTGACGATGTTCAAAGTACCCTTAACCGTGTTATTGAAACCTTTCCCACGTTGGATAGCAGCATCGGCACCTGGTGTACCTTCAAGTTCAGCGATTTGGTCGTTCTTGTTTAACTGGCTCATCATGAACTTACCAGCCATCTTCCCGGCCAAGACGTTATCAGAAGCAACAGTCGTTAACAACTTACCACCGTTAGACCCACGGTCACAGGCGATAACTGGAATACCAGCGTTGTTAGCATCCTTAACAGCAGTAGCAATGGCGTCAGAGTCAACAGGGTTGATGATAATAACGTCAACCTTCTTTTGAATTAAATCTTCAACGTCGTTAGATTGCTTGGCACTGTCATTTTGAGCATCGAAGATTTGTGTTGAGCTTCCGTTTTCCTTAGCAACCTTCGTAATCCCGTCACGGACGGAAACGAAGAATGGGTTACTCAAGGTTGATAATGAAACCCCAATCTTCAGATTCTTTTCGCTCTTTTTGACGGTTTTGTTAGTTCCAAAGGATGGTGGCGTCAAGGAGACGGCTTTACATCCGGCAAGGAACAACGAGAAGCCAGCAAATACGGTCAATAATACGACTAAATATTTTTTCCCTTTCATAAGGAACCTTCCCCCTAAGCTTTAGCTTGTTTTCTATCGAGTAAGACGGCAACTAAGATCACGATACCTTTAACGATCTGTTGGTAGAAACTGGAGATACCCAGTAAGTTCATCCCATTGTTCAGGACACCAATAATCAAAGCACCAATTAAGGTCCCAAACATACGACCTTTCCCACCGGCAAGACTAGTCCCACCTAAAACAACGGCGGCGATGGCATCCATTTCGTAGGCGTTCCCGGCATCAGGTTGTGCGGAAGCTAAACGTGACGTCAAGATAGCACCAGCAACGGCTGATAAGAAACCAGCAATCGTGTAAATTAAGATAATCATCTTGTTGTTCTTAACACCAGCAACGAAGGCAGCCTTAGGGTTACCACCTAAAGCATAAGTCTTACGACCGAACGTAGTCCGGTGTAACAGGATGTAAGCACAGATGTAGAAGATAGCCATAATGTAAACTGGGAATGGAATTCCGAATAAGTAACCTTGGCCAAAGAATTGGAAACCAAAGTTGTTACTCATCTTAGTCCCAGTGATTGGGTTACCTTTGGTGAAGACGTAAGTAGCACCCCGCAAAATGGTTTGCGTTGCCAAAGTGGCGATGAATGGTGCGGCTTTCCCATAAGCGATGATAACACCGTTAATGGCACCGAAGATGGCACCGGTTAACATCCCGATTAAGAGAGACAAGAGCGTTGGTACACCGGATAGTACCAATTGAGCGGTAAAGGCACCACTCAAGGCAACGATAGCCCCAACGGATAAATCAATCCCACCGGTCAAGATAACAAATTCCATCCCGAAGGCGATTAAAGCATTAACTGAAACTTGACGTAATAAGTTCAGTAAGTTTAACGGATCCAAGAAAGAGAAGTTAAGTACTGAAACTAAAACAATCAATACGATTAAGGCGACCATTGGTCCTAGTTTTTTGTAAAAGTCGCCAAAACTAAATTTTTTCTTTGCCTCTGCTTCTGTTTGATTACTCATTCGTTTTTCCCTCCTGTTGCTAACGTCATAATACTTTCTTGCGTAGCATCCTTAGTATCGACGACATCCATCAGGTGACCTTCGTAGACCACCGCGATCTTATCAGAGAAACCAAGCACTTCATCCAAATCACTCGAAACCATAATAATAGCTGTTCCACGATCGGTTAATTCGTTCATGAGGTCATAGATTTCACGCTTGGCACCAACGTCGACACCACGAGTTGGTTCATCCAAAATCAGAACTTGCGAACCAGATCCAACCCACTTAGCCAAGACAACCTTCTGTTGGTTACCACCAGAGAGGCTACCTGCTTCATCGTCACGACCGTTAGCCTTAACGTTCAGGCGCTTCAGTAACATGTCAACAAAGTCTTTGTCGGCCTTTTCGTCGATTAAACCGTGCTTGGAGAACCCGTCGATACTTGGTAAGTCGATGTTGTCAGCTAACGTTGCATCGAGGATTAACCCTTCCGTCTTCCGGTCTTCAGTTAAGAATCCAACGTTATGACTGATAGCGTCGTTAGGGTTCTTAATCGTCAGCTCCTTACCATCAACCTTGATGGTCCCGGCATCCAACTTGTCAATCCCGAAGATAGCCCGCATAATTTCGGTACGACCGGCACCCATCAACCCTGAGAAGGCGAGGACTTCACCGGAGCGAACTGAGAAACTAATATCTTTGAACTTGTCGTTCGTTAAACCAGAAACTTCCAACATGGTCTTGCCGTACTTAGGATGACGTTCTGGATAGAAGTCCCCCATGTCTCGACCAACCATGTCGTGGACAATTTGCTTAACATTCGTATCCGCCGTGTTATACGTATTAATGGTTAACCCATCACGCATTACCGTCACACGGTCGGCAATTTCAAACAATTCTTCCATACGGTGAGAGATGTAAATCAACCCAACACCTTGGTCACGAAGCTTGCGAATAACAACGAATAACTTTTGAATTTCGTCTTGCGTTAAAGCCGCCGTTGGTTCATCCATGATGATGATTTTGGCATCCGTCATTAATGACTTCGCAATTTCAATCATTTGTTGTTGTCCAACTGATAATTCACCAATTGGTTGAGAGAAGTCAACCTTCATGTCCAACTGATCCAAAGCTTTTTGTGCAATCGTTTTCATTTTGGCGTTATCAATTAAGCCAAAGCCCTTTTTGATTTCTTTATTCAAAAACATGTTGTCCAGAACAGGCATCTCACCAAAGTTATTCATTTCTTGGTGAATGAATGCGATCCCATGTTGTTCGGCTTCCAGCGCACTGGCGAAGTTGGTTTCCTTACCATCAACCAAGATAGTCCCGCTATTTGGTTCCAGTAACCCGGTAAGAATATTCATCATCGTAGACTTACCAGCACCGTTTTCACCCATGAGCGCGTGAACCTCGCCGCCCTTTACGGAGAAATTAACATCCTTTAAAACTTCGTTAGAACCGAATGATTTTGAGATGTGCTGCATATCAATTTGCATTTACGCCAAACCTCCTTTTGCAAGTCGCAGCTTAAAACGTTACGCCGCTTTCCAATATAATGTTTGAGAACGGTGTCATTTCGCCGGTACGGACGAACGCGTGGCACTTACTCAAGTCTTGCTTCATTTGATCGTGTGGGATGAACTTTACATCGACATCCGGTAATAATTGCAGAACCGCTGATAATTGGTCCGGATTCTCGGTCTTCATCTCTTCCGCCAAATAAATGCGTTGTACTTGTAACTCAGCTAAGACATTCTTTAGGACGTCTAAGAAACTTGGAAGTTGCTTAGTCACGGCTAAATCAATCTTTTCCGTTCCCTTCGGAACTGGCATTCCGGCATCACCGATAGCCAACGTGTCGAAGTGTCCCATTTGGGAGATGACCCGTGACAAATCAGAATTAATAACTGTTGTCTTTTTCATTCCTGCCTTATCCACCTTTCAGAACACTTGCAGATTCTTCATAAGGTAAATGGTTTTACCTAAGCCATCAAAACGCGAGGCTTGAACCGAGACAACGTTCATAAAACCGTTTACATTATTTCTACAAGACCTAAGATAACACAAAAGAAAAGCGCTTTCAATAAAAATTCATAAGTTTTTCAAAAAAAATACGCATCCTTTGGATGCGTATTCTAATCATTCTAATAGTATTCTAATAGTGTAAAGGCTCTGGCAACGCCGGTAAATCGGGGAATAGGTGCCTTAACTTGGCTTCCGGATGAGCATCCTGAGTGTCTCGTTCCTGGAGAACCTGGGTGACGCCGTTAAATGTAAACATAAGTAAATCGTCCCCCTCCTCATCACGAACTTGAAAGAACTTTACACCAAGTTGCAAGGCAGTCATGACAAATCGTTGTGTCTGGTCACTGACCTGCTTCAAACGGGGCAATAACGGCTTGGCCTCAACCCGTTGCCGGTACCAATTGGCGGCGATCTCACGACCATAACCCATGAGGCTACCTTCTTGCAGGTGGGCCACCATTTTAGCAGATGGCGTTAGTTCGGGATGTGTGAGCACCTCTTCAAGATCGTCAATAACAGAAGATTGCTCCGCATGAATTTGGAGTTGGTCAGTCATTTCTCTTAATTCTTGGAAGATACGTTCCCCATCACTCTGATACTGCGTGGCTTCTAATGGATTCTCCAAAGCCACCCGCTGATTTCGAGTCTGAGCCTCAGCAAGCTGTTGCTCCAGCTCTTGGGCTGGTAATGGCTGCGTTAGCAGATAAATCATGAAGACCTTCAAGAAGTACAGCGCATGGCGACTAACCCCATTCGGTGTAAACGGCGTGTTATCGAAGTCCCGCAATTCCAAGTAGCGAATACCACCCGTTAAGTAGTCTCGTTGATTAGCCTGTCCTTTGAGCCGCACAGGCCCATAGAACTCGTGGGCGGAGAAGTAGGTGCCATTGTCAATCAAACGCTGAAGCTGGTTTAAATGCGCCTCTAGGGACGTATAGGTTACCTGCTCGTCTGGCCGGTTCACAAAACCAAACCGACTGTTGCGAATGCTTCGCACCGGTTTAGCCAGCTCTGACGGCATTGGGTTAAAGAACCCCTCCTCAGCAACCGGACTGGCCCCAAAAAGATAAGTCAGTAACCACTGGTAGCGCACGAAGTTCTGCGCCAAGCGGAAATACAGCGCGTTCTTGAAGGCTACGATAGATGTGAATTCCTGCGTATAGTGGCTGAATAGTCGATGTAAGACCGGATCTGGCAAGCTGTAGTTCACATGGACGCCAGTCAGACTCCCATGTTGCAGACCATACTTTTTTACCAGATAAGACCGGTACGGTTGAATGGCCGGTCGGTCGAAATGATCGGCTAAAAACTGCCAGTCAGTTTCGTCCATCTTTGGCGGCGTACTAAATGGCCAGATACGGTCGTCCCCTTCTAAGGAACGATAAGCCACCGTTTGCAGGGTATCCAATTGATCTAGCGTCCCCCCAATATTCGGATTGGGGTCCGTAATGACCTCAAGTTGGCTTTCAGTAAAGTCTGTCTGAAAATAGGGGTGGAAGGTCCGGGAACCTAAGGTACTGGGATGGGGACGACGACTCAGCCGACCATGCGGATCGATTCGTTGTTCTTCGACTTCCACACCGATTAAACTGTGATACATCTGTTCTGCTAAATTTTCTTCACGAATAACCGCTAATAGATTTTCTAACATGGCGGTAACATCCCCTTGACCTTAGACTTGGTTTACTAAAGTGTAAACAAAAATACCGACTCTGTCACTGATATTGTTTCTTTTTGTGCAATAAACTTTTATGAGCCCCCCTAACCAGTCATCAAGGGATTAAAAAAAGTGCCTAGACAGACGTCCAGGCACCTCATGATTGTTAAAAATTACTTCTTCACTAAAACCGTGACGCTTTCCACATGTGGTGTCTGTGGGAATTGGTCGACAGGCTGAATGGCACCGTCAATGTCGTAGCCGAGTTCTTGGAAACGGACCACATCACGAACCAACGTTGCTGGGTTACAGCTGACGTAGACGACCTTCTTAGGCCCCATCTTAGCAGTGGAATCAATCAGACTTTCGGCCAGGCCCTTACGTGGGGGATCAACCACGACAACATCGGGCTTGATGCCGTCTTCTTGCCACTTAGCCATTTGTGATTCAGCCTTAGCAACTTCGAAGGTGACGTTGCTCAAATGGTTCTTCTGGGCGTTAACCTTGGCGTCTTCGATGGCTTCGGGAACCACATCAACCCCGTAAACCTGCTTAGCATGCTTAGCCAAAGCCAATGAAATCGTGCCGATCCCACAGTAGGCATCGATCACGGTCTCGGCACCGGTCAGGCCAGCTTTGTCGATAGCCATTTGGTACAGCTTTTCAGTCTGTTGTGGGTTCACTTGATAGAATGACCGTGCTGAAATGGCAAAAGTCAATCCTAACAGGCTATCCTCAATCGTTGGCTTACCATAGAGTGTCCGCGTCACGTTACCCATGATGACATTCGTCTTCTTAGCGTTGACGTTCAGGACGATGCTGGTAACTTCTGGCAACGCCTTGTGAATCTGGTCGACCAGTTGTGCCTGGCTAGGAATTTTTTGTGTCCGGCTAACCAAGACGATCATCATTTCATGGCTGTAGTACCCACGGCGAACCATGATCGTCCGTAAGACACCCTTGTCACTAATTTCATCGTAAGCTGGAATCTCAAACTGACGGAGCAAGTCACGAACCTTGACAATAGCCGCATCGATTGCCGGGTCTTGAATGTAGAAATCCGTTAATGGAATTAAGTCATGGCTGTGTTGCCGATAGAAACCGGTCTCCAATTGGCCCTTAACCTTGCGCACAGGCACTTGGGCCTTGTTCCGGTATTGAGTTGGGTTAGCCATCCCCAGCGTTGGGGCAACTTCAACATCGACGTGCGCCTTGCTGAAAAGTTCGGCGATCTGATGTTGCTTGAAAGTCAGTTGGGCTGGGTACGCCAAGTGTTGTAGCGGTGCAATCCCAGTCTGACGGTACGTCTTGTCGACATCCTTGACCCGGTCAGCAGATTCAGTCTTCCAAGCCACGGCACGGGCAAACCCATAGTGACTCTGGACTTTTGTGACTTGAATCGTAAGTTCTTCGCCTGGTAAGGCGTTTTCGATAAACAGAGGGAAATCATCAACCTTAGCGACACCCATTCCCTGATAAGTTAAATCGGCAATGGTGACGTCGAGGCGTTCGTTCTTCGTTACGGGTGCTTTAGTTTTCATTCGTTCTCCTTAATGAGAAAGGGATCTTGCCCTGAAAATGCCGTGCAAAATCCCCTCAGTATCTTAATCTTCCGTTGATGTCGTTGATCCATCGGGCAAGCTTTCCACTTGTTTGACGAATTTTTCTTCGGCCTCAAGGACCTCCGGTGATTCATTGGTAACCGCCGCATCTGGAATGTCGTCGAGGTTGGCGTACATTTCGATATGTTGGGCCAAATTGGTGAATTTCATTGGCGCATCGCCACCATATTCACCATCCAGGTTAATCATCATGCGGTCTTCTACTGGCCGCGCGATAACCTTACTGGTTTTCTTGTAAATAATGTGCGGATCGTTGATGTGCTTCCCGCCGTTTAAGACGAGACCCATCAACCGCAGAATTTCCGGCATGCTGGCCGTCTTCACGATAATCATCGTGAATTTGCCATCATCCAAGGCAGCATCGGGCACAATCTGCTCGAAACCGCCAATAGAGTTCGTCAGTGCCAAGAGAAACATCGACGCCTTCCCTCGGAAATGGCCATCGTCATAGGTCAAGTCCATATCAATTGGCTTGATCCGTGGCAACAACTCGGCTCCCTTCAACAAGTAAGCCAAGTAGCCGAAAATCGACTTTAAGTTGGAAGGCACATCGTAGGTTAGCTCGGTCAGTAGGCCCCCACCTGCAATGTTAATAAAGTAGGTTTCGCCCGCCTGCCCAATGTCCATCTTGATGGTTTGATTCTTCAGAACCACCTTGGCTGCCGCTAACGGATCCTCACGTGGAATGTGTAAAGCCCGCGCATAGTCATTGGTCGTTCCAGCCGGAATGATCGCCATCTTCGGACGATGGGGTAACCCAGCAATCCCGTTCACAACCTGGTTGATGGTCCCATCCCCACCGGCAGCCACAATGAGTTCAAACCCAGCCTTAGCGGCGCGTGTTGCCTCATTTTGTGCTGAATCCGGGGCGGCAGTTGTTGCATATGCACTGGTTTCATAACCGGCCTGTTCAAACACCGCCAGAATATCAATCAGATCTTTTTTTAATGCCTCACGTCCTGAGGTTGGATTGTAGATCACCCTTGCCCGTTTACGCATGCTGTGCCTCCATTGTTCTTATTGCTTTAAGGCTGCCATCAGTAACTGATTGACAACCTGCGGGTTAGCTTGTCCGTGGGTTTGCTTCATAATTTGACCGACCAAGTACCCAACGGCACGTTTCTTCCCGTTGTTAAAGTCTTCAATCGATTGCGGGTTGGCATCTAAGACGTCATCGATAATCGGTTGAAGCTTAGCTGGATCGGATAATTGAACCAGACCATGTGCTTCGACGAAAGCCTTAGGTTCTTCGCCAGCCGTGATGGCCTTGAAGACCTTCTTAGCCATCTTGCTGGAAATGGTCCCATCGGAAATCAGGTTGATCATGCCAGCCAAGTTAGCTGGTGTCAGCTTCGTCGCCTGTAAATCAACGTGATTGTCGTTCAGGTAGGCATTAACGTCACCTTGTAGGTAGTTAGCAGCCATCTTAGGATCGGCCTTCAAAGCCACCGTAGCATCGAAGAAGTCGGACATTTCCTTGGTTTGCGTGATAACCATGGCGTCATAATCCGTCAAGCCAAGCTCGTTAACATAACGTTCCCGCCGCTTAGCTGGCATTTCTGGCATGGCATCCCCAAGTTCCTTAATCCACTCGTCACTGATGTTCAGTGCCGGCAGATCAGGTTCTGGGAAGTACCGGTAGTCGTCGGCACCGGCCTTGACCCGCATCAGGATCGTTTCACCGGTCTTTTCGTCGAACCGCCGCGTTTCTTGTTGCACAGCACCGCCTGCCATTAAGACCTGTTGTTGCCGTTTTTCTTCGTACTCAAGTCCCCGTTGCACGTAGTTAAAGGAGTTCAAGTTCTTCAATTCAGTCTTGGTCCCAAACTTTTCTTGGCCTACGGGACGAACGGAAATGTTAACGTCGACCCGCATGGATCCTTCTTCCATCTTCACATCGGAAATCCCGGTAAATTGGATCCGTTGCCGTAAGGCTTCCAGGTAGGCATATGCTTCAGCTGGTGAAGCAATGTCCGGCTTAGAAACAATTTCAATCAATGGGGTCCCTTGCCGGTTCAAATCGACGTAAGAGTAATCGCGCTCATGGGTGTTTTTTCCGGCATCTTCTTCAATATGCATCTCAGAGATTCCGATCTTCTTCTTCACACCGTCTACGTCAACTTCAACCCAGCCATCGTGACCGATAGGCTTGTCGGATTGCGTGATTTGGTAAGCCTTCGGGTTATCCGGATAAAAGTAGTTCTTCCGGTCGAAATGCGTGTGCTGCTCAACAGTGGCGTGCAACGCTAAAGCGGCAATGATCCCATCGGCGACAACCCCCTTGTTGGTCGTTGGCAATACCCCAGGGTATCCCCAATCAATTACGTTGGTATTGGCGTTCGCTTCGGCCCCGTAGGCAACGGGTGATGGGCTAAAGATCTTTGAATGGGTCTTTAACTCGATGTGGACTTCAAGTCCAATAGTTGTTTCAAAGTTCATTAGTTTTGACCTCCTAACGTTGGGAGTTGGGTGTGGAAGTCCGTGTTCTGTTCGAACGCGTACCCGGCCCGGTAAAGCATGCTTTCATCAAATGGACGACCAATCAATTGCATCCCAACAGGTAACCCTTTACTGAAACCAGCTGGTAGGGAAAGCCCTGGCAGTCCAGCCAGGTTAACAGGAATCGTCAAAACATCATTCATGTACATCGTGATTGGATCCTTGATTTCGTCACCCAAACCAAAGGCTGGTGTTGGGGCAACGGGCCCCATGATGAAGTCATGATCCTTCAAGATAGTCTTGAAGTCATTCATAATCACCGTACGTACTTTGGCGGCCTTTAAGAAGTAAGCGTCATAGAACCCAGCGGACAGTGAGAACGTCCCAAGCATGATCCGCCGCTTAACTTCATCACCGAACCCTTCGGAACGAGACTTCACGTAAACATCTTCCAAGTTCTGAACATCCTTGGCCCGATACCCGTAACGAATTCCATCGAACCGTTGCAGGTTAGAAGAAGCTTCGGAAGACGCAATGATGTAGTAGGCAGCAACCCCATATTTATTGTGTGGTAAGGAAACTTCGTCAACTGTTGCCCCTAACTTACGGTAGGTATCAGCAGCGGCCAAAATAGCGGTCTTAACGTCATCGCTGACCCCTTCAGCCAAGTACTCCTTAGGCAACCCAATGCGCAATCCCTTAACACTCGTAGCGTCGTTCAAGCCAGCAGCAAAGTCAGGAACGGCCTGCGTCGAACTGGTTAAATCATGTTCGTCATGGCCGGCAATGGCACTCAATACCGTGGCATTGTCCTTAACACCGTGGGTCAAAGGTCCGATCTGGTCCAAACTTGACCCAAAGGCAATCAGGCCCCAGCGGGACACCCGACCATACGTGGGCTTGATACCCACGATTCCGTTAAATGAAGCCGGTTGCCGGATCGAACCACCGGTATCTGAGCCCAGTGCAACTGGCACTTGGCCAGAAGCAACTGCGGCTGCAGAACCACCTGATGACCCACCGGGAACTTTGGTTTGGTCCCAAGCATTCTTCGTTGGTTTGAAGGCAGAGTTTTCGGTCGATCCACCCATGGCAAATTCATCCAGGTTAGTCTTCCCCACCGTAATCATTTGAGCGGCAGCTAATTTTTCAGTAACCGTAGCATCGTAGACGGGCTTGAAGTCGCCTAACATCTTGGACGCAGCAGTTGTCGTCAGGCCCTTGGTGACGATATTATCCTTTAAGGCGACGGGAATCCCGGCCAATGGCTGGTCATCACTGATACCGGCCTCATCAATCTTAGCGGCTTGGGCCAAAGCGGCGTCTTCATTGAGGTTTAAGAAGGCGTCAATCTTGGTATCCGTATCCTTGATGTTGTCGAGCGTCGCTTGAGTTAACTCCTTAGCACTGACCTTCTTGGCAACGAGGTCGGCGTGGAGGCTAGCGAGATCTTGATTAAAGTAGTTCATCTATTCATTATCCTCGCTTTCATCGATGATGGCTGGTACCTTGATGAAGCCGCGGGCAGCGTCCGGCGCGTTCTTTAACAGCGCCTCACTTTGTCCCCAGTTGTCGGCGACATCTTCGCGCATCACATTTAATTGGTCAGAAACACTACTGGTTGCTTCGACACCGGTCGTATCGACTTCACTCAGCGTCTCAAACAGGCCAATAATGTCATCAAGTTGGGGCGTAAACGCGTCCAACTGGGCATCCGTAAATTCAAGTTTTGCCAATCCGGCAACGTGTTGAACTTGTTCTCGAGTAATTCGATTAGCCATCAATTATCCCTCTTTCTAATTTATCCGCATTCACCATTTATCTTCTAAAATCCCAAGATAAACATACATTGCCATTTTACCATATATCCACGTCAGACAAAGGATAATGACAAAAAATCGGCGACCGTTCAACTGACGGCCACCGACTCGCAATCTGTTTAATAACTATTAAAGACGTGACTCGTGAATTTCTTTTCACCACTAGCCCGTGACAAGTAACTCTGAATGCCATCAGTTGAAGAAACCTTGACGTCGATCGGTACCCCAGTTGGTAGATATTTCTGTGCTGCCGTCTGGAGATACTGCGTGAAACTGATGATTTCCGTCTGACTGTAGAACTGGGTATTGATGTTCACGTGCATGCCCTGCAGTGTATTACCGTCATATTGAGCCTGAGCGGTCACCCCACTTAAGTTCGGGAAGAAGTTCTCGACTTGCGTTTTAAAGTTGGTGAAGGAGCTGGCATCATTACTGTTAGGGGCACTCTCCCCACTCTCAACTGGGAAGACCACATTCTTCTGGCCCAACGCTGTCCAACTGTTGACCGTCGTTGCGCCGGCCTTGTTCTGCGAGTAAGCCATGAAGGTTCCACCGACCAAGCTGTCGTTTGAAGCCTGACGATAGATTGCAATCACAATCGGCACGTTCTTCAAAGCCGACTTCTGACGCATCCGCTTCAAAACAGTATTGGCTGTCTTCTTGGCGTAAGCCAGACCCGCGGCCTTGCTGATCTTGGTCTCGAAGGTTGCCCCATACTGTTGCTTCTTGTAGTAATCCACAGAGTTCACAGCAATCCCCACGGTGACACCACCAAGTGAGAGCTTGTTATTCTTCTGTATCATATAATCCTGTTCTTCTAGAGCTTGAATATAAACCGGATTCCGCTTATTGGGCGACGTTGAGCCATTGCTTTGCGGGTTCAAGCCGGTGTCGTTTGACTTTGACTTGCGGTCTAACCAATTTTGCACCGTGGATGAACTCAGGTATTGGCCTTCCTGGAAGACATACTTCTTGGTTGAGAAGACTTTCTTTGAGACGCTCAACATACCCGTTTCAAAACTCTTCAGATTGTAGGTATTACCAGAGTCCTGAGTGTTCGTGACTCCCCGTGACTTACTGGTCTGGTAGTGGCCACTCTTAATAACCCCTTCGTAGTCACCATCCGTTGACTGTCCAGTCAGTTGTGTACTCCCCGTTTTACTAGAACCTGAACCGGAAGACATATTGGAACTACTTAAATTACCACACGCGGCCAAAAATAACGGTACTGTGGCTAACGCAATCAAGATTCGTAACCGTTTCACGACTTGTTTCCTCCTAAAGGTCTTCATTTGTTTTCATTCATCGCTGCTAGCAGTTGCGCCTCATCCCAAATAGGAATGTTGAGGCTCTGAGCTTTCGTAAGTTTGCTACCGGCTGCTTCTCCAGCAATTAACAGGTCGGTCTTCTTCGAGACACTTCCGGTAACGGTTGCGCCGTGTTGTTCTAACCAGGTCGTCGCTTCTGGCCGGGTTAGTTCGTTGAGCTTCCCCGTCAGGACCACGCGTTGATTAGCGAAGGTGCCCAGCGGATCAACTGGCTCGCTCGGGCCACTGGTATAGGTGAGGTTAACCCCCACCGTAGCCAACTCCTTCATCAATGCTTGAACTGGCTCACTGTCGAAGTAGGTCACCACACTATCGGCAATGATGCCACCGATAGTATCAATAGCCGCAATCGTCTCACTGTCAGCAGCCATCAAGCTGTTAAGATCGCCAAAGTTTGCCGCTAAAGAACGAGCAGCCTTAGCCCCGACGTGACGAATGCCTAACCCAAATAGCAAACGTTCTAATGAATTATTGCGACTATTGTCAATGGCTGTCAAGAGGTTTTGCGCCGACTTCTCCCCAAATTTATCTAAAGTTAATAATTGGTCCGTCGTTAACCGGTAAAGACTCGCCACATTAGTGACCAGCTTACGTGCAAATAACTGAGCCACGATCTGTGGACCTAGACCCGCAATGTTCATGGCATTTCGAGAGGCAAAATGATTCATGCCTTCAGCCAATTGTGCCGGACAGTTGGGGTTAATACAACGTAGCGCGACTTCTTCGTCCAAGTGAACCAACTCGGCTCCACAGGAAGGACAACGTGTTGGAATCGGATAGACTTCAGCATCTGCTGGTCGTTTGTCACCCACGACCTGTGAGATTTCAGGGATGATATCCCCGGCCTTATGCAACAACACAGTATCTCCAAGCCGAATATCCTTGGCCTGCAAGTAATCTGGATTGTGTAATGAGGCTCTAGCAACCGTACTTCCGGCCAAGACAACGGGATCCATAACAGCGGTTGGTGTCACAATTCCTGTTCGCCCAACCGTCCATTCGATATTCTCGACGACTGTTTGGACCTCTTCAGGTGGGAATTTGTAGGCAATTGCCCAGCGAGGGACCTTGACCGTCGCGCCGATTGCTCGCTGGAGTGGCAACGAATTCGCCTTGATGACGATACCATCGATCCCGTACGGCAAATTGGAACGTTGCGCCTGGTAGGTATCGATGTAGGCCCACACCTCATCCATGGTGTGGGCGACTCGATAGGCTGGATTGGTCGTAAATCCCAGCTCTGCTAATTCGTCGAGTAACCCGCTCTGCGTCCGCGTATTCAGTGGTTCGTAATCCGCAATGTTATACATGAAGGTCGCTAATTGACGGTCCGCCGTCACCTGAGTGTCCAGTTGACGAAGCGATCCCGCCGCGGCATTCCGGGGGTTGGCAAACGGCGCCTGTCCTGCAGCCTCACGACGCTCGTTCAGCGCAAGAAAGGCCGCCTTAGGCATGTAACACTCCCCCCGTACATCGATGGTCAGCGGCCGACTCAATGTCTGAGGAATGGAAGGAATCATCTTGAGATTAGCCGTAATGTCTTCCCCAATTTGTCCGTTTCCTCGGGTTGATCCCTGAACAAATTTTCCGTTCTCATAGCGTAACGAAATTGCAAGGCCGTCAATCTTTAACTCACAATTATAGTCAAAGTCCTCGTCCACGTTTGCGCGCAGGCGATCATTAAACTCACTTAGTTCTGCCAAGGAGAAGACGTCCCCTAGAGAGAGCATGGGAATCGTATGCGCCACCTTAGGCAAATCGCCTCGAACGCTCCCCCCCACGCGTTGGGTTGGGGATTCTGGTGTCACAATGGCGGGAAAGGCTTCCTCCAGAGCAACCAATCGGGCATATACTCGATCGTAAACGTCATCTTCCACAGAGGGCGCATCGGCATCATAGTACTGTTTCCCCCAAGCCAGGAGCTGAGGACGAAGTTTGGCCGCCTCAGCTGCAGCCTGTTCTTCCGTTAAAGTATTAGTAGGTTTGTCAGTCATTGTTTTCCTCCCACGTTAACTTCTTAATCTTCCACACGTTTGATCGGGGCAAACGCTGCTAAAAGTCGCTTGACACCCTGTTCTGGAAAGGCAATATCCAGTTCGGCATCTTCGCCAGTGCCATTAACCTTAACCACTGTTCCGATACCCCACTTTTTGTGGCTGGCCTTGTCACCTACGCCCCAAGAAACTTTACCAGCGCCAGTTCCACCAGATTCACTGACCCGACCCGTTTTACCATGATAAGGTGTCGCAACGGCACTGGCCGTCCGGCGTTCGAATGGTAAATCACGGCGACTTGGTGTCAGGCCGGACTTCGTTTCACTGTAATCCAGATGAAGGAGTTCTGGCGCAATTTCCGTGATAAAGCGTGACTGTGGATTGGTTTGCCGCCGACCGTAAAGCATTCTAGAGTAAGCATTGGTCAGATACAGCTTTGTCTGGGCCCGCGTGATTCCCACGTAAGCCAACCGGCGTTCTTCCTCGAGCTCATCGTCTTCGAGCATTGCTCTGGACAATGGGAAGATCCCCTCTTCCAGACCCATGAGGAAGATGACTGGGAATTCCAATCCCTTAGCCGCATGCAACGTCATCAACGTTACCTCAGCGGGTTCTTCATCCACGTCGTCTTGGGCGGAAACCAAGGCCAGGTCTGCTAGAAATTCGACCAGTCGGTCTTCATCTTCGTCGTGATCGGCATTGTCCCAATCCGTATCGAACTTCTGAGTCACAGACAGGAATTCCTCGATATTTTCAATCCGGGTTTCGGCTTCCAGAGACTTAGAGGCCTTCAAAGCCTTCATATAGCCCGTTTCATCTAAAATCTGGTTCGTAATCTCAGAAACACCACTGGTTACAGCGGCTTCTTGGATGGCCTTGATAGTCAAGCCAAACTTCTCCATCGCATTACGAATCCGGGTCCCCAGATTATTGGCCAGACTGATATTCTGGGTAGCTTCGAGCTCTGTCCAATCATTGAATTCGGCAAACTCCCGGAGTTTGTTCAAGCTCGTGGCCCCAATGCCACGTTTAGGTTCGTTAATAATCCGTTCAAGACTCATGGAGTCTGCGGGATTAGCCACCAACGTCAAGTAAGCCAGAACGTCTCTAATTTCCTTACGGTCGTAGAACTTGTGGCCACCGACCATGGTGTAAGGAATGTTGGCCTTGACCAGTGTTTCTTCAATTACTCGAGACTGGGCATTGGTCCGGTATAAGATGGCAAAGTCTCCGTAATTGTGGTGGTTCTGCGTCCGTTCCTCTTGAATCTTGGCCACAACGTAATGGGCTTCGTCATTTTCATTTTGTCCCCGGTAATAGGAGATCTTATCCCCTTCGGGATTCTCAGTCCACAGATCCTTTTTCTTCCGGTTAACGTTCTTCTGAATCACGTCGTTAGCCGCCTGTAAGATAGTCTTGGTTGACCGATAGTTCTGTTCCAACAGCGTCACGTGGGCACTGGGATAGTCATGTTCAAAATTCAGGATATTTTCCATGTTGGCCCCTCGCCAACCGTAGATACTTTGGTCCCCATCCCCAACAACGCAGAGATTGCCGTGTTTCTTAGCCAGCATATTCACCAACGTATACTGCGCATCGTTGGTATCTTGATATTCATCGACGTGAATGTATTGGAATTTTTCTTGGTAGTAGCCCAACACATCATCATTTTCCTTAAATAGCTTGATAGTCAGCATGATCAAATCATCGAAATCCATGGCCTGGTTCGCCTTCAATTCACGCTGGTAGTTTTCATAAACGTTTGAAACTGTCTCCTCAAAAGGATTACCGGCGGCTTCACGCATCATGGCCGGCGTTTGTAAGGCATTTTTGGCGTTCGAAATCGCCCCCAAAACGGAACGGGGATCGAACTTTTTCACATCCAAATTCAAATCTTGCAAAACCCGCTTAACCAGGGTCCGTTGTTCACCAGGATCGGCGATCGTAAAGGCCCGGTTGTATCCTAATTTGTCAGCATCGCGGCGCAAAATGCGAACACACAACGCATGGAACGTCGATACCCACACATCGCGGCCGTCTGGTCCCAAAAGCTTGGCTACTCGTTCCCGCATTTCCTTAGCGGCTTTATTCGTAAAGGTAATCGCCAGAATCCGCCAAGGCATCACATTATTGTGCTCAATGAGATACGCAACTCGGTGCGTCAATACTCGGGTCTTGCCACTACCGGCACCCGCCAATACCAGCAGAGGGCCCTCCGTCTGGAGAACAGCCTCCGTCTGCTTATCATTCATGCCAGTTAACAATTCTTCTCCTGCCACCGTGAACACAATCCTCTCTGTAATTAGTCTTGACTATTATAGCAAAAAAACATACGTTCTGCGAGGTGAACTCCTTCTGTTAAGCGGCCTAATTTTGCCCATGAAAAAGGGTCGAGACCGCTGCCTCGACCCCCTCTTCTTCGGGTCATTTGGCAACCCTTAAAGAAGTTCTAAATTAAGATTCTGCCGGCGTATTCCAGATCCCGGTATCATCCAATTGATCTAATATCGTTTTAACCGATTCACCCTGGACCGAGATGTGACCCATGGCCTCATCCGACGCCTGTTTCTTCAAGTGATAGAAGGTGAAGTGCCAGTTAGACTTCAACTGCCACTGCGTCCGGATCGCCGAGAGCTGGTCGGTGGTAAAGGCTGCTGTCACTGCTGGTGTCAGGATTTGTGGCGTTGCCAACGGCAGGCCAGCGATTGCTCGCAAATGTTGTTCAAATTCATTCACTGTGGCAGATGCCTCAAAGATGTACCCCGTCTCGCTTGGCGCTGGCACAATCTTTTTCACATAAATGGCCCCGCTACTCGTCAAATAAAAGGAAACTTCAAAGACACCTACATAACTGACATGTTGGGCTACTTCATTTGCAATCCGGTGAATCTCACCGGCTACTGCATCGTCAACCTGAGCAGGGGCCCAAGTCTTCACAGGCTGCTCGGTCACAGACGCGATTTCCGTAATCGGAAAGGCTTGTTGATTACCGTCTTGATCGCGTGCAACCACGATCGAATACTCCCGGTCGTAAGCGATTTGAGACTCCAGAATGTAGGTCCCCCAATCCAGAAGACCCGCTGCCTTAGCAATATCAGTCTGTGTCTTAATCACAAGTTCTCTGCCATGCGACCATTCCTTTTGAATGGGCTTCAACACGCAGGGATAGCCAATAGAATTGACGGACTGATAAACGTCATCTAGATTGATGATCGTGGCATATGGTGCAATGTTCACGTTGAGTTGTTCGAAAAAGGCCCGTTCAAGCAACCGGTCTTGCATCATTTCTAGCATATCCGTCCCCTGCGGAATCCGCGTAAACTGGGACAAAAACTTCACAACTTCAGTGCTGACCTGCTCGGAATCATAAACGATGGCCGCACAACTCTCGGCAAAGTGCTGGAGCTTGTCATGATCCTTGCGCGTCCCAACTGCCTTGAAATCGGCCAATTGGAGAGCTTCGCTAGTTTCATCGGGACCATAAGCCCCCACGCGTAACCCCATCTTTCGAGCCGTGGTCACCAACATTGCTGCGTTGGCGCTATTCCCAATCACACCAATTGTATCTCCCGGATATAAGACCGTGTTCGCCAATTTGCTCCCTACTTTCTGACTTAATAATATCTAAACAATGATCACTGTCACTAAAACACGAGGTCCCTGCGGATGCCGCGTTCAGTCCTTCACTATAAGTTTAAAGTTTGCCTAACAATTACACAAGTATCCACCCACTAATCCTGGGCGAACTGAACCTCATTATGGTCGAATGAAGCAATGCTAGCCAAGGCTTCTAATTGAATACCAGCATCGACGACTAACTGGTGACCCTTTTGGAAACGCTTTTCGATCACAACACCAACCCCGGCAACCGAAATTTGAGCTGTCTCGGCAATATCTAAGAGTCCCTGAACGGCCTGCCCATTGGCTAAAAAGTCATCAATAATGAGTACCCGATCCTTGGAATTCAAGAACCGACGGTCGATTGAGATATCGTTGTTTACCCGCTTGGTGTAAGAGTAAACCTTAGCCGTATAAAGGTGATCCGTCAGTGTCAGACTCTTGTGCTTCCGGGCAAAGATAACGGGCACATTCAGGTGTAGTCCCGTCATGACAGCTGGCGCAATACCAGACGATTCAACCGTCAAGATCTTCGTAATCCCAGCACCAGCGAACCGACGTGCAAACTCCGCTCCCAGTTCATTCATGAGCTGGGGATCAATTTGATGATTTAAGAAATTATCCACCTTAAGGACGTCACCTGGCAACACCGTGCCGTCACGTTGAATTCGATCTTCTAAAATTTTCATGTATTTGCGGCCTCCATCACTTTGTTTTGTTTATATTCTACCCGATTGAACCTTAAAAAAACAACGGTCGACCGCCACATTTTACCAGGCTTAACCGAAAAATAATCCAATGACTTCTGCCAAAACGGTTGTGACTGCCAAGATTGCCAGATTTCGTACGGCTAGAATAAACGTCTGCTTCTTCACCTGAACGGCAAAGAAGGCCAAGACGTTGCGATAAACCAAGGGAATACTTAATAAAGCCAGGAGTGACCATTTCGGCAGATCACCGACAGCTATTGACCCAATCAGAGCCAGATAACCCACAACATAAAATGCCGCAAATAAAATAAGTGATCCTTGTTTTCCCAAATAGTAAACGATAGTCCGACGATTTAAGGCGAGATCTTCCTTGGCATCACAAATATTATTGGCCAAGAGCAAGGCTGCAATCGCGGTCACCGCAATACCAGACGTCAGTAAGATCCGGCCAGCGAGGGGCCAAGACAATCCCCCACGCTGATAAACGTTGAGGTACACCGTGATCAACGTAATCAGGTAGCCCATAGTAAACCCGGCAAAGAATTCTCCCGTTGGCGTCCCAGATAATGGCCGAGGTCCGCCGGCGTAAAGATACCCAACTAAAAAACACCCAACTCCCATGATCAGGAGTGGCCAACCGGTTATCCAGACCAACCAGAGGCCCAGCGCCCCAGCGATGACAACAAAGGTTACCATGAGACCGAAGACCCGAGCCATCCGCAAGTGTTGGACCCCAATAATATTGGTTTCACGTTTCCACCGTTCAGCCTGAGTCCCGGCATGACGGTAATCCTGATAGTTATCGTTAATATCAACGGCCATGTTGAAGAGAAACATAGCGACAAAGAAAATTCCTGTCACGTCCCAATTCACGTGATTAAAGTTAAAAGCCACGAAAATAAGCCCTAACAGAAATGGCCAAACCGACGCAATTTTAGCCTTAATTTCCACTAATTCTAAAAAGTTTTTGACAGTCACATAAATCCCCCCGAATGTCTTTTCTAAATTCGATGATAACCTTTATTTGACAACGTTTCCACTTGTCGGTAAGATAAATTTTAATGGGTACATAGTGAGGTGCAGTATGGATCAACAACTTTGGCGGCGATTCCCTTCAGTGGCGCCGCAGTTAAATGACTTGCAAGCCTATTTACTGGCTGCTGTTCAGCTCGACAATCAACCAATTCATCACAAAATTATCAGTCTGTTAACATCCGGTGGCAAGCTTCTCCGCCCCGGATATTTTTACTTATTTACGAACTTCGGTCAGTCTGTAGATCCGCTTGAACTTCAGGCTGGGGCCGCAGCACTCGAAATTCTTCACGTCGGGACTTTGATTCACGACGATGTCATTGACGAGTCCCCTACTCGGCGCGGTGTCCGCACTATTCAAATGAAATATGGTCAGCGTAATGCAATCTATGCCGGGGACTTCATGTTCACGGTCTACTTCAATCAGGTCTTAAAGTCCACTAGTAACCGATCCCTGGTTCAAGATCACATTGATTCGATGCATCGTATCTTGCAGGGTGAACTCCACCAAATGGATCTGAATTACCGCGAAGATGTTACTCAAGAAAGCTACTTAAAAGAAATTGCAGGGAAAACCGCAGAGCTCTTTGCCCTAAGTTGTTATCAGGGCGCAGCGCTAACCAATGCCCCACGTAACGTGATGACTCGTGCTCGAGAGATTGGGCTGGCCATCGGAAGTGCCTACCAAATTTTGGACGATATTCTTGATTACACCGGCGATCCCCACAAGACCCGTAAACCAGTTTTAGAAGATCTACGGTCAGGTGTCTACTCGCTCCCCCTGATTCTGGCGATGCCTCTGGCTCGTAAGGATTTTCATCAGCTCCTTAAAAAACGCCACGAAATGACCGAAACCGACATTATTGCTGTTCAACAACTTGTCACCCAACATGGGGGGGTCATCGCAGCTAAAGCACTAGCAACGCAGTTCACGGAACAGGCACTTACTGATATTCAAGCCTTGCCGGCTGGAACGGCTCGTGACGACCTCACTAAGTTGACAACGCTGCTGTTGCAACGCGATCATTAATTCTGTTTAAATTGACCTCATTATCCAATCTAACGACTCAAGCAAAAATCCTTCTTACCCTAGCCAGTAACGGTTAGGACAAGAAGGATTTTTTCATTTTCTTTAGTCGTTATGCCCCCGGTCCAAGTCATAGAGCGACCGGAAACGGGCGTTGTCCCGGTAAAGTTCCGCTGGCGTCCCCTGCATGTCGAACTTCCCATCTTCAATGAAGCGGACCTGATCAACGTGGTTAATCCCTGCCAGATGGTGGGTCACCCAGATAATCGTCTTATCCTTGAGCACCTCGAAGACCGTATCTAAGAGATGCTGCTCCGTAATAGGATCCAGACTCACAGTTGGCTCATCTAAAATGATGATCGGCGCATCTTGTAACAAGATCCGCGCTAGCGATAATCGCTGTCGTTCTCCGCCAGAGAACCGGCTGCCGGCCTCTTGAACCTGGGTCTCATATCCCATTGGAAGCCGAGAAATTAACTCATCCAGTTCAACCGCCTTAATGGCTGCACGAACTTGTTCATCAGTTGCGTTCAGATTTCCCAAGCGAACATTATTCATGACCGACGTATTGAAAAGGTACGGTTGTTGATCCAGAACACCAAAGAGTTGGGCCCGCTGTTGTTGTAGTTGCGCGATCGGCACATCGTTTAGATGGACCGTCCCCCGCGTCGGCGACTCATCCCCCAGAATTAATTTCAGTAAGGTACTCTTCCCAGTTCCACTCGGCCCTAATAAGGCTATTTTTTCACCAGCATGCACCGTCAGTGACAGATCTCTCAAAACCTGACGCTGGGCATCCTGATACTGAAAATCAACGTGATCGATGGCTAGTGTTTCAAAATCGGCAATCGTCGTTTGGGTGACTTGTTTCGGTTCAGATTCATCCAAGGCATTCACCCGTTGAATCGAATCTCGATAGACGGGCCATTCAGTGACCCCTTGGCTCATATCGGCAAAGGGTTCCACCGTTGGAAAGAGTGCCAAGCCAAAGGCAGCGACCCAGTTAGCCTGAGCCTGACTCCCAGTAAATGTCAAACCAGCCCACCATACGATGAGGATCACGGCAGCCCCGAAGACCGCCTGAATAGCAAAGTTACGCCACCACTGGAAATGATGATCGCCACGTCGTAAAACCGCAATTTGATCGATTGGAGCGTCCTGTTGATCCAAGAAGTCTTGACGGCGACCGGAAATCAACCAGTCACCTAACCCCAAGACAGAATCGGTCAATTGGGTGTAGAACCGCCGTTGAATCTGACGGGCTTGAAATTCACGCCGCCCGTTAGCGGCAACCGACAGGAGTGGCATCACGATCACAATGACACCTAACAATACCAGCATCAACAGGCCAAAAGCCCAGTTGAAGTAACCAATGCCCAACACCACAAATAAATAAAGTAACCAGCCAATGACTAAGGGAAACACGGTCCGAAGATAAAGATTCTCGATATGGTCGATATCCTCGGCCAGAATGCTCAAGACATCCCCGGTCTGATGCGTCTGGCGAATTGCCACCGCCTGCTTTTCCACGGCCTGGTACAGTCGCTTACGGAAATCAGACACAATACGAAGAACCCAGTTGTGACTAGTCAGACGTTCCGCATAACGAAAGGCTGGCCGCCCAATCCCAAAGGCCCGCGCTAAAACAATGGGAACATAAATCATGAGAATGTTATAGGGATGGGTCGCTGCTCGGCTAATCAGATAACCAGAGTTAAACATCAGCGCTCCCCCACAGAAGAACGTCATGAAGCCTAAGAAGAGCACCAATGCCAGCAATTTCCGATAGCGACGCAAATAAGGCATGACCCAGTGATCGTGCTTAAATGTCTCAAAGAACCCTTTCATTTCACCGTCGCCCCTTCCATCTCTGAACGTAATCGGACGTAAGCCCCATTCTTCGCTTGTAGCTCAGCGGGCGTCCCTTGCTCCACAATCCGACCATGATCCATGACCAGAATATAATCCATTTCATTCATCCAATGTAACCGGTGCGTGGCAAAGAAGACCAGATGGTGGTCAAAGACTGGCATCATGGTTTTCTTCAGGCCCACTTCTGTCTCAATATCCAAGTGTGCCGTGGGTTCATCAAACAATAACACTCGACGTGAGTTGTCCAGAAAGGCCCGAGCCAGCGCAATTCGTTGCGCTTGTCCGCCACTGACGCCTCGAGATCCCTCACCAATTGCCGTCTCGAGTCCCTCGGGTAACGTGGCAATCCAGTCACTCAGACCGGCCTTGACCACCGCCGACTGAACAGCTGCCTCGCTGGCCTGGGGATCGTAAAAGGTGATATTCTCCCGTAGACTTGCATGGAACAGATATGGTGCTTGTGGTATGTATACAAAACTCCGCCGCCAGGCCTGTTGGTCCAAATGAGGGACCACAGTCCCGCGAACTCTAATCTGGCCGTCCTGAGGGCTGAGAAAGCCACCTAGCGTGTTAATCAAGGTTGACTTCCCCGAACCCGAGGCACCTATGATGCCGACTTTCTGAAAACCTTTGATCTTAAAGCTCAGGTCTTGGAGCGTCACCTGTTTCGAATCTCCATATTTAACGTTTACATGATCGAAGGTTAGTGTATCCTGGTCTTCCCAAACCGGATCGCGCCATGGCAATTGCTCGCGATCCTTAGGCGTCGGCTGTTGTAGAATGTCGAGCACAGCGGTCAACGCATTCTTTCCGTTCAACGTTGCGTGGTAATCATTAGCAAAGTTTCGAATTGGGGCAAAGTAATCTGGTGCCAGGGTCAGAATGATCAGGGCTGGCAACAATTGAATCGTACTATTCATCAAACCAAATCCTAGAAACACCGCAATAATCGCGATTGATAAGGTGGTAAAAAAATCCAAGGCAAAGGTAGACGTCATCGCAATCGACAAAGTCGCCATCGTTTTCTTTCGGTAGTCCTCGCTAACTTGATAGACGTTGTCCGCATAGGCCTTGTTTAACCCTAATTGTTTCAACGTGGGCAGCCCGCGCAAGGTGTCCACAAAGTGATTCGATAGGCGCTGGTAACCCGCATACTGCCGATCCGCCTTGGCCTGGGCCGCTAACCCCAGGATAATCATGAAGAAGATAATTAAGGGGTAAATGACCAAGAGAAACAGGGCCTCTTCCCACTTAATAAAAGCAATATAAATCAGAATCAGCCACGGCGTAATCCCAAGATCCAGAACTTTCCCGATAATCATCATGAGGTAGGTTTGAATCTTATCGATCCCTTCCAACCCCATCGTAACCACGTTACCAGTCCCCTTCTGGGCGACCACGCTGGGGCCCAGATCAAAGAGTTTCGCCATGAATTGCTTGCGCAACGTTTTGGTGGTCGTCTCCACGAATGGATACAATAGCCAATTTTTTGATAGCGTTAACAAATGCCGAGCTAAAAAAACGACACCAAAGAGGGCCAAGGGCACCACAATTGTTCGAACCCCCTTCAATTGCCAGAGATTGACGATGGCTAGCGATAAATACTTGGCCTGTAGGATAATCATCCCCGCCTGAATCAGGGTCAAAAAGGCCATGATTAGTGCGGCTGGCTTCACGCCAGGAAATTTAAAAACCCGTTGATCAATCAATAAAAATACCCCCTCGTAACAAGTGATAACTCTTACTGTCATGATACAGCTTTCACAGGTATTTATCGAGCTCAGCGTATGCTAGAAAACATCAAAGTGATGCGTATTAAAGGTGATAGGCAATAATCACCAGAGATAACAAAAAGGATGTGACCAAAGTCACATCCCCTTAATTCAGCTGCTAACCTTAAGCGTTTTGCTTTGGTGATGCCAACCGCTTGTAGAAGACCCAGTAACTCCAGATGAAGTAAACCAGGACAATTGGCAAGATACTAAAGGTCAAAATAGTCATGAGTTTTAACGTGTACGGTGAACTTGACGAGTTCTTAATGAGTAATGAGTAAGCCGAATTGTTGGCAATCATGACCCGTGGGAACAAGCCGTTAAAGATGAGCACCACAACACTAATCAATGACAAGCCACTCCCAATAAAGGACAGCCATTCGTGATTCCCCAAAACGCCCCAGTAAGCCAGAACGGTGAAGACCACCAAAGCCACTACAATTGCGGTTGTTGACAATGGCTTCTTGTCAAAGAAATCTGTGGAGAAGAACAGTAAGATGGCAAAGACGACTTCACCAGCGAACAGAACTGGGTATAGAATCTTATTCCAAGATAAGGCCCGTTCTCGCAATTCGCCAGATGTCTTCAGTCGAATGAAGTTCAAGCCGTGAACTAGGCAGAGAACCGTGACGGCAACCCCACCAACCACGGAGAACAAGTTGACGTAATCCAGGAAGTGTGCGGTCATGTCTCCATTCTTGTCAATTGGCATCCCAGCAATCATTGAGGTAAACAGCATCCCAAAGAGGAACGCTGCACAGAAACTCCCGATGGTTCCGGCCCAGCCCCAGAAATTCCGCCATTTAGCAGTTTCCATGTTAGCCCGGAATTCAAATGAAACCCCACGGAAGATCAGAGAAGCCAAAATAAGAAACAGTACCAAGTAGTAACCAGAAAATAAGGTTGCATACCACATTGGGAATGAAGCAAACATTGCCCCACCAGCCGTAATTAACCAAACTTCGTTACCATCCCAGTGAGGGCCAATGGTCCGAATGACCACGTCCTCTTCAGCATCATTACGAGCAAAGCTCTTGATCAGCATCCCCACACCGAAGTCAAAGCCTTCAAGGAAGAAGAACCCACTGAAGAGCACCCCGATGAGGATGAACCAGATTAATTGAAAGTTAGTCATGGTTGAACGCCCCCTTCGAATATGGGTCAATCTCCTTGTCACCTGCTGCGTACCCATCGATGTTGGTGGCATCAGGACCAGCCTTCAACGTTCGGTGACACAAGACAACCATGACAAGTCCCATACCGGCAAACATCAGGAAGTAAATAATATTAGACGTCAGCAACGAAGCCACTGAAACGTTTGGTGAAACAGCATCTGCAATCGTTAACAGCCCATAAACAACCCATGGGTAACGACCAAATTCGGTGACAAACCAACCCGCAGTGTTGACAACGAATGGTAACCACAGACACAGCCCCAGAATGTACAGGAACCAGCGCTGCTTCATAATGGCCTGTGACTTCTTACGATTCATAATCAAACCAACAACCGCCAACAGGGCAAATAAGGCCCCTGCACCGGCCATGATCCGGAAGCCCCAGAACAAGGTCTTGGTAGGCACGTAATAGTTCATGTCATTACCAAATTTCTTATCGTACTTGGCATGTAATTCCTTATTAACTTTATTCATGCCTTTGACGGTCCCAGTCGTCTTGTGGTAACTCAATAAGTTCAAGACATAAGGCACATCGACTGACCAGGTGGACTTATGATTCTTTGTATCAAAGCCCCCAACGGCCGTCCATTCACCCTTGTTCGTAGAATCCTTGTACAACCCTTCCATAGCGGCAAACGTCATGGGGTGGTTGTTAATTAAGTAACGCGTCTGCAAGTCCCCACTGGCAATGGAACCCAGGGAGAAGATAAGCCCAATAATCAAGGCAATATTCAGTGACTTGCGGTAGAAGGTCACGTGGTCACGCTTGAGTAAACGCCATGCTGAACAGCCAGCAATAACGAAGGCTGCGGTAACGAAGGCCCCAAAGATCACGTGAGGAAATTCGTTCCACAGTTGTGGATTACCCAACACCTTTGAGAAACTAACCATTTGAACGTGGCCCGTCTGCTTGTTAATGATATAACCCAATGGGTTTTGCATAAAGCTATTGGCTGCCAGAATCCACAGAGCCGAAAGTGAAGACCCGAACATGACTAACCAAATAAAAAGTGTGTGAACCCATTTGTTGAAACGACCCCAAGTAAACATCCACATTCCAATGAACGTCGACTCGATAAAGAACGCTGCAAGGGCTTCAATGGCCAGTGGTGCACCGAAGATATCCCCCATGAACCGTGAGTATTCGGACCAGTTCATCCCGAATTGGAACTCTTGAATAATCCCGGTCACAACCCCAACGGCAAAACTATACAGGAACATCTTGCCCCAGAATTGTGCCATTCGTTTATAATCCTGGTCCCCCTTGATGGCATACATGGTTTCCATGACTGCCACAACAAAGGCCAACCCGATTGAAAATGGAACGAAGAAGAAGTGAAAGACAGTGGTCATCCCAAATTGAAATCGCGCGAGGCCCAGGATATCCAGACCTAGATTTAGCATTTTTCCAACCTCCCCAAACGTTTTTGGTGTGAATAAATAATTGCTATCCTGGCTTCATTATATCGAGTGATAAGTCAACTTTCAATGATTGACCACCAATATACTGAAAGTTAATGGCTAATATTCGAAATTACTATGAGGATTGTTCGTTAACTTTCGTAACACTTTTGAGAATGTGTGTTATTTGTGGTCAAAAATTTATTGATGGTTCGTGAACTTATTCTCAAAAACTCGAAGAAGTCGTGCTAGAATGAGAGTAAGTACAAGGTATGAGGAGGTTTTTCACTATGACAGAACGAATTCTTGCCTTACAACCATTAACCACTGAACAACGGGACCGTCTGGTCAAGACGAACGTCGAAATTGTTGACGCCGCCGACTGGGAGTCCTCCGAACCTATCACGGTCATCTTTGGCTGGGATCCAGAAGTGGGCCCTGCCGCTCTGATGGCACCGAACAATCAGGTTCGCTGGATTCAAACCACCAGTGCTGGCATCGATTACCTGCCGTTAGACTGGATCCGCGCACATGACATTGCCGTTACCAACGCCAGCGGGGCCTTTTCACCGGCTATCGCTGAATCTACCATTGGTTACCTGCTTTACTTCTTACGGGGCTTCAATGAGGCCGTTAAGAACCAAGCTGGTCACTTCTGGCAACGTCCTCTTCGGCGTGATCTGGCCATGATCGGCAGCCAAACTATCGTGATTTACGGAACTGGTAGTATCGGCCAAGCGATTGCTAAGCTCCTGAATGGCTTTGGCAATCAACCAATTGGTGTTAACCGGACCGGTCATGACGTGCCCGGATTCCAGTCGGCTGTGGCTCTCGATGATGACCATTCAGTCATTAAAGATGCCGACATTATCATCAACGCGATGCCCGCAACCACGAAGACTGTCGGTTACTTCAATGAAAGTTTCTTCAAACAACTCGATGGTCTCCGAATCTTCGTCAACGTTGGCCGTGGGAAGTCTGTGGACGAAAAGGCCTTAATGAACGCGTTGCTTTATCAAAACGTGCTTCACGTTGCCCTGGACGTCTTCGAGACGGAACCCCTTCCAAAGACATCACGCCTCTGGGACTACCCTAACGTCTTAATTACGCCACATCAAACCGGGTTCGCTAAGGATGATGAAAAGCCAGTCTTCGACATGTTCATGAAGAACCTGCAAAGCTGGTTAACTGATGGCAAACTTACCGTCAACGTCACCAATCCAACGCAAGGCTACTAAAGATATTAGCACCTAAAATAAGCGCCTCCTTCACCAATTGGTGGAGGAGGCGCTTTTCAGATCGTTCTTTATTCTGGGGGAGTGCCCACAGGCAGCCCTTTGTTAGTAACCGTTACCTGAACCGTCAGCATTATTGTCGGTAGTCCCATCAGAAGAATTGGCCGTTGACGTCGTACCGGTTGTCCCCGTCGCTGAATCGATTTGGGCTATGGTCCCAGTCGACTTGTGACTCAGCCCTAAGCCGGTCCGAATATAGTCCGTCACACGTTGAAGTTCAGTCTTCGTCATCACTTCCATACTCTGACCGTCTAAATTTTCTCCAGTTCCCTGCAGGTGGGTCGTCTGAATGTGCTTCGTAGCCGACAAATAGTCCTTAGCTAGCACCGTCAAATCGTTGAAGGTCAAATCAGTCTGGGTTTGCTTAGTCAATGAGCTGACAAAGTCCTGATTCAATAGGGTTGAAACGGAGCCGGACTTACGGAGTAAGGCCATGATAACTTTCCGTTGTCGCGTCTGACGGCCGTAATCGCCTTGCGGATCATCGTCACGCATCCGTGAGTAAGCCAGGGCTTTCTTCCCATTCATGTGGGTCTCTACACCCTTTTCAAAGGTGTAACCACCGTAACTGAAACTCAACGTTGGCGTCAGTGTCACCCCGCCAACCTCATCGATAATCTTCTTCATGCCACCCATGTTAATAATGGCGTAGAAATCAATTGGCACATTCAACATTTTTTGCACTGACGTAATAGCCGTCTTCGACTTTCCATAGGCGTAAGCGGCATTAATCTTGGAAAGACCATAGCTTTCATACCCAGGAATAGTCAAGGCCGTATCACGCGGAATACTGGTAATCGTGGTCTTATCAGTCTTGGGATTGATCGTAACAACCATCATACTGTCGGTTCGTCCAGCAAAGGTTCGGCCCAGAGCGCCGGTATCGGTCCCCATCAGCAGAATCGAGATAGGTTTCTTGTTCTTCAGTTGGTCATCAACGTTACGAAGCTTGGTCACACCGGAGGGCTTGTAGGCACTCTTGACGGTGTTCTTTAGATTCTGGTAACGATGCATGCCATATGCGGTCCCCCCAACTAGCAGGGCTAGAATCAACGTTAAAATAATATTTCGGATTGGATGATGCTTTTTAATCGGTCGTTGTCGTTTCTCCATGGTATTGATTAAACCACCTTTCGTCCACCTGCTTAGTTGTCAGATGGGGTTAATTTATTCTCATATTAATCGACGTGACTATTATAATGGGCTTTTCTTAATACAACCTAAGGACACCCCAATCTTTACCAAAAAGCAAGGGGTTACCGGCCAAGCCGTAACACCCTTGCTGTCTAATCATAACGATTAAGCTTGTGATTCCTGTTCGGCGATCGCCCGAACACGGCTGTGACGATAGCCATAAAACGCGTAGACGACCATCCCGATGGCTACCCAGATACCAAATGCCTGCCACGTAAATGGCTGTAACTGCGTCATCAGGTACACACAGGCCAGAAATGACACAATGGGCAAGATAGGATAACCAGGGACCTTAAACGACGTGTCAAGTCCCTTAAATCGTTCGTCGTGTCTAAGGAAGACAATTCCCAAGGAAACCATGGCAAATGCGGATAACGTTCCGATATTTACCAGTTCAGCAATCTTATCAATAGGAATGAAGGCCGCAAAGACACTCGCGATGACCCCGAAAATCCAGGTATTGGCTACGGGAACATGCGTCTTGGGGTTGAGCTTCCGCAGTGATTGCGGCAGCAGACCGTCTCGACTAATCGCAAAAAGTAGCCGCGTTCCGCCATAAGACATCACGATAAGCACCGTGGTCATCCCCACAATTGCGCCCAATGAGATGACGCCAGCTGCCCAGTTCTGATGAATCAGACTGAGGGCTAGAGCCACTGGATCGGCTACGCCTAATTTACTATAGTGGACAACCCCAACCAAGACGGCCGAAAGACCGATATAAAGCACAGCAGCCACTAATAATGACGAGATAATACCTATTGGCATATTTCGTTTGGGATTTTTCACTTCTTCACTAGCCGTAGAAACAGCATCGAACCCGATGTAGGCATAGAATGCCACCGCGGCACCCTTGAAAACACCGTGAACGCCGAATGGTAAGAATGGCCGGTAATTCGCTGGTTTGACGTAGAAGACTGCAATCCCAATAAAAAGCAGGATCACAAGAATTTTAACAATAACCATGATGTTATTGATACGTGCAGATTCCCGAATCCCTTTTGAAAGGAGCCAAGCAACGAGTAACGTAATCGCCAGTGCCACAATGTCGACACCTCCACCCTTGACGCCGGCAGTTCCAGCGGCCGCTTGTAAGTACGGCGGTAGGTTCAGGCCAAAACCCGCTAAGAGATTCTGAAAATACGACGACCAACTCACCGCAACTGAGGAGACCGCGAAGAGGTATTCGGAAATCAATGCCCACCCAAGGATCCAGGCAAGAAATTCGCCAAAGACCGCGTAAACGTAGGTATAAGCACTTCCGGCCAGGGGGATCGTCGAAGAAAATTCGGAGTAACATAGAGCGGCCATGGCACAGACCACCACGGCGATTAGGTAGGAAAGCATGACCCCTGGGCCTGTATAGTTGGCGGCAATCAGTCCCGGTGTGATGAAGATCCCGGAACCGACAATGGCACCAATTCCCATTGTTGTCAGACTAAACGCCGTGAGCGTCTTCTCTAATCCTGTTTTCTTGTACAAGTCGGTCTGGACCTGTTTCTTGATAAATAAGTGCATAGGCTTAGCCATGGCGCAGCCTCCTTTTATGAGTAAATGATGAGATTTTGATGAAGCCAATTGTAACAGTGTAATTTTTTTGAGACCGAATGTCAATAGAAAATTACTTAGGCCGCCGATTGGCCTCACAGTAAAGGGACCCAACATCGTTAGGTCCCTCAAGTGAGCTTTCTTATTTTTTAAGCGTAGCGTCGAGTTCTTCGACACTGTCGATTGGTCCGACTACTGTTAGCACATCATGTAGCCGGACGACATCGGTTGGCTGCGGAGAAATGTTGATGTCCTGACCATGTTGGATCGCAATAACAGTCAGGTCAAAGCGTTGTCGTAGATTCAACTTGATCAGGTCCTGATCGACGAAAGTCGGGTCCGTAATCACAATCTCTGCCAGCGTGTACTTGTCACTCAGATCAATGAAATTCAAGATGTGATTCGACAGAAGCTTGCGGACAATGCCATGACCCATATCACGTTCGGGAAAGACCACCTGGTCAGCCCCAACACGTTTCAAAACACGGCCATGGTCGTTGGTTTCTGCCTTGGCAATGACCTTCTTAGCTCCAAGTTCCTTGGTCAACATAGTTGTCAGGATGCTGGCTTCCATGTTATTCCCAATCCCCACGATTACATAGTCAAAGGTATCGATGTTAAGACCGCGCAAAACGTCCTCATCGCGGGTATCCGCAATCAACGTCTGGGTGGCAATGTCCATCACCTCGTTGACGGGTTCCTCACGAACGTCAACAGCCAAGACGTCTTGATCCGTCTCTGCCAACGTCTCAACCACGCTCTGACCAAAACGTCCGAGACCCAGCACTGCAAAACTCTTCTTCATCGTTTCGACTCCTTAACCAATTAAAATATTTTCTTCCGGATAGCGAATCAGGTTCTGTTTAATCTGCCGCTTTGACAACGAGTACAAGGTGGTAAAGATCCCGACTCGACCGATGAACATCAGTAACATAATCACAACTTTACCAATGACCGTGAGATGCGGTGTCAAACCGAGGCTGAGGCCCACGGTCCCAAAGGCTGACAAGACTTCAAAGACGATATACTCCAGCCCATAGCGAGACGGAATCGTCTCTGTCTGGGTCAGAATAAGGGTTGCCAGCGAGATGACGACACTCGCCATAAAAATCAGGAGTAGGGCACGACTCACGTTAGATTGACTGAAACGTCGGTGGGCAAATTCCGCGTCTTTTTTTCCACGAAGCTGCGCGATACTTTGAATCATCAGAACCCCGAAGGTCGTCGTTTTAATCCCCCCGGCAGTCGACCCGGGTGTCCCCCCAATGAACATTAAAATCATAATCAGGAAGATACTCCCCGCGTGCAGACTGTCGGTAGCCAATGAAATTAACCCCGCCGTTCGCGGCGTCACACTGAGGAACAGTGTGTTGACGGTCCGATTAAGCCAAGATGTCCCCGTTGGTAACCAATGAAGATTGCGCTCCGTAACCAGCAAGACGAGAAAACCAACGATAAAGAGTGAGATCGTCGTCGTCAAGGTTAGCTTAGAGTTCAAGGTCAAACGATGGCGTTCATGATAGAGTAAGAGGTCCCGCCAGACCAAGAATCCCAATCCCCCAGCGATAATCAGAATCGTCGTCACCAGAAGTAAATAGGAGTCATTGCGAAAACTCATCAGACTGTTTCCAAAAACATCGAAGCCAGCGTTACAAAAGGACATCACTGAGTGGTACCCAGAGACATACAACCCGCGGCCCCAACCAAACCGAGGGACCAGATCAAAGGCAAACAACGTCATCCCCAATAACTGGAACAACGCGGACAATCCGATCACGTAGCGCATCACACTCTTCGTGTCGTGCAAGTTTTCCAAGTTCAAGGATTCCTTGACCATGATTTGCGTCGACAGATTCAGGTTACGGCGCATCACGTTAAAGAGCAGTACGGCGAATGTCATGTAGCCCAATGCCCCGATTTCCGCAATGACCATGATGACCACCTGACCAAACACCGTCCAGTTGGCTGCCGTATTCACCACGGTTAACCCCGTAATACAAGTCGCTGAGGTCGCCGTAAAGAGAACATCGATAAAGGCTGTTCCCTGCCCACTGCGAGTCGCAATCGGTAAGCTAAGGAGCCCCGTTCCGATTAAAATAATCAGCAGGAACCCCGCTACCATTTTCTTTGACAAAGTATCAAAGAAAATCGAATAAAGTTTTGAATGTTGTATTTTGTCCATAACCGTCCTTATCCCGTCTAACTATACTTATCCTTAAGTCTAAAACATCCCCAGAGTGAACACAACACCCTTTCCGGAGAATTCTAGGGTTAACGGTCATCTAAAAAAGCACGCTTAATTCCATGACAGAATTAGGCGTGCTTCCGATGTCACAAGTCACTTCGCGCAACATCTATGGTTGAACTTAATCTTTATGGGACAGGATAGCAAACTCATAGAGTTCTTGGCCGTGCTGCATTCCACCGAAACCAATCTTCGTTTGCTTAGGGTTCATCAGATGAGGAATCGCACCAATATCACGCCATCTGTCTGTGACACGCATCCAAGAATAGATCGTCCCTTGTCCCCACTGTAACCCATTTTCGTACCCGATAATTGGGATCGACTTGGGTGCAATGTAGGCATCTTGAATCCAACCAGCATGTGGCGTTCCCTCAACATTGCCCTTAAAGGCTTTGCCTTCCTTGCGCATCCGATCTGCATTCTTCTGGGCAATCTTGTCCAACTTAGCATCCTCCTTCAGAGGAGCTAAGCCCTTTTCTACACGAAATTCATTAAGCTTCTTCACAGCGTTTTTTCGATAAGCAGCGACACTATACTTGCCATGCCCCCACTGGTTATAAACATAGGTTGAGGAGACATAGCCCTTTGTCTTACCGTCTTTAGATTTTAAGTAGTTATATGTAACTTTCTTGCCATTGGCCTGACGAATCTTCACCTTTTTCGTGGCATAAAACTTAGTATAGAGATACTTCGTCATGTGGTGATTCTTATGTGTCAGTTTTGTATTCGAATACATCCAACTGCCTGTGACGTGCACTTTTTTCTTAGACTTATAAGTGGTTGACTTCAAAACTTTTGCCGCTTTAGACTTGGCAAAAGCCATGTTTGTGCTAGTCGTTACGGTGGTGAGCCCCACGGTCGTTACACTAAGAACCGTGAGCGCCGAAATCATCATCTTTTTTGCTTTCATCCTTGATACCCTCCATGTATGTTAAATAACTTAAATTTGTGCTGCCAACATCCGAACAAAAGAGTTAATTATCACTTGGCTTTCTGTGACCGTGAATTGGGTTCCACCAGACTTTTGGAACTCACTCACGAATTAGATTGGATCGCTTCCTTGGCTCCTCACCGTACGCTAATGCTAATTAGTCCGATTATCACCAAAGAACTTCACCCATTAATAGCGTACACCCCTTTAAATATAAAAAGCAACAAACAAAACAAATCGATTTATTAATATATCAAAATATTTATCTGATAAATATATCTTCTAGGAGGGTGCGAGGTACGTTCAATATTAGTGATAAATCACAAAAGACCCCTATTACACATACCTAATGCACTTAACTTCGTCATAAAGTTTTACGACCCTAACCGACGGAGAAAAACTCATGATAAGACAATTATTGGGCGAGAAATTAAAAGCCCTTCGCAAGCATCGACGTTTAACGCAATCGAACCATTGCCCCAAATTTGTGGAGCCTTGAATACATTCGCCCATTATTTACTTGGCAGAACCGATGACTTCCCCTTTATTAGTCTAGTTTTTTAGGACTGGTTTCCCTCAATAACTTTCAATTCCTTGTTGTACAAAAAAAGCCCCCACCATAACAGTGAGAGCTTTCCCCAAAAGGGATAATATCGAAATATTAACGCTTTGAGAATTGGGAAGCTTTCCGGGCCTTCTTGAGACCTGGCTTCTTCCGTTCCTTCATCCGTGGGTCACGAGTCAAAAGACCCGCACGCTTCAACGGACCACGGAAGTCTGGGTCAACTTCGAGCAATGCCCGAGCGATCCCATGACGAGTTGCGCCGGCTTGACCGGAGAAACCGCCACCGTGAACAGTAACTAATGCATCGTAGTTACCGAGCGTTTCCGTAACGTTGAATGGTTGCAAAACAACTTCACGAATGCTAGCAAATGGGATGTAATCCTCAATTGCCTTCTTGTTCATAACAATCTTACCTGAGCCTGGTACTAAACGCACCCGAGCAGAGGAGTTTTTACGACGGCCAGTGCCGCGATATTGAACTTGTGCCATTTTGGTTTCCTCCTTAGATTAGGTTAGTGATGTCTAATACTTCCGGCTTTTGGGCTTCATGCTTGTGGTCTTCACCAGCATACACATGAAGCTTCAATGCCATCTGATGACCTAAGGAGTTCTTAGGAAGCATACCTTGGACAGAAGTTTCGATCAATTTTTCTGGGTTTTGAGCCCGGAAGTTACCAGCAGTACGGGACTTTAAACCACCTGGGAAACCAGTGTGGTGATAGTAAATCTTGCCCGATGCCTTACGGCCAGTCAAAGCAATCTTGCTTGCGTTGATAACAATTACGTTGTCACCAGTGTCCACGTTAGGGGTGAACGTTGGCTTGTTCTTACCACGTAATACAGAAGCAACGACTGAAGCAAGACGTCCTAAACTAACGTCGGTTGCATCAACGATGTACCATTTGCGGTTAATATCGTTGGGTTTTGCCATATAAGTTGTACGCACGTTATATTCCTCCATAAATCTGAGTTTGTCTGACACCAAGTAAACTTTCCGGGGCTTATCGTGGGGCAAACAATACCAATGACCATAATACAAAGTTTTCACCCTAAAGTCAATGATTGTTTATGCCCTCAGCGAAATTAGCGCTGCCTTTGCGGTAATTTTGTCGGATGTTCAGGGTCTTCTCCCTGATAATAAACATGTTTTAAGTAGAGGCCAGCTGCCGGAACAGTCCGCCGCGCTTGCTTGCGATCCTTGACCCGATAAAGACGAAGAATATCGTGAACGGGACGCGTCCCGGACCCAATTTCAACCAGCACCCCGACCATAATTCGAACCTGATTGTACATAAAGCCATTCCCGTAAAATTCGAAGACAAGCTCGTGGTTCGCTTCGTCAATATGACAGGTTGCCTCATAAATGGTCCGCACAAATGTCCGAGTCTGCGCCCCAGAGGCCACAAAACTGGTAAAATCGTGTTCTCCAACGAGATCTGCCAAGGCTTGATTAATCTTATCTAAATCAACTGGGAACTTCCAGTGACCCGTATAGTTGCGTTTAAATGGATTGCGGAATTCCCCCATATCCATGCGATACAAGTATCGTTTTCCAGACACGTCGTAACGAGCGTGAAAGTTTGCCGGAACAATCTCCACGCGCCGAATCTCCATATCCATCGGTAGCATGCTATTAAGGCCCTTGCGCATGCTCTCTTCCGGAATTGTGAAGGGAAAGTCGAAGTGCACGACCTGAGCTAAGGCATGTACACCAGCGTCCGTTCTCCCAGACCCATACACGAGAATCTTAGGATTGGGATTTTTGGCCATCTTGTTAATAACTTGAGTCAAAACACTCTCGACGGTCCGTCGATCCGGTTGCCGTTGAAATCCCGCAAAATTGGTTCCATCATACATCAAAGTAATTTTATAACGTGGCATGTTTCCTCCTACCAACGACGTGTTGCTAACATGGCTGCTAAGACCATGAGAAAGACAATCCAGGTCATCGTATCCCGCCGTTGCCAAGTTAAAATACGATATTGACTGCGATGCTCACTGTCGCGATAACCGCGAGCCTCCATGGCTGTCGATAAATCCTCTGCCCGGTTAAAGGCACTCATAAACAAGGGTACCATTAAGGGAATGAAGGACTTGGCCTGCTTGATCAGGCCACCTTCTCCAAAATCTACGCCTCGTGCACGTTGTGCATTCATAATTTTAGTGGCTTCATCCATCAACGTGGGAACAAACCGTAGGGCAATCGCCAGCATCATCGCCAGCGTATCCACAGGAATGCGCACCCAGCGTAGTGGCTTCATCAGTGAAGACAACCCCGTGGCAATATCTAGGGGTTGCGTTGACAAAGTCAGCAAGGTTGACATCATGATAATTAACAAAAACCGAATGAAAATCACACCCGAATTCACCAGACCAGCCTGCGTAATATTGAGAATTGTCCAATGAAAATAAACGTGCCCCCCCGCCGGACTAAAGAGCAACTGAACCACTACGGTAAAGGCAATCAGCCATAACATGGGTCGGAGTCCTTTAAGAAAGAAACCCAGACTGATCTTAGACGACAAGATGGCCGCCAAGGTAAATCCAATCAGGATGGCATAGCTCAACCAAGAGTTGGCTAGGAACACCACGATCAGATAGCAGAAGCTCAATAAGAGCTTTGACCGGGGATCCAGACGATGAACAATAGAGTTCAGGGGTAAGTAGCGCCCAAAGATAAAATTACTCATGATGGGCCCCCATTCCCGGCCATCGCTGAACCAATTGATCGGCCAACTGATCGGCAGTTAAGGGTAATTGGTCCCACTTGACGCCCCGATCGCTGAGACGCTGGGCAAACTTGGCTGCCCGGGGAACCGCAATGTCACTACTCTGAACCCAATCCGAATCATTGAAGACCTCCTGAGGGGTCGCGCAGGTCAGAAGCTTGCCAGCCTGCATCACCGCCACCTCATCAGCATAAGCAGCCACGTCCTCCATCTGGTGGGTAACTAAAATGATGGTGAGTCCTTGTTCCTGATGTAATCGATTAAAGAGCGTCATCATTTCCAATCGGCCCTGAGGATCGAGTCCAGCTGTGGGTTCGTCTAAAACCAGTATCTTAGGCTGCATGGCCAATACCCCAGCGATCGCCACACGACGCATCTGCCCGCCGGACAGTTCAAACGGTGAACGGTCAGCAAAGCTCTCGTCCAGACCCACGGTTTCTAACATGTTCAGAGCGCGTTGATTCGCCTCATCCTCGCTCACGCCGAAGTTCTGAGGACCAAACGCGATATCACGTTGAATGGTTTCCTCAAACAGCTGGCTTTCTGGAAATTGGAAAACCATGCCAACATGCCGGCGTAAGGGTTTCAAATCAGCATTGGTCGTCTGCGGGGTAATCGTGAAATCATCTACGCTAATTTTCCCTGTAGTCGGTTTCAGGAGAGCATTGATCTGCTGAATCAGTGTGGACTTACCACTCCCGGTATGACCAATAATAGCTAGGTACCCGTGATCCGGAACGGTAAAGGAAACATCACTCAGTGCGGGGGTCGCCATCGGCGTGCCGGCCTGATAGGTATACCCTACGTGTTCGAAAGTGATTGCCACAACCATTCCTCCATTTCTGTCGTCGTTTGATAACCCGCAGGAACAGTAATTCCTCGGTCTTGTAAGGCTTGCTTTAATTTAGCGGTGAACGGAACATCTAATCCCAAATGAACCAAACGTTCCCCCTGAGCGAAGATCTCCGCCGGCTTGGCCTCTTCCACGAGTTTGCCATCATCAATCACCAAGATACGATCAGCACTGGCGGCTTCGTCAATGTCGTGGGTAATTGAGATAACCGTCAAATGCTTCTCTTCACGAAGGTGCTGGACCAGGGCCAACATATCACGGCGACCTTGTGGGTCCAACATGCTGGTCGCCTCGTCCAAGATCAGAATGTCAGGGGCAATCGCGACAATTCCAGCTAAAGCCACTCGCTGTTTCTGCCCACCAGACAAGGCCCCTGGCTCGCGCTGTGCGAACGCCTGCATGCCAACCTCATCGAGAGCCGCTTTGACCCGAGGAACCATCTCAGCACGTGAAATTTGCCGATTTTCAAGGCCAAAGGCGACATCATCTTCCACTGTCGCCCCCACGAACTGATTATCAGGGTTCTGGAAGATCATCCCGATCTTCTCTCGTACTTGCCAAACCGTGTCTGGCGTTAACTTAATTCCCCCAACGGTGACTGTCCCCTCGCTGAAAGGGAGAAGTCCATCAACGGCTCTCGCCAGGGTGGACTTCCCACTACCGTTATGACCGACCAGCGCTAACCACTCCCCCGCTTTCACGGTGAAGCTGATATCATCCAAAGCTGGCCGTTCATCAGTGTCCTGATAACGGTAACTCAAGTGTTGTACTTCAATAATATTTTCCATCAGCGCTGTCAATTCTCCTTTTGAAAAGTCACCCGTAATTATACCAAATTTCTCGCCATTTACGAAACTATCGGATCCTCTTATCACTGGGAGAAACAGGTAGTCCGCAATCCGTCAACGACTTATTTAATCATCCAATTCAAATTTTGGGCACAAAAAAAATCACTAACAAATCAGCGGCGCTGAGGCAATTGCCCCCATTCAAGCTAGACTCGGAAAAATCCATCATCATAACGCTCTATACCACATGATCCTAGTGATTAATTTGTAACCGTGAGTCGTTTCAGGGACGACTCACCCTTTGACCATTAACTAATTAAAATTAGTCAACGAATTCTAAGATAGCCATTGCGGCACCATCACCACGACGAGGCATCGTCTTCAAGATACGCGTGTAACCACCTTTACGGTCTGCGTACTTAGGTGCTAATTCGCTAAATACCTTTTGTAATGCACTGGTAACAACAACATCGTCGCCATCTTCTTTAACATCTGCAACAACGTTACGGATGAAAGCAGCAGCTTGCCGACGAGCGTGTAAATCGCCTTGCTTACCTAAGGTAATCATTTGGTCAGCCGTCTTGCGAACTTCTTTAGCGCGTGCTTCAGTCGTTTCGATACGGCCGTTTAAGATTAAACTAGTGGTCAAGTCACGTAATAATGCGCGACGTTGTGAACTAGTCCGTTGTAATTTACGGTAACTCATAACCAGAAACCCTCCTTTGAGTGTCTAAAATTAGTCTTCCTTCCGAAGTGACAAACCTAAGTCAGCTAACTTAGCTTTAACTTCTTCGAGGGACTTGCGACCCAAGTTACGAACCTTCATCATGTCTGCTTCAGTCTTATTAGTCAATTCCTGAACCGTGTTGATACCAGCACGCTTCAAGCAGTTGTAAGAACGTACGGACAAGTCGAGCTCTTCGATGGTCATCTCAAGCATCTTTTCCTTGTGCGTCTCTTCTTTTTCAACCATGATTTCCGCATTCTTAGCTTCGTCAGTCAAGTCGACAAACATTGCCAAATGTTCGGTTAAGATCTTTGCAGCCAGAGCAATGGCTTCGCTTGGATTAATTGAACCGTTTGTCCAAACATCCAGGGTCAATTTATCGTAGTCAGCCCGTTGGCCAACTCGTGCATTCTCTACTTGGTAGTTAACCCGTTCGATAGGGGTATAAATGGAATCAACGGCTAAGACACCAATTGGCATGTCAGTGTTGCGAGTCTTATTCTCATCAGCAGAAACATAACCTCGGCCCTTATCCGCCGTCATCCGCATATGGAACGTTGCCCCATCGGCAACCGTAGCAATGTACAGATCTGGGTTTAAAACGTCAACGTCCGCACCCGCAACAATGTCACCGGCAGTGACCTGTGCTGGTCCTTTAACGTTGATTTCCATGGATTCCTCTTGTTCGTCAGAACCGTTGAGCTTCAGAGCAATCTTCTTCACATTCAAGATGATTTGCGTGACGTCTTCAACAACCCCTTCGATAGTTGAAAATTCATGTAAAACCCCGTCGATTTGAATGCTGGTAACAGCTGCACCAGGTAATGATGAAAGCAGAATCCGACGTAAGGAATTACCAAGCGTTGTCCCGTAACCACGTTCCAACGGTTCGACAATGAACTTACCGTAGTTACTGCTTTCGTCAATTTTATGAATGTTAGGCTTTTCAAATTCAATCATTCTTATCGTTTACCCCTTTCAAACCGCGTTGAGCTTCTATAAGTCAATCCCATCATGAAGGTTGCCCTCATTAATGAAACGCTCACGTTAAACCCGACGGCGCTTTGGAGGACGAGTCCCATTATGAGGCACTGGCGTAACATCGCGGATAGCGGTGATTTCGATACCAGCGGCTTGGATGGCCCGGATAGCAGCTTCACGTCCTGAACCAGGACCCTTAACAGCAACTTCTACGGACTTGACACCGTGTTCCATTGAGGACTTAGCAGCGGCTTCAGCAGCCATTTGCGCAGCAAATGGTGTTGACTTCCGACTACCCTTAAAGCCCAAGGCACCAGCTGATGACCAAGCAATGGCGTTCCCTTGAACGTCCGTGATCATAACTAATGTATTGTTAAACGTAGCATGAATGTGTGCAACACCGGATTCAATATTTTTCTTGACCCGACGCTTGCGACTAGTTTTTCTAGTAGCCATAAAGTGATAACCCTCCTTTACTTCTTCTTACCGGCAACGGAAACGGCTTTACCCTTCCGAGTGCGGGCATTGTTTTTAGTGTGTTGACCGCGAACAGGTAATCCGCGACGGTGACGCATTCCACGGTAAGAACCAATTTCTTGTAAGTTCTTGATGTTCAACGTAACCTCACGACGTAAGTCACCTTCGACTTTGTACTTGTCGACTTCGGCACGAACCTTGTCTTCTTGGTCGGGAGTTAAATCACGAACCCGAACGTCTTCAGAGACACCGGCATCGGCAACGATCTTGTGAGCCGTGTTGATACCAATCCCAAAAATGTAAGTTAAACCATAAGCGATACGCTTATCACGTGGTAAATCCACTCCAGCAATACGTGGCATTGAATGTACACCTCCTATAAATTGAAATTACTTACCCTGGCGTTGTTTATGCTTAGGGTTGGCTGAGCAAATAATCATAACTCGGCCCTTACGCTTGATAACCTTGCAGTGTTCGCACATTGGCTTAACTGATGGTCTTACTTTCATGAATATCCCTCCTACATCTGTCCAAACCGATTACTTGAAACGATAAGTAATCCGGCCTTTAGACAAGTCATACGGTGACATTTCAACAGTTACTCGGTCACCAGGCAGAATCCGGATGTAATGCATCCGAATCTTACCGGAGACATGAGCAAGAATCTCATGACCGTTTTCTAATTCGACTCGAAACATTGCATTAGGTAATGTTTCGGTAACTTTACCTTCGATTTCGATGACATCGCTTTTCGCCACGAAAGTACCTCCCTTTTAATTGCGTGCATACACACGTAAAAGCGGTCGGGCCGCGGATGCGGCACCCACCTAGCACCTGTGAATTGCGACAGCGCGCCATTTACAGGCTAAACCTAAATAAGTCTACCATAATTCTTACATCGACGCAAGAATTACATCAACTTACAGGGCCTTCAAGATCTTTTCAATGTCGACGTAAACATCATCGATATCCCGATTACCATCCACCGTAAACAAAAGGTTCTTCTTCGTGTAGTACTCAACCAAAGGCGTATTGGCCTTCAAATTAACTGCCAAACGATTCTTAACCGTTTCCGGCTTGTCGTCTTCACGCTGGTAAAAGTCATGGTGACCACAAACATCACAAGTTCCTTCAACCTTAGGGTTGTTGTAGAGCTTGTGGTAAGTTGCCCCACAATTCCGGCAAATGTAACGACCCGAGAGTCGTTCGATTAGAACATCCGGTTCGACGTGAATATTAATCACGGCGTTGATGGTCCGATCCAGTTCTGGGCCAAAGCTATCTAAAGCCTCAGCTTGAACAATGGAACGAGGGAACCCATCCAACATGAACCCCTTAGCCGTATCGGCTTCGGCTAATCGTTCCTTGACGATGCCATTAGTGACTTCATCAGGAACCAATTCACCTTTGTCGATGTAGGTCTTAGCGGCCAACCCCATCTTCGTTTCGTTCTTCATTGCCGCACGGAAGATGTCTCCCGTTGAAATATGTGGCAAATGGAACTCATCGATGATTTTTTGGGCTTGGGTCCCCTTACCGGCACCCGGTAAACCCATGAGAATTAAATTCATTGCTGTCATGTTCATGCTCCTTACTTCGTAATTATTCGCCTGAAAAACACAAGCAGGTGTGCTAAGAGATCAACACACCCGCTGGAAACTCATTAAGCTGGTTCTGGATCTTGGATAAAGCCAACGTATTCGCGCTTCATCATCAATCCGTCAACTTGGCGCATGGTTTCAATGGCAACCCCAACCACGATTAAGAGGCTGGTACCACCCAAACCAATTGATTCATCTAAGTCCCAAAGGTTTTGGGCTAATAACGGAATTAAGGAAATGAATCCAAGGAACAAGGCCCCAACAGTGCTGAGACGCATGAGTAAGTTGGAAACATATGACTGCGTTTCATGTCCTGGCCAAACACCTGGAATGTAGCTCCCCTGCTTTTGCAGGTTCTCAGCCAACTTTTCAGGGTTAACCTGAACAAACGCATAGAAGAACGTGAACACAACGATCAGAACAGTGTACAGAATGGCACCATCCAAGGTTTGCATGTTAAAGATGTTCGAGAGTGTTTGATACCAGCCATCCGTTGAGTGCGTATTTTGGAACGCCATCAGAATAGTCTGAGGCGTCGCAATAAACGAACTTGCGAAGATAACTGGAATAACACCAGCAACGTTAACCTTCAAAGGAAGGTAACTACTATCTGGCGAACCAGATACACGACGTGTGTATTGCATCGGTACTCGACGTTCAGCTTGTTGAACCCACGTTGTGAACGTGACGATCATTAGAACTAAAACGATTAAGCCTAAAATGAACAATACACTCTTCCACATGTCACCTGACGCAATGTCGACAAAATAAGTTTTGTAAAGTTTGTAGACGGAATTAGGTGTCCGAGCAATGATACCCGCAAAGATAATCATTGAGATCCCATTGCCTAGTCCACGGTCGGTGATCATGTCACCCATCCAGGTCGTCAACATCGTTCCACCGGTCAAGATTAACCCAATCGATAAGTACGTTGTGACACTCGGGTTTTGAACCAATTTCAGTGAACTTAAAGCACTGAAACCGGCCGTAATCCCGATAGACTGAACGAAAGCGAGAAAAATCGCCAAGTAACGTGTGGCTTGGTTTAACTTCCGACGACCAACATCACCTTGCTTACTCCATTCAACGAAGCGCGGTACGATGTCCATTTGTAACAATTGAATAACGATTTGTGCCGTGATGTAAGGTGAGACCCCCATCGCAAAGATGGAGTAGTTACTCAACCCACCACCGCTAAAAGTATCTAAAATACTAACCAACCCAGAAGACGCGACGCTTTGAAGTGCCTTCGCGTTAATGCCGGGGACAGTAATGTAGGTACCCAACCGAAAGACAATCAAAACCAGAAGAGTAAAGAGAATCTTATTACGAATGTCTTTAATCTTAAAGGCGTTTTTCAAGCTTGATAGCATTAGATCACCTCAGTCTTACCACCAGCAGCTTCGATAGCTTGTACAGCTGACTTGGAGAACTTAGCGGCCTTTACCGTCAACTTCTTCGTTAACTCACCGTTACCCAAAACCTTGATACCGGCCTTTTCGTTCTTCACGATTCCAGCTTCTACCAAGTTAACTGGGGTTACTTCGGCGCCGTCATCGAAGACGTTCAAAGCGGATAAGTTTACGACAGCAAATTCCTTACGGTTAATGTTGGTAAACCCACGTTTTGGAATACGACGGTATAGAGGCATTTGGCCCCCTTCAAAACCCAAACGAGTCTTGCTACGAGCCTTCTGACCCTTTTGGCCACGACCTGAGGTCTTACCATTACCAGAAGAATCACCACGGCCAACTCGGTTACGAACCTTCCGTGAGCCTTCAGCAGGTTTTAATTCATTCAACTTCATGCTATTGCGCACCTCCTTATTTAATGATATGAGTACTACTTAACTTCTTCAACCTTAATCAAATGTGCGATTTGGAAAAGCGCACCGCGAGTTGCTTCGTTATCAGGCTGTACAACTGAGCTATTAACTCGGTGTAAGCCCATAGCTTCCACAATCTTCCGCTGTTTAGGGAGGCGGTGAGCGACACTATGAATTAAAGTAACTTTTAATTGAGCCATTTTAATACCCCTCCTTATTCAGCTAAGTGTTGAAGAGAGACACCACGGAGAGCGGCAACTTCTTCAGCACGCTTCAATTCAGTCAGGCCAGCAAAAGTGGCACGAACTGCATTGACCGGCGTGTTAGAACCTAAACGCTTTGAAGTAACGTCAGCGATACCTGCAAGTTCCATGACGGAACGAACGGCACCACCGGCCGTAACTCCAGAACCTTCAGCGGCTGGCTTGAGCATAATCTTGCCACCACCAAATGTTCCCAGTACTTCGTGAGGAATGGTCGTTCCCACGACTGGAACTTCGATCAAGTTCTTACGAGCGGCTTCAACAGCCTTACGAATGGCTTCTGGAACTTCTTGTGCTTTACCAGTACCAAAGCCAACGTGGCCGTTCTTATCACCAACAATTACTAAAGCAGAGAACCGAAGACGACGGCCACCCTTAACAACTTTGGTAATTCGGTTGATAGCAACAACGTTGTCTTCAAGTTCTAACTTGTCGGGATCAATAAATTTTGCCATGTGTGGTTATTCCTCCTTACTGTTAAAATTTCAACCCGTTTTCACGAGCAGCTTCTGCTAATGCTTGTACCCGGCCATGATATAAGTATCCGCCACGGTCAAACACAACATTGCTAATCTTCTTTTCGACAGCGCGCTTAGCAACTAAAACACCGACAGCTTTCGCTTGTTCAGTCTTGTTGTCGCCAGTCACTTCACTATCTAACGTCGAGGCACTAACAAGCGTGACACCCGCTACGTCATCAATGACTTGAGCGTAGATGTTTTTGTTAGAGCGGAAAACGTTTAAGCGTGGGCGTACTGCATCTCCAGAAATTTTGTTGCGGACACGCATATGACGCTTTTGACGTGTCTTGTTCTTATCTGGTTTCGTAATCAAAATAGTCACCTCTTTGTAGAATTATCAGCTTTAAGCTGCTTTACTTACCAGTTTTACCTTCACGAATGCGAACGAATTCGTTTTCGTAACGGATACCCTTACCTTTGTAAGGTTCTGGTGAACGGACGGCACGGATTTCAGCAGCGAAGTCACCGACTTCTTGCTTACTAATGCCTGAAATGTTGATAGTGGTGTTGTCAGGAACCTTAACATCTAAGGTTTCTGGAATAGCCATTTCAACAGGGTTAGAATAACCAACGCTCAATACCAAGGTCTTACCCTTAGCTTGAACACGGTAACCAACACCGACTAACTTCAAGGTCTTTGCGAAGCCATTGACAACACCTTCAACCATGTTGTTCAAGTTAGCTCGTTGCGTACCATGAAGGGCCCGCGTCTTGTTGTTGTTATCTGGACGGTCGAAATCAACGGCACCATCACTGATCTTCATCGTAATGAAGTCAGAGAAAGTACGGGTCAAAGAACCCTTAGGACCTTTAACCGTAACTTGATCGCCATCGCGCTTAACCTCAACGCCAGCTGGGACTTTGACAGTTTTATAACCAATACGACTCACTGTAAGGCACCTCCTATCTTCTTAAAAGTTTTACCAAACGTAGGCGAGAACTTCGCCACCGATTTTCTTGGCACGCGCTTCTTTATCAGTAACTACACCTTCAGAGGTGGAGATAATAGCGATACCTAAACCGTTCAATACCTTTGGAACAGCGTCGGCCTTGACGTATGAACGTAAGCCGGGCTTTGAAATACGCTTCAAACCACTGATAACACGTTGGTTGTCTTTGCCGTACTTGAGGAATACGCGGATGATACCTTGCTTGTCATCATCGATGTATTCAACGTTACGGATGAAACCTTCGCGCTTCAGGATTTCAGCGATGTCACGTTTAATTGTTGATGCAGGTACTTCGAGTGATTCGTGGCGAACCATGTTCGCGTTACGAATCCGAGTCAAGAAGTCTGCAATAGGATCAGTCATGGACATTAACGATTTCCCTCCCTTTGTTTAAAATTCGTATTACCAGCTAGCCTTCTTCATACCAGGAATTTGACCCTTGTGGGCAAGTTCGCGTAGGCATAAACGGCAAAGGTGGAATTTTTGATAAACAGAGTGTGGACGTCCACAACGTTCGCAACGAGTATATTCCTGAGTAGAGAACTTCGCAGGACGCTTGTTCTTAGCAATTTGTGATTTCTTAGCCAATTTGTGTGAACCTCCTTTTTAGTGTGTAAACGGCATACCGAATTGAGTCAACAATTCACGTGATTCTTCATCGGTGTTAGCCGTTGTTACGATAACAATGTCCAAACCACGAACACGGTTAACGTTATCAAAGTTAATTTCTGGGAAGATCAATTGTTCTTTGATCCCCAAAGTGTAGTTACCACGGCCATCAAAGGCACGAGAACTAACACCATGGAAGTCACGAACACGTGGCAATGACACGTTGATCAACTTATCCAGGAATTCGTACATGCGGTCCCCACGGAGGGTAACCTTAGCACCAATTGACATGCCTTCACGAAGACGGAAGGTTGCGATTGACTTCTTGGCCTTAGTAACCAATGGCTTTTGACCAGAAATCAAACCAAGCTCTTCAACGGCTTCATCAAGGTTCTTAGCGTTGGTAACAGCATCACCAACACCCATGTTCAAAACGATCTTGTCGATCTTAGGTGTTTGCATAACGGAACTGTAGCTGAACTTTTCCACCAATGATGGGGTAATTTCATTAACGTACTTTTCTTTTAAACGAGCTGACATGAAATTATGTTCCTCCTTTCAGTGATTATTTGTCGATGGTTTCGCCGGACTTTTTAGCGAACCGGACTTTGTGACCATCTTCAACTCGAACGCCAAGCCGGGTTGGTTCGTTGTTCGAAGGATCAATGAGCATTACGTTGGATGCATGAATTGGTGCTTCAATATCGATGATCCCGCCTTGTGGGCTAGCTTGAGAAGCCTTTTGGTGCTTCTTGATCATATTGACGCCTTTAACGATCACGCGGTTCTTGGCATTCAGAACCTTAGATACAGTTCCTTCTTTGCCTTTGTCTTTCCCAGCGATTACGCGGACCTTGTCACCAGTTTTAATAAGCATTCTGTGGGCACCTCCTTGTTTACACGATTCTTAATTACAGTACTTCGGGTGCTAATGAGATAATCTTCATGTAGTCGTTGTCTCGTAATTCACGAGCAACTGGCCCAAAGATACGAGTCCCTTGTGGGCTCTTGTCGTCTTTAATCAGCACTGCAGCATTTTCATCAAAACTGATGTATGAACCGTCGTTACGACGTACACGAGACTTCGTACGTACAACGACTGCCTTAACAACATCACCTTTTTTGACAACGCCACCTGGTGTTGCTTGTTTGACAGTAGCAACGATGACATCACCGATTCCGGCGTAGCGACGCTTTGAGCCACCCAGAACCTTGATTGTCAGAATTTCACGGGCGCCAGAGTTATCGGCTACCTTTAAGCGACTTTCTTGTTGGATCACGGCTAGTGTCCTCCCTTCAGTTCTAGTTCAGAATACGATAAAAACGACACTTAAATGATTACTGCTTTTTCAACAACGTCGACTAAGCGGAACCGCTTGGTAGCAGACATTGGCCGCGTTTCCATGATTTCAACAATGTCGCCAGTTTGCGCTTCATTCTTTTCATCATGTGCCTTGTACTTCTTAGAGTACTTGACACGCTTACCGTATCGTGCATCCGTTTTTGTCGTTTCAACGACAACTGTGATCGTCTTGTCCATCTTGTCAGACACGACACGACCACGGTATACCTTGCGGTGATTACGTACATCACTCATGTATTGTGACCTCCTTTATCGTATTCTAGTTGTTCAGTTCTTGTTGGCGAAGAGCGGTCTTAAGCCGCGCAATGTTCTTACGAACTTGCTTCAACCGAGCAGTGTTTTCCAGTTGGCCAGTGGCTAATTGGAAGCGCAAGTTGAATAATTCGTCCTTATAGCTCTTTTCTTTATCGAGCATTTCGGCAGTGGTCAATTCGTTAATTTCCTTAGCCTTCATTAGATTCGCCACCTACTTCCTCTCGGGTAATAACTTTCGTACGAACGGGAAGTTTCATGGCAGCCAGGCGTAATGCTTCGCGAGCGACTTCTTCAGAGACGCCACCGACTTCGAACATTACCTTACCACGCTTAACTGGGGCTACCCAGCCAGCTGGTGTACCTTTACCATTACCCATCCGGACCCCAACACCTTTTTCAGTGTAGGATTTGTGAGGGAAAATCTTAATCCAAACTCTCCCACCACGCTTCATGTAACGAGTGATTGCAACACGGGCTGCTTCGATTTGACGGTTAGAGATCCACTTGGAATCTAATGACTGCAAACCGTAGTCGCCGAAAGCAACACTCTTGCCACCCTTGGCTTCGCCACGTAGCTTACCACGGTGGACACGACGGAACTTTACTCGCTTAGGTACCAGCATGTTATTTCCCTCCTTGTCCGTTAGTTTGTTTCTTTTCAGGCAAGATCTCACCACGGTAGATCCAGGTCTTAACACCCAGAGAACCGTATGAAGTGTGAGCTTCTACCCAAGCATAATCGATATCAGCACGTAACGTGTGCAGAGGAACCGTACCTTCAGCGTAGCTTTCAGTACGAGACATATCAGCACCGTTCAAACGACCAGCAACCTGCGTCTTGATACCCTTGGCACCAGAGCGCATAGTCCGTTGCATCGTTCCACGCATAGCCCGACGGAAGGCAACACGGCCCTCCAATTGACGAGCGATGTTTTCGCCGACCAATTTTGCATCTAAATCTGGCTTCTTGATTTCAACAATGTTGATGTGAACCCGCTTGCCAGTTAAGTCGTTCAATTCCTTACGGAGATTTTCGACTTCAGAACCACCCTTACCAATAACCATCCCTGGTTTGGCAGTATGGATTGAGATGTTGACGCGGTTTGCAGCACGCTCAATCTCAACAGTTGAGACAGAGGCGTCAACGAGACGCTTTTCAATGAATTTACGAATTGCAAGGTCTTCCTTGAGGTAAGCAGCAAAGTCTTTTTCAGCATACCACTTTGCTTCCCAGTCGCGAATGATACCGACCCGTAATCCAGTTGGATTTACTTTTTGTCCCACGCGTTATCCCTCCTTCTTTTCAGATACAACAACCGTAATGTGACTCGTACGCTTGTTGATTGGTGAAGCAGAACCCTTAGCACGAGGACGGAACCGCTTGAGGGTTGGTCCTTCGTTAACGAAGGCTTCGCTGACAACTAGATCTTGACGATCTAAGTCAAAATTGTTTTCTGCATTAGCAATCGCAGAATTTAAAACTTTTGCCACAACCGGTGAACCACCACGCGGTGTGAACTTTAGAATAGCTAGCGCTTCAGCTACGCTCTTGCCGCGGATAAGATCGATGACAAGGCGGAGTTTGCGAGCAGCAACTCGAACCGTTTTGGCGGTTGCTTGCGCTGATGTAACTTGTTCAGCCATTTAGTTAATCCTCCTTATCAAAGAGTTGTTTTCTTATCGTCACTGCTACCATGACCACGGAATAATCTAGTCGGTACGAATTCACCAAGCTTGTGGCCAACCATATCTTCTTGCACGTAAACTGGGACATGCTTCCGTCCGTCATAAACTGCAATGGTGTAACCTACGAAGCTAGGGAAAATAGTAGACCGACGTGACCAGGTCTTGATGACGGTCTTCTTGTCTTGATCCTTCTGCGCATCAATCTTCTTGAGCAAATGCGCATCGGCAAAAGGTCCTTTTTTCAAACTACGACCCATTATGAAACCTCCTCTACTTGTGGCGCATCGTTATACACGATGATCACCAGGTCTCTTAACATCCGGATTACCGGATGATTACATCTTGGAACCCTTACGACGACGAACGATGAACTTGCTAGTCTTGTTCTTCTTCTTCCGCGTCTTCTTACCAACGGTCTTCTTACCCCATGGAGAAAGAGGAGATGGTAAACCAACAGGTGCTTTACCTTCACCACCACCATGTGGGTGATCGTTAGGGTTCATTACAGAACCACGAACATGTGGACGCTGACCAGCCCAACGATTACGGCCGGCCTTACCGACAACAATCAATTCGTGTTCTTCGTTACCTACGGCACCGATAGTAGCCCGGTTAACGTTCAAGATCATCCGAACTTCACCAGATGATAAACGAACCAGTACGTACTTGTCATCATTAGCCTTACCCAATAATTGAGCTGAAGTTCCGGCAGAACGAACCAATTGGCCACCCTTACCAGTCTTTAATTCAATATTGTGAATAACAGTTCCAAATGGAATGTTCTTCAATGGTAATGCATTACCGATCTTGATATCAGCTTCTGGACCTGACTGAACCTGAGCACCAACCTTTAAACCTTTAGGTGCAATGATGTAAGACTTTACACCATCAGCATAGACTAATAAGGCAATGTTAGCAGTCCGGTTTGGGTCATATTCAATAGCTTTAACGGTTGCAGGAACGTCGTCCTTCATCCGCTTGAAATCGATGATCCGGTACTGACGCTTGTTACCACCACCACGATGGCGGACAGTCATCTTACCAGCGTTGTTACGGCCGGCTGAGTGACTTTGTGAATCAAGCAATGACTTTTCAGGAGTCGTCTTAGTGATGACGTCTTTGTAAACCATGCTGGTCATGTTACGACGACCATTGCTTGTTGGTTTGTATTTCTTAATCGCCACGTTATTTCCCTCCTATATCTGAGATTTTATTCTTCGTTGAATAACTTGATTTCTTTAGAGTCGGCAGATAAGCTGACAATGGCCTTACGACGCTTCTTAGTTAAGCCTTCGTAACGACCTTGACGCTTCTTCTTACCCTTCAAGTTCATGATGTTGACCTTAACAACCTTAACGTCAAAGATGTCTTCAATGGCATGCTTAACTTGTGTCTTGGTTGCTCGTACGTCAACGTCGAACGTGTAACGCTTGTCATCCATAGTAGCCATTGATGCTTCAGTGACAACTGGACGTAAAATAATATCGCGTGATTCCATTATGCGAGTACCTCCTCTACTTGAGAAAGTGCTGGTTGGGTAATCACTAACTTGTCGGCGTTAGCAATATCAAGGACATTCAAGCTCTTGGCAGGAATTACCTTAACATTTGCTAAGTTCCGGGCTGCTAATGCGGCCTTAACGTTGTCATCTTCAAGGACAACCAACGTCTTAGTTGTGACGTTCAAACCAGCCAGCATATCAGCGAATTCTTTCGTCTTAGGGGTGTCGAATGATAATCCGTCAACTACGACGAAACTGTCATCGAGAACCTTCTGGGAAAGAACGGACTTCAATGCTAAACGGCTAACCTTCTTAGGAAGGTGGTAACTGTATGAGCGAGGGGTTGGTCCAAAGACCACACCACCACCGACCCATTGTGGTGAACGGATGGAACCTTGACGTGCACGACCGGTACCTTTTTGACGCCATGGCTTCTTACCACCACCACGAACGGCACTCCGGTTTTTAACGGCGTGAGTTCCTTGGCGCATGGATGCCCGTTGCATCAAAATCGTGTCGAACACGACGTTTTCGTTAGGTTCAATACCGAAGATGTCGGCATTCAACGTTACGTCGCCGTTTTGGCTACCATTTTGTTTGTATAATGCTACGCTTGTCATTTAATTATCCTCCCTTCCTAATTAGTTATCTGAATGCTTTTCACGTGGTGGGCGAACAGCACTCTTAACAGTAACGAGTGACTTGTTAGCACCTGGCACGTTACCCTTGATCAACAGAACGTTGTTTTCAACATCTGCCTTAACAACTTCAAGGTTCAAGATAGTAACTTGCTTGTTACCCATCCGGCCTGGAAGCTTCATACCAGGGAATACCCGGTTAATGATAGCACCCAGAGAACCTGGACGACGGTGATAACGAGAACCGTGAGCCATAGGGCCACGACGTTGACCGTCCTTATGAACGTTACCTTGGTAACCATGACCTTTAGTTACACCAGTGACATCAACGATGTCTCCTGCTTGGAAGGTATCAACTTTAACTTCGTCTGCTACCTTGTAATCTCCCAGCTCAACATCTCTGAATTCACGAATGAAGCGCTTAGGAGTCGTGTTTGCTTTTGCTACATGACCTTGTTCGGGCTTGTTGCTGAGTACTTCACGCTTGTCTTGGTAACCAAGTTGAATGGCATCGTAACCGTCGTTTTCCATTGTCTTAACTTGCAACACTACGTTTGGGGTTGCTTCGACAACAGTAACGGGGATTAATTCGCCAGCATCAGTGAAGACCTGCGTCATCCCGACCTTTTTCCCTAAGATTCCTTTTGTGGTCATGAGTACACCTCCGATTATATTGTATTTATTTTGAAAAATTATAACTTGATTTCGATGTCCACACCACTAGGCAAGTCGAGCTTCATTAATGAGTCAACTGTCTTTGGCGTTGGATTAACGATATCGATCAAACGCTTGTGAGTCCGCATTTCGAACTGTTCACGTGAGTCCTTAAACTTATGTGGTGAACGTAATACGGTGTAGATCGTCCGTTCTGTTGGTAATGGAATAGGACCAGAGATACCGGCACCTGTTCTCTTAGCAGTTTCAACGATCTTCTCTGCTGATTGGTCGAGGATACGATGTTCGTAAGCCTTCAACCGAATCCGAATTTTTTGTTTTGCCATTGTGTTCCCTCCTTCGTCTATTTTAAAAATAAGACTAACTCCGTGGAAATTCCCGCCACGCCCTCATGGCAAAGCGGCCGGGCGTGTCGCAATCTCCCACATCATCGCTTAAACTTTTTGGCGATCCCCAGGGGGCGCAAATGTCCCCTCAGAAATTCAGCACTTAACTATCATACTAAATAAAGTGCCATATGGCAAGGGTTTTCGCGAAATTGCTTGCGATTTGTCTTAAATAATTATTGGCTATTCCTAGCATAACCTGGAAGTTTTAATCAACTTTCTTCTAATTAAATACAATTTAACTGAATTCAATGAAAAAGAACGACTGGTCATCCAGTTTTTCCCAATTAAGGCCAACGCGTGTTATTATACCTTATCTTTGACAAATCTCCTAATAAAATTATCGTGATTCTCTTAAATAGGCCCTGACCCGCGAGCACACGGTCAGTCTTTCTCTTCCCCCCACCGGTGCTTAAAGGTTGTCCGTGCCAAAAGCCATCCCAACAGACCAGTCACAACATCAGCGGCCGGCTGCGCCCAGATAATGCCGTGATAACCCAATAACTCAGCGCCAACAGCAACGAATAAGTAGAAGACCACGCCTTGCCGTGAGATAGACATCAGAAGTGCCGCTAACGCCTTCCCTGTGCTTTGAAAGACCGTCGTGTAGACTAATACTACCCCTACGAATGGCGTTGTTACGAGAAAGGTCCGAAGCATATATGTCCCTGCGGTCATAACCGCTTGATTGTGGAGAAATAGTCCAATGAGGCTTGGCGCAAAAACCATCAAGAGAATGGCGACGACTAAGGCGTAGCCCACCTCTACTAGCAGGTCAAAGCGGAGAACCTGATTGAATCGCTTTTGATTTTTTGCCCCATACGTGTAACCAATCAGTGGCTGGGCGCCAAAGGCAAATCCGATCATAACCAACATGATAACCAGATAGACCTTGAGCACGATCCCCATTGCAGCCACCCGTGTTGGGCCAAAATTGACCAGATAGCGATTCAAGACCGCCGTTCCGAATGCCTGCATCAGGTTTGTAATTGATCCTGGGATCCCAATCAAAAGCACCTGTCTCAGCAGGTAACGATTAATGTGACTTTGTCGACCATCAATCGTTACCACCTGACAATAGCAAGCCGTCAGCCAGAGCAATAGAATTGCTGAGAGACTATAGCCAATAATCGTCGCTAAAGCCGCCCCAGCCGCTCCCATACCCGCTGAAAAAATCAGAAGAGGATCAAGAATAATGGTAACCACTGTTCCCACCATTGTGCCAATCATCGACTGGGTCGCAAAACCCTCGGTTCTAATCAAGTTTCCTGAGACAATTGAGACCATGATTGGCATAGCACCCAGGGACATGATGCGGTAAAACTGCTCGGTATAATGGTAAGTCGTCGATGTTGCCCCAAACATCATCAAAATGGGGCGCGTGAACGCTAGCAGAAAGACAGTCACCAGCAATCCAACCACAATCGCCCCATAGAGGCAAAAACTACTGACGCGCTTAGCCGTCTGAAAGTCCTTCTCACCCAATAATCGTGAAATCAGAGAACTTCCCCCGAGACCGAAGATATCCCCGACCGCAATTAGAAACGAAAATAAAGGCGTGCACAGGGCCACTCCTGCGACCAAAGCCGTATTTTGCGTCTGTGAAACGAAATATGTATCCGCCAAATTGTAAATCATACTAGCCACCATGCCCAGTACGACGGGCAATGCCAGCTTGAAATAGGCCCGCGGAATCGGCTCTTTTTCAAACAATTCTTCCATTATATGGTCACTTCTCTCTTTTTGAATCTATGCCTCACAAATTATACCACGCGATCAAGGCACAAAAAAACGCCCCACCATAAGGTGAGACGTTTCTTTACAGAAGAGTCGGACTAGTCTTCGACTGGAGTGCCGCCATTCTTCTTGATAATATCAGCTTGAACACTCTTTGGCGTTGGTTCGTAGTGGTCAAACGTCATGGTAAAGGTACCACGACCTTGAGAAGCAGAACGTAACGTTGTAGCGTAACCGAACATTTCGGATAACGGAACGAAGGAGTGAATCATTTGTGCGTTTCCACGAGCTTCCATACCATCGACCTTACCACGACGTGCGGTAACTTGGCCCATAATATCACCCATGTACTCTTCTGGTACCAGGATATCAACCTTCATGATTGGTTCCAAGATAACAGGACCAGCACTTTGGACAGCCTTACGTAAAGCCAACGAAGCGGCAACCTTGAAGGCTGCTTCACTAGAATCGACTTCATGGTAACTACCATCGTATAACTTAGCCTTAACATCAACCAATGGATAACCGGCTAAGACACCGTTTGCCATGGCTTCTTGCAGACCTTGGTCAACTGAAGGGATAAATTCACGAGGAACAACCCCACCAACGATAGCGTCTTCGAATTCGTAACCCTTACCACGTTCGTTAGGGGTGAATTCGATCCAAACGTCACCATATTGACCTTTACCACCAGATTGACGAACGAACTTACCTTGGACCTTAGTTGGCTTCGTGAAGGCTTCACGATAAGCAACTTGAGGAGCACCAATGTCCGCTTCAACCTTGAATTCACGCTTCATACGGTCAATGATGATGTCCAAGTGAAGTTCACCCATCCCGGCGATCAGAGTTTCACCAGTTTCAGGGTTAGTTTCAGCCTTGAAAGTTGGGTCTTCTTCAGAAAGCTTTTGTAAGGCGTTGTTCATCTTGTCTTGGTCAGCCTTCGTCTTAGGTTCCACGGCAACCTGGATAACTGGATCTGGGAAGTTCATGGATTCCAAGTGAAGTGGGTGATCAGGGTCAGTCAAAGAGTCACCAGTAGTGGTGTTCTTCAAACCAATGGCCCCGGCAATATCACCGGAGAAGACTTCTGGAATTTCTTGACGGTGATTGGAGTGCATTTGCAGCAGACGTCCAACACGTTCACGCTTGTCCTTAGTGGCGTTCAAGACATATGAACCACCTTCCAAGGTACCGGAGTAAACCCGGATGTATGTCAAACGACCAACGAATGGGTCGGTGGCAACCTTGAAGGCTAAGGCAGCGAATGGCGCGTCGTCATCGGCACGCAGTGTAACGGCTTCATCAGTATCAGGAACAGTGGCGTTGTATGGCTTAACATCCAATGGAGATGGTAAGTAGTCCACAACGGCGTCCATCAACATTTGAACACCCTTATCCTTGAAAGCAGAACCGGCGAAGACTGGGAACATTTCCAGCTTCAACGTTGCACGCCGAATAGCGGCCTTAAGTTCTGCCTTGGTGATTTCTTCACCTTCAAGGTACTTTTCCATGATTTCATCATCAACGTCAGCGACGCTTTCGATGATGCCTTCATGACGTTTCTTAGCTTCTTCAAGCATGTCAGCAGGGATTTCAACTGTGTCCCATGAGGAACCCAATTCATCCTTGTCGTAAACGTAGGCTTTCATCTCGATTAAGTCAACAACACCTGCGAAATCATCTTCGGCACCGATTGCCATTTGTAAGGCAACCGCGTTGGCTTGTAACCGGTCGTGAATGGAGTTAACTGAGAAGTCGAAGTCGGCACCCAGCTTATCCATCTTGTTCACGAACACGATACGAGGAACATCGAAATCTGAGGCTTGACGCCAAACAGTTTCGGTTTGTGGTTCAACACCGGCTTGACCGTCTAAGACAGTTACGGCACCATCAAGCACACGCAAAGAACGTTCAACTTCAACAGTGAAGTCCACGTGCCCTGGAGTATCGATGATGTTGATCCGGTGACCCTTCCATTCCGCAGTCGTTGCGGCAGAAGTGATCGTGATACCACGTTCTTGTTCTTGTTCCATCCAGTCCATTTGTGAAGCCCCATCGTGGGTTTCACCAATCTTGTGGATCTTACCAGTGTAATACAGGATACGCTCAGTGGTCGTCGTCTTACCAGCATCGATGTGAGCCATGATACCGATATTACGAGTCTTATCAAGCGGGAATTCACGAGTATTAGCCATGATTAATGTGTAACTCCTCTCAAAATTGATCGTAGATTGTGCCAAAAAGTGACTACTAACATCGCAATTGATTTTAGTAGCCACCTCTGGATTAAAGGATTGCTCCTTTAAGTTAGAGGCGTGAGAGTCATGAGACACTCCGCTCTAACATTTTATCACACCGCGATTAAAGCAGTGCGATGGCTGCTCCTACCAACGGTAGTGGGCGAAGGCACGGTTGGCATCTGCCATCCGGTGAGTGTCTTCACGCTTTTTAACAGCAGCACCCGTGTTGTTGGCAGCATCCATGATTTCACGCGCTAAGCGTTCAACCATCGTGTGTTCACCACGTAAACGAGAGTACTGTACCATCCAACGAAGACCAAGAGTCGTCCGACGATCTGGACGAACTTCGATTGGGACTTGGTAGTTTGATCCACCAACCCGGCGAGCCTTGACTTCCAAGACTGGCATAACGTTCTTCATTGCTTCTTCGAAGACTTCCACTGGATCGTTACCAGTTTCGTTCTTAATGATGTCGAAGGCACCATAAATGATTTTAGTTGAAGTTCCGCGTTTCCCATCCATCATCGTGTGGTTAATCAAACGAGTAACCAACTTTGAGTTGTAAATTGGATCAGGAAGGACTTCACGCTTTTGTACAATTCCTTTTCTAGGCATTATATTATCCTCCTTGAATATTGTTTAGTAACTGCTTGACGGCATCCGTGCAAGTCAGTTAATGTCGTGATTCTTAATCCTTAGGCTTCTTGGTACCGTACTTAGAACGGCTTTGACGACGGTCGGTAACACCGGCAGTATCAAGCGCACCACGCACGATGTGGTAACGAACCCCAGGTAAATCCTTCACCCGGCCACCACGAATTAAGACAACACTATGTTCTTGAAGGTTATGACCAATACCAGGAATGTAAGCAGTCACTTCAATTAAGTTTGACAACCGTACACGTGCATATTTCCGTAAAGCTGAGTTAGGCTTCTTAGGTGTCATGGTACCGACACGAGTAGCAACCCCACGCTTTTGAGGAGCAGGATTCTTAACTTGAGCTTTTTTGAAACTGTTATACCCGTAGTTTAAAGCTGGGGCATCTGATTTAGAACTATTAGATTTACGACCTTTACGCACCAATTGGTTGATAGTAGGCATCTAACTAGTCCTCCTTTCTGTATTCTGATAGAGTTTAAGTCCACACATCCAGGTGGTTCATTTTTCTTGAAAGAAAAAAGCCACCTAGACGGGGGATCTAATTGAAGTGTCCCTCCCGCCGTCAGTCAGCATGTCTGGTATGTTACCCGAGACCTGTCTGCGAAAAGCACCTTGAATAGAATACCATGCCAGAAAACCAATGTCAATAAGGGTTATCACAATTCTCTGAAAACAATCTGGCATTTTTCACGGAGGTATCTAAGAGGTGATCACACATGTCAACTTTTTTCCTATTCTGTTACGGTTGTTGCTTTGGTTCCTTGATTGGTGCCACCAGCAGTCGCTATGCCCGCCACGAATCACCCAATACACCAGGATCTCATTGCGATACCTGTCAAACACCACTCCGACCTTGGCAACTCATTCCCATTCTGAGTTATCTCTATCAACGTGGACGTTGTCACACCTGTCACGCTGCAATTCCTTTACAGACCCTTATCCTCGAAATATCTGGTGGTTGGCTGGCCACCACCATCACGGGGCCGGCGACCCTGCTCACAGTTATCTGGCTCTACTTGTGGGGGTATGCCGCGCTGTGTGATGCTGCCACCCAAACCTTCCCCAGTATTATCAGTTGGCTAAGTCTCCCCGTGCTGTTCTGGACATCTAGTCCCCTCATCTGGGGGCTAGCCATGCTCTGGCTACTTGGTATCCGTCTAATCTGGCCATCCCTGTCCGAACCACTCATCGGTGACGGCGATCTAGAATTTATAGGCCTCTATGGCTTGGCTTTTGGTGTGCAAGCGCTGGCCTGGTGGCTATTGACCGCTTGCCTCCTGGCGCTAGTTATCAATCGCCATTTTCCTGGACGAATTGCCCTGATCCCCTATTTGACCAGTAGTGCGCTGGGATGGTGGCTCTATTCCTAGACAAACAAAAAGGACCCGCCATCTCTGACGAGTCCCCCGACTAAGTCGCTTAACCGAAATTAAGCTTGAGAGTCTTCTTGCATTTGTTTTTCCAAATCGCTGATTGAGTAGACGCCTTCGGTTGACGAACCGCCAACTTCCTTGGGCTTGATCTGACGGTAATCTGGCATCCCAGTACCGGCAGGAATAATCTTCCCAATAATAACGTTTTCCTTCAAACCAACCAATGGATCGTTCTTGCCTCGAATAGCAGCATCGGTCAAGACACGCGTTGTTTCTTGGAAGGAAGCGGCTGATAAGAAACTGTTCGTTTCCAGGGCAGCCTTGGTGATCCCCAAGATAACTGGACGAGCCGTAGCGGCGATCCCACCAGAAATTAATGTCTGGTAGTTAGCGCGACGGAAGTCTTGAATATCCATCAAAGTCCCAGGTAAAACATCGGTATCGCCCGGATCCATGATCCGAACCTTCCGAAGCATCTGACGAACCATGATTTCAACGTGCTTATCACTGATAGCCACACCTTGCATCCGGTAGACACGTTGCACTTCGCCTAAAATATAGGTTTCAGTAGACAAGACGTCACGAACACGCAGAAGTTCCTTAGGATCAACAGACCCATAGTTCAAGGCAGCACCACGGTGGATAAAGTCCCCTTCAGAAACTCGCATGCGAGCAGTGATTGGTAACTTGTAACTCCGAGTATCAGCCTCACCCTTGATCGTAACCTCTTTGACACGGTCAGCTGGGTTTTCTTCGATTGATTCAACCGTCCCAGTAACTTCAGTAATCTCAGCTTTACCTTTAGGGTTCCGAGATTCAAATAATTCTTGAACACGAGGAAGCCCTTGGGTGATATCTTCGTTCCCGGCAACACCACCGGTATGGAAGTTACGCATGGTTAATTGCGTTCCTGGTTCACCGATAGATTGTGCGGCAACAGTTCCGACTGCTTCACCAACTTCAACTTCATCACCAGTGGCCATGTTACGACCATAACAGTGTTCACAAACACCGTGTTCAGTGTTACAAGTGAAGGCAGAGCGAATCGTGACCTCTTCAACACCAGCATCAACAATCTTTTGAGCGGTGTCTTCAACGATCATTTGGTTCTTTGGCACGATGATGTCACCGGTCTTAGGATCGACAACTGACTTCTGCGTGTAACGGCCGAGAATTCGGTCGTACAGAGGTTCGATCATTTCGTTTCCATCAGTGATGGCCCGAATCTTCAAACCACGGTCAGTTCCACAATCCTTCTCCCGAATGATAACATCTTGCGCCACATCGACCAGACGCCGAGTCAGGTAACCTGAGTTGGCAGTCTTGAGGGCCGTATCGGTCATCCCTTTACGGGCCCCATGGGTCGAAATGAACATTTCCATAACCGTCAGGCCTTCACGGAAGTTAGACGTGATAGGCAATTCCATGATGTCCCCACTAGGTGCGGCCATCAATCCACGCATACCAGCTAATTGCGTAAAGTTAGAAATGTTCCCCCGGGCACCAGAATCACTCATCATAAAGATAGGGTTCTGTTGGTCGAAACTGTGGATCAGAGCGTTTTGAATATCATCCTTGGCATCGTTCCAGATCCCAATGACACGTTCGTAACGTTCGTGGTCCGTAATCAACCCACGCCGGAATTGCTTCGTTACCGTGGCAACCTGTTTGTGGGCTGCGTCGATAATTTCTGGCTTTTCCTTCAAGTCGGTGACGTCGACCATCCCAACCGTTAACCCAGACTTCGTCGATTCGTCGTAACCCAAATCTTTGATCCGGTCCAACAACTTAGAGGTTTCAGTAACCTTGTATTGTTGGTAAACGGCCGCGATAATGTCGGACAAGAAGCCCTTCTTGAACGGTCCGATTAATTCGGCATTTTGCAAGTAATCATGAATGTCTTCACCCGGTGCCAAGAAGTACTTGTCAGGGACGTAACCATTCAAGTTTGTGTTAGTAGGTTCATTCAAGTATGGGAAAGACTTTGGCAGGATATTGTTAAAGATCAACTTCCCAACAGTCGTTACCATAATCTTGGTGCGTTGATCATCGGTGAATGGCTTGTCTGGCATGGAGGAAACCTGAACACCGACACGACTGTGCCAGTGAACCAAACCGTTCCGGTAAGCCAGAACAGCTTCGTTGAGGTCGGTAAAGATCATACCTTCCCCTTCACGGTTGTCTTCTTCCATCGTCAAGTAGTAGTTCCCGATAACCATATCTTGTGAAGGCGCAACGACTGGCTTACCACTGGCAGGTGCCAAGATATGGTGAGCAGCCAACATCAGCAAACGTGCTTCAGCTTGCGCTTCGTCAGATAAAGGCACGTGGATGGCCATTTGGTCCCCATCAAAATCGGCGTTGTAAGCTTCACAAGCCAATGGGTGAAGACGCATAGCCTTACCACTAACCAAGACTGGTTCGAACGCTTGAATCCCTAAACGGTGAAGCGTAGGGGCCCGGTTCAACAGAACAGGGTGTTCCTTGATAACATCTTCAAGAACATTGAAGACATCGTCATCTTCACGGTCAATCTGGCGCTTAGCATTCTTAATGTTAGAAGCCAAGCCACGTGCAACGAGTTCCTTCATGATAAATGGCCGGAATAATTCCAAAGCCATTGGCACTGGGAGACCCATTTGGTTGAACTTGAGGGAAGGACCAACGTCAATAACGGAACGACCAGAGTAGTCAACCCGCTTCCCTAACAAGTTTTGACGGAAACGCCCTTGCTTCCCTTTCAACATGTGTGAAAGAGACTTTAATGGACGATTACCAGGACCAGCAACTGGACGGCCACGACGACCGTTATCGATCAAGGCGTCAACGGCTTCTTGAAGCATCCGCTTTTCGTTTTGAACGATGATACCAGGTGCGTTTAAGTCTAACAAACGCTTCAACCGGCTATTCCGGTTGATAACCCGCCGGTACAAGTCATTAAGATCAGACGTTGCAAAACGTCCCCCTTCGAGTTGTACCATTGGCCGTAAATCAGGTGGAATTACCGGAATAGCATCCATTACCATCCATTCAGGACGGTTACCAGATGTCACGAAGGCTTCCAAAATGTCCAAACGACGAACGGCACGCGTCCGCTTTTGGCCAGTAGCATCCTTCAATTGTTCCTTTAATTCTGTAACTTCTTTATCTAAATCCACGGCCATCAATAACTTTTTGATGGCTTCGGCACCCATTTCAGCCTTGAAGGCTTGACTGCCGTATTCTACGAGCTTGTCACGGTAATCACGTTCGGAAAGGAGTTGTTTCTTTTCCAAAGGTGTATCGCCGGGATCAAGAACAACGTAAGATGCGAAATAGATGATTTCTTCCAGAGCACGGGGGCTCATGTCTAGGACAAGACCCATCCGACTTGGAATACCCTTGAAGTACCAGATGTGGGTTACAGGAGCTGCTAATTCAATATGGCCCATCCGTTCACGACGAACCTTAGAACGGGTAACTTCGACCCCACAACGGTCACAAACGACACCCTTGTAACGGATCCGTTTGTACTTTCCACAGGCACATTCCCAATCCTTAGTAGGACCGAAAATCCGCTCGTCGAAAAGTCCATCTTTTTCAGGCTTTAACGTCCGGTAGTTGATGGTTTCAGGCTTTTTAACTTCCCCGTAAGACCAGCTACGGATCTTATCAGGTGAAGCCAGCCCGATCTGCATGCTTTCGAACTTATTGACATCGACCAAAGAAGCGACCTCCCTTATTAATTAGTCTTGTGTGTTCGGTTGACTTTCATTTTTAGTGGTTTCTGGTGCTGCTTTGGCACTTTCAGCCTGAGCTTGTGCCTTGCGTTGTTCTTCCTGCTGTTGGGCAAGCTTACTCAGCGCATCAACGTTCACAACATCATCGTCATCGTCGTCCATATCACGGAGTTCAATTTCTTCGTTGTTCCCGTTTAAGACCTTCATATCCAGACCCAAGGATTGTAATTCCTTGACCAGAACACGGAAGGATTCAGGTACACCAGGCTTTGGAATTGGATCGCCCTTAACAATGGCTTCGTAGGTCTTAACCCGTCCAACCACGTCATCAGACTTGTACGTTAAGATTTCTTGTAACGTATAAGCGGCACCATAAGCTTCCAAGGCCCAAACTTCCATTTCACCGAAACGTTGGCCCCCAAATTGCGCTTTACCACCAAGTGGTTGTTGCGTAACCAGTGAGTAAGGTCCGATGGAACGCGCGTGCATCTTGTCGTCGACCATGTGGGCCAGCTTCAAGTAGTTCATCACACCAACGGCAACCCGCTTGTCGAATGGTTCACCGGTCCGACCATCGTATAAGACAGTCTTCGCATCGGCAGCCATACCGGCTTCCTTAACAGCGTCCGCAATATCAGTATCTTGGGCACCATCAAAGACAGGTGTTGCCACGTGGATACCCAACTTACGAGCAGCCATTCCCAAATGCAATTCGAGCACTTGCCCGATATTCATACGGGAAGGCACACCCATTGGGCTCAACATGATGTCGATTGGGGTCCCATCTGGCATGTACGGCATATCTTCTTCAGGGATAACGACGGAAACCGTCCCCTTGTTACCGTGACGACCAGACATCTTGTCCCCAACTTGGATCTTCCGCTTTTGTGCGATGTAGACCCGAACCATCATGTTAACACCAGGTGAAAGTTCGTCCCCGTTTTCACGAGTAAAGATCTTGACGTCCTGGATAATCCCGCCACCACCATGAGGAACCTTCAGGGAAGTATCCCGAACTTCACGGGCCTTTTCACCAAAGATAGCATGGAGCAAACGTTCTTCAGCTGATAATTCAGTCACACCCTTAGGCGTTACCTTACCAACCAGGATGTCACCGTCTTGAACTTCGGCACCAATCCGGATAATTCCGTCTTCGTCCAAGTTCTTCAAGGCATCTTCACCCACGTTAGGAATTTCACGAGTCATTTCTTCAGGTCCAAGCTTCGTGTCACGTGCTTCTGATTCGTATTCTTCAATATGAATCGACGTGTAAACGTCATCGCGAACCAACCGTTCGTTGATTCCGATGGCATCTTCGAAGTTGTACCCTTGCCAAGTCATGAAAGCAACCAATGGGTTTTGACCTAAGGCCAGTTCCCCATTTTCCATTGAAGGACCATCAGCCAAGATCTCGTCATTGTCAACGTGATCGCCAACCTTAACGATTGGGCGTTGGTTGTAGTTCTTCCCACCGTTAGAACGGCGGAACTTCATCAACTTGTAAGTGTCCAGCGCATCGTCGGCACGACGTACACGGATTTCACGTGCATCGACGTATTCAACAGTCCCCTCATGTTGGCTAATTAAAGCAACTCCGGAGTCATGTGCTGCCTTGTATTCGATACCAGTCCCAACCAATGGCGCATGAGGGTCAAGCAATGGCACAGCTTGCCGCTGCATGTTGGCACCCATCAAGGCACGGTTGGAGTCATCGTTTTCCAAGAAAGGAATACATGCCGTGGCCACAGCAACAACCTGCTTTGGCGAAACGTCCATGTAGTCAATCCGGTCAGCCGTCGTTTCGATGTTATCAGCTTCGGAACGGGCCATGATGGTATCCGTATCGAATGAACCGTCATCGTTCAATGGCGTGTTGGCTTGGGCAACGACGTAGTTATCTTCTTCGTCAGCCGTCAGGTAATCGATCTTGTCGGTAACCTTATGTGTATCCCATGAGACACGACGGTATGGCGTTTCAATAAACCCGTACTTGTTAACCCGGGCGTAGCTGGAAAGACTGTTAATCAACCCAATGTTAGGACCTTCAGGTGTTTCAATTGGACACATACGGCCATAGTGGGTGTAGTGAACGTCTCGAACTTCATATCCGGCACGATCACGCGTTAAACCACCAGGTCCAAGAGCAGACAACCGACGCTTATGCGTTAATTCGCCAAGTGGGTTGGTCTGATCCATGAATTGTGACAATTGAGATGACCCGAAGAATTCCTTGATTGAGGCAACCACTGGACGAATGTTAATCAGTTGTTGTGGCGTTACCGTCGCAGCATCCTGAATGGACATCCGTTCACGCACAACCCGTTCCATTCGAGATAACCCGATCCGGAATTGGTTTTGCAGGAGTTCACCCACGGAACGAATCCGCCGGTTACCCAAGTGGTCAATGTCATCGACGTTCCCAATTCCAACTTGCAGATCGAAGAAGTAGTTCATGGAAGCAATGATGTCGGCTGGGCGAATATGCTTCAGCTTGATATCAATGTTGCCATTCCCGATAACGGGAACTTCTTGTTCAGGATCGTCTGGTGATTGTACCTTAATGATTTGTAATTTAAGGGGTTCAGTGACAACAGCTTCGTCTGAAGGCTGGAAAGTAACCATCTTGAAGTCTTCTTGGTCCAAGTAAGGTGCCAAGGTCTTCATGACGTCTTTATCAACGACCGTTCCCTTTTGCGCGATAACTTCACCAGTATCTGGGTCAGCTAAAGTTTCAGCTAAAGTTAAACCAAGCAAACGTGTCTTCAGGCTGAGCTTCTTGTTGGTCTTGTAACGACCAACAGGCGCCATGTCATAACGCTTTGGATCGAAGAACCGTGCGGTCAGTAAGCTCCGTGAAGAGTCGGCCGTCTTAGGTTCACCTGGACGTAGACGTTCGTAGATGTCCTTTAAGGATTCTTCGACACGTGAATCGTCGCTGTTCTTGTGAATATCCTTTTCCAACGTCTGTGAAAGACTTTCGTTGTCACCTAAGATATCCAAGATTTCATCGTCAGAACCGAAACCTAATGCCCGAACTAATTCAGTCATTGGGATCTTACGGGTCCGGTCGATCCGAACGTAAGAAACGTTCTTAGCGTCCGTTTCGAATTCAAGCCAAGCACCCCGGTTAGGGATAACAGTGGCACCGAAGATCGTCCGACCGTTCTTATCAGTGTCGTCATTGAAGTAAACGCCTGGTGACCGGACTAATTGGGAAACAATTACCCGTTCTGCCCCGTTAATAATGAAGGTCCCTTGGGCCGTCATTAATGGAAAATCACCGAAGAAGACGTCTTGTGACTTAATTTCGCCCGTTTCATGGTTCGTCAAGCGAAGAGTTACATGCAGTGGTGCAGAGTAGTTCGCATCGTGCTCCCGTGCTTCATCGACCGTATATTTGGGTTCTAGTAATTGATAATCAACAAACTCTAACGAAAGGTTTCCTTGAAAATCTTCGATTGGCATGATGTCGTCGAACATATCGCGTAAACCTTCGTCAAGGAACCAGTTATACGAATTGGTCTGAATCTCGATTAAGTTAGGGAGATCAAGGACTTCCTTGATCCGCGAATAGCTACGGCGAGTACGGTGTTTCCCGTATTTCACTAAGTGTCCTGCCAAGTTGTTCACCTCTCCTATTTATTCTGTCAACTGGCCAGTCCGGAATGTTACATTTTGATTACAATTGCATTTAGACCCGGATTTTTGGCAAAAAAAATCCAAAAACAAACCCAAAGTTTGCTTTTGGCTTCTTATAGTGATAGCTCCGGACAATATATCGGCGCTACCAATTTCAGTTCACAGTTGCATACGAATAATATAGTACTAAATCTAACGCCGAATGTCAATACATTGACTTTACTTTTTAGCGGCAACGCCAAACAAAATCAACCGAACCAACGCCAGCGTCTGCTCGTGCTGAGTCGCGTCCTTAGGCCCCACATGGTGGAACGTATTAAACAGTGGACTCAGACTCGTCAGATAGAAAGAAGCCGCATCCTGCGGTTGAACGTCGCCCTGTAGCCGAATTGCATCCGTGGCAAAGAAGGCCGTCAGTGGTGCCAGGTAGTCTTGCTGGAAGACCATCCCCAGCTGCCGTTGATTCTCCGGCTTTAGGAATCGAAAGCTTCCATGAATTACTGTAAAGATGTCTCTAGGGTGTGCTGACGTTAGAACCTCGGTAACCGCCGTTAGGGCTTCTACCGAATCAGCATCGGGCGTTAGCTGGGCAACAACCCGTGTAATGCCCTCACGAATCCCCTCACCAACCGTCTGAATCACCTCTAAGAAGATAACTTCCTTATCACTAAAATGATGATATAAGGCAGGTTGCGTGATACCTACCTGGCGCGCAATCTCACGCGTCGACGTTGCTTGATAACCCTGTGACAGGAATTGTTCCCGAGCCGCTGTCAGAATCGCTGCGTGGGTACGGGTCAATTGTTCTTCTCTCTTCATTTACAGGCCGTCGTCCTTTCTCAAATTAAAATTTCCTAACCAGTGTACCACATTTCATTTATCACCGGTTAGACCAGACGCCACGCCTGACAAAAAAGTAGCCATCCCTATATAGGAATGACTACCTCACCATTTATTTTGCTTTAGTGACTGCCAACTGCCGTTGGTTCTTGGCTCTTACTCGACTTGATGGCCATTGTCATCTTGCCGTGAGAAGCACCCATGGTAACCTGATCATGAGTCTTAACCTCACCACTTAGTAAGGCTTCACTTAACCGGTCTTCAACCTGAGTCTGTAAAGCACGACGAATTGGTCGGGCTCCATACTCGGGATCAAATCCGGCCTTAGCAATCACGTCAATCGCGGCTGGCGTAATTTTCAACTTGACGGACTGATCAGCAACTCGTGAAATAATCTGCTTAGCCATCAACTTCACGATCTCATGGAGTTCATCCTTCTTCAAGGAGTGGAAGATCACCGTTTCATCGATCCGATTCAAGAATTCTGGCCGGAACGACTGTTTGAGGGTTTCCCGAATAGTCTGAGCCATAGCCTTGTAGTTGTTAGCCTGGTCCTCGGCGCCGAAGCCCACGGTCTTTTCATCCCGCAACTTCGTGGCACCCAGGTTGGACGTCATGATTAAGATGGTATTTCTGAAGTCCACCTTACGTCCCTTGGAATCGGTCAAGTAGCCGTCGTCCAATACCTGTAAGAGAATATTGAAAACATCAGGGTGTGCCTTTTCTACTTCATCGAATAGGACCACTGAATATGGCTTTTGACGAACCTTTTCGGTTAACTGGCCACCTTCATCATAGCCAACGTATCCCGGAGCAGAACCAATTAAGCGACTCGTGGAATACTTCTCCATGTATTCGCTCATGTCGACTCGAATCATGTTATTTTCGGAACCAAACATTGCTTCGGCCAAGGCCTTGGCCAATTCAGTCTTCCCAACCCCAGTTGGCCCCAGGAACATAAAGGACCCAATTGGTCGGTTCGGATCTTTCAATCCGGAACGCGCACGACGGATGGCCCGAGAAACGGCGGAAACCGCCTCTTCTTGGCCAACGACACGTTGGTGCAAAATTTTCTCGAGGTTAACCAAACGGTCAGCATCGGTTTGCTTCAACTGGGTAATTGGTACACCAGTCCATTCGGCCACAACTTCTGCCACATCTTCCCCCGTGACATCCGTCGTGTACTGTTGGTCGCTGGCAGCCGCTGCTGCGGCCGCTTTGGCCTTGCGTGCGTCTAACTTCTCTCTTAAGGCCATCTCTTGCGTCCGTAGCTTAGCGGCACGTTCGAAGTCCTGCTGTTCAATAGCCGCTTCCTTCTCGTCAGCTAGACTAGCCAACTCCTGAGCCTGTTTAGAAGCTGGCGTTGGTTTGCCCATCTGGTCAATGCGGACTTTAGCAGACGCTTCATCCATCAGGTCAATGGCCTTATCGGGTAAGAAACGGTCACTAATGTACCGTGTGGATAACTTAACAGCTTGGTTTAACGCATCATCCGTAATATTTACATGGTGGTGATCCTCATACCGTGACCGTAAGCCCTTCAAGATTTCCAAGGCTTCATCTGGAGTTGGTTCATTGACCTGAACCGTAGCAAATCGACGTTCCAGAGCCGCATCAGATTCGATGTACTTCTGGTATTCGTCCAACGTTGTGGCCCCAATCGTCTGAAGTTCACCACGTGCCAAGGCTGGCTTCAAGATATTAGAGGCATCGATTGCCCCCTCAGCCCCACCAGCGCCGATCAGTGTGTGAAGTTCATCAATAAACAGGATAACCTGTCCATCGTTGTAGATTTCTTCAATAACTTTCTTCAAACGGTCTTCAAATTCACCACGGTACTTGGTTCCAGCCACGAGGGACCCCATGTCGAGCATCATTAACCGTTTGTTTTGCATGTCTTCAGGCACGTCACCGGCGACAATCCGTTGCGCCAAGCCCTCGGCAATCGCCGTCTTCCCAACACCTGGTTCTCCAATAAGAACTGGATTGTTCTTGGTCCGACGACTCAAAATTTGAATGACTCGCTTAACTTCCTTTTCACGCCCTACCGTTGGATCCATCCGACCTTCTTTAGCCGCTTCGGTTAAATTACGGGCCAGAGAATCCAGCGTTGGTGTGCCACCTTGGGCAGCCCGACGTTGCGATCGGTTATCATTGCGGCGTTTTGGCGTATCGGTAATCCCAAGTTTCCGCAAAACAACCTTACGAGCGTCCGTTAATTCAACGCTCAGGTTCTTTAAGATCCGGGAAGACAGAATGGTTTCGTCGCTAAGCAACGCTAACAAAATGTGCTCTGTTCCAATCTTCGTAGCACCTAACCGTTTGGCTTCGTCGCCGGCCAACGTTAACATCGTTTTGGCCTTTGGTGAATATGGCAGGTAACTGTCCTTGTCTGTGTTGGCTAACGTGCCGTAGCCCGTGAACCGTTCGATTTCCTCGCGAACATCGTCTTCAGTAATCGAAAACTGCTGCAAAACCTTATTGGCAATGCCATTCTTTTCAATTGTAAGGGCGAGTAGCAGGTGTTCCGTTCCCACCGCTTGGTGCTTAAAATACTTTGCTTGTTCCTGTGCCAATACCAAGACACTCTTAGCACTCGGTGTAAATAGGTTATCCATTGCAGCTCCTCGCTTTCCTAACTCTCGTAACGTAAATGATCCAGAATTGAATTCAAGACCGCCGCGCGTACGCGTTCATCCATTTCACGGCTACCCGTATTAATCGCATCCTTATTAATGGCTGCTAAAATAATATTAGCTTCGCGCCGGTTAATGGTCCCAGCCTCAAAGAGGTTACGCACCACCGCCAGGCTATCGTGCCGTGAAATCTGGTCCCCAACAGCACTCACCAACGAATCAATGAAGTCTAAGTTGTCCAACAGCTTAACCTTTTCGATTCGAATGTAGCCACCGCCACCACGCTTACTGCGAACGACATAGCCATCCTGAATGGTAAAGCGCGTCTTAATCACATAATTAATCTGTGAAGGCACCACATTAAATTGATCGGCAATCTCCGCTCTGCGGATCTCAACCTGCTGGGATTCCGCCAGAATCTGCTTCAGGTAAGATTCAATAATATCCGAAATATTCTGATTCTCCATTATCGTCCCCCCTTCGCCACAGTTATCTGACTAATGTTGACTAATATTATACGAAATTCAACCGAAAAAGCAACGGATTAGCCCGTTCCTCCTGGAGAAGTTCTGGTAAACTATCATAACAAAAAAACGGCCAGCTTCCAAACAATTAGTAAGGAATCCAGTCGTTATGGTCATAATATGTAATCGAGAGATAAAAAAATCGGGAAGACAAGATTTGAACTTGCGACCCCCACGTCCCGAACGTGGTGCTCTACCAAGCTGAGCTACTTCCCGAAGAAAGCTCACCAGCGAAATATTAAGCTAGTAAAAATCGGGAAGACAGGATTCGAACCTGCGACCCCCTGGTCCCAAACCAGGTGCTCTACCAAGCTGAGCTACTTCCCGAAAATTGCTTATGAGACATAAGCAACAAAAATGCACCCAGTAGGAGTCGAACCTACAACCTTCTGATTCGTAGTCAGACACTCTATCCAATTGCGCTATGGGTGCATAATTATTATTAAGTTAAATGCCGAGGACCGGGATCGAACCGGTATGGTCATCACTGACCGCAGGATTTTAAGTCCTGTGCGTCTGCCAATTCCGCCACCCCGGCAAAAGGGTTAAAAAGCGGAAGACGGGATTCGAACCCGCGACCCCCACCATGGCAAGGTGATGTTCTACCACTGAACTACTTCCGCAAATTGGCTATAAAATTAATGGAACCATGCCGACTAGAGGATTCGAACCTCCGACCTCCTCATTACTAGTGAGATGCTCTGCCAACTGAGCTAAGTCGGCAAAATATTTTTTATAAATATTTTGCAATATTTAGTTATGCAGGTGAAGGGACTCGAACCCCCACGTCATAAGACACTAGAACCTAAATCTAGCGCGTCTGCCAGTTCCGCCACACCTGCAACGTTGGCGAACTAACGCCAGGGACTTTATTCCCGATGGAGGATACAGGGCTCGAACCTGTGACCCTCTGCTTGTAAGGCAGACGCTCTCCCAACTGAGCTAATCCTCCATATGCTTTCAAACAAGATATCTCGCTCGAAACAACTATTATAATTTACCATGCCGGGAAGATGATGTCAACAACATTTTTAAATTATTTTGAATAAATATTCGCTGACTGAATAACTACTCCCGTAACAACATTTAATATTGTAGCGTATCCCAAATAAAAAAGCCAGCCTTTTTTTGATTTTTTTTACAAGAAACTGGACTAGGTCCCCACTTTCCTCCTGAAAACACAAAAAGAGCCCGACCAATAGGTCGACCTCTTTGCTGAAACTTGTCGTGTAATTATCCAAAAGGGTTACTTGGTAATTCGAGTTACACCGCCCATGTAAGGGACCAACACGTCCGGAATCGTTACGGAACCATCAGCGTTTTGGTAGTTTTCCAAAATTGCTGCGACTGTCCGACCGACAGCCAAACCAGATCCGTTCAAGGCATGGACATATTGTAACTTGCCATTGTCATCGCGATACTGGATGTGAGCGCGCCGTGCTTGGAAGTCTGTGGTGTTGGAGCAGCTAGAGATTTCACGATAAGTGTTCTGGTTCGGGAACCAAACCTCCAAATCATGCGTCATAGCAGCTGTAAAGCTCATGTCACTGGTTGTGAGCGTAATGACGTGGTAAGCCAGGCCAAGCTTCTGTAAGAGCATCTCAGCGTGTTTAGTCAGAGCTTCCAGTTCATCCCATGAGTTTTCCGGCTTACAGAACTTCACCATTTCAACCTTGTTAAATTGGTGAAGGCGAATTAAGCCTCGAGTATCGCGACCCGCACTCCCAGCTTCGGAACGAAAGGCTGGGGTCAACGCCGTAAACCAGACTGGCAACTTTTCTTCAGGAATGACTTCGTTACGGTAGTAATTCACTAAAGGCACTTCGGCCGTTGGAATCAGTGTCATGTCCTCATCACGCAACTGGTAAACATCTTCCTTAAACTTAGGAAATTGCCCAGTCCCATACATGGAGTCATCGTTGACGATGTATGGTGGCAAGACTTCAGTGAAACCCGCCTCGGAATTTTGATCCAAGAAGAAGTTATAAACGGCCCGCTCCAAACGAGCCCCAAGACCCATGTAATACAGATAACGGCTACCAGAGACCTTAGCTCCCCGTTCAAAGTCGAGGATCCCAAGGCTTTCCCCGATTTCCCAGTGTGCCTTAGGGTCAAAGTCTAAATTAGGCTTTTCGCCCCATTGCCGTAATTCAACACTGCCATCTTCATCCAAACCAACTGGCACGTTGTCATTAGGAATGTTAGGTAAGTGCGCAGCAGCATCATGAACTTGGTCCTTCAAGGTATCCAGTTCGGCATCTAAAGCCTTGATGTCGGCACTAACCTGACGCATTTCCTTAATCTTATCGTCGGCGTCTTCCTTGTTACGCTTCAATTGTGAAATCTCATCGGACACCGTGTTGCGTTGAGCCTTCATCGTTTCACTCTTGACGATCAATTCCCGCCGCTTGGCATCTAAGGCCAGTAAGGCATCAATGTCAGCTGGATCAACGTTTCTTGTGGCTAACTTCTCTTTAATAAAGTCTGGTTCTTGGCGAATTAACTTTAAATCTAACATGGTTAAACTCCCTTCGATTTGCTGGATGATACAAAAAAAGCCTCCGTCACATGGGACGAAGACCTTCGCGGTACCACCCAAGTTCATGGCATAGCCATACACTTGAACATGATAACGGTCTGCACCGTGCGGCATTACCCGCCCACTAGTTAGTCGTGCTGGAAATTTCAATGTCGCGGTTTTCAGCTTACCCCGCTTCTCTGGCCATCTACTTAATAGGCACGTCGTGTTTACTAATTGCCATAATCATACCGCATTTTATCGGAATAAACAACGCTTAAAGCGTAGCAATCTTTTCATCAATTAGTTGGAGAACTTGACGACGGGCGTCGGCATCTTCAACGAAGTCTAACTTGTCCCCATCGATTTGCATCTTAGGTGACTTGTCGTAGCTGTTGTACCAATCAACGTAACGTTGGTCGAGTTCCTTGTAGTATTCGTATAGGCTTGGATCATGGTCGATTTGTTCGAAAGAACGACCACGCTTTTGAATCCGAGCCAACATCGTTTCAAAGGAGATGTTGATGTGGATCAGCAAGTCAGGGTTCTTCTTGTGTGTTGCGTCAGGAAGTTCTTCCATCATGTTGGCCAGTAAGGAGTCATAGATATCAACTTCAGTAGCCGTAGCCCGGCCTAAGTCGGCGTTCAAATGGAAGAGTAAGGAATCTTCGAAGATGGACCGATCGAGCACGCTCTCGTCATCAGCGTTGGCTGCCTTGATGCTGTCCAGCCGCTTGTTAAGGAAATAGATCTGTAACAGAAAGGCATACTTCTGTGGGTTTTTGTAGAACAACGGTAAGATCTTGTTGTCATCCACTGATTCATAAAAAGCTGGTTTGTGAAGGTGGTCGGCAAGCAGACTAGTCAGACTAGTCTTGCCGGCGCCAATGGTTCCTGATAGTACGAGCATGCAATCTCTCCTTTATTTACTGACGCACCGGGGACTTGCCCCGGAAATTTTTCAACACTACATATTGTACCAACCCCACCGTGAAAAGACAACATATCGTGGAAATTTTGTCTCAGCAGGTACGGCCATTTGTCCCCTTATGGGATACAAAACGGCGCCTAGTCAAGATTTACTCGACTGGGCGCCGCAGAAAATTTAATTTTAATTGTTGATGATCAAGTCAGCCTATTAATCTTTGTCTTTCAGTGTTCCTTCTTCATGAATTGGCGAAACGTCAACCTCATCCAAAGGAATCAACTTCGTGTGGTGCCGGATCTTATACACAGCGTAGAGTACCAGCACTAATGGCACACTGATGTAGGTGATCAGGACCTGCTCCCAGTTACCAGTAAAAAACGACTGTGGATCTTGACCAACAATCACGGCGACACAGAGAACCAAAGCCAATAGTGGACCCACTGGGAACCACTTAGCATGGTACTTCAACTCGCTGAGCTTGTGGCCCTGACGAACGAATGCCCGCCGGAAACGGAAGTGTGATAAGGCAATTCCGAACCAAGCAATGAACCCGGTTAACCCACTAGCAGCCACTAACCACAAGTAAATCTGTGGACCGGCAATACTCGTGAAGAAGGTTACAGCAGCAACGATAGTCGTTGCAATCAGTGCTGGATAAGGAATCCCGTTCTTCCAAGTCCGTTCGAAAAGCTTTGGTGCATAGCCTTCCTTAGACAGGGAATAGAGCATCCGAGTTGACGCATACATCCCGGAGTTCGCCGATGAGATGACGGAAGTTAAGATAACCGCATTCATCACACTCGCTGCGGCAGCCAAACCGGCACGCCGGAAGACCAGCGTGAAGGGACTGATTGCCACATCACTAGCCGAAGACCCAAGCAAATCAGGACTCGTGTAAGGTAAGACGGCGGCAATAACGAAAATAGCTAAGATATAGAATAAAATAATCCGCCAAAACACCTGGTTAATTGCCTTTGGCACATCATGTTCAGGGTCTTCTGATTCACCAGCCGTGATCCCGACTAATTCGGTCCCTTGGAAGGAGAATCCGGCAACCACGAACACACTCAGAATGGCTGGGAAGCCACCCACGAATGGTGCCTTTTTGTAAGTAAAGTTGTCTAAGCCTGTTGCGTGACCACCCATGATACCCACGATAGTCATGAACCCAACAGCCAGGAAGACGAAGATCGTGATGACCTTGATTAAGGACATCCAAAATTCGGTTTCACCGAAGGCCTGAACTGACATGGCATTGATAAAGACAATCAAGACCAATGCAACCAGGCTCCAGATCCAGCCGGGAACCCCTGGTAACCAGAATTTCATCACCAACGCTGCCGTCGAAATATCTACGGCAACCGTGATTGCCCAGTTAAACCAGTAATTCCAACCCATTGCGAATCCAAGTGCTGGATCCACGTACTTGGAAGAATAGGCCGCGAACGACCCAGAAATTGGCATGTTCGTTGCCATTTCTCCCAAACTTGTCATTAGGAAATAGACCATCAGGCCCATCCCAATGTATGCTACTAACGCCCCACCGGGTCCAGCTGTAGAAATGGCAGAACCACTTGCTACGAAAAGCCCGGTACCAATGCACCCGCCTAAGGCAATCATGGAAACGTGACGGGTCTTAAGACCACGCTTAACAGATTCCGTGACTTCTGGTGTGGATGACTTTGTAATATCCTGCTTCATGTTCTTTTCCTCCTTCTTGCTCGAAGGACCTTCTCAACATAGCCCCATAACTTTTCACCATGGTGAAGAAATGCACATGACTAAACCATTGAAAGCACTTCATAACGCTTTACGTTGCTATGGCGGTCTCAGAACTTTGAATGCGGTCACCCCACCAAATCACAGATTACGATTGGTTTTGCTTCCAACATTCGCCACCGTAAAAAACCGCCTTTTTACGGATGAATAAATATTATTAGCGGTACCCTTTTCATCAACACATTGTAGTATAGCTACCACTATCTGATTTTGCAAGGTTAATTTGGTGTGAGCGCAAATTGTTTCTCTTCTTACAAATCGAGGCTCAATGCCAATAAAACTTGTGGTTTTGGGGCCAAGCTCTCCCCAACGGGCAAGCGAACCTCTGGATTCACCACCCGGAAATTTAGTTTTTCCAAAACATGTAAAGATCGCGTATTACTTTTCAGAACCGAAGCTTCAATTTCCCGCAATTCAGCATAATGTTGACGAACACCCTGTATACTGCCTCGCAAAGCTTCCGTCATCAACCCTTGCCCCCAGTACTCTGGTGACATCAGGTAGCCCAATTCACGCCGCGTCTCGTCTGGTTCGCCGTTTTCATTAACTACCGGGTACCACACGATTGATCCAATATAGCGGTTCGTAGCCTTATCTATTATAGCAAAAGCCATGCCAGTGGCCTTCTCACTTTGAAACCAACTGTCTAACTGTTCAGCGGTTGGGGCCATGTTCTGCCCAGCTGGTAACGCAACCTCCGGCGTTGAGAGAAGCTCACCATAGGCCTGACGATCGCTGTCAGTTACCGGCCTAACGATTAAACGTTTCGTCTCTACAATCATGCTTGCTACCTCCTTATTTCCGTCACTCATCGAATTGCGTTACAATAAACGCAATTAGCTTCGCAAGCCCGGCCTAAGATCAGGTTCGGTTTGTTGTCCCTATCATGACTGAAAACAGGAGGTTTCGCAATGAAAATTATCAAACAATCCTTGGCACCCGATTCGAATGCGTATCTACAAGGCTATTTACGGCAGGATGCAGCTACACCACAGCACTACCCAGCCATGATTATCGTTCCCGGTGGGTCTTACACCCATATTCCCGAACAACAGGCTGAAGACTTAGCACTCGCCTGGTCGGCACGTGGCTATCAGGCATTCTTCCTACGCTACAGCTTCGTTGCGGAGAAACACCCCCTCCTACCGGCCCCAGTTATCGAATTGGGTCAAGCAATGGCTAGTCTGCGGCATAACGCGGCAGACTGGCAGATCGATACAGACCGTATCACCATTGCTGGGTTCTCAGTCGGAGGTCACATCGTCGCCCTCTACAATGATCTCTGGCATTTAGACAGCTTTGCGAAAAGCGTCGGCGTCTCAACTGAGGCCTTAAAACCTCAAGCGGTCATCTTAGGTTACCCGGTCATCACGCCTCAGGCCGGTTTCCCAACTGATCCGGCAATGCTTGATGCCTGGACCGACGCCCCCGAAAAAATTGCGGCGGACCAACAAGTTACCGCGCAGAATGCGCCGACCTTTGTCTGGGCCACTGCGGCGGATCCGCTGGTACCCGTTCAGAATGCCCTAGCCTATGCTCAGGCCTCTATTACCCAAGGCGTAGACACAGAACTTCACCTTTTCCACCACGGTCCACACGGCCTCGCACTGGCTAACCCAGTCACGGCCTGGAAACCAGGAACGGCCTTACCACACGTGGCCCACTGGATGGACTTGGCTCAAGAATGGTTACAAGAACTCGACTAGTTGACCGATTGACCATTTACCGGCTGCTAACCACCAGGCGGCATTAGTCTATCGCTCACGTGAATCAATTCAACTCAGTTGATGACAGTCATCGTCTGGAAAACTGGAAGGCAGCATTCCAGACGTAATCAGATCAAACAAATTAAAGAGCACACCAACAACCGAAACAACCAGTTGTTGATGTGCTCTATTTTTTGTCTATTCAGTCATTAACCCGCCTGACCTTCTGGCAGAGAGGCTAAATCTCGGAACGTTTCAGTAACGGCCACCCCTGCATCTTCGGAGCGAATCGGATATAAAGTCCTTCCGCCACCTGTAACCACAAGTAAGCCAAAAGAATTGCCCCAATCGTGTCCGTTGGATAATGGGCATTGAGATAAACCCGTGAGATCATCACAAGAGCCATCCAAAGAATCAAGACAACTCGGAGCAACCAGGCTTTCCAATTCTTACCAATCATCGGAATGAGAATGACCCAAATCATGGCGATGACAAGGAATGTACCAAACACGTGTCCACTAGGAAAACTAAAGCCATCATCAATGGCCAAATGTGCTGCAGGTCTTGGGCGTGCCACGACCTTTTTGACAAGTGATGCGATAACATCCCCGCCAGCTAGCGTTGCCAAACACCAGAGTGCTGGAATCTTAAATTTAAAGCCCCAAAGGAAGAACGCCAGCACCAAAACCCAGATAATAGCTAGCTTGGGTTCAGCTAGGCTGGTCACTCCCCGATAAAGTAGCGTTTTCCAACCCGGTTGGGTCTTCTGGATAACATCGACAATTGATGAATCCAAGAAGCTCACGTAGGCATTCTGTGCCTTTACGAAAAACGCAACGACCAGGAAGAGGACGGTGGCAAGTGTGAACTTCCACGGCCGATCCCGGTCTCGATCAAATAGCATCATGATTGTAATTCCTTTCGTCTTACCCGATTCTGGGAAACCCCTAGCAATGAGTATACCACCTCCCGTCTAGATTTCTAGAGGAGGCTGGGGATTTGCCTAGCGTCGATGACGCCAAGCACGTTGTTGGACTCGATTCACTAGTTCCGATAAGAGGAACCCAAACGCAATAGAACCGGAGATCATCACCACTTGCATCATGAAGACGAAAGCAGTGGCATTTTGGCCCAAAGCAAAATTCTTAATCATTTGATAAGCTTGTCCCCCGGGAACCAATGGCACTAATGCCGGAATATTGAAGAGAATCATCGGCATTTTCTTAATACGAGCCGCCTGCAAGGAAGCCACACCAATAGCGAAAGCCCCAAGCAGGTTTCCGACCACGTATCCCCCACCACTCAAGACAGTAAATCGATACAAGAGAAAGCCAAGTACTCCGATCCAACCGCCAAAGTTTAACGCTCGTCTGGGAATATTGATTAAGACCCCAAAGGCCAGCGTTGACACATAAGTCCCTGCGACCTCGATAAAAAATTCTAATACTGTCATGTCGATCGCTCCTTATAAGAACTGCAGGACCATGGCGATCCCAAAACCAATCGCAGCGGCACTCACTAGGGCCTCTACTGCTCGGGCTGGGCCACTAACCAAGTTACCCGCTAGAACATCTCGCACCGAGTTAGTAATTGGCACTCCGGGAACAAGTGGCATGACCCCACCAATGATAATGTCATCGACACTAAGTCCTAGGCCCATATGCACGGCCAACACTGCTAAGATACCAATGGTCGCGGCCCCAGCAAATTCCGACAAGAACCGAATCTGAATGAACTTATTCAGCAGATAGAACACCAGCCACCCGATCATCCCCACAAGACATGAGATCCAAAAGTCATGCAGATTGTGGCGAAAGACTACTTCCAAGGGACCACTGACCATTGCAGCAGCCAGCAATTGCGCCCACATCGGGAAGTACTTCGTTTCGCTGTCAAGATGATCCAGCTTATCAGCAAACTGTCGCAGGGTTATATCATGCGTAGCAAACTCTCTAGACAGTTGATTGACGACCGCAATTTTTTCCAGGTCAAACGTCCGCCGCTTGACCGGTTGAATCTGAGCCCCCACCTCGCCGTTGATAGCCATGAGAATTCCAGTAATCATCACGAAGAGTTGACTCGTCTCGGCCCCCGCATTGTGGGCAATCCGCGTCATCGTATCCTCGACCCGCTCGATTTCAGACCCGTTTTCGATCATAATGCGGCCCGCCGTTAGTGCCGTATGTAAGATTAATTGGTCGCGTTTTTTCTGGCTACTCACCGCAGACCCTCCTGTCGTTTACATTATCTCATTCATTATACGACACTCCACGGCTCGCGAGAATATCTGAGTGATAAAAAAGGAGCCAAAGATGGCTCCTTTCATGTCCAATTACTTATTTAACAAAAATGTAGTGAGCTGCCTTGTAACTCACGATGAGTTCAGCGTTGTCCGTAAGATTCTGAACCGTCACGGGGCCTTCAAATGGATCGTGCTTAAGCACCCTCAGCTGATCACCAATATCTAACTTCAGGTCACCCAAATAAGTCAAGAGATCATGATTATCGATGAACCGGTCCACCGTCACCACACTCCCATCTTCGGCATCGTTGAGTACGGTATGACTGTCTTCGTGGTAATGACCCAAGCGATCGGGAATGACACCACCATGAGGACAGTGTGTTGGATTGCCCAACATATCATCCAGAGCATTGATGAGTTTGGGACTCGTCACGTGTTCCAAGACTTCAGCCTCGTCGTGAACATCTGGCAATGCATAGCCTAATTTTTCCACCAAAAAATCTTCCCAGATCCGGTGCTTTCTCACCAGATCCTCGGCTAAACGAATACCGCGATTTGTCAGTGAAATCCCGGCATAAGGCGTATGCTCAGCCAATCCCTCAGCTGCCATTTTATTCACCATTTCGGTCACGGAACCGGCCGCAATGTTCAAACTAATTGCGATCTGCTTGTTGGAAACTTTCTTCTGCCGACCACCTAGCTCGAAAATAATTTTTAAATAATCCTCCTTCATCGGAGTCATACTGTTCACCTCATCTAATTTACGTTCCGAACAACAACTGCGCTACTCATGGCGCCAATCATTTGTCTTATGAATCAGGTCCGTTCCCATCCCACGACGGCACTCAGCCTGCACGGTGACATGGTTAATGCCATACCGGTGGCAGAGCAACTTCTCAATCTGTCGATAGGTCGGTTCAATCTGAGCCAATGGCAAATTATCCATATTCACGTGGACAGAAAAAACAATATTGTTTTCGTCAATCAACCACGCGTGAATGTGATGGACTCCCTCAACCTCGGGTAACTGGAGAATATCATTAGCGATGGCTTCGTAATCCAAGTCCGGTGCTGCTTCCATCAGAATCTTAAAGGTCTGCTTGATAATCGGCCACGACTCACAGATGATATACCCGGCAACGATAATCGTAATGACCGGATCCACCCAACTAATCTGCCAGATGGTAATCAAGATAGCCCCGACAATAACACCAACCGAGGCCAAAGCATCACTTAACAGGTGCAAGTAGGTCGCCCGAATATTGAGGTTATGCTTTGCCCCCCTATTCAGAAGCAAGGTCGACAGCAAGTTAGCCGCAAAGCTAATCACCGCCACTAACAACATGATATCCCCTTTGACGGGTTCTGGATGCAAGAGTCGTCGAACGGCCTCGACTGCCAGGACCAGTGAAACAATGATTAAAATTCCGGAGTTCAACAGGGCCGCTAGAATCTCCGCCCGACGATAACCAAAGGTGTTGGTCCGATTCTGTTGCCGGCCGCCGATCCGGTGGGCCACGTAGCTCAGGACCACCGACAGCGCGTCTCCCAAGTTATGGAAGGCGTCAGACAATAGGGACAGACTGCCCGAAAGAAGTCCCCCAATGAGTTCAAAAACCGTAATGACCACGTTGAGCACTGTGACCAGTAAGAAGCGGCCACCGGTCAAACCATTTTGTGTCATGTCTCATCACCTCAATTTGACTCTGCTAAGTCTTATTATCGCAGAGTTTAGGGAGAATGAAAAGGTTCTTTTGGCCTCACTCGACTATATAAAAAGGATTGCCCCAAGGTTAGCTTGGCGACAATCCTTCTATATATAAGACAATTTATTTAGTAAAGACTGCTTGGTTCAAATGAGCCGGCTTTACATTGGCGGTCAGACGTTCGTAAGCGAAGTCCTTCACCCCTTGCAGGTCCATCCCCTTCAATTCCACCTTACCGGTTTCAGTGAAGCCATTCTTCTTGATAACGTGTTGCATACCTCGGTTATCGGGATGCGTGTCAATTCGAATGCTTTCGATATCCTCTGACTGGTCAGCCTGAGCAAAGAGTCGTTGGAAGAGTTCTCCAGCGAGTCCCCGACCATGATGGTGGCTTGATACTGCGACACGATGAATAGCCAAATATGGCGAATCTTGGGTCAACCAAGCCCCTTCAATCTGTTCGTAGCTCACGTCGATTCCAGGAATGACTGCAGCAGTTCCTAAAATCTCGTCATTCTCTTCCAAGACAACCGTCCACCCCTGGTGAATGTCGTCGACCATAACGGCCGTGTTGGGATAAGTCCCCTGCCACTGATCAATGGATTGCGCCGCCAATAACTCACGGCCATCACGGATAATCGATTCAATTTGTGGTAAGTCAGCCATAGTAGCTTGTCGTAACAGCATGTATAACACCATCCTTCATAGTTTTGGTTTAAAGCGATTTTGTTATATTAACATGCCAGTTATAAATTACAACAATCTTGATTCACTTTTTTTAAAATTATTTGGTCTTATTGAGACTGCTACAAGGAATCCCTTGCGGCGACTGGGTTTACCATTTTAATAATTTCGCCATATTCTCAGGAATTTTTCACCACACAAAAACGGCTAGTCAAGAACTTTCTAAACTTGGCTAGCCGTCACGGGAGCCGCCCCGGGCGAGAGAAAAATCAAAATGCATCAATTTTCCAAAAACACGTCGTTTTAGTTTCACGATCGCTTACGTTAACATTCATTAACGTAGTCTAGGCGCGAGATAAACGCGCTATTACTCATGGTTATTCGCCTGGTTTCACAACACGTCAACAACATGATTGACCACCAATCCAGCCAGAAGATCGATTGGTATCGAAAGTTTTTTCTGCCCAGAACCTTAAGCTCCTCCCGTGCCTTCAGATTACCATTGTTATCGGTGAGACACAACGGTTTGCCCCTACTTCTCGTGTGCAATCAGCTTAAAATGCCACTTGCCCGCAATCCGCTCCGCCACTAAGTCCTTCGCAGGTTCTGGATCGAAGACACCCAAATTAATCTGAATGTCATCGTCCACCAACTCAATATGAACGAAACGTTCTTCGAAGAAGGAACGCAGGGCATCGATGAATGCCCCTCGTTGTCTGGCCTGCTTAACTGCCGCTGCTAAGGTATAGCCGTCATCCATGTGCATTTTAATCTGTTGTACCTTGAGCAATGTCTTATAAGAAAATTTGCGATTCTTACCGTCTTCAAGTACCTGACTTTCGATATAGCCTTTACGCTCCCAGTAACGAATCTGACTCTGTGAGACCCCTGTTGCCTTGGCAACATCGCCGATTCCTAAAACAATTTGTTCCATTGGAATTTTTTTTAATAGTTTTGCTGCATCCTCGTGAAGCATGCTTATCGCCTACTTTCTTCTATTAGACTCGCTTCCGTGAAAACCGCTGTTAATCGCGATGAAAGCGCTTGTGAATTTTGTGAGGTAATCTCATTTGAATGTTCTCTTTTCTCCAAACAGTATATATATTCTAAAATGTATGTCAAGCTAGTTGACAAAGATTGCTTTCGTGAGTATAGTTGTTCTCAGACTTAATTTTAGGAAAAAGAGGGAATTCACTTGGGTAATGCACTTGATACTAACGGCAAGCCTTATAACCGCACACTGCTGGTTATCCTCCTATTAGTGGGGACGTTTTGTACCGTTTTAAACCAAACGATTTTAACCACCGCCTTTCCGACCTTGATGAAGACGTTTGATGTCACCACATCAACGGTTCAATGGTTGACGACCGGTTTCTTACTGGTTAATGGAATTATGATTCCCATTAGCGCGTGGTTACTGACGACTTTCAGTTCCAAATGGCTGTACATCTCAGCCATGTCAACATTCTTAATCGGAACGATCACGTGTTGGTCGGCCGTTAACTTCCCCATGCTTCTGACAGGACGTTTAATTCAGGCCGTCGGTGTTGGGGTTTCGATGCCACTGCTACAAACGATGATGCTGACCATCTTCCCTGCTAACAAACGTGGGACTGCCATGGGTCTGGCTGGAATTGTTATCGGCCTGGCACCAGCTATCGGACCTACCCTTTCTGGGTGGGTTATCGACAACTGGACTTGGCGTGACCTCTTTGGAATGATCATTCCTATCGTAGCCATCGTCATTCTTGCCAGCTTCTGGATCATGCGTAGCGTGTTGGAGACACACAAATCCCCACTCGATGTGCTGTCTGCGATCCTTTCAACGATTGGGTTTGGGAGTATGCTCTACGGCTTCTCATCCGTTGGGGATGACGGTTGGGGGAGCTTTACAGTACTCTCTACCTTAATCATCGGCTTTGTTTTCGTAGGACTATTCGTCTGGCGTCAACTCGTCATGGACGATCCATTCTTAAACTTCCGTGTTTACAAGTCTAAAGAATTTACGATTGCCGCTATTCTGAGTTCCGTGGTGAATATGGCCATGGTTGGGGTCGAAATGGTTATTCCCCTTTACCTTCAAATGGTTAAGGGAATGTCCGCCTTCCACTCTGGCCTGACGCTGTTAGCCGGAGCCTTGATGATGGGGATCATGAGCCCAATTACTGGGCGGGCCTTTGACCGTTTTGGTGCCAAGCACCTGGCAACGTTAGGGATGTTTCTCCTGACTATCGGAACCTTGCCATTCGTTTGGATTACGAAAGATACCTCAACGATTTACATTGTGGTCCTCTACGCTATCCGGATGTTTGGGATCGCCATGGTCATGATGCCATCAACGACTGCTGGGATGAATGCCTTACCTGCTAACATGATTAGTCATGGGACCGCCGTGAATAACACGCAGCGACAAGTGGCTAGTTCCGTGGGGACGGCCATCCTGGTCAGTGTTCTGACCAACGTGACCAAGAACAGTATGCCTGCTAAGCATGTCTTAACGACAAACCCCTTGAGCTATGCTAAGGGTGCCATCGACGCCACGTTATCCGGTTACCACGCCGCATTCGGAATCGCCATTGGCTTTAGTGTTGTCGCTCTCTTTGTTGCCTTCTTCTTAAAGGGAAGCAATCATTCCGTTCACTTAGCGGACGAGGACTCTCAACAAGGAGGTGCCGCCTAATGATTTTAATAACGCTCGCATTATCTGCAGTTCTCGCGTTTGTCTTCTTTATCTATATCAACAATCGTACGGTCAGCAACATCTTAACTGGCCTTGCCATCTTATCGTTACTGACTAGTATCTTCTTCATGATTCGAAATGACCGTTACCACTTTGGTCTGCACAACGAATCGACTACCCGTACGCAAAAAATTTACTCCGCCTCGCCTTCTAAGCAGATGCCAATGATGATTTATCAATCCATCGGAACGGCTGATAAACACCGGGTCTATGTTTACAAGACTAGCGCTAATGCCAAGAAGACTACGCACACTGCCGCTAAAGTGACGACAACCAACATCGTCAAGCGGACTTCCGGATCCAACCGGATTGTAACCAAGAAAGTCTACCGTGAATTCAAGAACGGCTCTAGCCGTTTCTGGTTCGGTCTGACCGGTAATGGCCACAAGTACGTGAAGGAAACCAATACTATCTACCTGAACAAGTCCTGGACGGTTCTCAGTGCCACTCAGGCTAAGCAGCTTCAGAAGATGGCTAGTTCCAAGAGTTTCCAAGCCAAGCAAAAAGCCGCAGCAACGACTTACGTGAAAACTAAGGTCATGGCCGCTATGACCAAGAATCCAACAATGTCTCCAGCAGAACAGAAGAAGATTACCCAAGCCGCCACAGCTGAATACCAAGCACAAGCAATGAAACAGCTGATCAAACAAGTTAAGGCTAACTAGGTTAACCGTAAAGTGTCGCCATTCCAGAGAGGATGGCGATTTTTTTGTGACCTAAATTGACTCTCAAAATGTGCTTGTCTCCCCCAATACTGGTGTGCAACGCACGTGATGTCACAGTCCTTCTCCCAATAACACCTTAGCTGATCAGACTGCCACTGGTGTTACCGAGAGGGATCTAACCGTGGATGTGGTATTGGCCCATGTGCCACGACAACTTTGAAACCCCAAAATCTGAAGCGTCCCCAAAACAGGTGGACTCTCTGGCAACTACAGGCATCCCGCTAAGCGATGGCACGGCCCTTTTCAACCCACAAAAAAATTGCAGTCCACGAGGGCTGCAATTTTAGGGGTACTCCTATGCCGAAATACCAAGCTTCAGTTTAGTTTACTTGCGTTAACCGCGTCTGTGCCTTGCGACACCGCGGCATTAATCCGGATAGGTCTTCTAAAGACGTCCCGTTATCCTGAAAACATTGAATCATGTCGATCCAGTACATGTCCGAATCATCGAACGTCGTTGCAGAATGGTCAGCGCCTAAGAGGCCCATGGCAACGTATTCTTGAATTCGACTGGCATCCACATTCGTGGTCTGAGCCAGTTCAGTTAAGTTCATCTCCATCATCTTTCCCCCGCTTTCCTCGTGGTTGATGTGAGTATCATACAACCCCTAATCCTAAAAAGCAACCTTTTGTTTCCGCCACTGATCATTTGCCCAGGATTAGTGGTTTACGGGCCTGCACGACAGCGCTAAAATAGAGAAATCAACCGACTTTTAATTACGAAAGGAAAGTGTTTGGATGGACGCTTCATTAACTTTTAGATCTGGAATCAAGGACGTCCTTCCCACCGTCTTTGGGTATATCGGAGTGGGACTAGCCTTCGGGATCGTGGCCCACACGAGCCACTTGGGACTCTGGATGGTCGCCGGACTTTCCTTCATTGTGTATGCCGGATCCGCCCAATTCATTATTACAAGCATGTTGCTGGCCCAGGATCCCATTACCTCTATCATCCTGTCCACCTTTCTGGTCAACTCCCGTATGATTCTCATGAGTACCAGTCTGGCCCAGTATTTTCGGCATGAATCATTGACCCGAAACATCCTCTTGGGGGCACTGGTGACCGATGAAACCTTTGCTCTGGCCATGAACAAGCAAAATCAAACTGCGGGAAAGCTTAGTTTCGCCTGGCAGTCGGCCGCCAACCTCATCGCTTACTTAGTTTGGGGAGTCGCAACATTGGTGGGCGCCTACCTAGGTGGTCTAATTAAAAACCCTGAACAGTTCGGGTTCGACTTTGCGCTCACGGCCATGTTCATTGGGCTGGTTTATCTTCAGCTCATCAGTGACCGTAAGCTTGGCGTCCGTCTCCAATTATTGGTGATGGCCTTTGTCGCCCTCATCTACTACTTTGCGCTCGGCGTAATTAGCGAAAACATGGCCCTGCTCGTCGCGACTGCGGCTGGTTGCCTCTTTGGAATGGAGATGAAGAAATGTCGTTAACGGAACTCTGGATTATTCTCGGTTGCGCTGTGGTGACGCTCTTGTCCCGAGTCCTACCATTCGTCTTTGTTAAACAGCTTCAGATGCCCGAATGGTTACTGAGTTTTCTGACCTTCGTTCCAATTACCATCATGACCGCTCTGACTTGTCAGGGACTCTTCATTGCCCATCCCGGACACTTGGCCACGGTAAACTGGGAAAATCTTTGGGCGGCCATTCCCGCTACGCTTGCTGGCATACTCACGAAAAGCCTCCTAGCCGTAGTCGTTGTTGGTATTGCCGCGATGGCCTGCCTACGCTACTTTTCCATCTAACCAAATGCAAAAGGATTCGGAACAAATTCCGAATCCTTTTTTCGTCTAAACATCCTTAGGCAAGACCAAATTGAGTACAATCCCTAAGACTGCCGCCACAGCCAGGCCAGAGAACTCGTACTGACCAACCTTGAGGTAGGCGTTCCCAATACCAATGACCAAAATGGCTGAAGCGATCATAAGATTACGTTTTTTATTAAAATCGACATGTTTTTCAATTAAGATCCGCAGGCCACTCGAGGCGATGACCCCGAATAGGAGAAAACTGATTCCCCCAATGACCGGGTTGGGAATACTTTCGATCAAGGCACTCAGCTTGCCAACAAAACTGAAGATGATGGCAAACGATGCAGCACCAATTAGCACGTAAACACTGTGTACTCGAGTGATGGCGAGCACACCTACGTTTTCTCCGTAAGACGTCACAGGTGGCCCACCAACTAAACTGGCCACGATTGAAGCCAAGCCATCTCCAGCAAGCGTATGATGCAGGCCAGGATCCTTGAAGAAGTCGCGGTGCGTCAATTCATTGAGAACCGTGATATGCCCAATATGTTCCGTCATGGTCACAAAGGCAATTGGGGCTAAACTCAGGACGGCTCCCCAATAGAAATGTAGCGGGTAACTGACACCCGGAACCTCAAACTTTGGTAACTGGAACCAGGCAGCATCCATAACCGGTTGGAAATTAACCAGGCCAGCCATTACCGCAATGAGGTACCCTACCACGATTCCCAATAAAATTGGGACTAATGCTAGAAAACCCTTTAAGTAAAGGTTGAATCCCACGGTCAAGAGGAGTGTCGCCATCGCCACCGCAAAGAACTGCCAGTGATAAATTCCCTGACTGTCGACCGTCGCCTTTTGTGCGGCACTCCCTGCCAGAGAAAGTCCAATGACCATGACCATCGGCCCCACCACAATTGGGGGCAGTGCCCGATTAATCCAATCCGATCCAATAAGGGCCACGAGTAGGGCTACAATCAGATAAACCAGGCCCACTGCCATGGTTCCTTGAGCGATTCCAGGATAGCCGGTGGTCTTCATGAGGGCTATCATGGGCACAATAAATGAAAAACTCGACCCCATATAGGCAGGAATCTTGCCACGAGTAATCAGAATGTACATCAGAGTCCCGACGCCGGAGCTAAAGAGTGCAATCCCCGGATTTAATCCTACCAAGATGGGAACCAATACGGTCGATCCAAACATCGAAAATAAGTGCTGTAACGATAAACCGAACCACTGACCCCAACTAGGGCGTTCCCAAATATCAATCAAGGCGTCCGGGTTGCGATAACGCTGTGTTGGCATGTTCCTGACCCTCCAGTCTTATAATAAAAAAATAGCGAACACGTTCCGTCAGGAAGCGCGTTCGCCAATTAGCCCGGCAATTATCACCAGGAATCGAACCCTTCACCGCCTCACGGGACGTTGTTAAAGGAACTAAATTTTTACTAGTATACTGGCTGAGAGGTCAGCGTGTCAAGACTTATTGGTTCACCCAATTATCTTCTAATTCAACAAGTCAATTAGTCAGTGACCATCCGCCAATTACCTTCGCTGGCCTTGGAAATGTCATTCAAAAACTTCAGCACTCGTTTGGCCCGATCTGGCTTTTGCTGATGCAGGAGATTCAAGCCTTCTCCCGTAATCAGCGGGTCGCTTAACCGGAAGTCGCCATGACTAGCGTCCCCGGTCGCAAACGCCACGACCGTTTCCCCAGACTCGATCTGAGTCGTCAGAAAGAACATTGTGAAGTCATCGTCTTCCGTCATATAAGCTGGCATCGCCCAGATATCTGGGGCAATCTCCTGCATCTCACCGTCGAGAAACTTAAATTCCTTGTGATTGGCCTGTGTGACTGGTTCCTTGAGAACCAGCATCATCTGACCAAATTCGGCATCGCCGAGTTGAATATTAGCCTTCATCCGTTACAACTCCTTAAATAATCTATGAGGATCGTTAATAATAAAGTGACAATCAGTCATAAAGGCCCCCCCTCCCCGATTGCACAACCGGCGGAACGGCGGACCTTTATTTTAGACCTAACAAAGCCGCATTAGTGGGCCAGTTTAACGGCCACGCGTTGGCCAAAAAACAGGCCAACAACAAACAATGCACTAGCTGTGATCCACGTCTTCATGGGACGACTCCCTTCGTGCAGTGGTCGACCCCATATGTTCTTGGGATCGAAGCTCACCTAATTCTTGGCGAATCTCACCGAGAATTTCTAATTGAAACCGGGCAATCTCCATGGTATGGGGCACTTGATTCTGCGCCAAATGGTCCACCTTCGCATGGAGTAACCGGAGTTCATGTTCCGACTTCAAGTTTACGTGATAGTCATTTTCAGCCATCATGCGGTCTCGGTCAGCCGACCGATTTTGACTCATCATGATGATGGGGGCCTGAATGGCCGCCACACAACTAAGCACTAAATTTAACAGAATGAAGGGGTAGTTGTCAAAGTTGATACCAAATAAATGGAGCCCATTAACAAACATCCACGCCAGTAGCACAAACATAAAAGCAAAAATAAAACCCCAGGAACCCCCAAAGTGAGCCACATCATCGGAAACCTTTTGCCCGAAGGTTAAGCTCTCCGTCAACGTTTCATTAACATCGACAATATCATAATCGTCACTTTGTAACGCCTTGGTTAGCTTGTTATTAATTTTTTTCGTTTGCTTGAGATCGGCATTAATCATAGCATCGACATGTTCCAGTCGATACTTCAACAGGTGATGACCACAGATATAGTCTCCAGGTTGTGATTGCGGAAACTCTCGTTTGATCCGATTTCTCAGGCCAGCGTCGAGTTCTGCCAATTGCAAGCTCGTTTCCAGCGAGACTGGTTCCCCATCCACCAGACAGGTTAGTTGATTGTCAGTTGTCATTTGGACTCACTCCTTAGTGCCGTCACTAATGCTTCCCAATCCGCTGGAAAGGGACTGGTAAACTTTCGGGGCTCCCCACTAAAGGGATCGGTAAAGGCCAGTAACCGCGCATGCAAGGCCTGCCGTGCAATTACCGAGTTGGTCGGACCAGCGTACAGGTCATCTCCAATCAAGGGATGTCCCATCGAAGCAAAGTGTGCACGAATCTGGTGTGTCCGGCCCGTATGTAATTGCACCTCGACCAATGTTGCGGTGGCAAAGCGCTCACGCACCCAGTACTCCGTTAAAGCTGGCTTTCCCTCTGGTGACACTATCTGATTAAAACCACCGGGATCGCTGGCTAGTGGGGCATCAATTGTGCCATGGTCATCTTTAACCTGGCCACTCACAATAGCAAAGTACCGTTTCTGCAAGCGTTTATCTGCCTGCATCTGACTGGCAAGACTGTTGGCTAATCGATGTCGAGCCACCCAGACCACCCCACTTGTGAAGCGATCTAGTCGCGTCAAGATATGGGGTACCTGATTTTCGGCATTGATTGCCTGCCAATGTCCCTTAATACGGTTCACCAAGGTGTCCGTTCGGTTAGCAGGACCGGGAACGACGTTGAGTCCCGCTGGTTTGTCCACCAAGAGCCAGTCACGATTCTCAAAGAGAACCGTGATCGGAACGTCACTGGTAGCCACACTATCGTCAGCGACCTCGGGTGGCAAGTCCACCTGAACTGTGTCCCCAACCAGAAGGTCGACGGCTGGACTGGTCTTCTTCCCATTAACCCGAATAATCCCTTGTGCCTTCAGATCACTATATACACGGTGACTGATGCCTTGTTGATTCAAAAATTTTTTCATACTGGCTACGGGTGCTTGCACCCGCCAAGAAAGTTCCATCGTTTGTTTGCCCCCTACCTAGTCATCGACGACGTCAAACAGCCAATCACGTTCATCATTGCGGTGATCCAACCACTCAGGATGATCCACCAATCCGGTATTGATCCGAACAATTCGTCCAGCAAAAGGCGTCCGGAGTACGAGGCTATCTTTAGCCCCCATGACCGTCATGAATGGTGTCCCCAGTTCTAAGTTACCCGACTTAACCAACCACTTAACTTGCGTGACCGGTCCCAAGAGTTCCCGGCCATCGTCGGCAAAACCAATGCGAATAACCCCTGCCTCTTGCGGTGCTAACCACAAGGCGCTGGCGCTCAATTCAGGTTTGTCAATCATTCCTGTCCCCCCCTCACCTTTCGTCCGACTTCTCATTAAAGTTCATTTTAACATAGCCCCATAATCCACGGGAATTATTTACCACCTCTTAGCCTAAAATGGGTATAATAGGAGCAATAAGGGGGTGTGGACACCATGGTGATGTCACACAATAGTCTCACGGGGGCGCTGATTTTTATTACTGGCGTATTTCTTTTGATTTTTATCGCGATCAAACTCTATCCAGCTATGAAGAAAGACCATGATGCAACCGTACTTATCGCCATTTTTTCAGTTATTGGCGTTGCACTAGTTGGCATGGGCGGTTGGCTCTGTCTCTAGACGATGATTTACGAAAGGTCCCAGCACAACGACGCTTTGTCGTTGCGTTGGGACCTTTTTCATGGCGTGATTTATTCCAACTACTGCTCTGCAACCGTGTGTTTAACAACCACGAGATCACTTATCGGCAGACACGATTAGCCATTCTTAACCGCCAGAAATCCCCGAATCTCATTCATAAATTGTTTACCATACTTGGCTAACTTGCTTTGGCCCACACCCTTAACTGCGAGAAAGGCCTCATCCGTCTGAGGTTGATCCGCACACATCGCGCGTAACGCCTTATCCGAAAAAATGACAAATGGCGGAACATGTTGTTGTTCAGCTAACGTATGCCGTAAACCACGTAACCGTTGGAAAAGTTCGTCATCCACAGGAGCCAGTCTTTTCGCCTGACGTGCCATCTTGCGGTAGACCTGGGTCTCACCACGCAAAACTTCGCCACCTTGTTCGGTGACCTGAAGAATCGGATATTGACCGCCAACGGCGTTGAGATACCCGGTCGCCGTTAGAAAATCAATCAGCTCGCTGACTGTTTTCTGGCGTTCAGAGGCCATGATGCCATAGGTTGTCACCTCTTCCAGATGATTCTCGCGAATTCGCTGGTTGTTGGAGCCCGTCAGAACCTGGGCCACGATACTCTTGCCATAACGTGAGCGAAGCCGAATCACGCACGACAATACCTTTTGAGCATCCAATGTGATATCCTGCTGCTCCCGGTCGTCACGACAATTACTACAACGGCCACACGGCTTGGACTTTTCCCCGAAATAAGCCAGGATAAACTGTTGGAGACAATCTTCGGTATTGGCATATTGACTCATCACCTGAAGTTTCTGATACTCTCGTTGCTTATGAGCATCATCCCGTTCAGACTGGTCGATGAAAAAGTGTTGAATCTGCAGATCTTGAGTCCGGAAGAGCAAGATTGCCTCGCTAGGCAACCCGTCTCGTCCCGCACGACCGGCCTCTTGATAATAGGCCTCCAGAGTTCCCGGAACCTGGGCATGAATGACGAAACGGACGTTACTCTTATCGATTCCCATCCCAAAGGCATTCGTAGCGACCATCACTTGAATTCGATCGTAGAGAAAGTCCTCTTGGTTTTGACGGCGGACGTCATCATCGAGACCAGCATGGTAAGCCGCCGCCTTGATATGATGCCGGTCTAACATCGCGGTTAATCGGGTAACTTCCTTACGGGTACTGGCATAAATAATGCCAGTTTCCCCTTCATTTACTTTCAAATAATCTAAAATATAACGATCCGTATCTTGATCCTTAACCACGGTTAAATCTAGATTATCCCGAGCAAAACCGGTGTTTACTTCATTTTGTGGATCAATCTTGAGCTGTTGACAGATGTCTGCTGCCACTTGAGTTGTGGCCGTCGCCGTGAGGGCCAGCACCTGCGGCTGTGTTGGAAGTTGCTCAATAGCCGTGCTCAGTGCCAAGTAACTGGGCCGAAAGTCATGGCCCCACTGCGAAATACAGTGCGCCTCATCCACCGCTAGCAGGTCGACAGGTAATTGCCCCAATGCCGCCAAGAAGGCCGCAGAGTCGAGTCGTTCGGGTGCCACATAAAGTAGCTTGTAATCCCCACGATGGAGTGCTACCAGCCGGTCTTGAATCTCCGGCCATTCCAATGAACTGTTAATAAAGGTTGCAGGCACCCCACTGTCATTTAAGGCATCTACTTGATCCTTCATCAGTGAGATCAAAGGCGAAACAACTACGGTAATCCCATTGAAAAGCAACGCTGGAATCTGGTAACAAAGCGACTTTCCTCCACCGGTAGGCATGATCGCCAGACTGCTCTCACCTGAAAGGACATGCTCAATCACGGCCTGTTGCCCCGGCCGGAAGGTATCGTACCCGAAGGTCGTTTTTAAAATTTTTTGTGCAGCCGTTAAGTCCATCAATGCTTACTCCTTTTAGTCACTGGTCCCATTTTACTGGCAATTGGTCGGCCTGACAACTCATGAATTTATTCGGTAAACGGCAAAGATGGTTGACAGCTAAGATCAATTCGCCTATAGTAAACTAAATTGCGCACAATTAAACAGTGAAAATATCAGGAGGAACCAGGTATGAATGTGTCAGATCAGTCGTTGGCCAATCAGCTTTGCTTTGCGCTCTATCGTGCCAGTCGTCTCTATATCAAGCTCTATCAGCAAGCCCTCCAGCCATTTGCATTGACCTATCCGCAGTACCTGGTTCTTCGAATGTTGTGGGAAGCCGATCATCAGCCGCTCCACACATTGGGCACCCAACTCGACTTTGGCAGTAATACACTGACGCCGCTTCTACGCCGGATGGAACAGCGCGGCTGGATTCAGCGGCGTCCAGTAGCTACCGACCGTCGTCAACTGATCATTCACCTCACTGATCAGGGACGCCAGGCCCAAATTCCCGTCAGCCAAGCTATCCAGCAACTGACCTCTCAACAACAACTCTCACCGACTGAGGGACAACTCGCTTTGGTAGAAAATCAAGCCATTATCGCCGATCTACAACACCTGCTGGCTCATCAGTCGTTCATTAAGGAAAAATGAGAAACCACTTCAATTCCCCTAGTTATCAATGCTATAATATTGATCAAAAGGAGTGCTGCATTCATGGAAAAAAGAATAAAAGGCTCATGTACAACGATTTTAGTCGGTAAAAAGGCTTCACTAGATGGTTCCACTATCATTTCACGGAACGATGACGGTCACGAGGCGCTTGATCCAGAACGCTTTGTTGTCGTTAATCCTAGTGACCAACCTACCAATTACAAAGCGGTTATCAGCGGTGTTGAAGTTAAATTACCCGATAACCCAATGCGTTACACCTCTATTCCTAACTCGATTCTGACTAATGGTATCTGGCCAGCAGCCGGTATCAACAGTGAGAATGTGGCCATGTCCGCAACTGAAACTATTACCACGAATTCCCGTATCTTAGGGATTGACCCTTACGTTGCCGGTGGTATTGGTGAAGAAGACCTCGTTACCTTGGTCCTGCCTTACATTCACAGCGCCCGCGAAGGTGTTGAACGTCTAGGCAGCTTGTTAAAGGAATACGGGACCTACGAACCAAACGGAATCGCCTTCTCCGACCATGACGAAATCTGGTGGTTAGAAACCATCGGTGGTCATCACTGGGCCGCTAAACGCATCCCTGATGACGCTTACGTGGTTGCCCCTAACCGGATGAACATCGACGACTTTGACTTTGCAGCCGATGACACGCTGGCTTCTGACGATTTGGAAGACCTGATCGCCAAATACCAATTGAACCCTGACTTTAAGGGCGTTAACCTGCGTCACATCTTTGGGAGTGCTTCTACCAAGGATACGGTTTACAATAACCCCCGTGCTTGGTTCGGTCAAAAGGTCTTCAACCCAGAAATTGAACAAGATCCACAAGGCCAAGATTTACCATTTATCTGCCATGCTAACCGTAAAATTTCTATTGAAGACGTGAAATTCGTTCTGAGTTCTCACTACGAAAACACGAAGTATGATGTTTATGGTCACGGTTCCGAAGATGACAAGAAGCTCTTCCGTCCAATCGGAATCAACCGGAACCACGACGTTCACATCTTACAAATCCGAAACAACGTCCCCGAAAGCATCGCCGGGATTCACTGGTTGGCCTTCGGTGCCAACACGTTCAACACGGTTGTACCTTTCTATGCTAATGTTGACGATACGCCAGCCGTCTACAAGGATGCCGATGGTACCTTCAACATGAACCACATGTACTGGCTCAGCTGTACCGTTGCTCTTCTGGGAGACACCGACTACGACCTGTACGTCGACTTCCGGAACACGTATGCATTGCAAGCAATGTCAGCCTACCGTGAAATCCAACATGCCACTGATGCTGCCATCCAAGATGGCGCCGACGTGAAGTCCACGTTGCTGGATGCCAACGAAAAACTGTCAAACGAATCCTTCACTCGGACCACGAAGTTATTGGGTGATATGGTCACCTTTGGTTCTGAACACATGAAGCTTCGTTACAACTTGAATGACTAATTGAGACTGACTCATGGCTCGTTTCCCCTCTTGGGAAACGGGCTTTTTTAATTTTCTCGGCTCCAGTTGTTATCTCGTAAGCGCGTGCGAAAGGCCTCTATGGCCCAAGTCACCCGGGCTTCATTGGTTAAGGCAAGCGGTGGTGTCGGCAGATCTTGAACCCTTGAGATGGGTGAAGCGGATGGTTGGGTCGTCATGGAATGCCTCCTAACGGCTAATTCAATCTTTCTTGCTAGTATAACTACCTTAGCCCATAGCCGTATAGACCGAAACGTAAACTCCCTACAAATCACCCAATGGAACCGGAACCAAAGCTGATTCACCGGATCAAAAAAAAACTCGGAAATTTCCGAGCCATCAGCTAGACTAGAAAGTCAGCTCATATTCAAATTTTAATTTCTTATAGTAATCCTGCTCAATAAAGTCGGTTGGGCGTACGTCCCCACCAGGCTTATCAAAGTAAGTGACCCCCGCCAATTTCAGCATCTTGTAGACAAATTGGGAACAAAACATGATGTTGGGTTTGGCTGAATGCTTAGAAACGAGGCCCACCATGTTGTAGGCGCTCCCCTCGCGGTTAATTTCTGCAATCTTATCAATCACGAATTGCTTTTGTTTCACGGTAACCGGCAGGCTATACACCAAGATGGACGCGCCCACCTTCTGATGGAAGAATTCCAACGTTTCGGCATTCATTCCCGGTGGATAGACGTTGTCACCCCCGTTGTAGCTGATGATGGTTGTTAGATCTCGGTCAAAGGACAGGGACACGTGGTTAAACTGCTTACGCGTCACCACAGAGATCATCTCGCTGGCCGCACTACCCGTATTGGAAACGGCTAAATAGAGCCGTTGGTCATCCAAAGTGGCCGTCGCTGCCTCGAAATAAGCCGCCGTCAAGGTGCCATGATTAATATAACGGGTTGCACTATGCCGCGGTAAATCTGCCAGAATCGTTTTGAGATGAGCCATGGAGACCTTGTCTTTGGCATCGGTGGTTGCGGCCAACACCGACCGTAATTTGGCGGTATCGCGTCGCAATTCATTGAAGCTAACCGTAGCGAACTCTTCCACCGTTGGCAGGTAAAACACCGTCTGGTTATTTGTCGTCACAAATCGCTCCACCCATAAGGGAAAGAGGAGCATCACCACGCCCAACGCTTTGGCTGGAAAGTACATCACCGTTTGGCCACGTAATGGGAAGACACCGACAGAGACAAAGACGATCTGTAAGACCAATAAGAGACCATATATCCCGATAAGGCCTACCTTGGCCCCTTTTGGAAATTGGGCTAAGATTGTCCGCATAATCATCACTGCCGCCAGATAGATATAGACAATAATCAGAATGGGAAGATTGCCCAAGAGAAATAGGCTCACCAGGAGCAGCCACCCCATTCCCTTAATTTGAATCGATTGAAAGTAATTTAGCAGTTCGGTCATGCTGGTCTCCTCACCTTTTCAAATACGAAAGAGCCCTCGTGGTATGCCACCCGGGGGCCCAGATAATTTAAAGTTAGCCGCGCACATTAATTAGATTCAGTATACCATAGACGCTTGCATTGCTAGCCATATCTTCAGCCACTCAAAAAAATGGAAACCCTGCACGGGTTTCCATTTCGTTTTTAGTCCTTAATTATTTAACAACAGCTGCAAGTGCTGCAACGACAGCCGCCTTTTCAGCCGCAATCAAATCCACGCGACTCTCGATAACCTTGATGTCCATCTGAATTTCACGGGTCAAGCCTGGGGTATTGACCTTAGGTTCAAAGAAGGCCTTGAATTCAGCCAACCGTTCTGGTGTCCGGAAGACCCGAGAGATGACCGTAATGAAGGTACTAAACTCCATATCGCCACCAACAGTATCTTCGAGCCATTGCCAATCAGTCCGAATCCAATCCCAAGCCGCCTGTTCACCACGAGTATTGACCAGAAGACCATTAAACCAAGCACGTAAGTCTTGTGGCTTCACCGTGCCAGCATCTTCAAAGACACCAATTAGACGCACGATTTGTTCTGGGTCACCCGTTGCCGTCACTGCATGGGACAGATCTGACTTGTAGCTGGCATTGCTAGTTGCCCGGTAAGCTGCCAGCAAGTCCCCAATCAAGGCCGCGCTACCGAAATGCTTGACCTCGTTACGAATAATTAGAAAACGCGTCGAAGCTGGTAAGCTCTCCAAGTGTTCCCGATTGGCTGTAAATAAGTCATGCGCTGATGCAATGGCTTCAGGATTCTCAGCATACAAGGCCGCACTCAGAACCGTAGGCCGAACTAGCTGGTCATCGAGGCTGTCAGCATCACGATCGTTCCAGCCCAAACGCGCAACTTGACCGGCACTCAATCGGTCGAAGTAAGCCTTCACTTGAGCCTCTTCAGCAGAACCTGGCGTAACGAATTTCTTCAACGCCCCAGCAATAGTGTACAGAGAAGTGGTAACCAACGTTGATTGGTTGTCGGCAAAACGAGGTAACAGGGGAACTAAAGTCCCGTAGGAAATCTGACGGCCTTCGGCTAAGAGCTGGAGGTCTTGCAGAATCTGGTGTTGGGTAATGCTGTCAAAGTCATCAACGTGGTCCAGAATGTCTTGCAACAAGGTGTCGTCGTAGGCCACGATAAAGTGGGAATTGTTGCCAACATTTAAGCGGAACGGCTTGCCACTGGCTTGACGTAGTTGCGCGTAGTCCCCAACGACAACCTCGTGGTCCTTTAAGAGGACGGGAGCGGCATCATAGTTGCTGTTCAATGGCACTTGCCATTGACGGCCAACCTCTTTGCCTTCACCAATGAAGAACTGCTTCTGTGATAACGTCAATTTACCGTCGACAACCTTGGCTGAAACGACCGGATAACCAGGCTGTTCCAACCAAGAGTTCATGATAGCCCCGACATCCATACCAGAGGCTTCACCCAGGGCAGCCCAAAGGTCATCCCCGGTTGCATTGCCATAATGGTGAGCGGCAAAGTAGGCCTTTAACCCCTTACGTAAGGCTTCGTCTCCAATCAATGTCCGTACCATCACTAACATCCGAGCACCCTTAGCGTAAACGATGGCACTGTCGAAAATTGCATCAATTTCTGCTGGATCTTCAACCTGAACATGCACGGGCTGAACGCCATCTGTCGCATCTCGCTTGAGGGCCATAGGAACGTCAGACGTCTGGAACATCTCCCAGACGTGCCAGTCAGGTTCGATGGCATCGATGGCAACGTATTCCATCATGTTGGCAAAACTTTCGTTAAGCCATAGGTTGTCCCACCACTTCATGGTGACCAGATCCCCGAACCATTGGTGCGCCAGTTCATGAGAAATAACCGTAGCGACCAACATCTTCATGTCAGGCGTCGTGTTGTCAGGATCTAAGACCAGGTAAGCTTCCCGATAGGTGACGAGACCCCAGTTCTCCATGGCACCGGCTGAGAAGTCAGGTAAAGCGAGTTGCCATGAATGTGGCAGTGGGTATAGTGTCTGATAAAAGTCTTCATAGAATTCGATTGAACGTTTAGCGATGTCTAAAGCGAAGTCGAGTTCATTAGCTTGGTGGGCCTTCGTGGCAAAAACACCGACCTGAACCCCACTCTTAGTCGTGGTTAACTTACTTTGGAGATCCCCAAAGGCAAACGCAATCAGGTAGGTGGACATCCGGACCGTGGTATCAAAGATGTGGACGCCATTTTCAGTCTTTACTTCCGGCATGTTGCTGATAATCGTTTCGCCTTCGTGTTCGTCGAAGCTGATCGCCAGGTCAAATGTCGCCTTGGCTTCGGGTTCGTCGACACAAGGGAAGGCTTGACGAGCAGCCGTCGTTTCAAATTGGGTCCCGATAATCTGCTTTTTCTCTCCGTTTAACTCATAGTAGGAGGGATAAATTCCCATCATGCTGTCGGTCAGGGGTGCAGTAAAGGCAATGGCCACGGTCGTTTTCCCAGTCTTACCTAGGTCAATGTGAATGCCTTCGCTCTGATCATCAAACGTAAATGGTACGGATTGCCCGTCAGCAATCACCGACTGAATGGTCATAAACTTTTGGTGAACAGAAATTTTGTTTTCCAAGGCGTCACCGGTGATGGTGGACGTCCCGGAGATTTCTTTGGTTTCGCGATTAATATTTAACGCGATATCGTAGTGGTTGGGTTGGAACATCTGATAAAAGTGTGTGGATTTTGTCATGATTTCCTCCTTGAATTATTAGAATAATCTCATTATACACTTTTGGTCCCCTGGTGCCACGTAAGACGGTGAATCTTTTTAGTGGCTAAAAGGGTGACGATCACCATGATCGCCACCCTTTTCAACTATCTAATTTTGTTTTGACCAAGCCTGAATTTCTTGATCCGTTACGTGACTTGTCAAGCGCTTGCCAGCTTGCCAATCAATTGCTGGATAATCGACCCGAAGTTGACGAACCGCCTCATCAATCGCTGATGACCCGGACGTACAGAATGGCCGAACCGTCTTCCCAGACAGATCCACACTATCCAAGAGTGTATCGATCGGTCGCGGTGCGGTTGCCCACCACAGTGGGAACCCCAAGTAAACGGTTGTTGCCTGATCAATGGCCGCACTATCAACCGGCTCAATGGCCGGCCGCACCCGCCCACCGTGCATCTCGTGATAGCTCCGACTATCATGGTCGTTCCAATTCAAATCAGTCTTGGTATAGGCCTGTTGCGGCTTGATGGGGATTAACTTAGCTCCCGTCACGGACGAAATTTTTTCTGCAACACCTTGTGTATGTCCAGTATTAGATAAATACAACACAACTGATTGTCCCATTAGTAATTCCTCCCATTTATTTTTAACTTACGTCTTAGTTATACACCCTTAGAGTACCTCTAGGTCAACTGCTTTCTTTTTCGGAAAAATAGGACCCTGGCAGAGTACGCCAAAGTCCTATCAAAATCTAATCTTCCATAGCCCAATCTTGAATCTCATCTGTCGTCAAGCTGGTAGCAAACCGACGACCCGGATGCCACCGGATATCAGGGTAGTCCTCACGGAGCTTATCGATCGCTTCAGCAATCGGTGTCGTTCCCGAGGTACAGAACGGATGAACATCCTTACCCGTTAAATCCACGCTGTCTAGTAACGTATCAATTGGCCGCGGCGCTGCCGACCACCAAAGTGGAAATCCCAGAAAAACGGTCGTCGCTGACGCAATCTTTTGAGGATCGATCGGTTCAATAGCTGGTCGAATTTTTCCTGCATGCATCTCTTGATAGCTTCGGCTCGTCTGATCTTCCCAATCAAGATCTGCCGATGTGTAGGGTATCTTAGCGTGAATGCCGACGAGTTCAGACCCCGTCGCTACCGCAATTCTCTCCGCTATCGCTTGCGTATGCCCTGTATTTGAAAAGTACAATACAATAGATTGTCCCATTAGTAATCCCCCCGGTATGTTTTCAATCCTCTAACTTAGTTATACACCACTTGGACCGTTCTGGGGGGATCCTTTTTATAATTGTTGGAATAATCTAAGGAATCTCAATTAGAGCAAGTAAACTTATCGTTTAATTTTAAAGGCCATCTCCCTTGATAGACTTCTAAACTTTAAGGCATCGAACACAAAGATAGAGACGCTATTTGAGACTACTACCCTTTAAATAGGTCATCCTCCAATGCTAAGCACCAACAATGATATACGCTAATATGTAGCTCCTGAATTAGATAGGTTTCGGTCTCCGGTACATTAACAACCACGTCCACATAGTTACTAATATCGCCATTATTTTTACCGGTTAATAGAATAGACCGCATACCAAGTGCTCGTGCCACCAGAGCTGCATACTTCACATTTGAAGAATTGCCTGACGTAGATAGGCAGAGCAACAAATCCCGTTGTTGCCCTAACGTTGCTAACTCTTGGCCAAAAATCAGGTCAGGATCCACATCATTAGAAAATGCTGTAGAAAAAGCCGTTTGTGATCCCAAAGCCATTGCTTTGATGCCACCTTCTAGCTGTTTTAACTTTACCGATTCATTTGGATCTATTGATCCTAATTTCCGAGAAAAGTCAGGGTTAAGTGGCCTTTTCTTATTAAACGACTTAAGCAATTCTCCAACAATGTGATAGCTATCCGAATTGCTGCCGCCATTACCACAAGTGAACAAAGTTCCACCACTCTGAGCAGTATCTAAAAGTATTTTATAGGCATCCACGATTTGTGATAAACAACTTTCTAAGTTTGGTCTTCTCTTAATTAAAATATTTGTAAACTCATTTAAAGCCATTATTTAATCACTCTTCTTTTTATTCAGCAGTTTCAATATTTTTTTCAGAACTTGCTTTAATCGCCATACGCTTAGTCTTAATCACCGAACCAATTATGAAAATCAAAGCTAGAATACCGATAAGCGCATAGACACCAATTTTACCGAAGCTTTCCCCAATATGGCCAACTACAATACCTACAACGGCAAAATCTGCGTCACCAAAAGTTGAATTGGCAAAACCAAGTTTACCTAGCACTGGAAGCATCAATGCTGGTAAGAAGGTAATAAGTGCCCCATTAAAAAGGCCACCGATGATCGTTCCACGGATACCGCCAACGGCATTAGAGAGAACACCCACACCAGCACCCACGAAGAAAAGATTAATTAATCCGGGAATGATGATTGGCAATGAGGTGAAAGGTAAAAGAGCAAAAACAATCAGTCCACCTACTGTTGATGAAATGAACCCGATTAAAACAGCATTAGGTGCATATGGGAAGAGTACCGGAACGTCCAACGCCGGCGTTGCATCAGGAACAATTTTTTCTGAAATTCCCTTAAACGCGGGCACAATTTCTGCTAACATCATTCGCACACCTTGCAGAACAATGACGAATCCAGCGGTAAAGATAATTGCTTGCATAATTGCAAACATTACAATATTGTCTCCACCAGATAATTTTAAAACCACAGATTGTTTTGCCATGACATACGTGACAACATACAGAATTAACATGACTAAGACCGTACTAATCGTATTATCCTTGAAGAAACTCAGTCGCTTTGGTACTTTAATTGATTCTGTCGAATGTTCCTTGTTTCCAACCAATTTACTAATCATTGGTGATAAACAATAACTAATTCCATTAAAGTGACCCATGGCAACATTATCATTACCTGTAACCTTCCGGTAGAAAGGCTGAGTAACGGCTGGTGACAGTGTCATCACAGCACCTAATAGTAAGGAACCAACAATAACCAACTCAGTCCCTTTGAAACCTAAGGTACTCAAAACGGCCGATAACAATGCTGACATAAACAGGATATGGTGCCCTGACAAAAAAATATATTTAAATTTTGTAAAGCGCGCAATTAAGATATTACATAAGAACCCGAACGCCATGATAAGCGCCATTTCAGGTCCAAAAAGCTTTTGAGCGGTACCGATAACTGCTTCATTGGAGGGAATAACGCCCTGAACATGGAAAGCGCTTTCAAAAGCTGGCGACAGATTATTCAAAGCACTGGAAATTATGTTTCCCCCTTGAGATAAAATCACAAAACCAATAACTGTTTTAAAGGTTCCAGTCAGGACTTTTTCAACTGGTTTGTGAAGGGTAATCAATCCAATAAAAGCAATCAGCCCAATGATAATGGCTGGCTGGTTAAAAAAACTAAAAATAAAATTCATGATTTAGTTCCCCTTTTCCTCGAAGTACGTATCCAGTTCTTGTTTGATCGCAACTTTGTCCACGACGTTCCCAAGAAAAATCTTGTCGACATCATATTCCTCCAAAGGATCTTTGAAGTCCCTGGTTGCCAGAATTAAGTCAGCATTATGCGCCCCAACTGAACCAATGTCACAAGCTTCCACTTCAGCATCACGACTCTCAGCCTCCAAGATCTCATCAACATTCATCTTTAAAATTAAGGAAGACCCTGAACCCATACCACAAACTGTCAAAATATTCATAATTTTCACTCCACTTCTTTTAGCTTTTCATTCTGAATGTACTGAACTATTTCTTCCCGATCAGACGTCATAAGCATATTCATAAAACTAGAATCACTCAGATTTGTCACAAGTTCGGAAAGTGCCCGCAAATGAGAATGGTGGTCGATTGCCGCTAAACAAATCACAATATTTACTGGATCGTTTTCCTTATTGCCAAAGTTAATGCCTTGGTCTAAAGTGCAGAGACTCATACTGATTTCATTCACACCATCCTTTGAGCTTGCATGGGCAAGCGCAATGTGCGGTGCGATAACAATGTATGGCCCGAATTTTTTAACCGCCGCAACCATTGCTTCAGTATAAGTAGAATTAATTCCTCCAGTTCTCTCAATTATCCGGCCACCATGCCGAATGGCTTCTTCCCAATTATTCACATGAACATTAGTTTCAATCGTATTTTCTGTTAACAAGTCTTTTAGCATTGGGCTTTTCTGCCACTCCTTTCTTTCATTAGCGCGATGTTCAATTTTTTCTGCAATGATTCTCTGCTCCAATTGATTTATATTTTTTAGATCAATGGCATTTAGAATTGGTGATACTTTGAGACATGGAACCTTTAGATCAGGGAGATAGATTGTCGAAATAATGAAGTCCACATTTTTCAGCTTGCTACTTAGTTGGTCCATCGATGCGATTTCAATGTGAGCTTCCGACACCATTGTGAAACGATATTTAAGAAATTGTGAAGTCCCCACACCTAGATTACAAATCAATAGAATCCTCAGATCCTTACTAATTTGGTTCTTAATTTTCTCTATTGAGGAGACAACATGTAAAGTCAGAAAAGCATATTCTGAAGTATTATCAAAGGATGCAAATTCCTCATTTTCTAGTTTTTTTAGGCTTGATTGAACAGCCTCGTATTCTCTTGGAAACATGGATTGGATGTTTTCGAAAGACTCTTGCGTAATCAAATCCGTTAAATGTGTAGCCTTTTTAGTCAGCGTCGCTTGAAAATGTAATCCCAAATGCTGAAAAAGTTCCTGATCACCACTCAAATCGATCCCTAATTCTCGCCCCACCTCTTCAATAAAGTGATTGACAAGAAAGTCTACTTGAACGTTATACCCCCGTGAGACAACTTCATTTTTAATTAGGCCGCTGGTGTCAATCTGGGCTACTAAATATGAAGTTTCTCCCATAGTTAGATGTGTTTTAAACTGTTCTTCTAACGGTCCACTGATTTGTTGAAGCTTGACCAATTCATTTTTCGGTCGCTTAAGTTCCGGTTGAAAATTAGTTTTAATCGCATGTCCCAACCGGATACGTCGCAAAACAACGTTAACCTTCATCACCATTCGTTCAAAGCTGTCGTATGTAAACTCCACCATTAACAAGTGTTCAGCTTCTCGCAGCCAATTGACAATGACCAAGCGGTCCCAACCACTAATCGCTTCTAAATCATAATTAAACTGTTTTAGAAATCGAACATAGCTAAAATACGCCTCTCTGAAATCGCTTTCATTTCCATGAAGATGTAGCCCAAATTGTTTATCAAACTGAATATCTATGTGATGTGCCCGCAGTTCCCGCTTCAGGCGTTTTAAATCAGCGTTAATTGTACTTCGACTAACAGAGAGCATCTTTGTAAAATCGTCGATTGTTAACCGTGTGTCATGCCAAAATATCTTGCTATATTCAAACCCAATTCTAAAATTAGGTTCTTCCCAATAGTTAACTTCTTTTCGATCACTGTTACCCGAAAGTTTTAGCGTCTGGGCAATCTCGGTTCGATCACCAGAAATTTCATAGCTGGTCATAACCTTCTTCTCAACTGGAGCAAATTGTGATGCCAATAGGAAGTTGTCAATTTCCACCAAATCATTATGAATCGTGCGTTTTGAAACCCCGAATAACTCCTGGATATCATTCTGTGAAACCGCCCCCTTTTCGCATAACATGCTAAGTAAGACCTTGCTCCTTTCATTCAACATTCTATCGGCCTCCTCATAATTAATTATTAAGCAACTGCTAATCAAAAACCAGTTCGTTTTTTTTCTGCATTCTGGCAAATACCAGCACAGCTATACCAATTGGCCGTCAAACGACAATTCAGTATTACTCAATACTAACTCGAATTAATACTCCTAACACTCCATAATCCACATGGGTTATTTGTTAAAGGGATCAAAAGAAGTCCAATTCTTAAAAGAATTGAACTCCATCATTTTACAATCATCTGTGTCAGAAAACTGAGCACCTATAAAAATGATATCTAACGCTAAAGCTGATATGGAACAAATCCCCTACAAATTAGCAGTAAGGATTACCCTCTGCTTCCATCCAACCTACATCACTGCCCAGAAAGACAAGTGTAGCCGTACCATTTAACACCTCTAATAATCTGTCACTTTAACGTTCTTAGTTTTAATTTTATCGAACTTAACTTTAACATTCTTATTAGTCGTCTTCGTCAAGAAAAAGAAATCTTTGTCGTTTGAGATACCCGTGTACCCCGTGTACGTATCGTCAAAAATACGTTCAGGTGCATAATAGGTCCCCTGCAATGGGATGTCACTCGTTAACGTCTTGTACTCAGGATAAGTCGTTTTGTATTCATCGTCTATTAACGTATCTACTGGTTGATAACTGTGTGCGGAATAGATAAGCCGTTCTGATCCGACTTTATTGCCTGAGCTATCAGTGGTCACCTCGGCTCGCAAGTCGCTGGCAAATGGCGCTTTATACGTAGGTTCCTTGGACTTTAGGGTTTTAGCAACCTCTTTGAAGTACGAGACAGTCTTTTCATTCGAATCTATGTCGTCCCGATCTTCTTCTAACACGGATTTATCTAAACCGATATCATGTTTACGTCGTTCAGTATCTGTTGCCAGAAGTTCCTTTGCGTCCTTAACTTTCTTTTGGGTCTCTTGAAGCTGACTGGCTACTGATGAGTGATCGCCACTCACAAACTCATCAAAGCTAGTTCTATCCGCCTTCTTTAAGTTTGAAATGATTTGTGAATCTGATTTCTTGTTGATATCTTTAAATGCCATCCCAGTACCCTTAGGAGAATAGGCCGTTATCTTCCCATTTTTGGTAACAAAGATAGTTCTAATTTTTGTGTTCTTGCTTAATTCCCGATTCTGGCTGTCATCATTACTGGCAAAATACCAAATCCGCTGACTTGAAGATTGTGCATCCTTGAGAAAAGTTATTTCCTTTGAATTAACTTGGTTAGCACCTGACTTCCCACAAGCTGCCAATGACAAAATTGCTGTGCCTAATAAAGCGGCCCCCATTAATCGTTTGATGTAGCGTTTCATAGTTAAACTCTCCTTATTATAATTTTTCATATGGAACCTAATTAATAACTCAATGCCTAAATCTGGGTATGGATTAACCAGGAGTTAAATTATCCTCAATGCAATAGCGCCATGCATAGGTACGAAATGTTCAATTATAGCGGTATCTATAACAACTAATCACATCAATTTAATTAAGATATTCTTTGGGAATTTGTGAAGGCTCACCATCACCATCTGACGCGCCACCTTGCTCTACAAAGCCAACATACTCATTACGTTGAGTCTGATTCAATGTCCGGTACCATGTGTCAAAATCGGCCGTATGATGTTTATCAGCTTTATAAGTCTTAACAGGTTTCATGTCGGTTAATTTGACCCAGCCACCAGCGCGCTTCTTTTTAGTAATGGGTTTCATATAGTAATAATACATCCAGTTTCCCTTATGTTTGATTTGAGTAACACCGATACGTACCCATGTCGTCTTCTTGTAATTCTTCAGATAATGATTAGTCTTCAATTTTACATTCTTTTTGGTTCCAGTCATCTTGTAAGTTTTACCATTGGCATTTTTGACCCGATATTTATCATGATTAAACCCATGTGTCCACTTATTAATCCGACTATATCCAGTCTTGGTGGCAGCTGAAGCCATCTTACTCGGGAGAACTGTACCAAATACCATCGTTGCAATCATTATGGCGGTAACTAAGATACGATTCATTTTCTTCATTGTTTAAGCCCCCCCTTTATTTTTGATTCTTCTCCAACAGTCTCTATTTAACCATGAATATTATTCACCACTAATCCTCATCTTTATTTGAGACCGCTTCTAAATCATAATTTAATTTAGATAATAGTTCAATTAGTTTTTAACATATTATATTTATTGATCAATTTATGCATAAATAACGACAGTCACAACAGGGCACCGTTTCTGCCGATAAGTAACTTTGGTATGATTTGGAGCGCAGGACCTCTCAAATTGGAAGAGAACCACGAATAACCGTACGTTTAGACACTTTGAACAAGAGTGGTTGCTGTATTAGGCCCCAATTATAAAACGGCCTTTTCTTTTACCAGTAATACCGACGTACACAAACGAATTATGGTTAAGTTAACCCCCATTACGAATAAAGAAACACACTTAAAAAAATTATTGGCTCTTTATAAACCTCTAAAAAATGATGATGGAAACACAAAAAACACGACTCCCAATTAAGGATAGTCGTGATTTTTGGTGGGATTTTTGGTGGGGAATCACATAGATTCCTACCAATTTAATTTCTTATACAACAACTTAAACGCTGCTAAATCAGTATTGCGGTATCAAGTTATCTAGCTAGCTTACTCCCATTCGATTGTCGAAGGCGGCTTACTCGTGACGTCATAAAGAATGCGGTTCACGTGATCCACTTCGTTTACGATTCGCACGGAAATTTCCTGAAGAACATCCCATGGAATACGGGCGAAGTCGGCGGTCATCCCGTCGATCGACGTCACAGCACGGATACCGACTGCATAGTCATACGTCCGGCCATCACCCATGACCCCAACACTCTTGATGTTTGGCAAGACCGTAAAGTATTGCCAGATATCACGGTCGAGCCCGGCCTTCTTGATTTCTTCACGGAGGATTAAGTCACTATCGCGAACGATTTGTAACTTTTCTGGCGTGATTTCACCAAGTACCCGAATCCCTAAACCAGGACCGGGGAACGGTTGACGCCAAACGAGGTCGCTTGGCATCCCCAACTTTTCACCCAACTCGCGGGCTTCATCTTTAAACAGCGAACGCAATGGTTCGATTAACTGGAAGTGCATGTCTTCCGGTAACCCACCGACGTTATGGTGCGACTTGATGGTTTGTGCCGTATCAGTCCCACTTTCGATCACGTCGGTATACAAGGTTCCTTGCGCCAGGAAGTCGATGCCATCGAGCTTCTGGGCCTCGTCATTGAAGACTTGGATGAACTCGTTGCCGATGATCTTCCGTTTGGTTTCAGGTTCGGTAACCCCAGCCAACTTGCTTAAGAAGCGTTCCTGAGCGTCCACCTTGATGATGTTCAACCCAAACTTTCCTTCCAGACTTGCCATGACCTGATCGGCTTCCCCTTTACGGAGTAACCCGTGGTCGACAAAGATACTGGTCAGTTGCGTTCCAATCGCCTTATGCAGGAGCACGCCAACAACAGAGGAGTCAACCCCACCAGACAATCCGAGAAGGACGCGCTTGTCGCCCACTGTTTCACGGATGTGTTCGATTTGCAGGTCGATGAAGTCATCCATGGACCAGTTAGATTCTGCGCCACAGACGTCGAAGGCAAAGTGCTTCAGGATATCATTCCCGAATTCCGTATTCCGAACTTCCGCATGGAATTGGATCCCATAGAAGTTGCGGTCAACGTCTTGCATGGCTGAGATTGGGCAATTTTCACTCGTCGCCACGCGTTCGAAGCCATCTGGTACCTGGGTGACCAGGTCACCATGGCTCATCCACACCGTCTGTTGCTTTGGCGTGTCTTTGAACAGTTTTGCATCGTCGCTGAGAACGGTGATATCCGCGCGACCGTATTCACGGTTGTCGGCGGATTCAACCTTCCCACCAGTCAAGCTGTGGGCCATCAGTTGCATCCCATAACAGATCCCCAGAATGGGAATTCCCAATTCGAAGATCTCAGGGTCAACATTGAAGGCACTGCTGTCGTACACACTGTTTGGTCCCCCGGAGAAGATAATCCCCTTGGGTCCCCAAGCCTTGATCTCGGCGGCACTCATAGTGTGCGCCTTGAGTTCGGAGTAAACGCCCATGTCACGAATCCGGCGTGTGATCAATTGATTATACTGACTACCAAAGTCTAGGACAATGATTTTGTCAAATTTTGACATATCAACGTTTGCCAAGCCATTCACCCTTTCTTCTTTTTCAACATTGTTTATATCATACAGATTTCTGAAACCCGGGTCAATGCAAAACTGACCCAACTAGTTAAGCCGATAGCGCAAATGGACGTAAGGTTGGCGGTCAAGTTGACGATAAGCACTCACCACAAACCCGAATTCCGCAGCCAACTGCGCATTGCGACTACCGGGTCGCACATCCATCCCCACAACTCGCGCGCCACTCCGGCGGGCCTGTCGCAGGGCGTCATCCATCAGCCATTCATCAAACCACCACTGCTGGTAAGTCTTATTGGCTGAGCGTGGTCGCACCGTCAAGAGGTCTAAATACCATTCGTCTGACAACGCACGTGGCGTTACCACAAGCTGCTGTGGCGGTGTCTCCTGCAAACGCATGAACAACGCCGACCACTGATTATCCAGAGTAGCTTCCACCGCCGCGGGGTAACCATAAGCCACCCCGACCGCGACTCCCTGGTTCTGATAGACCCGTGCCTGTGGGTAACCATAACGGAAATTTTTCTGGTGATAACCGACAAATAACAATTGCGAAAGCTGTTCCTTGGTCAGTCGCCGCAATCGGCGCAGATGCCGCCGTTCCAATTCGTGTAGCACCAGGATCGCCACCGCATCGGCATCAACAATCGTTGCCGCTCGTAACATGGCGTCACCCCCTAATACTTTCGCAGAAGCAACCGGTCAATCCGGTGACCCACCGTCTTATGAATAATCATATCTGCGCGATTACGAGTGGGTAAAATATACTCTTCCAGGTTTTTCAAATCGATATCGTGCCAAACCTGTCGGGCCTTGGCCAAGGCCACGTCGCGGTCGCCCACTGCATACGGATAATAATAGTTTGAGGGATCCTGAAAGGCCGTCTCAAGCAACAACTTGAATCGTTCCAAGAACCAATCTTCAATCAGGTCCGAGTCTGCATCCACGTATATCGAAAAGTCAGTAAAGTCACTCACATAAATCTGTTCATTTGTTGGCAATTGGAGGGTATTAATCCCTTCCACAATCAAAATGTCTGGATGCTCAATATAGTCAAATTGATCGGGCACAATGTCATAGACTTCATGAGAATAGACTGGTGATTTGACGAGTGAAGCCCCAGACTTTACGGCGTTCAAAAAGTGAATCAAGCCCGCCATATCGTAGCTTTCTGGGAATCCCTTTCGACTCATCAAATCCCGCTTTTTCAGTTCCTCATTAGGGTAGAGGAACCCGTCGGTCGTGATCAGCTGAATGCGCTGATCAGTAAAGTAATGGTTAAGCAGCACCTCTAACAGGCGCGCCGCGGTACTCTTCCCAACCGCTACACTTCCAGCAATTCCAATGATAAAGGGAATTCGATGGGGCGCCTGCTGGAGAAAAGCGGCCTTGTCCTGTTGCAACTGGCGGTAATGTTCGACCTGCAACCGTAAGAGATGGACCAATGGAATGTAGATATCCTGAACATCTTGCAGCGAGATCTGGTCATTAAAGGCCTTGATCTGCCGCAAACTCTCCGGCGTCAAGGGTAACGTCGCACGGTCGGCAAACCCTTGCCACTCCTCGCGAGAAAACGCATTGTAATTAATGGGGTCACTCATAATAACACCTCAACTTTGCTCTGAAATAATTAGTCATATTATACCGCAACTTCCGCCTATTTGCCTCGTTTCACCCATGCCATCAGACACCTTGAAAAGGGAGTAGGACAACAAGTGATTATCAGATCTAGACAGAACTTGCTACCTTTTGGCGTATATTTTTAATTAACTTATCAAAGTATACCGACAGAGATAGTTCAATACGTTGTCAAAAATATAACCGTGCTATATACTTACTACATAATATTATTTAATTATAAGTCTACATACTACGAGGAGACAAAAATCATGCTAGCAAATAAATTCAAGGGGTTAATGAAGTTCGTAACGATGATGGGTATTGGGGCAAGTTTGCTGGGTGCTGGTAGCGTTACTGCAAATGCATCCAATAAGGGCTACTGGGCAAATTACACACAGAGAACAATTTCCTATAAAGTCAACACTTCGTCAAAACGTTACAAAAATATTTTTAAAAAGGCAATTAAGAATTGGAACAACACGAAAATAGTTCGTCTTCGCCCAGCTAAAACAAACAAAAAAGCGGTTATACATATGACGACCGTCGCTGAATTCAATAGCCAATGGAAAGGCGTGTTTTTAGAACCCAATCTTGATGCGGCAACTAATGTCGACTCTTATACATGGACAAATATTATTAACAAAAAACATAGTAGAGAACTCATTTCTAAGGCATCCATCTATTTAAATCGAGAAAAATTAAACAATGACCAATACTCTGACAAACAAATCGTAAACGTGGCAACTAGAGAAATCGGCTATGCAATGGGGCTCACATACCAAAAAAAGGGACTTATGAGTAAAAATAATCGGAATAGCAAAATCTCCAAATCAGACAAGAAACATTTAGCTAAGGTCTACAAAGGCTATCCATTCAAAAATCACATTATTGAGCCTAAATAAGCTACGGTAATTAACCACCCTAAAAGAAGCTCATCACATGTAAGAAGTTCCTCAAAGATTCCAACAAAAAACTACCAACTGCTGACGCTCGTCGCCTTGGTAGTTTTTTACTTCATAAATAGATCTTTGATATCCGCACTTTGTCATACTGGCATTTACACGGCCTTCAGCTTTTTGATTCCAAATATATCTTTCTATGTGTCTTTTGGTTCAAATCCACTGTACTCACATAATATCCACGAGCCTCAAAACTTCGATTTCCGTAAATGTATTTTAAATTTGCATGGCATTCACGACACTTCATCCTCTTCAAATACCCCCAAAAACTAGCGACACTCATCTTAGGCGGAATTCTAACCAACATATGGATATGGTCTGGCATTGCATGGGCTTCAATAATCTCAACATCTTTTAACTCACACAGTTTCCTTAATATATGGCCAATATCTGCTCTTAACTCTCGATAAATAACTTTTCGCCGATACTTGGGGCAAAAGGTTATGTGGTACTTACGATTCCATCTGGTATGTGCTAAGCTACTATCGTCTTTGGACTTCTTAGGTTATGTCCGTATAATTGGTGTAAATTCTAAATAGGACTTTGTGAAATCTGAAAGGAACTTCATTATGCCAAAAG
>NZ_RHOC01000006.1 GCF_003946145.1 Levilactobacillus huananensis
GCATTCACGTCAAAAGCTTTCAATAATTTAATGACTGATCACGAAGTGATCAGAAGCATGTCACGTCCAGGAACACCATACGATAATGCGCCAATGGAGCGTTGGTGGAATGAATTCAAGCTTAACTGGTTGGATAGTCACCCAATGCCAAAGACAAGGGAAGAATTAGTGAAACTGATTGAGGCAGGCATTTACTATTTCAACTATATTGATCGCACAGCACAAAGAAACGGCTCCACCGCGAATGAATACCGCGATGAAGCCGCCTAAGCAATACTAAAAATTATATTATTTCAACTGTCAACTTGACAGGTACTAGTGCAGAAATAATCGAAGTGGGCCTTTATTTGTTTTAACCCGCCGGCGTAGTCGCTTGTCGTTGCCGCAGATCGTCAATCATCATCTGCAAGGTCAGTTGGGCCATCTCGGCCTCAGCTGCCTGTTGTACCCGATCATAGGCCTGGTCCAACGTCTGCTGGATATGTGCGCCCACTGGACAAGCCATATTCGTCTTGGGATCAACATGTAAGAGATCCTGATTAACCTCTACCGCTTTAAAAATATCAAGTAAACTAATTTCACTCGCTGGTCGTGCCAGATAAGGGGTCGCCGCCCCGGCCCGACTAACCAGTAAGCCAGCTCTCTTCAAGCTAGCCATTAGTCGCCGAACTACACTAGGATTGGCTTCCACACTGGTGGCAATGGTGACGCTATCCAACGCCTCCGTTGGCGCAATCTCGATGTACGCCAAAATATGGACGGCATCACTCAACTTATAAGAATACTTCATGGAAACCGCTCCTCTCGATCCGTTTTATCCAGTTTATCATCTGTGGTTTTAATTGCAACAGCACACCGTCGAATTATTCAAACTCGAAAATTTCCCATTTTGGAAAAGAATTCACCAAAATATAACCCGGGTTGTGAGCGGTCTTGGTCTACGACTAATCCATTCAATTTTCCCGTTCATTTAATTCTAAAATTCGGTATACTAGACATTAATAAGTCTTCATCAAAGGAGGTTTTGACAACGAAACGACGATGGTTCAGCTTTGGTACCGGTCTTATTGTAGCCGTGATCGCTCTCATCGGGAGCTGGTCCGCCGCTCGGGCACAAACCGAGAAACCGAGTGCCATTGTCAAAGTCGGCCAGTATGCCGCCAGTACCGATTTTCTTAATCTCAGTCAATACTTTCAGCTGACCAGTCCATTACAGGTCAAAGTTAACTACGTTCCGACCACCAAGGTTGGCCATCCGCTACGGCGAACGCTGACCCTGCCCCAAGGAACAATCGTCGCCGGTTCTCTCACGACGACCAAGTCTGGGGACTTTCTGGTGCCAACCCTGCAACTCTACCTGGCACGGCTCAGTTACCCTCTGATTCATCGTGAAGCACCCATGGGCTACACAATTGACCCGGGCGCTGGTGCCTACGATGCTCAGGTCACGTTGAGAGCCACGGACAAGCTCTCAGCCTTCAAACGCGTCCCTGCCCCAAAGTACATGCCGGCCTATAGTCACGGTGATCTCTACTTGGGTGGCGCAAAGTCGGCGCTCAGTTCCCAAGAACCTGACAGCCAAAGCATTCGCATCACTCCCGATGGCTACTTGGAATACATCACCTATGATGACACGGTCAATCCTGGTCTAGGCTTCATGCAGCAACCAACCGGGATGGCCAAGATCACCCGGACCGACTTCCATGATCCTTATCGTGATCTCTATTTCAAGAAACCCATTCGTGGACTCCATCTCAAGCACGTGTCTCTGACGGGTGATCAGCAGTACAAGCTCACCTTGAAGAATCTACATACCCCACAACATACCTGGGGCAATGAGGATGCCGGAATCGCGGGAACTTTTAATAGTCTATACCTAATAGATGATAAACAGTACTATACGTTTATTGGTTATGATGGTATCAGCGGTTAATTAAGAAGATGACTGACGAGAAAATACGACTCGTCAGTCACCTTTCGTTTAGCCCTATCCTGCAGAGATGCTATACTGAAGACAAAAGTCTCGAAGGAGGCCTGGCCGTGAATAAGCGGGTGATAAAACTCATCTTGGCTATTCTCATTCTAGGAGCCACCGCCAGCATCTGTCTTCGTCACTGGGGCACGATTGCGAGTGCGCTCCCACTTTGGTTAATCAAATGACAGACCACATGGCCTGCCATTTTTTATTTTCTCTATGGTTAATGATGCCAGAGTCGTGACCCAACATTACTGAGTGTAACCGCCCCGATAATAATAAGAACACCCAGCAACTGGCTTATCGATACCCGTTCACCTAGCAACAAAAAGGCCACGACAATCGACGCCGGAAGTTCCAATGAAGACAGAATAGGACCCACGCCAGGAAGCAACTGCGGCATAAAGAACGAATAACAGGCCAGAGGCAGAATCATCGAGAACACCGCGACCAACGCACCCCAACCTATCGCTATTCCTGTCAGAGGGACTCGCAAGAGTTGTGGTCCCCAAACAATGGCAATCAGAATGAAGGCCCCGACGGTCATTAGCCAGGTCTTACTCAGAGGATCAAGGTTATTGCCCAGGCTAGCTGTAGCCTGTAACGTAGCGGCATAGGCCACCGCCGCTAGGAAGCTCAGCAACATCCCCATCAACGACAAGCTTCCCGTTATTGGCAAGAGCCCGGCCGCCAAGACCGTGCCCCCCAGAACGAAAACAATACTAATCACTTGTAACCGCGATGGCCAACGATGATGAATGACTGCCCCTAATAACACCGACAACCAGACGGACTGCATTAACATGACCGCCGCTACGGCCACCGGGATCGACCGCAATGCCGTGATATAAAAGGTGTTGGTCAGCCCAGAGGTGGTGCCGGCCATCGTCACCAAAAGGATCTGACGCCAACCCGTGGTCTGAGTCAACAGACGTCGCCCGCGAACCAAATGAACCACAGTCAGGACCACGGCAGACGTCAGAAAGGACCAAAAGAGGAGTGGCCCATTAGCCACCCCATCTCGTCCGGCTAATTTGAATAAGGACGCCGGAATCCCATAACTAATCGCCCCAATGGCGACGAATAATGGGGCTAATCTCTTCAAAGAATCGTCTCCTCAATCATTGTTCATTCGAAGCCTGTTGCATCTCACGTTCTGTGATAGCCTTGTCTCCGACATTACTCAGAATGACCGCACCGATAATCACGAGAACCCCCACAATCTGTAGCCAAGTAACGCCCTCACCTAAAAGAAGAAAGGCGAAAACTACTGAGGCTGGCAATTCCAATGAAGATAGGATCGGCCCGACACCCAACTTGAGCATTGGCATAAAGATCGAGTAGCACATCAAAGGTAACGTCATCGAGAAGATTGACGACAGAGCGCCCCAACCCACGGCAGACCAGGTGACCGGCGTGCTTAGCAACTGTGGAACCCAGGCTACGGTGACCAGAACCAGCGCCCCAATACACATCAACCAAGTCTTGGTTAAAGGATCCAAATTGTTCCCGAGACTAGCGGTAAACTGCATCGTTAAGGCGTAGGAAACTGCCGACAAAAAGCATAGGAACAGCCCCCACAATGAGACGGCCTGCGTCATCGGGAAGAGTTCTGCCGCGAGAACCGTTCCGGCCAATACCAAAATAATACTGATAATCTGCAGACGAGACGGCCATTTACGCTGGACCACCGCTCCGATTAGAACAGATAGCCAGACTGATTGCATCAGCATCACCGCCGCGATCGCCACTGAAATATAATGAAGAGCGGCAATGTAAAGGGTTTCCGTTATCCCCGACGTCGTGCCGGCGGCGATAACGGCAATCACCTGTCGCCAACTTGTATGCTGATGACTGAGCCAATTTTGTCGACCAACGTGGACGATTCCCAGTAACACTACCGAACTCAGAAACGTCCAGAATAGTAGTGGTCCGTTAGTGATTCCAGCGTTTCCAGCCATCTTCACAATCGACGCGGAGATCCCAAAACTTACCGCCCCAACCGCAACAAATAAGGGTGCCAATCTCTTCATGACGCATTACCTCTTTTACAACATTTACCGAACAAGGGCCGGGGTCACCCTGACGCTCCGTTTCCCCGAAATGCTTTCACTGCTTATCTTACCATGAGATCGTAAGCCCGCGCACACCGACTTTTTCGGATCGCTATCGGTCTGAGTACTGATAACTCGGCCGCGCCTAGTATTTAGAAACTCCAACCATTGTCATTTATGAAAAAAACGGCGTCGCGGCATTCGACTATGCTATACTGAAAACGAATCAAACCATTTCACAGACTTCACTAAACTAATTTAGGAGTAAACCTCGCTATGACTAACTCACCCGAATCAGGCTCACAAAACCCATCTCAAGTCCCCGATCCCCGCAGCTTTGGTAAAGCCCCCAATCTCGAAAATATTGATCGTTACCGTAAAGCCTTGGGTTACACCAGCACAGGCAACCCCGTCGTTTACGGCTATATGCTCGATACGGGTCTGACCCTGCTCGTTGGGGTCGTCGGCGTTCTCGCAACCCAGTATGACATGATTAGCTTTGAAGACGATGGGGTTCTCTTCTTAGGCATGGACCTTACCTCCCATTTTACGGGTGAAAATGCCTTCATTAAGTTTGCTGACTTGGAAAAAATCACCTTCAAAGGCTTCGGACTTAGTTACACGCTCACGCTCAGCGATGGCGATAACACCATGAAGGTTAAGGTCAACCGTTTCATCATGGGCCGTCCTTGGCAAGGCACTAACGTTAAGATCCTGGCACAACGCTATCACAAATAACTTACATTTATAAAAAGACTGATCAGCTGATCAGTCTTTTTTGATATCTTAGATTGCCTACTCTGCTCGCCGCCGAGCCAAGATTTCCGTCAATGTCCGCTTTTGTTCTGGCGTCGTTCGCCGGAGTGACTTGATCTTCTGGACAGTTCGTTGGACCAGGGGCACCGGCATCGTTTCTAGAACCTGATATACTCGATTCGGATCGTCCTTGAAAGCCGCTGCTAAGAACCAGGCCTGTCCCAATTGAACGTAGTTGTCATCACTGGTCACACTTAAAGCCAGTGTAAAGGCCTGATCGCGAAATTCCGGCGTCAGGTAGAACTTTAGCAGGAACACCAACCCACTTCGCTGAAACCACGGGTGATCACTCTTCAGGTAACGCGCGATGGTCGTCAAAAATTCTGCAGGATACCGTTTGACTTGTTTAAAATGAATCGCCATATCACAAATGGCCCAACAATCGGCGGTCGCAAAGTAGTGGTCACAGATCGCGATAAAATCCGCCAAATTAAACCGTAGCCGACTAATAACGATGGCTCGAACCAGAATCATTTCGTAAACCTCAGTACCCGCTACTGCGAGAAATCCCATCGGATCCCCTTGACTAATGGCGGTTCCCCAGACTTTAAGTTCGGCCATCGAAATCCCTAAAATCGGATAGTTAGTCCGGACAATCTTAGCTTCTCGTGCCTGGGCCTTATCATTGCGCTTTAACTCTAGGAACGTGAGAAATTTGGTATAGTTTTCTGATGTCCACTGGGTAGTCGTCAAATCCATGAGAATGTCTTCCTTTCAATCTCGTCATTTATCGTCATTATTCCATATTATGCCTACAAATGCGAGATCCCTTAGCCAGTCTAATCATCAACTGGATCTTGTCGGTGTGCGTAGAAGTATCCCAACGTTCCCAGACTAAAGACAATGATAATTCCCACTAAGATGCCGACGATCGACGCAATCGATCCGCCCAATGAGATCGTGTGGCGGAACCCCGCCATCGCAATCGTCATCGGCAAGTAAGGATGAACGATCTCGTACAGCTTGTTTGTCAGTTCAATCGGATAGGTCCCACCTGAACAGCCGATTTGAAAGAGCATGAAGAGTAGCATCAACCAAGCCCCCGTGAGGCCTAGCCACAGCCGGAAACAGGTCACAATGCTGAAGAAAGCCACGATGACTAGTAGACCAAATAGATAAGTCTTAACCGGTGCTAGTGGCCGCAAACCATTGATATACCAGACCCCCAACCACATACCTGAGGCTGCCAAAATAACAAATCCCCAGAGAAACGCCATCTTATCCAACCAGGCCGTCAGAAAGTTTCGTGAGTGGCCATGACGTTTACCTGCATCGTAGATAATATTTAATGTAATACAACCGACGAATAGTGAAATTGCCATAAAGTATGGTGCCATCCCCGTCCCATTGTTGGCAATGGGCGCAACGTCATGTTGAACCAACTTAATTGGGGCGGACAGGATCTTTAACTTTGCCACTGTGTGCCCCTGCGCGCCAATCTGGCGACTCCCTTGTTGCAGGCCCTGACTAATTGCCAAGTCAGCAGCGGTTATCTGTGGACTCACCATCCCCGCTGCCATGGCCTGTGTGGTTTGTGATAACTTTTTAGAGGTCTCACCGAGCTGTTGTCCCAGCTTAGCTGACGCCATCTGTAGTTGATTGAATTCAGTCTGAACAACTTCCTGATTGAGCGTTGCCTGAAGTTTTTGCATCGCCGAGTTCCCCATCTTAGCCGCAACTGCGCTTTGCCCAGCGTTTGTTTCATAGGTAACTTTCAAGACTTGTGCTCGACTTCCTAAATGACTCAGACGCCAAGAAGCGCCGGTCGGAATTCGCAAAATCAGATAAACCTTGCCAGAGTGAAGATCTTGTAAGGCGCGCTTTTCAGTAAAGCGATGAAACTGTAACGTATGGTTTCGGACCAATGCCCGGGTGACGGAATTCCCCCATTCTAACCCCTTAACCGGGCGATCTTGGTTCACTACCGCCATTGGCAATCGGTGAAGTTCCCCATAAGGATTCCAAACTGACGCCAAGAAAGTTGCGGCATAAACCAGTGGAATCACCATAATTCCCAATAAGATCCGCCAAACTGCTGGATGTTCCCGTAAATACTGCCATTCCTTAAACTTCATATCTCTCATCTCCCAAACCGAATGAACGAATCATTCATTCAAATTGCCATCAGTCTAATCACCACGAGCCCAAGCTCACGTGTTCAGACTTTATTCGGCCATGTTTGGTTGGTGAAATTACAATGATTAGTGATAACTACGTAACAGAAGTTCCCGTACAACTGCCAGCATTTCGGTCTCCGTGCCACTTGCCATTTCCTTTTCAAAACTGTCAAACCGTTTGTGCGCACACCACCAAAAAATCAGATCGACCACAACAACCCCATTTCGTAAGGGATCCTTCAGGTCTGGCTGAAGGTGTTCCAGAAATTCACCGACCCGTTGATACAAGGTCTGCCGCTGTTGCCGGTACAGAGCCGTCAGTGCGGGGTTAAGGGTAGGGTTATGCTCTAAAATCAAGAAGTAACGTCCATACCGTTGAAAGGCCCCGAACAGTACCGTTAGGAGATCATCCAACGATTGAATATGTTGATCCGCCAACTGATGATTCCAAACGGCATAGGCCTGTTCGGTCTGTTTGACCAACTCACGTAAGTCCACCGACATTAACGGAAAGTCTAGTGTCGCCGGTGTTTGCGTGGGAAGTGTTGACAAAAAGACATAATCTAACAGCGCCGCCTTACTGGCAAATAGCCGGTAAAGCGTTCCCACTGCCAACTGTGACCGCTGTGCGATCATCTGCATTTGTGTTTCATGATAGCCCGGTTGAATGAACAGTTCACTCGCCGCAGCATAAACACGTTGTAATTTTTCTTCATCAGTCATCTCTGATCCGCCTCCTCAACTCCATTTAACCTCCTACTCATCAGCTGACCCCAGACCAGACCACCACTCAGGAGAGTGACCTTACGAACCTCACTGACCGGAGACACTTTTCGCCAAAAATCTTGGCGAAGGTCCCAGTTCAGCGAAAAGGTTGGGCACTTTGCTTGCCTTAGAGCAGCCTCAACCCCTTATACTGAAAGGGTAAACACATAGAAAGGAGTCGATTAATTTGGATCGACCTTATATTTTTTGTCACATGGAAACGTCACTAGATGGCAAGATCACCGGTCCCTTTATGCAAGCCGCCGATGACAACTACAAGGGTGATGGCGATCTCTTCTACCACATTGCCTTTGACGATGATGGCTACTACCATCCCCAGGGCTGGCTGTCCGGGCGGACGACGACCGACGACAATTTCACGCATTATGCCAAACCACAGCTGGATGAACATGCTGCACCGGTTCCCGCTGGCGACTTCATCCCCACGACCATCGCGCCACAATACTACATTTCGATTGATCCCCACGGCAAATTGGCCTGGACTACCAATCAAATGACGTTCATGGCCACGACAGCTCATGTCTTGGAAGTCCTGACCAACCAAGCCAGCAACGCCTACAAGGCCTTTCTGCGCCGACTCGACATTCCCTACATTATCGCGGGTGATACCGAGTTAGATGCCCCGCTAGCCATGAAAAAGCTCAAAGACCTCTTCCACATGGAAACCGTCATGTTGGGAGGCGGGGGCGTGCTCAATTGGTCCTTTATCCAACAAGGACTCTGCGATGAACTCAGCCTCGTCTTAAGCAACGCCGCCGATGGGTCGACCGATACCCCAACGCTCTTCTCCGCGGTTCCCGGGCTCTCATCAACGTCGCCACGGACCTTTACCTTGAAGAATGTCGAGGCACATGACAACTTCGTCTGGCTCCGTTATCTGATCGACCCGAAAAAATAAGGTTGACGTGCCGGAGTCAACGTGCGATACTACTCCTGGTGCCAAACCAAGGTGGGGGTACGCGATCGGTGCGCAAGCATTCCGAAGGTCGCCGCACCTCACCACTAAACCAGCTCTGCGCTTTGCGTAGGGCTGTTTTTTTATATTTAATTATTAAATTTAATTATTAATAATCAGTGGGTGACCCCTTTTAAGATGGTCCACATAAAACATTGGTCCGACTAAAATCCACCGTTGCTTTCCCTTCTTGACATGCTACGCTAAAGGCACTACCTCTGTGAAAGAAGGTTTCTTCGTGAAAATCATTATCGCACCGGCCAAAAAGATGGTCGTCGATACCGACACCTTTGCCGTTGAGCAGCTTCCCCAATATTTGCCACAAACGACTGAGATTTTAAATACGCTCCGTCAACTATCTTATTCCGAAGTCAAGGCTCTCTGGCACTGTAGCGACAAACTCGCTCAACCAAACTATGATTGGCTTCAACAACTAGAACTGACACGTGTTCTCACGCCGGCCTTACTGGCCTTCAGTGGCATTCAATATCAGTACATGGCCCCGGACTTATTTACGGCTCCCGCTCTCGACTACGTCCGCGCCAACTTACGAATTCTCTCCGGTTTCTATGGTATTCTGCGGCCTTTCGATGGTGTCGTCCCCTACCGCCTAGAGATGCAGACTAAACTGAAAGTTGATCACTATCGTACGCTATATGATTTCTGGGGAGAACGTCTCTATACCGCTCTATCTAAGGACACGGGTCCTATTCTTAACCTGGCTTCACAAGAATACACCCAGGCCATAGAACCCTACCTACTGCCCAACCAACCGCTAGTAACCGTCGTCTTTGCCAGCGTCGTCGATGGTCACCTCAAGACCAAAGCGACCCTAGCCAAGATGGCTCGAGGTGCCATGGTCCGCTACTTAGCCGAAAACAACGTGACGACCATCTCCGGTGTGACCCGCTTCGATCATCCCGACTGGCAATACGCCCCAGCCGAATCACAAACAAATCGCCTCGTCTTCATTCATCGACCATAACTTGGCAGGTCCCCCACACGCTTCTCTCGCGGATCTGTATGGGTCCGTCATGACTGTCGACGATACTGACTCACTAACAAGCCACTGATCCTTAGCATAAAATAAAGTGACTAAACCAGCGGATCGCCCAAAATTAGGCGACCCGCTGGTTACTTTCAACCTCTTTACCCAACAATTTGTTAGGTCCTTCCATGACTCGAGACTTGTCAAAACGAACCCGCTCACGATCACCGTCGTCAAGGTCGATTCGTTCCGTACTGATCTAAGAAACTTTGTAGACCCCCAAGGTTCAAAGTGGCCAATCGCTCCTTAAAATCCGCCAATGAAATGTCTAATTGGCCCGTGATGTATAGCCGAAACAGTGTCAATGTACTGTCAATTAGGAAAGTGACGCCTAATTTGGCATCAGCCACGCTTAACTGATACTCGGCCTGAAAGCTTGCGACCAAGCCATTGGCGACACGGTACTTCACCCGCCGCGATAGGGAACTATAGTCGTCAGAATTCAGCATAAAGGTATAGAACTTGGGCGCCTGTTCAAAGAAGTCATTGAGCTGCTCGAACCAAGCTCCAGGATGGGTCAATGGATCTTGCGCCTTCAAGAGCAGGGCCAACAAATGATCAGCAATCTCAGCAGTAAAACTATCCGCCAGATCGTCGATTGAATCATAGTGTAAATAAAAAGTTTTACGATTAATGTTGGCTTCTGCCGTGAGCTGTTGAACGGTAAGCTCATGAAATCGATATTGTTGGGCCAACTTACGAAACGCTTTTCGCAAAGCTTGGTTTGTTCGGATAACGCGTCGATCAGTCATCGAATTCCTCCCATTAGACCCCAGATGTGGCAGAAGTGGGGCTTAATCCCCATCTCCACTTAATTTGTTGTGGATCACAACCCACAACCTCGCTATTATTTAGCCACACCTGAGGTGGATTTACCTTCAGCATATCATAGAAACGGGGGGGCGGCGCCGATGATCAAAGCAGAGTGGCGCTATTTAATCAAACACAAATTATTGTTAGTTGTTTTAGTGGTAGTTATGTTAATCCCATCAATTTATGCGGTAACCTTTCTAAAGTCAATGTGGGATCCTTATGGTAAGCTCTCAGACTTGCCGGTTGCAGTCGTTAATCAAGATCAACCGGTCTCTTATCAGGGAACTCGCCTAGCAGCGGGGCAAACGCTCACGCGAAGCCTCAAGGCGTCCACCGCCATGAAATTCACGCCGGTTGCCAGCGAAGCCTCGGCGACCCACGGCCTCACAGCTGGAAAATACTATATGGTTATAACCATTCCGAAAGCATTTTCTCACGATGCAACCACGCTAATGGCCAAACATCCACAGAAAATGATTCTACATTACCAGACTAGTGCCGGCCATAACTACACGGCTTCCAAGCTGACGGCCACGGCGGCAAAGCAGGCTGCACAATCCGTGGGTGACGAGGTTACAAAACGCTATGCCAAGACCCTCTTTGCAGCCATCAAGCAGCTGGGAACTGGCCTAAAAGCTGCTGGAAACGGGAGCCAGAAGTTGGCTCAGGGAAGCCAAAAATTGACGTCGGCCAACGCACAAATTTCACAGGGTCTTAACACGCTTGCGGCGAGCACTCTGACGCTGACCAATGGCGTACACACACTGTCCAACAAGCTCAATCAGTACGTCGTTGGGGTCCAGCAGGCCCAAGCTGGCAGTCAACAGCTAACAACTGGACTCGACCAGCTTCTCAGCAAATCTAATCGCCTCATCACCAGCATTCAGCAATTGGCAGCTGGCGGACAACAAGTTTCTACCGGCGTCACGGCCTACACGACTGGAGCGGGTAAAATCAATACCGCCGCTGGCCAGTTAGCCCATGGGAGTCGTTCCGCTCTGAATGGTACCACCCAGTACGTGAGCGGTGTGACTGCTGCTAACTCTGGCGCACAGAAACTCACGTCTAACCTGGATTCTTTAACTACCAATACCCAACAATTAGGAAATAGCGTGGCGGCTTTGGGTTCTGGAACCCAAACACTAACCACCCAATTTGGCCATCTCACTACCGGAAGTGCCGCCCTTACCAGCGGGTTGCAACACCTTCAAGCTGGTCTACAGGCTTCACAGACCCAAGAAGCCACCTTGAAAGAAGCCCTCACTAAGCTCTCTGCCTCTGATCAGAGTACTCAGACCATTAAGAACGATGCCAATCGCCTTCAAACAGCCTTGAACGCTCTCACCAGTACTCAGACTAGTGATCTTCAGAGTAAAATTGCGGCGGCGGCCGATGCTCAGAAGCTAACCGCAACGCAAAAAGCAGCTATGATTAAAGCGGTTACGACAAGCAACGATAGTTCCGCCATCACGGCTACGCAAACGGCATCCAAACAACTCAATAGTGACCTGGGTAATCTTGACGACTCGCGTAACACGTTGAGCGGCTTACAACGAACCTTAACCACGACCACCACTGCCCAAAGTGACTTAGCCACGGGAATCGCGACGCTGGTTACGAACGCCGCATCCCTAACTAGTGGTCTACAACAAGCCAATCAGGCTCTGACTAGCCTGAATACCGGCATTCAAACCCTTCGGTCTAAGACACCAGCGTTGGCATCCGGAGTTGACCAGATTGCAACTGGCGCCAATACCTTGGCCACCGGAATCCAACGCTTAACAACTCAAGGAACTCAGCTCACCAATGGGACCCAACAAGTAGCCAATGGCAACTCGCAACTCGCCGCGGGAACCCAACAACTCACTGCCAAGAGTGGCACCCTCACAACTGGTGCCGCTCAATTAGCAGAGGGCCTCGTCAGTCTCAATGCCCAGGCACCACAACTGACCAGCGGCGTCACTCGCCTGGCAGACGGGGCTAATACCCTCAATACCGGCCTCGTCACCTTGGCCACGAAAGGGCCTCAGCTCGCGGCAGGCATGCAAACGGCCGCTAATGGGGGTCACCAACTGGCGACCGGCACCAACCGACTGGCCAACGGCGCTACTCAGGCAATGACCGGAGCTAATAGCGTTCAACAAGGAAATGCTCAGTTGGCCTCGTCGTTAACTCAAGCCAGTCACAAGGCCGCCGTACAACCGTCCCATCTAACCTATCAACAATTCGCCCAGCCAACGGCAACGACGCACACCGATCACGATGACGCACCGGACAACGGGACAGGGATGGCTCCTTACATGATGTCTGTCTCCCTCTTCGTCGGCGCGTTAGCCTTCAACTTGATGTTTGATATGTACACCCCCCGCAAATACCCGCGTAGTGGTTGGGGCTGGTGGTTAGGTAAATCCTCCATCATGAGTGCTTTCGTTCTTGGAGAGGCCCTCTTTATGACGGGGCTACTCGCTAGCATTGATGGTCTAGCTCCGATTCACCCATGGGCAACATTTCTCATGTTGTTGATTACCGGTGGGGCCTTCATGAGTATTGTCTACTGGCTGAATTTGGTCTTCGGTAAGCCTGGTGCCTTCTTCAGTATGGTCCTTCTGGTTCTCCAACTCGGCGGATCCGCCGGAACTTACCCACTTCAGTTGACTAACGGTTTCTTCAAAGATCTTCATCCATGGTTACCCATGAGCTATTCAGTCGCTGGGCTACGTCAAACATTGATGATTGGAAATAGCGCCTTACCCGACATGGCTGTCTTGCTCCTCATCGGGCTAGCCTTCTCAGGCATGGGCATCCTATTCTACGCACGACGCCACGGCAGAATTCGCGAAATGGATATCCCAGAGATTTGAGTCTACTAAAACGTGGCATCCCGCCAAGAATAACGGGGTGCCACGTTTTTATTCAGCGTCATGTTCTGCTAACCACTGTCTCAATCGGTCAAAATAAGCCACCGTTTCTTCCACGAAGGCCATATGCCGACTGTGGGCGAAGATCGTCCATTCGGCATGTGGCAACTGATCTACCATGGTTTTGGCGATGAGTGGCGTACAGAGGTCATTGACCCCACTGGTTACCAGCGTTGGTGTCGTGACCTGAGCTAATTTGGCTGTATAGTCATATTGCCCCAGAGTACCCGTCGGACAGTACTCGTTAGGGCCCCAGGCGGTCGTGTAAGCCACTGTTCCGCTTTGCTTGGACCGCCGGAGATATTCGGGAGAATCGGCCGTGACGGACCCCGCAGCGTGGTTCAACATGAAACGTTGATTGGCCGCCAGATAGGCTGGCGTCGTGAAGTCGCCACTGGCCTCTGCCTGAGCGATCGCAGCCTGGTCTGCCGCTGACATGAACCCAATCAACCGATGCTGTTCCTGCTGCCACAGCTTGGCAGAGGACAAGGTACTGGCTAGAATCAGGCTCTGAATCCCTTGTGGCCGGTGATCACAGAGATAAATGATCGCTAACATGCCACCCCAAGATTGTCCCAATAAATGGACGCGTTTGAGTCCCAGATAATCGCGCAACGCCTTAAGTTCAGCGACCCAGGTTTCAGCACGCCAGAGACTGGGATCATCTGGCATGGATGATCGCCCACACCCCAGCTGATCGTACATCACGATCGGCCGGCCGGTAGTCTCGGCCAGTTGGTCAAAGGCCTCGAAATAGTTATGCGTCGACCCGGGACCACCATGCAGTAAAAGTAACGGCGTTTGACCCGCGTTTAGGTCTCCAACGATCCGATAATACGTTTGATAATTGTGAAAGGGCATAAAGCCTTCTTGAATAGTCATTGACGGCACCTCACTTTGCGCCTATTATACCGCTATTCTGCGTCGCTATCCGTCGGCTTCCGATCCGGAAAGAGCTTAAAAACTGCGCGATAAAAGTAATCGGAAGCGTAGCCGATCACAAAGATTCCCAGAATCATTGACCCGTACAGTTGACCCACGAAGAGCCCCCAGTGATGAACCGGAACATTGGTAATGATGAGCATCGTCGTCCCCCACGCAATCAACCAGGCCGGTACCAGCGTAAACTTCATGATGGTTCCCTGCAGTAACAAGACAATCGTGGTCAGAATACCAAACATGATGGCACTGGGCCACATCTGCCCGAGAAAGGGAATCTGCATGAGGCGATAGGTCATCAGCCCAAAACCAATCCCTAACGCAAAACTCAGCAGGATATTCCAAACCTTGTCTTTTGGGAACCCGGCCCCAAAGAAATACGACACCGCGATAAAGGCCGCCGATCCCATCCACAGCGAAAAACCACTCATGATCAGACTGTAGACTAAGGTGAAGAGGCCGACCCCGACGGCATCGACCCAGAGCATTTTACTAATTTTCAAGATGATTCTCCTTTACTTTAACCACTTACCCGCAAAAATAATATCTAATTAGGATAGTTTACGGGAGGGAAACGTAGCATGCAAGAAAAAACTCACCAACCGAAGCATATCAACCATGTCACCACATCAGAAAGCCCTTTCACAGTCGAAACGTTTGTGCTAACATTCACATGTAGGCACCAACCCTAGTCAATTAAGGAGGTTTCAGCATGAAATCTGTTTATGTTACAGGTCCTGGTCAAGTCGCTTGGAAAACCATCGACGACCCCCAAGTGGGCCCAAATGATGTGCTGTTGCGGATGAAAGCCTGTGGTATCTGTGGATCAGATGCCATGTACACTCGAATCGGTGGAATTCCACCACGTCAGGGTGCCACCCCTCTAGGCCACGAACCCGCGGCAGAGGTTAGCCAGATTGGGGCCCACGTCAGTGGTATTGCCGTGGGGGATCACGTGGTCATTAACACCCTGAAATTCACGGATGGTCTATTAGGGAGTGGTGGTGCTCAGGGTGGCCTCTCCGACTTCGTCTTAGTCAAAGACTTCCAGCCAAAGCAACAGCTCCGCGTCATCCCCAAGGACATTCCATGGCAGGTCGCGGCTTTAAATGAGCCCATGGCCGTCGCGGCCCACGCCGTTAATCAGACGCAACCCAAACCAGGAGACAAAGTCGTGGTATTTGGCGCCGGTCCGATCGGCCTAGGTGCCCTCCTCAGCTACAAACGCAAGGGCGTTGCCAGTGTCGTGGTTGTGGACATTCTCGAGTCTCGCTTGGATAAAGCCCTAGAAATCGGGGCCGACGCCGTCATCAATTCCGCCAAGGAAAATGTCGGCGAACGGCTAGTAACCCTACAAGGGAACGGTGCAAGTGGCTTCATGCGAGGCGTCCATCCCGCCACTGATATTTATCTCGATGCCGCTGGGGCCGCCCCAGTCTTCCAGACCGTGCTCGACATTGCCAAGCACGGCGCCACTCTGGGGGTCGTTGCTGTCTATACCAAACCGGTGGAACTGAATTTCGCCAACGTCCTGACGTCAGAACTCCACGTGGTCTGGTCCATGGGCTACCCGACGGAAATCTTCGAAGTCACCGACGACATTATCGATCACCCTGACAAATATGCGAAAATTATCAGCAATACCTTCCCATTCGACCAGGCCCTCGACGCCTTAAAGATGGCGCGAACCCCTGGTGCCGCGGATAAAGTGGTCGTCACCTTCAATTAGTGAAAATCATTTAGCACCGTCTCAATCAGCAGCAAGCCAATTGGGACGGTTTTTGTGTTGGTTCCCCTTAATGCTGACACAACACATCCGACACGCCTCATAGATCGTTTCAGACAAGAAGTAATCCGGAATGTGATTATTAGTTTAGAACAACTCAAAAATAGGGCCACCACGGCTAGTCGCAAACTAATCGTGGTGGCCCTTTCAAGTTGTTAATTACTGTCGTGTTTCACATGAAACATCCCTGCCGAATAGGCATAATCCACGTGTGCCATCCTCGGAACCTCATCCCAAGGAACGGGGTACCCGGCACCGTGCGCACAGAACACCGAGTCCGGCGTATTCGGCAAGTCGCCTACTGGATCGTAAGCTTGTGCTGCCACCACCTCATCAGCATTGTGACACGGCCGGTAGCCATCGATCAGACACTCTAATTGGCCCTTACCATGCGTATACGCATTGACCTCCTGCGCGTAATCTTGCATCGCAGATACCGGCGCCGTGCCCGTCAAAACAGTCATCTCGCCCGCTGCCGTCGGTGTATCAAAGGTGCCACTCATTCGTTGAATATCTGTCATGGCACGACCCACTTGTTCCTGACCTACTTCCAATCGGAAATGATACCACGGCTCCAGGAGCTGTAGACCGTTATTTTCACGCAACATCATTAGGCCCTGACGAACCGCGCGCCACGTGGCCTCACGGAAGTCGCCACCGACCGAATGTACAATACTGGCACGACCCGTCACGAGCGTGATCTTCGCATCAGTGAGTGGTGCTCCTGTCAAAACGCCTAACTGCTCCTTGGCCCGCAGATTTGACAACACCTGATGTTGCCAATTTTTACCCAAGATTTCTAAGGAACAATCCGCCGCAAAGGTCAGGCCACTGCCTCGAGGCGCCGGTTCAATCAACAGGTGGACCTCCGCGTAATGCCGCAGGGGTTCGAAATGACCGACCCCCTCAACCGCCTTCGTGACAGTTTCCTTATAGAGAATGCTTCCGGCATCGAAGCCAATATCTAGTTGGAACCGATCATGCAGAATCTGTTGAAGAATCTCCAATTGAACCGTCCCCATGATCTGAACGCGAATCTCCTGCAGATGACTGGACCACGTGACATGCAGCTGCGGATCTTCATCCGCCAATTGTTGAAAAATTGTGAGACAGGCATGTAGGTCGTTGCCCCGCGGATCCACCGCATAGGTTAAGACCGGTTGGATTTCCGGTGTCCCTTCATCAGAGACATTGCCCAAACCTTGTCCGGGATACGTCCCCGTGAGATTTGGAATCGCACAGACTTCACCGGCCGAAACGCTCTGTCGAACGTCAAACTTCGTGCCGTTATACACCCGCAATTGATTGACTTTCTGCTCACCCAGCAAGACAGTCTTAGTTGCCAACTGACCCCCGGTAAGTCGCAGCCAAGTCAGCCGGACGCCTTTGTCATCATGAGAAATTTTAAAGACCTTGGCACCAAAGTCTGCCGTCGTCACGGGATCATTGGTCCAATGGTCCAATCCTGCTAGAAGGGCCGACACCCCTTCTAATTTCAAGGCCGATCCGAAGTAGCAGGGAAATACTTTACGCTGGCGAATCAACTGCCGAACGGTCTGGTCGGCTACCGCTCCCGTGTCCAAGAATTGTGCCAATACGGCGTCGTCTTGCATCGCCACGTCTTCATAAGTCGCCTCCGGAAGGGCTGCATTCTCCCCACCGTCAAAGGCTAAGCATCCTGGTGAAAAGGTCGTCTGCAGTTGGTTCAGTACCCGATCGCGATCGGCCGTTATGGCATCCATTTTATTCACAAAAATAAAAGTGGGTACGTGGTAGTGATCCAATAATCGCCACAGTGTCCGTGTGTACCCCTGAACGCCATCGGTGGCTGAAACCACTAGGATGGCATAATCCAGCACGCTAAGCACTTGCTCCGTCTGTGAGGCAAAGTCCACGTGTCCCGGGGTATCGAGGAGTGTCAGCGTTAAGTCTTGCATCGTCAAATTGGCTTGATGGGAGAAGATGGTAATTCCCCGTTGCTTCTCGAGAGTGTCCGAGTCCAGAAAGGCGTCGCCGTTATCGACGCGGCCTAACTCCCGTACAGCTCCTGTTTGATATAGCAGGGCCTCCGAAAGCGTCGTCTTCCCAGCATCGACGTGGGCGACGATTCCCGCTGTGATTTTTGGCATGAGGCATGACTCCCTTCTTCTTACTGATTCTTTAATGGTCTCATCTTCTGACGTTAATCCCAATATCTTCTCAATTATACCGGGTTTTGCTCGTCGGATCAGTAAAAGCCGGTCAAGTTTCGACCGGCCTGAGACGTGGTGGTGCTTAAACGGTTCCTAATTCGCGGAAATGCCGACTCAACACTAGCGCTAAGGCAATGTAAACAGCCGCAACCGCTGTGAGCACCAGAAACATGGCCTGATACCCCACGGCTTCAACAACCCAGCCTAAGACGACGGCACCTAAGCCCATCCCTAGATCGTAAGAATTCAGAAACATTCCTGTCGCCGTGTCTCGGTTAGCCAGCGTCGTTTCCTTAAAAATCCAGGCTTGTAACGTGGGATAAATGGCACCATCAGCTACGCCGTATAGAACCCCTGCGACTAACAATAGCCAGTTGTGATCCATGAAGGCAAGCACGACCATCCCACCAGTCAGTAAGACGGTGCTCAAGAGAAGAATCACCCGTGGCCCTTGATGGTCGAAGGTTCGACCCACGATTGGTCGAATGACTACGCCGGCAATTGCCGCGATAAAGAAGAAACCCGAAATGACACTCAAATGACGCATCTGTGCGTAAATTGGCGTGAAGGTCATGACCCCACTCATTAGAACGCCAAGAATGAAGACCAACCCACATTGGGGGAGAAATTGGCTGTCAAATACCGGTGCCTTCGCTTCCGTCTCAACGGGACGCTGCGTAGGCTTACTGGTCCCAAAGATGGCCAGCATTGCCGCAAAAAGAATGACGATGCAGGCTAAGAAAAAGGCGGAAAACCCGTGCCGTTGGACGAGATCCAGAGCCAAGAGCGGCGCCAAGGAAGCCGTCACCATCGTCCCGATACCAAAGTACCCCATCCCTTCACCAATCTTGTTGTTGGGGAGTTCTGCCGCGGCCGACGTCGCGAAATAGGTCGTGGTGATCCCGTGGCCTAACCCATTGAATAATCGTAATAAGACGAGCAACCCAAAGCTTCCCAGTAAGGGGTACCCCACCGCCGCTAAGAGATAGAGCAAAATACCAACGACCAGTAGGATCTTCTTACTAAACCGGCCAGAAAACCACGGAACAAATAGCCGCGTAATCAAGGCTGCAAACATAATTGCCCCCACGAAAATACCAATCTGCGCGGGAGACATCCCCAAATATTTCCCATAGAGTGGTAGGACTGGCACCTGCATGTTGTAAACCATGAATAACAGAGCATTCCCGATTAAGATCAAAATAAAGTTACGACTCCAGTACGAAGTTTGCATGTGATTATTCCTCCCTGAAAGACAAAAAAGGCCAAATAAGATGAACGATCATCTTATCTGGCCGTAACCCTCCGATACCCCTGATGGGGATCTTATCTAACTAAATAGTCTTCCGATAGTGTATTAAGTTACTCAAATTGTAGCGCATCTCACTGCGGTCATGCAAGCACAACCTGTTCCACCCACTAAGCCGTCACCAGGCCTAAATCAATCATAGACTGGGCCGTTGCCGTGATAGCTTCCGCAGCCGAACGTGGTTGCCATCCGAGCAATCGCCGAGATTTTTCATTACTGGTTTCCGCATATTGACCGACCAGTGTTGACAACATTTTCAATTCTGGTTTGACTAACGCCGCCATCTTAACGGCTAAATTAGGGATGGTTCGGGTCGGCAACCGTGGCGCGAATTGGGGAAAGGCCGCGCGCAAAACATTGGCCACATCGAGCATCGATAACGTCTCGCCGGTCGTGGCTAGAAAACGTTCGCCAGCAGCCTTGGGGGAGGTCATCGCCAGTAGGTGTAAACTCGCGACATCGCGCACATCCACATAGCCTGAGGACACGTTAGGAACTGCCTTCACCCGGCCTTCGAGCAGCTCGCGTACCTGAACATTTGAGTGCGAATAATCACTGGCTAAGACGGGCCCCATAACACCAACGGGATTGACCGTCGCTAATTCCATTCCTTGACCTTCCTGAGCAATGAACGCCCAAGCCGCCCGCTCGGCGAGGGTCTTGGACTTTTGGTACGGGTGAATGCCCTTAGCCTTTAAGTTCGACCAATCGGCTTCCGTGTAGGGCGTCGTCCGGTGTGGATGCCCGGCAAATATGGCCCCATAAGCCGAGGTTAAGACGACCCGTTTGACCCCTGCGTCTCTGGCTGCCGTTAAGACACGCCGAACACCCTCTACCGCTGGTTGAATCATCTCATTTTCATCCTTGAAGATCCGATTAGGCGTCGGTGATGCCACGTGAATCGCATAGGTGGCCCCCGCCATCACCTCGGACCAGTGGGCATCGTGTGTGAGATCTGCCTCAACAAAGGACACCGCACTGAGATCCTGAACACCACCGGCTGTCAGCATCTCCAACACCAATGGCCGTTTTTTTAATGATCGCACCGTCGTCCGGACAGCATACCCCTGCTGGACTAATTGGCAAATAATGTGACTGGCAATAAAGCCACTACCACCGGTAACCACGACTAATTGTTTTGACATTTTTTCACTCTCGCTTTCGTTTCACTTGTAACGTCTGTGTCAGTAGCATACAATGGCGTTAACCGCCTTTCAAGCGGAAAATCAGCATCTCTGACAGAATGGAGCAAGTGTTATGGCAGCGACAAAACATGCCCAATTAATTAAACAGGATTCCCAAGACTACCTTGCAATCGCCCTCCTCGATCTCTTAAAAAACCATGACCTCAATGATCTAACCGTTACTCAGGTCGTCAAACGTGCTGGCGTCAGTCGGATGGCCTTCTACCGCCATTTCGATACATTAGCTGACGTGCTCACGGCTCATTTCACCCCGATCATGGCAAGTGGCTTCTCTGATATCCTCCGCCATGCGCCAGAAGAACAGAAACTAATCGCGCTCGGCGAATTCTTTTCCAAACTAGGCCCTACCCTAAAACTAGCAGCTGATCGCGGCTTTGAACCCGTCTTTCAACAGCTCTTTGAGGCTAATATGCAACACTTCTACGCGGTTACGATGACTTGGGACGGAGCCACTCCCACGCAGCAGAAATATTGGACTCAGTTCATGTCTGCCGGAGTTTACCGCCTCTGGCGAGAATGGTTACTCAATGGTCAACAAGAATCGTTAATGACGATGCACGACCTCCTGGCAGCGTTCCAGTCCGGCACCATGACCGCACTGCAGGCGCTCGCAAAACCAACGATTTAAAAACAGGACGATGACCCCCCCAAGGGCTGATCACCGTCCTGTTTCACGTGAAACAACTTGCGTTTAACTATCCTGCCGGGTTGCCGCTAGGTCAATCTCGCGAACATTAACGTCTTGTGGCATATCATAAATGAATTTAACCGTCTGGGCGACATACTTGGGATCTAAGGTTAGCCCACCCATGGTCTCTTTCCAGGCTTGGTAGTCCTTCAAGGCCGCTGCATCAGTCACATGCGTCAACAGCTCCGTTTCACCAGCTCCTGGGGCCACGAGGGAAATCCGGACGTTGTCATTGGCCACTTCTTGCCGAATCGTTTCGGATAAACCGTGCACCCCAAATTTACTGGCAACGTAGGCTGCATGGTTGGCAAATGCCTTGAATCCGGCAATTGAAGACATATTAATGATGGTACCATGGTGGCGCTTAACCATCGCTGGCAAGACGATCTGAGTGCCATTGAGAACGCCCATTACGTTAGTATCTAACATCGTTTGCCATTCCTTAGGATCTTGGCGTTGGACATTCCCCAGCAGCATGACCCCGGCATTATTAATCAATAAATCTGTTTCACCATACTTGGCTTCGGCAGCATGAATTGCGTCCGCTAAGGCTTCCTGATCGGTTACATCAACGGCAGCAACCATGATGTTGTCAAAGTTTAAGGGTAAGTCACGGATTTTTTCATCCCGTCGTCCTAAGAGCAACATCGGGTACCCTGCCGCGTTAAAGAGTTTGGCATCTTCGGCCCCAAATCCTGAGCTGGCCCCGGTGATGACGATTAAAGGTTTCGTATTAGTCATAAGCTGACTCCTCCTAATTTTTCAGTTCAGTGAGTGCCATGAATTCAGCACCACATCACAAGCAATAATGGTAGTATAGAATCTAGAGCTAACTCTAGGTCAAGCGTTAATTTAAATTAAAGGAGAAGTTGCCATGAGCTATTCAATTGGACAAGTTGCCGAGAAACTATCGATCAGTCCCTACACCCTGCGTTACTACGATAAAGAGGGACTCCTGCCCTTTGTCGATCGTAATCAGGCTGGCCGACGTCGGTTTAAGGACAACGACTTTAACTTTTTAGAGGTCATCATTTGCCTCAAGGAGGCTGGCGTGCCTGTCAAACAGATCGGGACTTTTATCGACCTTTGTATGACCGGTGACACCACGCTGCAGGATCGCTATGACTTCTTAAGTGAACACGAAGCCAAATTAGAAGATAAGATGGCTCGTCTGCAACATACCTTGGATTTCCTTCGCTGGAAAAAATGGTACTATAAGACAGCCCTACAGGCTGGAACAGAACAAATTCACTACCTTCCAGGCACCAACCATGTTGATCCCGCGGTCCACGCCGAATTTGATAAGTTAGTGGCAGATGGTGCGGATCCGAAAGCATTGGGTAACCTAGCCGAAGGGAGGGCCAAAGCATGATCACCATTCAGATCTTAACTCCGACAAGTCCCAATTGGGCAACTGCGGCCGCTCAGATTGGCGCCATCTCTTGGTCTGCGGGGCCGCACCTCGCTAAGGTGATGACCACGGCCGATTGGCAGCCTTGGGAACGGGTCGTTTATGCTACGGACGGTGCCCAATTCGTGGGGTGTTGCGCCCTGCTAGCCAATGATATCGTGCCGGCAACTGACTACACACCTTTTATCAGCACGGTCTACGTCGATCCGGCCTACCGCCAACAGGGCATTAGCCTAAAGTTGGTCCGGGCTGCCGAACAGGCGGCAGTCGTTGCTGACATTTCCGGCTTGTACATTGTGACCCAGCACGTTGGCCTTTACGAACACTTAGACTACCAATTGATCGACCGCCAAAATGATCAGTTTGGGCGACCTTGTCGTATTCTTTACAAGTCCCTGTCGGCTACAGCGTAAGTCAGAAAACAGGGACAACGCAAAAGACCTTCCCACGGATTGACCGTGAAAAGGCCTTTTTTAATTAACCTTTGCTAAATTTTGAACCAAGACTCGGGCCACCGCCTTAGCCGAGAAGGGATTCTGCCCGGTAATCAATTGACCGTCTTGTACCGCATATTCACGATAGGCTCGGCGTTTCAGGAACTTGGCTCCCCGCTGCTCTGCCACATCTTGATTGAAGAACGGGACAATCCCCTTCTTGCCCGCTAAAACTTCTTCTGCTTTGGTAAATCCAGTAACCTTGCGACCGGCAATCAAATAATCACCGGCGGCCGTCTTAATATTTAACAATCCGGCAATCCCGTGACAGACAGAAGTGACGTAACCGCCTTGAGCATAAATCTGGGTAGCAATCGCCTGTAACTCGGGATTGTCGGGGAAATCCCACATGACGCCGTGGCCACCAGCATAGTAAATCGCCGCATACGCTGTTGGGTCAACCTGCGCTGGCTTCAGAGAGTGGGTCAACGCCCGTTGTTGGAAGTCAGTCGTTTCGTAAAACGCCATAATCTCCTCATCCACATACTTCATACTGCGGGGGTCTAAAGGTACGAATCCCCCTTTGGGACTGACATAATCGACTTGATAACCCGCTTTCTGCATGATCAAAGCAAACTCAGTTGCCTCGCCCAACCACAGACCGGTCGCCTCAGGTCGATCGCCATAACGGGTTGTATTGGTCAACACTATCAAAATTTTCTTTACAGTTGTTGATTGCACGTCATCACCTCCATCACATGGTCTAAAAGGGTCTTTAACTGGTCGATTTGCTTGGTCTGGTGCGTAAGGTAATAGAAGTTCTTCGTACCTTCTGGCCGATAATCCACCAATTTGACCTCACGCAGTAGCTTTAGATGATGAGAGACTGCCGGCCGCGAAAGTCCCGTGACCCCCATGAGATCGGTCACCTGTAGCCCCCGGTGAACGACCTTCTGATCGAGTAAAGCAATGATAATCGCCTGACGCTTCTGATCACCCAGCGCCACGAGAAACTCACTCGCATTGGCAAATTCATGTTTTAGTTTGGTTAAGTTTGACATTTTCAACCTTCTTAGTTTAATATTTTAAACCATTAAATCATTTATCACGTTCGATGTCAACTCGATAGAACTAGGCATTTGATCGATTTTTATTGGTTGACAATTTTAAACCAATAACGTATTATCCATCCTAATAGTTTAAAAATATGAACTAAGAAAGTGTGCGTTTAGAATGCCAAAACTTATGCAAGCTGCCGTCATTACTCACTATAAACAAACTTCACCAGAGATTAAATCCGTCCCAATCCCCACACTTCAGCCGACCGATGTGCTGGTTAAGATTAAAGCTGCCAGTCTCAACCCAATTGACCTAAAAACCATGGCGGGCGGCTTACGACCCCTCTTAACTTATGACATGCCGCTGATTATCGGAAGTGATTTTTCAGGTGAGATTGTCGCGATTGGCTCACGAGTCACTCAATTTCAGGTTGGCGATGCCATCTACGGACGACCCCGGAAGACTCGTATTGGGTCATTTGCAGAATACTTAGCGATTGATGCCCAAGAGATTGCCCTGAAGCCCAGCAATCTTAGCTATGAAGAAGCCGCCGCGGTTCCCTTAGTGGGCTTAACGAGCTATCAGGCACTTCATGATATTCTAAAGCTTCACCCTGGTCAGAAAGTTCTAATCCAAGCAGGGGCCGGGGGAATCGGTACGCTAGCCATTCAGCTTGCTAAGCGGCTAGGCGCCACCGTCGCAACCACTACTAGTGCCGCCAATGTGGACTTTGTCCGAAGTCTCGGGGCAGAGCAGATCATCGATTACCACACGCAGAATTTTGCCGATCTGCTGACAAATTATGATGCCGTCTTCGATACCTTAGGCGGCCATGCCTTGGAACAAGCTTTCTCAATTGTGAAGCCCGGTGGTCAAATCGTCAGTATTTCTGGCCTGCCCGATCGCCAATTTGCCCAGGAATATGGCCTGCCACGATGGAAACAAGCCCTGTTTGGCGTCGTCACACACCGCCTAACCCGTCTACAGAAACAAACGGATACAACCTATCATTTCCTCTTCATGTGGCCCAGTGGGGCGGAACTGGCAACGTTAGCCCGGTTAATAGAAGCACAAGAACTTCGACCGATCATCGATCGCACCTTTCCCTTTCACGAACTCGATCAAGCCTTGACGACCCTAAAAACCGGCCATGCTCGAGGGAAAATTGTCCTCAGCCTAACCTAACAAAAAGTGATAACTTGCTGTTTTCTAAGTCATCACTTTTAATTTCTGATTTATTTAATAACCGGTCCACCACTCTTAAAATGTTTCACCTGTCTGGCATAACTGCCCTTGGTGAATCCGTGTTTTTTATGATAACCGTAATCAATACTAGCAAAGGTCTTCCCTTTACGATAAACAGCAAAGTCGACATTCGCTGCATGAACCAGACCATTCTTCGCAACATGCCCCTTAAGTCGATAAAGGTGTGACCCAATCTTTTTATACCTGAGTCGAGAAATTGTCTGGCTGGGCATGTTGGAAATGCCAATTCCAACATGCCACTTTGTCACTTCATACATGGCGCCAAAGCCTTCCGCCGTCGATTGCCTTTTATATTGAAACTTTCCCCGTAACGCTTTGGGACTCCCCTTATGCCAGTGGGATGCACTAGCTGATGTCGGGACTGTACCACCGATTACGAGTACTGTCAGCGCCATCAGCATTCCCTTACCGAATTTAATCACTCTCTTCGCCTCCAAGCCTAGACTCACGTCCAGTCTGTTTATTAAGATAATTATTATCACCTGTAATCATTTGTTAGAATCACTATACCCAGTATCTGGCGCAACGTCAATCAAAACGCCACATAAATAACTTCATAAAGCCTGCAAAAAAGATCTTCAACTACGACAATTTAATCGTAGTTGAAGATCCTTTTTTAGAAGCATATTCGCTTAATCTTGACGAGAGCGCTTAGAACGCTTAAAGCCAAATAACGATCCAATGACTGCCAATAATGCCAGCCCCCACCAGGAAGAAACCTGGCGATCGTTGGTTTGTGGTAACGTTGTCGCCTGAGTCGCTGGTGACTTCGCTTGATTATTCCCAGTTGTCAGTTGAACTGCCTGGCCACCATGGGACCCCGGCTTCGTTACTGTTTGACCCGTGACTTTATCGGCCTGACCACCAGCAGCTGGTTTCGCAGGTTTCGTAGGTTTCGTCGGCTTAGTTGGTGCCACAACCGCGGGTTTGCCACCGTTCTCAACAGCCTGGTACGTGTAAATCACGTCTTGGCTAGCCGATGTATAAACACCGTTGGCATTCGCTGATGCTGTAACCAGCTTGTAACCGTTGATTTTCTTAGGTGTTGTTGTGTAAGCCTGACCAACCGTCCCAGTCAACGTGTCATCAGGAGCCAGTTGCTTGCCTGCTGCTGTCTGGTAATGAACCGTCACTGTTCCATCCGTAACGGGTTGTCCCGGATCAACGGGCGTTACCGGCTTACCATTAGCCTTGTAATAAACATAAATATCATGGTTAATATCCTGAATCGTTCCACTCAGGTTCTGATCCGTTAATGTGCCATCTCCTTCAACACGATCGAAGTCGTAGCCATCGATCTTAGGTAAGGTAACGTTCCAAACCGTATTCGTCTTTCCAGATTCTTTGATAACCTTATCGCCAATCGCGTTGCCATTTTCATCGACCAGATAGATCTTTTGGAGCGGGCTGAAAAGCAACGTGATGTTTTGTGCATCGCCATCGTAAGTCACCGAGGAACTCTCGGATGTCGCCGTAAGATTAGGCACATATTTAACTGGCTTTTCGTAGGCAAAGCCGCGATCCTCAAGATCCGCAATCGCTTTTTGAATAGCTGGATCATTCAGAACATCTAGCGTCGATCCCGTCTTACCACTCAGAATGGTAAACGGCGCAATCTTCACCCCACCATCGAGTTGATAGGCGACGGTAACCGCCCCCACACTCGCATCTAAAGTATATGGCACGGTGACAGTCCCATTGAAGGTCATCCCGTTAGGCGCTTCCGGTTCGGACAGATCACTGTGACGGCTACTATCCCAGTTAGCGTACAAATAACCAGTACCGTCAGGTCCCGTCGTCAAATTGTGCCAAGTCCACCAACGACTAGCACCGATCGATGATGCCTTTCCCGTCGACTGTAACCCGGTCAGAATATTGCTGACATCGCCATCCATAAACTCATTGAAATTATACAAATTATCATAGGCGAAAGACCACATCGAAAGCTTTGTTGTATTGGGATTCAGCACGACTTGATCCGATGTCCAAGTCTGACCACCTGCGGAAATCATATAAGAAATACTTCCAAGGAATGGTTGCCAATTTAACCCCAGTAAGGGCGTAATATCAAAGATATGATTACCCGTAAACGTCATAAACCCAGGATCCGCCGTAATGTTACGCAATGGAGAAAGATCAGAAATGTTGTTATATGAAAAGGAAATATTCGATAGTTTGACCAGCTTAGCCAATGGCTTCAAGCTCGTCACTTTATAAGTACTGTCCTTAGGCTGCGAAAAATTAATGGTATTCAATGCTGTTAACTTTGACATGAATGAGAGATCGGTAATATCGTTATAAGATAAATTCAACGATGTAAGATTTGTCAAATCAGCTAAGGCCGGCGTATCTGCATCCGTGATTTGATTCCAGCTTAGGTTTAAGTTGGTCAACTGCGTGAGCCCTTTAAGCGCGGAGATATCCGAGAGCTGACCATGTTGGCCAACTTTGCCAAAATTCTTGCTGGCAGTAGCGTCAGGCAAAATGGCTAACGTGGTTAATTTCTTAGCGTACTGCAGCCCTTCCAGAGATTTAATGTTGATCACCGCATTATAGAAATCTCTATCATCCTGTTGCTTAATTTTCGCATCGTTACTCCACAAATCAATCTTAGTCAATTCCCCTAGAAGATCCGTATTAATCTGTGAGACAGACGTGATTTCAGGATGCGTCTGTTGAATGGCATATAAAACAACCTGCTGGAGATTCTTATCTGGAATAAGATCGTCTACCGTTGGTGTAGCAGCTTCTGGAACGGGCATAGATCTCAATAAGGTATTCGCTCGTTTGCCCGTAGACTGCTGCTCTTCTGTAGGTTTTGGGGTCGTCTCCAAGTTTTGATCGGACGCAGACGATTCCTCAGTCACCTTCTTCGCTGGTTCCACGGGATCTTCAGCCGTTTTTTCACCCGGTTCTTCATCCTTGAGCGTATCATCTTTAGGCGTCGACGGATCAGCATCACTGGCTGGCGCCTCAGTAGGATCCGATTCAGACTGAGAAACCGGAGCGGAAGTCTTACGCAAAACAGCTTGTTGCTGTTGCTGTTCTTGTCCCGAAACTGTCTGCCCCGCTGAATCACCAGTCCCTGTCGAGGTATCAGCGTGGGCCACTTCCGTTGTGAACCCCACAGTTCCCAAAGTTAATGCAACAGCACTCGTGAGTAGCCACCGATTTTGATATTGTTTCCTTGCCTTTTTTTGATCTGTTTTCATTTCTAAGTCCCCTGTCATTAATGACGTTGCCCTAGTCGCTATCAATCAGTATATGTACTATATTTCAAACCTCACATTTAATATAACACCGTTAACTGTTTTAATCAACACCGTGAACGCTTACTTTATATATATTTCAGCAGTACAAATTAACAAATTAGCGACACGTCAGGGATTCAGACGGGTTTTATTTAATTTAAATTCAAAAAATAAGAATTGAAATTTTTTGTCAAATTTAGCTTTTATTTACTGTTGTTACAGCGTTTGTATGAAATACTGTCAGTACTACTCAATTCATCATTATCAATGTTTCACATCATTTAATTTGGAGTGAATTCGTAATTATAGTTACACGTGTTTCGTAAAATGTGACAATCTACCATGACATACAAAAAAGCCAGTAAAACTTCTTCATTAATCCAGAAGTCTTACTGGTAATTGTGTTTATTTCTAAAACTATTCTGTTCTCATCAGAAGATCCCTTTGTGGTATCTAAGTTACCTGCTGATTTTATTAGGCTGCTTGAGAGAACAAAATACATCCCGACATGGGAGTACTTTGGCAAGAGTTACCTGGCTAATTCATGGGATCATCCCCCACATCTGTGGGGAGTACCAGCCTCTTTTTTCGCGCTCAATTCGTAAGCGGGGATCATCCCCACATCCGTGGGGAGTACGCCGAAAAATTCAAATCCGATTGCTCGCCCAAGGGATCATCCCCACATCCGTGGGGAGTACATTTGGCTGCAGCTCTTCGTCATTGGTGTCTAAGGATCATCCCCACATCCGTGGGGAGTACCACCGCTATTGACTGATAACTACAGGCTAGATGGGATCATCCCCACATCCGTGGGGAGTACTTATTTATCGTGCCATTGGAAAAACCTAGGTCAGGATCATCCCCACATCCGTGGGGAGTACTCACCCAATGAAATTAGAGTACAGTCTTCAAAGGGATCATCCCCACATCCGTGGGGAGTACAAATTAAAGATATCTAAGTTATCTGGATGCTTAGGATCATCCCCACATCCGTGGGGAGTACAGGATGACTCATCGACTGTCGCAGAGTCATTATGGATCATCCCCACATCCGTGGGGAGTACTGGGTTAGGCAACAAAACCATTATCCAGCAGTGGGATCATCCCCACATCCGTGGGGAGTACGTGGAAAAGTCTATGACAACTGGGTGGCTGAGAGGATCATCCCCACATCCGTGGGGAGTACATTGATTTGGGCCCAAGACAGCTTAGACGAGACGGATCATCCCCACATCCGTGGGGAGTACACCTACGATTGTGAAGCCGATGGGTACGTTAAGGGATCATCCCCACATCCGTGGGGAGTACTCAGTAATTGTGCCGTCAAGAGAAGTTTTGAGGGGATCATCCCCACATCCGTGGGGAGTACTTTTAGATCAGAAGGTAACTACTGGTTATTTGAGGATCATCCCCACATCCGTGGGGAGTACATAAATTATAAATAATAAATTATTTATTTTAAAGGATCATCCCCACATCCGTGGGGAGTACCGATGACTGGTATCTACCAAACTGCTTCTATGAGGATCATCCCCACATCCGTGGGGAGTACCGACATAGCCATCTCTTGGTCACTGCCCCACAGGGATCATCCCCACATCCGTGGGGAGTACACAAATTGTCCCAGGAACTTTTTGGTGTCTGGAGGATCATCCCCACATCCGTGGGGAGTACCCGATGGGTACGTAAAATTAGATAGTTCTGGGAGGATCATCCCCACATCCGTGGGGAGTACACTAAACAAACGCAGTCATACCGCGATTCTCAAATTTTCAAAACGCCTGTTTCATTCAGTTTGATTGCTAGGTTCAACGTCGCCTGAGCGTCAGCTAACGCCTGATGAGGTGTTTTATTCTCGATACCATAATCATCCAACACTGTCTCCAAACGATAATTATCTAAAAATTTATTTGCCTTCTTCACCACTGGCATCAGATCTACCATTCGATTACCTAGATCCAGCGATCCAATTCTTTTAAAACTAGCTGTCAGGAAAGTTTCATCAAAGTGTAAGTTATACCCAATCAACGGCATATCCCCAATAAACGTTTTAAGGCCCTGCAGGCCAACGGCCAAACTAACTCCTTTTTCGTTTAATAATTCAGAAGTTATTCCAGTTAGACGCACAACGTTTTTAGGAATTGACTTATCAATCTGAATCAATTGGTAAAAGCTCTCGCTAATCTTACCTTGAACCTGTTTAACAGCACCGATCGCCATTATTTCATCCTTGGCTGGATCCAAACCAGTGGTCTCAAGATCAATCGCAATCATAGCTTGAGGCACACCCACTGGCTTTTTATTGGCTAGCTTACGCGTCATAACCTTAGCCTGGTGGAACTTAGCGGCATTACTGAATCCATGTTTAACCGGGCCAGTGGCTTCATTTAAATGCATCATCAATGGTATACCATCGAAATCAATCACCGAGCGATCTTTACGTGTTGTACGGAACCTATACCCTAATTCATTATTCGAATTATAGACCATGGTGGCTTCACCACGGCCAATATTCTTCAGGATTCTATCCCACAACATATCTCGGATTCTGGCGCTCACATTCCCGACGTAGACCCCTGTCTGGATCTCCTGATACCACTTGGTTAGGTCACCTCGTAACGACCTAGGAACCTTCGTTAACGTCACCACAATCATGAATGACCATCTTCCTGAAGTTCATGGTATTGTACCCCAAACTTCTGGAGTCCCATCCGATCATCCCACAAGCTCACGACGTCAATGTCGCTCTCATCTTCCGTCATGCCCAACAAGGCTTTTAAATCTCGTACCATGCGCGTTAGTAACTTACCATCCACGAAGGCATCGCGCATGGCCCGCCGAGTTCTGGACCCAATATCCGGGTCATGACCAAACTTAGCTGTCACCTGAAAGGCAATCGGAATAGAATACTCAGCTTTGTAAAGATCGGCAAAGTCGTAAACGAAGGAAAGATCATGGCCAGTATGAACGAATCCCAGCCCAGCTGAGGCGCCTAACGCTGAAATGACACTATAACTCAGCCCATAAATAGCTTGATGTGCAGCTGTCAACGCCTTGTTGATCGGCGTCCCTGAGTCGAAGTCATCTGGATTATACTCCCGATGTGACCACGCCACCCCTGTCGCCTGAGACTGTTCTAGGTAGACGCGACGAACCCGTGCGCCTTCCTTTCCCCGCAACTGTTGCATCGTTAATTTCGAAACATCGTCGTTAGGAAATCGCATCTGATACATCTGTCTAGCGACCATTAACCGGGTGCGTTTATTCGAAACAAGCCGAGCTTGGGCCTCGATTAAAGCCGAGGAGTGGTTCAATGGCCGACCATAAGCATACTGCCGCACCCCGCGTTCCCCGACCCAAATCACACCTAATCCGGCTTCACCAATCAACTCCATGGCGCGATGGGTCATATCCACACCAGGTCCCAGCATCAGTACACTGATAATCGCCGCGGGAACATAGACAATCCCCCGGGAATCCATCACCTGGATGGCACTGTCTCGTCGATTTAACTTGGCATGCTCCAAATATAAGAAAGTTGTTCGATCACCCACTCGACCCAGTTCGCGTCGTTTTGGTTTTTCTGCCCCAACTTGCTTACCCATTCTATCAAGCCTCCGGAATCACCGTCATTAACCCCATGCCAAAGGCTTTCTCACGTCCGAGTCCTTTGGTTAGCGTTTGTTTAAATTCGTCCGCATCAGCCACTCGCAAAAGGCCCTCAAAGGTCACACGACTCAGCCGCACACCGCGACCGGCCTTTCGATGAAGCATCGGCCACTCCCGATTGACAATATCAAAAGCCAGCGTTGTGTCTTGATCATCTGAATCAGCAGATTCTTGTTTGACGATCTGAAAGCCAGCTTTTTCAGCTCTTTGCACCAACCATCCTCGCTGCTGGGCTACCGTGATGTGGGGAACCACTCGTCCCTGCTTTTGGCCCGGCTTAATGATCGAATACGTGGGGTTCGCTGTTAACCGAAATTGGAGAATCTGCCCCTCATGAATGCTGTCTAAGAAACGATCATATGACTTGGTCATCGCCGTTTTAGCTACCCCGTAGGTCGCCAATTGGTCGAGATCTGGGGCTGATTCACTAAGAACTAGCAAGTACTTCTTGCCACCTAGTTGATCGACTCGCCACAAATGCCGCGTTCGTTGCCCCGCTTCAATCTCCTGTGGGAAGCTCTGCTCAACCCAGTTATGGTAGGCACCAAGGTGCGTTAAATCTTTTGTCTTAGCGCGATTGTTCACGTCAATTTCAACTCTTGATAAGTACATGCTTACTCCTTCCTAGATAGCACCGAAAGCGTCATGTGTCGTGTCCGGTTCACTTTCTTGAGAATTTAAATGCGTGAGATCGACCGTCGTTCTTGCAATTGCTCGGAATCCGTAACGCCGATCACGTTGATCGAAGGAGACCACACGGTCCTTGACCATGGCACTTGGCTTGTCTGAAAGCAGACTTGCATCGGCTACAATTTCTAAACGATGACTTTTACTTCGTCTCTGATACCGTTTATTGGCCTGCCAAGGGAACCTTCTTAACACCGCCACCGGAGTCACGTCTGAGAACACCTGAGTAATTAGAAGACCTGCAGGAACATTTGCGCGACGTCCAAGAAATAATTGGAAGCGCGGATGATGCAGGGCCACATTGATGTTTTCAATCATTTGGGCGTCGTCACTGCCCAACGCAACAACGAACACCGCGTCCTGAATATAATCCCGATAGGTAATCTTACGTGTTTCTTTTTTCCATTCAACCGTCTGAAAGTCCGTCAACTTCCGACCAATTTGATCGATTCTGACGGCAAAGCTTAGATCGTTTAATGCCAAGATCCGCTCGTCATTTCGGCGATATCCTAACGCGGCGGCAATCATTCCGATCACCGCACTTTTTGTAGGGTAATCATTCGTTGTCCGCCGCGTAAATGAGGCTTCATTCCCGTACGACTGTAAGGGCGCAGTCAATTTAATCGTTAGTATTTTCATCTGGAACCACCTTCGATAACGTCTCAGTGACCTTGTCTAACAGCTCAGATAAATTGGACACGCTATCACCAATTTGTGAATCTGGCTTACCTAAAATAAAGTTTTCGAGTGGCTTCTCAACGAAACTCTCTGTGCGTTGGTACTCATCGTCCAATCGCTTAATCGAAGGGACAACATAGCCACCGTCTGAATGAACTGGGTTCTCGAAAGCTGAGACTAAATTGACTGGCGTGTCGGTTCGAATCGTAACCATGACATAGCTTGGTAAGGTCTTATTCGCAAATGTATTCTGCTTACCAGTTGGCATTGAAAGTACGAAATCCTTAATAAAGTCCGCTGCCCCATGAATGGCATCTTCTGGGTTAAGATTGTAGGCCAATTCATTCATATTTATGTTGGCATAGCGGTAAAGGGTTGCCGAATTGTAATCAATTGTCCCCAGCATGGCAGCACCAGCTGTATCATCGGCTCGCGCATCGTCAACCGCCGTAAAGTAGTCATATTCTGGAACCACTTCATGCGTTGAAACGGCGTGGGCAACTTGTGCTGCGGCATCCACATTTAACTCTGGATTATCCGCTACCATCCGACCAAATAGGGCCAAATCTAGTGATTGATCACTCTTTAGAACCTTCTTGACTTCTTTTTTATCTAGTTCTTCATTATCTAAGGCATATTGTGCCAACTTACGAAGCTGACCCTCGCTAACAAACAACAATGCTCCCGTCTCATTTTCCTTGTTCAACTTGATTGAAGCCGCCTTGAAGATGTCGCCGACCTTGCCCATTGCCGCATCGTCATCTAGCGCGGGATCCAGTGTCTTTAACTCATGAGCAAGCAAGCTAGCAGCCTTTTTCGTTCGTTTTCCAGTAGCCACATTTTCTTTATCGAATCGGTCCCGAACAGCTTTTTTCCAACTTTGGGAGGACACTCGAGACCGCGTCACACCGCCATAAAAAGCCGTCTTAGGAGCACCGGTATCATCCCGGTTAATGTTGGATGATGGCACGGTTTGTAACACGTTCAAATCAACATATAGGTTTTGATTAGTCATTATTTTTCTCTCCCTTAGCTTTATCTGCTTGTCTGAAATACTGTTGTCCCCAAAGTAAGCGAACTCGGCTGGCCTGTTCATAACTCACTTGTAACCAGTAGAGATCCTGTGCCAACTGGGCAAAATCAATCTGCTGGTTATTCCCATGTGATTTCAAAATACTAATCAAGTGGGAAAGCTCGTTGATCACACCTGCTACGTTGGTAGTGGCCAGAAGTGGCTGTACACGACGATCCATGGCCACTCGTAAGTCGTCATTTCCTCGCAAGTTACCCAAGGCCCCAAAAAGCATTTGCCCTTTGGCATCCGTACCTCTGGCTGGCGCATAAACACACATCGTCTGATTGCCTTGTTGGTAGATCGCATAGAACCGAATAGCCGTGTATACGGCCACTTCTTCTCGAGTTGGTACGCCATTTTTGCTTAGCTGCTGCTCACTTAGGTTAGCCATTAAGATCGGCCAAACCTTCTGCGAACGTTGACTTGCCACAGTCGGTGCATTTCTCAAATTTGCTAACACTGCCTTGTCTACCGCGCCATCTCGATAAATCGCGTGAATTATTCGACCGGCAATCTGCTTAAGTTCATCTGCCATAGATCCTCATCACTCCTTCTTTAAGTCAAGATGTTTCCAGACGCTAGACATCAAGTGATTCTTGGCCGTAAAGATATTCAAAGGCCCATTTTTAGTAGAGATCCCCTTAACATCTCTTGGTGAACTGGTCTGCATCACGTCATTCACTGACGCTACTACAATTCCCTGAAGTTCCTGTTTCCATAAGGTAATTTTTTCGTCTCGGTTATCCTGGTCGGTCAGACCTTCTAACCATTCCTTAAATGGATCATTCAGTTGTTCATAAAATTTCGCACTCATTCCACTAGCAAACGGCCGAACGTCTAAATTACGAATCGTGCCGATGTCACTGGCAAAATGATAGTAATCTGTTCCGATCGTTTGTGTGAGGCCAATGGTGTCTTCAATCCGCATTGGCCACCGTTTTAGTGGCTCGTTCTGGTCATCGCTAGGAAAGAGGACATCCGCCTGTAACTGCATATCATCAACTACTTCTGCCGCTGGTGATTGCGAGGTCGCAACGCCGTCACTAATCAGGGCCACTGAATTCAAAATCAAAGGGGTCTCACGTGAAATCAATTTTCTCTTTTTCAGTTTATGTAGCCAAACCACAATTCCTGGTTCATGGACATCGTCTGACTGTCGAGCCTTGACATATTGACCGAAATTGCGCCACATCGCGATTCCTAAGGATCTTAATCCCTTAACTGCCGGCCGATAAGCATGCTCTTTTTTATCAAAACGCCAAGTTGTCATCGGTTCAATCAAGGCATCTTCATAATCAAATATGGGGATACCGGCACTAAAGATATGAGGCGCTCCAGCTTCGTCCCACTCGATATGTAAGATTCGCGACCATGTCGTATACAGCTCAGCTAAATTATCTGGTAAAAGCTGAGCCTCCCGGTGCGACACATAGTCTCGGACAGACTTATATTCCCAAACCGGCTTAGGCAAGGTGTATGCAATCTCGTCCTGCCAGTCGTTCACCAGAATCAAATTCAACAATAACGTTTCAAAAAGCGTCTTTCCCTTAGCAAATACGGGATTAATTCGGTAGATCCACCCAGCTGAATTTGAGAACTTTTCATCTGTCACAACCTTGGATTTATCAGTCACACCTGTAAAGTTTTGGTAGCTAATGATCCAGCGTACCAGCTCATCCAGTGGTAAATCGTTCTTAGTTTCTCCCGCTCTTGGCGCAAAGATAGCCGGTGTATTTCCACTCTCTGAGACCTGACGATTAAGCTGTTTAATAGCAACCTGACCTTTACCTCCGGCAACACGTTTTGCTTCAGGCACTAGGGCATCGTAATCTTCTGCGGTCACTTGATAGAACGGGCGAGGACCAAAGAAATCAAAATCATCACTGTGCGCCTTTAGATAGCGCGTCACCACTGGTGAAAATTGACCCGCCTGACTCAAATTCTGCCAAGTCTTGAACAGATCATCTTCGCTATCGTCTTCATCAAATTCATCCATGTCGATGCTAACTTCTGCTTTTTCATTTGTCTGTAACCAATCGTATAGCTTCCCCTCGGCATCAAATCGCGAATAGACAGTTGTCAAGATAGCTAGCAGAAGCCGTAAGATCGCCAGATCTTGACTACGCATATCACCGGCTAATTGGCGATAGCGATGAGCATTTTCAAATAAATCAATCAGAGATACCGTTTGTTCCTGATTATCGTCTAGCGTGATGACCTTGATCCACGGTTCCGTGGTTAAATTAAAACTTTCATTGTCCACGATTGTCGTCCTCCTGTACATACTTAAGTCCTAGTTTTGAAGAATACGTGAGGTGCCAGCCTTCAAAGGTTACTGAGAAGGCTTGGTCTAACGGCAATACTAGTGCCCCCTTGAGCCAGACATCACTTTGCCAGCCTGAGAAGTAGCGACTAGTTAACGTCTCGAGATCCCTAATCGCCTGATCAACCTTGTCAGAATTCGGTGTAATCACAAAGGGAAGTCGAATAATCTGCTGGGCGATTTCCTTTGAATGAACATCTGCCAAAGGTCGACCATCCAACAAGAAGTTCCCCTCCTCCGTGTGCTGAACCAGAATAACTTCCAAGGTTTCTTTGATATCACGAACCGCTGCACTAGCCTGCTGTTCATCATTACCAATGTTTCCTTGATCACGACTTAACCAGCCATGAATAGTCTTACCAGCTTTGAGTTTAGGCTCTCCCACTTGAAAAACATGGGCCTTCTTCTTTTCCTTTTCAAGCTTCACTTTAAATTTAGCTTTAGACTCATCGATATCTGCAATTTCACTATCCGTCTTGGGATCGTAAACTGCTTGGACTAGTGGTGAGATGTCGTCTGGTAAGGTGATCTCATCTTTCAAAAAGTGGTCCGTCTTCATGAGTAGGTACTGACCATAAACAAATCCACTACCGGATTCATATTCATTCGTTCCCTCAATACCCATGACAAATAATTGTGGACTCTGTAGTGCCGCGGGCCGTTCAATCCGGTGTCGATGAAGCCGTCCCGCCCGTTGAAGGATCAAGTCCATTGGGGCGACATCCGTATACATAACATCGAAATCAATGTCCAGTGACTGTTCCAGAACCTGCGTTCCAATTACAATCATTTTTTCCGGACGTGTGCCACGCCTTCCAATTGCATCCTGTATCTTAGTCTCCTGAGCTGCCCGATCATTGGCCAGAAATGCCGAATGTAGCACCATTAATTTAATGTCTTCAGGCACCAACTGTGCCAGCTTCTGTGCTCGTTTGACGGTATTAACAATAACTCCTGCAATACCGCCATCACTGATTTTATTAGCCACATGGGCAATAAGATCTTCATCAGGAAGATTCAATCGTTTAACTTGCAGATGCGTTGGCTGTTGATCGCTTTTTCCTGGGAACGACGTAACCTGTTTGATTTGACTACCATCTAGAATACTCAGTAATGGATAGGCTTGCGTTTCTTTCCATCCTTCAGGTGCGATCAGTTTCTTCGTGTACTTTTTGCCATACTTTCCCTTTAAATAAGCCTCTAAAAGCTCATTACGTTTAGCCTTTGGTAGGGTCGCTGACAGGACGACAATGGGCACATGATATGCACCTAGCCAGTTGATTGCCTTATACAGGTATTGGTTCATATAGGAATCGTAGGCGTGGACCTCATCAATCACGACCACTTTGCCACTCAGCCCCAAGTGCCGTAAAAACAAGTGCTTTTGTTTCAATCCCATCAACAAGAGATTATCGATTGTCCCAACCGTAAACTTAGCCAAGATAGACTTCTTGCCAGAAAACCAGCCATTAACCACCACTTCTCCAGGTTTGTCTTCATCGCCATAAACGCTTGAAGCATCCGGTAAATCTTGATACTTTTTATTAAATTGTGCCTTACTATGCATCAACTTAATCTGAAAATTCCCATGTTGTAATTTAGCTAAAACGGCCAGCCAGTCATCGACGCGATCAAACATGGCATTGGTTGTGGCTTGGGTTGGTAATCCCATGAAGAGGCCATCACTACCAGTAACATAAGCTAGCTGTTCAACTGCCAGCAGAGCTATCTCGGTCTTCCCCAATCCCATTGGGGCCTCAACAATCACCATACCTGGGTCGAGCGCTTCACCGATAGCTTGACTCATGGCTTTTTGAACCGGACGCGGCTTGAATTTCCAACGATCAATATAGATTGCATCGAAGTTATTGCGTTGACTCGAATTGAAACGTTGTGGATTCCATTCATCATCAACTGACCAATTTTCTAGTGCATCTCTAAATCGAGTATTCACATCTATATCATGCCATGACTGATCAAGCGCAATTAAAGGGAACAACGGCTTTGTCTGCTCACGATCTAGATATTCACTAGACGCAAGCCAATCTGCCATAATCAACAACCCTTCCAAAATAACTGCTTGTGGCTGTGTGACATCAGGAACATCCTCTGCCTCTTGGTAGCCTGAGGTGGTCAAACCATACTTAAATAGTTCTTCCTGAACAGCCTTCCATGGCTCTTGAATTTTAGCATCGACATCATCCTGATAGTAATTCGCTGTATAGACATCAATTTGGTCGTCTGGTGCTTCTTTAGCTGTTTTCCCATGATGTCCGCCAATAATGGCACCAACAGACTCAGGAACACCTAAATCTTCAATGATGGCCTCACCAGCCAAAGCATGCGGAGATTTGTTTGCAGAGGCTAGCAGCACCTCATCAAGTCCCTGAAATCCACCTTGGGCCAATCTTGCTCTGAGATCATCATCTAATGAATCGTCATGATCGTATGATTTTTTAATTTGAAAAGCTGTGGTACTTTTGCCAATATCATGAACAAACCCGACAAATTTGACTAATTTTTGTGTTTCTTCTTCCGACATCGCTCCAGCCAGTAGTCGTTGCTGTGCAGGGCTTAACCAGTGAGTAAATAAGTAATTAATCGTCTTTTGCGTGTCCATCAAGTGAACAATCAAGGGCAACCAATACTGGTACCCTTCCTCACTGCGTTTCTTCGCCCACAACACTGCTGCTTGATCGGATATTTTCATTCCCATATGTACAGCCTCTTAACCTTTGTCAATTAAGTGTTATATGTAACTATGCACATTACCTCAAGGTTCACAATCGGAATTTCAAGAACGTTATATCCTCGAATATACAGATCAACGCTCCCCAATTCAATATAGATGACTTATAAAATAGTAAATAACATTACTTAAAATATTTGATGCCTTTTACTAATCTTTGTTATTTTTGTAATCGTATTCATTTATTTTATCATAGTTTTCTATGTCTGGTAGCTCGTTAATAAAGAGCCTTTGATGTCTCATGACTAGAAAAAAGTTGACCACAATAGACCAAATGCTAAATAAAGCATACACCCGGCAATGAACAACATGAACAGGCCCTCAATCACAGCTACACGTCCTTATCAATCATACAATGATATTATTTTTTAACCTGTGCTATTAAGATACTTCGAATCACCCCCACATACGTGGGGAGTACGAACGGCTATATCCCATTTCGTCGCCCACTACAGGATCATCCCCACATACGTGGGGAGTACAAATTAGGAAGTCGACCGGTTAACTGATTATCGGGATCATCCCCACACACGTGGGGAGTACGCCGAGCTGGTCACGTACACACTAAACATTTGAGGATCATCCCCACATACGTGGGGAGTACCATCAGAACTGCCACGCAACTTCATCTCGTCCAGGATCATCCCCACATACGTGGGGAGTACACCTAAAGCCTTTGATGCCACTTATGGCAATCAGGATCATCCCCACATACGTGGGGAGTACAAACTGGTTGAACTATCAATTTCGATTGTTCCGGGATCATCCCCACATACGTGGGGAGTACGGTCGTATGATACGTGGTCCATTACCTTAGCCAGGATCATCCCCACATACGTGGGGAGTACCATAACATCCAGTACCTTGCCGTTTTCTTCTGTGGATCATCCCCACATACGTGGGGAGTACTAATCAAATATTATACATCGCTCTATGGAAACGGGATCATCCCCACATACGTGGGGAGTACTCAAAGTTGGCCTTCTCAGCCGTCCCAGCGTCAGGATCATCCCCACATACGTGGGGAGTACCAGCGCTACACTGACGCATAGCCAGTTGACTTAGGATCATCCCCACATACGTGGGGAGTACAAATAGTAACGCATTGACGTGTGGTAGTCGTCAGGATCATCCCCACATACGTGGGGAGTACAAAGCGATATGTGACAGCGCCGTCTCCTTGGTGGGATCATCCCCACATACGTGGGGAGTACGGATAAACATTACTTGGTAGCCATTTGGAGCGGGGATCATCCCCACATACGTGGGGAGTACTGATTCTGACGAGGATGATGGCTACTGATGCGAGGGATCATCCCCACATACGTGGAGAGTACAATTTGTCAAGTAATTACGGGTCGTTTTTAACGGGATCATCCCCACATACGTGGGGAGTACATCATCGCGCCGCTAACCGTCACATTATCCTTGGGATCATCCCCACATACGTGGGGAGTACGGTAATCACAATCACTGGCAGTGGTCAGGGTTAGGATCATCCCCACATACGTGGGGAGTACTCCTTTGGCAACTCTTTAATGGCCGCCCAGTAAGGATCATCCCCACATACGTGGGGAGTACGTGGTGACAGCTTGGATAACCAGCCGGCGTTAAGGATCATCCCCACATACGTGGGGAGTACAATTACCGAATCCATTGTGTAAAGAGCTAGTGGGGATCATCCCCACATACGTGGGGAGTACCGGGAGAAACCGGCGCCGCCGGTAAAGATGGTGGGATCATCCCCACATACGTGGGGAGTACATAGTGAATAAGTAAATATCGTTCTGACAATAAGGATCATCCCCACATACGTGGGGAGTACACTTTGGCCCGTTGAACTGGACGACGGTGTGAGGGATCATCCCCACATACGTGGGGAGTACTTGTGATAACTGACGTGGGTCTGCATCTGCAAAGGATCATCCCCACATACGTGGGGAGTACAGTGCCTGTGAGTTCTTCCCAGTATGCCGCTAAGGATCATCCCCACATACGTGGGGAGTACGCTGCGGGTCCCCAACAACTTTGCCGCTAAATAGGATCATCCCCACATACGTGGGGAGTACTTTTCTTTTGGCGGCGGCTTGCCGTCCCAAAAGGGATCATCCCCACATACGTGGGGAGTACAAAGCACTGACTAACCGGCTGAGTGACTGCTAGGGATCATCCCCACATACGTGGGGAGTACTGTATCAGTTGTCGTATCTAAGGTGGCGACTCGGGATCATCCCCACATACGTGGGGAGTACCTGACCCACGGGGGTTCTTACCTCAACGGGATAGGATCATCCCCACATACGTGGGGAGTACTATTGGTTGTCGTTGAGGTAGCAGTATTAGTGGGGATCATCCCCACATACGTGGGGAGTACACTAAAAGAACCTTGATATATCAGCATCTCAGATTTGCAAACTAGCCTATTTTAGTTGGTTTGCATTTCACAATCCACTTACCTCTATAGCATAACCTAACTGGCTTCAACTGCCAACATGCCAATTCCTAGTGAACGCTAAGCTATCACAATAAACGTAGCATTTTTCGAACCCCCATAGTAAATTTCAACCACATCTCTATAACCCAAGTAACCACTCAGAAAAATTTTAGCGAATTCTAGTTTTTGAGTGCTTGTCACAGATTTAGTTAAACAAGATTTTTTTAGATTACGATGGGCCATCTAGAACTGTCCTACCAACACTCACCCACTAGCCGTTATTCACGCCCCAAAATATGATATAATCACCGCTGGAAGTAAATCCGAGTACATGGTCCGCCCATCACCTTTAACGCTTAAACCAGGCACCTCATGTCTCGGAATTTACCAGGCGCCTAATGCCCCAATGACGCTAAAAAACTAAATTAGGAGCCCTAACATGAATGAAATTCTAAAAACCCAGTTCTTCGTCGACGATCTATCCGACGATCAGAAACGGATCATCACCAATATCAACGACTACATCAAGCAAGGCCTGCAAGGCGACACCTCTTCCGTCGCCATTATCGAAGGCGCTGCGGGAACCGGGAAGTCGGTTGTCTTGATGGAACTGGTTCGCCAATACATGACTGACAAGCGTTATAAGACCTCCCTAGTGGTTAACCACCCCGAGTTGTACAAGGCTTACCAGGACATCGCCGAATCAATTCCCAACATGAAAGTCAACTCGATTCGCCGGCCAACGTCATTGATTAACTACGCCCAAAAGAACCACAAGAAGTATGACGTCATTTTCGTTGACGAGGCGCATCTGCTCTACTCGAAATCAGAACCCTACGCTCATTATCGTGGGCAGAACCAACTGACCGACCTGATGGATTTAGCCAAAGTCGTCGTCGTGGTTTACGATTTCGATCAGGTCTTCCAATCCAAGATGTACTGGGACAAGGATCTACTCTTCAAGACGATTGGCTCTCACCCCCACAAATCGTTCAACATGAACTTCCAGTACCGGATGGTGGCTAGCGATGAACAAGTGGCCTGGATGGACGACCTGACCGCTGAAAAGCCTCTGAAGCCCTTCCCTGACAACAGCGACTTCGACTTCAAGATGTTCGATACCGCTGGGGCGATGTTTGACACCATCAAGAAACGCAACAAAGAAGTCGGCATGAGCCGGATGGTTGCCACCTCTGGCTTCCCCCGAATCGATGGCCGGCACAATGTTGAAATGGACTCCTTCAACCTGCCATGGGACGAATGGGACCCGCAACGAACTCACTGGGCCAAGCGAGAAGGATCCATTACCCAAGTTGGGACTATTTACACACTTCAAGGCTTCGACCTGAACTACGTTGGTATGATTATCGGGCCTTCGTTTGGTTACGATCCACAAACGGATACCATGACCATCATCCCCGAGAAGTACTCTCACAAGGAGATCTTCAAGAAACGTAAGGATATGAAGTTCACGCAAGATGAGTACCGGACGTTCATTGCTAACGTCTTGAACGTGCTGATGAAGCGTGGTAAGTATGGCCTGTACCTGACGGCTTACGACGATGCGCTGCGGAAACGCCTGCTAGAAATCACTAAAAAGTAACCTGATCATTAAAGTCGTCACGACTGACTTCTCAAGGGAAGTCGATCGTGACGACTTTTTAATGTTTCACATGAAACATTCTCGTAATTTGATTCCAGCAACCTATCCATAAAATACAAGCAGGTGTCCCATCATTTATCCAACACATCAAACACGATAAATCCCGCAATCGCGTAGCCCACAATCACAACCAACACCACACTGGTCAAAACAACTAACCACCATTGTCGATGCCGAATCCCTGCAATTAATCCAACCGCCAACAACAGAATCACCACTAGCGCCACAAAAATCATGATCTCTCCCCCTAACGCGATCTTAGTCATCACTTATTATACATGCCACCACCCTAAATGGTTCTTTCCACGCAATTAGAATTAGCCTCTGTAACGTGAAGTCATAGTAGAACGGGTTTAACAACGGTGGATAGCTTCTGATAATTAAAATGTAATTAATAATTAATTACTAATCTAGCGGCCAATATTTAGTAATTAATTGTTAATTATTAAAAAATTCCGTCCCTTACACCTGTCTTTTTAGCCTCTCCATTCCGCTCATGCCCTTGGTCAGTCGATCCTTGGGCGCTACGAAACGATCCTCTATAGCTGGGCTAGTATTGGGCCTGGGGGCTACGACAGATAAGTCACGGCCTCCACCAAATGAATATCACACTCTAGTAACCTGAAACACATTAATCGCCACATTTAAGGCATTCCTCCACATCTTCACCAGCAAAGCGAACCAAACACCGTGCGACATACAATGGGTTATTGCCACCTACCTACCGCCTTAAGTCACTGAAGGCTATCACTATCGTGTTGCGTGATAGTCAACAAAAATGGCCATTTCGCTTAAAAAGTCATATATAGTTGACACATCTCAATTTAAGGACTATGCTCATGATGTCAATTATATATGACATCTTAACAACCACTTACCTAGGAGGTGTCGAGTTGAATCGAGTCAAAGAGTATCGGAAACGGGCGGGGATGACGCAATTTCAACTCGCCCAGGCCATTGCGGTTGCACGCCAAACCATTAACCTCGTCGAAAACGACAAGTATAATCCATCACTGGATCTCTGCATCCGTTTGGCCAAGGTCTTAAAGACCGACTTAAATCATTTATTCTGGGAGGAATAGCTCATGGAAAAAGGGGAGAATTTACGCGACAAGATCTTCAAACATTGGTTCGGCGTTTCCGGGGAATTCGACGAATACAAGCGTCAGGAAGTCAACCGAATTGCGGCGAATGCTTTCATGCTGTACTTTCCCGGCATGTTACTATCACTCGCGGTCGCGGGGATCTTCGCCATTAAGAATCCTGATATGACGTTGGCTGTCCTATTGCTGAGTCAGCTCGGTTATTTCGTTCTCATCGTCTGTACCTACATCATGTTTGCTTCACGTCGCGCACACCTAACCGATAACGAAATTGACGCCAGGACGACTAAACAGGCCTACCACCATATCATCCGCAAGGGACTCTCAACGGGCATTTACTTTGGCTTATTCATGTACTTGGAACAAGCCGTCATGAACCTTTGGTTTGATGGTACCAGCCTGACCCAGTCACTCACCCAACCCCACGTCATCTGGGTCTCCATCTGGAGTGGGGTCGGCATGGGCATCATAATTGTTATTCAGGAAGTCATTCGACTCCGAAAGTTTCATTAAAACCTATGACATTGCAAAGGCATCGAACGACCACTTAACGGCCATTCGATGCCTTTTTACTGTGTTCAGTACCGTTTTAATGTTTCACATGAAACATCGCTGTCTACACCGCGACCTGTTTTACCGCTTGACGTTCTCCACGAATCACCAAGCGGTTCTGCTCGCCCCGGTTGGCCGTGGCACAGGTTACCAGCGTTACCATTTTTTTACCAGGAACATCGTCGATAACCTCGACATGATACCGATTCGTCACCCAGACCCGGGTGACCTTATAGCGATACGTCTGCTGCTTATCCGTCAGGTAGATATTGTTACCCTCCCGAACCCCCGCAAGCGGGGAAAATAAGAGGCGCTTGGCAGTCATATAGTGACCAGCCAGGGCGTAATTGCCTGTGCCCATCCGTTGATCAGCTTTAAGGGTCCCGGCCCCGCGAACCAGAACGGCGTCGCTCACACCAACCCCGATCGGCAAATCCAGGCCAACCGCGGGAACTCGTAGCTCACCGACCGCACGATAGGCACTATTCCCGAATAACTCTCGTAGGCCATAACTGCCGACCGTGAGTGGTGTTAACTGTGACGTTTTGCCGTAGTCAAACGCAGCCGTCTGGCCTCGTGCCACGCGTCGTCGAGCCTGCTTAGTTGCCTTTTGAACACTTGCAGCTGTCATCTCGTGCTTGGCCTTATCGCCTAAATGGATCACCGAGAAATTCTGTGTGAGGCCTAACAACACCAGCCCGCACCCAACCAGAAACATCAGTAGTAGCCCGAAGGATCCCCATTTAACCCAGCGCTTACGCGGCGTCATTTAGATCTCCCCCTTCGCCCGATGATTGTACCGGATAACAGCCCACATCCCCCAAACAAAGAGAATGCCTACCAGAACGACCAACATCACCTTGTACCAATCCCAAACCAGCTTGCCTTCAGGAATCTTTTCAACTTCATTCGGAATCTTATGCCCCGTCACCAAGAGTCGGTGCGTGTTGATCATATACGGCGTACACGTCATCAAGGTCACCTGGTTTTTAGTCGCGTCTCTTTGGATGGGCCGGCTCGTATTGGCCTTCACCTTGCGAGCCCCCGTCACCTTGTAGGTCATCATCCCGTAGGCATTTTTCAGGTAGAACCGGTCACCTTTCTCAACTCGCCAAAGGTCGGTGAAGAGTTGGTTACCCGTCAAGCCTCGGTGCGCCGTGATCAGACTGTGCTGGTTCTTTTTGCCCTGGGGCATGTCCGTCCCCTGAACCAGTCCGGCATACTTCTGGAGGACCTTTTCACTCGTTCCTTCGAAGACTGGTAACTCCACGTCGATTCCCGGAATCGCCACCAGAGCCAGCGGCGTGGTCTCCAAGAATCGCTCCGTTCCGGTCTTAAAGGGATCCCTTGCCTGCCTCTTATTGACCGTTTCCTGCCGCTGCAAGGCCCGTTTAAGTGCTCTGAGTTGACTGGCACTCGCAGTCTTTAATTGACTCTTATACGCGCTTAGAACGCCCTCTTGACGCCATCCAGTCACCAAGTTATTGGCGGCTGGGTAGCCGATGACCCCCAAGCCTAAACAGAAGATGAGAATCGCTAGCCATTTACGCATGTCAGTGTCCTCCTTCTGCCAATAGCTCAGTGACTGATGTCATTACTTGGCTTTCCGTTGCCGGTAGTACAGGTAACCGGCCCCACCCATCAGGAGTCCCCCGAGGAGAAGGAAGAACCAGATACCCATGCCTCCGGTTGTTGGGAGGAAACCGCGTCGGATTTTGTCACCGATACCGCCGCTCCCATTCTTACCAGTTGCCACGTCCTTCGTATTCTTAATTTTCTTGACTTGCTGTTCATTGACTTTAAAGCTCGTGGCCCGCTTCAGGAGCGCGTAGCCCCTCGGTGCCTTCGTTTCAACAAGATTGTAAGTCACCGCGCCATCTCGCTTGTCGTACACGTAAGGGACGCCGTTGAAGTCGAACTTACCATCCTTGTCAGACGTTAAGACCGTCGCCTTATCTTTGTTGCTGACCCATTTAACGAAAGTCTGTCCATCGAATACCGCCCAGAAGATCTTGCCGGCGTGGTCAATCTTTTGAACTTTGAATTCGGCCCCGGCCAAGCCTTTTGCCGTGTCAGTCGCGTCAACCTTTTGGAACTGCGCCCCACCCAGAATCAAGTGGTTCAAAATACCAATCTTCGTGCCGCTAATCTTGAAGTCTTTCTCGCTTGGGAGCATCTCTTTCGGATCGACATTACCGGCTTTATCAACCGTGAACTTCAGAGAAATCTTGTGTGTTTTGTCGCTACTCTGGTAGTACCAAGGGTGCTTGGCATTTGAGGATTCCGTTAACACATAGACCGTCCCTACTTCCAGACCACCGAATTCGATGTTCCCCTTGTCGTCAGTGACTAGCGTCCGTGTCTCGCCTGCGCCATCTTCCCGCTCCAGGGTGAATTCAACAAGGCCAAGGGCGATGTGCGTGTCGCTAGTTGGCGCGTTCGGATCGATCCCCACCTTATGAATCTCCGGGTCGACATCTCGCGCGATGAGGTTCTTGGGGTACAGGTGAATCTCTGATTTTTCATTCAGTGGAAGCCCGATAATCATCGGTGCTGAGAGCCCCGTTAAATGATGCGTTGGCGCCGCCATTTCCATAATCAGGTAGAAGCCGCGATTGTTGAGGTCGGCGAACGTCAGGAAGCCACTCTTGTCACGCAATGTCTTAGTTGCCACTGCGTCCAGCTTCTTTTCCTCAACGAAAGCCTGCTGCGCTTTGAGCACTTCGGCTGGGTCTGTTTTGCCACCCGTTATTTCATGAATCAGCTTGTCTCGTTCCGTGGTAAAGGCTTCGTTGGTGACTTTTCCATTCTCCACGCCCCGGTCCTTCAGGAGGCTGCTCACATCGTAGATGCTGTAGGTCACATCACCATACTTGGTCGCGTCATAGACGGACATGCCACTCTGGAGTGTCATTTCATCCCCAGTGTTTTGCATCATCTGTGTCGCTTCGTTGTCCACCTTATGCAGTTGAATCGTGACCTTATCTGGAGCCTTGGTGCTAGCGTGAGCGGCGGTTTGGCCACCTAACGCGAGACCGCAAATCGCGAAGGTCGCGACAATTAGTTGTCGTAATCTCGTGAATTTCATGGCCTTAACCTCCTTCAGGGTGTGTGCGCCAAATTGAGAGAGAAATTAGGATGAGCATGAGACCGCCAACCAGGAACCAGAAGATCCCGTGTCCCCCAGTAACGGGTAGCGTGTACGGATCATTCTTGATCTGGTCAGGATCGACGCCCTGCGCCTGCTGTTCCTTGGAAATCTCGAAGTCATGAGTATCGCCAATGACGTAGCCATCTGGCGCTTGTGTTTCAATCAATGTGTACTTGCCATATGGGAGACCCGTAACCTTAAAGTTCCCGCTTTCGTCGCCCTTTAGGCGCGTTGCCGCTGCTTGGTCTTTCACAACATCTTTGAACTTGCCCTCGTCGTCAAACGTCAGGTACTGTTGGTCCTCGTTTTGGATGATAAACTCGGCACCGGCCAGTGGCTTTTCAGTCGTGCCATCCACCTTTTGGAATTGGTACGTGCCCCGAATATAGTGCGTAATCACTTCATTCGTCGGTTGATCCCATCCGGGTCCGAAGCTAACCATCGCCCGATTCTTGAAAGTGCCGAGGAAGTCTTTGTGAACGCTCGCTTTCATTCGGAAAGCAAAGCTGCTGCCATCGAAAATCAAGTCTTCGATTTCCGCTTTGGAGAGCTTGTACGTGACTAATCCCGTGTCAGAGACAGTGACTTCACCCGTTCGCTTACCATCTGTGAGAATTTCCTGGCCATTCGTGTTGTACAACTTAACATTGTCAGCCTCAACGGTTAATCCAGCCGGCAACTGATCGGTCATCGTAATGCTCTTCGGCTTAACGATAGTTTGGTCAGGAATATTGTACGTCGGCTGGTAAACCGTGTAGAACAGCGTTTCCTGATCCGCATGGTCCCGGTCAACCGTCTCGCCATCTAAATCGTTATTATCTCGATCAAGTTCCTCATCCTTATCAACCGTCTTCGTTGGTGCCGGCGGCTTGAGTGGCGTGAGAACCCCCGTGGAGAATGACTGCCAAGTGAAGCCAAAGTCACTTCTCAACTTGAACGGTTGCTTAACCCCAACCATGGGGAAGGAAACGGCACCAAGTTCGTAGTTACTAGATCCGAGGTAGTCGCCCCAGTCCGTGTCCGCAGTCTCCTTGCCTTTATCCGATCCATTCCCAATACCTTCATACCAGCCCTCTGGGTGTGGTTTGATGAAGGCACCTTCGGCTATTTTGGCTGGTAGCCCTGATCCGGTACCGGCCCATTCGTTCAATTTATCTTCACGACCGTTTAGTGATCCAAACGTGAAGTAAGTTCCATAGTCGTCATCCTTGTCTTTATCTGGGAATTCAAGGGCCTTCGTCCAATCTGAGTTGGTAAATGTCATGTCGATAGTGAAAGACTTAATCCCGCTGTAGACTAGACCAGAGTAGAAGTTGTTAGGGAAGTCAATGTAGGCTCGTCCGCCCCGGATATACTTCGACTCATTGAATTCGATGTTGGAGATTTCAACGATAACCCCCATCTGTTGGTCAAGACTTGACTCAGTAGGTGAAGCCTTGTAGGCGCCAACATTGTCGTAGTAGATAACAATGTTGTCAGTTGCTTTCGGTTGCTTCTCGCCATCCATCGAAATCGCATAGGCTTTCGCCCCGTCAGCTCTCATGTAGGATGAGTGATAGTACTTTTCGTAATTGTTAAAGTAATTGCTTTCATCGCCACCATAGTAGCCTTTAGGTTCGGTATTAGCGAGCGCTTTAGTTATTTTCTTAACGCCATCTTGCTCTAGTAAGGTCCCACCAATCAGTAAATCACTGGACCAATTATTCGATTTAACCTGGCCCCGGTGAATCTTGATAGCACCAGCCTCAGTGGGAATTGCTGGAAGAGAGACCCGTTGCTGTTTCGAACGGTCGGCCTTGTTCGTATCCGCTGTTTGGTCATCTGCCTTGGTGTTATCATCTACCTTCGCCGCTTCACTTGTTTCAGTCGCTTGCTTGTTGTCAGTCGTCTTACTGTCGTCGGCCGTTACCACGTCCGCGCTACTCGCTGTTTGCGAATCTACTCGGGAATTGTCGACGACTTTGCTCGTCTTCGCCGCTTGATTCTTTTCGGCTTCTTCGTCATCTTCGGCCGCGATGACGGCGATGCGACGAAGCTGGTATTTTTCAGTCGAGTCGACAACGTGTAATTCAAGTTGGAACTTCGCGATGAGGAGGGGGTCAGTTAACTTCACTGGCACCAAGACCTTCACCTGTTGTGCCTCATCTTGATCATTATTGAGCAAAAGACGGTGTTTTTCATCAACTTCTGCCGTAACGTTATCAGCCTGGCCATCTTCAGCCACTTCTAAGTCAGTGATCTTACCTGGTTCTAGCTTAGCCTGGTCCTGTTCGGCCAGCGTGATGGTCGTTTCCCCAGCGGGAAGCGTCAAGTCCAGTGCCAGTTGTAAGTCCTGTGGCTGGCGGCTGGTCACTTCTTTTGCAACTCGACCCGTTTGGTCCTGGAGAGTTGCCTTAGTCATGACTGGGTCCCGCTGCTGCGCCTGGATGCGCAATAACGATGTCAAACCAACGAGACAAGCGATGATTGAGATAATTCGTAGCCATTTTTTCATGGGGCAATCCTCCATATCCGAGTGGGTTGCGATCTGTCGTTTTCTTGAATAGTCCTAGAATAACAGCAAAATGTGATAAACTTATGAACTCCATATGTGTTTTCTAATAACATTAACCCGGTTGCTATGTTACACATTAAATGTATTGTGTGCACATATACCTCGCTGGCTTAGTTATTCCCCTTTATTTCTACCATACTATTCCCGTGAGTATGGGCTACCAATCAGTCCTGATCACCACTGGCCATACAATTAGCCAGTCTGCAGGACAGCCACTCCTGTCTTTAGCAAACAAAAATAAAGGCCATCCAATAGAATTGAACGCCCTTTTTGACTCACCCCACCATACCAGCAGGAATTAACCGTATTCGTAACAAAAGCCGCAACTAATCTTACCCCAAGTTCAGTTGCCGTCTTTCAGGTTATAGGGCCCCGAAAAATCCTTCGGCAAAGCCCGTCATCCCCAAGAAGATAAAGATGGCCGCCACGACAATCAAAACGACCCCTGCGGACACGTGTTTGTTCCTAATGGTTAGCACGCCCAAAACTATCGAAGCGATCCCGATTATCGGAATAAAAAGTGAAGCCACTGCGGATAACCATCCCCAAAGAAGGAACATACCAACCCTTTTGCGGGATTGTACTTGTTCCTGAACTGACGCGGGCCCAGTTGCATAGCTCCCCATGGGCTGGGCCTGCATCGCGCCACACTTCGGGCAAACTTCCGCATTAATCGTCATTTTCGTCCCACAATTTGGACAAATCTTGGTTCCCTGATCCATAAACCTCTCCTCCAATACTTCTTACTTGTCGTCCAGACTTGTATTGGGTACATCGCTGCTAAAAGCTAAATACCCGCAACTGTCAGTGAATGTGCTACACTGGGGCTAATAAGCACCTCGAATTCAGCCTGACTAGCCCGGTTAGGACCCTAGACAAAGCTTCACCAAAATACAACTATGGGCATTGATCCAATCCTGCAGACGGGAAAGGACTAGCCTTTCCCGTCCTTGATACTTTCTCCAAGTTAACTCACACCCCGACTGTCTTAAGTTGCAAGTTAACTCAAAACTTCGCATGTTACCAATGACTCGTCCCTACATCCGTGGGGAATACTTCAGCAATTCCAAATGATATTGGATCACCCCCAATAACTTGGGGAGTGGCTATGAGTAAATAATACAACATATCGTTTGGAATTGCAAATTAGGATGTGAATTTTGATCACGTTCGGGTAAACTCGGAACGTTCCCTATTAGACGCCCATCCCCTGACTTTATCCTATGTGCATCACTCTTTTTTAAACGAAATCATTGTCAATAGTCAGCAAGTGGTCGTCCAAAAATTTTGGACGACCACTTTTAGATGACAGGTGTCAGTTCAGGCACCACCTAAGACAAGCCCTCCAAAAAAATAATTTAGCAATTGATCGCATTACAACTAGAGTCCCATGCAACATCTCATCTTTTTCAGTCCTGATGACAGAGATCACTTTAGCAGTGACATCTACCAGCCACTATCTAATCCCCACCATTCACTTGTTCGGCCATCACAGGAAACCAGACCCTTGACTATCACAATTTAACTTTCCCAATTCCACACAACTGGTCATAATCCAGACGCAGACTGCCTTTCCTCGCCACATAGTTCAGACTAATAGTAAGCAGTCCTGAATGCTAATACTTCAACTGGTTACCAAAACATGGTGTTTATTATGAAGAATAAAAGGTGTACACTGAGAACAAAACATATTTATCCAAAAAGTGATATACAGTGCAAATGTTTTTAGCCTCTAAGTTAGTCAGAACGGCAGCACGATGATCATCTCGGAATCTCGACTAGGACGCCGTTAGTCGTGACGACTAACGGCCTCAATTCATTTTTTCAGGTATTGCTCATGAAGTTGTCCTGTAACTATCGAAATCAGCCGTATCCCGACATTAGAGAAGTTAGTTGGACTTTTCATACTTTTTTGTAACCGTTAGCATTGTTAACGGTTGTCATCCGTCTCACTAGTAAGTTTTATATACTTTTATTTATAAGGGAGATTTTCTTTTATGAAAAAGACTATTCAGATTGTCGCGGGAACAACTGCAGTTCTGGCTGGTACCGTTATGACCAGTAACGTGATCGCTAATGCCGCCACAACACCCGCCTCCAATGACGCGACTACTGTTAACCAAGGGGCACAAGACAATTTAAACCCGCAAGTTGAGGCTTCACCAGAAGTTAAAACTGCTAGTAGTGCCGCCGACTCAGCGGCCGCAGCCGTCACTGCTGCAGAAGGCGATGTAACCAAGGCAAGCGCCGCCGCTATCAAGGCTCAAACTAGTGCCGGCCAAACGTCACAGGCCGTAGCCGATGCCGAAACGCCCCTTAGTGACGCGATCGATAAGCAAACGGCAGCTGCCAAGGCTAAAACAGACGCTCATACAGCATTAACTAACGCCCAAAACAATGCCCAAACTGCCAATGACGCCAGTTCTACTGCCGTTAAAAGTAGTTTAGCTGCCGAAGCGGCTTCAAAGGCCGCTCAAACTGCAGCATCTGACGCGGCCAAAGCGGCTTCAGATGCGAGTTCAACCGCGGATAGTCTTAGTACGGCGGCTTCCAATGCACTACAAGCCGCTCTCACAGCAGATAAGCCTTATGCCGGTTCCGACGCACCCTCTATTGCTAACCTACAACAGGAAGTTGACAAGCTCAATAAAGATATCGAAACAAACACTGCCACTCTCAACGCACTGGCTACTGACATTCCAAAACAAAGCCAAGCCTTGACTGAGGCTAACGCAAACTTGGATACAGCCAATACAAATGTTACAAATACAGCAGATCACTTAGAAAAGGCCAAGAACAACTTAACTGCTGCGCAAAATGCCTATAATGACGCACAAAAGAAGGCAGCTAGCTCACAATTAGATCTGGATGACGCCAACACACTATTAAGCACAGCAAAGGACAACTTAAAAACAGCCACTGATAACGCTAATCTGGCAAGTGGTGCACTCACAAAATCTCAAGCTGCCTTATCTGACGCTGATAAAACATTGGCTGCCAATTCCTCAGCCGCCTCAACTGCCGCCAAGGCTGCTACAGACGCCGCTACCGCTCAAACCGCTGCTCAAGCGGCCGTTGACAAAACTTCGGCAGCCATAGCAACTGCTGAAGCTGCAATTCAAACGCCAAACACGATTACATTACCTGAGAGCCTGACCGCACAGGCTCTCAAAGATATGGCCGATGCGAATAATGTACTTGCACCATATCTCCAAAAATACGTCGCAGACACCGCCTTATGGAACGCAGCTATTGCAGCTGATAAAGCAAATTCAACCGATGCTACAAAGTCCGCGGCCGATTCTTACGCTAAAGTAGTGTCCGCAGATTCCACAAAAATGTCTCCATATCAAACCGCTGTAACCATGGCCGCCGCGAATCTAGCGGCCTTAGCCAAACCTGGTTTGACTGATACAAATAATCAATATCAATCAAGTACTACCGACGCAGCTATCCCATATACTGCTGGATCATTAACAAATGAGCAGTTACAAGATCTCGCAAAATATGCAGTTTCTTTAATCAATCAGGTAAGAAGTCAGCTCGCACAAACACCAGTTACACTTACAACAACCATGATGGCTTTCGCCAAAGAAATTGCGAACGCCTATGATACAGACAAATGGGACCTTGACAACCCCAATAATGCAAGTGTTCACGACACTTCTGCCATCACTACTGCCGCCGGCGACTATGGATTGAACAATGGTGGTAACTACTACGAAATCACTGGAACAAAGGCTGCCCTTACCGGTGCAAAAACATTAGATGATGTCAAACGTGGTATCTATAACACCATTAAAACGATGATGTTTGATGACCAAAATGCCGCCTTTGGCAGTGCAACCACGTTAGCAGGTGTCGTCGATAACGATAGTAGTTCTCCAGCTAACTATTTTGGGTTGGCAATCGACTCTCTCGGACAAATTCACTTTGAACAAGTTATAGGCACCTCAACTTACATTAAGGATGCCTCCAAGTTTGATACTACTGAGAGCACAGTCATCGACACAACGACAGATGCCACCGCCGCACAGAAAAAGGTCGACGATTTGAAGACGCAACTTGGCATGGAACAAACGACTTTGACTGATGCTAAGATCGCCTCAACTGATGCTCAAGCTAAGTCCACCACAGCGGCTACTGACTTAGAAACCGCTCAAAGTAAACAGACGCAAGCCAAAAATAATGCTGACACTGCTCAAAAGGCTTTCGAGACGGCTAATGAGGCTGTAACTACAGCCAAAGAGACCGTTGCTGCCAAGCAAGCTGTCGTTAACTCAGATACCAAAATTAACAACGATAACAACACGGATTCGGAAGACAAGAAAAAAATTATGGATGCCGCTTCCAGTGCTAGCGACAAAGCTGACACCGCGGCAACCAATGCTAAGACGGCTGTTGCTACTGCTTCGACCGCTGTCGAAACAGCGACGTCTACACTCAACGCCTCAAAAAACCGGCAAGACGCTCTCCAATCGACCGTCGGCACTGATCAAACGACCGCAACCAGTTTAGCCGCTCTGATCACAGCATACAATAATGCTCTGAAGGCTGCGAATACAGCACAGACGACAGCCACCAGCGCCGCTACTACTAGTGCTAAGGCAGCTACTGATGCTCAAGCAGCAGATCAAAATCAGGCAGCTCTTGCCGCCAACGTCAAAAGTACTCAAGAAACGGCCGTTCTGGCTAATAATGCCTTAGACGCCGCTCAAAATAAATTTAACGCGGCATCGAGTGCGGCTAGTGACGCTGACGATGGTGTCACTACGGCTAAAGATAACCTCGATAAGGCTAAAGCTGCTAACGCTACAGCAAAAACCAATCTCGATGAGGCCCAGAAGACCCTATCCACAGCCAAGGATACCCTCGACCAAGCTAAGCTAGACAAGACGACCGCTGACCAAAATTTGGCCACTGTTCGTCAAAGGGTATTAGACGACCTAATTGCTGCAAATAACAATCACAATAACGGCGGTCAAACCGGGACTACGACGCCTACTCAGCCAGGCACCCCAGGCACTGACCCAGCGACGACGGATCCCACTGACCCTGCTAAGAAGCCCGCTAAGACGGTTAAGAAGGCCACCAAGGCCGACAAGAAAGCAAAAACGACCACTGGCGTTTCAATCAGTAATGGCCGTCGTGCCTCATTAACGACTTCTCGGTCCGGAAATTATCAAGGGACAGCCATTTTAGCCTTTGCTGGTAATCAAGCCCAAGGTGCCTTAAGCGCCATCATCCCAGCCGTTAATAGTGGCCTCGACCAACTCACTGGAACGACCGTTGCGAAGGCCGCTACCACGTCCAAGAAGTCTGGTAAAAACACCACTTCTAAGAACAAGGCCAAGTCTAATAAGTCGTCTAAATCAAACAAAGATGAGTCAACGACTAGCACGACCACGCAACAAGCGTCTGCTCCTAAACACAACGAATCGGCTGCTAACAAAGCTAACGACAAGCGCCAGCTCTATATTTTAGGTGGTGTCGCCGCTATTGCTGCCGCTGCCTTCTTCTGGTTCTTCGGCGTACGCCGTCGTCGCCACGATCAAGACTAATTCGGTGATGCTAAGTCATCATTAGCTATCAAAACCTCCTCTCTAGAGAAACTAACTAGGGGGGAGGTTTTGGGATCATGGGCAGGTCGAATCGAAATGTGCTGACAACGTTCCTAGAGTTTTACAGCGAGCATCACGCAACCTTTTTCTCCAAATTCACTTCTCCACAAGTCACGATCACTGTTTCATATGAAACATTAGTCGTTATTGGCCTTAAAAATAGCCAGCCTGGAATTTTACATGTCCAGACTGGCTATTTTGAATCTATGATCGCTGCCACGATCCTCTTGTGAGCCTTATTTTTCTAACACTTTCATTTTATTACTCGTGACAAAGCTGCCATCATTAAGTACCAAGCGCGTGGTTAAATGATACCGAACCAGCTTCTTAACCCGTAAGACCGTCCCGCGTTTCAGATGTCTGACATGCTTTTTTAATGCCTTATCACGGTAAGCATTGGTCCCTTGGATAACTTTGACTTGCTTAGGCGCATGCTGGTAATACGTGTGCACCGTAAAGGCTCGCTTGGCCGTCATATAACCGGTCATGCCGTATCGCTTGGATCCTGGTGTCACGTCGCGAACCAGGTAACGTTTAAAGCCACTCTTGGAACGTGCGACCCCTGTAATCACGAACTGTGGCCGCAACGTTCGCTTTTGCTTGGCGTAGTAATACTGCCGTGTCTTGCGACTAAAGTCTGGTGTGCGGTAAAAACCAACCTTTTTAACAGCCGTAATCGCGCGATCCTTTCGTGCGACCGGATCGTCAGTTACCTTATCAGGGATACTCGTTTCACCGTCACCGGAGCCATCCGTCACTGTTCCCGGTGGCGTTGGTAACGCCTGATAGTGCAACGTGACTTCACTCGCATCGTCTTTGCTGTAGGTTCCTGTCAACTGAAGATCGGGGTCCTCAACTTGCTGATAGCCCTTAATTTCCGGTGGCGTGATTGTATAAGGTTCCCCAGCATCCCCCGTTAAGACCAGGTCCTCTTGCAACGAACGCCCTGATTCGTCACTAAAATGAACCGTGACAGGCTTCCCTTGAATCGGTAACTTGGTTGGTTGCCACATATAAGTCACATCGCCCTTGGGCCGAGTAGCTGCATTCTCCCCATACATGGTCATCAGTTGTGCTGAACGATACGTGTTCGGATTGTCACTCTGATACCGATCGTCTTTATTCTCCCACCGCCCCGTATACATGGGATCACTTTCATCGGGATCTGTTGGAATCTCTGCTAGTCCAGCCTGAGATAAGTCGAGATTGTCATTCAAGGTTACTTGATAGACGGGATAGATACTTAAATCATCCGTAAAAAGGTCTACTAGTGCCACCTGTGGTCGCCAATTAGAAAGATTCACAGCCAATTTAGCTGCTCGTGGTAATGAACTAAACATCGCACTGAACCCCGATTCATCACCACTGGCCTTCACCTGACTAACATCAAAACCCGACAAATCAAGAACAAGACGAAATGACCCATTACCAACCTCCCGAAACATAAATGCCATGTTTGTCACCTGACTCGTATTAAATCCCTTACTAGTCAATCCGACAATATTACTGGTAAGGTTCGTGTTTTGTCTGAACATGCTCGCCATACTCGTGACTTTTGAGGTATCAAAACTTGAAACATCCAGCCGCTGTTGACTAGAATCCAAGAACATCCCAGTCATATCGGTCGTCTGACTCGTTTCCAAATTCTGCCAATTTCTAATTTGTGGTATGGGAAAAGGATAATCACCCTTGTCTATATTTAACGTCGAAAAACCACTAAATAAGTACGCGGCATTCGGCGGTGTCTGAACCTGACCATCAAAAGAGATCGTATTAATGATTGTGCTATACCCCCTGATGAGCGCACTAAAAGGTGATACTCTGGGTTGCATCGGCCACGGTGAGGTATCAAGCGGCGCTTCGGGCAGCATTCCTGGTCCAATATGTAGAACATCTCCAACAAATTTATAATCACAAGTTCCAAATTTTCCGGTAACCGGCGTCGTATCCGCATGTGCCACCACCGTTGGCGACCAACTCTTCACTTTCGGCGAGTTATCTACGAGTACCGCGCCACTAAAGACCAATGCTACCGTTATGGCTAGGCCCATCACTCTGGATTTCATAAAAGTAATCCTCCTTAAGGCTTTGTACGTGTTACTATGAAATAAGCGTTAGTGAATAAATTCACAATATTGATTAAGCCTAGTATATCAAATAATCACTCCCCTGTGTTGCCCCACATCATGTAATCAGCGAACTTTCTTCCGGTAACCCTTATTCGCTAGCCAGTTGATTGAAGGTCATCAGCGACGTTCTAATCTGTTTCTTGCTTGGAATTGACCGAAAAACAAAAAAATAGACAGATTTGAATCGAAAGTTACGATTCAAATCTGTCTATTTCATTCCCTATGCCTATCGCTAATCATTCCCAGCGTACTCACAAAGACTTACTTTTCAATAACTTTTTCTTTATTACTTGTAACATAACTACCGTCGTTAAGTACCAAGCGCGTCGTTAAGTGGTAGCGTACCAGTTTCTTAACCCGTAAGACCGTTCCGCGTTTCAGATGTCTGACATGCTTTTTTAATGCCTTATCACGGTAAGCATTGGTCCCCTGGATGACTTTGACTTGCTTAGGTGCATGCTGGTAATACGTGTGCACCGTAAAGGCTCGCTTGGCCGTCATATACCCGGTCATGCCGTATCGCTTGGACCCCGGCGTCACGTCGCGAACCAAGTAACGTTTGAATCCGCTCTTGGAACGTGCCACCCCTGTAATCACGAACTGTGGCCGCAACGTTCGCTTTTGCTTGGCGTAGTAATACTGCCGTGTCTTGCGACTAAATTCCGTCGTGTGGTAAAAGCCTAGCTTTTTAACAGCCGTAATCGCACGATCTTTTTTGGCAACCATTTTCACTTGATCTGGGTCCTTAGTGTTGGCGCTATCACTCGAACTAGATGACTCACTGGGCGACGGTTTAGGCACCGCCTTATAAGTCAGCGTCACACTCTGCGGATCCGAAGTATAGGTTCCCGTCAGTGAGCCATCAGTAGCCTTGACGTAGTGATAGCCAGCAATTGTTGCCGGTTTCACAGTATACGTCGCACCTAGATCACCGGGGAGCTGCGTATCCGCCTGAATCGTTTTACCATCTTGATCAACGTAATGGATCGTCACGGGATTTCCCGGTGTCACATCTGGTTCCATAACGTACGTTTCATCAGTCGTGGGCTTATCGAGACTTCCCTGTTGATAAAGGGTCGCAATGTCAGTCAAGTTATAAGTCTTTTTATTGGGGTCTGCTGAGTACAAGTCACGTATATTTTCCCATTTTTGATCTAAAGCACTAGTACCGTCCGAGTTTTTTTGTGGAAAACTCGTATCCGTCAGGTTGATATCCGGACTCAATGTTATCTTCGACAAGTGAGTCCCGTCCCCCATCAAATTATCTAGCGGTACTTGCGGCTTCCAGCCCGAAAGATCAATCGTGACGGTTTTACCATTCAAATAAAACATTTTGTCAAATCCGCTTCGCGAAACATTATCGCCATAATCGTCTACGTAGTCCATGTGATGGACTTTGCTAACATCAAAGTGCGATAAATCAAGCTTCACATCATGATAGCCATCGCCAATCTCGTTAAACATTTTTCCCATATCCGTAACTTGGCTCGTGTCAAAGTGGTCGAGTCCCACGATGTTACTCGTCAAGTTATTATTACCATCAAACATCTCCTGCATTGAGGTGACTTTACTGGTATCGAAGCTAGAAACGTCGATAGCCAGCTGACCTGAACTGGCGAACATGTCTGTCATGTTGGTCGTCTCACTCACGTCTAAGCGGTTTAAATTTTTAATTTGCGGCGCGACATCCATATTGTTAACCATATTAAGTTGATAAAAAAGATGGGACGCATTTTCCGGTGCTTTAACAGGACCATCAAAAGATATTGTTTTTACAACGTGGCCATCATTACTAAGAGCCCCCAGAATAGCTGCCAACGTTCCTGTCCAACTGTAATAATCCCCAAACGGCGCATGATGAACCGTTCTGGTTGCAGGCGGTAACGTCCCCGCGCCAATGTGCATGACGCCGTCCGACGTATAATTCCACGGACAGGTGCCTTCACCATTTTCGTCTTGCACGATTCCTCGAGTGGCATTACTGGCATCGGCATGAGCCACTACAATTGGTGACCCACTCGCTACCGGTCCGCGCAAGTCCCCGCTGACCACTGCGCCACTAAATGACAGAGCAGCTACCAAAGCCATCCCAACTATACTATGTTTCATAAAACCCAGCCTCCCCATTTGTTCTCACGTTAATCCTAGTTAGCGCTAAATTTCATTCACCACAACCCGTCAAGTGTGGATGAACTGCTTTTTAACCGGTTCTACACTCTCTATTATAACCAATACCCTTTAAAACAATTACAGTAATGTTTAAAAATCACAACTTTTTTATTCTAAAATCATTTACGCCGTGATTGGTCTTGCACGCCATCCCCAACTCATATCTCTCACCCGCAAACAACCGCCATCCCCAAATACGCTCATCTGGGCAGAAGGCTGGCCATGGCAACTCTTATTTTCACTTGGTTATAAATTATTCATACTAATGACCCTCCGCGCACCGTTGGCCTTTGTCTCGACTAGAAATAAAGCGTGCCACCCATTTTTCTGGATGACACGCTTTATTTCGGCTTTATCTCAAGACTAGTTACCCATTACTTCTGGACCACCCGTCTAACGGTGTTCGCGGTTCTAATTGTCAACTTGTGACTAATGCTTGAATTCGCGGTCTTCGACCACCAATTGGTTTTTTGGTATGACTTTCGGTTAAAAGACCAAAAGACAACATTCTTGTAGTTAGCTATCGTTTCGAGGGATTCTCTAGGGGCACCTATTTCGTTAAAGACGTCATCAAAGGTTGCCGGTGGCAGAGTGAAAATTAGATTGTCATAGATTGCCTTGTCTTGATTCCCCCACCACACTGGCGCGTGCTGCAAGACATCACTCAATTTCTCTTTTGAGATAATCAAAACCGGAATGTCCAACACAAATTTATCGGTTATCATCCCTTCAATTTGATTGTAAAACCGCTCGTCTTGGTCACTTGAAAAAATAACATTCCCGCTATTTTATCCCCTAGCCTGTTGCCCTTACATCATTGTCCTGACTTAGTCATGTAGATGGCTTGGCACGATCTGGTCAGCCTGTGCCTGCGCTTCACCCCAGAGGCAGATGCTGTCCATCACGGGAATCAACGACTGCCCCCGCTTCGTCAGGCTGTACTCAACCTTCGGCGGAATCTGTGGGTATTCTTCTCGATGAACGAGGTCGTCCGCTTCTAATTCACGTAGGGTATTGGTGAGCGTCTTAAATGCAATCGGTGCTAACACGCGCTTGAGGGCATTGTAGCGTAACGGCCCGTGGTTCATGGATAGCGCGTAAAGCGTCTGCATTTTGTATTTGCCCCCAATTAGTTTCAGGGTATAGGCAAAACCCGTGTTCTCCAAGCGGGTCTCCTTGATATAATCAATTTCGGCCATGACACTCTCCTTTGGGTATGTACCGCACTTTAAATTGCGTACTTGTTTACCGACTGAGTATAACATAAACTTTATTCATTCAATTCGAGGAGGACCTACTTATTATGAAAACAATCGTCTACGCACACCCCTACGAAGGCAGTCTCAACCACGCAATTTTAACCCGGTTAACAGCTTACTTTGACAGCACTGACCAACCTTACCACGTTATCGATCTCTATCGGGACGGCTTCGATCCCCGTTATTCTAAAGAGGAACTGCGTCTATTTAGCCGCGGTGAGACGCCGTATCAGTTGGTCAAGGACTACCAACAGGTGATTGCCCAGTCGGATGAACTCATCTTCATTAGCCCCATCTGGTGGTACCATCTGCCCGCCGAGCTTAAGGGATTCTTCGATAAAGTGATGCTCAAGGGCTTTGCCTACGCGGAGGACCCTGACTTACGGGGCCTGCTCCACAATATTCGGCACGCAACGGTCATCACGACGGCCACGATGACCAAGGCGGAACTAATCAACGATGCGGGCGATCCCATTCAAAGTAATCTGATTGCCCAAACATTTCCAGGGATTGGCATCGCGCCGCAGACCGCTCATTGGATTCATCTAGGAGAAGCCAATACGACGACCGACGCCGTGCGGAAACAATTTCTGACTGACCTACCGGAGTTGTATTTACACGGACAAGCTTAATTGAACGAAGACCTGATGGGGGCTGCTGGCGAAATTCGGCGGTGCCCTTTTTGGTTATCATCAGTCGCCTTGCTGACTGATTTCGCCGTCAACTCGCAGCGGTGTTTTTTCGACAACATGGGTCGGATGCATTCTCCAATACTTGTCGAAGCGGCGTGCATTGTTCCCGTCGCGGTTTAACAAATATAGCCGGAAGTATACCGGTATATTCTTGGGTTGCCATTGTTCGAGATACGTATACTGATAGGCCATCCCCAGCCGCTGCATGACGGCACCACTTTTGGAATTTAGTACGTCATGGGTCGCGGTTAGAAAGGGATACGCGGCCACCGGTAAGTGTGTGATCAGTGCCTGCACAGCTTCCGTCATATATCCCTGCCCCCAAAAAGCGCGGGCCAAGCCGTACCCCAAATCGTGGCCACCAGTGGCCTCAACATTGATGTAACCGATAGCTTTGTTCGTTGTGCGCAGACACACGGCCAGCTGATAGTCCTCCGGGGAATCCAAATACTGGGTACGTAGCAACTTCAGGGCCTCCGCAGTCGTTTGCGGCGCAAACCACGGTAAAAAGTGATTGACGTCTGGATCTTGCTGTAACGCTGTAAACTCGGGCAGGTCAGCTACGGTAAACGGTCGCAAAATAAGGCGTTGCGTGGAAATCACGGGCATGATGCTTCCTCCTTTAAACCTATCAGTCATGAGAACTATCCTCCAGCAACGCTAGAGCGTCTTTTCTAAAATATACTGCTCACCGTATTGGCCAAAGCGGCGGCGACTCGTATCCACAAAACCGACCTTATCGTATAGTTTTTGGGCGGGAACGTTCGCCGCTTCTACCGCTAACGTGATGGTCGTTGCGAACGGAAAATGCTCACGAACGAACGCCGGTAACTGTTCCAGCATCTGGGTGGCAATCCCTTTTCCCCGCTGTGTTTCCGACACCGATAGTGACCGAATCAGAAGGGCAGTTGCGGGATTAGCCCCCACTTCGCGCACATCGTCATGCTTAGTCAGCACAAAGAAGCCGACCATCTCAGAACCGGCGATAACCAAGATTGGCAGCCGTTCTGGATCCCCCATGGCAATCGCTAAGGCTTGCTGTGGGGTGGCGGTAAAGGTGGGGTCCTTCAGGGGATATCGTGCGATGAGATCGCGGTCATGCGGTGTGTCTTGGTAAATTTCTAGTTTCATGGTATCTGCCTTCTTTGTGATGGGTTTAAATGTTCCACATGAAACATTTGCTACTTTTAGAGTCTATCCTACCGAGAATGATTTCGGAACACAAGATTAGTTTAATCACACCTCATAGCCACATAGGCCCATAAAAAAATTGATAATAAAGCTTCTCAATGATTTAGGCGCAAATAAGTCATGAAAGAGGGTCTCTCATGATAGGTTTCCAATCCCCATAATAAGTCGCTTTTTATTTTGCACGGTTTATTTGAAATATGCTCTGTCGTATGACGAATTGCCAAATCAAGCGTACCCTTTCTCGAATTAAACTTCACCTGTAGTACGTCTCCCTGACAGTGATTCAACTGCCATTGGCATCCCGTAAAACACGAGTGCAGGTTCTATCTATACACGCCTATAATCTAATGAGGTATCGACAACTATATCCGAATATTGTGGTGACTTTTTCCGAACTTTATGATCGTTAATGCCGAGTACAATGTGCCCTTATTCGCTTAGTTGTCTCTTACTAGACTGTGAATAACCGTACTCAAGAAAAATAGGCAGGCCTGAATCGTCGTTGTCGATTCAGACCTGCCTATTCTCTGATACTATTACTCACGACCGATATGCTTCAAATCGCTCATGAATCCTACTTTTCAATCACTTTTGTTTTATTACTGGTTACGAAACTATCGTTATTAAGTACCAACCGCGTCGTTAAATGATACCGCACAATCTTTTTAACGTGCAAGACTGTTCCCCGTTTCAAATGTCTTACACGATGTTTGAGCGCCTTATCCCGATAGATATTCGTTCCCAAAATAACTTTGACTCGTTTAGGATTATGCTGGTAATACGTGTGCACCGTAAACGAGCGCTTGGCCGTAATATAACCGGTCATGCCATAGCGCTTGGACCCCGGCGTCACATCTCGCACTAAGTACCGTTTAAGACCACTCTTGGAACGCGCCACCCCTGTAATGACAAACTGTGGCCGCAACGTTCGCTTCTGTTTGTCATAATAATACTGTCGTGTCTTCTTACTAAAGTCTGGGGTGCGGTAAAAACCAAGCTTTTTAACCGCTGTGATTGCTCTGTCCTTTTTAGCAATGACCGGGGTATGACCCTGATCACCAGTTGAATCATTGTTGTCATTACCACCTGGTGTAACTGGCGTAACTGGTGCTACTTTATAGGTAAGCGTCACACTTTGTGGATCAGACGTATATGTCCCCGTCAACGATCCTTCTGTAATACCTACGTATTGATAACCCTTAATAGCAGCCGGCTTAATCGTATATTTTGCTTCTAAGGCACCCGGAAGCTGAGTATCGGCCTGAATCATTTTGCCATCCTGATCAACGTAATGAATCGTTACGGGATTACCTGGCGTTACTGTGGGCTCCCATTGATATGTTTCATCACCTGCTGCTACCGTGCTTCCATCGTACTTAGTCGTTAATTCATCGGTAGTATAGGTCGTCTTATCTGGGTTATTAGGCCTTAAGTATTGATCATTGATATTTTCCCATTTTCCAGTATAAGTGTCCGGATCCTTATCAGCCGTCGTATCTGGTCCAAGTAGTTCAGACTTGGTCAAATTCTCTTGTGAGCTTACGGTCAGTTTACTTATCCTGGACACATCAGAACCTTCAAACATTGCATCTAAAGGTATTTTGGGGGTCCAATTACCAATATTGAGACTTTTAATATTGGACATCCCAAACATTCGGTAAAATCCTCCTGGTACCGTGTACCCAAAATTGTTAGACGACTTATCATCATTGACCTTGTCAACATTAAATGTCGATAAATCTAGTGAAGCGGGATTGTCATCATAACCATAATTTTCAAACATTTCTCCCATATCCGTAACATTACTCGTATCCATGTTTTTATAGCCTTCAATAAGGTTGGTGCTACTAAACATGCCATGCATATTCGTTGCCCGCTTTGTATCAAGCCCGGATACATCGATCTTATCCTGATTGCTATTAAAAAACATATATGAAAAGTTCGTTGAAGCACTAGTATCCAATTTTTCCCAGTGTTTTATCTGCGTCGTCGCGGACAAGAATCCAGCAAATAGAAATGATGCATTTGGCGGTGTTGTGATTTTTCCTTCAAACGAGATCGTATTAAATTTAAGATTATTGTGATCGCCACCCTCTCGTATCTGAATATCACAAAAAGGGGTCACATAATTATCATATAATTTTGCAGCCACTGGCAATTCTCCACTTTGAACATGTAAAGTTCCATCGGCAGTTAATGTCCATGGACAACTTCCCAATGTTCCTGAATCAACAATCTTATCTTCATCAGACGCATGTGCAACAACCTCTGTCCCAATCGCAGGCAGTTCCGGCAATGTCTCTAATACCTGAACACCACAAAAAGCCACTCCAGTAGCTATTGCAATTCCAACTAGACTTCGTTTCATGAACGCCATTCCTCCCGAGTATGTGTTAAGCCAACTTTTAAAATTATCTTACCCTGGTTACTCAACTCAACGTTTTATGGAATCGTTTACTAAACAATCATAGTGTATCATATTCTCTATTTGAAAAGGAATGGGTCTCGCCTGAAGTACGGCAAATCCCTTTATAATTTTGCTCATTCCACGTACAGTGCCCTGTCAGGTCAATCTCAAGGAAAACCGCATCACTTATGGGAGGAGACCCCTCATTAATCATAAACGCCCGGTAAACCTGTTCTGTCAACACCAGCCGCATCAGCTGGTGGGGTGAGGTGAACCGAACGAAATCTGGGTATCTGCACACTTCAGAACGGCTGGGGTCAGTCTCAAGGCCGCCCCCAAACTTGAGACGACCTTTTTTAGATTGGAGACAATAAATTAGGACAACCTATTTAACGCTGGCATACTGGCAAACCCGTTCTGTTAGCATTAACCACATCAGACTTTTCTCATATACAAAAGGGGGTAAGGATTACCCTGCTCATCCTGTTCTGTTCGTTTGTACGTTGCAAATTCCATGTGCTCATAAAAGCCCTTAGCCTGCGGATTCTGTTCATTCACGGCAAGGTCATTCACGGCATATTTTTCAAGACCATAGTTGATCAGGGCCTTCCCTAGTCCCTTGCCCTCTTCTTCACGTGCAATAAAAAGCATTTCAAGGTGCTGATTGGTAATCCCCATAAATCCAACCGGTACTTGTTCATCATTCTCGACAACGATTAGATGTGGCACTTCCAGTAACGCCTGGGGAACATACTGCTTAATGGCGGCAATTTCTTCCGCAGATAAAAAGCGATGTGTGGCCTTCACAGCGCCTTCCCATACCGCCAAAAGCTGTTCAATTAGTGCTGTAGGGCGAGTTTTCACCTCAATGATTTTCATCTTGTCCTCAGTTCATTTGAAATTTCGGTGGTGTTCCTTTAAATCGAATCCACCTAATCTTTAAATCATCTATGTTTGAAAATACAAAATAACAAATAAATCGTCATATTCTCTACTTAATATGTTTTCGCCAGGTCTGTTTCATGAGACTGAGAATATATTCCAACTGTTCATCATTAGCTATCGATAGCTCATAATCCCCATTTCCCCAATGTCCCGTATGACTAACATCTCTAAATAGATAAGCCGGATCCTCTAACTCCCCTTTACTTAAATTAATCCAAATTTTTAGCCTTTTTTTCTGGGGTAATAGGTCAACAATATTGTGACGTTCAATTCGAAATCCCACATAAACCTTCGTCACTTTCACTTCAAATCTAGCGTCCCACGCTAGTAGAGTTTCTTTTATCGTTGCGTATAACTCCCGGACATTCTCAGAACAGTTGGTTAAAAAATCTGCCTCGGTTACCGGTCGCAGATCCTTAACATCCTTAATCTTAGTCGTCTCACGATTTGAAACTGGACTGTCGAGCTTGGTCACATTGTTGGCTGTCCTCTGTACGTTATTTTCCTTAGAAATTTTGTTTAACATCAGCTCATTGCTACCAAATAATTTTGCTTCATACAATTCAATCGGAATATCCTGATTGTCAGCCGCATCTCTTTGGTAGTCATCAAAACTCTGAGCAATAAAAACAAGCCTTACCTGTGACCAATCAAAATCATTGATGCTCTGTGATTCATCATATCTTTCATTATAAGCCAAAACAAAGTCTGCTTTATGATTCAACAATGTATTAAGATAAGCGTAGCCCTGATCGATTACACTATATTTAGTGGTCTTCTTATACTCGATAATAACGAATGAATTCACTTCGTCATCATACCCAACTGTATCTAAACGATACTTGCCTACGGTGAACTCAGTAGCAACAAAACTCGGTCCGACAGTTAACTCAAGATTCTCTTCAATGCACGTCTGCAGTCTTTTCTCTTTTTTAAACAAAGTTTGATCAACTTTAACTAAATTTGTACTCCCGCTTATTTTATCTAATCTAATTTTATAGAGATCCATCACACAAACCACCCTAGTTTTCTGTCACTAACATCTGTTTTTAAGCTTATCAGTAAATATCAATATTAGCGAATAAAATCAAAGTGATATCTTTCCAAAATAACGGTAAATCAGCAAAACAAGCGCAAGCTTCGGCAAATGTATCTGTCCCTAAACCACCTCAGCAATTGCATCACATCCTCCACTGGCAGGCTACCAAGGAACGACACCATCAATATCTGAAAACGTGCCAGAATCAGTTAACGTATCAGCGGTAGCCAATTCCACAGTCCGCGCCACACCCACTTGTACGGTCCGATTACCGCCACCGCCACCGAAGCTGGTGTCCACCCAACCAGGATTGACGGCGTTTACCGTGACCGACGTTCCCTCAAGTTCAGCGGCGAGTTTGATGGTGAACATATTGACCGCTGACTTAGAAGCCTGATAGCCAGATGCCTGTAGCCTGTGAATGCTGGTACTGGTATCGCTGGCCAGCGTCAATGACCCCACCGCACTAGAGATATTAATAATCCGGCCAGCCGGCGCTGCCTTCAAAAGTGGTAAGAAAACCTGCGTGACATCGATCAAGCCGAAATAATTCACGTTAAAATCCTGTCGAATTTCGTCTAGTGACAGTTCTGACGGCTTGGTCTCATGATCAACCGCAATACCAGCGTTATTGATTAGAATATCTAGATTTGTGGTAAAACTCTCTTTCGCGGCAACGATCGACTCATGATCAGTCACGTCTAACTGTACTGCCTGAGCTTGAACACCAGTAGCCCCGAGCTGAGCAACAGCGGCCTGTCCTCGCGCTAAATTTCGAGAACCAACGTAGATATACTGGCCTTTCAAACCAAGTTCTAAGGCTAATTCGTAACCCATCCCGCGGTCAGCACCCGTAATTAAAGTCTTGATAGTCATATCCACAGCTTCCTTTTCTGTTATGATGGACTTACTATATCAGCCTAACGTAACGGGAGGTCAAGTCAAAATGAACAAAAATAAATTGATGCGGATCGGGGCGTTCGCAAAAGCCGCTAACGTCACGATTCGAACAGTCAGATATTACTTAGAGTGTGGCTTACTACCACCAGAAAAGCGCAATAAAAACAATCAACGGGTCTTTGATGATGAAGACCTCCACTGGATAACCAACTTGCATTATTTGCGAGCAGCTGGCATGTCGATTATTGAACTGCAGCACTATACCACCTTAGTCCGTGAAGGTGCTAGCAGCTTACCGCAACGAATTGAACTAATGCGAGAACAGCGTAAGCACGTCATCGCTTCAATTGCGGATAAGCAGGCACAGCTGAAAGTGATCGATCATAAGCTGGAACGGTATTTGGCGGGCGACAGCGCGGTGATGTGAGCAAGATAAATAAGCAGGCCTCGATGGTTTCGGGGTCTGCTTATTGTCGTGGTGTTACTTATGGTACGGACTTCCATAACCATCCACTTAGCGGTTAATCCCAAGAAAAACCGCATCACTTATGATACGGTGATCCGTAACGGACTACTTTGCGATTACTCCAAGTCAGTTGACTCAAGTATGATATACTGATTCTCATAAGTAAACTGTACATACAGCCTTAGAGCTCGTGGGTTCGATTCCCACTCCCGCTATCTGCCATTACCGGTTCTAAGCACCGTGCTCATATCTCTATTCTCAAGTTGTCTCTACGATACCTTGAAGGGGGTAATGGATATGTATATTTTACTCGCCATCTTAGCTGTGTCTCTGGTTTTCTTACCAGCGGGGTGCTTAATCCGGTGCAGGGGTAATTTGCAAATCACTCACAACTAATGGATCTGGGCTAGTTTAACGGCTAGCCCATTTTTTATATGATGAATTCAACCACCGGGGTATCAGGCAGCTTAGGGCTGACCTGCCTACCCCTATAGTAAATACTCAGACTAAACTCATGCAAGAATAATCTCAAAATACGTAAACCTCAATTGCAACGACCTAAGGAATGAACGGGTCACGTTCATTTCGTAAGGAGTAGAAGCGTCTGCACTTTGACGCGATAGCTAAGATGGTCCTCATAATCTACGAGAATAATCAAGCCAAAATATACCCGACAAATCATCTAAAATGAATTGGCTACTATCCCTGATACATCAGCAATTACTCACTAGGATTAAAAAAAATACGGCGGTGCCCCTATAAGGCCCCGCCGTATATCTGTCTAGTTCATTGGCCTACAAATATCTGCCCGTAAACCCGTAAAATTCGAGTGACATAATATATGCAAGATGTTCTAATATATACATACGTATAATCTAACGGGATATCGGGAAAAACTTAGCTACATTCATGTCTCATAGATACTTGTGCTCTCCCGCAGTATCCCCGTTCTCCCGTTCTCAAATGACCAGGTGAATACTCCGACCATGCAAAAAGGCAATGCCTTCATCAGACATTGCCTCTGTGTATTCTGCCAACTCCTCCGTTACGTCGCTATCGAATCTCATGTGTACCCATACTAGCTTCTCCTTGCGGTCAAAAGTGATTTTCTCGATGAAACATTGGTAGATATATTTCAATGTATCCGTATCACGTCCCTGAACCACCTCAGCAATCAACTTGAGTAATTGCGTCACATTTTCCACCGACAAGCTAGAATCCGACTGTACATCGCGTTCCCGTAGCGCTCTTAGCTCTGACTCAAGCCCTACCTGATCACCCAGCAACTGATGAATTCTTGGCTCCAAGTCCGATTTCAGCGTTGGCTCCTCATCAACTGTCGACTGTAATCGCCGCAACTTTTGGGTCAATGCATTGATATCACGCTGCTTGTTTGCGATGATTTCGTCTAATGCCTTTCGTTGATTAGCTTCACTAGCCTTCATCCGTTTAACAACGGCCTGTCCAACCTCTGGATCACTCAGTACCATCCTTAGTTTCAGAGCAACCAACTTCTCTGCCTCATCGGCTCGAATGCTATTGGCGTGGCAAACAGCTGAACCCTTACTACGAAAGTTAGCACAACTATAGTAGCGAATACGCTTTTTCGTCCCATCCTTTAAAGTATTAGTCGTATTGCTAGCCCTCATAGCACCCCCACACTCTGGACAACGTAGTAACCCTGTCAGAACATTGGTCCCCAGGTGATTCCACTTGGGCGTGTGCCTCTGGACCTTCAAACGTCGTTGTGTGCGTTCCCAGACATCTTGACTAATGATAGTCTCATGCTTACCTTCAACCACGATAGGATGCTCACTACGGCCCTTACGGCGCTTTAGCTCCCATTGCTCGTACTTTGCATATTGAATTTTCCCCACATATAAAGGATTATTCAAGATATCATGTACAGCCGTTGTCGAAAATGCATTATCGCGCTTAGTACGATACCCACGATGATTCAATTCATTAGCAATAGCTCGTAGTCCTCGTTGCTGCAGGTAGCTGTCAAAGATGAAACGAACGATGCTCGCCTCATCCTCGTTGACTGCAAGAATTTTAGTCCCATCTTCCGTCTTGACGTTGTCATAGCCGAGCACCCGATTGCCATTCATATAACCCTCACGAGCACGCCGTTTCATACCTAGAACGACATTCTCGCCGATTTCATTACGCTCAAACTCACTGACACTGGCCATGACTTGTAGCATCAGCTTACCGGAAGCTGTATCCACTCTAAAGTTCTCGCTGATTGAGTAAAGTTCGATGTTATGGGACTGCAGAATATCAACGATTTCAAGTAGTAATTTTACATTACGCGCAAGCCGCGAACTCTTCCAAACAATCACCGTATCGAAGGCGGTATGTTCAGCATCGCCCAGTAGCTTTTGAAGCTTCTTACGCTTCTTGAGCGATTTACCAGAGATACCACGATCAGCATAGACTTCTACCAAATCAAGGTTTTGCCGTCGACAGTAGTTCTTGATTGTCTGGATTTGTGCATCGATCGAGTAACCTTGCTCTGCCTGTTCAGTTGTTGACACCCGAACGTAAGCCACTGCGCGCCGCTGTTTCACTGCTACACTATCCATTTTTAAGCTCCTCCTCTAAGTCAATAAGATTGACACTAATCCATCTATTCATATAAACACCCAAAACCAACCCTTGCTTGTTGATTTCGACCCTATCTAGTAATCCTTGCCAAAGTTCACTTGCCACCTTGCTTGGCCCTGTAAAAGCCTGGGCAAGGTCAGCTATGGACGTTTGATATTGGCTTAATTTAGCCTGTCTCTCTTCTTCTGTCCGCCTGTCTGAGAGCAATATTGACGCATATTCCTTTGGTGAAATTTGGCCATCCTCCAGTTCACTTAGCAACTGTTTCTTATCACACACAGGGTGGAAATTCATCTGGCGATTAGCCTTAGACGCTAATAATGTTTGCCAATTTGACTCCCTCAGTAAGTAACCCAATCGAGTAAAAATCACCTGCTCGATGACATCCGCCGGTAGCGATATGCTATGACCTGATTGCCGACAACTATAGTATCGATATCGTTTACCAGTAGCGGGTTTACTAACAGCTTCCGGCTTTAGCTTTCGCCGACAATAGGGACACACCACTATCCCATGAAGCCAAAAGTCATCATACTTTTTCACCACATGGTTTCCAGTTCGTTTCTCTTGGACCTTATCGAATAGCGACTGAGATATCAGTGGCGGGAAATTCTCTACTCCCGTATAATGTGAATTTCTTAGTATTCTCGCTACATGGGGCTGTTTTAGGCTGAGGCCAAAATGATGATTGCATTCAGATGTTAGACGTCGGTAACCAAGTGCCGTTGACACATAGCGTTGGAATAGCCAGCGTACTACAGGTGCCGACTCCTGATTTACTACGGCTCGCATAGTTTGGCGCTCGTAATCGTATCCATAAGGCACTTTACTGCTAGAGACCTTCCCTTGCCGAATACGCTCGGCTAAAGCACTGGCTTGATTTTCCCGCGTTACCGACCTTTCAAATTCCGCTACGGCACCGAACATCGTTAGCTGCAGCCGTCCGCTAGCAGAATCCGTGACATCAGCTTCCATGAAGCTACGAATCACGACATTATTTTTCTGACAGAGATCAAAGAAGTCTATTAAATCGTGTAAGTTACGCGCTAGCCTATTTAGTCGGTAAACTAACACAACACTAACATCTGGCTGCTTGACGGCCTGACATAGCCGTTTAAACCCCTCTCGTCTTGTCGTAGAACCTGATAGGCCCTCATCAGCAAAGATGGCGGCTAGCGCCATCTCATGATTGCTAGTCGCCATCTCTTTGATAATAGAACGTTGTACTGATAGTGAGTAATGGTCTGTACCAACTTGTCGTTGAGTTGATACTCTTACATACCCCACAGCTTTATTCATCATCGTTCACCTGCTTTTCATGATGCCAGAGGACATGCTCTAGAAGGGCTGTAGCTACCTCGTCAGCAAATTCATCGAGTGATATTTCATTTTTCACCATGATTAGCGCCCCCTTCATTGCCTAGAATCTGGTCAATATCATCATCTGGTTCAGTCGTATTGAACATCTGATTCAAAATCTGAGGATTCGTGCTTGGAGTTTCAGACGTGCTGGCATTTTTTAAGTTGCCGTTCTCATTGAAGGCCTGTCGTTGCGAGAAATCTTCTTGGTCTACATCTGGAATTACAATTGAGACAACCGCGCGACGCTTCCCCTGTATCTTCACTCGAGCAGTGTTACGATCCGACTCATTTCTCAGGTATCCGGCCTGCTTAAACGATGATAAAACGATTTTATCGCTCTGGGCGCGTAGCTCTTTAATTACTATCGTCTTGAAACTATTGGGGTAAAGGTCAACGTAAAGCTCTTTACCTACCATCGAAATCTGGCCAATTACTTCGGCATGAGGAACCGTCACACCTTTAATAATCAACTGAGACTGGTGAGCCTTGAGATAATCAATCAACTTTGAATATACACGAGAGGCGATGTTCGTCGACCAATTGGCTTTAGAATTTTCAATAGCAAAAGTCATAATTCTCTCGGCATCGATATCAAATTCTGCCGGAAAACATTTATTCATGGCAAGCGCAGTCATCCCCAGCACTGCAAATTTCACCGCTAGTCGGTCACGGTAAACCGAGTCATCCATCATAGCCTTTGCTCGGTCAACTAACTTTGGAAATTTAGCAATCACTGCTTCACGGTTGGTTAGCACCCACGTCGCAAACGGCGTTAGCAAATGACCATAGTCTTGATTGCACACTGCTCGAACCAATTCTGCCTCTTCTGCAGAACGTGTCCATGTCACAGAATCAAATTCAATCACCCGCGTTCGCAGCCCGTCGTTTTCTGCCGTAATCGTCCCGTCGAGTAATCCATGCTCTCCGGTCACAAAAATAGTCGTTTGCCATGAAGTTCCACTTTTTAGGGAAGCTTCTTTCGTGGCCCGGGCCTTGCTAGTTCCTTCGGCAAGGTTGTACACGACGTCGGTTAGCGAGCGTCCACTGTAGCGACTCACCTCGTCTAAGACGATTGGAATCCCTCTATCTCCAGAAAACATGATTGGAATGGCTGTGGGCGTCGCGCTAAAGCTTCTCATCAACGTTCCGGAAGCAGCTAAACGTGTTTGTCCCGACGTTGAGACAGCAAGTAATGAAGCCGTTGTCTTTCCCGTAGACGAATTACCAATCAACGAAAAAATAATACTACGTAGATCGCTGTACGCGTCGGAAAGTGGCGCCAGTAAAACGCTAGACAACCCAGCAACAACGGCAAAGACTAATGCTACATTGTCCGAAATTTTATCGTACATGTTAAACCATCCTTCCCTAGTTCCTTCTGGCGTTAAATCGAACGCATCCGATTTTAAAAAGCCGTCACGCTTTCCATTCAAACTAATTAATTTGTCCGCACCAAACTCAGACTCGTTTAGCCAACCAATTGAGTGATACGACAACTCAATAGATATGCACCGTCGTTGGGCTACCAGATATTTAAGGAGTTGAAGCTTGTTGGTAGGGGTAACCCCTACCCCAATACCAACCAAGGACTCAACTTCACGGGAAGTAAGCTGAGTTGCGGCGACTTCCGTTTCTACTACGTCATGTCGGCTATTTGTATATTGAAGAATATAGCGTTCTTCTCCATCCTCTAGGGACGAAAAGCCCGTAGTAAAAGCCATGGGTGGACAAAGATAGACGTATCCTTTCTCCTTCACGTTATAGCAGAACAAACCGTTTTCTCCCAGCTGATAGCTAGCCGGGATCTTAATTTCATTCCAAGGAGTCAAGAACTTCGCCTCCTTCATCCGTGTGTTCTGGCATATTGGGTTTGCGCTTGGCTTTATACTTGGTCTTTGATTCGCCGCAGACTTCATAGGTATTGGTTCCAACTTTCCGAATCCAACCCCTGTCGACCGCGGCAGCAATCGCACCATAAACCTGGCGCTTCGAATAACCTTCATCCTCCGCCTGTGAGACTAATTCAGCCGTTTTTACGCATTCGCCAACAGCATAGTCATTCAATTCAATCTGAATCCCGGGTAATCCAAAAGGATGACTGACACGATCCTCACGATATGACCCTAAGTTACTTTCTTTTCCATCAGACATTAAAATATCCTCTTTTCCAGCCTAGTCACACCCTCATTTGAAGACGCAACTAAGCTATAATAATTTCAAGAGGGATTGCTCCTTCTTGATGAATTCAGATTACATCTGATGCAGGCCCTTAAATCTATACCCGCCTATTTTTTTTGAAAACACGGGTAGCCATATAACTAGGAGACATTATGTCAACAAATAATTTCGAACTGGATTCACATGACCTCACAACTATTGCCATTGAAGCAGAAAAAATCTTGAATCACGAAAATCTAGGAAACACATCATCACTAAACAACGTTCATTCAGCTAAATCAAATTCACCTTTAGATAAGAAGGTCAAGAAAATAGTAAAAGACACTCTACCCCAACAAGACAGCGACGACTCAGTATATCTATTCGAAGCCATTCCATGGCTAGCCGCAATTTCCGCTTCCAATACCCTAGTAGGTGGTCGAGAAGAACCAGCCCTCAAAAATCGGTATACTGTCCTCAAGAACAAAAATGAGAGTTTAACAAAAATCGTCGATATTCAAAATGATAAGTTCGGGTATGAAACCATTCATCACTCGCAGGCATATCACTATAGTCAAAATCTGATTCATGGAAACAAACACATCGGAGAAAGTGTGCTTGGAGAAATTGTTACTACGTTGAATGGTACAGCGGAAATTCCAAATTACATGGAACAGACTACTAAGAGCATTGATTTATTGAATGTATTACTTGAGCAATTTGCTGTTACAAATTCATTTAATACCGCAAACAACGTTTCATCTGTCTTAGACAGAGTTGAAACTGACAACTCATTCTCCAATGTTCAATCTCTAAAGTTTGAAAACCGATTTCCTTCTAACCTTGAAACTGAAGTTAAGAATCTGATTCAACAACTATACGCTGACCACCCATTCACCAAGGAAGGTATTGCACTGTATTTAAAGCCTCTCCTAGTTCAAAGAGGGCTTTCAAGCACACCACCTACTAGCAACCCTTCTACTAAATCAGCAGTCTCCTCAACGCAAAAGGAACATTCTGCGCTCAATATACATCAAGGAATCGAACTATTTGCTGGAGTTAAGAATGAGCAATTAGGCACTAAGATAATCACCAAGACTATCGACAACTTTAATACAATAAACTCTAGGTCTATAAAATCAGCACAACTAAAATCACAGATAAATTCTTATAAGGGTTTGTCTGCTAAGTCAACGCATATAACTATTGAAGATTTTCTAAATTACGATATAAATAACGTTAGTTTAGTTAAACGTGTCGACAACATAAAACAGATTGACACTGCATCTATCACTCAATTATTCGTTGCGCTAGATACCTTTCTTACCTGTGCCCTTTTAAAAAGCACTCAAGTAAAAACAACAACGTATCCTCTGCAAAGGGTCACTAATGCTCTTAAAAAATTCGACAATCAAATTGATGCAGGCACACTTGATGCATCCACGTTTTCGACAGAGTTATCCCAAGCCCTGACTGATGATTCCAATAAAATCATCGACTATTTTAAACAATGGAACGAGAACTTTGCAGATTTACCGAATTCAGATCTGGATAAAATCAAAGAAACCGTTGCTAAAATACGGCCCATCATTAATCAACTCAATCAGGCAACCAACCATACTAGCGATTGGGAAAATATTATCAACAACTAATGTGATTGCCTTTGTGCTTCTTTATTGGCTAAATCTACAAGTCTCACTAGCTCTGTAATGATAGCGGCGACAACCTTTAGGCCAATCCGTTGTAGAACAAACTTGTTTATCTTCATGCATTACCCCTCCTCAAACCAGACCAGACGTCCGTCTTTAAACAGTCCCATCAAGTAGAACGTCTCCGACTCCAGACCGACAAGTGCATACGCCATCAAGTCAGTACCAGCAATATCATACACATACGCTATGACCCTCACTGGCAGAATCGAGTTACTGTCCGTTGGAAGTAAGTCTGGATCCAGTTCATCTCGCTCAAATACCCCCGCCTCACCAACTAATTCTTGCGGAGATACCTTCCTATTCAAGTAATTGCATGCCTCGTAAGCTAATGCTTGCTTCCACATCTGTTCATCGATAATCATCGCTGTTTTTCCCCCTTTGAGTTTGAAAGAACTTGGATATGCCAGTCTTTACGAACCTTGGCAGCCAATGGATGTGCTGGTTTTCCGCTGCCATCACAAAGCGTTGCTAATTTTTTATCAAGCCCCGCTTTCTTAAGACCATTTACTACACTATCTTGCCGCTTCTGGGCTAACACATTTTGATTGGTAAACGAACCCGTAGCCAAGATAACCTGCTTAACTTCATTAGCAGACAGTAAAATGACCTGATCAGTGACCGAATCTACGCCACTCGACATCAGCTTAGGATTTTCATTAATACCTAGTGCTGAAAATAAGTTGACCATTACTACACCGTCAAATCCTAGTTGACTCACATGATTAACAATCAGCATTGTTGTCAAATCCATGACTACACCATCACTACTACCCGGAAAATTGGTAATGACCATCGCTAATTTCTTGGCCGGTTGATTCCACGTAATTCTCAATTCATACCGGTGGGTTTTGGCCTTGTTGAACTTTACCGTGCCTTCAAGCTTGAAACTTAAGGGACTCGTCATTGCTGCTTCTGTCATAATTTCGTTCTCCTTTTTCTATGTTCCTATGATCCAGTACACAAAAATAGGGCCAACTGACGTTGTATAGAAACGTCAGTTGGCCCTAAAGTTATAATTATTATTTTAATTGTTACTTGTGATACCAGCCCAAATAAGAATAGCTACCAGACCAAGAAAACTTGTACGTAACTTTACCATGACTCTTCTTGACCTTCATATGCGAATTCTTCTTAGTCAAGTTGCCATTATGATAAGTACCCTTTAACTTGTACGTGCCAGCGCTAACCTTCTTATATTTGACATTCGTTAAACTCGTATTTGCCCAACCCGTTCGAGACTGAGTGATTGACTTGGCTTTGACCTTAAATCGTATTGTATTCTTTGTACCATTTTGGTTGTAACTCCGTTTCCATGAACCTCTTACTGCCTTTGGTGTACCCTTGTGCCAAGTTGCAGCATCAGCCGTTGTTGACACCGCTCCACCCACAAAAAGTACGGTCATTGCTGTTACAGCTATCTTACTAAATTTACTCATTATATTTCCCTCCAAATCATTAATTACTAATAATTAATATCAACGCATTTAAAATAACTACTAGAATGGACCTGTCCCATTCTCACGACGCGTATTCAGCATTCTAAGTGCCGAGCTCCGTTCTTCTGGCGAGTTCGTGTAGTCGTTGGCGTAATTCTTCAACTCTTCATTTGTCAGCTGACTCAACCGTTTAAAACGCGCATCTATCTTTTGTCTATGTTCGTGGTCTTGACTAAATGCCCAGCGTACTAACATAAACGCACCGACACCAATACTACCCCAAATTTTGCCCCAACTAAATCCAAATTTCCAGTGTACGAACCAAGCACCACCACCCACAATAATAACTAGCATTAAAAATGACATAAACTAACATCCTTTCAACTAAAAATTAATCCTCTCGTCTCAAAACTTTGTACACCCACTTCTGCGAGTAGCCATACTTATGAGCCAACGCCATTTGATTGTGTCCATCAAACTCTTCTCTCACTCGCTGAGCGGCCAGTTTACGGTCGTACAGATGAATTGGAATACTCAATTGAGTCCCTTTGTACTGAGCATGAATACGCAACATGGCCTCTGTGCCAACTACTTCACTTAAGCTTCGGTAAAACTGGTGTAAGGCTTTAATATCAACATCTTCGACCATTAACTCGCCACCTCTCAATTGAAATTTTAGTCGATACTGGTTCTTTTCGTAACTGCTAAATGACCTTACAAAAGTACTTACACTTTCCTTGAAGTCCGCACTAACTTCTTACCGACGGTTATCTCGAACCCAGCGCTCGGAATACCCATATAGTCTAGCCAAATCCTTGTTGCTGGCCCTAGACGCCTTTAAAATCGGTCGCAACTGCTTGGAGTTATACAACCGCATTGGCAGGCTAACCTGTGACCCTCGCCAATAGCCATAAATTTTCAGCATATTCTCCTCACCAACTAAATCATTTAATTCTTGGTAAATTGGAAATAGCGCATCATAAACGACATTTTCACTCATACTTCAACATCCTCCTGTATACAAAAATAGGCCTAGTGTCAGATACACTAAGCCTTCATGGTAATAATATATATTTGAAAACACGGATAATTCATTTTCATTAGGTCATTTATAAGGAAAAGTACGTGCTGTTATTCACTTGAACAAGCTTCCACATTTTGTATACTTAGGCTATCAATGAGGAGGTCAACCCATGAAAAAAGTAAAATCAATCGCACTAATCGCAACGACTATCTTGGGCATTTCAGCTGTCACACCACTAATCGAACCAGCCCAAACTGCACAGGCTGCTCCGTGGCAAATGAAGTATACTAACGGCTGGTACAAAGTTAAGGTCAAGAAAAACACTAAGGTTAACCGTATCAAATATGGTAAAGCCTCTTATCAAAATAAAGTCTCGGGAAGTTACACCTTACATAAAGGAGCTGTCGTAAAAATTAGCTATCTAGGTCGAGATGGCTTCGATTGGCTGCTTAAAAGTCCACATAAATACAAATGGACCAGCAAGCACGCGTACAGTGCCCATTTCAAAAAAGGATCATTTACCGTACTTAAACACTATAAATAAGCACCTAGAGCCACCTGAGATAATCGGGTGGCTTTTACTCTATACAGCTCATGTCAGGGTTGGCAAGAAATCACCAGTATACCTTGGAGGGCGCGGACCCTCACAATTTCTTAAAACCGCACTACTTATGATACGGACTACCGTAACTCCCCACTCAGCGATTAATCCCAAGAAAAACCGCATCACTTATGATACGGAGATCCTTCATTAATCATAAATGCCCGATAAACCTGCTCCGTCAGCACCAGCCGCATCAGTTGGTGGGGTAAGGTGAACCGGCCAAACGAAATCTGGGTATCTGCACGCTTCAGAACGGCTGGGGTCAGTCCCAAGGACCCCCCAATGACGAACGTGATATCTGAGTGGCCGTAGGTCGTTAAGTCCTTGATCTCCTTGGCAAACTCCTCTGATGAGCGTTCCTTACCGAGAATAGCCAGTGCATAAACGTATTCACGGTCCTTAATCTTGCTCAGGATCCGTTCCCCTTCCGCAGCCATCACCTGGTCCATTTCTGCCTGTGACAGGTTTTCTGGGGCCTTTTCATCCGGCACCTCAACAATACTAAATTTACAGAAACGCGAAAGTCGCTTAGCATACTCTGCGATCCCTTGTTTAAAGTACTTTTCCTTTAACTTACCGACGACGACAAACTTGATGTTCATAATTATCCTCCTATGCACAGGTTATCCACAAAGTTATCCACAGGTGGACAAGCCGTGTTCCTAGATATTGGGGGTAAACGCCGACTACCCTACGACATCTATTTTTTGGAAAAAAGTCAATGCCTTTTTAGTTATCCACTACTATCCCCCAAAACGGGCGTTCGGGGCTACCGCTTACAATCCCTGATATGACGCGTTTTCTATTATTATATTTTCAATAAAATATTTTCTATCCACAGTTATCCACTGAACCTGTGGATAACTTTTGCACCGGCATCAACCGCGCCAGTCTCCTGTTTATAAGTTATCCACCGTAACAGGAATCCAGTTGTCCTCAAAGTTATCCACAATCGCCTTTTTAGAAATTTTCTAGCCTGAATTACCCACGGCCTGGGTTAAGTCTTCGTTCGGTTCCTTTCCCAAGGATAACCGCTTTCAGTCCCTGTCAGTCCCCTCGAAACTTCGGCTTTTCAATTAATAGTTTATCACAGCAAAAAACGCCAGTGGAGAAAATTCCCACTGGCGTTTTCACTTTCAACCCTTGATTTTAGCTTTCTGACGTCGCAGTCGTCGACTTACTCAACTGTGAAGACGTCTCGGTCAATTTGACCTTTGTGGTCTGCTTCTTTCCGTTGTGGTAGTACGTCATCGACACGGTATCATTCAACTTATACTTATAGAGAAGATCCCGCAACGTTGACTGATCAGAGATCTGATGGCCACCCAACTCGGTGATCACATCGTACTTGGCCAAGCCCGCCTTCTTAGCAGGTGAGTCAGCGGAGGCACTCATGACGACAACCCCAGCATCCACGCTAGATGGCAACTTCAGAACTGACTTTTGCTGCGAACTGGAAACATTGGCGAGGTCCACGTAGGTAATCCCTAACGCTGGACGCACAACCTTCCCCTTCTTAACCAGTTGATTGATGATGTTGACCACTTCATTGGACGGAATGGCAAAGCCCATCCCCTCAACACTGGTCCCTTCGGCATCGCTGGCAATCTTCGACGAGGTGATCCCAACAACCTGACCACCGACGTTAATCAGCGCCCCACCAGAGTTCCCAGGGTTAATGGCGGCATCGGTTTGGATAACCGTCGCATTCCCAGTCTGAGTCCCGGCAGAGTTCGTGGTCTCAATCGTCCGTTTCTTAGCGGAAATGATCCCTTCGGTTAAGGACGTTGCGTACTGGCTACCCAGTGGCGATCCGATGGCTAACGCGGTCTCACCGACCTTGATATCATCGGAATTCCCGAAGGAAGCCACCGTCTTAAGTGAAGCACCGTTAACCTTCAGGACAGCCAGGTCGGTAACAGAATCCTTACCAACTAGTTTTGCTTGTAATTGTTTACCAGAGCTTGTGACCACGCGCAGTGCGGATGAACCGGACACGACGTGGTTGTTGGTGACGATGTAAGCCGTGTTGCCGTCCTTCTTATAGACAACGCCTGATCCCTCAGAGGCCTCCTCTAAGGCCGCTTTGGAGGAACTCGAATTCGAAGATGATGAAGAATCCTGACCGAATAATTGGCCCAACGTGCTGTTACTACTGCTTTGTTTCTGCAAGTTGACCACGGAAACCATGGCGCCCTTTACCTTATTGAAGGCCTTAGTGGATTGACTGTTAACATTGACCGTCACATTAGACGTCTTCGTATTGCCAGTTGAATTACTTCCACTTGGTACAGCCGTATCATTAATGCCACTATTATTAAAATAAGTAATACCGCCGTAGGCAGCACCCCCACCTAATAGTCCAGCAACCAGTGCCGTTACGGCCACCTTTGTCAGGGTTAAGCCGCCTCGTTTACGAGTCTGAGGTGTTGGTGTTGTTTGATTATTATCATTAGATTGATTATTTTGATTATTATTATCCATCATATTGCGCAAAAAGCGCGAACCCTCCTCATTCGTCGGCCGGGTCACCGGCCGCTAGTTTAGTAAGTTCTATATTACCCGGATCCTGTGAATTTTTTTTGATAAATAGATGGTGAAATCCTAAAGTTTTCTACAGCGCAACCAAGGGAGTTGCCTCTTCTGGATTGGTATCAATTAACTGAAAATCATGGCCAACACCGAAGTCACGGTTCTCCATCATCGAGGCCACGGTCAGATGGCACAGTGACTGCATGTTGTTGTGAAGGCTTCGGTGCCCCAGATAAATCTTCTTGGTCCGATTGCCAAGCACATCCATCAAGGTATCGGCCCCTTCCTCATTGGACAAGTGCCCCTTATCACCGAGGATCCGCTGCTTTAATGGCCAAGAATACTCGCCCATCCGCAACATTTCGACATCATGGTTACATTCCAACAAATAAGCATCGGCGTCTTTGATCACGCCTTCTACATGTTCGGAGACATAGCCGGTATCTGTCAAGATAACAAAGGTCTTGCCGTGGTAATGAATGGCGTAGAATTGGGGTTCCGCGGCATCATGGGAGACCGAAAAGCTCTCCACGTCGATGTCACCAAAGGTCTGAACGGTGTCTGGCGCAAAGAGGTGCTTCTGAGCCAAATCAACCTTGCCAATCTTCGAACTCATCGCGTCCCAAGTTCCCTCGTTGGCATAGACATTGAGCTGTTGGTACCGTCGTGCTAAAATGCCGACCGCTTGCCGGTGATCCGAATGCTCATGGGTAACCAATAACGAATTGACGTCATTTAAGTCCCGGCCAATATTGCCCATCAATTTTTCAATTTTCTTGCCGCTAAGGCCCGCGTCGATTAAGATCCGCTGGTTAGGGCTTTCCACGTAGCACACATTTCCTGTACTACCACTGGATAAAACACTAATTCGCAACTCATCTGTTGCATCTGTCCGCAATTCCATCTGCCCTCTCCTTAAATTCAATACCGTAATAATACCGCATTTCCGTATCGTTGTAACTAACCGCGTATCAATCATCTTATATTCAAGCTTCATTCATGAGGGATCCCGCACTTCTCGGCTAAAGTAGGCTTACGACGCTGTTACAGCGCCAGGTAGCCCCGCTTCAGCCATTTATGCGTATTTACCAGTTCCACGGTAAGCAGCCCGCCAGCGGCCAATTCTCGCCCACAGTCGTCCTCATTAAAAAAGGACGACCGCAGTCGCCCTTAGAAATCTTTATTCACTGGTTGTGGCGCTCCCGGTTCCACTGACGGACTTCACACTACTATCCGAATTCAGGATAGCACCGGTAAAGGCATTCACCCGTTTAAGCTGGAGGACTCCGGCGTTATTACCACTGTCAGCCTTGTACGCGATGATCCAGGTTGGAATGTACACACTGCTGTTCTTCAAATTGAAGTACCGCGTGTAGGCCAGCTTCGTCCACACAACCTTACTATTATTGGCGATCTGATTATATTGATACAACCAAATGAGGGCCTTTCGTTCGGAAATCGTATCCGTCTTTTCCCGTAAGGTCTTGACTCCCGGCAGATACCCTTGTGAGTAGCCGGTAACCGAGCCAGTGTTGGTCAGACTGAAGCGAATCTCCCCAAACTTGGAATAGATCTGCCCATCCGTGACCCGCTGCGTATAAACGACCGTGTTATGACTGGATAACTGCACGTTGTACTTGTACTGATCCCCATTTAGAATCAGTGAGGCGTTATTAACCACCTCATCCAGTACTCGGTTTGGATGCTTGGTATCCACGCCGTTAATGGCCGCCTTGAAGGTCGAAACAAAGGTCCCATCCGACTGATAACGCACCGTTTGGTCGGTCAGGCTGGTCAACCCACTCTTCACACTATCATTGTTACTGGTGGAGATGTAATAGCCCTCGCCACTCTTCTTAGAGGGTGTCGAGAACTTAATATCGTCGGCCCGCATTTCCTTTACGATCGTGGTGTCGCTATCTACCGAACGGCTGGAGGCCGTCTCGGTCTGGCCCGTGGTGTCGCGCTGAAACGCGGCAAATAGGAAAATATCAAGGGCGATGAACGCGACTAGAAATAGCCACTCAATGCGTCGAAAATCCATACCGGACTGGCCCCCTTACCTCTTGTTTATGGTTTCAGCATCTGCGTGGCAGTCTTCCAACTCCCGTCGTAGTGCACATACCAGGTTGGTGTCAGGTTCACGACCTTGTCTGACGAGGAGGACGCGAGCCACTGATAACCAATCTGTAAACTGCTAATTTTAGATTTATGATAGCCGGCCGCAACCAACTGATCAATGATATTCTGTGTCCCAGGCAAGGTCACCGACTTCTTATCGGTTGGCACTGGCACCTGAAGACTATAGATCGCGAAGTTATACCGCCGCACACCTTGTGACAGCATTTGAATCCGTGCCGCACCGTAGTTACTTTGATTGAAGATTGGGAAACCTTCGACGAAACTCCGATAGGTCACCGTAGACTTGCTGGCATTGTAGCCGTAATAACGCAGGTTTTCCATTGGAATCCCAATGGTCTTCACCGCATCATAACCAGACTTTAACGCCTGGTTGAAGCTCAGCGAAGCCTGTAAGGCACTGTAGTCCTCAAACAACGCGGTTCCACTCTTATTGTACACGGTAAGTTGCCGCGAGGCGCCATCGCTATAAATGGTGCTTTCCTTATTCTTCTTGGCCGAAACGTTGGTCGACTCTCCCTTATTTAACAGGCGAGTCGTGAAGTAGTCCGTGGACTGCTGGTTGACCAGGTAGCTGTAAGACGGCACCGTAACACTGTCGGTAACATAGGCCGAGGCGGAATCTCCGAGCCACTGCATCTTAACGTCAATCCGAAAGAGATTTTCCTTCAGAATCTTCTTGATGGCCGTGACCTGTGACGACTTCACCTTGACCTGATAGACGTTCTGTTTCCGGTCGTCTAGCAGATAGATGTGGTCGCTATTGCCTAGTGGCACCATGATCCGTGAAAATTGCGTCGTGGTCCGTGTCAGTTTACCGTTAAAGACCGTATTGAAGAGGCGACCATTGATCGGGCTCGCGTACGACAATAGCAAACTGTTCTTACGCGTCAGGTAAGTCATGTAATCCGCCTTGGACGCCACGTGAACCCGACTCAGTCGACTGAAGTTCCATTTTTCCAAGGATTCACGAATCTCAGTCGTCAAATTAACTTTTCGGTTGTTTAATAGTTCTTGTTTTCCCGTACCATCGCTATAAATGACCTGCGTGGGGAGGTAAACATCCTTCTGTGGTCGCGTGTTCAGGTCCGTCGCCGGCGTATTGGAGCCACGCTGGCGACTGTGCTCATACTGCGCCGGATTGGTCCAAATCATCGCGGACAGGACCACACTGACAGCCACCGCGACGGTCAATCCCAATGGTAGGAGAGCTTTAGTTATCTTCATCCCAGAGATCATCCTCCTCGTATGGCTTGTAAGGCAGGGAAATGTAGAACGTTGACCCTCTGCCCTCGCGACTATCAACCCAGATTCGGCCGCCCAATAACTGGACAACTTCACGGGAGATGGCCAGGCCTAGCCCAGTCCCACCCTGTGCCCGTGAACGGGCCTTATCAACCCGGTAGAACCGATCAAAGATTCGTGGAATATCCGCACGCGGAATCCCCAAACCTTGGTCAGCAACGCTCAAAATCACGTTGTTATGGGTCTCTAACAGCCGGCAAGTGATGACCCCACCGTCTGGCGAGTACTTAATCGCATTATTCATCAAATTATCCAACACTTGCGTGAAGCGGTCGGTATCAATTTCAACCCACAGATCTCGCTTAGTGAAGTCCCGTTTGATGGTGTAAGTCTTTTCTGGTCGATCATCTTGTTTCAACATCATATCGAAGCGATCCAACACGTAGTTGAAAAGCTCGTTCAAGTTAACCATTTCCATATCAACCTTCTGCGTCCCGGAATCCATCCGTGACAAGGTTAACAGGTCGTTAATCATGCGGATCATTCGGTCCGTTTCTTCCTGCGTCACCTTTAAGAAGTGTGGCGCCACCTCAGGATCTTTCCAGGCCCCTTCGGAAAGCGACTCAATGTAGGCCCGCACACTGGTTAACGGTGTCCGCAGCTCATGAGAGACGTTCGAAACGAATTCCTTACGATCCTGATCAATCTTCTGCTGTTCCGTGACATCGTGAAGCACACAGACCAAACCGGAGATGAAGCCGGATTCTCGCTGAATCAAGGAGAAGTAAGCTTGTAGAATTAGGTCATGTTCCTTAGTAGAAAAGTCCAAAACTAAATCATCTGGGTTCTCTAGCAATTCGCGCAACGTATAGTTGTCGCGGATATCCAGTAAGTCCAGAATTGATTTGCCAACGGCACCGTCAGAGTCGGTATCCAAGAAGCTCGTGGCCGTTTCATTAATAATCGTGACATTCCCACGGCGGTCGGTGGCGATAACCCCATCCGTCATGTGGGCCATGACGGAGTCTAGTCGCCGACGTTCAGATTCCGTGGACTCTTGGGCTTCTTCAACCCGGACAGAGAGGTTATTAACAGCACTGGCCAACTGCCCCAGTTCATCACTCCCATAGACTCGAACGTGCCCAGAATAGTCTCCCCGGGCGATCCGTAAGGTCTGTTTCTTCATCTCATCAATTGGTCTCGTGATAGCCCGGGAAATAATAATGGCCATCACCAGCCCCAAAATAATGGCCACGAAGGCTGCGGACACGTAAATTAGCGTGATTTGATTAATATTCTGATAAACGGAATCCAAACTCGACCGCATCGAAATAACCCCGACTAATTCGCTGTTATTACCCTGCGTTCGAATTATTCGCGTAATGGTGGTGTAGTACCGGCTATTATTCTGAGAATTATAGGTTGTCCGAACCACATCGCGGTTATTGTAGATAGCATTCTTAATGTTATTGTCAGTGGTTTTCTGGCCAACAACCCCTTGGTTGTCGACTTCGTTGGTCCCGCGGATGGTTCCCTTGTTGTCAATGACTCTAATCTGAGCATTGTTGGTGTTGTTAATCTCTGAGAGAGTCGATTTAATTTTCTTATCTGCGGACGTGGTATTCGTCGTCGACAGCTCGTCAGACAAGCGATTCACGATGTAAGTCTGAACCACTTGTTGTGACTTAAAGGTATTCAAGTTCTGACGTTCCAATTGTCGGACGAACACGGCCCCCACGATCTCCAGCGTTAACAACAGGAGGAGCGCGAAAACCAGCGCGATTTTAAAGTGAATCGACTGGAAAAATTTAATTTTGCTATTCACGAAGTGACATACTCCTCCAATGCGAGATTTAGCGGTAAACCGCTCGCTTAGGCCTGATCTTCAGGGTTGCGCAAATAGTAACCCACACCACGCCGCGTAACCAGCCAGGTTGGGTGACTTGGACTATCTTCAATCTTTTCTCGTAAACGACGCACAGTCACATCGACAGTCCGCACGTCTCCAAAGTAATCGTAGCCCCAAACCGTTTGGAGCAAGTGTTCCCGCGTCATCACTTGACCAATGTGTTGGGCCAGGTAGTGAAGTAATTCAAACTCACGGTGGGTCAACTCAATGTTGGCGCCCCGCTTGGAAACTGAGTAGGCTTCGGGATGAATCGTTAAATCACCAATTTCAATATCTTGGTTTTCTGGTTCTTCTGGTTGGGCATGGGCGGCCGTATTCTGGCGCCGTAAGTTGGCCTTGACCCGTGCGACCAATTCTCGATTAGAGAAGGGCTTTGTCACGTAGTCATCAGCCCCTAGTTCCAGACCGAGAACCTTGTCTAATTCTGAATCCTTGGCCGTTACCATGATGATAGGCATGTCATGCTTTTTCCGAATCTCACGGGCAACGTCTAAGCCATCAACCTTGGGCAACATTAAGTCAAGGATAATCAGGTCTGGCGCAGCGTCTTCAACTTGCTGGATAGCGGCTTCGCCGTCGTAAGCAACTTCGACTTCGTACCCTTCCTTTTCCAAATTAAACTTCATAATATCCGTGATAGGCTTTTCATCATCGACAACTAGAATTTTTTTAGGCATAATTAAAAATTTCCTCCTTAAGGGAAATACAGTCCGATCCGATAATTACAGGATTATCGGCAGGCCAGCCATTGGATGTCAAAAAACCATCGTCAACGGGGCCACTACAGTTAGGGTTACATTTTTTTCTCGTTTAAAGTCAAGTTAGAAGTGAGCCCCCCTAGTGGGTAAGCTCGGTAAAAAATTAAAAGCCGTTGCGCGGCCTGAGAAAGATCCAGGACCGGTAAAGCAACGTTGCCTAAATTATAACACATCATGACCTATCTTTCAGGCCTTGGCCGTAAAGGATTTAAGGTGCTTTTAACTTACCATTTCCTGGGAAATACATTGTAGTCATGAACAATTGAGCTAATTATGTCTATTATTCAACTTTTTTCATTTATTTTTTGGCGTAGTTGCACATTCACCAAGGCCAAATCCCCCTTTTAATCAAAAGTTCGTAAAAAAACTTTTATTTTTTCAAGTTCGTCTAATCCTTGAAATACCGGGGATTTGCTTTCTTAAATAACCAATTTTTTGAATAAAAATCAACTTTTTTTGAAAAAGGGGTTGCGCACCCCCAATCCTCATGATATGATAGTTCTCGTTGATATGGAAGACATACAACAGCAACAACTTATCACATGGGCAGCTAGCTCAGCTGGCAGAGCAACGGACTCTTAATCCGTGGGTCCAGGGTTCGATCCCCTGGCTGCCCATAATTACTAATCAGCTTTCACGAAGGAATGGCTTCGTGGTTGCTGATTTTTTTGTGCCCTAAAAGAATATTTATCCGATTACCTTATGTTTATTCATTCTTGCTTGGCTTGCATTGGCGCATCCCCCACGCCTCATCTTTTAGTTCCAGGGGGAGCCGCCATCACTGGCGTTTTTGCTGGGTGTCTGTTACCCTTGACTCGCAACCACTCTTACATATGAAAGAAGGATCGCCTATGTCCTCAGTTTTTTCCAAGGAAGCCCTCACGCTTGAGGTGCTGGATGCCATCTGCGAAAAGCTTGAACTTCAATCAAGTGCCCTGGTTTTTCTCGACTATGAGTTCAAGCCTGGCGAAATCAAAAAGATTGAAACAGCGCTCATTCAACGTTCCTTAAAGCGGCAACCCACATCTAACGCCGATGTGGCAACGTTGGTCCGAACCGTTCGGCCCAGCCTCACTACGCATGCGGCTACCAGTATTGCTGAGCAACTCGTGGCCGGCTTTCTTGCGGAGTCACGTTTCTCAGTTCTAACGGGTAAATAGGCATCAGAAACAAAAAAGCTCACGACGATTGTCGTGAGCTTTTTTGTTTAGCGTGACCAATAACGGCGAATCGCAACTCCCACTTCGATCGCAAAGAGGAGTAAGACAAAGCCGCTTGCACTTCTCAGGAAAACCAAGGCATCATTGAGCCAAAAGACTTGTCCTTGCATCAAAAAATCCACAAGTGCCTTAATAAAGAACACAGGGATTAATAAAAAAATGAAGATTTCCACCAAATCTAGCGATTGTTTAATCTGATCCCGTAAGATCCTTCTAAAACTCACGCCATCTCCTCCTCAGACCTAACCTGTCTAAAGCTGCCCACTTGCGTGATCAAAACACCAATCACTCCCCATGATCGCAGGCCGTTCTAGTTTCCCCTGATTAGTCTAATCTTATCGTAACAAAGTTTTCAGGCAAATTCAGGTATTTTCAAAAATTAGTTTTGAGTTTAACCTTTTACTCCTTATTTAATTTTGATCAAACAAAGCCGCGGGAAAATTCCCGCGGCTTTGTGGTGCTTCAAATTGACCGCTCGGCATGAATCTGGCCCCGCTGGACGACTTAGTCATCGTAGCCCGTTATCGGGGGCCATACGGGGCTTAATTTGCGGGAAACCGATGCTTAATGGTTATGACCATTGTCAGAGTCTTGCTTAACACGCTACTTCCAGTAAGCATACTTATACTGCGCATCACTCATCATCGTATACTTCAACCCGCCAACCTTGTTAGAAACCAAGTGCGCCTTAGCTTGCTGATACAAAGGCACCAAGCCAGCCTGCTGGGTGACGTACGTATCGGCCTGTTTCATCAAGTTCCATCGCTGTTGGATGCTGTACGTCGCCGTGCTATCAATCTCAGCCATCAGCTGGCTGTAATGGGTGTTATCCCACTTGGTGAAGTTGACCGAACTCTTGCCATCCGCCATTTGGAGAAAGTCGGAAGGGTCCCGCCAATCTGTATTCCAACCATCTAGGTCGATATCAAAGTTTCCAGCTGACCCTTTGGCAATCTGTTGGGCCAGTGGCATCGATTTAATCGTGATATGAAGCCCTGGCATGTATTTCTGGGCCTGTTGTTGTAAGTACTGGGCCGTGTGCTTCTGCTCGTCCGTATCGGCCGTCAGCAGCTCCAGATTGGCTGTCTTAATCCCTAGTTCCTGCTTAGCCTGTTTCCACAGGCTCGTGGCTTTAGACGGGTTGTACTGCAACAGGTTCCCAACATCTTCTGAGAAGTCCTTGCCGGTTTTGGGGTCATTCCCGTCCCCATAAGGAATCAGGTTCTTAGCGGCCGAGGACCCGTCTTGAAGCACGTTCTTCGTGAGAGCTTGTCTGTTCACAACATGGGAGAAAGCCTGACGTAGCTTCGTATTATGAGTGATTTTCTTCTTATCGTTAAATTCCAAGAACCGCATCGAGCTATTCAACGTGGTCTTCATTTCTGGGTCATTCGCATTTTGCTTAATGTACTGTCCCGAAAGCGTGGTTTCCTGAACCGCGCCCGATTTGAAAAGACTCGATGACGTCCCGGGATCCTTGACGACCTGAACATCTACCTGGCTAATCTTGACGTTTTTGGCATTCCAATACTGATCGTTCTTTTCGTAGGACCAACTGTCCGTGGTTCCACTCCAATTAACCAGCTTATAGGCCCCATCGGACAAGGTCTTATCGGCGGAAGTCCCGTACTGACTACCGTATTGCTTAAAAAGGCTCGTTTTCATGGGATATTCTGACGTCGCTAGGATGTCTCCCAGCCAAGGCTGTGGCTTTGACAGGGTCAGCTGCAAGGTCTTCTGATTGAGAGCCTTCACACCTAGTGTCGTCGGTTTGGCTTTACCAGATTGAACAGCCTCATAGTTCTTCAGGAACTTCAGCTTGTTGGCGACCTGGGACTTGGATTGGGGATTCACCTGCCATTGAAAGGAGGTAACAAAGTCTTGGGCCGTCACGGGATCACCGTTCTGCCACTTAGCATTCTGCTTAATCTTGAAGGTATATACCGTCCCGTTATGGGTTGGCTTAACCACCTCTTCTGCCACACCCGGAGCTACCTTGCCGTTCTTATCCAAGGTATACAGCCCTTCTTCCGTCTGTGCAATCAGACTTGAACTATTACTGTCTCCGGAAATAGCAGGGTTCGCCGTCGCCGGGTTCCCCACCATAGTGACCTTTAACGTCCGGTTGGTACTGCTCTCTGCCTGCGTCGTCCCACACCCGGCCAAAGCAGCCACTGCTAACAAACCAAAACTCAATCCCAATATTTTTTTCATTTTAAAGTCCCTCACTTATCCGGCCCGATCAAAAAAGTCGCCCGTCCCTGCTGGTTAATCACAACCAACAAGGGCGAACGACTCGCGGTACCACCTTGTTTTATCTCTCAATGCGCGGCCTTCAGCCAACGCGACGTGCGATAATGGGCACGACCCAGTCATCACTACTCATTTCATGATAACGACGCTCCGATGCGCTTCACGTCGAGGGGTCGATTCGGCTTCCATCTTCCCGAATTCGCTAGACCCGCCCTCGACGTTACTCTTCTTTGCCTGGTCTCAAGTATTGTGATTAAATTTATCATCATTCATTTTCTTTGTCAATAGCTTTATAAACATTCATTTTTATGTATATTTTTGACCATGACAACCAAAAAAGAGCTAGCCCATACGGCAGTATGGCTAGCTCTTCTCATCGTCGGCCCTATTTGCATAGCGTCGTCGCTAAATTATTTTTTTATACACAGACGTTACTTTCCCCGAGTCTGTTGCTGTCCCTGCGGTGACGTGGTTGTCTGACGACTAACCGTCTTCCCCGCCTGGCTAGTCGTGGTCTGCGTCTTAATCTCAACGTGACCATGACCCGTTGTCTTATTGGTAACCTGCACCACCGTTTGCCCCGAAGTGGGCTGAACGACAGAATCCGTAATGGTTGACCGATTTTCCGATGGGTGCCCAAAAATAATGAGCCCCACAATTAAACCAATCAGCAGGCCGCTAATTCCCCGTATTCTTCTGTTCATAAGCCTTCCCCTGATTTCCCTAGTGTCTAATACTCCTACTATCAGGTATTATACACCATTCAGGTGAAAACTCATTTAAAAGTTTTCACGCGCCGACGGTTGACCGTCACCACGAAAATATTCAATCCCAGAATCACCATAATCGTTACCGCCGCAATAATGAACAGTAACGTATAAGACGTCTGATCAATGATGATCCCACCCATCAGCGGCCCAATGGCTTTCCCAACAGACGTCCAGGCATTGGACATCCCTTGGTACTTCCCTTTAACCGCAGCGGGGGTGAGATTATTAACGATCGCTGGAATTGCTGGAAATGCCGTCGCTTCACCCATCGTCAGAATAATCATGGCAATCGTGAAGTGCATATAGTCCTTGGCAAAGATCAACGTCACAAACGAGATTGCCAGGAAGAAGATGCCGGCGTAGACCTGCAGATACAGGTTACTGAAGTAGTTCCCAAGCCAATTAATAAAGACCTGTAGGACCACAATCAGTCCCCCATTTAAGGTCCATAACAGACTATAACTCTTCATTGGAATCCCCATTCCCGTCATATAAACGGACAGGTTAGACTCCCATTGCGTATACATAATCCAAATAACCATTAACGAGAAAAAGAATGTCAGCATAATTCGCTGGTTAGGCCGCGGAATCTTGATCTGAACCTTTTCTTTGGCTGAGACCACCTTGGGTTGCGTCACGGCAGGCGCTTTGTAGTGTCGAACCACCACGATGAGAAATAGAACGAAAAGTGCAAAGGCAATTGCAAATAATAGCGTGACACTGGTGCTGTACACGTACCCCACCAGGGCTGTCCCCAAGACCACCCCTAAGTTCTGTGCGAAATACAACATGTTGAAGATGTAGCGTCCATCGCGGCTATGAATCGTCGTTCCGAGGGAGTTCACCATGGTTAACGTCCAACCCGATGCTAATCCTAAGAAGAGCAGTGCAATCGGGAAGGCCGGCCAACCATGATTAATGATAAGTCCCCCCAGCGTAACCAGTGAGAGCAAAATCCCACCAATTGTTAAATAATAAGGGTTTCGACGGTCGAACAGTCGGCCCCCAAGGACACTCCCAACAACGTTTGCTAGGGAATAAAATAATAGGATCACCCCAACCTTTGTCAATGATGCGCCCAGTCGGTTATGCAGGTAAATGGTCGTCAGCGGCCAAATAAAACTCATGCCAATACTGCTGAACAAAGCGCCCACGACTAACCAACGCAACCGAATTTCTTTTTGCATATACTATACAGCCTCTCCTTTCCAGAAACATGTTAAGCCTTATTCTAGCACTAGAGGGGGGGCCTCCACCAGTCCCCCCTTTAAACTAATAAGACACCCCACCAAATTTCGTTAACACCGCTCCAATCCCATGAGGGGGGCGTCCCGATTCATCCATCGACCTTATTTTTATGCCCTGGTAACTTCTATGAGTTGGCTAATGCTCTAAAAAGTGGGGTTCTCCTCACAACTTCCAAATTAGAAGCAACCGTGATCCCTCACTATGAGCATGACTTTTCTCACATCAGTCAAGCTGACCGGAAATCCTGTCTCTGCTCGTCCTTCACCATTTTCATCGATGCCGAATAATGTTTCACATGAAACATTATTCGGCAGACCGATTGAACGACCCCGTGAACCAAAATAATCATAAAAAAAGACCACCGCTCGGGGAAAGCGATGATCATCGGAGTAGGGGTAACGTCATTTATAAGAATGACGTTAACTATTTTTTCATTATTCCAGGGGAGGAGGAGTACATGAAAAAAGATTGTTAATCTTTGGTAGAAGCAACCACTCGGTTAACTTCTATACTGACCATACTAATCGGAAAATATGATGAAAATGTGAACTTTTTGGCACGCCACTATGAATTTTGCGCATAAACACTATTTAATTGCTAATTAGCCCCGTAATCTTCATGATTACGGGGCTAAATGAGTTCAATTCAACTTGATTTAGTGGCCATCCGGCACATAAGCCACCGATGAAAACTTATTATATGACTTTACGAAGAGCAATTTGACTGTTCCTCGTGGACCCGAACGGTTCTTTTCAATAATGACTTCGACTTCTCCCACGTCCTGGTCACCCTCGTCACGGGGGTCGCTGTCATTATTATCATCTTCATCCCCGTCACGTTCGTAATAATCGTCACGGTATAGGAACGACACGATATCGGCATCTTGTTCAATTGACCCGGACTCACGAATATCGGACAACACTGGCCGCTTATCTTGCCGCTGTTCCACTCCCCGAGAGAGTTGAGACAACGCAATGACTGGGACGTGGAGTTCCTTGGCAAGCTTCTTTAATTGTCGTGAAATATCGGAAACTTCTTGTTGCCGACTTTCGTGGTTGGTCCCTTCAATCAGTTGCAGGTAATCAATCACGATGAGCCCAAGATTGCCCTTTTCCTTAGCGAGCCGACGACATTTGGCCCGGATTTCGGTAATCTTATTCCCGGCAGTATCATCGATATAGATGCTGGCCTTCGCCAGACTTCCCATGGCAACGATCAGGTTTTGCCATTCATCCTCGGAGAGTTGCCCCGTCCGCAAGTGATTGGCGTCAATCGACCCTTCCGCACACAACATCCGGTTAACCAAAGACTCCGCACTCATTTCCAAACTGAAAATAGCCACGGTCTTGTCGGTCTTGGTCCCCACGTTCTGGGCGATATTCAGAGCAAAGGCGGTCTTCCCCACGGCAGGCCGAGCGGCGAGAATCATCAATTCATCGTCGTGAAGCCCCGTGGTCATCTTGTCTAACTCGGCATAACCCGTCGACAGCCCGGTAATCACGTCTCCTTGTTCGGAGAGTTTGTTAATTTCTTCAAAGGAGTTGTTCAACACGTCGCGGATTGGCTTGAATCCCGATTGATTCCGCGTCTCCGCCACGTTCATGATATCGCGTTCGGCATTATCGAGGAGGTCGGTGACATCACCGTCTTGTTGATACCCCTGCGTGGCGATGTTCGTTGCCGTCTGAATCAGCTTACGTAACAGGGACTTCTCCTGGACAATTTTGGCATAGTACGTGGCGTTAGCAGCGGTCGGTACGGCTCCCGCTAACTCGGCGATATAGGTAATGCCACCCACGTCATCCAACTGATTCTTAGCTGTCAGTCGATCCGTGATCGTCACCACATCAATGGCTTCATCCCGGTCGTTAAGATCGATCATCGCCTGAAAAATAAGCTGGTGTTCGCGACGATAAAAGTCTTCCGGCTCTAAAAATTCTAACGCATCCACCAACGCGTCGGTACTCAAAAAGATGGCCCCGAGGACCGCCTTTTCGGCATCGAGGTTCTGTGGTGGTGTATGGTCTGTTAATACGTTATTATCCATGCTTGGTTATTTACCTCTTTATTGGACGACGGTTCAACATCAGGTTTCTATTTTACCATAGTATGACAAGCCAAGGGGAAAAGTAACCCGAGTTTCCCACGTCACTGACAGGTAAATAAAAAGGCCACCGTACTCGGCGACCTCTCATTGTTATTGTCCTACTTTTGCGCCACGTGAACCCGAATTTTTGCGGTCACTTGGCTGTGTAACTTCACGGGAACGTTCGTGTAACCCAAAACCCGAATGGGTTCTGGCAGTTCCACCTTACGCTTGTCAAGCTTCAAACCAAATTGCTTTTGAAGAGCTTGCGTAATTTGCTTGCTAGGAATCGAGCCAAATAGCCGGCCATCTTCCCCAGCCTTAGCGACGATTTCAACCACTGTCTTGTCGTCTTCCAAATGCTTTTGAAGTTCCTTGGCTTCAGCTAAATTCTCTGCTTCGCGTCGGTCTTCCGCATTTTTTTCGGCTTTGAGTTGACTCATGGCAGCTTGATTAGCCTCTTTGGCCAATCCCCGCTTAATCAGGAAGTTTTGGGCGTAGCCATCGGGAACGTTCTTAATCTCTCCGCGCTTACCCTTACCCCGGACATCTTTGGTAAAAATAACTCTCACGTCGCTCACTCCTCATTTAATATGCTAACTTTAATCCTACGCCGAAACGCCACCAGAATCAATTAACTATGTGGTGGCCGGTTCCGGTTCGCCACTGTGGTTGAGCAATTCAATCAGCTGTTGTTTAACCTCAGTGACAGACTTGTCGCTAATCTGGGTCGCCGCGTTAGACAGGTGACCCCCTCCGCCCATGGCTTCCATGGTGAGCTGGACGTTAATCTCGCCCAACGACCGGGCGGAAATTCCGACACGGCCATCATCTCTGCGTGTGATGACATACGAGGCATCCACGCCGGACATATTCAGGAGGTCATCGGCGGCCTGAGCAGCGGTGACGGGATCGTAGGTCTGATCCTCTTCACCAGCAATCAGGGCCATGTCTTCATTCACAAACTCCACCATCTCAATTAGGTGGTTGCGTTTCAGATAACTATCAACATTTTCCTTCATGTAACGCTGCATCTCGACGGCATCGGCCCCCGCAGAACGGAGGTAACTGGCGGCGTCAAAGGTTCGCGTCCCGGTCCGTAACGAGAAGTGCTTGGTATCCACGAAGATCCCCGCCAGCATAGCCGTAGCTTCCAGCTTGTTAATCGGCTCACCCTCTTGCGACTGATATTCAAACATTTCGGTAATCAGTTCGCAAGTGGAGCTCGCGTATGGTTCGATGTAGACCAACAATGGGTTTTCAGGGAACTCTTCGCCTCGCCGGTGATGGTCAATGATCATCACACGGTTTTCCAACCGGTCATAGAGCGCTGATGAAATGGAAATCGATGGCTTCGAATGATCCACCATCAGTAACATACTCTGGTCGGTGGCCTTCTCCAAGGCCTCTTCCGGCGAAATGATGGCGGCATCGATGGCCGGATAAGCCTTCAGGTTGTCCAGCAACCGCTGAACATCGGAGTGGACCGTTTCCTTATCCAAGACAATCCAACAGGTCTTGTTGTTCATCTTGGCAATCCGTCGAATCCCTAGACAAGCTCCCAAGGAGTCCATGTCAGGTTGCGAATGTCCCTGAACAAAGATCTGGTCGGACTCGTTCATCAGCTCTTGCAGGGCTTGTGAGATCATCCGTGCGCGGACCCGCGTTCGTTTCTCCATCGGGTTGGTCTTTCCCCCATAGTAGCGGGCAGCCTGGTCAGCAGCTTTGACCACGACTTGGTCTCCACCCCGACCCAGTGCCAGGTCCAGATTACTTTGAGCCTGGTCGGCCAGTTTGTTCAGGTTCGGATCGCCGTAAGCAATCCCCATACTCAAGGTCAAGGGGAAGTTTTGCTTAGACGTCGTCTCGCGGATCGTATCAAGAATCTTGAATTTATCGGCTTCAATCGCGGCCAGCGACTTAGCGTAGGCCAGAATGAAGTAATGGTCATCATCCAGTTGCTTGAGATACATATCAAACTGCTGAACCCAGGCCGACAGCTCATTGGTCACGTAGTTTCGTAGATTGGAAATATCCTGGTCAGTCATCGACTGGGTAATCTCATCGTAGTTGTCCAAGAAGATTTGGCCGATAGCGATCTTTTCGTTGTCGTACTGTTCTTGAATCAACTGATAATGCGTGATGTCATACAGGTAGACGGCATGAAAATCCGGTTGCACATACATCGTAAACCGCTGGTCCTGCCACTTAATCGTGGTCATCGTCTGCGGTTCGGCCGTGCTAATCAGATTTGCCAGCTCAGGGTCGACCTCTTTAATGGGCCGACTCAAAACATCGGTGTCCCCAAAGTAATTCTGCAGGTAGGGATTGACCCATTCCACTTGGTCATTGTCCCCCAGAATCATCACACCCGGTGGCATGCGTAGTAAGGCCTCTTGCTCTCCTTGCTGAATGCGAAATGCCAGGTCGGAAATATATTGCGTGGTGTCGTCACCAATCTCCGCCATGGTATTGAACACAACCAGCGTGGCAATCCCTACTAGAACTAGAATGACAATCCCAAAGATCCAATTCAAAAGGAAGGATAAGACAATACCGAGGATGGCCAGAGCAGCGGTCATAATAGCGATACCGCGCAAGCGCCGATTCTGTAAGAATTCGGGGATGTTGGATCGCGAAAATAATTTATTCATTTTGCTCCTCATCTGATTCATCTGGAAAAATTTGTGTTCACCCACTAAAACAGCTTCTGAAAATTAGCGGGCTTAAAAGTTACAAATAATACCCTTATTTTATCACATTCGGTGACAATCACAAAGACCCGGCTAACCGGATGAAACCTTAACGTGGCGGGGATGAATCCGATTTATTCTATTTTCTATTTTGACTTGACCTTGACGCGACGGTAACCCTTATAGTAGGTTGTAAGCACGAAAGGAGGGGGAGCCCATGACGACCAGCATTCAAGAACTGGCGCGCCTGGCTAAGGTCAGTCCACGCACCCTACGGTATTACGATCAGATTGGTCTGTTACCAGCGAAACGCAATCCTCAAAATGGTTACCGCGAATACGACGCCAGGGCCGTCGACCGGTTACAAATGATCCGTTATTTTCAATTGTTTGGCTTCAGTCTCACCGCCATTCAGGAACTTCTGGACCAGTCGTCAGCCCGGCAAACGGCGGCCCTTGCCCAACAACGCCAACGCTTGCTGGATGAACGGGACCACCTCACAACGCTGCTGACTACCCTGGACCGCACCCTAGCGGCCAGAAATGGAGGTCCGCAAATGACGGATTCAGAAAAATTCAGTGCCTTTAAGCAACAACAGCTCACCACAAATGATCGTGAGTTTGGTCAGGAAGCTCGTGAGCGCTACGGCACAGCATCGGTGGCTGCCAGTCAACGTCGATTTGCCGCACTCAGCGAGATTGACTACCAGGCGATGCAAACCTGTGAGCAACGGCTGCTCACCAATCTCAAGACCGTGGCCCAGTCTGGTGACATGACCAGTGACTTGGCTCGCCAAGTCTTCGATGACCACAAAACTTGGTTATGTTTCACGTGGAACAATTACTCACCGGCTACCCATCGTGGCCTGGCCGAACTCTACCTGAGCGATGACCGTTTTACCAGCTACTACAATGACCGAGTGGGCTTGTCCAATGCCACAGCAACTCTGGTTACTCTCATTCAACACTACGCACAGTGAGTCTACAAAGGGTGCTGATCCCCCGTGTTCAGCGCCTTTTTCAATCTAATTTATTGTGCTGTGGGGTCCTTAATCTGACGCCAAGACATCACGTGAAGTATCCAGGAAATCCCATAGCGATCGGTGAAATGTCCCATTTTGCCACCCCAAAACTGCCGTTCAAAGGGTATCTCCATGATAACTGTTTGGGAAGCCACCACGCATTGATAGAAGGCATTGGCAGCTGCCGCGCTAGTAGCATCAGCCGCATTGACATCCAAGATGAGATCAACCTGGTTGCTAGGTATTGGTGTCCCACGAAAGGCATCAGCGCATTGCAAACTGGTTTCCAGAACACTGAACCCGACATGAATCGCCATCGCTTCCAAGTCAGCGTCGTCCGGTAACCCTGGCTGGCCTGTTCGGCACTGGGACTGAAGCGATAGACATCTTGTGCACCGAAGACCTCTTGATAATATGCGAGGGGCTTCCTTGGCACTGGTAAACGAAAGACTAGGGATCAAACGCGATTGCATAACCACCCACCCTTTCCTGTCGCAATCTTCCAGTGAATACGCTAGCCCATTTTTAAGCTAAAAAAAGCCATCCCCGCAGGGATGGCTTTTAAAAACTATTCTTCACCGATAAATGGCATTAAGCCCATGATCCGTGAACGCTTGATAGCGATAGTTAACTTCCGTTGGTTCTTGGCACTAGTGCCAGTAACCCGGCGAGGTAAGATCTTACCCCGTTCGGAGATAAACCGACGTAATAAGTCAGTATCTTTGTAATCAATGTATTCGATGTGGTTGGCTGCAATAAAGTCAACCTTACGACGGCGACGGCCGCCACGACGTTGTCCTGCCATGAGAAATTCCCTCCTCGTTTTTTAGTGTTTAGAACGGTAAATCATCATCGGAAATGTCAATTGAATCCCCGGTATTCGCAAATGGGTCGCTAGCATTGCTGCCGGCGTTCTGATTTGGCGTTGTCGGTCTTGGATTCTGATTTTGAGTTGGGGCACTCGACGTTGGGTTCCCACTCGTAAATGGATTGGCATTTTGATTCTGATTCTGAGGAGCATTATTCACGGGTGCACCGTAGTTTTCATTTCCACCGTTGGCGTTCGCGTTACGATTGCTCGAACGTGGTTCCAAGAACGAAAAGTTCTCGACGACAACTTCAGTCACGTAAACTCGTTGACCCTGCTGGTTTTCGTAGTTCCGGGTTTGGATGCGGCCTTCAATGCCACAAAGAGACCCCTTGTGCATATAGTTCGCAAAATTTTCCGCGGATTTGCGCCAAATGACACAACTAACGAAATCAGCTTCCCGCTCACCTTGCTGGTTGGTGAACCGCCGATCAACGGCCAAAGTAAATGTGGCAACAGCAGCACCGCCTTGGGTATAACGTAACTCAACATCCCGTGTCAGTCGGCCAGTAAGTACTACTCGGTTGATCATTGCTGAATAACTCCTCTCAAATTTATAAGTCTGTAGTTAAATTAATCTTCGCGCTTAACGATCATGTGACGTAAGATACCGTCATTGATCTTAGCTAAACGGTCGAATTCGTTTAAAGCTTCGTCATCAGAAGCGTTTACCGTGATAATGTGGTAAATACCTTCGTTAAAGCCACCGATTTCGTAAGCAAAACGACGCTTGGACCAGTCTTTTGAACCGATCACTTCTGCACCGTTGTCCGTGATAACCTTGTCAAAGCGTTCAACCAAAGCGGTCTTTGCGCCATCGTCAAGATCTGGACGAATGATGTAGGTAATTTCGTATTTAGTAGTTTCCATGAATCATTACACCTCCTTATGGACTTCAGGCCCCCGCTACAATGCGGAAGCAAGGAGAGACACTAGCGTAAGCCAGATACTCACAAGCTAGTAGTATAGCATAAACAGAAATGTTAAGCAAATCGGGGCCGACCGATGGGTGTTGGTTACGTTACAGGGTTAATTCCGGATTTTACTGCCCGTTATTTTTAAATCCCCAAAACTTTTTTAAAAGAAAGGTCGTTACGTCAGAATCTGGGCTCACGACCACTCTCAGCGCCGTGAGCCCATCGACCTCCCGGTTTAATCGAAAGCGCCGTTAACCGTTAACCTACGGCCGTTATGGCCCTCTAAACGGTTCTTTCTGCCAAGCTCACAAAAAAAGAACGACTTGCGCCGTTCTTCTAACTTAATTATTTGATTGGATCGTAATTTGCCCGAGGGCCACCAACGTACTTAGGACGAGAACGTAAGGCCGTCACGTGAGCACCACCCAATTCCTTCAATGAAGGCCGTACCGGAACCTGAACGAACTTGACATGTTGGCCAATGGCCGTGTCTCCAATGTCGAGGCCGGCTTGGGCCACAACATGTTCAACTTCAACGGGATCCTTAAACTGCTTGAAGGCAGCGATTGAGGCAGCCCCACCAGCATGTAAAGCTGGCACAACCGTGACAATCTCAAAGTGATTCTTTTCCGCAACTTCGCGTTCGACCACCAAGCTCCGGTTGATGTGTTCACACCCTTGTACCGCCAAGTGAATGCCCAGTGGGCGTAACTTGTCGACTAAGGTCTTGATAATCGCCATTCCTACTGCGGGATTGGAGTCCTTACCAATGTGCCCACCAACAACTTCACTGGTTGAGCATCCCAGAACAAACAAATCACCTTTACGTAAGTGAGCTGCATCCAAAACGTCAGAAACAATGACGTTCAGGTCAGCTTCAATTTTACTTGTATCTACTGCCATCAAATGTCACTCCTTAAACTAAATTAGGCTTGAATTTCACAAGACTTTCCACGATGGAAAGTGTTACGACCATCCCAAACCCGACTTGAACGATGTTACCAAAGATCGAGGCCAATCCGGCTGCCCAACCAAAAAGTAAGGCGGTCGCAAAGTAGTACCCAACTATCATAATAACGCTTCCAACTAATAAAGGAAAAATAGTTGTTTTGAGCGTTTTGTGTTTAGGGGTGAGGAAGCCAACAGCGGCCCCTTGTGCCCCGTGAATGACGAGTGAGAACAGGCACCATTCAGGATGACCGGACAACAGGTCAATCAGAAAACCACTTGTCCCCCCAACGACAGCCCCCATAGGATTCCCAAAGAGAATTGCCGTCGCATAAATACCCACTTCACAAAGCGTCACAAATCCCTTCGTTGCTGGAACGGGGATGATAACCAGTAGCGACATGGCTACCGTCATCGCCGTCAGCACCGCAGTTAACGTCATCTGTTTAATTGGATCCTTTGCCTTTTTCATTTTGTTTCCTCCTGTCGGCTTGCCCCTTGCCACACGCTCCCGAGCGTTTCACTGATCGCTACGCCGTGGGTAATGCCTAACCGAACGAATGTCTTGGCCGCGGCGACCGCAGCGGGTAATGACTGCCCGTTTGCCAACTCAGCGGTAATGGCCGCCGAGAAGGTACAACCGGCACCGTCCGTAGTCTGGCGGTCAATCTTCGGTCCCGTGAACCAGTAATCCTTATCCCCGGCGCGAAGATAATCCAGAGCCACGTCACCAGCGAGGCGGCTACCGCCCTTAATCACGACATTAGGACAACCAAAGGCCTGAATCCACAACGCGGCTTCACGCATCTGATCTTTAGTCGTGATAGTAGCGAGGCCACTCAGCTGGCGCGCTTCATCCAAGTTTGGCGTTGTCACGTAACCAAGAGGCAATAAGTTATGGGTCATTGCGTCTATGTAAGTCGTCTGTAGCTGTGTCTCGCCCTCCTTGAAGACCAGGACGGGATCGACCACCAACTTGATCTTAGTGGCTTGTAACTTGTCGCAGACCATCATTAATGCCGCCTGACTACCCAAGAGTCCCGTTTTGGCAAAGCGGACTGGCAGTTGACTCAAAATGGACGTCAACTGCTGCCCAATGACGGTCGGTGGAATTTGGCTTAGATTCACTCCCGCGGGGGTGATGCTGGCCACGCTCGTCAGCGCGCTAAGCCCAAACACATTTAGCTCTTCGAATGTCTTGAGATCGGCTTCGATACCGCCGCCTGCCAAGCTATCCGAACCAGCAATGGTTAAAACATTTTCCATGAGCGCTCCCTCCAACACTCTCTAGTATTGCCCCTTCACGATGGGATCGCAACAGCCAATTGGCTTGTTTTTAATCCAGCCAATTATTATACTGAAGGAAACTAACTGGAGGGATTTGCCATGATTAACTGGTATGCGGATCTACCGCCCATTAAACCCAAGTACCGCGCCATTACGCAGCTCATCAAGCGCCTCATTGAAGACGATAAGCTCCTGCCAGGACAACGGCTCCCAGCCGAACGAGAGCTGGCTCAACTCTTAAAGGTCGACCGGTCCACGGTCACCCGAGCTTTTCTGGAGTTAACGGCCAATGGTCTCCTTATCAAAAAGACCGGGAGTGGGACCTATGTTTCCACACTCCCCCAAATTGCCAGTCAGGCCGACAAGGTGAATTGGAATTTCTTCTTGGAGAACACGGAATCTCGCGGTGATCAGGCTTACCAACAACGCCTCTTGCAGGCCAGAGCGTTGGACCACGGGACCCTGATCGACGGGGCTGCCAATGAACTGCCCATAGGTCTCATCCCCGAACTGGGGGCGCTACAATTGGACTGGCATGGCTTTCTCCTAGCCCAAAAGCAGGAACAGGACGCGGGTTATCAGCCACTAATCCATACCATTGGCCAAATTCACACCGATAAGAAACAATTTCACCTGGCCAATCAGACCCTGATCATCGCTGGTGGAGCCCAACAATCACTCCTATTGGTGCTCAGAAGTCTCCTGCAGGTCGGGGATGCCGTGGCCTTCGCCCGCCCATCCTACTTCAACTCGAGTGCTATCTTTCAGGCCACGGGAATTCATACCTATCCCGTCCCCTTAACCTCAAATTGCCTGGATCTCCAGGCCCTCGAAGACGCCATCTTAAAGCACCGGATCAAGTTGCTGATTCTTAATCCGACCTTTCAGAACCCGACTGGTAGCATTCTGACCTTGGAACAACGACAGCGCATCTTAAAACTATGCCAGAGCTACCAAATCCCCATTGTCGAGGACGACGTCTTTGGCTGGCTCGTCGCCAAGCAAGACGAGGTCCCAACTTTTAAGTCTCTGGCTCCCGAAAACGTCATCTATCTGAGCTCACTCTCTAAACTTCTAGGTTCAAGTACTCGGATCGGCTGGATCGTGGCGCCACAAGCCATCGGTCAACGCCTCCTGCAGGTCCAAAAGAAACTCGACATCATACCAAGCATGTTGGCCCAGGTTATGGCCAATTTGGCCCTCAACAATCCCTCATTCGAGCCTGAGATTGCCAAATTGACCGATCAGCTATCCCAGCGCCGCGATCAGGTCACCGCCATCTTCCGAAAATACCGCCCCGACTGGCGATTCACCGTACCTAAGGGCGGTTTCTATCTGTGGGTTACGCAAGACGATCCCGATATTTTTAACCAACTCCTAGCCCAAAAGATTCTGGTCAAACCCGGTCCCATCTACGGAACCAACAAGCGATCCTTTCGATTCAACTTTGCCGGCATCGATGCTGAGAAACAGCGTCAGCTACGAGAACGACTCAAAAAATAAGGTCAAAAAAGAGGCTCACTGTCAATCTGGCAGTGAGCCTCTTGTCTTCGTTAATCTTTAGAATGCGTCGTTGGTTCTGTGGAATCTGGTGTCGTTGATTCATCGGCTGGCTTGTCGGAATCTCCGGCAGAGGCATCCTCAGCTTCATCATCTTCCTTAGCCACCTTGGCCATCGTCGCAACTTCGGCATCATCGCCTAAGCGAATCAGGTGAACCCCTAAGGTTGCTCGACCGGTCTCGGAGACATCCGCGGCGCTAAAGCGAATCATAACCCCTTTGTCAGTGATCAGCATGATATCCTCATCACCATCAACGGTGGTCAATCCCGCTAACGGTCCGTTCTTGGCGGTGACGTTAACGGTCTTGATTCCCTTACCGCCTCGACCCTTAATTGGGTATTCTTCGGCGGCCGTTTGCTTCCCATAACCCTTTTCGGAAATGACAAACACGCGACTATCTGGCTTCAAGACACTGGCACCGATGACATAATCCTGGTCTCGGAGACGAATTCCCCGAACCCCGGTAGCCGAACGGCCCATCGACCGGACGTCCTTGGCCGCAAAACTAACGGCGTAGCCCAAATGGGTCCCGATAATCATGTTGGCCGTGTCATCAATGATCGACACGTCGATTAATTCGTCATTTTCCTTCAGGTTAATGGCCTTCAGACCGTTACTCCGAATATTGGCAAACTCGTCGACTGGCGTGCGCTTAACCGTCCCTTGTACGGTAGTGAAAAACAGATCGCGTTCTTCATTCTTCCCGGCATTCGAAACGTTAATCACGGCCTGAACGTGCTCGTTGTTGTTAATCCCCAACAGGTTAATAACAGGAATTCCCTTGGCCGTTCGACCATACTCAGGAATCTCATACCCCTTCATCCGGTAAACTTTCCCGGCATTGGTGAAGAACAACAGCATGTCATGCGTCGAGGTCGCCACGAGGTGCTCGATGAAATCATCATCGTGCACACCCATACCTTGAACCCCTTTACCCCCACGATTTTGAGCCTTGAATTCAGACGTTGGTAAACGTTTGATATACCCATTATGTGTGAGTGAAATGATGACATCTTCTTCAGCAATCAGGTCTTCATCTTCCAAGCTCAGAACTTCACCGACCATTAATTCAGTTCGACGATCGTCCCCAAACTTGTTTTGAATCTCCAACAGTTCATCATAAATGATGCTCTGTTGGCGTTCACGGGACGCCAAGATTTCCTTGTAGTCCTTAATGTTGGCCATGACGTCATTGTATTCCTTTTCGACCTTTTCACGTTCCAGTCCGGTCAACCGAACCAACCGCATGTCCAAAATGGCTTGCGATTGCTTGTTGGAAAGACTGTAACGGGTCATCAACTCATTCTTCGCCACTTCGGCGGTCTGAGACTGCCGAATAATGGTAATGATAGCATCGATGTGGTCCAGAGCGATCCGCAACCCTTCCAGGATGTGGGCTCTGGCTTCGGCCTTCCGCAATTCAAAGGCTGTCCGCCGTTGAATAACTTCGAGCTGGAAGTCCAGGTAGTACTGTAGAATGGCCTTTAAGCCTAGGACCTTAGGGGCACCCTTCACGATGGCCAGCATGTTGATCCCAAATGAGGTCTGCATCAACGTCATCTTATAGAGATTATTTAAAATAACCTCGGCACTGGCGTCACGCCGAACATCAATGACGATCCGCATCCCGGTTCGGTCGGTCTCATCGTTAACGTCGGTGATTCCTTCAATCCGCTTATCGCGGGCCAATTCGGCGATGCGTTCGATCAGCTTAGCCTTGTTGACCATGTATGGAATTTCCGTGGCCACAATCCGTTGCTTACCGTTCTTTTCTTCTTCGATGTCCACCTTGGCACGCAGGGTAATGGTGCCCTTCCCGGTCTCATAAGCCCGGCGAATGGCAGCCTTCCCCATCACGATCCCACCGGTTGGGAAGTCGGGACCTGGTAAGGCCTCCATCAACTCAGCCAAGCTGGCATCAGGGTTCTTCATCAAGATGTGCAGGGCACTGATCACTTCCGTCAGGTTATGCGGCGGAATGTTCGTGGCCATCCCCACGGCAATCCCAGACGCCCCGTTAACCAATAGGTTAGGGAAACGTGATGGGAGCACCACGGGCTCTCTTTCGGAACCATCGTAATTATCTTGAAAATCAATCGTATCTTTATTAATGTCGCGCAGCATTTCCATCGCGATCTTACTCAATCGCGCTTCGGTATACCGCATGGCGGCGGCTCCGTCACCATCGACAGACCCAAAGTTCCCATGACCATCTACTAACATGTAGCGGTATGAGAAGTCCTGCGCCATTCGTACCATGGATTCGTACACGGCGGAGTCACCATGGGGATGGTACTTCCCCAAGACGTCCCCAACCATCCGGGCAGATTTCCGGAATGGCTTGTCGGGCGTAATGCCCAATTCATGCATATCGTACAGAATCCGACGGTGAACGGGCTTTAACCCGTCCCGCACGTCAGGTAAGGCCCGTTGGACAATCACACTCATTGCGTAATCCAAGAAGGATGTTCGCATGGTTTGTGAAAGGTCAACGTCGGTAACCCGACCTATATAGTCTTGATCAGCCAAATCTTTACCCTCCGTTCTTCACTAAACATCCAACTCGGCGAAGGTCGCGTTATCCTCGATAAATTCACGTCGAGGTGCCACCTTGTCACCCATCAACATGCTAAACACTTGGTCAGCATTGATGGCATCTTGGGCATCGACCCGCAAGAGCCGCCGGTTTTCGGGGTTCATGGTCGTTTCCCAGAGTTGTTCGGCATCCATTTCACCCAGCCCTTTGTACCGTTGAATCTGTGGCTTTGGTGCGGGTGGTAATTGGCCTAATAATTCCTTTAATTCGTCATCGGAATCCAAGTAACGTTGCATCTTCCCTTGACGCACCCGATAGAGCGGTGGGCAAGCAATGTAAACGTAACCGGCATCCAATAGTGGTCGCATGTAACGGTAAACCAGTGTCAATAACAAAGTCCGAATGTGGGCCCCATCGACATCGGCATCGGTCATAATAATTAATTTGTGATAATTGGCCTTAGCAACGTCAAAGTCGTCACCAAATCCAGTCCCCATGGCTGTAAACAGAGAACGAATTTCTTCGTTCGCCAGAATCCGGTCCATCGAGGCCTTTTCCACGTTCAGAATCTTCCCTCGAATGGGTAAGATTGCCTGTGTCAACCGCGAACGGCCCTGCTTAGCAGACCCACCGGCGGAATCCCCTTCGACAATAAACAATTCGGAAATCGAAGGATCCTTGGACGTGTTATCGGCCAGTTTCCCAGGAAGGTTGCTGATTTCCAGCCCACTCTTCTTCCGGGTCACTTCACGGGCCCGCTTAGCGGCAACCCGCGCCTTGGAGGCTAATGTCCCCTTATCCACCACTTTACGGGCGATATCAGGATGTTCCATTAAGAACCGCATAAAGTGGTCGGCAAACGTGTGATCCACGGCCGTCCGGGCATCGGAGTTCCCCAATTTGGTCTTCGTTTGACCTTCAAATTGTGGGTCCGGATGCTTCACAGAAACCACGGCTGTCAAGCCTTCACGGACGTCATCCCCGGTTAAGTTCGGTTCATTGTCCTTCATCAGCTTGTTGGTCCGCGCATAGTCGTTTACAACCCGCGTTAAGGCCCGTTTGAATCCTTCTTCATGAGTCCCACCTTCGTAGGTGTGAATGTTGTTGGTAAACGTCAACAGGTTGTTATGGTAGTCATCCGTGTACTGCAGGGCAACTTCCACCGTAATTCCGTTTTCGGCGCCTTCAACGTAGATTGGCGGTTCAAAAAGCGTCGTTTTATTTTCATTCAAATAGTCAACATAGTGACGGATCCCACCTTCATAGTGGAAATCATCCTCAGTTGGTGTTTCTGGCCGGTCATCACGGATTGTAATCCGGAGACCCTTGTTCAAGAAGGCCAGCTCGCGAATCCGCGTGGTCAGCGTCTTGATGTCAAAGGTAGTCGTTTCTCTGAAGATATCTGGATCCGGCAGGAAGTGCACAATGGTGCCGTGTTTTTCCTTGGGCAATCCTTCTTCAACAACCGTCATTGGCTTCACCACGTGACCTCGATCAAAGGTGATCGAGTAGCGCTTGCCGTCACGGATAACCTGGGCATCCAATTCGGTGGACAACGCGTTTACAACGGAAGCCCCCACCCCATGAAGACCACCGGAAACCTTGTACCCGCCACCGCCGAATTTACCCCCGGCGTGCAGGATCGTAAAGACCGTTTCTAAAGCCGGCTTGCCCGTCTTCTTTTGGATATCGACAGGAATCCCACGACCGTTATCGGTCACGGTCACACTATTGTCCTTGTTCACCGTGACGTGAATTTCGTCGGCAAAGCCAGCCAAGGCTTCGTCAATCCCGTTGTCCACGATTTCCCACACGAGGTGATGAAGACCTTGGGCACTTGTTGATCCAATATACATTCCGGGGCGTTTACGTACCGCTTCCAAGCCCTCAAGAACTTGGATTTGGCTGGCATCATATTCTCTTGCCCGTTCCGCCTTGGTTTCGTGTTCTTTTTCAGCCACTGCTTAATCCTCCTTTGTTGCCGAATCGTCACTAGTGGGCGATCCATCGGCCACCACGGTCCCATCGGCCACGTGAAAAATGGTCGGGTCCTTAATCAGCTGGCGGGTAATCCCACTTAGGCTGGTGGTGGTGATAAACGTCTGTACCTTATCCTGAATGGCCGTCAGCAGATGGGTCTGCCGCGCGTCATCCAATTCTGAAAGGACATCATCTAAGAGCAAAACCGGATACTCCCCGGTCTCCTCCTTCATAAGGTCAATCTCGGCCAACTTCACACTCAGTGCCGTTGTCCGTTGTTGCCCCTGAGACCCGAACGTCTGGACATTCTTATCGTTGACCTGAAAATGCAAGTCGTCACGATGGGGCCCCACCAGCGTTGTCCCCTGGTAAAGCTCCTTGTCCCGTTGTTTCTCATATAACGCACTCAAGGCCACCTGGATGCTCTTAACATCAGTTAATGCCTCATCGGGTACCTGGGTGGCATAGTGAAACGTCAGCGTCTCGCGTTGCTGGGAGATCTCGGCGTGAATGACCTGCGCCCAGTGCTCCAGCTTATGTAACATCCGCAGCCGCTGGGCGATGATTTCCGCACCATATGCCGCCAATTGATCGGAAAGCACCGATAAGAACAGCAGATCCCGCTTCTGTTTGTGTTGCAGGTCCTTCAGATAGCGATTTCGCTGCTTCAACAGCGTCCGATATTGGCTTAAATTATACAAATAGCGCGGATTCATCTGGCCAAACTCCATGTCCATAAACCGCCGCCGAATACTCGGGGCGCCTTTGACAATCGCGAGATCTTCCGGGGCAAACAAAATCACATTGAGCTGGCCCACATATTGCGATAGCCGAGCCTGCTCAAGGTGATTGACTTTAGCACGTTTGCCCTGGCGTGAGAACGTCAACTCCAGTGGCACCGTTCCCGCCGACTTCACAACCCGACCACTGACCTTGGCCGTTTTGGCCTGCCAGTTGACCAAGTCATGATCGTTGGCTGTCCGGTGACTGCGGGTTAACGCAAGCACGTAGATGGCCTCTAATAGATTGGTCTTGCCCTGGGCATTTTCGCCGAGGAGGACGTTAATCCCCCGCCCCAGCCGAATATCGGCCTCGGGATAATTCCGAAAATGCTGCAGCTGCAACTCTTGCAAATACATTATTCACCCTGCTTTGAGCGTATAAAAAATAATCCTGCCTCAGGTACTGCCACTGTATCGCCAGGATACAGCTTACGACCCCGCCGATTGTCCGGTTCATCGTTGATATTTACCGTGTTTTCTCGTAAATACCACTTGGCTTGGCCACCAGTGCTGATGACGGATTCTTCTTTGAGTAACTGGCCCAAAGTAATGTAGGGCGTCTCAATGAAAACGTCTTTTTTCACAATTTCACCCCTTAATATTCTTCTCTTCTATTATACCGCTTTTTAGGGAAAAGTACAGGTGATCCCCTTTATTTTTGCGTTCTGAGGCTATTTGGGACGTTTTTGATGTTTTTGGTAAAAAGACGGTAAATTTGCTCAGATTCAAAAATAACGGTCTTTTAGCGAATTATTTGTTTTTTAGTGGTTTCGACGACCTTAAATCGGATTCTCTTTTCCGAGTCCCCTTATTTGCGCGCGCATTCTCTTCTAAACGCCCCAAATCGACGCCTACTTTCCCCCGTTTTCATAACTGGACCATTGCCGAAATCCACGATCAGACATAAAAAAGTGTTGCCCCCCAGGGACAACACTTTGTGGTGATTAACTTTAGAACGTCCGTACCGGCGTAATCAATTGAATGAAGTTGCTAGTATCCTCGGTTGGCACCAAGGTAAACGGCCGCAATGCGGAGGTAAAGGCCACTCTGATCGTCGTTTGACCAAATGATCTGAGGGCATCCTTCATGTAATCAGGGTTAAAGGAAATCTCGAGGTCTTCACCCGTCAATTCCTTAGGATCCAAGGCTTCTTCAACATTTCCGACATCGGGAGAATTACTGAAGATTGTCACGTGATTCTCGGCGGGAGTCAAGGTCAACTTAACCACGTTGTTGCGTGATTCATGGGACAACAGAGAGGCCCGTTCGACGGCGGCCAATAATTCTGGCGCTTCGAATTCAACGGTCGTCGAAGCTTCCTTAGGGATTAACCGCGATGTATCAGGGTAATTCCCTTCCAGCAACCGTGAGTAGAACGAGGTGTCACCTAATAAGAAGAGAACCTGGTTTTCGGAGAACTGCATCTTGACGGTACTGTCATCGTCACCAATCATCCGGGACAATTCGGTCAGACTCTTCCCAGGGATGATGACATCAAAGGCAGCTTCGGTGGGATCTGGTAATTCGATCTGCCGTTGAGACAACCGGTGACTATCCGTGGCGACCGCTAGGAATTGGTTATTAGCCAAGACAAAATGTACCCCAGTTAGGATTGGTCGACTTTCTTGATTAGAAACGGCGATAACCGTTTGACCAATGAGTTCCTTAAAAACGGCCCCTGAGAGCACGACAGAATCGGCGGCGTCAATTTCTGGCAAATGCGGATAGTTATTCGCATCCTGTCCATTAATATTGAAGGCTGCAGATCCAGAGGTGATTTCAGTTTGGAAACCATCCTTAACGGTAAGGGTCATCGTTTGTTCTGGCAATCGCTTGACGATTTCACTGAAGAACCGTGCCGTCAACACAATGGCACCAGGTTCGTCAATCGTTAACCCAATATCCGGATCATCGGCTCTGATCAACGTTTCAATTGAGATATCGGCATTGGACCCCGTTAAAAGCAAGCCGGCGTCACTGGCGACGATCTTGAGTCCCGTCAAAATGGGAATCGTGGTTTTAGAAGAGATGGCACGGGAGACGTTGTTCAGTTCCTTAATGAAGGCTGCCCGGTTAATCGTAAATTTCATTAGTGATGACACTCCTTTACTTGGTGCGTAATTTACTTAATTAAAAGAAAAAAGATAGAAGAAGTAGTAGCGCAGTGGGTAATGTGGATAACTTTGAGAAACTATGGTGTGACTGTGCTTTTCCACCTGTGGATAACTTGTGGAAAACTCGTCGACTTTTATTTTCTTATCCACACACGCTGTGGCGTTCATTTCCATAATACCGCAGTTGGGGCCAAAAAACCGCCTCGAACACCCCCACTCAGAGGTCCTTGGAGACGGCCGATGACTAGCGCCGTAATTCTTCTTTTAGATCATCAATATCCTTTTGAAGTTCGGGATCCGTTTTTAGGGCGTCGCCGATCTTGTCGTAGGCATGAATGACCGTGGTATGGTCCTTACCACCAAATTCGTTCCCAATGCGAGGTAACGAGGCATCCGTTAGCTCACGCGAGAGGTACATGGCAATTTGGCGCGGCGTCACGATGGACTTCTTACGTTTCTTCCCCTTTAAATCTTTCATTGAAATGTGGAAGTAACTGGCCACACGGTCTTGGATGACCGGAATGGTAATGGCATCGTTGGCATTTGCCAGGTTGAGACTCTTCAACGCCTCGGCTGCCAGATCAGTTGTGATTGGCTTATGCGTTAGGTTGTGGTAGGCCTGAACGCGAGACAAAGCGCCTTCTAGTTCTCGCACATTAGAGTCGATTTGACCGGCGATGTAGCTGAGCGTATCGTCCGGAGCATCGATTTGGTCGGCATCAACCTTATTACGGAGAATGGCGATCCGCGTTTCCAGGTCCGGTGGCGTGATGTCCACGGACAACCCCCAGGCGAAGCGAGAAACCAGCCGATCTTGGAGCTTCGGGATCTCATTTGGTAAGCGATCGGAAGTCAACACGATCTGATGGCCGTCGTCATATAAGGAATTGAAAGTATGGAAGAATTCTTCCTGGGTCGAATCCTTATTGGCGAAGAACTGGATATCATCAACCATTAAGAGGTCAACATCACGGTACTCCTGACGAAATTGTTCCTGAGTTCGTGTCCGAATCGAGTTAATGAAGTCATTGGTGAAGGCTTCACTGGTCACGTACTTCACCTTGGTGTCGGGATGATCTTCCAACATCTTATTCCCAATGGCGTGCATCAAGTGGGTCTTACCCAACCCAACGCCTCCATAGAAGAACAGTGGATTGTACATAACACCGGGTTCTTCAGAAACAACCAAGGCCGCCGCATGGGCCATTTGGTTTCCCTTCCCGATCACGAAGGTATCGAATGTGTAGCGTGGGTTCAACGCATTTTCCTTCATAAAAGTGGGGGTTGCGTCGGGAGCATCAGTGCCCCCAGGCTCCTCTGTCACAACACCGGTGCCCGTTTTACTACGGGAGACCTCAGGTTGTAGTTCACTCTTCGTGACAAGAATAGGTTGAATATCTTCATGTGTGACCTGGTAGGCGTATTCGATGACTTGTTGATCGAGGTGGCGCCGAGTCCAGTAGTCACGGTGTAGGGGTGAAAGAAGTTCCAACGTTAGTTTGTTACCGACGAGGGAAATTGGCTTAGCTGCTTCGATCCAGGTCGCATACGTGGCTGGATCAAGGTTTTGCTTGAGTAATTTTGTAATATCAGCCCACAAAGTTAACATATCTGGCACTGATGTAGCCCCCCTAAATTTAAGATTATGGTAATCGTAGGTTTGGACGGACGTCGCCCAAACGAAAACGTAAGTCCAGTGTAGCATGAAGAAAAAAAGTTTTCCACAGGGTATTGGATGCTGTGCATAATTGTTTCACAGGGAGTTAATAAAGTTATCCACAGGCAGGGTAAAACTTGTGGATAATAAATGTGATTTTAGATTATCCACAGCTTAATGTGGAACAGGAATAGCTCAACGATAAGTGTTTCACAAGTTATCCACAGAATTAACAGACGTGCTTTTTTGAAAATAAACAGGCTGTGGATTGGTGGATAACCAGGTGGGAAAGTCCGGCATAACTTTTTCTGAATTCACAAGTTATCCACAGTCAAAGTGCATGAAACAAATTTATCCGGGGACAACTTTTTATGGATATTTTCAACTAACGGTTTCATTCAGCCGAAATTTATGCTAATATGTTCAGGAAATGCATTTAGTATTTATCTGGGTCAACCGGATGAAAAAAATTTAAAAATTTCAAGGAGGTGTCACGATGAAGCGCACTTACCAACCAAAGAAACGTCACCGTTCACGTGTACACGGCTTCCGCAAGCGCATGAGCACTAGCAATGGCCGTCAAGTATTAGCACGTCGTCGTCAAAAAGGACGTAAAGTATTGTCTGCATAGGCCGCTGACTGTCAGTGGTCTTTTTATTTTATCTGCGAGGAGACTGGGACCCCAATCCCTCGCGGCCTGTTCATATATGAGAATTTTGGAGATGCACCATGCGAAAATCTTACCGCATTAAGAAAGAAGCGGAATTTCAGCAGGTCTTTGAAACCAGAAATTCAGTCGCTAACCGGCAATTTGTGGTGTATTCAATGGAGAAGCCGGATCAACCGCATTTTCGGGTTGGGATTTCGGTCGGGAAGAAGATTGGAAACGCCGTTCACCGGAATTGGGTGAAACGACGGATTCGGCAGAGTTTACTCGAGCTGAAGCCGCACCTCAAGCAGGATGTGGATTTCCTAGTTATCGCACGTCCGCGTGCCGATGGCATCTCGATGCCCGATGCGAAGAACAGCCTGATCCATGTCCTGAAGCTGGCAAAACTGCTGGATTCCAACTATAGTGAGGAATAAACGTGAAAAAGTACAAACGTACCCTACTGATGCTTGGTATTGTGGGCTTGACTTTGATCCTTTCCGCTTGTAGCAATAAGCCAATCACGAATCAGAGTACCGGGATTTGGGACGGTTTAATCGTCTTGAACTTCTCGCGTGCTATCATCTGGTTGGCTCATTTCTTCGGTGGAAACTATGGTGTTGGTATTATCATCTTTACCATTATCATTCGGATCATTTTACTGCCACTGATGGTTTTCCAAACGCGAAGCATGCGGAAGACGCAAGAAATTCAGCCCCAATTAAAAGCTTTACAGAAGAAATACTCGTCACGGGACCGTGACACTATGCAGCAGTTGCAGACCGAACAGCAAAAGCTGTATTCGGAAGCCGGCATTAATCCCTTAATGGGATGTCTACCAGCTGTGGTGCAACTCCCAATCATTTGGGCATTGTATCAAGCTATTTGGCGGACAGCTGTGCTGCGATCTGGGACCTTCTTGTGGTTACAATTGGGCCACAAGGACCCGTACTTCATCTTGCCATTCTTGGCGGCTTTTGCCACGTTCCTGAGTTCGTGGTTAACGACCAAGTCGGCACCAGAGACGAGTTCCATGAATATGATGATGGTTATCGGGATGCCCGTGGTGGTCTTCTTTACCGCCTTAAACGTGGCCTCGTCACTGTCATTGTATTGGACCGTTTCTTACATTTTCCAAGTCGGTCAAACGTTGTTGTTGCAAAACCCATGGAAGATTCAAGCCGAACGTGATGAAAAGGCCAAGGAAAAGGCCGTTCGCGAACGGGCTATGAGGAAGGCCGTGCGTCGCGCTAAGCAAAGTCGCCGCAAGTAATCAAGTTAAATAAATGCATTTTAGGCCGTCCCACAATGGTGGGGCGGCTTTTTCTATCCGAGTAACGGCTGACAAGCTGACTTGGAAAGTTCTATGGTATACTGAAAAATGACTGAAAGCATATTGGAGGAATGGACGACATGACAATCTTTACGGGGAAAACGGAAGAGGCGGCGATTCAGGCAGGATTGACCGCCCTGAATTGTCGGTTGGACCAAGTGACAACCCGAGTGGTCACCACGCCACGTAAGGGTTGGCTGGGAATTGGTCAGAGAGATGCGATGGTAGATGTGGCGTTGAAGCCCGTTGCCCCATCAGTGACATCTACGGCTAAGAAACAAGTGGTCGTACCCGTTCAGCCGATGATGCCCGCGACCAAGCCGTCAGCGGCCGTGGCTGATACCCCTGAGGCCGCCTACCCGGTGCAATCTGAGACAACGCCAGAGGAACGACGGGAACGTCGTGAGGCGGCCATTGAGGCCGTTCAGGACTATCTGGCTGCGATCGTCGATCAGCTAGGGATCGACGCTACATTGGATGTGGAATCAACGGCACGGCGTCAAGTTAAGCTGGCCTTTACTACGGAGAAAGAGGGCCTGTTGATCGGAAAGCATGGTCGGACCATCAACGCGCTTCAGAGTTTGGCACAACTGTTCTTGAACCATCATGGGGCCGCGCACGTCATGGTTGAACTGGATGTTGCCGGTTATCGTGAACGGCGGGCCGCCACGTTGAACCGATTGGCCGAGAGTACGGCGCGTGAGGTTGTGGCGACCGGGAAGCCCATCTATTTGGACCCGATGCCAGCCTTTGAGCGTAAACAGATCCACGCGGTTTTGGCGAAGAATCACTACGTTACAACCTATTCGGCAGGGAGAGAACCCCATCGTGCTGTGGTCATCGAACCGGCCTAAGTTTCGTTTGACAAAAGCGTCTTTACCCCTTATAGTGAAGACAATCATTCTTATCAAGTTTACGATAAAGTAGTGAAAGTACTTTATCCACGCACAGTTAGGTGGCGTGGAGTGGGTGCTTTTTTTTATGGCGTAAAATGATACGCCCGGGGCGTTAGACTGCGTAAACAGGGGTAAGAACCAACTGACAGACTTAAAAAGGAGGATGGCTCATGGCAGTCACAACCACAGAATTTGATACGATTGCAGCAATTTCTACCCCACCTGGTGAAGGTGGGATTGCCATCATTCGGCTGAGCGGTGAAGAGGTCTTTGATGTCGCTGGCAAACTTTTCAAAGGGGCTAACCTGCGTCAGGTCGCTAGCCATACGATTCATTATGGTCACATCGTCGATCCTGAGGACGGTGAAGAGGTCGATGAGGTCATGGCTACTGTGATGCGGGCCCCGAAGACCTACACCAAGGAAGATATTATTGAAATTAATTGTCATGGGGGGATCGTGGCGACTAACCGGATCCTTCAGTTGTGCCTGAGTTATGGTGCGCGGCTGGCCGAACCCGGTGAGTACACGAAGCGGGCCTTCTTAAATGGCCGGATCGATTTGACGCAAGCTGAATCCGTTATGGATTTGATCAGAGCTAAAACCGACAAGTCTATGAAGGTCGCCTTAAACCAACTGGATGGGGATCTTTCCCACTTGATTCGTCACCTGCGCCAGGATATTTTGGATGCCCTGGCCCAAGTGGAAGTGAATATCGACTATCCGGAATATGATGACGTTGAGGCCGTGACGACCAAGATGTTACTGGAGAAGTCCAAAGAAGTTCAGCAACAGGTCCAGACACTTTTGGCCACCGCTAAACAGGGTAAGGTGCTTCGAGAAGGCTTGGCCACCGCAATTGTGGGTCGACCAAACGTTGGGAAGAGTAGCCTTTTGAATCACCTGCTACACGAGGACAAGGCTATCGTAACCGATGTTGCCGGAACAACACGAGATGTCATCGAAGAATACGTTAATGTTAAGGGCGTGCCGTTGAAGCTGATCGATACCGCGGGAATTCGCGATACGACTGATAAGGTTGAAAAGATTGGGGTGGAACGGTCACGCAAAGCGATCAACACTGCCGATCTGGTGATGTTGGTGCTCAATGCGAGTGAACCGTTGACCGCCGAGGATGAATCGCTGCTGAAGGCTACGGCCGACACGCAACGGATTCTAATTTTAAATAAGACGGATTTACCTCAGAAACTCGACCTGAACGCGGTCAAACAAGCAGCTAATGGGAGTCCCATTATTGAGACGTCCATTCTGCAGCGAGCCGGCTTAGATAAGCTGGAAACGACGATTGCTCATCTCTTCTTTGATGAAGGTATCGAGTCGAATTCACACTCGGTGATGGTCACTAATGCACGCCACATTGGGTTGTTACACCAGACCAGTGACGCCTTGGATGACGTTCAGAGTGGGATTGCCGCGGGGATGCCTGTGGACCTGGTGCAAATCGACATGACGCGAGCTTGGGATCTGCTGGGTGAAATTACCGGGGATAGCTACCAAGACGAGTTACTCGACCAATTATTTAGCCAATTCTGTTTAGGAAAATAACGTATAAACCGTTTGGCCGCGGGTAGTTCCGTGACCCGACATGGAGGGAAAGAAACCATGACTGAAGTAAAAGAATATCCCGGCCAGGACTACGACGTCATCGTTGTGGGTGCCGGTCATGCCGGTAGCGAAGCGGCTTTAGCCGCCGCCCGGATGGGCAACAAAACACTCCTCATGACCATCAACCTGGACATGGTGGCATTTATGCCATGTAACCCATCGGTCGGGGGTCCCGCTAAGGGGATCGTCGTTCGTGAGATCGATGCCTTGGGTGGCGAAATGGGGCGTAACATCGACAAAACCTACGTTCAGATGCGGATGTTGAACACCGGTAAGGGGCCGGCCGTCCGTGCGCTCCGTGCGCAGGCCGACAAGCATGCCTACCATGCTGAAATGAAGCATACGATTGAACGCGAACCTAACCTGACGTTACGTCAAGGAATCGTCGACGACCTGATCGTGGAGGATGGCGCCTGCAAGGGTGTTATCACGAATACTGGGGCGCGCTATGCCGCTAAGGCCGTGGTAATCGCCGCTGGGACTGCTGCTCGCGGGAAGATTATTATTGGGGAATTGATGTACTCATCAGGTCCTAACAATTCCCAACCAGCCAACAAGCTGACGGCCAACCTGCCTAAGTATGGCTTTGACCTCGAGCGCTTTAAGACCGGGACGCCACCACGAGTGGATGGGAATACCATTCACTATGATGAGACCGAGGAACAGCCAGGGGATGCAGAGCCTAATCACTTTAGCTTTACCACACCCGACAGTGATTACTTGGCCTTGAAGAACCAGCTTTCTTGCTGGTTAACTTACACGAACGAAACGACCCACAAGATCATCCGTGAAAACCTCGACCGTGCGCCGATGTTTACCGGGGTCATCGAAGGGGTGGGCCCACGTTACTGTCCATCGATCGAAGACAAGATCGTTCGTTTCGCCGACAAGTCACGACACCAACTCTTCTTGGAACCTGAAGGTCGTAAGACCGACGAATGGTACGTCCAAGGGTTATCCACGTCGATGCCTGAAGAAGTTCAACAGAAGATTCTACACTCCATTCAAGGTCTCGAAGACGCACAAATGATGCGTCCCGGCTATGCCATCGAATACGATGTTGTTTCCCCTTATCAATTACGGCCCACGTTAGAGACCAAGCCACTGAAGAACCTCTTCACGGCTGGCCAGACTAACGGAACGTCCGGATATGAAGAAGCAGCGGGTCAAGGTCTGCTGGCAGGAATCAATGCCGGGTTACGGGCCCTGGGCAAGCCGGGCTTCACGTTGAAGCGTTCGGATGCTTACATTGGGGTTATGGTGGATGATTTGGTCACCAAGGGAACCAAGGAACCTTACCGTTTGTTGACTAGTCGGGCCGAATACAGGTTGATTTTGCGGCATGATAACGCGGACCTGCGGCTGACGGCCAAGGGCCACGAGTTGGGCCTGATCAGCGATGACCGTTATGAAGAATTCTTGGCTAAGAAGGCCGCTATTCAGGTTGAACTGGACCGCTTGAATAGTATCCGAATTAAGCCAAGCGCTGCCATCAATGCCTTTGTTGAGTCTCACGGTGACAAACCACTTCAAGATGGCGTGTTGGCCGCGGCGTTCTTGCGTCGGCCATACGTGGATTACCAGACCTTGCTCGAGTTCATTCCGGCACCAGAACAACCTCTGGATCGTCATATTGTCGAAGAAATTGAGATTTCGCTGAAATATGCCGGCTATATCAAGAAGGCTGAAGCTAACGTGGCGAAGTTGAAGCGGATGGAAGCTAAGGCGATTCCAGAAAACATCGATTACGATGCGATTGATGGTTTGGCGACCGAAGCGCATCAGAAGCTCAAGAAGATTCAACCCGAGACGTTGGCACAGGCTAGCCGAATCAGTGGGGTTAATCCCGCCGATATTGCTATTCTGAGTGTTTACGTTGAACAGGGTAAGATTGCGAAAGTAAAGTAGTTCAAAAGTAAAGAGGTGTCCTTACGGTTATGATAACCGGAAGGACACCTCTTTTTTTAATTATTAATAATTAATTTTCAAAAGATAAATAATTAAAGATGACAGCAAGGCATAGCGATAGGGCAATAGCCATATCGTTATTCGATAGTTAATAATTAAAACACATAATCTTTACACGTTCTTTGCAGCAACAACACGTGGTCTTGTTAGTCTTGAAAAAGAGATAAGACAAGCGGAACGCCGAGTGTGGTCGCTCAATTGGCGACCTCGGGATAAGGGAGTCTTGAACGTGCAAACGATTCTGTTAGGTCTGGGTCTTGGGTTGGCTTTAGTGAGTTTGTGGTGGCATCGGCAACTGTTAAAGCGGATCCAAGCGGCCAATGGCTGGCGGTTGAGTCGTCATCAGATCATGTGTCATAGTTTTCTCTATTTAGGATTGGCTTACGCTGCGATTGCGGTCATTCAACCGGATTGGACAAATCAGCGTGTGGGTTGGCTGTTACTGTTGGTCGATCTGTCCTCAGGGATGGTGGCTTTACGGATTCAACGACGTCGTCGGGTTTCAGAAGATCAGCAAATATGGTGGCGCCGTCAGACCCAGTATCTATTACTGAGTCAAGTGCTGTTGGCGGCCGTTTTAGCCGGGATTTTGGCACGGTTAGCAAGATAATTAGAGGAGGTATACACATGAAGCGTTACTCACCAACGGCGGCACAACAGGCTTTGATGGAGATACTAGCCGAGGTTCGCGATGGCCAAGAAACGGTGGTTGTGACACCCATGGATGGTCATGAGACAGACTCGATCGTCTTCATTACCAAACAGGATTGGGACGTTTTACAAGCGGCCAAGGCCCAAGGCCCTGAGACCTATTTAGGTGAGGTGGGGTTGGGCTAATCGTTGAGTAAGAGGCGCTCAGCGGCTACATAGGAATCGACCTCATAGGTTGGCTGAATATCCTCGGAATTGGGATCGTGGTGCGGATTGTACCAGATACTGTCGAGGTGGCTATTCAGTGCTCCCTGAATATCTGAGGCGAGATGATCACCGACCATGATGGTATTCGTTGCCGTCATATCTGGATAGGCATCAAAGATGGCGTTGAAGAAGGCTGGATCGGGTTTATCGACCCCGAGGTCTTGGGAGATGAAGAGACGATCGAAGTAGCCGGCGATGCCGGAACCTTCTAGTCGGTTGAGCTGGATGGTCTTGGTCCCGTTGGTCCCGACGATTAGAGTGAGCCGTCCCTTTTGAAGGGTGTTCAGGAAGTCCTGGGCTCCGGGGAGTACATAGAAATTGTGATCCAACATGGCATGGTAACGTCGTTCGAGCGCCGCACCGTCGACCGAAATTCCCAGGGCACCGAAGGCCTTGGTAAAGCGTGTATTCAACAAGGGTTCGCGGGGTGCGCCCTGTTCTATTTGTTGCCAGACTGCGGTGTTGATCGTTTGGTAGACCTGTAGGCCATGGGCAATATCGGTGACGTCGTGTTCAGCTAGCAGGCTTGTGACGCCTTCGATTTCGCCGCGGGTGAAGTCGAGGAGAGTATCATCAAGATCGAGAATGACATATTTTTTCATGGATAGAGGACCTCTTCGTGATTTTTTATAAAGTTTACCACAAATGTGAGGTTATCGACGAGCCCACTCTGGGGAGGTGTGGGAATGAACCGCAAGCAGAGCTATTTGTTAAATGCTGGCCTATTCTTCGTGGCTGGGATGATCCTGTTCCTACGCCCTAATCGGGATCTGGCTATGGGCGGCATTTCGTTAAGTCTGGCTGTTGCGACCTTGGTGCTGGCCTTCCGTGATGATCAGACGAAACCATAAGAGATTGTAATTGATCTTAAAAAGCCCGGTTGTCAGCTTGGACAACCGGGCTTAATTCATTTAGTGATAATCAGTTGCCCCCAAGATGAAGGCACGGAAGAATGATGCGAGTAGAAAGACAACTTGAAGAACCAGGTCGATCCGGTTTAACGGATGGGTGTCGCTGGTATCCTCGAAAACGTTGAAATGAAGCATCGTTGTAATCAACGAGCTAAAACATAGGAACGCAACAATTACGGGATCGCTGATAGACAGCATCAGTAACAAGAGCACAACAGTGATAATTGGCACGAAAATCTTGGCAACATTTAAAGGGTAACGGGTAGTAGTCATCATTTTCACCTCGTTTGAATTAAATGAGAATATGAGAATTTGATTACATCTTGAATCTATAATACCAGAAATTTTGCGCCAAGGGGAGTCTAAACCACTCAAATTGCAAGACAACTTTTCGAACGAAAAAGTGGCCCTCAACAATCAGGAGATTGCTGAGGACCACCTAGGGTGACGCGCAATTAATTTGAGATCAAACGACTAGCAATCCAGCCGATCAAAACGCCAGCTAATGCGGGAACCATCCAGCCGAATCCTTGATTGGCTAAGGGGAGGGACGCGTTAAGCGTTAGTAACGGACGACACCAGATCGTATTTTGAATGGTTGTTGGCAATGCCGTGAGGCCAGCAAAAGTGGCTGGAATGAGGGTGAAGAGCATTGCGGTCCCGAAGAGCCAACGTGAGGTCCCAATCAAAGGGGATAGGACGGCTAATAGGATGAGCACAATGGCCAGGGGATACAGAAAGAGCAGTACCGGCGTGGAAGCCGCAATCAGTTTAGTCAGACCGACGTTGGCAAATAGACAGGGCAACACACTGGCAATACCGATCAAAAGCGCATAAGGGATGCGGGGAAATAAAGCGTGACCCGCATCCCCGAAGGCTGAAATGAGCCCAATAGCGGTCTTTAGACAGGCGATAATCACAATTAATGCCAAAAGGATAGTTCCCCAGGTCCCAAAATAGTAATTGGCAATCTGCGCCAGGGTGATGCCTCCGTTGGCTGCGAGTGAGAAGTGTCCCAGACTCATGGTTCCCATGAGTGCCAGTAGTGTGTAGATGATGCCCATCAGGACAATGCTGATGGTTCCGGCTTTAATCACGTCTTTGGCAATCTGCCCGGGTTCGGTCACGCCCAGGTCGCGAATACTATCGATAACCACAATACCAAAGGCCAGTGAGGCCAGGGCATCCATGGTGTTATAGCCTTCCATAAAGCCACTCAGGATGGGAGCGTGAATGTAATGCCCACGGACTGGAACACTGGATAAGCCACCCATGGGTTTCAGAAAGGCCGCTAACATTAGTGCTCCTAAGAGGATGAGAAATAGTGGTGTGAGCCATTTTCCCACGTAAGTCATGAGTTTCCCGGGGCGGCGGGCTAACCACCAGGCGAGGCCAAAGAAGGCAACTGAGAAGAGTCCTAGGGCGAGCGACTGGTGATGCGGGGTGATAAAGGGGACAAGGCCGATTTGAAAGGACGTTGTTGCTAGACGAGGAAGGGCAAAGAATGGGCCCACGGTCAGGTAGAGCAGAATTGTAAAGAGGTAGGCGAAGGGGCGATTGACCTTGGTTGCGAGGTCAAAGACCCCCTCACTGTGAGTGATCCCAATCCCGGTGACGCCTAGAAGCGGAATTCCAATTCCAGCGAGTAACAAGCCCACAGCGGCCCAACCAACATTGGAACCAGCCTGTTGTCCTAAGAAAATGGGAAAGATCAGGTTGCCGGCGCCGAAGAAAAGGCCAAAGAGCATCATGCCGATGAAGAGCAACTCTCGCCGGTTTAATTGTGTTTTCAAGATGGCATCGCAACTTTCTTAAAGTTAAGTTTCGGATTTTAGCACCCGGTAAGCATACCAAAAAAGAGTTCCGGACAAAAGCCCGAAACTCCAGAATTGTTTGATTATTTATCGGCAACGGTGAAGCGCACCTGATGATGTTGTGGTTGCTCGATCTCATCGAGGATCGCCACAGCCATCGTTCCTGCTGAAGTGCCAGATTCATTTTTAGCGTTGAAGAGTAAATTATCCGTGCCCAGCAAGGCGGGAACGGTATCCCCAGGGTGGAAGTTAGCTGCGGGAGAAACACCAACCCAGTTAACATTGTCGACATCGCGTAAGAAATTGAGTTCTTTCAATTGATTTTGAGGAACGCTAATGAAGCTAGCGGCGTTTGGATCTTTGGCGATATCATCAACGAACAGATGGTGGTCATCCCCCGTCTGGAGGCTACCAGCGCCTAGAATGAAGATTAAGCGAGGCGTAGCTGTTTCACGAAGCTGGGCCACTAGGTGAGCGGCTAGATCGACGTGTTGGAAGGCAAGACTAGGTGCGGTGGCAAAGGCGTCAATCACGATATCTGTAGCCTGAAGATCAGCGGTGCTTAACGTAAAGGCATCCTGAACGTGGGTGGTTAAGGCCGGATTGTCAGTCGGTAATTTAGCTAATTTTTCCTCGGAACGGGCTAACGCGGTGACTTGATGCCCGCGGTGTAAAGCTTCATTGACCAAGGCGCTGCCGGCCATTCCAGTGGCACCGATAATTGTGATTTTCATAGATAGTTTCCTCCCTTATTTATTACGATGCGATTAGTATAATGGTTTTCAAGTGATCCGCCAATTAATATGGTTCGCCATGATAGTCTATGGTAGAGTTAGAGCAAAGAAATGGGAGGTCTGTCGGATGAAAGATGTGGTTCAGGGACAATTGGTTCATTTAACGGAAATGCGAGATGGGGATGCAGAATGGCTTCAAGACACGCAATGGGAGCCAGGTTTACTACGAAATCTATCCGCAGATGCCTTTCATCCATGGACAGCCTCGGAATATGCGGAACTGGCGGCCGAACCCGATCGCGATGATAAGTTTTTCTTCATGGTACGAGCAAATGCCGATGATGGGTTGTTGGGATGGGTCATTCTCGATGATGTCCAGTTCAAGAATCGGCGAGCCGATCTGGGCATTGCCCTGCCAGTGGCGAGCGATCGCGGTCAAGGTTTTGGGACCGATACACTCGACACCATTCTGTCGTTTGCTTTCAACGAGTTGGGTCTTCATAAAGTGACCCTAAACGTCAACGCTAATAATTTCCCTGCCATTCACGCCTATACTGCGGTAGGATTCATCCGCGAAGGCGTCAATCGTGAGGCCGTTTTTCAAGATGGCCAGTGGTTGGATCTTTATCAGTATGGGATCCTAGCTGATGAATGGCGACAACGTCAGTAATAAACACCCCCTCGCAGGTTCAAGTCTGCGAGGCTTTTTTAGTTGTGGCGCATTTTGGTGAGAATGAGTTAATAAGGGACTAAAAGGCCGGTTTATTAAACAGTCCTTTCACTAAACAGGTATTAGCGTATAATAATAAACGTAGCAAAAACTTAATAAAATAGTCGGGTGTTGGGTGGTAAATAGTTGAATATCTGCCTTTTTATAGCAAACCTAATCTAACGTCAATTTGTCCTATCGGCTGTGGCGACACAGAAGGTATTGTCCGCGATCTACGGCCGTTTTTTACCCCCTGATGCCCCACGCTGAGGAGTGAATTCTATTGAAGACTTGTCCGAACTGTCACCAACCGGTGGCGTCCGATAGTGTTTTTTGTGAGAATTGTGGTTTCAACTTGCGAACGGCCTCGGTAACACCTCTCATCAAGAAGCATCGGGGAGGACGACATAGCAAGCATGGTAAGTCTGCTGAGCCGGGGAAAAAGAAAGTGAAATGGCTCAGTCGCGGAATCTGGTGCATGCTTACCGTCGCGGTGATTGCGGTCACCGTACTTGCTGTATCTTTCTATAATAAGCAGGCTGGTAAGGAAGGGCAGATTGCGACGATTACGGACGACATTACAGACAACCAGAGCAACGACTTCGCCAAAAAACTGGTTAGTGATAATCCGAATTTGAAAATTGACGGAGACACGGTACAACCCTTCTTTAATTATGCACGGAAGCACCCCAAGTACGTGAAGACCTTGAAAGCCGACCTGCAAAAATTTGGCGAGACGCGGGACCATACGTTTAAGTTGGAAACGGCCGGTCATAACTTCTTGATTTTTCCAGTGTATAAGCTACGGGTTACGACCATGCATCCGGTGTTAACGAGTAACGTGGCGAATGCCACATTGCTGGCTGACGGGAAAGCACTGGTTACCACTAAGAATGATCACTATTCTTATAAAGCAGGCCCGTTGTTCCCTGGACAATATACGTTTAAATTATCAGGCGGGGGTGTTCACAAAAGTACAACAGTCGATTTAGTGGCAGGAAATTCGGTCAATAAACATATTGACTTGATTGTCCAAGCGACGAAGAGAGGTCACGACGAGGTCAATCAGAATGAGGATGAGACAACGGTTACTGATGCGACTGGCGGTAAAGTCGAAGATAACACGACTAGTGACGATGCGTTGGATTCTGGTGATAGTTACGATGATCTATCGATCGAAGCACAGACGGCCTTAGATGAATTGCGTGAAAATGGGGACCTGGATACGGACGATTACACCTATAAAGAATCGACACCGCAGGCCCACATTACGGAAATTAGACTGTACGACGCCGAGTCTGGTGATCACGACAGTACTTATCGTTACGATGATATTCACGACATTTTAGCCGAATATGACGCATCTAAGGGGAAATTCAAAGAAGTCGACTTTGACGATTAAGGGAAGACGTGTTATCGAAATGAAGCAAACTTATTACCGTATTTGTTCCAGATGTGGAAATCCCAACGCTGTGGATGCTAACTTCTGTTTGAAGTGTGGGACGACTTTATCTTCGGCTGACGAATACGCGGTGATTCCCCATGCAGCTGACCAGGTATTTTCGTTATTTGATTTGGCATTAACACCTGATGAGGTGGCACAAACGAGAAACTTCAAAATCACTGAGGATCGTCATATTCCGGTCGGTTATCAGTCGGCAGGTTTAATCTTCGCGGAAAGTGATGTTACACCTCGTGCGGGCGCTAAAGCAGCTTGGGAAGATCTAATGAAGCATGTTTACAGCTTATTATTGGTGAAGGGCTATGCGGGTGTGGCGCGGGTTTCCATTCAGCCGGAGCCGATGCAACCGGGGCAACTTTGTCTGTACGGTGAAGCGATAATTGTGGACACTCAACATTAATATTGGAGGATTTCATGATGCATTTGATAAACTATTGGGCACCAGCGACTAATCAACCTGGTGGTGCCACGACAAATTTTTGTCCCAACTGTGGGCAACCGGTCTCAGCAACTGATACATTTTGTGCAAATTGTGGCTATAATCTCCAGCAGAACCAAAATGAAGCAACGCCAGCAGACCAGGTCCACCAGCGCAGACAACAAGCGGCGCCACAACAACGGATCAGTCGTGCGCCGCGGCAGCCATGGTCAAAGAATAAAAAACGAATTTGGTGGGGAGCAGGCGTTGTAGTCGTTGCCCTGGTGGGCTTCTTTGCTTGGGGAGGTCAATATTATTCACGCGCCGCAACTTTGAACCGAACGATTAACGATATCAAGAGTGGCAAACACCTCACGGACGACTTCAGTAGTGCCAGTTCAGATCTGACATTAAGTAAAGAAAAATTATTGCCAGTCAACCGGTATTATAGCGATCATGCGCGGGCCTTGAGTAAACTGAAGGCGGATTTAACAGCCAGTGGACGTAGTGCAGATGGCAACTTTGTTTACGAAAAAAGGGGGCATCACCTGCTATTCTTCCCGAAGTATCAGATTAGTGTGAGCCCGGTTTATCCAACGGTGACCACGAATCATACAGGTAATGTGATCACGTTAGATAATCAAAAGATTGCGACGGCGACAAGCGATGAGTTTACGAAGAAGCTTTCCGCGATGGTTCCGGGTGAATATCACTTGCAATCCCAAGGGAAGATCGGTGGTCATAATCTCACCAATAGCAGTGACTACCACATCACGAAAAGCCAAACCTATGATTTACAATTGACGACGATTTCTGCGGAATTAGATACGGTACCCGGTTCATCAATTTACCTGAATGGCAAGAAGATTGGGACAGCGGACAGTTCAGGGACCTACCAGATTAAGAATGAACCGTGGACGTCTGAGATGAGTGTTTATGCGGCGTATACTTCTAGTGCTGGGAAGGCAACAACTTCGACCATCAAGTTACATAAGGACGATGATCAGCGTACTGTTGATTTAGATTATAAGGACATGATGAGTGAAGACGATGCGGATGATTTTATCGCCAACTTGTTTAAAGCAGCCGAAGGGCTTGCCCAATATGGTCATCTGAGTGACGCGACCGATGATGATGGTGATGCGATGTCTGACTTCTTTTTGAATGGGGAAAACAATGCCCATTACGCAGATTTGAAAAAGATGGCTCAGGGATACAACGATAATGATGATCTCGATTACATTGGGATGGATACGAGTGTGTCATCTGTTAAACCGGGACCTAATGGGACAAGTGAAGTGGTCTTCACGGTTGAGTATACCTTTGGGTTGACCGACTATGATTACGATCATGTTCAAGATTTTCAATATACCGCAACGATTCAGCCTGCTGGCAACGATAATACGTCACAAAACTATGAGCTGGTGAAATATGGACATGCGGTTAAGACTGATGATCGGCACGAAGATGAATAAGGTGAGATGGCGGATGATTGTTAGCGACCTATAAATATTCTGAAATAGTTTCATTAAATTAAAAAGATCGGTTGGCATTACGTGCACTAGTACCTGTCAAGTTGACAGTTGAAATAATATAATTTTTAGTATTGCTTAGGCGGCTTCATCGCGGTATTCATTCGCGGTGGAGCCGTTTCTTTGTGCTGTGCGATCAATATAGTTGAAATAGTAAATGCCTGCCTCAATCAGTTTCACTAATTCTTCCCTTGTCTTTGGCATTGGGTGACTATCCAACCAGTTAAGCTTGAATTCATTCCACCAACGCTCCATTGGCGCATTATCGTATGGTGTTCCTGGACGTGACATGCTTCTGATCACTTCGTGATCAGTCATTAAATTATTGAAAGCTTTTGACGTGAATGC
>NZ_RHOC01000007.1 GCF_003946145.1 Levilactobacillus huananensis
GAAGAAGCCGGTATGCTTAAGCTTGTGAAATGATAAATTCGCGGAATTTAATTTACACCAACATTTTGGACTTGACCACTTCTTAGACATGCAAAACACCCTTTCGAAACTATTTTTTTGGTTGGTAGCCGCTAAATAGTATATCGAAAGGGTGTTCTGGGCTAAAGCCATTTTCACCCCCACAAGTAAAACTTGTGGTTGTATTTAACCTATTAACTCAAAAATCAGTTTTTTCAGAAGGATTTTCTTCTGAGAAAACTGATTTTATTTTTTGCTATTATAGTGTCGAAACGTGCGCCACAAGGCAGTTTGTTGCGCTTAACGTGAGCTAACCGCCTTATGTCCCACTCTCTGGGTCTTTAAATCGTTTCGTATTCATCTTCTGGAATTCCAGCCAACAATGGCGATGGTTCTACCACTGCAATCAGGCTGAGCCGGTGCATCGCTCGTGAACAGATCGTGTAGAGTAATTGCCGTTCATCCTCGGCCGCATAACGACTTGCCGATGCCTGCCAAACGATAACCGCATCGAATTCGAGTCCCTTAGCCAGGAACGATGGGACCACAATAACGCCCGGTGCCAATCGTTGATTTTCGGATTGAATCAGCGTCACCGCCACGTCTTGAGCCTTGAGTTCCTCACTTAATCGGCGACAATCTTCGAGATCCTTCCCAATAATGGCCGTGGTCTCATCCTCGGCATTATTGCGTTGGACCTGAGCAATCACCTTGGCAATTCCGTCAGCCTCGTCACTCGCTACGGTTACCGTTGGCAACTCACCTTCACGGTCAAAAGCTGTCACAGCTTCTCCGTTTTTCAGGATATGCTTGGTAAAGTCCGTCACCTGTTGTGTTGACCGATACGACTGTGTTAATTGCACAACCTTGGTCTTATCTGGGTCAAACATGGTGCTCAGTTCCTGTAAGAGCGTCCGACTATTTTCCTTGGTGAAGATCGCCTGGTTCAGGTCTCCCAACATTGTGAAGCGCGCTCGTGGAAAACTGAACTTCAGGAAAGCTAATTGGAAGGCGTTGTAGTCTTGAATTTCATCCAAGAAAACATAACGCATGTTTCGCTCGCCTTCCTTACCCGTCATCTTATCGTAGAGATACAAGTAAGGCGTGGTATCGACCAGCTGCATATGCCGTTCCTTCAACTTCGCAATGGTCTCATCCACACTGGACTGCCAGTCGGCGGCCGTGATGTTAAATTCATTGAGGTCGATGCGGTTCGGCATATCGCGTAGCATGTGCACATATTGATTATTGATACTCAGGAACCGAGCCCGCACGATAGCCTTACGAATCGGATCAAAAGCCTTCATGACCACTTTACGTGCTAAGAATTGGAATTCTTTATCGGCAGATTCGAACTCCCGTGGGTCATCCCCATAGAGTGCGTTCAGCTGTTCACGGTCGAGATCCTCAATCGTTTCTTCCACCCACTTAGTCCGCATCTCACTGGAAATCCGGCGATTCAGAATCCGGATGAGAGCTTCCTTGGTCGCCTGTAGTCGATTGGCCAGGTGATAGTTACGGTTAAAGCCATAGTAAATCTCTTCAATCTTCTCCTTGTCAATGAACACCTTGTCTTTGAACTTGATGTTCCGGAAGACCATATCACGGCCCTCCAAGTGATCGGCATAGTTGGTCACGGCGTCAAAGAAGGTCAAGCTTCCCTTCAAGCGACTGATGCGTTTCTGTGCTAGCGTGTTGACCTCACCAAAGCGCTGTGCCAAGGTCTCAACTTCAATCTTAGGCAACCGCCGACCAGCGTACTGGTAGTAGGTCATTTGGACCATGTTATGTTCCCCGAGTTCAGGTAACACCTGGTCAATATAGTCATTAAAAAGTTGGTTGGGTGAAAAGAGCATCACCTGTCCGGCATTCAAGTGTCCCCGGTACCGGTATAACAGGTAAGCCACCCGTTGAAGGATCGCCGCCGTCTTTCCGGAACCCGCGGCCCCCTGAACAAACAGGAGGTCAGAATGCGTATCCCGGATAATCCGGTTTTGTTCCTTTTGAATCGTCGTCACGATACTCTTCATCTTGGTATCGGAGTGCTCACTCAAGGCCGACAACAACATCTGGTCGGTCACGGTTTGGTCCGTATCATAGAGCGTGACGATCGTGCCATCCTCAATCTGAAATTGTCGTTTTAACTGGACGTCCACGGTCTGTTCACCATCAGGTGTCTGATAGCTAACGTTTCCCAGTTCCCCATCATAGTAAATACTGGAGATCGGTGCCCGCCAGTCGTATATCAGGAAGTGATCTGGGGTATCTGAGAATGACCCCAGTCCAATATAAATGGTTTCGGGTTTAGCGGTCGGGCCTTCTTGGAAATCGATTCGGGCGAAGTAAGATTTCTGTTCCAACCGTTTCAGAGTACTAAGTTCCGTCGTCGCATGTTGCCAACTATTCTGACGTTCCGCTAGTAACTGTTGTTGTTGCCGCACGGACAGCGCCGTTTCCAATAATCCTTCATAACTGTCGGTCTTGATTCGCAAGTCATTGACGAAGTTTTTCCGGATACCGGCTTCATCACCCTCCGCGGAATCAATCCGTTTCTTGGCGGCAGTCTCTGCGACCTTAATCTTCGCAATGACTGCGTCTAAATGCTTCTGCTCTTGGGCCTTAATTGAATCTGGCAAGCCAATCCCTCCTCGAATTAACCGGACAAACTGTATGTGAAACGCTTAATAATTCGACTTACCATTCTACACGTCTTCCCCTTATAAAGAAAGGAATGTGATTGCTTTAAGTCAGTTAGTTTCCCCTATCTTTGGTATACTTGAGGGGATATTTTCGGAGGTGAAACAATGGATCAAGTTTCTCTATTAATTATTTTAACTGCTGCGTTAGTTACCCCGTTAGTGATGGCGAAGTTCAAACTCACTGTCCTGCCAACGGCCGTCGTTGAAATTCTCGTCGGTATCTTACTGGGGCCCAGCATTCTAAATGTCGTCCATGCGAATTCAACCCTAAACTTACTATCGAACACCGGGGTCATCTTCCTGATGTTTCTGAGTGGGATGGAGATTGATTTCAGTCTCTTCAACCGACGGAAGCGCCCGCAAACCCCACTGGCAGCCAAGGTAGCCGGTAGCGCGCCTAAGTACTCACCGGTCTTCATTGCCATCAGTAGCTACGCGGCAATCGCCGTCAGTGCCCTATTGCTTGGCTTCATTTGTCGTTGGACCGGGCTGTTCAAGGATCCTTGGCTTGCGGCTATTATCTTCATGACGATTTCTCTCGGTATCGTTATCGCAACACTCAAGGAAAAGGAACTCCTCAGCAAGCCCTTTGGTCAAACCGTCCTGTTGATTGCGGCCTTAGGGGAAATCATCCCTTTGTTTGCCCTGACCATCTATGCCTCAATCTTTGGCAAGAGTGGAAAATCTCTGTGGCTGCTCTTATTGGTCTTCCTGGCTGCTGGCGTTCTTTTCCGGCGATTCAAGCCATTCTTTAGCTTCTTTGAGAGCATTAACAAGTCCACCACCCAATTGGATATTCGTCTGGCCTTCTTCCTGATCTTCAGTATGGTTGTCATTGCCGAATCCGTGGGGGCCGAGGGAATTCTCGGGGCCTTCGTGGCTGGGATTGTGATGAAACTCCTACAGCCACAAGAAGACACTCGGACCCGTTTGGACGGGATCGGCTATGGCTTCTTCATTCCGATCTTCTTCATGATGAGTGGTGTTGGCCTGAACCTACGGACGTTACTGGCTTCACCAGCTACGCTCCTGTTGATTCCTGCCTTCTTTGCGGCCTACCTCTTGGCCAAAGCAGGCGTCTACTTCTGCCTGCGATTGCGCTTCAAGCGGGGCAATGCCTTTGCTGGAATGGCGATCAACAGTGCCACCATCACAATGGTCCTGGCCGTCTTACAGGTGGCAAAAACCATGAAGGTTGTCACCACCCAACAGTCGGGAGCCTTTCTATTGGCTGCTATCCTGACCTGTGTCTTGGGACCGCTGTTGTTTAACACTGGCTACACCGCCGAAGCTGAAGACCTGAAGAAGTCTACGGTTCACTTCATCGGAACCAACCTGCTTACTGTTCCCGTGGCTCAGCAGTTAACTCAAGATCGCTACGACATCACCATGTATACCAACAAGGAAACAAACTTCAAGACCTACAACTCCGAGGTCAACGTTCACCTATTGGATTCGCTTGAGACCCAGTACGTTGAGGATCAAGGCGTCTTCGATGCCGATATCGTGGTCCTAGGCCACCTCAATGCCACCAAAAATTATGAGCTGGCCAAATCCGCTAAAACCTATGGGGTCAACCGCGTCATCGTCCGTTTCGAGGATCGCAACGTCCTCGATGAACGAGAAGACGAACTCAAAGACCTGGGTATCGAAGTCTACAACACGCCAAACGTCAACATTGCGATGCTACGAAGCCTGATCGAAACCCCAACGACGCTACGTCTGTTGACGTCTTCCACTTCGGCCGTTTACGAAGTGGCCTTACGCAACCGTCGGTACACCAACCAGGCTATCCGCAGTTTGCCATTCGTCGGGAACATCACCATCAGTCAGATTTTCAGAAATGGTCATTTTGTTCGGCCAACCGGAGCAACAACCTTGAAATTTAACGACCGAATCATCTTCACCAGTAATCCCGAGACGGCTCGTGAAATTCGGCGCGAACTAGGCATTCTCAACTAGAACTGCTAAAATAAAAGATATTAAGCTTAAAGGAGAGATGACATGGCGACAGTTGAAATCTATTTGGTCCGTCACGGCCAAACCTATCTGAACAAGTACAACCGCATCCAAGGATGGTCCGACTCCCCACTCACAAAAAAGGGTATCGCGGATGCCCAGACCGCCGGCAAACGACTAGCTAAGGTGCCTTTCACGGCGGCCTACGCTAGTGATACCACCCGTGCTAGCAACACGGCCAAGGAGATCCTGACGCGTAATGTCAGCGCCCTCGATCAGCCAACCATCATGCCAGCCTTTCGGGAAGAAAACTTTGGTTTCTTCGAAGGCCTCGACACCAGCTTCACCTGGCACACGTTGGGCAGTCCTTCAGGCCTCGATGACTTTAACAAAATGATTGCCACCCTCACCATCGAAAAGACCAAAGACCTCTTCAAAGCCAACGATCCATACGGCGATGCCGAAGATAACCAAGAATTCTGGGCCCGGGTGCAACCCGGTCTGGATCACGTCGTAGCCAATGCGAGTGACGGTGACCGCGTCCTGATCGCCACCCACAGTACGACCATCCGGAGCATTGTTTCCAAGTTCTCCGACGTCGATGTCTCCGTTCCCGTGGAGAATGGCAGCATTACCAAGCTGACTGTTACCGATGGCAAATACCGCGTCGATAACTACAACAATACTGAAGGACCCATCGCTTAGTTCTAAACTGACTTGATCCTGACCGCCTACGGCCAGAATCACTGACTTTAATCGTGTTATTCAGAATAACTGAAATAGCCTCATTCCAATCAAATGGAATGAGGCTATTTTTATGACGTGGCAAACCACTCTAAATAATTAACATAATATCGTGTATTCTTATTTGTTATATCGACGTTCCAAAAAATCCCGCAATGGCAACGTAAACTGCCCGGTCATGACCAGACTGCCGAAGTCAGCCGTTATCATCTGCTTGTCTTGGTGTAGGGCGAGCTTAACCGCCCACTTCGGGTCAAACAGGAGCTGTTGTCCCACCGCAACTAGATCGGCCTCTTGGAGCACATTAGAGACATCCTGTCGCGTGCGAACCCCGCCGACACCAACCAATGGGATTTGACCATCTAGAGCCTCATACATGTAGGCCATCATCGATTTGTCCTGATAGTCGGTTCCTCTGGCAACCCGATCATAATTGCCAAGAGAAACGTGAATATAGTCCAATGGAAACTGCTGAAGCTGTGTCAGAAGATACAGGGTATCATCGAACCGAATCCCTGGCGTTTCGAATTCTTCTGGAGAGAGACGATAACCGACGATGAAAGGCCGTTCCGCCGTCTCTTTGACTGCCGCAAAGGTACTCTCAATCACGCGGCGAATAAAGGTCGCCCGGTGTGTACGATCGCCACCCCAATCGTCGGTCCGTCGGTTGGAATGCGGTGAGAAGAACTGCTGGAGCAGGTAGGTATTGGCACCATGAAGCTCAACCCCATCAAAACCAGCCACGATGGCTCGCTTCGTCGCCTCACCAAAGTCACGAATAATGCCTTTGATTTCAACATCCGTCAGCTCTCGCGGTGTCTCCGCCCCTGGCCGTTCGGCAGCAACCGCACTGGCCGAGACGGGTTGTTCCCCAGATAAAGTTGCCCGAGATGTCATTCGACCGGCATGAAAGATCTGTAGGATAGCTTTGGCACCTTGACCCTGGATAGCCTTGGCCAACTCATGGAGCCGCGGAATCATGTCATCACTAGCCACGCTCAATTCACCAGGCCAGCCTTTGCCACCTGCTTGAACGTTGGCAGCCCCAGTAATCACCGCCCCCAGTCCTTGTGACCGTTCCTGGTAATAGGCGATTTCATCACGTGTAATCTGGCCATCAAAAAAACTCTGACGAGTCGTCATCGGCGACATCATCAGTCGATTCTGTAACGTCACGCCCGATCGCAAACGCAATTTTTCCGAATAGTCTGTCATGGAAAGTCCTCCTCATTTTTCTACTGCCTTCATTGTACCGGAGTCAGTACGTCAGTAAAAACATTCGGTTCACACAAAAACACCAAGGGACTGCGACAAGCGTCGCAACCCTTGGTGTTCTTGCATTGTTAGGACACGCTATTTTTTAATCATGAATCAACGACGCCTCATGTGCCCGTTGGGTATACATATCAATCTCATCATCGGCCGCACGGACCCAGTGACGTGGTGCGATTTCAACCAAGTGACGTTCTTTGCCATCATTTTCTTGGTCCCCATCGTAAGCAATCTCTTGGCGGGCCCGCTCGAACTCAGGGTCCGGTACGGGAACCGCTGACAAGAGACTCTTGGTGTAGTCATGCAATGGGTGAGCGTAGATTTCGTCGGAATCGGCGATCTCTAACATTCGGCCATAGTGCATCACACCAATTCGATCGGAAATGTACTTCACCATGGATAAGTCATGGGCGATAAACAGGTATGTTAAGCCTTGTTCACGTTGGAGTTTCTTCATCAAGTTAACCACTTGCGCCTGAATCGACACATCCAAAGCGGAGATCGGTTCATCGGCAATGACGAACTTTGGTTTCACAGCTAAGGCCCGGGCGATCCCGATCCGTTGCCGTTGCCCACCAGAGAATTCATGAGGGTAACGACTAGAATGGTCCTTGTTCAACCCGACCGTTTCCAACAGGTCCTCGACCTGCTTTGTCCGGTCATCATCGTCCTTGGCAAGATTGTTAATATCAATCCCCTCGGCGACGATATCCTTAACTTTCATCCGCGGATTCAGAGACGCATAGGGATCTTGGAAGATCATCTGCATCTCTTGACGGAAGTCACGACGTTCTTGCTTACTGGTAAAGGAGTCAACGTTCTTACCATCAAATAAAATTTCACCGGAAGTGGGTTCGTACAAGTGGATGATGGCGCGACCGGTCGTGGTCTTACCGGAACCGGATTCCCCAACAAGTCCAAAGGTTTCCCCTTTGTAGATATCGAAAGAAATGTCATCGACCGCATGAACTTCATCGGACTTACCGACGTTGAAGTACTGCTTGAGGTGCTTGACCTCGAGGATTTTTTCGGCATTTTCATAGTCCATTATTGCTGTTCCTCCTCTTCTTCAACTGGCCCGGTCGTCTGCTGTGCTTGGGCCAAGGCTTGTTGCATCTTCGCGTACTTCTTTTGCCGTTCCACAATCTGAGCGGGTGGCGTGACTTGAGGTGCATCCGGATGGAGCAACCAGGTTGCAGCATAGTGGGTGTCAGAAACCTTGAAGAATGGTGGTTCCTGCTCCGTGTCGATCTTTAATGCATACGCATTACGAGCCGCAAAGGCATCCCCAGTTGGTGGATCCAATAAGTCAGGTGGCGTTCCTGGAATAGAAGGCAGCTCATCACCACTGGAATCCAATGTTGGCATGGAGCTCAGCAAGCCCCACGTATAGGGGTGCTTGGGATTGTAGAAGATTTCATCCACGGTCCCATACTCCACAATTTTACCCGCGTACATGACAGCCACGCGATCAGCCATCCCCGCCACAACCCCAAGGTCATGGGTGATGAAGATGATTGACGTCGAAATTTTGTCTTGCAATTCCTTCATCAAGTTCAGAATCTGAGCCTGAATCGTCACGTCCAAAGCAGTCGTGGGTTCGTCGGCAATCAGAACCTCCGGGTAATTGATTAAGGCAATGGCAATCACGATCCGTTGCCGCATCCCACCAGAGAATTGATGAGGATAGTCATTGATTCGGCTTTCGGCATCCGTAATCCCAACCAGCTTCATCATTTCCAGGGCTTGTGCCCAGGCTTTATCCTTTTTCATGCCCTTGTGAACCATGAGGGGTTCGGCGATCTGCCGACCAATCTTCATGGTTGGGTCAAGTGAGGTCATCGGGTCTTGGAAGATTTCGGCAATATCTTGTCCTCGAATACCTTCCATTTCCTGCTCACTTTTTTTGAGTAAGTCTTGGCCCTTATACATGATGCTACCACTGACAATGTCGGCGTTGCTGGCATTCAAGCCCATGATCGTCCGCGTTGTAACGGACTTACCGGAACCGGATTCCCCCACGATAGCGAGAGTTTCCCCTTTCCGTAAATCAAAGCTCACGTTACGAATAGCCTTAACGTCACCGGCATAGGTCTTAAAGTTCACTTGTAAGTTACGAACCTCTAAAATGTTGTTTTCGTTATCCATGACGTTATTTCACCTACTCTTTCGTCCGTGGGTCGAATGCATCTCGTAACCCGTCACCCAGAAGGTTAAAGGCTAACATGATGATACATAGGACCAAGGCTGGCCACCACATCTGGTAAGGCAAGAACTGGAAGTTCTTCTGCCCATCGTTCAACAGGGTCCCGAGGGAGGCCTGTGGCGAAGAAATCCCGATCCCAATGTAGGACAAGGTTGCTTCGAAGAAGATGGCACTTGGAATAGTGAACATCGTGTTGATGATAATGACACTCGAGAGATTTGGCAACAGATGCTTGAAGGCAATCTTTAAGGAGCTTTCCCCCAAGGTCCGTGCCGCCAAAATATATTCTTGTTCCTTAATCTCTAACGTTTGCGCTCGAACGAGTCGGGCCATGTTGGTCCACGATGTCAACGCAATCGCGATGATAATCGACAGCATCCCTGGCTTTAAAATCAGGATTAACAAGACGATAACCACCAGGTTAGGAATGGACAGGATAATTTCAATGACCCGTTGCATGAAGGTATCCACACGGCCACCTTTCCAACCGGAGAAGATCCCGTAGGTCACCCCGATGGTCAGGTCAAACAACGTTGCCACTAAGGCAATAATCAGAGAAATCCGTGTCCCATAGAGTACCCGGGAGAGCAAGTCACGACCCAAGTAGTCGGTCCCCATCAAGTAGTGAGCACCAGTTGCTCCGGCCTGCTTGTATGCGTCGATCCGTTGACCGGCTTGAACCAGCGTTCCATTAAAACCATTAATGCCGATGCCAGGAATCTTGGATGGCAAGTTGGCATACTCTGGATGAACTTGGTTAGGATCGTGTGGTGAGGCGATGGCTGAGCCAAAAGCCAAAATGAAGATCAGCGCCAAGAGAATCAAGGATACCCACGCACCCTTGTTCTTCTTGAGTCGACGCCAAGCATCTTGCATAAATGTCAACGAAGGTGCTGCAATCTTTTCGCTATCTAACGCAGCCCGATCGTCGGCCGACATTGGCTTGAAGCTATCTGCTGGAAGTTTTGCTGTATCTGCCATTTATTTACCTCCTAGTTAGCTTTCCCCGTGAGTCGAATCCGTGGATCAACGATGCCATAAAGGATATCGGTGAACAACAGAACGACACACAGCATGAATGAATAGATAATGGTTAAGCCCATGATGGTTGGGTAGTCATTGGTCAAGACTGACTTGACGAATTGTTCCCCAATCCCCGGGATAGAGAAGATATTTTCCACAACCATGGACCCGGTCATGATGTTAACCGCTAAAGGCCCCACAATGGTAATTAGCGGAATCAGACTGTTTCGTAAGGCATGGTGGTAGATAACCCCCATCCGGCTGAGCCCTTTGGCTTTTGCCAGCTCAATGTAATCGGAGCTGAGAACGTCAACCATTTCCGTTCGAACGAACCGCGCCGATTCGGCCAACGGTGTCGCGCCTAACGCCAGTGTTGGGAGCACCGTGTAGATGAAGCCACCCCATTCGGCGATTGGGAAGAGCTGAGCCTTTAACCCCAAGTAGTATTGGAGTAAGACTGCAAGGACGAAGGAAGGAATTGAAATTCCCAGAATTGATACAACCGTAGTGGTCGTATCAACCCAAGTGTTTTGCCGCATAGCTCCGATGGCCCCGACCAAGATTCCTAGAACAACCCCAACAACCATAGCCTGCAGCCCAATCTGTAAGGATGGTCCGATCCGACTAGAAAGTAGGTAGGATACGGGTTGATCGCTGAATTGGAAGGACGTTCCAAAGTCTCCTTTGACAGCCCCTGCTAAGTAAAGCAGGTATTGCTGCCATTCTGGCTTATCCAAACCGTATTGCTTGTAGATTAAGGCAATTTGGCTCTGTGAGAGCTTGGCTTGGTTGGTCAGGGGGGTCCCTGGTAACAACTTCATCAGGAAGAATGTGACGGTAATAACGATGAATAAGGTCAGGATCAGATAAAAGATCCGCTTTGCTAGGTACTTTGCCATTTGTTTACCTCTCAATCAGTAGACTTATTCGTTACCGTTAAGTTGTTAAGCTTAACAAGAATTAGTTGAAAACAACAAGACGATAAATAATTGCTAAATATCGAAAAGTAAGGACTAACAGTCTCGTTAATCCTTACTCCCCGATGAAACTATCACGATTGGTTCTATAACGTAATGACTAATTTAAATGAAATTATTTGGCAATGTAGGCTTTACTGAAGTCCCAGTTAGCGCCGGTTGGGAAGTAGATAACACCCTTGACGTTAGACTTAACCAGTTGTGATCTCCCTTGTTGGTACAACGGGATAACCCCTTGGTCCTTCAATAACGTCTTCTGAGCGTCAACCAAATCGGTCCAACGTGCAGCTTCATTGTTGGCATCTTTGCCATCAGCAGCGGCAATATCCTTGTCGTATGAAGCGTTGACCCATTTCCCACGATTGTAGGAGTTGGTCTTGGTGAACATTTCCAGGAAGGAAATAGCATCAGGATAATCGGCACCCCAGCCAGAAACAACGGCTTGGAACTGACCGTTTTCAGAACGGCTCAACCGTGTCTTGAATGGCAGACTTTGGTTGGTAACCTTGATGTTGTCCAACTTCGACCACTGGCTTTGAACGAATTCCAAGGTGTTCTTAGCAGCTGGCGTATCGTCAGCCGTTAAGGTTAAGTCATAACTTGAACGACCGGTTTCCTTCAAAGCCTCTTTCCAAAGCTTTTTGGCTTTAGTCAAGTCTTGGGAAGTGGCTTCTGGAACGGCTGAAGCGGTGTTGAAGTCCTTACCCTTGTAAGACATCAATCCAGTTGAGACCAACCCTTTAGCTTGTGAAGATCCATCAGCTAAAACCTTGTCCACAAATTGTTTCCGGTTGATAGCCAACGATAAGGCTTGACGGGCCTTCTTGTTCTTCATCATGGTGTCTTTCCGTTGGTTCAATTCAATGTAGAACGTTGAAGCCCCCTTCCGTTCAACGTATTGCTTGTCGTTCTTGTAGTTCTTCGGTTGTTGACCACTCAAGTAAGTGGCATCCAGTTTTCCACTTTGGTATTGACTCAAAGAGGTTTGTGGATCCTTCATCGTCTTGAAGTTAATCTTCTTTAGTTTAACATTCTTTGCATTCCAGTACTTACTGTTTTTACTTAACGTCCAGTTATCTGACGTTCCAGTCCAGTAGGTTAACTTGAACGGCCCATTGTAGACGTTGTTCTGAGCATTCGTGGCGTACTTTTTCCCGTACTTCTGAACGACGGTCTTGTTTTGTGGGAAGAACATTGGACTGGCAGCTAAGGATGGGAAGTAATCCGTTGCTTGCGTCAAGGTCACAACCACTTTGTAATCACCAACAGCTTTAACGCCTAAGCTAGAAACAGGTTTCTTGCTGGTCATGATTTCATTAGCGTTTTTAACAGGGGCATACATGTAGGCATATTGCGAAGCTGTCTTCGGGTTCACAGTGCGTTGCCAGGCATAAACGAAATCTTTTGCGGTAACTTTGTCCCCGTTGCTCCAGTTAGACTTACGTAAATTGAAGGTGTAGGTTTTGCCGTCTTTAGAAACCTTGTAACTCTTGGCAACCCCAGGATGAACGCTACTGTTCTTGCCGAACCGTAGCAGACCCTCACCAGTGTTGTTAAGTGTCTCGCCCGAAACGACGTCGGTGGCGGTGGCGGAATCCATAGATGGTAAAGCAGATGCTTCCATCCAGTTTAACGTTTGTTTACTTGCTTCACTTGAACTGTTCGACGATGACCCACAGGCCGCAAGGATTACTGCGGCGAAAGTAGCCACCGTCCCCAGTTTGACTGCTGATTTGACTTTCATAAATCCAACCCCTTTATGTGTAGTTGTGAGATAAATTGATAGCCTCAAATTTGATGTTTCCAATTGTATATTAGAATACGATTAAAATCAATGCCGAATATTAATTTAATTTAACTAATTACTTGAAAACGCTGGTTTAATGGGGACTTGAAATGGCAAATTAAAATTAAATTACATATTTCTCTCATATTTGGATAACTTTTCGGTAACGCTTTCATCAGTTTCTTCCTATTGTAGATTAAGTATTTAATCCAATCGGTCGACCTGGTGTCGGCTGTTTCGCTCCTTCCACTTGATTATCCTGAGAACTAAAAAGGTGAGAACCAGCATTGCGGCTGATTCCCACCTTTCCTTGTTTAATTTTTACTTGCTAATGTAGGCTCTACTGAAGTCCCAGTTAGAACTTACTGGGAAGTAGATAACACCCTTGACGTTAGACTTGACCAATTGTGGCTTGCCACTTTGAGCGACTGGAATGATCCCTTGATCCTTCAAAAGAATCTTCTGGGCATCAACCAAGTTCTGCCAACGAGCGGCAGGCTTGTTCGCATTGGTTGTGGTAGCGTCGCTGATCAACTTGTCATATTGACTGTTCTTCCAACGACCATCGTTGTAAGTGTTGTTGGATGTGAACAGAGACAGGTCAGTGATTGGGTCTGGGAAGTCAGCACCCCAAAGCGTGACAACGGCTTGGAAGTCCCCAGAAGCGGAACGTGACAAACGTGTCTTGTAAGGAATGTTGGCATTCGTGACCTTCAGCCCAGAGAGCTTCGACCATTGACTCTGAACATATTCAGTCGTGCTCTTCCCGACAGGCGTGTCATCCGCTGTTAAGGTCAGGTCATAACTCTTACGACCAGTTTCCTTCAAAGCTTCCTTCCACAACTTCTGGGCCTTGGCAACGTTGTGTTCCGTAGCGGCTGGAATCGTGCCTTGTTGGGCGAAGTCCTTGCCATTGCGGATAGCCAAACCACTCGTAACGATACCAGTAGCCACCTTTGACCCATCATCTAGGACCTTGTTGACGAATTGACTACGATTGAGGACAAGTGACAATGCCTGACGTGCCTTGACGTTTTGCATCATGCTATCCTTGCGTTGATTCAGTTCGATGTAAGAAACTCGCGAACTGTTCCGAGCATGGTATTCCTTATCATGCTTGTAGTTCTTTGGTTGTTGACCACTCAAGTAGATGGCATCAAGCTTCCCACTCTGGTATTGGCTCAGTGCCGTCTGCGGGTCCTTAACCGCGCTGAACTTAATCTTATGTAACTTCACATGCTTAGCGTTCCAGTACTTGCTGTTCTTTGAAAGGGTCCAGTTATCGGAAGTTCCCGTCCAGTAGCTCAGCGTAAATGGTCCGTTGTAGACGTTATCCGCAGCAGTCGTGGCGTACTTCTTACCGTACTTTTCAACGACGCTTTGGTTTTGCGGGAAGAACGCGGTCTGAGCAACCAACGTTGGAAAGTAGCTCACGGGATGCGTTAAGGTAACCTTGACCTTGTAATCCCCTTCAGCCTTAATTCCTAAGGTAGAGACCGCCTTCTTGCCCTTCATAATGGCGTTGGCATTCGCGACATCCGCATATAAGTAGGCGTATTGTGACCCCGTCTTAGGGTTTACGGTGCGTTGCCACCCATACACGAAATCTTTGGCGGTAACCTTGTCCCCGTTACTCCAATTAGACTTCCGGAGATTGAACGTATACGTCTTGCCATCCTTGGACTTGCTATAACTCTTAGCGACACCAGGATGCGTGCTACTGTTTTTTCCAAACTTCAGTAGACCCTCACCAGTGTTGTTAAGTGTTTCACCGGATACCACATCGGTTGCTAGTGAGTTATCCATGGTGGGTAAAGTAGAACTTTCCATCCAAGTTAAGGTTTGATCCTTGGCCTGACTGGCACTGCTCGAGGAGTTCCCACAACCTGCTAATGAAACTGCAGCGAGTGTGGCAACGGCTCCTAATGTAATTAATGACCTAGCCTTCATCCTAATTCCGCCCTTCTCAATCTATCATTTTCTCTCGACGTAAACGTCAGGATTCATTGTAGATTATAAAACGATGAGAATCAACATGTTTTTCTAATTAATTTAATTTACTGGCAAAAAATCAACCGGATTTTGTCCTGCATGTTATACTCAACACAAGGACTTTAAGAGGAGGTCATCTCATGGAAGAAACCCCACGAACACCCGTTATTACGATTGGACTAAACGCTGGTCAGGCCACGTTTAACTACTCGATGACGGAACTTAAAAACTTGGCCGAAGCCAACAACATGACGGTGGTTGAGGAGATTCAACAGGCACTCGCCAAACCCAATCCTGGAACCTATTTTGGAACTGGGAAAGTTGAAGAATTGGCTGAAATTGTGGCGGATGACAACGTTAATATCATCATTGTCAATGACGAACTGACGCCAAGTCAGATTCGTAACCTGGAGAATGGCACCAAGGCCCGTATCATTGACCGGACCGGCCTTATTCTCGAAATCTTCGCTAACCGGGCACAATCCCGTGAAGCCAAGCTTCAGGTGCAACTGGCCATGCTCCAATACCAGTTACCTCGCCTGCACACCAGCGCCTCACAGCGACTGGATCAACAGACCGGTAGCGGTGGTGGCGGTGGCTTCACCAACCGTGGTGCCGGTGAATCTCAGACTGAAATGAGCCGACGGACCATTCAACGGTCTATCAACCACGTCAACCACGAACTCAAGGAAATTAACCAGGCTGCTGCCACGCAACGCCAACAGCGGGAACGGAATCAATTGCCTTCTGTTGCACTGGTGGGTTACACCAACGCTGGTAAATCAACGTTGATGAATGCCCTGGTTCGCAAATTTGGGAAAAATGAAGACAAACAGGTCTTCGTGAAGGACATGTTGTTCGCCACGTTGGATACCAGTGTGCGGCAATTGGTCTTCCCCGACCAAAAGAAACTATTGTTGAGTGATACCGTTGGATTCGTTAGCCAATTACCAACGCAACTGGTTAAGGCCTTCCGCTCAACGCTGGCCGAAGCTGCTAATGCCGACCTCTTGATTCAGGTTGTCGACTACGCTGATGCTAACAAGGAATCGATGATGGCGACAACTGAGAAGACCTTAATGGACATCGGTGTGACCGACGTGCCTATGATTACCGTCTTCAACAAAGCCGACCTGACTGAAGCCACTTATCCAACTCGGGCCGGTGACCAATTGGTTCTCTCGGCTCTGGATGAGGCTTCTTTGGACCTGCTCGTTCAGGCTATCAAGGAGAAGGTCTTCCACAACTACGTGACGGCTAACTTTCTCATCCCATTCTCTGAGGGTGAAGTGGTCTCTTACCTCAACGAACATGCTCATGTCTTAAACACGGACTATGTCGCCGACGGAACAGCCATCAAGGTTGAGCTCCAACAAGCTGACTTTGAGCGCTTCAAAAAGTTCGTCGTTACCGAAGAACACAGTTAAACTTGTTTGGTGAATCCTCCTGGCACTTGCTAGGTGGGTTCATTTTTTGTTCTCAATTCCATTTAGGGATGGTTCTAGTTCTAGAAGTCGGCATGGTGTAAACCTTTGAAGACCCGTGCCTTGGTGGAACTTCAAGTCGAGCGAGAAGCCCTTTTTTCAGGCTGATGTGTCCCACGGCAGGCAACCTCGCATAATAAAAACGCCACACCGAAAACACAATCGGTGTGGCGTTTTAAAGTTAACGCTTAAGCCTGACGCTTTTCCAAGTGACGTGCCAGCAATGACAACAGGTAACAAACCACGAAGTACATCGCGGCAATCGCCACGAACATTGGAATAATGTAATTGGTGTTCTGACCATAGATAATCTGGGACCGGAACAGCATTTCTGGCAACAGGATAATCGTAGCCAACGACGTGTCCTTAACCAGCGAAATGAACTGACTCACAATCGCTGGAATCATCTTTACCAAGGCCTGTGGCAACACGATATACCAGAGTCCTTGCCAGTAGGTTAGCCCGTTGGCTCGGGCCCCTTCCATCTGTCCAGAATCCACAGCTTGAATCCCCGAGCGTACAATTTCGGCCAACATTGTCGATTCGAAGATCGTCATGGCAAGAATTGCCGCCGGAATAATTTCTGGCTTAACCCCCAGGTTAGGCAACCCGAAGTAAGTGAAGAACAGAATTAAAATCAGCGGCAAGTTCCGAATCACATCAATGACGACCCCAACAATTGCGGAGACGTATTTAATCTTGACGTAACGAATAATCCCTAGAATAGCTCCGATAATAAAGCTCCCAATGATTGAAATCACCGAGACTAACAGCGTAATCCCCAGTCCGCCAAAAAGATAGCGGAGGTTGTCAGGGGAGTAGGCATTAATAAAGTTTTGTAGCATATCTATTCTCCTCCCCTAAGCTAACCGTTTTTCTAGGTAACGCATGTAGTAACTGATTGGTAACGTGATAATTAAGTAGAGCACCCCAATCGCGGAGTAGGCCGCAATGGTTTGTAGCGAACTAGACGCAATCACGTTCCCCTGGTACATCAGGTCGAAGCCACCCACGAAGGCTAGCGTTGAGGAGTTCTTAACCAGGTTGACAAATTGATTTCCTAATGGCGGAATAACGTATCGGAAAGCTTGTGGTAGCACAATGTAACGCATGCTTTGCCAGAAGCTTAATCCATTGGCCCTGGCTCCTTCCATTTGGCCGGGGTCCACAGACTTAATCCCCGCTCGAACAGTTTCGGCGATAAAGGAGGACGTATACAATGTCAACCCAATGGTTCCGGCGGTAAATCCATTCATCTTGACCACGTACAATGGGAAAACCACGAAGAAAAACATCGTGATTACCAGTAAGGGAATGTTCCGAAAGATTTCGATGTAGACCCGAGCAATACCTCGAGCAATCTTACTGGGAGACTCTTCAAGCAGGGCGAAGAACGTCCCGATAATAAGGCTGAGGACCAGGGCAATCAGACTACACAACAGCGTCTGGCCTAATCCATACAGGAGTGTTCCCCCGTAATTCTGAAAGATACTAATCATTCTTTAGCCGCCTCCTCGTAGTCGAAGCCCTTCACATTGTGGAACCACTTGTGAAGCAACCGGTTATATTCGCCGTTGGCCCGGATCTCTGTTAAAGCCTTGTTGGTAGCCTTAACGAAATCTTGTTGGTTCTTGTCAACCGCAATACCATAAGGTTCCGAGACGAACGTGCCACCCGTGACCACGTAGCCCGGATTCTGAACGGACATCCCATATAAAATCCCGTTATCGGTGGTTAATGCCTGTCCTTGACCGGACTTTAAGGCCGTCATGGCTTGCGCGTAATCGGTCAGTTGGAGTACTTTAGCATTCGGCGCAACCTTAGCGACATTCTCAACCGAATCGGAACCAACGACCCCGAGAACGGTCCCTTTTTCACGGTTTAAATCCTTCACGCTCTTGATTGAACTGCCCTTCTTCACCAGGAGCGATTGTCCGGCAAAAAAGTAAGTATTTGAAAAATCAACCTGTTTACGACGTTCGGGTGTATTGGTCATCGTCGCCATAATGGCATCGATATTCCCATTCTTTAGCATCGGCATCCGGGTTGAACTCGTCACTTGAATGAACTTGGCTTTAGCATCCTTCCCCAACATCTGTTTGGTCAAGGCTTTGGCCAGATCAACTTCAAACCCTTTGATCTTCCCATCCTTGGTGTCGAGAAGACCGAATAACCGAGTATCAGCCTTCACACCCCATGTAATAGTCTTGGACTGCTGATCCGTATGCCACACATTTCGTGACGACAGTGGCTTACTCCCACAAGCCGTTAAAGTCACGGTGAGGGCAGTCAGGACAACCAGCAGGCCCAGACGACGAATTAATCTTTTCATCTCGATATCCCCCCAACTAATGAGTCAAAATCTTACTTAAGAATTGACGAGCCCGTTCATTGGTTGGCTGGCCATCGAAGAACTGTTCCTTAGTGTCGTCTTCCAGAACGCGGCCATCCGCCATGAAGATAACTCGGTTGGCCACTTCACGAGCGAACCCCATTTCGTGAGTCACGACGAGAGACGTCATGCTGGAGTCACGAGCGATGGACTTCATAACATTTAACACATCATCAATCATTTCCGGATCCAAGGCACTGGTTGGTTCATCGAACAGGAGGCACTTGGGCTTCATCGCCAGTGATCGCGCGATGGCAATTCGTTGTTGTTGTCCCCCAGAAAGTTGAGAAGGCATCTTCGGTGCTTGATCTGCCAAGCCCACACGGTCAAGCATCTCCATCGCAACCTTCTTGTTCTCGGCTTCCTCGCGGTGTAACACAATTCGTGGTGCCAGCATGATATTTTCAAGAATGGTCTTATTCGCATAAAGATTAAAGTGTTGGAACACCATCCCCACATTCTTTCGAATTCGGTTCATATCCGTCTTGGGGTTCGCGAGGTCTTGACCGTTAACGATCAATTGCCCGTGACGAATGGATTCCAATCCATTGACGGTTCGGATCAGTGTCGACTTTCCTGAACCGGAAGGACCAATCAGCACGACCGTTTCACCGGCCTCAATCGTCAAATTAATATTGTGCAGCGCGTGGAAATCACCGTAATACTTTTCCACGTTGTGAAATTCAATCATTGACATAAGCTTTTCCTCCTGCTTGATTAATCGCATTTTTAAAAACTTTTCTCGGTTAGCATGAATACTTATGCAAACCGCTTACCCGCCCAGTTAGCCGCCGAATGAATTCAACGGCGTCTCATCAACTCTCACACAGATCGGGCATCGACACGTCGCGGTCTGAATTGATTAAGGTCTAATTCAAAGTTTAAACCAAAAAAATAACCCGGTCAAAGCAAAGACTTCCACTATGGAAACCCCTGAAAAAAGTTTAGGTCACTTAATATTAGATGTACCAAGGATTCCCTTCATACCGATGTCCTCTGAAAAAATAAATATCTTGACGCGACGTTAGATCGAAATTCGATTTAATTCGCCTTTCATCACAAAAAAGGACCTCAAGCCAACACTATCTGGCCCAAGGTCCTTGGAAGATTCATTATGAAATTAAACTTTCAATTCTGATTTTAGTGATGGTACCGCGAGGTCCGTGTCATTGGTTCTGACTCACGAGTCGGCGCAACCGGCGATGTCTCTCGTGAAGGAGCCTGCGTCGCTGACCCTTGATGCTTGTACGCCAATTGAACAGCCACTTGGAAATCATTATCTTGTTCGATCAGGCTCGTCCGGCCGAGAACTTTGAAAGGCCCCCCGACCAGTGTGGCGTTAGCCAGATATAGTTCAATCTGGTCTTGAACGTCAGCCACCTTTTGGAGACCAACCGTCGCCACTACCCCAACACGTTGCTTCTCCGCCTGATTAATACCAGCGTAAACCACGAGTTGATTGCCCTCGGTCTGCATCTCAAAGTATGGAATCAAGACCCCTGGTCCCGAAGCATAAACTGGCTTTCCGAGTTTACGAACTTGGTCGGTAATCTCGCGGTCACCAAGACCGGAGTAATCCAGCTGCATCAGTTGATTCTGTTGCAACCGCGTGGCCAAATTCTGAATATTTTGCAATTCGATTGTAGATGATGACAATTTCCCGGGTAATATCTTTTTCTCATCAAAATACCCGTTGGCTGGAATGTTGCGCCCCCCAATAACTGGCTTTCCTGTTTCCAGGTCGGCGTCCTTGGGCTTCATGTGTAACCATTTTTCAATCTTCGGTGAGATATCAAAAGGTGCTTTCTTCTTGGTAAAGTAGTACATCGCATTGAGATATACAAAATAAAGCATCACAACGGCAATGGCCAAAATCAGCAGTCCCCAGAAAGGATGGCCATTTTGAAGATAGCGGAACCCAATGTAAAACAGGTAAAGATTTCCTAGGGCCCCGAGAACCGTGTAAATTCGGTTCTTCAGCTTAACACTCACGTTGATATAGCCTAAATAATGGTTAATCATATCCAGAAAACTAAGCATCATCGGTCCCCCTTTCTGTCTTATTCACCCGTATCAGTTGTTCCACTATAAGTGTGTGAACTTTGGGTGGTCGTATCATTTGTGTTGTCGCTGGAAGTTCCCGTCGTGTCATCAGTCGTGTCATTGTTGCTTGACGAAGTCGTTGATGAAGACGTTGTGCCAGTATTACCAGTCGTTGTGCCGTGAGACGTCCCCGTTTCGGACGTATTGTCTGCCGAAGAACTTTGCGTCGTCGTTGATGAACTACTGCTACTACTGCTTTCGTCAGACGACTCACTGCTACTTGAGGAGTCTGAACTCTTCTTAGAACTGTCGTCACTTTCCTTTTTCTTAGAACTGGTCGACGAGTTCGACACAACTGAAGAGGTCTGCGAAGTCCGCGTCGCGCCTTCATTAGTCTTGGTGACCGAGTTGGTAACCACGTTTGTCGCACCTAACGCCAAGGCCATTGAGACCAAGGCAAATGGCGTGATAAATGGTGGTGTGCGGTATGCCATGTCGTCATCCTCCCTTCACAATTACTCATTGCATCCATTATCCCACGTGGAACTCAAAAATCTCTCAAGTTTCTCTTAATTTTTAGCTAAACTCTCGGTGGTCACACCTGCCGTCTTACAATCAGCACAGAGGCCGTAAAGTTCAAAGCTATGTCCGGTCACTTCACACCCTGGCAGTTGATCCGTAAAGAACGCCATCGGGCACATCTGAAGCTCTGTCACCTTCCCACAGTTTTGACAAATAAAGTGATGGTGATGTGAATGCTGAGCATCACACTGGTACTTAACACGTGCGCGTTCCTGTTCCGTGTTCTGCTCAACGATACCGACTTCCTCAAACTCCTTCAGATTGCGGTAGACGGTATTGTGGCTCATCCCCGGGAACTCGGTGCGCATGTACGCATCGACGGTCACCACATCCGTATAATGGCTCTGGTTAGTCAGCAAAAACTCTAACAGCGCGTGCCGTTGTTTGGTTAACTTCAACTTATTCTTTCTTAAAACAGCCACAGCGGCGTTTAATGACTCAGCCATGATGGGCGGCCTCCTTCTCAAATTTAGTCCGAATTCCTTGCTAGTGTCGCATATCTTAGGGATAAACTCAACCGAAGCGCTTAGTCCTCCTGGAGGGTACGCATCAGGTTGGCCAACTTGACCTTGGTCTGTGACCAATTGTCATTGTTGATCTGAATGGCCCGCCCCTGTAAAGCTAGTGGCATGGTCAGATCACGTCGATACTCTGCACTGGCGAAGCGCTGCTTGACCATCAGCTGGTCATCCCCGCGGCGTGTCACCCGGTGCATCAGCGATTCGGGATCGCTCACCGTCAGAAATAGCACAACGGCCTGATCACCCAGCTCTTCTTGATAAGTGACTGCCCCCTTGGAATCGAGCACAATAGCAACGAAAGGACTTCGATTAAAGCCAGCAGCGAGACCCTCGCGAGACGATCCATACTGATAGCCAGCGTAACGAACCGATTCCAAATAATGGTTCCGTCCAAAACTTTCGGCGGTTTCGAAATAGTAATCCTGCCCGTCAATCTCTCCGGGACGAGGGGGCCGCGTCGTATGCGTGATAACTTTGGTGACTGGATAGTGCTCAACGAGGTAGTCCTGGACCGTTGTCTTCCCGGTCCCTGTTGCGCCTGTAATGACCAAAACCTTATTTGCCATGGGTCGCCCCCACGAGGTAATCATTAGCCTGATCCAATAGTCCCTTGAGATTGTCAAATGTCAGCCGTTCACGAGCGGCATTGTAAGGCAACCAAGCTGTATCACTGATTTCAACTTTTTGTCGGTCAATTGTCACATCCGTTGGCACTTCAGCAGTAAAAAGAACCACATGTTTGTGGTGACCATTGGCCATATCGTAATCGAGGTCAGCATGAAAATCAGTGGCAACCGCCACTTTTAATGCCGTCTCCTCACGAATCTCCCGTTGGGCCGTGGCCACATCGGTTTCCTGGCCTTCAACGTGACCCTTAGGGAACCCCCAGAAGTCACTGGTGGCACTCTTTAATAATAAATAATAGGGCACACCAGCACGGCGCTGATAAACCACAGCGCCACTTGCGCGTTCAGTAATCATGACTAGCGTTCCTCCTCGTTATTAGTTCTGTTCTATTTTAGCCCGAAAGCCCCCCCAACGGAAAGGTTTTCCACTGCATTTTTGAAAACAACGGCCAACTCTCATTGACTTTTAATTTAAGTCTAGGGTACACTATCCGAGATATCACCATTAATTAAGGAGGTTTCTTATGGCTATTTCGCGAATTTTCCGCCGCGAACGCTTAGATAATTACTTAGAAAGTGACCAACACTTTGCCAAGACCATGTCGGCAAAGGACTTGATGTCACTGGGTATTGGAGCGGTGATTGGAACTGGGATCTTCATCCTCCCGGGAACCATCGCGGCCCAATACAGCGGACCGGGAATCGTGTTATCTTTTCTTCTCGCTGCTATCGTCTGTTCCACTGCGGCGATGTGTTACGCCGAATTTGCCTCCGTCTTACCGGTCGCCGGGTCTGCCTATTCTTACGGTAACCTGGTCTTCGGCGAGATCATCGGCTGGGTCCTCGGGTGGGCCCTCATTCTGGAGTATGTGCTCGCCGTGGCGGCGGTTGCCAATTCCTTCGGAGCGTATTTCAATTCTCTTCTGAAAGGGTTCCATTTGGCACTGCCCACTGCCGTTACTGGACCATACGACCCCGCTCACGGTACCTATGGCAATATCATTGCCATTCTCGTGGTCATCCTGATCAGTTGGTTACTCAGCCGGGGCATGCGAGAATCGATGCGCATCAACAATGCCATCGTCATCGTGAAAATCGCTATTATTATTCTTTTCGTCCTGGTCGGGATCTTCTATGTCAAACCGGCTAACTGGCATCCCTTCGCGCCATTTGGGACTAAGGGAATTCTCCGAGGTGCCTCGACTGTGTTCTTTGCCTATCTCGGTTTCGACGTCGTTTCGGCCTCGGCTGCCGAGGTTAAGAATCCTAAAAAGAACATGCCAATCGGGATCATTGGGACGCTCATCGTGGCCTCCGTGCTCTACATGTTGGTCGCCGTGGTTCTCACGGGAATGGTACATTACACGCGGCTCAATGTGGCTGATCCCGTCGCCTTTGCCTTGACCCTGGTTCATCAGGACTGGACGTCTGGGATTATCTCACTGGGCGCCCTCGCGGGGATGTTTACCATGATGGTCACCATGATTTACAGTTCATCGCGTCTGATCTATTCGATCGGTCGTGATGGCCTGTTACCAAAGTTCTTAGGAAAGATTGACGATGAAACGGGAACACCCCGTAACAGTCTCGCCGTAATCACCGTGGTCATTGCCTTGCTCGGCGGGTTCGTTCCCCTGGCCCAACTGACCAACCTGGTTAACATTGGCACGCTGGTCGCTTTTCTCTTCGTTTCCTTTGGGATTCTGCGGCTCCGCCGTCTTAAAGGACTGCCTCAAAACTCTGGATTCAAGGTGCCTCTCTACCCTGTCTTACCTATTATCTCGGGACTTCTGTGTTTCGGCATGATGCTTCAATTACCCGCCGAAACCTGGATTGCATCATCCATTTGGTTTGCGCTTGGCCTGGTGATTTACTTCAGCTATGGGTTACATCACAGCCGTTTAAATAATCAGGATTAAAAATAGTTAGTCAGATTTTAGAAAAGGTAGGCGATCGTTTTGCGCAATCAACAGTTTGCTATTCGACCGACGCAGCCGGCAGACGCCCTGCGCGAGCTCGAGGAGATTCACTTTTTAACGACGGACAATCAGGATTTAACCAGTCCTACCGCCCTGCTCTTAAACTTCTATGACTTAAGTTGGCCTGAATACCAGGCCCCAGCCAGTGTCACCGCCCAGTTAGCCAATCTGATGGCTACCCCGGACGAAGATGGTTGGACGTACCTGACCACCCATGACACGTTACCCGTCACGGTCTTCTATAACTTGGCTCTTCAACGCTTAGGATTCAGTCCTGAATTAGATTTTCTGCTGACCGATCCTTTAGCCGCCATGGCAAAAATTCAGCTGCCCGTCAGCGACCATGCTACCAATGATTTTACCGTGGCCGAATTAAAGCAAGCTTGGTATCTACTACTAATCACCCATACCAAGAATGGTCAAAGCTTCCTGGATCAGCTCACAACGCACGGCTATTTTGCCCCCTTCGTGACCGATCCCACCGTCGATAAACCTTTAATCTTTAACGGGAAGGCGCAGGCCGTCTTCGATACCACGCATCTCATCCGTGAGGTCGTCTACGTCGAAAGTCCCCAAGATACCGACCACGACGGTCACCGCGACCTACTGAAGGCTGAGATCATTCGTCCCGTGGAAACGGCGACGGGGCTCAAGGTGCCTGTGCTCTACACGGCCAGTCCTTATAATCAAGGCACCAATGATGAATCTGGTGAAGCGTTGACCCACAATGTCAACGTACCACTACAACCCAAGCAACCACAGCAAGTCACTTTGGCCGACTTGGCTACGCCAGCTACTGCGTCCATTCCAGATCCTCGTCCAGTAACTACCAGCACCCATGAAGCTGCTGAAACCTTTGCACGGGAACAGTCGTACACCTTAAACGACTACTTCTTAGCACGAGGATTTGCCGTAGTCTACGCCGCTGGGATTGGGACCAAGGATTCCGATGGGGTCCGCACCACTGGTGACCCAGAGGAAACAACCTCGACCATCGCTATCATCGAATGGTTAGCCGGTAACCGGACAGCCTTCACGACCCGTGCCGCTACTGAAGCCATCCCTGCTTGGTGGAGCAATCACCAAGTCGCCATGACCGGTCGTTCCTACCTGGGAACCTTAGCAACTGCCGCCGCAACTAGCGGGGTAACGGGGCTTAAGACAATCATCAGTGAAGCCGCCATTTCCAACTGGTATGACTACTACCGTGATGGTGGATTGGTCATCGCCCCCGGTGGTTTCCCCGGTGAAGACGCCGATGTCCTAGCCGAAGAAACCTTTAGTCGTGAACTCTTACCCGGTGACTATCACCGTATTCAAGCTAAATGGCAGGCTGATCTAGCCGGTATCACCCATGATCAAGATCGCACTACCGGGAACTATAACAGCTTCTGGGATGCACGCAACTACCTCAAACACGCGCAAAACATCAAGGCTGATCTGCTCCTGGTTCATGGCCTTAACGACTGGAACGTCAAGCCGCGCAACGTTAACAATTTGTGGAATGCGGTCCGCGACCTCCCTGTCACCAAGAAACTCATCTTGCATCAAGGACAACACATTTACATCAATGCCTTTCGTTCAATCGACTACACCGATATCGTCAATCTCTGGTTGACTCACGAACTTTTGGGCGTCGACAACCAAGCGGACACGCTCCTGCCGAATGTCATCATTCAAGACAACGTCAAACCCGAAACCTGGCACGCTGCCGCAGATTGGGATAACCCCGCCAACAACGAGCGGGTCTTCAATCTTCAACACGACGAATTGGTCGATGCCGGCACTCAGGACCCACAGCCCTACGCCACGAGCTTCAACGATCAGCTTCCAGTCGCGCAATACCAACGCTATACCAAGGATGTCGCTGCCTGGGAAAATGATCTTCTTGGCGACAAGCATAACGACCTCTTTGGCCACCGCCTCATCTTCAAGTCAGCGGTCCTGACTGATGATTTGATTCTAGATGGAAAACCAACCGTGACCTTACAAGTGGCGGTTAACCAACCCATGGGTATGCTGAGTTTCCAAGTCGTCGACTATGGCGAGGCGGCCCGCTTAGGTGTCAGCCCAACCATTCTCGCCCGCAAGTCTCTCGATGAAGGTTACCGTTGGCGTGAAGATGACCTGCGTGAATTCCAGCTCGCCGCACCGACTCCTTGGAAGATGATGACGAAAGGTCATCGCAACTTACAGAACCGTACCAATGCTTACCAAGTTGACGAACTCAAACCGAACCAATTCTATGATCTCACGGTTACCCTGCAACCCACTCACTACAAGTTAGTTGCTGGTCATCAACTTGGTCTGGTCATCTATGCCACTGACTTTGGGATGACGGTTCGTGGCAATCAGGATTTGCAATACTCCATCCAGTTGGCACAGGCTAATTTGACCATTCCAACCGTCACAGACTAACTTGAATTTACAGGTCACGGTTTCTTAACTAAGATAACAGTGATAAAATAATAATAACTTTATTAGAAACGGGGGGCTTTCCCATGAAACAAGGAACCACGATCATCACACTAGACAACGGCTACCACCTCTGGACCAATACCCAAGGTACGGGTGACATTCACCTGCTCGCCTTACACGGTGGCCCTGGTGGCAACCACGAGTATTGGGAAGACACCGCGAAACAATTAGCCAACCAAGGGCTCAATGTCCAGGTTCACATGTACGACCAACTCGGGTCCTGGTATTCAGATCAACCCGACTATAGCGACCCTGCGATCGCTAAAAAGTACCTGACTTACGACTACTTCCTGGATGAAGTCGAAGAAGTTCGCCAAAAGTTGGGCATCGACAAATTTTATTTGATTGGCCAATCATGGGGTGGTGCATTAGTTCAAATGTACGCTGCTAAGTATGGTCAACACTTAAAGGGTGCCATCATTTCATCTATGGTTGACAACATCGACGAATACGTTGAAAGCATTAACCACATCCGTGAAACGGTTCTTTCCGCTGACCAAGTGGCCTACATGAAACAGGTTGAAGCCAATGGTAACTACGACGACCCTAAGTACCAAAGTTACGTGGACATCTTAAATGACGGCTACGTGGACCGTAAGAAACCCGCTGCTATCTCTCACCTGATCAGCACGATGGCAACTGATGTTTACGGTGCCTTCCAAGGGGACAACGAATTTGTCATCAAGGGTAAGCTCAAGGAATGGAACTTCCGCGAACATCTGAAGGAAATCCAAGTGCCAACGCTCTTGACCTTCGGTGAACACGAAACCATGCCACTTGCCACTGGTAAAAAGATGGCAGAATTGATCCCTCACTCTCGCTTTGTGACGACGCCTGAGGGTGGTCACCACCACATGATCGACAATGCCCCGGTCTACTATGACCATTTGGCAACGTTTATCCGCGACGTGGAATCTGACAACTTTAACGCTTAATTTACGACAAAAAAGCCTGTGAAATCACTGATGACTTCACAGGCTTTTTTACGCCTATTTTTAAGGCTTAGTTTTCGAAACTAGAAATGCATATCATTCTTGACTTCCCAGTGTTTCGTGACTTTAAAATAGTTATGCGTTTCACCATATACATCCGTAATCTTTAAACGGACCTTCTTGTTTACTTTTACCTTCTTAAGCTTCATCTTGCCAGAATCATCGTTACTCAGCAAGTACTTCAAGGTTCTGTAGCCTTTCTTATTCTTCTTGCTAAGTGTAAACGTTTTGTTCTTTTTTACCTTAGACCCCAGCTTTACTGTCCGACCACCATTACGATCCCATTTTCCAGAATTATACATGCCATAATTCACCCAAAAGGTGTTCTTTCCAATATGATATTGCATAAACCCAGAATCACCAATAGACCGAATCCAGACCCCCCTAAGCTCTTTGGGTGTCGTCCGGGCCTTCGCAGATGCTGTTGTGCCTGGCATCACGGCTCCCATACCAATCACCGCAATAAACGCCACTGCTAATCGATTTAACTTCTGATGTTTCGTCATATGTATTGCCTCCAAATAAATTATGTCGTAAACAGATTACCTTCTTATCTTATCATGATGGTTTTCTCCATTCAATCAACGTCTAAAGGCAGTTCTGTCCCCCCAGCCTATGTTGGGCAAGGATTATCCACGACATGGAAACAACCATTTCAACACATAACCCAAAATACTGAACCTTACTCGAAAAAGGGACCTCAGAAATTGAAAATTCTGAAGTCCCCCCTTTCGTTTACCTTTATCGCCTGAGATAATCAGTCGTTAACCAAACCATTGTTCAGAAGCCAGGTCTTTGATGGTCTGAATGCGTTCGCTGTTTTTTTGGAGTCAACCTGTCCATTTTCATAAAATTTCATGCGCAGACGACTCTTTTTATTCACCCTAACTCTTTTAACTTTGAGCTGGTTGATCGTGCTGGCCGTATCATTAAACTTCACTGTACGATAACCCGCTTTATCGCGTTTGCTGAGCGTAAAGGTCTTATTTTTCTTAACTTTATTGCTCAACTTTAAGGTATGCGCCCCACAACGCGTCCATTTACCATTAAGATAGACGCCACCATCGCTAAACCACATGGTCTGCTTCATCAAGTGTAGCTGAGAATATCTAGGCTCCCTGGGAAACCAGCCTGAATTAGGGTCCCCGTTCCAATGAATCCAGGTGCCTTGAACCTCTTTGGGCACTACCCGGGCCTTAGCCGATGCCGTCACTGGCATTAAAGCGGCCAAAGCGACCATGGTTGCAACGCTAATACCTATTTTCTTCAGTCCACATTCATGTGTCATCATGTTTCCCCCCTGAACTGTTTTCTTATTCATTTTAAATATAGCCTTATATCATAACTTAATCAATATAAGCGTCACGCGAAAGACTATTTGAGGCTAAAGAAAGGGCGCTAAGACAATGTCTTAACGCCCTTCATGTTCACTTCAGCTGCGTGCAAATCAACAGATTCATTCACCAGCACACTCACCGTTTTTGCCCTAAAACTAGTGAATCACAACTTTCATCCCATAAGGCACGTTGTTGTAAACCCACTTTGCGTCGGCGACAGATAACCGCACACAGCCGTGTGACGCAGCCGTCTTACCGAGTTGCTTTGCTTCACTCTCAATATAATTTCCGTCTTTATCGGTTGGCACACTGTGGAAGAGGTAAATACCATGGTCCTTCCAGGATACCCAATACTTCGCGCCTTCGCCTGAGTTTTGGTTGTAGAAGAACTTCCCCCGCTCGGCTTGAATGTAGTAGGTTCCATGCGGGGTAGCATTGTCCTTGCCTGTCCCCGTTGAACAGTACATCGTATAGAGCACTTTGTTGCCACTTCTGATGTAGACGCGCTGTTTGCTAGTATTCACATCTAACCAGGCATGGGGAAACGTCTTCAGATTAGGGTAGTCCTTTTCTTCCGAAGGCGCTCGCCAATCAATCCGCTTAGGTGCCGCGACCTTATTGCGGATCGTCCGTGCGACCGGTGTCCGGTTAGCGGAAGTCCGCTGGATCACGCGATTGATGCCAACACCCGCTACAATGACCAATACGACAATGACGAGTAACTGTCTAAAACGTCTCATGTTCTGCCGTCCTTTTCAGTAAAATTCATGTTAGCTTCACTGTAACGGATCTTGCGTCAAAAGGGAACGGTCTTAACCGAATTATAACCTTACCGTAACTTACTCTTGCGGCGCATTCCGTAGACTTAGCTTCTCCACGTTCAAGATCTTGTCGACCAAACCCGTATAAAAGCTCTCCTCATGGCTGACGATGATGGCGTTCCCAGGGAACTTGTCGATAGCCTCTTTCAAGGCATGTTTCGTTTCATCGTCCAAATGGTTCGTAGGTTCGTCCATAATCAGAAAGTTTGCGGGTTCGAATTCCAGCAAAGCGAGCTTAACCTTCGTCTGCTCCCCCCCGGAAAGTTCCCCAATGGGCTTCATGGCGTTGGCGGAGTCCAAACCACACTTGGACAGCTTGCCCCGGATGGCCTTTTGTGGCATCTTTTCATACTTAGCTTGAATGATCTGAAGTGGCGTTTGCCGGTTGTTTTCCCAGACCAAGTCTTGACTAAAATAGCTAATCCGAGCGGAAGGTGAAAAGCTTGCCGATCCACCCTTGGCCTTAATGATCCCCAAGATGGACTTGATCAGCGTTGACTTCCCAACCCCATTGAATCCGGTCAAGCCGACCTTTTGGTCAGTCGTCACGGAGAACGTTACGGGCTTCAGCAATGGCCGGTCGTAACCGACGGATAATTCATCCACCACCAGGGCGTTCTGCGACCCAGTTTCCTGATAAGGGAAATCAAAGTGAGCTTGGATGTTCGTCGAGGGTGGATCGACCCGTTCCATCCGATTCAGCATCTTTTCTCGTGACTTAGCCATTGTTGACTTCGTCCCAGCCTTATTCTTCCGAATAAAGCGTTCAGCCTTTTCAATCACGACCTGTTGCTTATCGAATTCACGTTGCTGAACCTTTTCCTTCTCAGCCCGTTGACGCATGGCCTGTTTGAAGTTTCCCCGGTATTTGGTAATTTGCCCAAAGGCCAAATTAATGATACAGTTCGTCACATTTTGTAAGAAATCATAGTCATGAGAGATGATGAGGGCGGCACCCTCAAAGTTATTCAAGTAGTCCTCCAACCACGCAATATGCGCAGTATCCAAATAGTTGGTCGGTTCGTCCAACAGGATTACATCTGGATTTTCCAAGAGCAGCTTGGCCAAGATAATCTTGGATCGTTGTCCACCGGACATTTTGGCGACCTCATGGTCACGGCCGATGTCATCGAGACCCAGACCTGAAATCACCCGTTCGATTTCAGTTTCCACGCCGTAAAAGTTCCGAGCGTCGAGTTCTTCTTGGATACGGCCGGCACGCTCTAAGAGCTTGTCGTCCATGCTTTCAGCATATTCCGAATACAAAGCCGTCATTCGGTCATTCATCTCATATAAGTCCGCGTAGGCCGTGTGGAGAAAATCAATCAACTGCATCCCCGCAGGAATATCCGCGTATTGGTCCAAGTACCCGATATGGGTTTTCTTCTGCCACTTGATGCTTCCAGTCAGTGGCAGTTCTTGTCCTGTAATAATTTTAATCAAGGTTGACTTGCCGACACCGTTTTGCCCAACGACGCCCATGTGTTCTCCCTTGTTGAGTTGAAAACTGGCACCTTCGTACAGTTTCTTATCAGCGAAACTCATGCTCAGGTTGTCAACTTCTAATAGTGGCACAAAAATCCTTCCTCTCTCTTAACGCAATAAAAGCCTCGACAGCGTCAAGGCCTTTATCTAAACAATATATAAGTAGTAACTTACCACGAAACGCCCGCGTTAGTCAACTTCACCGCCTAGGGTCCCGAGGGTTATCTATGCTATAATGGTTGAAATTTACTAGTTAAGGACTGACTGTCATGAATATTCGAAACATCGATCATCTTACGCTCACCGTTAGCGACTTGGACCGCGCACTTCGCTGGTATCACGAGGTCTTAGACCTCCCTGTCATCACCTTCGACGATGGCCGTAAGGGCGTTAAACTTGGCAAACAGAAACTGAATTTCCAAGTAACTGATAACCCCCATCTGCCCGTTGCTAAACACCCAACGATTGGCGCCGCGGATTTTGCCATCATTGCAACCGATCCCCTGGCTAACATTCTGGCTCACCTCACCAACTATGCGGTTGAGATCGTAGATGGCCCTATCCCTAAGCAAGGCGCCCAGGGTCCAATGACCTCCATTTACGTCCGAGATCCGGATGAAAACCTTATTGAAATTGGTAAATACGACAACTAATGGGAGGTCAGCTTGAATGAATATGTTTGGTTCTAGTACCCGCTGGCTCCTGGATTGGTTCAAACGCGACCTTCAGTGGGTTGGGTTTCTTGTTCTCTATCTGATTGATAGCATGATCCTCTTGCTGGCTACTGATCAGGCGAGCCGTGGTGGCGCCACCAACCAACTGATTGGGACGATGCTGATTTACTCCGGTCTTTTGTTGGCACTCATCACCTGGCGCTATCAAAAGCAACTCCAGAGAAATAATCCCCGACAGATCGGTCGAACCGCCTTTTCGTGGAAAACAATCATCCAACTAGTGGGCTTCTTTATTCTCATGATGGCCATCCAATACGCCTGGGGACTACTGATCCACTTCCACATCCTGCCGAGTCCGACTAATCAGCAGATCATCAATCAGCAAGTGGTCAAATTACCTTTCTGGAATACGGCTTATCCAATCTTGCTGGCGCCGATTTATGAAGAATTCATCTTCCGTGGGATCTTCCTGAACTACTTCTTTAGAAAGAATACCCGACTCATGAATTTTCTCGGGGTCTTCATCTCTGGAATTATCTTCGGCAGTATGCACGTCTCCGGCCTATCACCAACCCTACTTATGTATTCTGGACTTGGGTGGGTACTCGGGGCGGCTTACCTGCACTTCAAAGATATTCGCTATAACATCATCTTACATTTCCTAAATAATTTGATGTCACTAATCTAATGGTAAACAAAAAGGTCCGCCGAGAATTACTCGGCGGACCTTTCTTGCACCACAGGACGCTAGCCCGTCGCTGATGGTGGTGACCTTTTAGTGCCGCTATCACTGGGATAGTGACCTTCTCATTACGGTTAGTCCGTTTAGGTCTTCAACCAGAAGCTTCCACAACTTTGTTTACGGCTTCCCCCGAATACCTCAGAAAAACCCGTAATCTTAAATACGGCCTTAGTATACGGCTGATTTATCGGAAGATAAAGCAAATCTCCACACATTCACGATAGTGGCGTACAGTATTAACGACTATTGGCTAGATTTGTCCGAAAGCGCTGAATCGTGGGCTGATTAGTCCGTGGTGACTTTCCCTCTGTCTTAATCGGCAAATAGGCCCAATAAATCTTCCTGTCGAATGCGCTGCTTCTCCTCGCCACGCACATCCAACTTAATCTGACCATCTTGAACCATAACCAACCGATTGCCGTAAGTTAATGCGTCACTCATCTTATGGGTAATCATCAGTGTGGTTAAATGATTCTCGGCCACAATCTTTTGGGTCAGTGCCATCACTTGGCGACTAGTCTGAGGATCCAAGGCCGCCGTATGTTCATCCAATAAAAGTAATTCTGGATGGCTCAAGGTTGCCATCAGTAGCGATAATGCCTGGCGTTGACCACCGGACAAGTATTTCACCTGTGTGGTCAGTCGATCTTCTAACCCCATGTTCAGGGGCTGCAGGAGAGCTCGATAGGCTGTGGTCTGCCCCTTGTGCCGAAATCCGCGGAGACTCATGCTGCCGGTGTGTTGCTCCGCCAACGTGAGATTCTCGGCGACACTCAGTTCCCCAGCCGTGCCCATCTTAGGATCTTGGAAAACCCGGGACAACCAACGTGACCGGTATGCCACGGGTTTGTGCGTCACATCATGGTCAGCGAGCCGCAACTCACCGGCGTCGACCGGCAACGTTCCCGCAATCGTATTGAGAAGTGTTGATTTCCCAGCACCATTGTTTCCAATAACGGCCACAAAGTCCCCAGGGGCAATAGTGAGACTAACATCCTTTAAGACATGACGCTCATTTACCGTTCCGGGAAAGAAGACCTTCTGTAGGTGCTTGACGCTTAAGACTGCTGGTTGTGGCATGCTGATCGACTCCAATCTGTTTGAGATAACGTTTCAACTGTTGCTTCGTCTGTAACTTATTGCGTAATAATGGCAAGCAAATCACGATCACTAGGATCCCTGCTGAGAGAATCTTGAGGTCGTCGACTGGGAAACCCAGACCCATGGCAACGGTCAGGAGGTAACGATAAATCACGGCTCCCAAGACCATTGCGGTCAAACGTAACCAAATCTGGCGTCCTCGTAAGAAGATCTCGCCAACCAGAACGGAGGCCAGGCCAATCACGATCGTCCCAATCCCCATGCCAATGTCGGCGAACCCATTACTCTGGGCAATCAGAGCCCCAGAAAGGGCGATACAACCGTTAGAAACCATATATCCCAGAATCACCATCCGGTCGGTATAAATCCCGTTAGCGGCACTCATAGCGGCATTATTCCCAGTAGCCATTAGCGAAAGTCCGAGTCGGGTCCGGAACAACCAGATGAGACTCGCCATGACCAGGGCTGTCACGCCTAGACCCACGACAATGGTCTGAAAATCCAGCGACCAGGTTGCCGGTAGATAACTGGTCAAAACCTGTTGATCGAGAAGCGGCACGTTAGACTTCCCCATCACGTGCATGTTAACGGAGTACAGTCCCGTCATCGTGAGAATCCCCGCCAATAAGGAAGGCATTTTTAGTTTAGTGTCCAACATTCCCGTCACCCAACCAGCCAGGCAGCCGGCTAAGAACCCTAATAGGCTAGCCACAATAGCTGATTGTCCGTGAATCATGGCGCTGACGGTCACCGCGGCTCCTAGTGGGAAGCTCCCTTCGGTGGTCAAGTCAGGAATATCTAAAATACGAAATGTCAGGAAAACCCCAATGACCAGGGGTGCCCACAGAAGGCCTTGACCGATACTCGTGATTAACATTACTGATCATCCTTTCTAAACTTAGGGTTGCTTAATCTGCTTGGGTTGCATGCCAATGGCCTTGGTGTTGGCCTTGTTGATGTAAAGGTGTAGATGCTTAGAGGTTTCAACCGCCATATTCTGAGACTTTTTGCCGTTCTCTAGCACGCTGTAAGCCATCTTCCCGGTTTGCTTACCGAGGTCATAGTAGTCAATCCCGTAAGTTGCGGTTCCACCATCTTGGGCCATTTCGATCGACCCCGTCACAACGGGTAACTTGGCAGCCTTAGCCTTCTGACCAATGGTCTTCATGGCACTGGCCATCAGGTTATCAGTTGGCAGGTACAATCCAGAAATTTTACCTTGTAAGCCTGCAAGCACGCTAGCAACATCGTTAGTGCTGGTTGCACTGACCACCTTGAGTTTCAAGTCATGCTTCTTGGCATATGCCTTGGCTAACTTCACCTGTAAGACCGAGTTCTCTTCGGAGGAGTTGTACATGATGCCTAAGGGTTTGTTGCCCTTGGTCATGCTAGCTAAAAGCTTTAATTGCAAGCCAACCGGCGTCAAATCGCTGGTCCCACTGACGTTGGTTTGTGGCTTATTGTTGGTCTTCACCAACCCAGCTGCCTTCAAATCAGTCACTGCGGTTACCAGCGTTGGCGTCGTCTTGGTCTTCTTGGCCAAAGCCTGCGCAGCTGGTGTGGCAATTCCCAACAATAAGTCATTCTTTTGTTGACTCAGTTGTTGACTCATCGTGTTTAGATTGGCCTGGTCGCCCTGCGCGTTGAGGTAATGGTAGGTTACCTTAACGGACTTGTGATGATCCTTTAATTCCTGTTTCAAGCCAGCCTTGAACCCTTGTCTGGCTTCATCGAGTGATCCGTGTTGGACGACTTGTAGAATGCCAACATGCAAGGTGTTCTTGCTACTGGCGTCCGTTTTGTTTGAGCACCCGGCTAACGTCAATCCCAATCCTAATAACGCAATACTTGTTAATAATCCCTTTTTCATCATTATTTCCCTCCAGAATTTGCTGTGACCAATAGTATCGGCCCGTTTCGTTGTTTTTATTGACTGATAAATCTGGTGCCATTTGGCTCACCGGCCTTTCAACTGACTTGGCTTTGTTTAAGTAGAAGTGCAGCTAACACGATGCGTCCATGGTGCCAGCCTGGCTACTTCTGAGCGGCGTTCCTCAAGGCGGAGAGTTTCGCTTAACCCTAACTGCCTTGGCTCACACGCTAAAAACAAAAAAACACCAGATAGATTCTGAGTAGAATCTACCTGGTGTTATCGGGCCCCGATATATTTTCTCCAGATAGATTATACCCGTATCTATCTGGCGCTTAAGTCATGTTGAAAAACTTTAGCTAATCGATAGATACAAACGCAATTGAGCGGCGCGTTCGTATCCAACGTATGAATACAAACGCTATCTAAAGAAAAAGCTAAAGGCAAATTGGTTATTTAAATGAGTGAGGTTATTTGGCTTCATGAGTGAAGTTCCTTTCATTTTTCAATTTACAAATACCAGTTAACCATTAAAAAATGAGACTGTCAACCCCAAATCCTCATTTATTTCTCATCATTTGGAATCAGGCTGTGATAGTCTTGCGACCAAGCCAACCCCATGGCCCCATCACCGACGTGGACCCCAAAGCTGGGACCAATCGGCGCGACATCAAAGGTCGCCATGGGGAACCGATCGCGTGCAATCGCCACCCACTGTTGTGTGGCCTCCGGTTGGTCAGCGTTAAGAATGGTGGCCTTAACCGGTTGTTTCCCTGACAGATCCACCGCCAAACTATCCAAGAAGTCGCTGAGCGCGCCCTTAGAACGTAGGACACTCCCGGCATAACGCATCTTCCCCGAGGGTTCAAATGTCAACATCGGCTTCCCAGCATAAAGGGGGTTGCTACCTGGTGCATGACTAGGATTAACCTCACCCGTTCGCAGTAGCGGCTTCATGGAAGCTACAACAAACGCACTGTGAATTGTCTGGCGTAGGGCCGTCAACTGTGCAAAGATCTCGGTGATCGTTGCGCCCTGTTGGACCATCGCAGCTGCCAATCGTACTTGATCACCCATGACGGTCAACACTCCACGAGAATCCCATGGTCGGACGTGCAGGACCGTCACGTTTTCCACATAAGCGGCCAAGGTATTCACGAATCCCGAGATTCCTAATGATGGCCCAATCACAATGACATCGGTGTAGCCCTCACCGGCTAGCTTCTGACAGGTAGCCTGAATCGTCTTCATCGACAATTGTGGGGCCGTTGGAACAACCTTCTTTGTCTTCGCAAGTCGCATTAAACGGTAATAATCTGCCGTGGATAAGTCCAAGTACTCGTGGTACTGCCGGTTACCGAACATGATGGGTGCTGGTAAGAGTGTTATGTGGCGTTGTGCTGCTTCGTCGAACGAAATTCCCGACGACGTGTCCGTCATCACTGCAATTTTCATGATTAGTACCACCCTTCTCATCGTTGCTATTGGCTTCTAGTATAACAAAAAAGGTGAAAAGATGGTTGACGGTTTTTCAGCGATGCCGTAAACTAGTCTTAATCAAATTCGGAAAGAAGGAAAGTTTATGCAACTGTCTGGTATTCAGTTAAATGGACGTTGGCAAAGCCGGTAATCAAGTCGTCATCGAGTAGATGCGACTTGAGCTCCCAGAGCGATTTTCGCATCTGCGCCGGCTAACTTTCTGATGCAATAGCCCGCACGGATGTCTTCTTCTCCGGTTTTGCGGGCCTTTTTATTGGGCACCCAGCCGGTCTGGGTGCTCTTTTTCTATACGGCTAACATCATCAACCATTGAATTAAAGTGAGGTAAAAATATGAAACGTCTATACGGTTTAATCGCAATTCTAGTGGTCTTCCTGGGATTTGCCTTCGTTCAGGAGAGTCGACCAGACTCCGCCACTAAGAAACCCGTCCCCACGGTAGGAATTCTTCAACTATTATCCCACCCCGCCCTGGATGCCATTCATAAAGGGATTATTCACGGCTTGGCTGAGGAAGGCTATCACGTCAACAAGAACGTTAAAATTGACTTCCAGAATGCTCAGAACGATCAGAGTAATCTGAAAACCATGAGTGCCCGGTTCGTTGACGAGAAGGCTGATGCCATGATCGGCATCGCGACGCCGTCTGCACAGGCGCTGGCCAATGCTAGTTCCAACATCCCCGTTGTTCTTGGGGCCATCACGGATCCCAAGGGAGCTGACCTGGTTCAGAGCAACAACCATCCTGGAAACAACGTTACAGGGGTTTCCGACCAGGCGCCCCTCAAATCCCAACTGAAGCTGATTCAAAAGATTATGCCAAAAATGCAGACATTAGGGATCATTTACACGTCCTCCGATGACTCGGCGACCGCTCAGTACCATCAGTTTGCGGCACTTTGCAAGCAGGAACACGTTAGGCTCAAAGCCTACACGATTGCCAGCACCAATGACCTCAACCAGGTCGCTCAACAGATGGTCAGTCAGGTCGATGCAATCTATGTTCCAACCGACAACACCGTCGCCAGTGCCATGCAGACATTGGTTTCAACGGCCAACGCTAAGAGGGTTCCCGTCTTTCCAGCCGTCGACACCATGGTCAAGGCTGGTGGACTTGCCACCCTCAGCATCAACCAATACAAGTTGGGCGTTGAGACGGGCAAGATGACTGCCGCCATTCTTAAGGGTAAGGACCCGGCCAACACGCCTATTCATTTCGAACGGCAGGGTGAAATGACCATTAACTTAACCCAAGCCAAGAAACTCGGCATCACGTTACCTGATTCTGTTATTCAAGAAGCCCAAAAACACGGGGAGGTTTTCAAATGAGTTTAATCGTCTCTTCTATTGGACAAGGCCTGCTCTGGGCCGTCCTCGGGGTCGGACTCTTTCTGACCTTTAGAATCTTAGACTTTGCCGACATGACCGTTGAGGGTACCTTCCCTCTCGGCGCGGCCACTGCGGTCATGGCAATTAGCCATGGCATGGATCCTTTGCTGGCTACTCTACTGGCCTTTGCCGTGGGCGCCTTAGCCGGACTCATCACTGGGTTGCTCTACACCAAAGGACACATTCCCATCCTGTTAGCTGGGATTCTTGTAATGACAGCCTGCTACTCCGTTAATTTGCGGATCATGGGCAGAGCCAACGTCTCCTTGCTTGGGAAAAACACCTTGTTTAAAAACCATTTTCTGGCCAGTCTCCCCCAATACTTCGATAGTGTTGTCCTGGGGACGACAGTCATGGTCATCATCACAACTGTTGTCATCTACTTTCTACAAACGGAATTGGGTCAAGGCTTCATCGCGACCGGTGACAACCAAACCATGGCCCGATCTCTCGGGATTAATACCGACAACATGAAGATCATGGGTCTCATGGTTTCCAATGGTCTGATCGCCTTTGGGGGCGCTCTGGTAGCCCAGAACAATGGGTTTGCCGATGTCAACATGGGGATTGGAATCATCGTGATTGCCTTGGCCTCTATCATTATCGGTGAGGTGGCCTTCGGTGACTTAACGTTAAATCAACGACTGATAGCGGTGACTCTTGGCAGTATTCTCTATCGTTTTGTCTTGCTAATTGTCCTTAAACTAGGCTTCCAGGCCAACGACCTTAACCTTATCTCAGCGATCATCTTGGCCATTTGCATGATGCTTCCTGTCTTCAAGAATGTCTTGAACTTTAAGCACATAGTGAAACGGGGGTTAGATACCAATGACTAAACCATTACTCGAACTAAAGGACGTCGTGCTCAAAGTCAATCGCCACACGCCTGAAGAAATTACAATCCTAAATCATCTCAACCTAACCGTTAACGATGGTGACTTCATTACCCTACTTGGATCCAACGGTGCCGGAAAGTCGACGTTATTCAATGCCATCGGGGGCGACCTGACTATCGACTCCGGTCAGATTCTCTTAAAGGGCAAGGACATCTCCCATGAATCTGTGGAAAAGCGCACCCGTTTTCTCGCTCGGGTCTTTCAAGATCCAAAGTTGGGAACCGCTCCACGTATGAACGTCGCTGAAAATCTATTGCTAGCCGAACGACGTGGTCAGCGCCGCCGCTTAGCACCTCGGCGGCTCAATAAACAACTCGAGCGCTACGAAAAGATCACGGCCACCATGCATAACGGTCTGGACCAACGTCTCACGACGGCAACCGGCAATCTCTCTGGTGGTCAACGTCAGGCCCTGAGCTTTCTGATGGCCACCCTCAAGCGTCCGGAGATCCTACTGCTCGATGAACACACTGCGGCCCTTGATCCCCAAACCAGCCAGGATCTCATGCACCTCACCAACCAGCGCGTTCAAGAAGAAAAACTAACCTGCCTGATGATCACGCATCACCTCGAAGATGCCTTAACTTATGGTAATCGTCTGATTGTCCTTCATCATGGTCAAGTTACCTTTGACGTCTCCGGCGAGGACAAGGCGGCCTTAACCACCGAAAAACTCTACAGCTTCTTTGCTGATATCGAATAGGAGATGCTGACTTATGGAAATCGTCATCTCAAATGCCCCCTTTAACCGTGCCGCGGCGCTCTCACTACGTCAATCGGTTTTCGTCACCGAACGCGGTATTCCTCGTGAGATTGAATTCGATGATCGCGACACACCTGAACGCCTTTACGTCGTGCTCTACCAGGATGCAAGTCATCCAGTTGCCACACTACGTTTGGAACCGCAAACGCCAAGTGAAATGCGTTTTGGTCGGGTCTGCACCCGTCAAGACTTACGCGGTCATGGCTTGGGTCGCCAACTCATGACGGCTGCCGAAGATTGGTCACGCCAACACGGTTACCGCAAGGGCTTGATTCACGGCGAGGTCACGGCACAAAAATTCTATGAACACTGTGGTTACACCGTTAGTGACGGGCCATACGATGAAGATGGTGCCCCCGTTGTAGTGCTTCACAAGACTTTTTAATCGATCTAAAAAGGAACCCAGTGGGTTCCTTTTTATTTCGTTTGACGATCTTTAACCCACCAATAGACAGCTGGAAACACACCAGCAAGAATCAGGAATAGCCGTAATACAACATCCGTTCCCCATCGGGTCAGCCAACTCTCATGGCCTGAAGCGTCCCCAATTCGGCCAACACCCATCTGTCCCGTGTTGGCATAATTTGATCCCATCCGCAAGGCCTTCTGTTCCGAATCTTCTTGTGAACGGGTTAATCGGTTGGCAAAATCAGGCGTCTGCTTGAAATTGTGCGATAGACGGCGATAGGTCCAGGGAAAAATGATCAGATAACTCAGAATCAGATAGACCAGCCACCACGATAGCTTGAACTCAAACTGCCCGGCCCTCAAATTAAACGTACTAATGGCCAAGACCAAAACAAATGGAATAAATCCTTTTAAATAGACTCTTGTCATCTTAATTATTCCCACCTCTACTTAACCGCAAACCAGGGCCAGCATAATATTGGTCCTACTTATTGACTAATCATTTTTAAATTCTATTTTTTATAGGTCTTGATTAACCCCTGCGTGCCATCATTGCCAAGATTATCATCATCGACCATGGCCTCGTACAGCAATTTTGCCTGCTTGGTCGCTGGCAGATCTAAATTCATGCGATCGGCTTCTTGTAAGGCGATCCGGAGATCCTTCAGAAAATGCTTGGCAAAGAACCCTGGCGTATAATCACCCTTTAGAATTCGTGGTGCATAGTTATCCATGCTCCAGTTATCAGCACTACCACTTGCTAATGTTTCCAAGACAGCCGGCAGATCCAAGCCGGCAGCCTTCGCGTAAACTAACATTTCCGTCATGCCGGTCATTGTTCCGGCAATCATAATCTGATTGGCCATCTTAGTATGCTGACCCTTACCAGCCTCACCAAAGTACGCCACACGTTGACCCACCTGATTGAACACTGGTAACACTTGATCATAGGCAGCCCTGTCACCGCCAACCATCACTGTCAACGTCGCATTCTTGGCACCTACATCGCCACCAGAGACCGGCGCATCCAAGGCCAAGACATCATGTTCATGAGCGATCTGGGCCAGCTTGACGGCTAATGCTGGGGTACTGGTTGTCATGTCCACCACTGTACTCCCGGCTTGAATCCCGGCAAAGACCCCATGCTGTCCGGTATAAACCTCCTCGACATCGCGAGGATAGCCAACCATCGACATAATCAGTTTGGTCTGTTCCGCCACCACCTGTGGTGAATCTGCCCAGGTAGCCCCAGCATCCAACACAGTCTGCGCATGGGCCTTCGTTCGGTTGTAAACAACCACCGATTGACCAGCCTTTAACAAGTTCATCACAATTCCGGTGCCCATTACACCGGTTCCGATAAATCCAATTTGCATAAGCGGTGCCTCCTTCATAACTTAGGTCTATCATACCACGAGCGGCAGGCAGTAAGCGGTGGACGCCCAGTAAAAAAGGGCGCCGTCATTCGTTCACGGATCCCTTGATTTGTTTTTAATTTTATTGTGTGAAACTAAGCGTGTTACTTTTCATTTTCAGTTACGGACTTGTCATCTTTAGCATGGCGATGCTTACGCACAACATGAATCAGCAAAGTTAGCACAATGGCTCCGACGACGATCATGCCAAACAAAGCCGCTGGGATTTCGATGTCAATTGCAGGAATCGAAATGAAGAGCTTCACCGCAATCAGGCCAATTAGGATGTAAGCCATGGGTTCCAGCTCCGGAATCCGTTGCATAAGCTTCATGATAACCTCGGCCACCCCTCGCATAGCCAGAATTCCGATCAGCCCCCCGATCAACACAATCACGGGGTTACTGGAGATAGCCAGCGAAGCTAGGACAGAATCGATGGAAAAAATAATATCCATCATTTCAATCTGCATCACAACGGACCAGAACAACGGTAAAATTCGCCGTTTCTTCTCACTCACCAGTTTTCGCGTATGGGTGACTCGCGTCTTGCTGAAAAATTGGAAGACCAGAAAGGCGAGGTACAACGCCCCAACCACCTTAATTTCCCAAAAATTAATCAAATAGGTTCCTAATCCAATGATGATGAATCGGAAAATGTAAGCTCCCCAGATTCCATAGAATAAGGATTCTTCCCGTTGCTTTTGCGTCGGTAACGACTGCGTCTGGGCGGCTAGAACCACTGCGTTATCTACTGATAACAAACATTCAATTAAAACTAGTGAAAAAATGATTAACCAGTCATCCCCAGAGGTGATCACGGTTTCCCAATTGTGAACAGAAAAGAATGGCCCATATAATTGACCAAGAAAATGTAACAACGCTTGGTTCAGCTCCTTAATTAACATATTTATTTTTGGCTAGTGTAACATACACCCCCATGACTTGCACGAGATTCATTGCTTAGGGCCCGCCATTAATAAGCGATTTAATAAGCAAAAATAATTTATTCATAACTTAAAACGTTTAAAACTTTACCAAATTGCGACGAGCCTGTTACACAATAGCAATGAAAACGCGTTAGTATGGGAGGTAATTTAAGGGAAATGGATGATAAATTTGAAAAAGTATTTGTGGATTGTCGCTGGACTGTCTCTACTGGTTGGTGCGGTGGCACCTGTTGAAGTCGCTCATGCCAAAAGCTATTTGACCATTACCAAGACAAAGAATACCGATTATAATGCACGTTTCGTTAATCAAAAGGCACGTAATGATGGGATTTACTACTATGGTCCCTATTACACACAGCATTCCGCCAAAACTCGGGATGCCAGTGGTAAAAACTGGCAACATCGCTTCGTCCGGGTTAGCCAGACCGTGACTTTGTCAAACGGCGCACAATTTGCCAAGTTCTCTTGGTATGGTAAAACAATTGGTTGGGTGGATGTCAAGGCCCTCCAAAAATACAGTCGGTCCCAGAAAATCCAAACTTTCTTGAATCACGCTAACTTTCAAGGGAGTGCCATGGTTTTCAACAACTTCACAAAAGGGGCTAGCCATGTCAGCGTCGGCTACGCCAATGCCAACAAGAAAATACTCAACTCGACGAATTCACTCTACCCCACGGCGTCCCTACAAAAGGTCATGACCGGGGCCATCATCGAGCAACTGGCTGCCAGTGGCAAACTCTCCATGAACACCAAGTTGAATGCCTACTATCCGTCAGTTAATAACAGTAAAAACATTACAATTCGGCAACTCTTGAATCACCGTTCTGGAATCGATATGGATGAAACGACCCCTAATAAGGTGCTGACGTCACAAAATTCCGAAATTAACTACACCCTCGACCAAATGAAGGTTGCTGGGAACAATAATTATAACTACACCAATGCCAACTATGTCTTATTGGCTGGTATTGCCTCCAAGGTTACCGGTAAAGACTACAACACCCTGGTTTCCCAACGCATCGTGAAACCACTGGGTTTGAAACACACTTATGCCTGGAACCAACTCCCAAGTAATGGCCAAGTTACCATTGGTTACCAGTATAATAATGGAAAGGCCAACCAACCGGGCGCCGTTTCCACGAAGATGATGTCATCCTTGTTGGGTGCTGGGAACTACTACACCACCCCAGAAGACTACTATGCCATCCAAAAGGGAATTCGTAACGGGAAAATTCTAACCAAGAACCAGTATTACGACTTGATGAACGACTACCAGTATTCCTATGCTGGGGGCCTTTACCACCTGACCGGGAGCATTAAGCGAGTGCGAGGCGTGCTGAGCGGCAGTGGCTACGAAGCGATCCTCTATGCAACAGAAGGCAACCGTCAAGGCGTCGTCCTCTTTGCCAACCAACGACCAACTCGCTCAATTGACGATTTGGCGCAAAATCTCTACGATGTGGCGCGTTACTACAACGAAAACTAGTCTGAAATGACAAAAACGGCTGGGACAAAAAGTCCCAGCCGTTTTTTGTCTCCAAACCTATGTTACCAAACCATGAAAAAAAGGCGGTGTTGACTAACCGCCTTTATCCACTCGCTTTAAATTACGTATCATAGTCATTTAAATTATAAGTCGCAATCAAATTCGTTAGCTTCTTAGCATACTTGGGATCCGTTGCATAACCATTTCGCTGGAGTAGCTTTGCCGCCGTCGGATAATCCGTCACCGTTTGCTTGAAGTAGTCGCGCTTGAGTAACGCATCGTGGTCTAAGATGGCCGCCGTCAAGGTCGGGTAGTCTCGAAAATTCGCGTTGATCGAAATTTTTTTGTTATTCACGTATTCCGTGGTGGGAAAACTCTTGGTCCGCCCTTCGTAGCTTCCCTTCACCCCGAACGGATTATTCGCCTGCAGAAAGAGGGCCGAGGTGCCCCAACTAGATTCAAGAATCGCCTGAGCAATCACGATACTGGGCAAGACTTGTCCGTTTTGACGATAAACGTGCACCGCTGGCTTCGCCATTTCCTTAATAAATTTTTGTTGGCTCGCCGACTCATTGGAACTTGCCCCCGTCTCAGTTTGGGTCGTCGCTTGATTCTGCATGTCCGTCTTGATCTTGCCGCGAACTAGTAATCCGCCACCTAGAACCAAGAGGACCATGACAAAGATCCAAGTGGCCGTTGCCGGACTCGCCGTCTTCTTTCGTCGTCTTCTTCGTTGTTTAGGCACCCTCGTCCCTCCAATCTCAGTTATAATGGTCTCAATTATAACGATCTTTCCTGTTAAAACGTTAAAATTTACGAACTCTCAAAAAAACTTAAGCTTTGAAAGGGGTGGCTTATGTTCGGTTACCTAATCATCTTCATTATTGGGATCGTTGTCCTATCTACCTGGTGGCAGCCACAGGGACTATTCAGTGCCACTCTCACTGTCATTGGTGGCGGCCTCATCACAGGAATGGCCTATCGTGCTCACACTTGGGTCTCAAGTCTAATTGCCGGTATCGGCACAGTTGGCATTGGTTTTATTGGCTTATGGGGCCTCCTGACGCTCTTGCTAATCGCGACACGCCCCCAGCGCATCGTTCGCAAAAGAGAACGCCTCACCTTGGAAATGAGTCTGAGCATCTGGATCTGGTTGCTACTGACGGCTGGCTGGATCTGGGCGTTAAGTACTGGTCATTTCTCTGGTACCCTCTGGCCCTGGTTAACGTTTATCCCCGCACTGAGTGCCTATCTCGGCCTGCTCTTCGCGGCTAGTGTCGCGGGGTACCTGCGCGTCGTCATCTGGCAATCCCATCGCTCCGACACACTCGTGGTCCTGGGAGCCGGACTCATCGACGGCCACCATATTGGCCGCGTACTGGCCGCAAGGCTCGACACAGCACTGCGCGTCGCCCGTCAACAGGATCATCCCGTCACCATCATTGTTAGTGGTGGTCAAGGCCCCGATGAAGACCTGACAGAAGCCGCGGCAATGGCAACTTACTTGCAAAGTCATCACTTTCCGGCAACTGCCATTTACCTGGAAACGGCCGCGACCAATACACAAGCCAACCTCGCCAATAGCCTCGCAATTTGGCAACATCTGCCCAACCACGGTGGTCGAGTTGTCCTCATCACCAACGGCTATCATTTATTTCGAACGCGGCGACTGGCCAGTCGCTTGTGTCTTAGCATCGGTAGTGTGCCCGCACCAACGCCTTTGGATTATATTCCCATCGGCTTTGCCCGCGAGTTCATGGCGATTCTAGTGAGTGACTGGCGCTACCACTGGCTGGTAGCCCTGGTCTTACTGGTGGCTAACCTGATCTGGTTGCTCATTTAGTGACGTGACCTGTAAGGCATTAGTCACGGGATAAAACCTCACTTTGGTTGCCATCATCATCGCTGGCGTTAATTGTAATTTCACCACGTCCAAACGATTATAGGGCTGATAATAGTAGATCAGAGACTCACAACTCGTCGCAGCCCGATACACGGAATACGTCGGACGATACTGATGACTCTGGGGCACGGTCACGCTATTTAGCAGATGCCAAGCACTGATAATCCCCGCCGACTCATCTTCCGGGAAATCCACACGTTCTTTATAATAAGCGGCACGCACAAATCGCCCACCAGGGGTAAAAGACCCACTGGGAACGGGTTTACCAGAAAATTTACCGGTTGTCACTCGAGGCGTGTTCAGCGGCACGGTGCCTGCCAAAAAATCATCAGTGTAGGTGACATACTGTCCCAATCGCGACAACTGAACCTCGAAGTCCTTACTATTGGTGACGATACCTAAGGGATTCTCCCGAATCTTCATCGGAAAATGTGTGGGCTCAATCACCACGGCCCGCCCCGTTCGGTCGACCACAGCAAAATGGAGTTCCGCATTTCCGATCGGGTTGACCGCAAATTGACGACTCATCAGTTCAATTTCGGCCAAATGAGCTTCAATTTCGGCCACCGATCCAAAGTTAGCTAACAGATAATAGGAAAATTCATAAGGTGCCAAGTGAACTTTACCCGGGGTTGGGTGATCAACAAGATGGGACCCATTGGCGAATGTCAGTTTCTGGACACTCAATCCCCGTTCGTTGACCCCGTCGGACACATCAATCTCATGATGATATGCGCCACCGCCGCCAATCATGGCGTAACGACTGGTGTGCCAGCGATTGTCAAACACACTCTGCCATCGAAAATTTCGGGGCACGAAGACCGGTTGGACTGCCAAACGGTGCCAATCCATGGTTCGCGCCAGAATATGACGGCCATCGCGTGTTAACTGTAAAATACTAGTACACATACCGAACACCCTCTCCGAATAATTAATTTAGATCGTTAATTCAGTTTACGTGAAAATTTGAACTGATTCAATCAATTGTCTTATTGCGGTTGTTCGGCGGCCAAAAAGGCTTGAAACCGGCGATCAATCTCTCGTTGCCGAGGTCCTTCGGCTAAACCAAGGGCCTGAGTCGCGGCCGTAATCTGTAGGTAGGCGAAGAGAATCTCACTCTGGTCCTTGTCATAACGCGTTGCCAATTGTGTCGCAAACGCATAGCGATCGGCGGTTAGGAGTGGTGCAAAGGGACTTTGATAGGGACGACGATGTTTAGCCATTAACGGTCACTTTCCTTCTTAAGTATTAGAATCAGATCTTTTACTTTACCCGCTTTATGGCTAGAGTCAATGAAAGACATCCTTATATCTTTTTTAAACTTTCTTAAATAACCAGGAAATCGGCCCGATCGTCTGCCGATATGGTAAAATTAACATTGAACTGCACCCTGCTTGCACGGCGGGAAATTGATTACATAGAGAGGACTCAGATTACATATGCAAGAACGGATAAGAAAGCTTCACCACAACCGGATTTTTGCACTCGTATTCTGGCTAATCGTGGTCTTTGCGGCAATTGTTACCCTGCCAAATATCAAGACCATCATTCAGTATGACGGCCAACCACAATTAGCAAATACGAGTCAGCCCGTAAAGGCATCCCAGATTAAAAATAATTGGGGACGCAACTTAGATGGGACCTACACCGTTAACGCGGTCTTCAACAATCCCGATGGTGTTCTGACAAACAAACAACTGGCCTCGGTCAACAAGACCGTTTCTAGTCTACAACAAAAGTCGAGCTACTACGGAATCAAGAAGATTACCACGATGACCAACACCCCAACCAGTAAGCCACAACTTTTTTCCAAGGATAAATCCACGGAGATTGTGCAACTGATTGTGAGTCGGAATCAGGGTACGGTTCGCCAGATGGCGGGTCAGCTGAAGTCAGCGATTTCCACTGTTGGCCTTACGACCTACGTGACAAGTCCTGAAATCGTCAGCGATGCGGCTAATGAACATATCTCTTCATTTACCCTCATCGTTATTCTGATGACATTGCTGATCGCCTTAGTTGCGATGGGCATTCTCTTTGCCTCAGTGATCGCGCCGATTATTACGTTCCTTGCCATTTTAATCAGTTATGTTACGACGCTCTCACTTGCCACCAACTTGGCCTATCACTGGAACTTCGCGTACTCCGAATACACACCAATCTTCTTGTTAATGGGGATTAGTCTCTTCACCCTGCTGACCAGTTTTTGGTTCTACAGAGAGTTACGCCAGTTAGTCGATGATGGGATGGAGAGTCAAGAAGCCACCTCAACCGTCATCTATAACTTAGGCTACCGTGTCTTAATTAGTACCCTGAGTCTGACGATTGCCTTTGGCAGCCTCATGTTCTTTGACTTCTCATCCGTTCGGGCCCTTGGGATTCTTGGGATTGGCTTTGCCATCACCGGAATCGCGAGTCTGAGCCTGACGCCTATCTTCACAGGGATGCTCGGCGGAAGTCTCTTCTGGCCTAAGAAGACGCGGCCACAACTCAAGGATCACCGTCTCTGGGGACACTTGGCTAAGTTCGGTCTCTGGCAACCTTGGATTGCCGTTGCTGCCGTGCTCTACTTGATCGTGCCGTTGACGGTTGGTCACCAACAACTCAACTACAACAATACTCAGGATATTCCCAATAACCAAGCCGTGCAGGGTGCTCGGGTCTTAAGCGCGCATTTCGGTCAAGGACAAGCCACTCCGGTGACGCTCTACATCCAATCGAACCAGCGCTTAGACAATCAGAACCAATTATTCCAATTGGACAATTTAACCAAGAAACTCAAGGCACAACCGGGTGTTGCTTCTGTTACCTCAGTAACTCAACCTGGTGGTCAACCTATCACCCAATATTACGTCTCTAACCAACTGACTTCCTTGAGTGAAAACCTCACGGGGATCGTTGGGCAATTGGGCACAGTTCGCAATGACTTGCAATCTGACCAGTCCAACTTGAAGCAAAAGACGTTGAATGCCGAAGTTAAACGCTTAAACTCGTTATCCGGTCAAACATCAACGTTGATGAGTGATAGTAGCTCTCTGCAAACCTCCCTACAAGCCGCATTGAATCGTTCAAACGCCTCTGGGAGCAGCAAGACTTCTGCTCGAATCACCCAATACATTAACCAGTTAAACCAGGTTAATTCCGAATTAAACAGTGCACTGAGTTCCTTAAATAGCTTGTCTTCAGCAGTCAGCACCACTAACACTGACGTCACGACAGCTCACAGTAACCTCAGTAACTATGCTGCTTCCCTCAAGGCTGTTAACAAGAGCTTGAAGACGTCGAAGAAGCAAGTCGCTTCAATGCAAAAGTCATTGAATCAGATTTACCTCTACCTCGGCGGCTTACAAACATCCGAAGCAGCGAAGGCCCTCTACCTATCACCAGCTCAGATTTCCAGTGGCGATTTCCAACAGTCCCTGGTCAACTACACCGATGCTAAGGTTAAGAGTACGTATCTGACCATCACCTTGAAGCAAGAACCAAATGCGAAGACGACAACGAAGACGCTCAAACAATTGAAACAAGTCGCTCAGAGTCAACTTCGTGGCACGTCACTCTCTAAAGCCACGTTAACCTTTAGTGGTCAACCGGTCGTCGCTAGCACCATTCAAGCCCAATATCAACACGACCTACCACGTGTTCTCCTGCTGATCGCGGGAATCACCCTGTTACTCTTAATTCTCTTCAGCCGTTCCGTTCTGCAATCCAGCTACTGGTTCCTGACGTTTATCGCCTCGACCGCGGCTGGCTACCAACTGACGCAACTCCTGATGAAGTGGTTAACCGGAAACAATGAATTCAACTGGCAAGTTCCACTGTTGAGTTTCGTTCCGCTGACAGTATTGGCCGTCGTTGAGCTTACGCAACTCGCACTGAGTTACCGGCTCAATGATGCGCCTCTGTTAGATTGGTTGCTCCCAGGTATCCATGAAGTGGGTCAAACCATGCGTCACTCGCTGTTCATCGTCATTGCTGGTGTCCTGGGGCTCTTAGCCGCAGAATCACAGACGTTAACCGCCGTGGCCCTGATTACCATCTTCACGGCCATCATCTTCAACCTGGCCTTACCATTGATGGCCTCCTCCTTCGGGAAGCTGTCCGTCATTATCCCTGGGCAGAAACCAATTCAGTTCCGCCACAAAAAGCGGGCTGACCGACCAGTTCCAGAAGACCACGAAGATAATAAGTAAACGTATGACGACTTAAAAAATCCCCATAACCAGATAGCCTGGTTATGGGGATTTCTTTTACATTCATTTAAGTTAAGCGGCAGGCTTAACCCGCCCTTGACGATGGAACAGGCGCCAACCGGTAATTACGGTAGCGACCAGACAGATAGCCAGTGAAACCATAAATGCGACGTGCATCCCATCAATGAAGACTTGTGGTTGCTTAGGCAGATAAGCTGTAACACGATGCCCGGCATAATGTCCCATAGCGGAGAAAAGAACGGTCGTGGCGACGGAAATTCCGATAATCATTCCCAGCTCTCTGGCCAACGCGTTGATGCCCCCGGCAACTCCCAGGTCCTTGACCGGCACTGAACTCATCACAATTGTATTGTTAGGTGCCATGAAGATGCCGTTACCGAAACCAACTAGGCCAATGAAGCCCATGAAGATCCACAACGGTGTCGCTAGTCCAGCAAACATGTAGCCAACTTGGCTAATCGAGATGAGGACGAGTCCGACAAAGGTCAGCAGTTCCGGTCCAATACGGTCGGAAACGGCCCCGGCAATCGGTGCTACCACGACCTGCACAATTGGGAAAGTCATCAGGGCATAGCCGGCGTAGTTGGCCGCCATCCCCCGAGCGTTCTCCAGGTAGAATGGTGCGATCACGTTGAAGAAGAAATTGGCCACAAAGATTAGGAACGCACAGAGAATACTGATGGTAAAACGTTTGTTCTTAAAGAGTTTTAATGCCAAGATCGGATCGTCAGTCTTGAGTTCCCAACGGACAAACACCACAATAGCCACCAAACCGATGGCGAAGAGCCCCAAGATGGCCGGCTGATTGAAGCCAATCTCTTGACCAATAAAGACCCCCGCAAAGATGCTCACCATAATCAGTGCGAATAATCCTGCTCCTCGACCGTCAATAGCCGCTTTGCTGACGGTAATATCTCGTGGCAAGATTCGTTGTCCGATTAACAACGCCACAATCCCAATAGGGACGTTAATCCAGAAGATATAACCCCAACTGAGGTGTGCCAGAATAATACCGCCAACCCCGGGACCGGCGATACTGCCCAGCGCCACAAAAGACCCGATCATTCCCAAGGCACGTCCCCGTTCATTAAACGGAAAGACTTCGGTGATAATGCCACTGTTTGTTGCCATCGTCATCGCAGCTCCAATGGCCTGAATGGCGCGGGCAATCAGCAGAAAGGGCAACCCAACACTGAACCCGCAGAGTAATGATCCAATGGTAAATAACACAGATCCAATTTTAAAAATCCGAATCTTGCCACGGGTATCTCCCAATTTTCCAAATAATAGCAATAACGCACAGATTGCGATCAAGTAAACGGACACGACCCACTCCGCTTGATTCATCGGAATCTTCAAATCTTGGCTCATGACTGGGAGCGCAATATTCACGATACTCCCGTCTAATGTCGACATAAATGTAAAGAGGCAAACCGCGATGAGAATCCACCACCGGTGCTTTTGAATTTTCGGGTCTGCCGCAAAGTTTTTCATTGCCATACTCATTCTCCCTTATCTAGACTGGCCAACTGTCGCTGAATCCAATCCACTTGGACTTGTGTCCGCTGCTGTTGAAGCCAATTCATTTGTAAACCATCACTCACATCCCCGGGAACCATGTTCGGCCGGCCTGTGAAATAGTCGTGGACATGCTGCCAGTGCGCCAGTTGATCCTGGGTGAAGCCTAAGAAGTCCGTCAACACTAAGCGTTGCTCATCTGAATGTAACAGGTGTCGACTGACCATCTTAATTTGAAACCAGAGTTGCGTCTGCTTATTACGAGCAACCGGCATTACCACTAACTGGTGGAATCGCGCTCGTCCCTGCGTGGTGATCGTAGCCAACCGCTTGGATCGTTGACCAACAGTAACCGCCGTCAGGGTCAGATCACCCGCGGCGGCTAACCGTTCGAGTAGCGGATAAAGCACCCCATAACTCATGGTTTGCTCGGGACCAACCACAGCAGCCAACGCCTTACGAAGTTGATACCCCGTCATCGCGTGATCCATGAGTTGTCCCAAGACAAAAAGCTGATACATGCTGACGCCACCTCGACTTTCGATTTTTCATTATAATGTATCGCCCCGATACATTCAAGATAAAACTACCATAAAAAAAGACGACTTCACGTCGCCCACGTTCACTTCTACTCTACGGTCTCATCCGTTAATCGTTGTGCCTCGGCATTCGGTAATAACCGGTAGGTCACGGGGCCATCGTCCGGAACCATTGCCATCAGCGTCTGTTGCTCGTCAAATGCTCCCAGATTCAGTGCCATCTGACCATCGATATCGGTCAATCCCTGCAACCCCGTTGAAATAAACCGGTGAATGTATTTAACCCGTTGTTCACGCGCCGTGGCCTGTTTCTCCGCAGCAGTCAGCGTAAAGCCCAGGTCCAAGAAATGTTTCATCATTGACACCTTGATCAGGGTTTTGAACGTGTAGACCCGGGCCTGTTGCCCGTCAGTCCGTTCCTGCGAAGTAATGAATCCCTTCTTCTCCCAGTATCGGAGTTGTCGTGCTGAAACCCCGGTCATCGTTCCTAATTCCCCAATTCGGAAGACCAACCGAGAAAAATCGAACGTCTCTCGGACTTGTTTCGTAAATTCTGCCATCTAGATCTCGACCTCTCCTGTCAACTTAGTTACCATTCATGTTAGATTTTACCAATATTACGCGTTATTTTACAAGATTTCAGCAAAAGTAATGAATTGTTTAAGACATTTAACGGGCTTGCAACTTTCTTGTTACACGTTTGTCACATTACATTGGTAGTCTTGTAGTTGTAATAATTCATGAGGAGTTGTTTATAGGAATGAAGAAAGTTGTCAAAACGATTGCCGCATTAGCCTTACTGGTTGTTGGTTTCTTCGCACTGACCGTGTCCACCTCCACTACCGCTTCTGCTGCTTCAAACAAGTCATACAACCAAGTTTACAAAGTTGCCAAGTCTCACTTAGGTGCCCGTTATGTTTACGGTGCTACTGGTCCTTCCGCATTTGATTGCTCTGGGTTTACCAGCTACATCTACAAGAAGGGTGCTCAGACCACGCTTCCACGGACTGCCCAAGCCCAATATAACCACTACAAGCACGTGAGCTACAAAAACATTAAGAAGGGTGACTTAGTCTTCTTCGGTTGGAGTAAGGGATCTATCTCTCACGTCGGCATGTACATTGGTAAGGGTAAGATGATTGATGCACAAAACCGTGGTGTTGTTCGCGAAGCTGTTCACGCTCCATGGTGGCACGCTGTTGGTTATGCTCGTGTGACGACTGACTAGGTTCAACTTTCCTCATGAATAACTGAACGTTAAAAATGAAGCGACACCGGTAAGCATTTGGCTTACGGTGCCGCTTTTCTGATCCACTAAAAAAGCGCCCCACTTCCGATTACCGGTTTGTGAGACGTCCGATTGAAATTACCCTTATGCGCCGTAGCGCATGGTCTGATGCGTAATACCAGCCTCCTGAAAAGTTGTGCCGACTGGTTCAAAGCCAAGTTCTTTGTAAAAAGCAATCGCTGTTTCCTGGGCATCGAGCTCCACGCCCCGAACTTCAGAGCGCTGGGCATCAGCGATGATCTGCTTAATTAAGGTTCCTGCGTAACCGTGATGCCGTGCGGTCTTAACTGTTGCGACCCGCTGAATCTTCACGCGGTTACCCGCCAGCATATCAATTCTGGCCGTCGTTACAGGCTGGCCTTCAACGTAACCGACATAGTGCATCTTATCTTCGTCAGCACCATCTAACTCGAGTTCGGGGTCAATTCCCTGTTCATCGATAAAGACTGCTTCTCGGATTCCTAGCGCATCATCGTAGCAGGGTGTTGTCACTCCCCAAGCATGTTTACATTCCATTAAGCCACCCTCATTTCTCATCTTTTTCGTTGTAACTGAGTACCGTGATGCCATCCGCGGTCAGACGTAACTTGGTCAGACTCCCGTTAGCCGGCCGAACACTCAGGTCGTAGCGACCTTCGCCGTAACGTTCCATCAGGCTCAACAATGTATTTCCGTGGCTAATCAGAAGCACCTTGTCACCATCATGGACGGCCGGGTTAGCTAAGATCGTCTCAAATCCTCGGTCTACTCTAGTCCAGTATTCCTGATTGTCTTCCGCCTGATGAAAGGGATCGGCGGCCTTCAGAAAGTCCTTGGCCTTGCCAATCGAATACTTTTCTTCAATTGCCTTAAAGGTTGGCGTACCATGTGGCGCACCAGCAACGTACCAGGCCTGTGCCATGTCCGTCCCCTCGTAATACCCGTAAAACTCTTCACGAAATTCAGGTAGCGCGGTCAGGTGAGCCACCGGTTGTGACTGGTTAGCTGCTAAGATCATGCCAGCCGTCTGTTCTGCTCGCGTGGTGTCACTGCAGTAGGCGGCCACAAAGGGCACGTCGGCTAACCGCTCCCCTGCGGCCTTGGCATCCGCAATCCCATTGTCCGTCAAAGGTGAATTACTCCACCCTTGCAGTTTATTATAAATGTTAAAATAGGTCTGGCCGTGGCGAACCACGTAGAGCGTGACTTCCTTATTCATAACGCCTTCACACCTTTCATCACATCAGTTACTTCCGTTCTTAGCTCTATTCTACCAAAGATGTGGTCGCCCGCGATAAGCATTTTAAGCGGCCTTAAACTTTTCCTAAAGTTGCTGGTTCCCACCCACTTTTATCGAATTCTTTGCTAGGATGAACACCGGACCCTAGTAATCGCACCGCGACTCATCTATGGTAAACTGGAACTACTTTATTTAGACACGAAGGAGCGAAATATTTTGGAACGTCTCAAACAACTATGGACCAAAACGGGGACCCGTATGGGCTTTGTCAGCCTGATGGTCATCCTTTTTTGGTTAAAAACGCTGATCGCCTACTTCGTTGACTTTAAGTTAAACTTGAGCGACCCGTTTCAATTTTTAATTGTGCTCCTCAATCCTATCGCGACGACTATTCTGTTGTTTGGTCTCGCCCTTTATTTTAAACGGGCCCGTTTCTTCTACCCGTTTCTCTTTTTGATCGATATTCTCAACACCCTGTTACTCTACATCAATGTCATCTACTTTCGTGAATTCACGGACTTCATGACTGTCAGTACCATGCTGGGTTACTCCAAGGTTGACCAAGGCCTCTCCGGCAGTTCGCTAGCTCTGACCTCTCCGCACGACGTTCTGTACTGGTTAGATCTGGTCGTTGTCCTGATTCTTCTTGCCGTCCGTCGCATTCGCATCGACCCCCGACCGGTCAACAAGCGTGTCGGTCTAGCCGTCACTTCAGTGGCCTTTCTGGCCTTCACGGTGAACCTATCACTGGGTGAAATGGATCGACCACAACTTCTGACGCGAACCTTCGATCGGACGTACGTCGTCAAATACCTCGGGCTGGACGCCTTCACTGTTTATGATGGTATCAAGTCCGGACATACCAGTGAGATGCGGGCAAACGCCAAGAAATCCGAACTTGATGGCATTCTCAAATACATCCATAAAAATTATGCGGCACCCAATAAGCAACTCTACGGGGTAGCCAAGAAGAAAAACGTCATTATCATTCACTTGGAAAGTTTCCAACAATTCCTAATTAACAAGAAGGTTAACGGCCAAGAAGTCACGCCATTTTTAAACAAGCTCTACAAGAGCAAGTCCACCTATGCCTTTGACAACTTCTTCCACGAAGTCGGTCAAGGGAAAACCTCTGACGCCGAAACAATGCTAGAAACTGGAACCTACGGCCTGCCACAAGGGTCACTGTTCACCCAATTGGGGAACGACAATACATTCCAGGCAGCTCCAGCCATCTTCGATCAGGCTGGTTACGCAACAGCCGTCTTCCATGGTAATGTGGGGAGCTTCTGGAACCGGAATAACACGTATAAAAACTTAGGTTATCAATACTTCTTCGACGCTAGCTACTATGACACTTCCGGCGATAAGTCCCTGGGCTATGGCTTGAAGGATAAGCTTCTCTTCAACGACTCGGTCAAATACCTCGAACACCTGCAACAACCATTCTACGTGAAGTACCTGACCGTCAGCAATCACTTCCCCTTCACCTTGGATAGTGAAGATTCATCCTTCAAGACGCCGGACACTGGGGATAAGACGGTGGATAACTACTTCAAGACCGCCAACTATCTCGACCAATCCATCAAGGAATTCTACGCCTACTTGAACAAGTCGGGCTTAGCCAAGAACTCTCTGGTAATGATTTACGGAGACCATTACGGAATTTCTAACTCGTCGAATAAAAGTTTGGCCAAGGTCCTAGACGTTAATCCAGACGACTGGGACGACTACGACAATGCCCAGCTCCAACGCGTGCCACTCATGTTTAACATGCCGGGCTATAAGCACGGAAAGGTGGAACACACCTATGGCGGTGAAGTCGATGTCTTGCCCACCCTGCTTCACTTGATGGGAATGAATTCAAAGAAATACCTGCAGTTTGGGACCGACCTTTTCTCGAAGCAACACAACCAGGTCGTCGCCTTCCGTAATCGTGACTGGGTCAGCCCAGATTACACATCGATTGACGGTACAATCTACAGCAACAAGACCCAACAGGAGATTCATCCAACCGGAAAACTCCAGAAAAAATTGGAAAAAATACAGGATCGGGTTAACCAAGGTCTGTCTGATTCCGACTCTTTGAATCAAAAGAATCTCTTACGGTTCTACGATCCCAAGGGCTTCAAAGCTGTGGACCCGTCCGATTACAACTACGCTAACGGCCTCACCAAGGCCGAGAAGCTCGAAAAATCACTGGGCCTCAAGTCAACCAGTATCTTCTCTAGAGACGGTGACAAGTCGACTCAAGGCCTCTACCGCACAGATGCGCCGGAACTGAATCATAAGGAAACTGATTCTAACCGGATCAAGATCACCAATCAGGATGATACTAGCGGTAAATGATCGCGTGAGAAAAAACAGTTAGCTGGTTCCACGTGTCGACAAGCTAATTTTCCCGCATCCCAAAATTAAAAGGAAGCTGGCCAATCCCCACAAGGATGAATTGGTCAGCTTCCTTTAGTTTTTAAGCCTTTATCAGGACTGTTTCGGCGTCAGAGAGGTACTATGAATGGGACCTCGACGATCCGGAAATTCACGGTCCATGATTGCTTGGACAGCTAGCGGTGCCTCACCATAACCCACGGCAATCAAGGGTTGCTTGCCGGGATACGTGGCACCATCCCCAATAGCATAAATGCCGGGAACACTAGTCATCATTTGCCGGTCAACGGTAATCACGTGGCGCTCCTGTTCAAAGTCCACGTCCCAGGCATCTAACGCTCGGTGGTCAGCAATGAAGCCATAGCTGACCACAACGTCATCAACGACCTGCTCTAGCGGTTCACCGTCGCCCCCCACGGGCTTCAAGGTCACAGCAACCTCACCAGTTAGTGTACTAGTCAGTGCCTTGATCAAATACGGTGTCACCACCTGAACACTGGAGGCTTGTAACCGGTCTACCATGTGTGGAAGCCCTCTGAACTGGGTCCGACGGTGAATCAGTGTGACCGATTCAGCTACTGTTGCCAACATCAGGGCCTCGTCGATCGCGGCATCCCCACCACCGGCAATCAGGACGCGCCGAGAACGGAACCGTTCCAGGTCACGAACACTGTAGAAGAGATGCTGACCCGTAAGTTCGGCGGCCCCCGGCACCTTGAGTGGCCGTGGGGTGAACGCCCCGTTACCGACGGCGACAATCACCGCTTTGGTCTGACTAATTCCCTTGGGCGTCGTCACCAGAAATCCCGTTTCATTCGAGGTAACGTTGCTAACGGCCTCACCGGTCTTCAAGGTCAACGGAAATTGCGTCAACTGCTCTCGCTGGGCGTGAATCAGTGCTTTACCGGTAATGCTTGGAACCCCGGCAACATCTAAAATCGTTTTCTCAGGGTACAAAGCATTCACCTGACCACCCAACTCGCTCAGGCTTTCAATAACCTGGGTGTGGGCATTGTGCATGCCAGCATAGAAGGCCGCAAACATCCCAACGGGTCCTCCACCAATAATCGTGATATCATAATTTTCGATCAATTTTTTCACTCCATTTCGATGCCTTTAAAGGAGGTCTTAGTCTTGAAACATCGTCGTGGCCTCATCATCTTTCTCACAACTTGTCTGACGCTAGGCGTCTTAGGCTGGGCCTGGCAGTCGCGCCAACGATCATTAGCTAACCTAAGCGTCCCGCAAACCCACACCGCAACCTTATTCTTACCAGGAAACAGTGGCGGCTGGTTATCCCTGCGCGGCATGGTCACCAGTCTCGATCGACCTCATCTTGGACACTACAGTCTGACCGCTCGCGTCACGGTGGACGGTCACGTCAGCTGGCAGCAACATGCGCCAATCACGACGAACGCCCTGATTCCTGTGCTTTTTAAAGACAACACTCACCCCCAAAAGGAGGCGCAACAACTCGTGACCGTCCTCCGGCAACTCCATGACCGCTACAGCATCACTCGCGTTAATCTGGTCGGTCATTCCTCCGGAGGCACGATTGCCTACGATTATCTGAATCGGACGCAACGCGCGCCAGTTACTGTTTCACGACTTGTTTGTATCGGCGCAGACTTTCCAGAACGACAACCACTCAAGCAAGCCGAACCGCAACTCCACATTTTAAATCTGGCTGGTGCCATTGGGTACCTCGATAATGACAGTGAGGTGCCCATAGACACCGTTACACCTCTGAAGCGACTCGTAGCCGGTCATGTCGCCAGCTATCGCTTCCAAGAGCTTATAGGGCCTGTCTGGCAGATGCAGCACTCCCTACTTCACGAAAATCCGGCAATTGACCGAATCATGATTCGTTTCCTCTATCCACCGAGTTGACTGTTCTTTAGAATGCGTTGCCCCTGTAAAGTCCGAGCCTCACGTAATCCCGCATTGATAAGAACGAAGATCGCCAGCCAACCAATGGCAATCAAGACCCACTGTTGCAGGTAGAGAATGTCCAAAACATCAAATGGCGCATTCCAATCCCAACCAGAGTGTAACGCAATCGCCAGTAGGTAGAATCTGAGAAACTTGGGGGCAACCATATTACTCCCCGTAACGGGTTGGTGCCGTTCCTTAGCTAGAATGATAGCAGCTCCCATAATAGCTGACCAGATCGTATGTGTCCCAATGGCTTGCCAGCTTCGCATGAGTAATGTCACCAAGCCATACTGACCGGTATACCCTGCGGTTTCGAAGACGGCGAATCCAGCACCGATCGCCGCCCCAATGAGCAGACCATTGAAGATATAGTTTAATTTAAATCGATTGACAAAATAAGCAATAATCAACATCTTTGCTGTTTCTTCAATAAAGCCTACGATAACGGCCGATTCCCATGAGGTTCCATTTCCAGAAGGAATCAGGGAATATAGAATCATCGTAGCCACCAGGGACAGGATGCCGCCGACTAAGAAGACCGTCATCAATTGGTAGACGGAAATATTGCGAAAAACATTAATTTCAAAAAACATGATCAGCAGTGAGAACGGCACCGTCAATGACCCAATGAAAATCATCCCCGGTACGGCGTTATTACTCCGAAACCCTAGAAATAACAGCGCTAAGAGCACAAAACTAACCCCGAGGACGCCAAAGACCCGTGAAAATAGCCACGGCTTAACGGGTGCCGCCGAAACAGCCTCCAACGACGGCGTGGTCGTTCGGGTTCCAACGATAAACAACGACTCCGCGTCGTCCAGGTCATGATGCTTAAACACGGCGGAAAACATTGAAAACAAATGAATTTCCACAACTTTATTTTCTCCGGTCCACTCGTTCATTTCCTTCGTTGCATCATCCAGTAAATGATTGTGGTACTCGAAATGCCGTTTAACCGGCTTTACTGACTCTTTATCAGCCATACACAGTCCCCCCTAAACGGTTTAGGCATATTGCAAGTCGTTTCTTAAACCTGAGTCCTATCTTACCCTGAACGACGAGTCGCTTCAACATCTGATGGTTCGGAGGTTGCTAAATGTAAACCGTTACATTATAGTTGTAGTAGGCGACCCGCCAACTATAGCTGAAAGAGGAGATAAATATATCATGGCAAAACGCAAAATGATTTTAGACCTAGATACTGGGATTGACGACTCACTCGCAATCGCCTATGCATTAGGTGCTCCAGATGTAGACTTAATTGGGATTATTGGTTCCTATGGGAACGTTGTTGTTGAAGCCGGTGGTCAAAACTCTTTGAAGATTTTGGAATTACTCGGCCACACTGACATTCCTGTCTACCTGGGTGAAAGCCATTCTTCAACTAGTGATCACTTTGACCGGATGCAAGTTAGTGCCGACATTCACGGTGAAAATGGGATTGGTCAAGTCGAATTGCCTGAACCAAAGCGTTCTATCGAAAAAGAATCTGGTGTTGACTTCTTAATCGAAGCTGCCCACAAATACGGTAAGGACTTAACCTTAGTACCTACTGGTCCAATGACCAACTTAGCTGCCGCCCTTAAGAAAGCTCCTGAAATCGCCAATGAAATCGGGAACATGACCTTCATGGGTGGTGCCTTGACTGTTCCTGGTAACGTAACGGCCTATGCCGAAGCCAACATCAACCAAGATGCTGAAGCTGCTAACGCCGTATTGACTAGCCCAATGCACTCAACTATGGTTGGTTTGGACGTTACCTTACGGACCCTCTTAACTAAGAAAGAAACTCAACAATGGCGTGACTTAGGTACCGAAGCCGGTGAAAAGTTCGCCGACATCGTGGACTACTACATTCAAGCTTACGTTGACGTTAACGACAACCTCGGTGGCTGTGCTTTGCATGACCCACTGGCAGTTGGTGTTGCACTCGACCCTAGCTTCGTCACGACCATTGACTTAAACATGGTGGTTAACTACAACAAGGAAACTTATGGCCGGACTATCGGTGATGATAACCGTCTGAACGAACCTACCAACGTCAAAGTTTCTGTTGCCGTTGACAAGGACCGTTACCTGAAGACCTTCATGGAATACTTAACCGCATTATTCAAAAAGAACTAAATTTTAACGCTTTAAAAGAAGCCATGCCGCGGAGCATGGCTTCTTTTTTATGCCAGTATAGTACCTGACGGCCTCTAAAATTGGGCCAGATAGTCGGTACGAGAATAAAAAAAGGCAACCGTAAACTAGCGGCTGCCTCTGTTAAGTCAATATTACTTAATCTTGTAGTTAAAATTATTGGTCATTGTCTTGACACCCATGTCCGCGTACTGATTAGCAAACTTCTTCTGTTGGTCCTTAGCAAGTGACGCGAAGGCCTTCTTGTATTGTTGGTACAGGACTGGCCGGACATACTTCTTAGCGTACTTAGCTCCGGGACTCGTCTTGGTCTTGGTATACGTATATTTCTTACCAGAAGTTGCTAACCGACGACTGGCATTGCTTCCCGCGATCTTCGTAGTGAATTGCGTGCTAGACATCTTGGTTAACTTAAACGTGTAAGTTTTTTTGCTCAAAGCCGTCGTGGTCTTGTTGTCTGCCGTCTTAAATTGAATCAAACGGTATTTGGTCGTCAAGGTCCGACGGTTCTTGCTGAGCTTGATTGACGAAGGAACCCCATATTTCACATTAGCTGATGATCCAAAATCCCCCAAAATAAGTAAGGTTCCCGTCTTCTTGCCACTCTTATAAGTCTTAAAATAAAAGGCGGTCTTGGATTTCGAACTCTTATAGTACCGTTTTAGATCAGTATTCGTGATCGTTGGCTTGGCTTTAGCGCTAGCCGTGACACTGGGACTAACTAATCCACCCAGAGTGCCCAGAGCCATCGCGGTTAACCCCAATTTCACCATCAAACGTTTCATGACTATAATCCTCCTTAAAATTCATCCAGTACACCTTTTATACTGACATTGTTTTTCTCAAAATGCAAGCGTTCACACCGATTAGGCTAAAACTTCAGGAAAGACTTTTTCCAAGTACGCTGCAACCCCGGCCTCATTGTTTGTTGTTGGGGTTTCATGATTGGCAGCTGACTTAATTTCGGGTTGCCCATTTAGCATGGCAACGCCATCTCCGGCAGCCTTAATCATCCCCAAATCATTTTCAGCATCACCGAATGCCATGAGTTGATCGAACCCCCAGCCAAAGTGTGTCAATAGTTGTCCTAATCCCACAGCCTTGTCCATATCAGCCGCCAAAAATTCAAGGATCTTCGGCTGAGAACGCACCACATGATATTGTTCGTGTAATTCAGGCGTCAAATTCGCCACAACTTGGTCCAACGTGGCTGGATCAGTCGCCATAACGGCCTTACTAAACAGATGCTCTGGTAAGTCAGCGAAGGCCGTTGGCACAAATGCCATGGGGGCCTTCAACATTTTTTGATATTCAGATGGCTTGAGATCAGCCACCGGGTAGACCTGATCAAAGTCCAGAACATCCAGTGGATACCCATTTTCAGCCGCAAAGTCATGTAGAGGCTGAAAGTCTTGCTTGCTTAAGCCACTCTGAGCCAAAACATCCTTCGTCGTATTTTGAATCACGAGAGCCCCATTAAAGGTAATCGTGTAATCTTCACTAGTCGTCAACCCTAATTGTTCCAAGTATTTCCAAATGGCATTAATTGGGCGGCCCGTGCAGAGTACCACCTTAATTCCTGCCGCATGTAATTGACGCAAGGTTGCCGCATTCTTTTCACTAATTGTCTTATCTGTGTTCAGTAGCGTCTCGTCTAGGTCGAGCGCAATCATCTTTATCATTCGTCGTTGGCCTCCATTTCTTCTCTAGTTTACACGTAACGCGCACCGAAATAAACCGTGCTTACGTCAGGAGGTCTGAACGAATCAATGCCACGATTTGTTGATTCTCTGGCAAGTCAGCGTGATTGGCGTTGGCACCCGTAATCGTCATTTGCGTAAAATGCCGGACATTGCCTTGAAAAATCAACTTTCCCCGGTTAACACTGTCGAAGGGCACAATCCCATCGCCAGCATAACCCTCACTGCCGGCAATTGAATAGACCGTCAGTGAACGAGGTAATCGTTTACGATCGGCTGAAAGTTCTTTAAAAAGTGGCGTATCCACATCCGGATTGCTCTCCTCCAAGTTGAATGGCGTTCCGATTGTCATCAGCCGTTCAGCATAGGTTTCCTTGGGCAAACTGTGCTCCAGAAAAAGTGTCAGCACGAGTCCACCATTAGAGTGACCCATCGCAGAAAAATGGTTAAAATGATAAGTCTTCTGTAGTTGACGAAAGGCCAGGTTAAACCAAACGGCCTGTTTCTTAATGGTTTCATAGCCATCATGATGGTTCTGAAACCCCACTACAATAATGGGTTGAGTGTCTTTACGCGTGATACTTCCCGTATATTGAATCTGCCCATTAGTCATGACTTCCACTCGTAATAGACTATGCTTGGTGGTCGTCTCGTGGTTCAGCTCCGTGACCAGCTCGTTAAACCGGTTCTGCGTAGCACTAGACCCCGGAACCAGAAAGACCGGCGCCATGGCACTCCGATACGTCGCGCGCACGCTCGTGACCTGCTGGGGTCGCCAGAGAAAGCCTGGCACACTCAGTAACAGGATGGCCGTCACTAAGACTAAAAAACTAATGACTCGTTTTTTCAGCATGATGTGCCACCTCCCCCGCCAATCGTGCCCATTTAACGAATGGGTAATAGATTAAGACGCTGATCAATAGTTCAATCCCTGCTAAGGCCAACGCCGCCAGATTACCCCCAGTGCCCAAAAAGCCCTGCAAGATTCCCGGCGTCCCATTGGCAATTGGATAAGCTACCGCGGGAACCCAGTGGAGTTGAAGACAGGTCCAACTTAACAGACTGCAGACAACCGGCGTTACCAAAAAGGGAATCCCTAAAATTGGACTCAAAACTACCGGTAAGCCGATCATTAGCGGCGCGTTGAAGTTGCCTAGGGTCGGCAATAAACAAGCTGCTCCGACTCGTCGTTGCGCGCCATTCGAATGACCTAAATAGATGGCAAGCAGGAGTCCCAGAACCATTCCGGGTCCCCCAAAATTTGTATAAACATCCACTACCGTATGGATGGTAATGGGATGGGGAACTTGCCAGCCGGCATGCGTCAGGACGGACGTCAGATTTTGCATTGCCTCCACCGACTGGCCACCAACGCTGGCCACAGGGCCTAGGATACCTAGCCACTGACACAAACCAGTCAATAGGCTAAATCCCAGCAGTCCTGGAAGATGATGTGGGAGCGGGAATGGCCAACGCGCCAGACTAAGAAAGGTCGCATTCAAACTTCCCTTCTGCGTCAGAGTCCAGGCTAGACCACCAGCAGCTAACACTAGGAGCCAAATGCTAGTAATCGTCATGGTTTGCCCCAATCGTTCCTCCGCCAATAACCAATGCTGAATTCCCCAGCGGTAACCATCCCCGACCACTAGACCGATCAGGATACCGACCAAAATGCCAGAAATTCCTAAATTATTTGAGAGCCACTGTACAGACTGACCATTCAACAACGTCAAACGATCCACGTTAAAAAACTTGAGCCCTGTGACCGCGACCACCCCAACCATCAGTCGATCTGTCGTTCTTTTAGCGACTGGGGCCACCAGATAATAGCTGACGGCAAAAGCCATGACCATGGCGACCAGCCCCAGGGTGCCTGCACTCAACAGACTCAAGTAATGTTTGAGGATAGCGCGTTGCATCAGCCAATCTCCAACATGTAAGGTTTGAAAATAATAACCAGTCGATGCCAGCCACGTCTGCCGAATCATGTCGGCCAGCGTCCCCACCAGCACTACGGGAAAAGCAAGGTGAAAGGCCTGATTAACGGCCTTGATCTGTGAATTTTGTCGAAAAGTGACATCCAATTGAATCAGGTGGCACCCTAACCAGCCTGTTTCTTGTTCCATTTTTAGCCGCCTCCTGCCCTAACACTCAAATTGTAAGGGCAACGACGCACTAGTGGCCCCTGTAACATTCGGTTAAGGTAGCCGCCTTTAAAACTGTTCGAGTAAGCTGTCAATGGCTGCACTGACTGCCCCCTGTTGGTTGGTCCGGGATAACTGTTGAATCTTACTATCACTAACCAGTTCCGGCGCGGCATTGGCCACGGCAAATCCCTGGCCCACTGATCGAAGCATCGCCAAATCATTCCCAGAATCACCAAAGGCCACCATTTCAGCCGGCGTAATGTTCAAGTGATGTCCCAGATTTGCCACTGCATTCGCCTTATTTACGCCTGGCAAGCTAACGTTCAAGCCGCCCAGGCCACTGCTGGTGGCGACAAGGTCGCCATCAAACTGGTCATTGAAGGCCGCTACAAATGGTGCCACGTCTGCTTGAAGCCAGGTGACATCTAGTTTGAGGATAGGATCCGCGACTGCTGTTAGATCCGTGACACTAGTCAATTGTGGGTAAAAGACTTGGGATTGGTGAAACCGATCGCTATCGGCCGGCAAATCCGTGTAGGCTCGGTCGCGACCACAGACAATCAAATAGGGTTGTGCCATCACAGGGGCCATCTGTAGCCAATGGACAGCGGTCTGCCACAAATCATGAGAAATTGGATGACAGTCCAGCTGTTCACCGCTGCCCGTGACCGTTAGCGCCCCATCTTCCACCACATAGAGTAAGTCTCGGGCAAATTCCAGATCACCAAATAAATCAAGCACATGGTCTAAAGGGTCCCCGGTTGTGACAACGAATCTAATCTGATGTGCTGCCATCTCGGTCAGTTGGTCTGCCAATCTGGCCCGATCATACCGCCCATTAGCATCCAAAAAAGTTCCGTCTAAATCTGTCATAATCATCCGTGGCCGCATAACCGCACCTCCTGAGTTGTTAGTCTTGATCATACCCGATCCCTATCCTGACAACAACTCTTCACCCCTTAACTAAGGTTAGCTGGTAACCGATCAACCCCTAACTAAAAACGGGCCACCCCGTATTAACCAATACGCTGGGTGACCCACTAAACTATTTTTCGTTTATTTATCTAAATTATTCTTGTAAACGTAGTTCATCAATGAACGGGTTTCAGTAAATTCGTCCTCGTCATGCAAAACGACCGTGATAATTCGGTTGTGACCGCTCTTCTTGGCCGTCCCAACGAAACAGTAACCTGCCAGTGGCGTGTAACCTGTCTTCAAACCATCAACCTTCAAACTTGCCTGGTAATACTTTCGACCCTTCAACAGATTGTTGTAATTGTAGCAGGTTTGACCATTGATCTTCTTAGAGCCAATCTGACCGTCCTTCAAGATTTGGGGATAATCCTGAATTAAGTGTTGTGCGATGTAGGCGACATCCTTAGCGGAGACCTGGTTAGCGTTGGCCGATCCATAATTGTAACCGAAGCGCTGCAAATCACTGTTTTCCAATCCTGAGGCGGAAACAAAGTGCGCCTTGCCCAGGTTCCAACGCTTAGCCTGCGTATTCATTTTATCGATAAACTTAGCGTTACTGCCACTGACCCATTGGCCCAGAGCAATCGCCGCGTTATTCGAAGAATCCAGCAGGGCGGCGTAGTAGAGTTCCTGAACGGTGTATTTGTGACCGCTCTTGAAACGGAAACCCCCACAGTCGTAACTGTTCCCCATTGACACGAGACCCTTGTTGCTGGTCTTAACGTGGTCAGACCACTTCGCAGATGTGGTGTGAATCTTCTGAAGAACTAGGTACAGCGTCATAATCTTGGAAACAGAAGCGATGGGCCGTGCCGTATTGGCATGCTTGGACCAAACAACTTTCCCCGTCTCTTCGTTGACGGCTACCGCGGCCTTAGCCTTCTTCAGAACAAAGGGGGCCTTGCCCTTCTTGAGATAACCGTGCCAAATCAAGCCCTTAACGGTGTGCCGACCATTGACGGCATAATAATAGACGGCATTGGTCTTCCCATGCCTCAAGACGACCTTCTTGGACACGTACCACGTCGTGTTCGGGTACGACTTCAAGTTGGCAATCTTACGTGTGTGTGACTGATTATACACGGCGCCCTTCGTACTCTTCTTGTGATAGGCCGTTGTCTTCAATGACTGCGTTGAAACCGTCTTGTAGGTTGCCGCATCGGCTGGTACGGTTTGATAACCGATCCCCATTACCGTTAAAATTGCTAAGGCGATAATCACGAATCTCTTAATAGGTAATTTCTTCATGTTCCTAACCTTTCCATTTTTGACTAATTAGCTTAACTAACCTTCAGCCTAGCATGATCTGAGCATGACCGAAAGCCCCTGAGACTCTTTGTAACTCGCTTGTCGCCTTTGTAACGCCCTTGTAAAACAATCTGACTATAAAATTTTTCATTTAAACTTTCACCCCATTTCCCCGTGGTACCTTGCTTTTGCCAGATAAATTGGTTAGGCTAAGAGTAATCAAATACGATTGGGGTGCCCGTCCGGCTGAGATCAAACCCATTGAACCTGCTCTGGTTAAAACCAGCGAAGGGAACGCGTAACATAGCTATCAATGACCCCCACTAGCAACACTTAGTGGGGACTTTTTCGTCTTTTGGGCGCGTCAATCACCTTAGGAGGAGTTAATCTTATGAAACGTTGGCATATCCGCGATATCATTCTCGTCACCATCTTAGCAATTTTTATGGGGGTTATTTTCTGGGCCATCACCCCACTCTACTCTGCACTCACAGCGGTCTTCGCACCCATGGGTCTCCAGCCACTGGCTAACGAGATCTTGCTGGGCGTCTGGACCATGGCTGGCCCACTAGCTGGGTTCGTCATTCGCATCCCCGGTGCGGCAACCTTAGGCGAACTCCTAGGTGCCGTTGTCGAAATGTTTCTTGGGGGCGTCTGGGGCGCCAGTACCCTGATCTCTGGGACCGTACAAGGCTTTGGGTCTGAATTAGGCTTCATGGCCACGCGTTATCGGCGCTATGACTGGATCACCCTGATCTTAAGTGCCCTGACTACGACCTTGGTTACCTTCGGCTGGAGTCTTGCGCGCGAAGGCTACAGTGCCTACCATCTTGGCTTCTTACTCTTGCTATTCGCTGTTCGCTTTGTGTCCGTCTTCGTCTTTGGCGGTATCCTGACGAAACTCATTACTAATCTGCTAGACCGGGCACACGTTCTGAAACATTAATCGGTATAAATGGGGGAGTTTTTGTGGTAAACGTTTCAATTCACAACTTAACATTCTCGTATCCGCAGCAAGCCCAACCAGTCCTTAATGCGGTAAATGCTAATTTTCCTGCTGGTCAATTCTCTTTGCTTACCGGGGTATCCGGCGGTGGTAAGTCAACCTTGCTCAAGCTTGTTGCGGGCCTCTTGCCAACCGACGCGATGACGGTTACTTTTAATGGCCAGTCACTCGCACAGATTCCAGCAACCCAACGTTCCCAAACGGTGGCCATGCTTTTTCAAGAACCAAGTACGCAATTCACGATGGATACGGTAGCCAATGAACTTCAATTTGCCTTGGAAAACCAACAGGTTCCGGCTGACGAAATTTCACAACGTGTGACCGCCGCCTTGGATTTCATTGGCATCGCTCCGCTTCGTGATCGAAAACTCATGCACCTCTCCGGTGGCGAACAACAGAAGGTGGCACTGGCGATCATCGTTGCGATGGATAGTGCCGTCATTTTGTTGGACGAACCCTTTGCCAGTATCGATCCAGCAACCCGGCTCGTTCTCTTGCAACGACTCGCACAGTTGAGCCGTGAACGGGGAAAAACTGTGATTCTGGCAGACCACGATCTCAGTGGCTACACCGACTACGTGGACCGATTAACTGTCCTCGCGGATGGTCGCCTCTCACATCTGTCACCAGAAGCGACGCAGGAGCGACTAGCTAACTTTGCACCTGCCAGGTTGCGCCTACAACACGTCACAGTCCCTGGTGATAATCAGCCAGCCCTGCTTCAAGGCACGCAGCTGAGTCTAGCTACTAACGGCCGCACCCTTATTGCCCCACAGGATTTGGGGCTCTTTGCCCACCATACAACCCTCATCACGGGGCCCAATGGTAGTGGCAAATCCACCTTGTTCCGTTCCCTGGTTAAACTCGGTCACTACGAAGGTGTCATTACCTACGATGGTACTGACATTCATCGACTAAAGCGCCGTCCTTACGCCCGTCAAGTCGCCCTAATGTTTCAATCTGCCGCGACGCAATTTCTCAATGTCACGGTCGATGAAGAATTGGCCTTATCCCTCAAAAATAGCTACGCCGACCATTTCACCACGACCATGGTGACCCACCTTCTAACCGAGTTGAACCTGGCCGATCGGCGAGAACAAATCATCTATACCCTGAGTAGCGGCCAACAGAAGAAATTACAACTGCTGTGCATGCTGATCATGGCCCCGGATGTGCTTCTCTTGGATGAGCCGTTTAAAGGTCTCGACTACGAGTCAATACAGACAGTTATTCAAATTTTAAAACGGGTCCAACGCGAGCTGAACCTCACCTACATTCTGGTAAGCCACCAGCTCAGCGGCCTCGATACTTTCATCGATTACCACCTTCAGCTGGCGGACCAGCATCTGACCTATCTGGGGGTGAGCGCATGAATCCTAGTCTAAAATTGGCGCTGCTAGTTCTTGTCGCCCTGGAGATTTCCTTTACTCATGTCTGGACAGTTAATATAGCCTTGATCGTAGTAAGTCTTATTTTAATGGTCTGGAGTCACGTAGCTTTCAAACGATTAGTGATGTTAACCCTAATCCCCGTCTTCTTCGGGGGGGCCTTAGTCTGGTCCTTAACTTTGCGGGGAACAGCTTCGACCCATTTTCTCCTGGTGATCTTCACCCGTATGGTGGCCTACGTCTACATGGGGGGCTGGTTTGCCCAAACGACGAATCCCTTAACGCTCACCCGCTCCCTGGAACAAAATGCCAAGTTACCCTCTAAATTTGCCTATGGTTTCTTGGCAGCCTTCAACCTCATGCCCAAGATTCAAGCAGAAGTTGCCACCATTAAAGCGGCGGCGCTAATGCGCGGTCAAGTGCTTCATTTCTGGTCACCCCAACTCTATTTCAAGGTGATTCTAGCCGCGATGAATTGGTCGGACCAGCTTGCTTCTGCCATGACATCTCACGGCTTCGTCGAAGATGCACCGCGAACTCACGCTTCTGAAATCCCACTTATCACCCGCGACTGGGTGCTCCTAGTGGGAAGTCTGGCACTCGTTCAGATCGGCCTTTTCGTGGGCCTACCCTAACCCCTTAAGGAGGACTTCATTTGCAATTCACAACCATCGCTCACAATGCTAACCTGGCCTCCTGGCAGGCTTCCAAGCAGCACCCATTCATCCAACAACTGCTGGCAGGAACACTGCCATTAGCAACTTTTCGCTACTATTTGATTCAAGATCACGCCTATTTGCGGGCGTTTGGTGCCATACAAGATCTGGCGGCCAATCAAGCTACCGCAGTCGACGTCGCTACCCAACTTCACGCCGATGCCGAGCATCTCCGACAAGGCGAACTGGCTTTACGGCAGACCTTCTTCGATCGTTTAAACATCACCGACGATGAGGTGGCCAACACCCCAGTCGCCCCAACTGGCTACGCCTACACCAGCCACATGTACCGGGCATTAATGACACACGGGACTGCTGGCGCGATTGCTGGCTTACTGCCTTGTTATTGGCTCTACGCCGAGATTGGGGCCGAGTTGGCCGAACAAGGCTCACCCGTTCCCATCTACCAAGATTGGCTGGAAAGCTACCGATCCGATGACTATGCGGGCGAAATGACCGACCAACTGGCGTTAGCCAATCGTGTCGCCACGCCGACCAACACCGCTGCTCTACTCGATATTTTTAACAAGAGCAGTTGGTATGAATTACATTTTTGGCAAATGGCATTAACTCATGAAACCTGGGAACTGACGGAACCGTCTGATTTTTCAACCACCGTCTAATGCGCTATAATGGGGGCACTCATAGGAAAAGGTGGTGTTGATGATGAAGCGAATGCAGCAATTAACGTTTCTTCAAACCTTTGGTTATCTAGCCCTTGCGCTGGGCATCGTCATTGAAATCTATGCGGCTCTCAGTAATCCAGGAACGCGTCTGAGTGGCGACGAAATGTTTGGTGGTGCCGTGGTCTTAACCTTGGCGGTTGCCTTTATTCACAGCCGACGCCTACCAACCAACTTAATTTTAATTGGTCTCAGTACGTTAGGCTTTGCTTACTTTACCTTCATTCACACGCACGCCTGGCTTTGGACTATTCTGTTGGCCATTGCGGTTGCGGCCTTCTTGATTTATTTCTTCGGATTACGGGGGGAAGTTCGGCGCAACCAAAGTGAGTGGTTTCACTTTTAATTTCATTTAAACTAGTTGATTACGGGTACTGTTAGGAACTCCTCGCAGTGCCTTTTTTTATCGTCTAAAAAAGAATCAGACCAACCGAAGTTGGCCTGATTCCCTGCTTGATAAACTACAAGAGACTTGTAGTCATGTAATCATTATGATTACCATCTTTTAAGTGACACAACCGGCAAGCCGGCTTCGGGGCGGAGAGGTTCCCGCGTTAATTGGCAAATGCCCGTGAAACATGGGTTTGCGGTGCATGACTAATCATGGGCTGCGTACTGAGGTGCGTGACGGTTCGTTTTCCCAGCATAAACCATGAAAACAAACTGATGACCGCCAGAGTCACAACTGCCGCTATCAGGCTCCTGATCACCTGTCTTAAATCCATCCCATCACCTCATGTTTGACTTATCCCGACCGCTTGACTCCAGCTTACACATCAACTATCACAAAACGGTAACGGAAAGAAAAAAATGTGATGACACTTCCGTAATGTTTGTCACGAACAATTGTTATATTGGGTATTAGTTTACGCAATTTTTGCTCGTTCATCAAGTAGAATGCAAAAAAAAATCCGAATCACGAGTCTCATCTCGCCGGTTTTTCAAAACTTTAGTATAATAAGTGTAAGCACCATACAGGACAATCATTTGGAGGGATTATTAATGAGTCAAGAATTAAGTGATCTGGCTGAAGCAATCATCGCCTACCAAAAGAAGTACGACAAGACCGATGGCGAAATGGCCTTTGGTTCCCGCATCTCTGTCGAGAAGTTCCACGCCATCAAGTCTGGGGAAATTGACCCCAACGCCGATGAGCAAAGTTCCTTGAAACACTACATTGCCACCAAGCCAAACTAAGGTTAGGTTTTCAGAATTTAAAGGGGTCGACCAAATTGGTCGACCCTTTTTTTAAGTGATTTGATTAAGTCAACAAGCGAACACTAGGCTTGCGCCCAAGCCTCACGATAGGCTGTAGCAGTCTTCGGATCAAACGCTACTAGTCTCACCTGAGTTAACGTTTCTGACTGACTCAAGACGCTGGCAATCGTTTGCGTGGCAATCGTAGCAGCCTCGGCTAACGGATAGCCGTAAATCCCCGTACTGATCGACGGAAAGTCCACGGTGTGACAGCCCTTGGCAACCGCTAATCGCAACGACTCACGATAGCAGGAAGCTAGGTCCACAGCCTCATTATGATCGCCACCCCGCCAGACTGGGCCCGGCGTATGAATGACCCACCGTGCCGGCAAAAGAAATCCTGGTGTGATCCGCGCTTCTCCGGTAGGACAACCGTTAAACGGGACACAGGCTGCAAATAGCTCCAGCCCAGCCGCGCGATGAATCGCACCATCAACACCACCCCCACCTAGCAAAGTGGTATTGGCAGCATTCACGATAGCATCCACGTCACTCTTCGTGATGTCTCCTTGAATCACGTCAAATTCTGCCATTTACCTTGACTCCTTTGACCACGGCCAGCGCCATCGATGCTTGGCGGGTTTGTTTCCCTGCCGATCGTGCACCCGCTTCATTCCCTCACGATACGGATTACTGTAAAGTGCGTTTAGGTTCAATTTTTTAGGCGCCGGAGCGTCTGATCGAAAGACACTGAGATCCGTCTGACATTGTGGACACTTGACGTCATCCACCGTCACCGGTGACCCACAATGGGGGCAGAACTTTAATTCCTCAGTCATCATCATTGCCTCCTTGAGTCGTTTATAGATCGCCTTCGATACGCAATTGCTGTTCAACGAGATAGGCATCCAGGTAGCCAAATGCGATCTCATCGACGTCGCCAATCTTAAAGACCTTGCCCACCTGATCCAATTGATTATCCTCTACGGTGTGGAAAATAAAGCGTTCACCGCCCACCTGGCTCGGATACCCTAGACAGTGTTCACCATCATGGAGTTTCAACCGGATGATTGTCCGGAACGTCGCCGCCTGGTTCAATCGCGCACTGAATTGGTCATCGGTGGGATCAAAAAGTCGTTCGGCGTTCAATACGGGCTGATTGCCCTGTTGGCGAGCCTGATTGAGTAAGGAAAACAGACGCATCGTTTGTAGATAGTCTGAAACAAGCACAACACTGTGAAGTTCGCTTAACCGCATAACGGTATAGCCCCCAAAGAGGCCTGTCATATCGATTAAATTCATCACAACGGCATCGTCAGTCACCGTGTTGATCCGCCCGACAAAGAACAGATCTTGATCATGTTCCGGCACCAAGGCCACTAGAGGATCCTTGCCTGCCAGCTGTCGTAAAGTACCTGGAATGAGATCCGTTTCGGTTATCTCGACTGGCTCGACGTGAACCAGTCGTCGTAGCCGAGGAGCTGCAATGGTTTGCAGGCTTAGCTCTTGGCCTTGAAACTCGATGACTTCAATTTCATCGGGTGTCAAGGTCAACTGAGGTTGGTCGGTATAATCAAATTTATTGAGTAACTGAACCGTGATTTGATCAGCGGCCACGCCGGTTACCAACCCCTCATAGAAGTGGTCATCATTAGCCAAAACCAGCATGACCACCAGGTGATCGACCCAAGCATGACTGAGGACTTGTCGTCGCAAATCACGACGGTCGTCAAAGGTCATGCTAAGACCGCTCGCCTGAGTAAAGTGTTGGTCCGTAGCGGTCTGAATCCGAAAAGCCATATTGTCCAAATCGTCACTTGAAAATTCAACTTCATCGATTGCAGGTAAAGCCAGGAAAACGGCCCCATCGGGTACCCCGTAATCATCGTAGGTCGCCAGAATGATACCAGTCGACGTCACCGTCGTCACATACCCGGTGTAAACGACTTCTTGGTTAGCTTGATACACGTTAACTAACAGGTTTTGCGCCAATGCGCGATTTAAATCATTTACAATAGAATTCATGATGACGACCCCCTTTATTTTAGTTATCTGAAAAGCTTAGCATAGTCCCTTGCAAATAGCTCGTCTCCTGTTTATGAAACGGCGGTACTCATAAAGCTTGCTAAGCGATCGCCAGTGAAGCCGGCACTTAATGCGACCAGAAGCTTGATACGGGCCTTTTGCCCGTTTAAACCTTGGCACAGCATTAGCCCCATCTTTCGAAGTTCGATGCCGCCTCCCTGATAGTCATAGATATCTTCGGCGAAGCCATTATAACACCGTGACACTAAAACGATCGGAATCCCGCGGTCCAACAGGCGTTGCAACGCCGGTAAGGTAATTGGCGGTAAATTCCCCGCCCCAAGGCCTTCAATCACTAACCCCTTTGTCTCGTCCGTGTTCAAGGCATCGAAGAGCGTTGCATCCATCCCGGCGTAAGCCTTCAACAAATAAACATGGTCGATGACATGGTCGATGTCCGTGTTAGCCTGCCGAATGAGTTGCTGGAAATAGGCTGGACGACCCTTGGCCACGATTCCGATCGGGCCAAAAGTTGGTGTTCTAAAGGTGGACACGTTAGTCGTGTGGGTCTTGGTTACGTATCGCGCGGTATGAATCTCATCATTCATAACCACCATGACCCCATTGTCTCGTGAGGAGTCGTCTGCGGCCACTTCAATGGCTGCTCGGAAATTATACAGGCCATCGGTTCCAACCTCATTAGAGGACCGCATAGCCCCTGTCACCACGACAGGAATCGTACTGGGAAGCGTCAAGTCGAGAAAGTACGCTGTTTCTTCCAACGTATCCGTCCCATGAGTAATGACGACGCCATCAATGCCCTCAGTCTCTGCTGCCACGATACGTTGCTTAATCTTCAGCATTTCTACTGGTGTCATATGTGGCGATGGCAGGTTAAACATTTCATCTGTCACCAGGTGAACGCGCCCCTCTAAAATCGTTTCTTGTTGGGCAATTGGATTCTCACTGTTGGGCACGACCTCTCCTTGTTCATTTTGGGACATCGAGATGGTGCCGCCTGTATGGATGGCCAGAATATTCTTCACAACCGTCAACTTCCTTTCAAAAATATTTCTACCCACATTGTACCCTATTTGCGGTAAAATTTAGTTAGAATTAGGAGAGGATGACGGAAGATTGCCGAAAAAAGATGAAAATGCCAACCCTAACCGTCCGGGCGTTCAGATTCATGCAAAACGTTACAGTTCCTCAGGCGGACTTGCCGATTGGGGTCCGCTGATGACCTGGTTTAAGGGTCTTTGGCGCAAAGTATGGCACCGGCATTAGAAATCACGTTGTGGTGTTGTTTTTTATTTTTTCTCGTGGTAAAGTAGTCAACATTCCATTAAATTTAAAATAGTGATTGCCTATATAATGCCAAGATAAGGTTGGCGAGTTTCTACCCAGAACCGTAAATTCTGGACTATAAGCAAATTGAGGACGAAACTCTTTTTGCCGATGAAGAGTCTTCGTCGGCCGAGTTTCCCATTGCCCCCTTTTTGCGAAGGGGGCTTTTTGTTTGTCATCCCTTGGCGTTGTATGGTTGTCACGAGAAGGAGGAAACTTTCTTGCAGTCCACAAATTCCGCAACACCAGCGTCGTCATCCTCAAACGGTCAGTCCCTTTCCCTGTGGAAAGCCGCTATCTTAGGCTTCCAACACCTACTTGCCATGTATTCTGGTGACGTCTTGGTCCCCCTACTTATCGGGGGAGCTCTACACTTCAATGCCATGCAAATGGCTTATCTGATTAGTGCAGACATCTTCATGTGTGGGGTTGCAACCCTTCTCCAATTGAAGCGAACTCGGCTCACTGGGATTGGCCTGCCCGTAGTGCTCGGTTGTGCCGTTCAAGCGGTCACCCCACTGAGTGCCATCGGAACGCAATATGGCGTTGGGGCCATGTATGGTGCCATTATTAGTGCCGGTATTTTCGTCTTTCTCAGTGCCGGTTGGTTCTCAAAGATCAAGCATCTCTTTCCACCCGTTGTCACGGGATCATTGATTACCATTATCGGATTTACCTTAATTCCCGTTGGGTTCCAAGATTTAGGTGGTGGGAACGCCACGGCTAAGAACTTCGGCGATCCGAAGTTCTTGCTGATCGGCTTTCTCACAATGGCAATTATCTTAGGTTTAAGTGTTTTTGCTAAAGGCTTCATGAAGTCACTGGCCATCTTGGCTGGTATCCTCGTTGGCACAGTCATTGCTGGGGCAATGGGTATGGTCTCTCTGACTGCCGTTGGTCAGGCCAGCTGGTTCCATCTCCCACAATTCTTCTACTTCGGGACGCCCAAGTTCGAATGGTCGTCAATTCTAACCATGATTCTGGTTTCTTTAACCACGATGGTTGAATCGACTGGTGTCTTCTTCGCTCTTGCCGAGATCACTGGCAAAAAGCTCGAAGAAGCCGACTTAAAACGGGGTTACCGAGCTGAAGGAATCGCCGTTATCTTGGGTGGGCTGTTCAACACCTTCCCTTACTCCACATTCTCCGAAAACGTTGGGGTTGTCCAATTGTCTGGTGTTAAGACACGCAAGCCAATCTACTTCTCTGCTTTATTCTTAATTCTCTTAGGCCTACTGCCCAAGATCGGTGCCTTAGCTACGGTCATTCCCGATCCCGTTCTGGGTGGTGCCATGATCGTGATGTTTGGCATGGTTGGCGTGCAAGGCATCCGGATGCTCCAACAAGTCGACTTCAAAGATAACAATAACCTCTTGGTCTCAGCCATTTCAATTGGCCTGGGACTAGGCGTGACGGTCTACCCCCAGATCTTCCAAGCCCTTCCCCAATCCTTACAAATCATTATGAACAATGGGGTTGTCATTGGCAGCTTCTCTGCGGTCATCTTAAATGTCCTCTTCAACATGATGCCTCGCCGTGAGGCCAGCACAGCCCAGGCACAGTTGAACACGACCGCACAAAATCAGGCACAGCACAAGTAAGTTAGATGTTAATTGCCACCCTTCTTGCGTAACATTTACAAGATTGGGCGGCTTTTTAAATTAGATTCAAATTAGGTTGTGTCCTAACTATGCCGCTTCATTTACAGAAAGACTGGTTAAATTAATTATGTCATTTTATAAGTTAGGTATTCGCTTGTCTTAACTACTATTTGCCCTGATCCGATTTTTTGGCGTGTTCCCTATCGTTCGCGTATAATAAGAACATCATCTACGAGGGGAGCTCAACCGATGCTCAGCATTCAACATATCAGTAAACACTTTGGTACCGTCCACGCACTCAACGACGTTAGTTTTGATGTGCCAGATGGCCAAATTTTAGGACTGATTGGCCAAAACGGGGCGGGAAAATCGACCACGTTTCATAGCCTTTTAAATTTTATTACTTATGATGGCACCATTACTTGGCAGGGACACCCCCTGTCCGCCAACGATTTCAATACCATTGGTTACTTGCCAGAAGAACGTAGTCTGATGCCTAAATTGACCATCGAACAACAGGTGGTCTACCTGGCCAGACTCAAGGGGCAACCAGCTAAAGAAACGCGGGCCCATATCGACGAGTGGCTTCAACGTTTTGCCGTTAAAGGGACCCGTAAGAGTCGGATCAAAGACCTCTCTAAGGGAAATCAACAGAAGGTCCAACTCATCTGTACCTTAATCCATCATCCCAAGTTATTGATCCTGGATGAACCCTTCAGTGGCCTCGATCCTGTCAATGCTGATCTCCTTAAACAGGCCGTCTTGAGGGCCCGTGACGAGGGTGCCGCAATTATCTTCTCCAGTCATGACATGGAACACGTGACCGCTCTGTGTGACCGGTTAGTCATGTTGCGTAAAGGCGATGTCGTTTTACATGGGACGCTGGCAGAAGTTCGGAACCAATTTGGCAAGACGGAACTCTACGTGACAACCGATTGGACGCCAGACCAACTCAAGGGCTTGCCAGGTGTTGCTGCTGTTACGATTCGCCAACCCCATCAATATCTCTTGCAGCTCAATGACCCCGCCGCTGGCCCAGCCATCTTCGACGCACTAACCGAGGGCCACTACATCGAAGAATTCAGTCAACAACCACCAACCCTCGATGAAATCTTCCGTTTGAAAGTAGGTGAAGACCATGCATAAAACCTGGATTGTCACCTTCGAAACCTACCTGCGCCAAATCAAATCATGGAGCTTTCTCTTCATGATTATCGGTCCCTTCCTGATGATCGGACTGACCATTGGTATCAGCTACGTCAGTGCGAACAGTGCTTCAAGTAGTCGTGAGGTCGCCGTCATCAGTGAATCGCAACCCCTGCGAGAAGCCTTCATCAAACAGAAGGATGGTCTGAATACCAAAATCACCACGGTCAAAGCTGCCAAGAAGGCCCTGAAGAAAGACCATCTTGCGGGGTATCTGGTACTAAGTAACCATAATCAACAGTTCAAGGCCGATTACCATGGTAGCGACACCATGGGAAGTAGCCTGCGCGCCCAGACTCAGAATTTCCTGGTTACCTATCAGCAAGCCACCAATTACCAACAAGCTAACCTGACTGCTAAACAACGAAAAACGTTGGCCCGAACCCCAGCCCTCACACAGCACATTGCTAAGAAGACCGGGACCGCCAACACCGCCAAGAAAGTTTCATTCTGGTTATTGGTCACCATGATTTACATCATCTTGATCACGTATTCCTCAATCGCAGCCCAAGAGATTGCCTCCGAAAAAGGCACCAAAATTATGGAGATTATCTTCTCCAGCACCACGGCAACGAGCTATTTTATTGGAAAAATCACGGGAATTCTACTGGTCATTCTGACACAGATCGTGGTTTATCTACTAGGTGGTTGGGCCGGCTACCAATTTGCCATCAACAATGCCAAATTAAAACCGCTCTTCACCGAATACCATTCGCTAATCAATGCTGTCATCCACAACCTCCTCAACATGAATCTCGTTTACCTCCTACTTGGCGTGGTCATCTACACCGTTCTGTCTGCGTACAGTGGTGCCATCGTCGCCAAGGCCGAGGATGCCTCGAAGGCCGCTCAACCGGTTGTGATGTTGGGAATGCTAGGCTTCTTTCTCACCTTTCCCTTCCAAAGCAACCTCGATGCTGCCTTCGTCAAAATCATGTCGTACGTCCCTTTCTTCTCGTCGTACTTCATGCCAATGCGCATTATCAACGGGACCGCAAGTGGCCTGGAACAAGGCCTCTCACTTGTCATTTTATTAGCAGCAATTGGTTTATTTGCCTGGTACATCGGCAGCCAATACCAACGTTTAATGCTACAAACTGATTCAAAGAGTGTTTGGCAACAGTGGATTCATGGCTGGCGCCATCAGAATTAAGAAAGGAAATGGGCATGACTGAGCAGGAGCGTTATTACCAACCGAAGAACACCACAGACGCGTTAAAGGAAGTGCAACGTCTCTTTAACAGCTACCGAAGTGCCCCGTTGACACAAGAGTTGCTCACGTATCATGAGGGCTTGGTGCAACGTTTGACGACCGACCTCCGGGAAGCCGCTCAAGCGGAACACCGTGCAGACCTCGTAACCGCCACCGACACGATGGCCCAGGCCATGCGTGGTTGGACCACCGTTCGATTGGCTGGCAAACCTTATGTCGGCCGATTGCGGCACTTTAAGTTTATCGCTGACGCTACCGGTCCAAAATTCAAGCGCAACGTTATCAAGACCCACGGTACCAGTGGTCACCGCAGTAGTCGTCACTAGATATCAATTACCCATTAACAAATCACGGCAACGTGCTATAATTAATGGGTAAGTTTTGGGCCCTTAGCTCAGTTGGGAGAGCGCCTGCTTCGCATGCAGGAGGTCGTCGGTTCAAATCCGGTAGGGTCCATTGGTGATATATCATAGGGCTTCATAGGCGCCCATAAGCCTAATAAATCAACGTTTTTGTTTTTTTAGTTTTTCATAGAAGTCCATAGAACGTCATTCAATGGCATTCAATTTGGCATTCAGTTTCTAAAATGGCATTCACTTTGGGTTCAAAAATAAATAGCGGTGGTAGGGATTGAACTGTTAGCTTTCCGGCTAGCAGTTTTTATTTCACTTATTTTTGCATAAACACCACTGGCCAATCATTCGTGACCACTCAACCACAAAAAATGACCATTGATCCCTATTTATCATATTCAAGTAAATTAGCGTAGTAGTATCAATATATAAGGAGGCACTACTAAATGAAAATCAACTTTCATATTGACCCCAATTTAAAAGATGAACACGCTGACTTTTGGTTACGTAAAATAACCGATCGCATATCCAATGTAACTTCTCAGTTGAATCAGGAACAAGAAATATTATGGTGCTATCACGATAAAGAGATTGAACCAGTTGATTACAAAAACATCCTTGTTCTGCAAACAGTTGGCAATCAAATTGAAGTTAAAACGCCTGACAATATTTACTATTGCAAAGCTCGAATCACACAACTTATTGAGCAATTACCATCACAATTTATTGAATCCGCACGGGGAACCATTATCAACTATAAAAAAATTGATCATCTTGAGTTGTTAGACAACGGCAAAATTGATGTGATTATGATAAACAGAGAACGCGTTCAAATATCACGTCGAAAGATAAAAAATTTAAAGGAGAAATTAGGAATATGAAAAAAACAATCAAAAGTTCTATTTACGGTATGCAAACTGGCGTTGTTCTGGGCTTATTTATATCTCTAGTTTTCAATTACTTATATGGGTCAAGCCACTACTACCCATCATCTCCTCAATTCTCAGAACACTTCACAAATCCCCTAAATGCTGTACTCGTTTCAATTATTCTATGGGCTACCATAGGATTATTATTCAGCTTGGGAGCTATCATTTTTGAAGTTGAAAACTGGTCACTTCTAAAAAGAACAATAATCAACTTTTTTATCTATTATTTAGGTTTTACACCGTTAGCAATTCTAGCAGGATGGTTTCCATTCAATATTTATTATCTAATATCTTTCACGATTACGTTTATCTTAATATATATCATTATGTGGCTTGTAAATGTCGCCATATCTCGTCACCAGATTAACGAGATTAATAAACGTATCAAAGAGGGCTAAGTTTGTAAATATACACTAATAGTCCACTAACTGTTAGCTTTCTGGCTAGCAGTTTTTATTTTGGCATTGGATTGCTTTAAGAAAATTTTATTCTATACTTGGATCAATAAGGGGATGTTAAGCATGAAAAAGATTATCTCACCTACGAAAAAAACTATTTATCTTTGGGGATTAGCTTGTTTTTTCTGTCTAGTAATGATGGTTATACCCAGTATCATACAAGTTAACACAAACATTGAATATTCCTTTCTTCTCTTGACTACAATTATTTTTGGTATTTCCTTATTACACTCAGTTTGTGGACTCATTTTCAATCGTTTTTACGATGATGGTGGCATTTTATCTACCGCTTTTCTGGAAGCTTGTTTCTTCGTGTTATTCTTCCTAATGGCAATTTAAAATTGATGTTTGGTTTCCACCATTTTCCACCATTTTTAAAATAATTATACTCAAGCTAAAGGTTGCTCTAAACCCCATCTAATGGGGCTATTAAAGTACGTTAGCTATAAATTGGTAACTAACTTAAACTTAGGTAGTATATCTGCGCAATTCTGCGCAGATCTTTCAGCCGAGTTACTAAGCGAAGTTTTCCGCTGTGCTATCTGAGGTCGCAAGTTACGACCCCAACGCACTAACTTGGTGCATTAGCTGACCCGTTAAGATGACGGGATAGGGTCCTTCGCGGCTCAATTTTGAGCCACCAATTTTGGGGAGCTAAGCCGAAAACTAGGCCGAGTTGGTGCACCCTTTTTTATGTGTATCTTTGAAAAGGGGTGCACCTACTTTGTGTGCATTGTTGGTAAATATAACATGCCAAAAGTCAGGAATGACAAGCGTTTTCCACAATGAATCCACGTTGTGTCCTTTACCCTAAATCATAGGAAATCTTATGTTTTCTTGATAGGCCTTAAAACCATTTTCATTAGTGATTAAGCATGGTAACGGATTATAGCAAAAGTTACGTATAAAATAGCTAAGCCGAAAGTCCGGCCGAGTGAGTATGCTATACGACCAGAACCACTGGAGCGGAATTTTCCGCTACACTATTTTTTGCGTTGATCTAACCTGATAAAAGGACAGATTAGAATTGTTTTCGCGGCTGAAAATTCAGCTCTACTAGAAAACATGTTTTGTCAACTAAGCAACAATGAATACTAGTCTAAATGCAGTTCAGGTTTTTTCAGGTTTTGAGGTAAGGTTTTGTCAGGTTTTGTTGCGCTCCGGCCTGAGGTTTTTGAGGTTATGTCCAAAACCGGACACATCTTTTTTTGTTGGTTCGATTGTCAGATATTTCTTGCTCCCAATACCAAGTTATTAATGTAAATCTCACCTAGACACTTTGCAATCAATGCTTTAAGCTGCATTGACTTTCTAAAACGGATACTAAACGAGTGATTGGAACGTCCATAGATACCTCAGTAGCAGGGCCTAGTTATATATGCCCCCCTACCCTAAAAGTTTCAAATTTGGTCTATCTCATAAACGCATGGCAATGTGTGTGCTCTACCTGTATATTGATAGGGGCGGGGGTATCTTTAATCTTCCTTGCTATTCATATAAGACTAATTTCGCATTCACAACACAGCATTTTCCTAGGAGTTAAAAATATGACAACCATAACTAAACTTTATCTTTGCATTTTCGCTTTGACACTAGCCCAACAATTATTTGAATTTTCTAAATGGATAGCGATAATACCTACTTTTATCATTTTATTATATATGCTCTATATAATTTTCCGTGACCATTACTACAAGAAACACAAATGAAGCTTTTCCGCATACCCAAAAGGGCCATACGTTCTCACGTACGGCCCTTTGATTAACCTTTACTATCTTCTATCTGCTGTAGCATTTCCTCAGCCTGCAGCCGTTGTTCTGGCTCACTGGTGGGGTCTGCTATCGTTGCCTGACAAATGGCCTTTATAACGTAAGTGTCTGCCATCCACTCGCCATTAAGTCGCTTAAAATGGCTGTCGTCAAATTCTCTATAGATGGGGAATTGTCGTTTAAACTCTACTAATGAATCAGACTGCGTGTTTGGCCCTAAGCCGTCTGCTATGCCTTTATCCACAGCCAATTGGGTTGGCTCGCCTAATTCATTCAACATCCCCCTATCAAACATAACTTGATATATCCGGGCCTTAACATCGTTCTCTTTACCCGGTGCGATTTTGCCATGTTGCTTAGCTACCGTGAACGCGTCTTCTACTAACTTAGGATACTTAATTTTCATATCTGATCACTCTGCTTTCTGCTGATGACTTAGCTCATTTGCTGGGATAACTTTAAACTTCAACTGACCTTGCCAATTGTCTAAGTCGGCTTCTTGGATGGCCTTTAACCGGATTCCCATGCTATTAATTTGTGTTTCATAGCTGGCAATGCCTAGGTTACGTTCAGCCTCGTTTGTCGCAATAAACATCCCTCTATACTCACCGGACCGCAAAGCCACGATAGGTACACCATAGCGGTTCACCAACACACTGATGATTTCTCTGACGACACGCATTTTTAGGTCAGTTAGCTTACATACATCCGTGGTGCTAATTGGGTTTTCTGACCCGTGTGGTAGTGCATTCAAAACGCTTTGTTCAATCATTGATAGTTGTTTCATTTCAGAACCCCTTTTCTATTGCTGTCACACATCTTCTCTAAACTCTCGCCTAATAACTTCCTTGACCGAACGTTCACTGACGTTAAACCACCAGTCAGCATATTCAAAGCCAGCCGCCCGGAAACCAGCTAACAACATAGCGCCCTTAAAAGCCCCGTTATAAACATAAAAGCCGTTACGCTCAAAAAGGTGTTTTAAACCGTAGCTAGTTCTGCCATGGTAAATTGTCTTGCGCTTACCTAGTTGCTGACACCACTCAACTAATGCTGATTGTTGCTCATCCGTTAGTTCCCAAAAAGCATTAGGTGAATCATACTTATTAAAGTCTGGCCGACTATACTCGGTGTTCCCATAAAGCGACTCAACGGGGATGGGGAGCTGTCCGCCACAATATTCAGCTTCTAAATCCATTCTATTCATGTTTTATCACCTTTTTTTGTTATTCGATCATGAAACATCACACACTCGCTCTGTATAAAAACGAACTAATTATATTTTTAAAATGCACATTGTTCGTATTATTCAGATTAGCGTGAATTAACATATAACGTCTGTAGAATTGAAATACGAAAAAAGTGTAACTTGTGTAACCAATTGCCAATGAGGCCTTTGATATCAAGGGGTTCATTGGTTACACTTATGCCTTTTTTAGTGTAACTTGGTTACACTTTTTCTGTAACTTTCCGTAACCTCGATGACGGTTACACTTTTAAAGTGTAACCAGTTACACTTATTTTTTCGAAAGTGTAACCATGATAGCGCCTTGATTACCAAGGGATAAGCCTATTCTGGTTACACAAGTTACACTTTTTAACCCAACTCACTTACACACTCTTTTTAACAATGCAATTGTAAGTTTTCCCTTGTTCGGGTATTCTGACAAAAGCCACTAATTCATCTTGTGTGTTCAGACTCTTTACTTGCCGAATATCTGCCTTGGACAACTTAGCCCTTTTCTTCTCGTAAGTGGGAATTGTCGTCATAAATCGCCGAATAAATTTGCTTTGGCCTAGGGCCTTAAGACCATTAATGCTGCAATACTTCTTGTAATACTCGTACAGGTAATATGTTGGCACCTTATCCACATTGACTTGGTCAAAGAAGCTCACCTTAAACCCAACCAACGGGTTATTATCTTCTTCAAAGTCAGCCAAGGCTTTCTTAGAGACCTCGGGGACGCTAAACTTCTCAAAATCCAACTGTAAAGCCTGATAGAGTACATATTCCAATACGTCTTGACGCGTAATATAATCGTTACGAATGCTCCAATTATCACCATGACCCTGAAAGTGATTGTTAAATGGGACGATCACAATCCGCCGCATAGTTCCCCCCTTGTTGTGAAAGTTGGGTAAGCCATTGCAGGACTGAACAACCGTGCACCTTAGCGCTGACGTGTACCCGTCTTGCCCTTTAGACTCAATGTTTACCAAGTCACCAGTTACCACACTATTAAAGTTGCTACTGTCCTTGATATAAATATCCGGGGCAATATCATCTCCAATGCAGACCGTTTTACCGACCAATCCAGACAAGCGAAAACGGGCATCAAACTCATTCACTTTCAAAGCACCAACATTGTTTAACCCGACTAAGTGCCGGATAAGTTCTTGAAATGTCCCTTTACCGCTGTTACCTAGCTCACTGAACAAGAAGATGGCTTTCTTACGGGTATAATTACCGTTCAGGCAATCGTTAATGACCTCCCATAGCAGATTGATAATCTCTTTATCCCCGCAAGCCAACTCGTTAAACCAGCCGTCTACCGTCCAGCCTTTAATGTTAGGTGGCACCGGGTTGTCACGGTAGCTCGTGGTTATTTTGGTCGTAAACACATAATCTGAGCTAAACGGCATTAGCCGGTGTTGCTTTAAATTCCAAATACCGTTCTCCACTGGAATAAGGTAACGCTCATTGGTCGGCTGTTTGATGGGAACTTGGTTCATTAGGTGGTACACCACGTCCGTTGCGTCTCTCTCGTTATAATCTGGATCAACCATTGAAATTAAACGGTGAATATACCGGTAGTTTTGCGTGTAAATGCCACTACTTGGTAGATAGACCGCCAGTCGTTCGGTCTCACTCTCGGAAAATAGGCACATTTTTAAATGACGCCTCATGATGTAGGAGGTCTCTAATGTCGGTAGATGGGGCAAAATGCCTCTCTCGGCTTGTTTGTCCGTTTGGTGGGATAACTTCCAGTTCTTACCGTCTGCTTTCAACAGCGTGTATATATCGGCCTTATCAGCCTCAACTATCTTTTTATCTCGTTCAGCGGCTAACCGTTCGATCTCCGCATCCATACGCTTAACCTCCTTACCGTTTCAGAATTGATATGAATATCCGGTTAACCTCTTTATCTGGTAAAGGCGTCTCTAACCGGCCGTTGGCATATTGCAATAACTCATAAGCTGTTTCACTTTGGCACCCCGTGTTGAGTATCTTGCCAACTAGTGAGGTTAGAAACACATTGCGGTTACCCGTGGTCGTCCCTTGTACTAAATCATCTAACCACCGGCCAGCCCATGTCTTATGGGTTGCCTTAGCGGTCTTACGGGCTACATCCAGCTTTGACTTGGTTAGATCACGGGTTAACCAGTCTGGTACTTGCTTAGCTTGGGCTATCGTTGCCCCAGATAAGGGATGATAGCTTTTACCATCAATTACACTGGGTGCAATCACGACAAAGTCCGTCAGTATATCTATGCCCGGTCGCCAATTCACCCGTTTATGGGGATGCTGCCCCTTAAGTTTAAAGAACAAATGAAGTCCATCCCCCGGTGTCTGCTCACTATAGGTGTTTATGGGTAGTTCATAACCGGCTTCCTTTAGCTTAGCCAGACTGATTACCCCGTTATGGCTGCTATTGTGCCGGTCAATGTCCACTACTAGCAGGTTAGCCGCATCTAAGCGCAAACCAATGTTGATATGAGGCCCTGCCTTAAACCACCCTGAAACGGCCTCTAAATCGCTTGTCGCCGACTTGTACCCATCAGTATCTTTCAAGGGTAGCTTGGTATTAGCCACTAGTGGAAACAACTTAAAACCCTGCCTAGCCAACGCGAGTGCATACTCTTTTCTATCCACATTGATCACCTCTATTTGGCGTGGCCAAGATGAGGCATAATGGCCAGTGAGTTCTTTACTCCTGCGTTGTTGACTTTAAGCCGGTGTATCTGCTGATTAACGGCCTGACGTTGCTTATCTGTTAGCTTTGTTTTGTTGACCAGTTTCTGTAAGTAATCCAACTGAACTAGCGTCCCATTTAAAGCCACTGTGGCCTCATGCAATATATGAGTTAACTTCAATGATTGATTGTTCATCAGTCTTCCTCCGGGCAAATAGCGTTTGACACAGCAAACATGGTTTCAGAGATGTTTAATAGGTTATCTTCCAAGTTATCCGCTAAATGACTCTCAAAATAATAGTTTCCCCAAGCCTTATCATCCCTTGTAAGTGCGATAATCATGCTTAGACTGTCAATGCTGACTTTCATCGACTCCCAAGCCTCTGTTAGCGTTTCAGCCTGCTTCAATAATTCTTTTTCATCCAAAATCATTGCCTCTTTCCTGTATTTTGCGTAAAATAGGCAATGAAAAAAGCATACAAATGCTGTTATTTCTGGCACATCCTGTACTCGCCAAAGTTAGGGGATGTGTTTTTTTGTATGCTCTTATTCATTACTATTCTCCGTTCTTACTTACGTTTCAGACCAACTATGCCGGTTGCAATGCCTAGAAAGTAACTAGCCATGAAGCCAACTAACAGCAAATTAACTAATGTCATACGCTCACCTCCTCAAAGTGGGACACTTAAAATGATTGCGAAATGGTCTACCACCGCTGGTTTTTGTTTTATGTGTTACTGATTCAAAACCCATTCCGTAATTTCTCGCTTGTAACCCATGGTCTTGTTGACCTCTGGCATTTCATGGATTGGCATACCGCTCTTAATAAGTACCGTCACCGTTGTGTCAGTCACCTTTAACCATTTAGCTATGGAATGCTTAGAACTCAACCACGGGCTATCTATGCCCGTTTGGCGGCGTGCTTCTTCCACCGCTTGCTTAATCGTTGCCATTACTTGCTTCTTCAATTGCTCGTCATACTCTGGCGATAACACCACCCGGAATGGTGATTGATCCACTGGCCACACCCTCTTATTAGTTTTTAACTGGCAATTGCAACGTGACTTTGTAAACCACCCCCTTAATTTGAAGGGCCTGTTTAATTTGCTGGTAGTCCATCCCCACATCCAGCAATACTTCTACCCGATTCTTAACCAGTCTCACTGCTTCGGCCTCATCACTGCTTAGGTACGTGGTGATTGCTTCGCTCTTGGGGATGTCCCGTGCCTTACGTAGCTTCGTGCTATCTACGCCTAACGCCTGTTTATAGATCAAGCGATTAAACGTGCTGTATTCGTGACCGTGCATTTTAATCTGGCTATCAGCTATCGTGGCATGTAAACTCTTTGAGAACTGCTTACCAAGCTCAAACTGGGCACGGCGTTCAATCAGTTCACGTTGCATAGCATAGAACTGTGCTACCAACTCCTCTTTGAAGTCAGCAACCCGTGGTGTGTTCTTTAAAAATGTGATGAGGAGTGTTGCCTGCTGCTGATTTAGTAAGTAAGTTTTAGACTCCTGACCACTTGCCATAGGCCGGATTTTAAATCCGACCTTACCCATTCGCTCCAATCGTTGATAAATATTCCGAATCATACGATTAACTGAATCTCGTTCAATTCCCGCATACTCCGCAATCACATCCCCGGTCGTAAACGGTTCAGCGTCTACCTGCTGGGATGATAAGAAAACTAGATCATTCATGCTAGGCCTCCTTGGTAGGCTTCTTTGGCGTGTACTCAATTAACTCTGACAGTGGAATTTGTAAGTAATCACATAATTTAGACAAGGTTTCTAAGCTAGCATGTCCCGTTCCATAATAAAGGCTAGTAAGAGTTGACCGTGATATGCCTGTCCCCCTATGAATATCTGAAATTTTCAAACGTTTGACCCCCATTACTGTTGATAAATTATTTTTCATTGTCTCAACTCCTTTTTGAAGCTTTAACGCTTCTTTTTTCATTGAACATACTAAAGATACTAAATAAAAGTTCGATTGTCAATACATAATGCAGGATATATGCTACAATTCTTTTAGAGGTGGAACTTATGATTACAAATAAATTGTCTGTCCTTATGGCAGAACGAAAACTAAAGGCAACACGCATTTCCAGTGATACTGGTATCGCTCGTTCTACTTTATCCGGTCTCACAAATGAATCGAGCAAAATGATACAGTTTGAAACAATTAACACATTGTGTAATTATTTGCGTATAACCCCAAATGATTTTCTTCTATACTCTCCGTTTGATATAGAGTTTGACATACAACCTGTGGATGTTTCCGCATTTTGTTTACCAAAAAGCGATACTGATGACTCTCTAGATGGTCCTATTGTTGGCATTAACACTTTTAAAGTCGATATTTTCGTCAAGATATCTAAAAACGGCCATTCGTACGATACTTACGAATTAAACGCTGGCTTGAATGGTGACTATCAACCGTCTAACGAAGATACTAGTTCGGTAGAATTATTTGGCCTACCAACAATAAACTTAGACATTTCTTCTGTAGGAAAAGAATTGATTTCTTTTTGGACTGAACAATCTTTGCACGCTTTTTATAGTCTTGTAGAGAACCGTTTTCAGAAAGTGTTTAAGGAATCGGCCATTCAATTTCTTAATGAAAGTTCACGCAGTACTATCTTCAACAACGCTACATTTTCGATAGCTCTACCTATTACCCCATTTTAACTATTTCTTAACTCCACGCTTCTTACATACCTACCACCGCTGGGTTATGGAGGAGTTCGTATCATGGCAAGCATTAAAAAGTACACTGATAGACACGGAGATACCCGTTACAGCTTTCAACTCTACGTTGGGACTAACCCACAAACGGGAAAGCCTAAAAAGACTTCTCGCCGGGGATTTAAGACAAAAAAAGAAGCCACCCTTGCCGCCTCTAGGTTAGAACTAGAAGCCAGCACTGGTAGCTTGCAACAAGACAATAATATTCTGTTTGAAACGGTCTATCACGAATGGTATGCCGAGTACGTCAACACTGTACGGGAAAGCACCACTGTTCGGGTAACGAAGATGTTCGATAATCATATTTTACCAGCTTTTGGTAATAAACGCATTCGAACGATCACGTTAGCAGACGTTCAGAGGGCCGTTAACGGCTGGTTTAAGGAAGTTAAGGTAAACTATAAGCGCTGGTATAACTTTGCCAATATGGTGTTTAAATACGCCTTAAAGCAGGGCTATATCATCAGCAACCCAGCTACTCTGGTGACCATGCCTAAACGTCGGGACAATTGGCAACGTGATCCCAATAAGTTCTGGACTAAACAACAATTAATTCATTTCTTTAGCTATATTGACCCGGTAGAGGACGCTGAAAAGTACACCTTGTTTCGTGTATTAGCTTATACCGGCATTCGCCGTGGTGAGTGTCTGGCCCTTACATGGCAGGATATTAATTTCAAGCAAGCCACCCTATCAGTGAATAAATCTATTGCGCAAGGCACTGGTGGTAAACAGATTATCCAGCCGCCTAAGACTAATACAGGTAAACGGATCATCCCTTTAGATGATATTACACTAGGCCACCTTAAACACTGGCGGCATGCTCAACAGCGCTTATATCTCATGATGGGGTACAATACCATGGCACCGGGCCAATTAATCTTTGCCAACACTAAGAATGGCATGAAGTCGCTTAATACTCCGGGAAAATGGTTACACGCAATCATCGATGATAAACCGGATGAGTTCCCTAGAATAACAATCCACAAGCTACGGCATACTCATGCTACTTTACTTTTTGAGGCTGGCGCTTCTATTAAGGAAGTACAGGATAGATTAGGGGATGCCGATGTTGATACTGTTATGAATGTTTACGCTCACGTTTCTAACGAACAGCGTAGAAATACGACGGATAAATTAACTCGATTTATGGAATCTTAATTTCCAGTATTTTCCAGTAAATTGAGCAAAAATTAGGTAAATGGCATTCAATTTGGCATTCACAGAATTTTAAAAAGCAATTCCATCCCCCATGTACCTTGGTATATAAGCATTCGTTAAAATGTGGGTTCAATCCCGGTAGGGTCCATTGGATAGGTTTTAGTGGAATGTAATGAGCATCAAAGTGTTATCGATAGTGATAGATATGAATAGAGCGTGAGCTGAGAAATTAGCTCACGCTCTATTTTTTATTTCGCACCAATGACACCAACTGAGCATCACTTTTTGACCTCAATATCATTGAACCTTTTTAATAAAGGTTTCAACAATCGACCTGATAATGTCAGTAATCGGCAACGAAAACAGACTATCTAATTGCCTTCCAAAAATCAGCTATATAAAATACATATTCAAATAACGGCCCCATTTTCACTTTGCCAATCCCTTGTCCCCCATAGAGTACAGCGAATACGAAATACAACTCAAAAACGTTTTTTGGAATTTAACTACTACTTTGCCACATTTCTATTCCTCAAGAATAAATTGTGGTTCGTTATGGATGGTATCAAAAAACGAGTCTGTCCCAGACTCGTTCCTACGTTTAGTCAATAACTAATGACGGCTTAATAGTAAGCTGGTTCCGTGATCAATCAGACGTTACTTTCTGAAACGTCCAGTACGGTATTTTCTGGGTAGCTGTTTCTGCCAGCGGCACAAGCTGATTTTGCTGCAACAGAAATTGTGGTAACAGTGCGACACCTTCTCCTGCTTTTACCAAAGCAACGATACCACTCCAAGAATCCACCTCACTGATAGGCGTTCCTGGTTTAGCTGCCGCCAACGTTGCCCGTCGAAATGGACAGGCCGGATCACTATTGATCAATAGGGGTTTACCCGTGACTTCTTTTCGCTGGGCAGCATAAGCGGCCTGCAACCAGCCACGTTCAAGTACACGGTAATCAGGATTTTTGAAATCCGCATAGGTAATGACTAATTGCGCTGTTTCCGTCGTGTCATTCACCAGCTTGGTCGACTTTTTAATGGCAAACTGGTATTTTTCCAAATCATATTTATGTTGCGTGACGACTAAGTAGTCAAACAGGAGCTCTGAAATGGTGATGTGCGTCCCTGTTTGCGTCTGGCCCAATTGTTGATGCAACCGGGTTGTCTCTGCTAAAACCTTTTGGGTATAACGATAAAAAGTGTCCCCAGCAGCTGTGGCGGTCAACCCCTGGTAACCGCGCACGAACAACTTAACCTGTAGTTCAGCTTCCAAGGCCTGGAGCCGGGCCGAGACATTAGACTGCGAATACCCTTGCTGGGTGGCGGCTCGATTAATTGACTTTAGAGTGTACATTGCCTGAAACAAACTAAGATCTTGAATTTGCATCGTTCATCCTCCTAGGCCATCGTATTTTACGATAACTATACCATATTTTGAACATAGGCAGGCTACCCATTTCTGGCTATACTAAGTCTTGTAAATCACTAAGGAGGACATTCATTATGCCATATTTAAACGTCAGAATCGCCGCACCCAAATCCACTGAGACCGCGCAAAAAGTCGCCCAACTCCTAACCAACCTAGCAACGGACACATTGGGAAAAGCCCATGACGTTGTCGCTGTAGATGTTCAGTTTGCCGATCAACCCCATTGGTTCGTCGGCGGCCAAGCCATTGCCAATCAGGATGCCGTCACTTTCTACATTGAAATCAAGGTCACCACAGGGACAAATACGCGCGATGAGAAGGCCCAATTTATTGAGAAAGCCTTCACGGGTATGCAGGCCATCCTAGGCCCAGTCGCACCTGCCAGCTACGTAGTCGTGAAGAATGTTGATGCGGATGATTGGGGCTTCAGTGGCAAAACCCAAGCCTACCGGTACATTGCGCCACAAATTTAGCTCATAGATTAAAGCATCGGTTACCAGCAATACTGTTGGTAACCGATGCTTTTCGTGTATTTAAATTTTGGCCATTAAATAAGTAAACAGATCAATGCGCGCGCCTGAAAAATAACGCAATCGGCACTGTACACATCGAAAATGAACTGACTCTTCTGGACCTGTTCTTCTCTAAAGTTCAAATTATTATTTCAGATTCTAGAGTTTTGTCCCAGACTCGCCACATTTAAAATTAATTGATTAATCTTGGCGACCGCCTAATGCTTCCACCATCTTAGGATCACGGTGATCAAAGAAGGCTGATTTTTGCATGTCGAGGGCAGCAATTTGGTCCATTTCAGTAACCGACAATTCGAAGTCAAAAATATTGATGTTCTCTTCCATCCGGTTCTTGTGCACGGACTTAGCTAATGACACGACACCTCGTTGGTAGAGCCAACGCAGAACCACTTGACCGACGCCCTTGCTGTGAGCTCGTGCAATCTTCGCCAACGTTTCATTAGTAAACAGATTGTGCTTACCTTCAGCAAACGGTGCCCAAGCTTCTGGTTGGATACCTTCCTTCTTTAACCAATCCATTTCATCTTTTTGCTGATTCCACGGATTGATTTCAATTTGGTTTAATTGTGGCGTGACATCGTTATGGATATCAAGATCAACGAACCGGTCGGCATTGAAGTTGGAAATCCCAATAGCCCGAACCTTACCCGCCTTTTGTAATTCTTCCATAGCACGCCATGACCCATAAACGTCACCATAAGGTTGGTGAATCAGGTACATATCCAAATAATCCAATTGCAATTTATCCAGTGAATCTTGGAATGCCTTCATCGTTGCATCGTAACCCGTTGAGCTGACCCACACTTTGGTCGTCACGAAGAGATCTTCACGAGCAACTGGTGATTCCTTGATAGCTTCACCAACTTCGGCCTCGTTACCATATGCTTGAGCCGTATCAATCAACCGGTAGCCTGCGTCAATTGCATCTAAAACAGCTTGTTTAGTCCCACCATTTTGGATTTGGAAAACGCCAAACCCAACTGCTGGCATTTCAACACCGTTGCTTAATTTAATCATTGGTACACTTGTCATATTTATATTTCTCCCTTGTTTGACTTCGTGGATTCACTATAAACTATACAGCTAGCTCCATAGCGAGTCCTTTTCTAATTTTTTTGAAACCTTTATTATTACGAAACTCATCAAGAACCCTCGCCAGGCCTTTTAATAGAACGATGGCTTTGCCATGCTCTCAGAACACTTTTCAATAATGGCCATATTTTGATGAACTTCAAGATTTGGTTGCTTGACGATTACCGTGACAAGTTAGCAACGGCTTGACGAGAAACTTGGGCACCAGTGACCGTTTCACCAAACGGAACCAACGTATAGTCTGTCTTTTGCGTATTGTTATAGAGCATGGTCATCCGAATATAAGTTTCATCGATTTGCGGGTCGTCTGCTATCGATTTGATTTCAGCCCATTCACCGAACTTCCCACCTACTTCGTCGTAGAGACCAATAGTTTCTGAAATAACCAGTCGCTTAACACCCGCAATCTTCATCGTTTGATGTGTTGCATTCATGGCATCAGTCAGCGAAACATTAAGAAATACCAGGTCTTGACCACTTAAAGACACTACTACCTTCTCTTTGTCCTCTAAGTCACCATCAACGAACTGAACGCACAAATTATCAATGGCTAAACGTTGCTTGACGTTGTGACCAAATATGCAGTATCCAAAATCAATTATGTTTCACCCTAATAAGTAGTCACAACGGCCGCCGCGACTTGCCAACTTCCAGCAACCTGTTCAACTGTCATCACTGTATTTAAAGGCCACTCATGCTGACGGCTTCCGTGAATACTAGCCACCACTCGGTTTTGACCAGTGACTTGCCAGCCAGTCGCCGTTGTGACCATCGTGACATGATCTTCAACCGATGAAAAGTAGTGCATCGTGCCTTGTTGTATCTCATGCAACCATTCTCTTCGGGGCTGAACGTACCCCGTCATATGCGTCAATGTAAAGGTTGGTGCCAGCAACTGATCTAAAGCTACTGTGTCATTAGCTGCCATCGCTATATTGAAGGCCCGATATAAGTTTAAAATATCATCGTTCATCCATGGGACTTCCTTTCAAATCATCATTCACCTTGTTAGTTCCGGTTAACTCCTAAACTATCACGAGCACCGAGCGTCTCATCATGAGCTAACCGAACGACAAGATCTGCAATACTCTTGCGTGAAACATCATGGCCGCCGAAAGGCTCACCCTTCTTAGTCACTTGATAATCCGTATCATTACCATTGTCAAACCATCCCGGACGAATAATCGTATAATTAAGGTCAGACGCCTCAACAACATCGGCAGCCGCACGATAACCTTGTAACATGGGATTACTACGGAGATTACCACTAGCCCCTACACTCGCCGGAATTTCATTATAAATTCCCATCGATGTGATAAACACCAAGCGCTGAACCCCTGCTGTATCCATAGCAGCAACTAAACTCCTAGCCATATTAGATAAATTACCACTCAACGCCGCAAAAACGACGTCTTGCCCACGCAATGCTGTCCGTAGTGTTGCTACATCGGTGACACTGCCGGCAACTGCCTGTTCGCGATTGGACAGTTGACCCAAGCGATTGGTATTCCGTGCCATTAAAGTTAGTTGATCATCCGTATGATCCAAGAAATATTGCCGGGTAACACTCCCAACAGAACCAGTTGCCCCAATGATTAAAACGTTTGTCATCATCAATTCCTCCGTTCATTTATGAATAAGATTAGTGTAGTCCCTTGTAGTAACTGCAAGGCAAGCCGTATTTAAAATTTTTTTATTTTGATTGCCGCTCACCTGGCACAATCAACACGACAGCAGCAACCAGCGCAACCAGCAGTAAGCCTGCCCCTACTAGAATTGCGTGCTGAAAGCCTTCAATATGACCACCAAATAGATCCTGTGTCGTCACCAGAATCGATAGTCCAACCGAGCCTCCAATCTGATGCATCACATTCACCACACCAGAAGCGGCGCCGGCATCGGTTCCCTGGGTATGGGCCACACCGGCTGCCGTAAAGGGACTCAGCGACAGTCCCTGGCCGATGCCAATCACAACCATTGGTGCCGCAATCCCCCACCAATAGCCAACAGGGGATGTAAACCAGCTTAACCACAACATGCCCGCTGCGGTTAACGCAATCCCTACTACCAACAAGCCACCATTGCCCCATTTAGCGGTCAGTCTTGCTACCTGTAACGCTACAACAAAGTTAACAATAGTTAAGGGGAAGAAGGCCACACCTGACATCAACGCGCTAAAACCTAATTGATTTTGCATCAGCTGTGGCGTAATGAACCAGAATCCCATCATGGCGCCCAGATACAGAAACCGACCGACATAGGCGCCGATCCGTTCACGATCGACAAATAAGCGCAGTGGCATGATTGGTTGTGCCGTTCGATATTCTTGATAGATAAAACTGACCAAACCAATCACGGCCACCACTAAGGCAAGCAATCGTGCCCGTTTGCCAATAATGCTGTAAACTAAGGCACTCATTCCTACCAAGGAGCTTAGCGTACCCCACCAGTCTAAGCGGCCACCCTGACCATGATCCAACTGTAAGTGCTTAACGGCCAAATAAAACATCCAAATGCTAATTGGCACGTTCATGAAGAAACCTACCCGCCAAGTCAATAAACTCGCAAATACGCCGCCAATGACCAAGCTAACACTAGCACCAATACCGGCCATGGCCCCATAATAAGCAATTGCCTTGATGCGCTCTGCCCCCTCATAGGTATCCATTAAAATCGCCAGAGTCGTCGGCGCTAGAATGGCTGAGCCAATTCCTTGAAAAGCCCGTGCCGCAATGATCATTGGTGCATTGACTGCTAGTCCAACTAGTAATGACCCTAATCCAAAGATCACTAAGCCTAGTTGAAAGACACGGCGTCGACCGAACAAGTCTCCGGCACGACCACCCAATAAGAGAAACCCACCAAAGGTTAACGAATAAGCGCTGCTAACCCAGGAAAGTGTCGCTTGGTTAAGCGCTAAGTCGTGGGCAATTTTAACTGTTCCCGTAAAAATAATCGAATTGTCCAGAAGAATCATAAAGTAGCTCATTAAAATAACCAGTAGAATCCAATCAAAACCTTTTCGTTTTTTCATGTCATTACCTCTCGTTCTTTCAAGTGAATGATTAGAAGTTTAGACCTTCACCTGTACTTCAAGGCAAGCCATAATTTTGTTTTTTCAAAAATATTTTTTCATAACTAGAATTTATTACTAGCAAAAAAGGATGCCTGCTCAATGCAAACATCCTCGTTATTTTTAAATTTATTGATCGATCACCAATAATGACTTAATCGCTTTCCGCTGGTCCATTGCAGCATACGCATCGGCCACGTGATCCAAGTCAAAACGCTGTGTGAAGACTTTCCCTGGGTGAATATCACCTTTTAAAACGGCAGCCAATAACACATCACGATCATAAGTGGTGACCGAAGCGATACCGCCACGGAGCCCAATATTCTTCCAGAAAAGATTGTTCGTATTCATTTCAGCTTTCTGGGGAACACCCACGCGACCAACAACTGCGCCAGCCCGGCCAACTTTAACAGCCGTATCTACAGACTGCGCCGTCCCCACACATTCCAACACAGCATCTGCACCAGCGCCAGCTGTTAAGTCCATCACACGTTGAACAGCTTCGTCGCCACGTTCAGCAACAATATCTGTCGCACCAAATTCCTTAGCCAATGCCTGACGATCCGCATGCCGGCTCATCGCAATGATTCGTTTGGCACCACGGAGTTTAGCTGCAATGACGCCACAAAGGCCAACTGCACCGTCACCCATCACAACAACCGTATCACCGTCTTTGACTTCGGCAGTTGCCGCAGCATGGTAACCAGTGGCCATCACATCAGCCAATGTCAAAAGGTCATTGAGTTGCGCATCCGAGTAATCACTAGGTTGGCCGGGAACCTTAACCAGCGCCCAGTCAGCGTTCTTAAACCGTAAGTACTCGCCTTGGTAGCCGACAATTTCATCATCAGTCCGAGCATTTTCACAATTTCCATCAAAGCCTGCCAAACAAGCCGCACAGTGACCGCAACCGTGAGTAAATGGCGCAATCACAAAGTCACCGGGTTTCACGTTGGTAACGGCACTCCCCACACTTTCGACAATGCCAATGGCTTCGTGTCCAACTGGCGTATTCTTCTGCCGGTCATTGATTCCGCGATACCACCACAAATCAGAACCGCAAACACAGGCGCGGACAATCTTTAATACGGCATCTGTTGGTTTTTTGACCGTTGGCTTAGGTAATTCTTGCGCTTCAACTTTTCCTGGTTCAATAAATACTGCTGTTTTCATGTCATTAGCCTCCACTATTTAACCATTAATTTCTGTAGCCAATCAGCCACTAGCTGATTCGACTGTGGCAGTTCGCTAGCTGCGACACCTAATCCAGTCGCTACCGAGAGACTTGGGACTAACTTAGCAAAATCAGTCTCATAGTCACCTGGTGTGCCCGCGTCTGTATAGAACGGCGCCACCGTGCCCTGATATCCCTGCAACTGCTGCAAGAAAGACCGCACTGGCGTTGCTACCTTGGCTGACCAGACTGGACCACCAACCAGTAATAACTGGACCTGATCCAACCGTGGCTGCTCATTGGTCAGCATGGAAAGCTGACCAGTCGCCAATTGTTGATTCGCCACATCGGCGGTCGCATACATGTCGTCTGGAAACGTGCCTGCCGACACGGTTAAATCCAGCCGATCTGCACTGGTTTCCTGTTGGATGATTGTTGCCAGTTTTGCCGTATTACCAGACCATGAATAATCCACAATTAGAACGTTATTTGTCATGTCGACTCCTCCTAAACTTAACTACGCTCCAGTCTAGACCTTGAAGTGGACTTTAAGGCAAGTATTCTTCAAAATAAAACAACTGAAACAAAGCTCAGGTGCTTATTTGACGCCAAATATATATTAGAATTGGCGATTAATCATGAAATCCATTAGTCAGCTTCATTATTTTCCCGTTCAACCTTCGCTGCATGTTGTTTCTCCAGCTCACGGAGTTCCTCTTCCGTTTCCTGCATATGATCATAGAAATGGTTAAGCTTATAGTTCAAATGGTCAATGGCGGCTTGCAAGTCATCTCGCTTTTCTTCCATCACGGCTAACTGTTCCTGCAACAATGCTTTTTGTTCTTTAGTATTATCCTCTTGCGCATCGAACAGCTCAATGTAGCGTCGTAAATTTTCAATACTCATTCCGGCAGCCCGCATCTGTGTCACAAACTTAATTCGTCGGATAATCCGGGCATCGATATCACGATTCCCCACTTCAGTTCGATCGATTGGCGGAATCAAGGATTCCTTCTCGTAGTAACGAATGGCAGCCGAGGACACCCCTGTCTTTTCACTGGCTTCTTTAATGTTCATTTATGTCACTCCCTATAAATTAATAGACTGGTCGCGTTTGTCTCTCAGTATCAGGATCTGCTATCCCAATACTATCACGACTGTACTTGCTAGGGTCAGCAATAATGGTTAATACAACATCTGCGATACTTTGACGAGACCCTGAAACCCCGTTATAGGACTGATTACGGGTCGTAACGGTATAATTGATGTCCCGATCATTGAGCCAAGGCAACCGTAGTGTCGTGTAGTCTAAACCTGAATCAGCCAATAACTGATCGGACTTTCGCGCTGGTGCCATGCCAGCACCGATCATGTCAAGATTCCACTGACCGAACTCACCGCCAACTTCATCATATAGGCCCAAAACATTCGTAAAGATTACGCGAGATACTTGATTGGCTCGCATTCCCGCAATGACATTTTTCGTCAACCGATTCTGGCGATCATGATCGACGACGGCAACAAACACTAAATCTTGATTGGCCATTGCCGTCCGCACGGCCTCTGGATCGGTAATATCCCCGTCCACCAGCGTCACCCGTGAATCTGATTGTAAATCGGCCAGCCGCCCAGTATCTCTGAGAAAGAGGGTTAACGACACATCAGCAAATCGGTCTTCCGTTAAAATCCGTTGTTCAACAATTCTTGCAATCTGGCCATTTGCTGCTAAAATCATTACTTTTCTTGTCATGATTAAGACTCCTTTGTCTGTGTTAACCAGCGCTTAAAATCACTGGTCGTGTGTTCTAACTGCACATCGTGAATACTATAGTTGGGTAGAATCGTTGTGCTGTTCGGCGTTAGACATTCTAATACCTGCTGTGTATCACCCGATCCATACCCGGCGTTAGTTGAGAATGACGCGACTCGTTTACCGGCTAACTGCTTACCAAACTGGATCAAAAATTGGCGCATCGGATTAGCCGGGGTCATTGCCCAGATTGGGTGACCTAATAAAATCAAATCATACTGACTTAGGTCAGGCAGGTCGGTTACCTTTAATGTCGGCCAAGCTTGTCGCTCACGTTCTGCCGTTGCCCGGGTGACACTCGCTTGATAATCACTAGGATATGGCTGGTCGACCACTAATTCATAACTGTCAGCTTGTAGATAACGCTGTGCTAATTCTGTCTGAGCTTCGGTATTGCCGCTCCGGGAGAAGTAAATAATCAGGGTCTTAGCCGTTGGCGTTAAATGTCGGTTTGGCTGTTCGTTTCGATTGGTATCTTGTCCATCAGAACGGGCCCCACGGCCTTTTGGTAACTGTTTTGTCATTATTCACTACCTTCTTTCTACTTGCTTGAATGATTTTAGGTTAAACCTTAATGTGTACTTCAAGGCAAGTGAAAAATCAAAAAAATCGCCCTCCCTTTTCAGGGCGGCGATTGTCGTTACTGCTTTAAATTCAAGGCATCCAATTTGGTAAGACTTTTTTCGTAGTCAATGTGGGGCCTCGCTAGCTTACCCATTTGCGGCAAAGTTAGAAGTTATTTCAGATGTCCCCATCTCTTTTTTTAAACTGTCCAGTCGGCAGGATCCAAATGCTGTGGATTCTTTACATAGCCGCGTGCATCCTTCGTAAAGCCAATCTTGGCATAGAAATCTTTAGCGTATAAAGATGCTAATAACACGGTGTGCAGCGTCTGCCCCAACTGGTCTTGAACCATCCCCAACAAATGCCGGCCGATCCCTTGGTACCGATAATCGGCATCGACGGCCAAATCGGCCACGTAAATAACATCGGCATAATCCGTCAATCCGCGAATGTAGCCAACGACCTTGTCCCCATCCCAAGCCGTATATAAGAAGTCGGCATGGTCCAACATTCCCTGAAGCTTCTGCGGATCATTGGTCTGACGGTGAAGCTCTGTCCGTAAAAGAAGATCTCTAAATGTGGCAACTTCTAACCTAGCCTCTAATTGATAAGTTATCATGTAATCGCCCTTTCTGATTGCTTAACTAACTCTCAGTATAGGCAGATGACATGAGAGATGAAGTGACAGTTGATGACTAGTTTAAGCGGACAGTTCCTTTAGCGCTAGCACTAACTTGGCGACCCCTTGTCGAAACTTCGGTAACGCAAAGTGGGCAAACCCGACAATGTAGTAGCCGGGTTGTTTGTCTTGTAGCCAATACTGATCCATTTTCCGTAGATAAAGGTGCCGCCGCTCCAAGATTTCATCAAACTTAGTCGTTTCTTGTGGCCGTTTCAAACGAAAGACCAAGTGAATACCAGCCTCTCCAAAGCGAGCGGAAATGAGCCCTCGCTGAACGAATGGCGTCAATTGTTCCTGTAAAAATGCATACTTCCGGCGATTCAAGCGCAAGGCCCGTGTGATGTGTCGACTATAAGCCCCCGAAGCCAAGAATTCTGCCGTCGCCGCCTGAATAATAGCCGCGACGCCATTGTTTTCATAGGCAAATACTTTCTGATAACTGGCCACCAACTGCGGCGGCAACACCATAAAGCTGAGTCGCAATTCAGTCGAAATGGACTTGGAGAAACCGCCCAGATAAATAACCCGCTGAGCATCCAGTGAAGCCAAGGCCGGCATTGGTCGCATAGACACCGAAAACTCGCTGTCGTAATCATCCTCGATAATCAAGCCCTGCTTAGTCCGCATGACAGCTAGTAAAGACTGGCGGTTGGCTAATGGCATCACTGGTCCCAAAGGAAATTGATGGGAGGGCGTCACGTAAACCAAGTTAACTGGTTCGGCCCGCAGGCGATCAACGTCCATCCCGGTTGTTTCTTCAACTGGAATCAAGACCGGTTGACCGCCCTGACGTCGAATGGTTTCTAGTCCACTGCGATAGCCGGGATTTTCAAATCCAACTTTGAGTGGCGATTGAAATCGATCTTGCATTAGCTGGGTCACCATAACCAGTGAAGCACTGTTACCGGCGGTGATCACCACTTGTTCCGGCTGGCAGTGCATCCCGCGCCGGCGGGCCAAGAGAGCCACAATTTCTTCTCGTAACGCGAGTGACCCTTGCCGCCGAATGGCGGTCTGGGGATCCCGCCGATCCTGGTCCTGAATAGCTCGTTCCAATGACCGCTTCCAAGCGGTCTTGGCATGCGTTTCTAGTAATGAGGCGGCATAGCCCAGTGAGAAATCAAAATCCGGCTGAACTAAATCACGGTCATGTTCGCTGACCATCGACGACGTAACCAACGGCGTTTTGACAAAGAACCCCTGCTGGGGACGATTCTCGATTCGGTCCTCCGCCACGAGCTGTTCATAGGCATTCTCCACGGTCCCCTTAGAGACCGCCAGCTCAGTCGCCAGTGAGCGAATTGATGGCAACTTTCCCGTCAATTCGCCCCGATCCATTGCCGCAGAAAGCTGCTGGATCAATTGCTCATATAGGGGCAGTGACCCTTTTTCTTGTAAAAAGTACATCCCAAGCCCTCCCACTTCTCAATAACGATACCCTTAGTTTACCAGTAATCGTTAACGCCTGTATGGCCTCTTTGAACGCAAAAAGCTCGTAGCACATGGCTACGAGCAACTAACAGCTCTAAAAATAACTACCCAAAACTTCCGGAAATATAATCTTGCGTGACCGGAATCTGTGGATTGCTAAACATCGTCCCAGTTGGCGTATATTCCATAACGTGTCCGAGATGGAAAAAAGCACACTGGCTACTAATCCGCGCGGCTTGCTGCATGTTATGCGTCACGATGATGATCGTGTACTGCTTCTGCAGCTCCAGGAGAGTCTCCTCAACCTTAACTGTCGAGATCGGGTCCAGGGCACTACAAGGTTCATCCAGTAACAACACATCCGGCGCCATGGCAATCGAACGGGCAATACACAACCGTTGTTGTTGCCCACCGGAGAGGGACAGGGCACTCTTATCGAGACTATCCTTCACCTCATCCCAAAGTGCGGCTCCTCGTAAACTCTTCTCGATGCGTTCCGTTAATTCAGTCTTATTCTTCACCCCGTTTGCCCGCAAAGCATAGGTGATATTCTCCCGAATAGATTTGGCAAAGGGATTCGGTCGTTGGAAAACCATCCCTATGTGCCGCCGAATCTCATAGATATTCACATTTGGTTCATTGATATCAACACCGTGGTACCAGATCTTCCCCGTCACCGTGGCGATCGTATCATTCATTCGATTCAGCGAACGCAGGTAGGTGGACTTCCCAGAACCCGATGCGCCAATGAGTGCCGTAATCTGATTCTTAGGAAATGCCAAATTGGCATCATGCATGGCGTGATTGGTGCCATAGAAGACCTGCAAATTCTCCGTCTTCAATGCCAGAGAGGTCTGGTCGTCAAACGTTTGTACGGCAGTCTTATCAAATGAGTATTGTTTAAGCATCATCACACCCCCTACTTGCTGGCCGTAACCCGACGATACAGGTACGACCCGAGAACTCGTGCACCCAGATTAAAGAGCAACACCGCAATAATCAGCACAGCCGAGGCAGCGGCGGACAAGGCAGCGGCATTGCTGGCTAGTCCTTCTGTGTTCATCTTCCAAATGTGAACTGCCAGCGTCTCGGCTGGTCGGAATGGATTAAGCGGGCTCGCTGCGTCCATTGGATTCCAGTCGGCAAAGTTGGTCACTGGCGCGCTTTGGCCAGCCGTGTAAATCAAGGCAGCGGCTTCCCCAAACACCCGGCCGGCGCTCAAAACAACTCCAGTCACAATCCCAGGTAGCGCCACAGGGAGAATGATCCCCACTTCAGTCTTCCATTTTGACAACCCCAAGGAGAGACCGGCTTCCCGTTGACTACGAGGAACGGCACTGAGCGATTCCTCAATGTTCCGTGTTAACAGTGGCAGGTTGAAGAAGGTCAGAGCAATGGCTCCAGAAATAACCGAGAACCCAATCTTGAACTTAACGACAAAGAGTAAGAACCCAAACAGCCCGACAACAACGGATGGTAGGGAACTGAGAACTTCGATGGCTGACCGAATGAGGCTGGTCCGCCAGTTATCTTTAGCGTATTCTGCCAGGTAGATCCCGGCTCCCAATGAGATGGGAATGGAAATCAACATCGTCAAGACCAGCAGGTAGAAGGAATTGAACAGTTGGACCCCAATTCCCCCGGTGCCATCAAAGGAGTCCGTAGCTCCGGTCAAGAAGCTCCAGCTCACGTGTGGCAGTCCCTTGATAAGGATATAGGCCAACAGGAAGAAGAGGATCCCAACCACAATGGCGACAATGAGATCAATGATTACCGTGGCAATCATATCTTTACGTTTAGCGTTCATGTTTGAGTTGCCCCCTCTTTGCAATGACCCGTACCAGGGCGTTGAAGAATAGTGACATGAGTAACAGGATCAGCGCTAATGACCACAGGGCGTTGTTAGGCAACGTGCCATCGATGGTATCCCCAATCCCAGTTGTTAATTGACTCGTCAACGTGGACGCTGCCGAAATCAAATCCTTAGGCATTACGGCAGCGTTCCCAATCACCATTTGAACGGCTAAGGCTTCCCCAAAAGCCCGGGCCATCCCGAAGATGACGGCGGTCAAAATCCCTGGTGTTGCTGACCGAAGAATAACCTTAGATACCGTTTGCCACCGGGTTGCTCCCAAGGCGAGTGACGCTTCCTTGTAGTAACGCGGCACCGCCCGCAAGCTATCCACCGTCATTGACGTAATCGTTGGGAGTACCATCACAAACAGCACGAAGGTTGCCGAGATAATTCCGAATCCGGACCCTCCAACCAAGTGCCGCATGAAGGGAACCACAACTGCCAGTCCAATGAACCCATAGACCACGGAAGGAATCCCAACCAGTAATTCAATTACGGGTTGGAGAAATTTCCGGCCCTTATTGGGTGAGATTTCAGTCATGAAGATGGCGGTCCCAACAGCGAATGGCGTTGCCACAATTGCAGCGGCGAACGTCACAGCAAAGGACCCCACAATCATGGGTAACGCGCCGATCTTACCTTGGCTTGGCGACCAGTCGGTGCCAGACAAGAACTTCCAGAGACTCACGTGATTTTGCGTAAAGGTGGCAATCCCCTTTGAGGTGATAAACCACAGCATTGAAGCTACGACCAGGATAATGACCCCAATACAGAGATAACTGATCCCCCGGCCAATCCAATCTTCACGAGTCGCTCGAGTGGCATGGTGCAGGCGCTTGGACCATTCCTGTGATTGGGTATCTTGTTTCTTAAGTTGAAAATTTGTTTGCTCCATAAGTTGACTCCCCCCTTTTAAAAAAGGTGAAAGTGCTTCAACCGCACCTTCACCCCATTTCAACATCTTCTAAATCCGCTCTGGATGCTTAGTTCTGGGTAACGACACCCTTAGCGTCCTTCGTCACTTTCATGTCATGGATACTGATGTAACCCATGTCCTTAACCAAGCTGTCTTGAACGGTCTTGGAATCCATGTACTTCAGGAAGGCAGTGGTTGCCTTGTCAGGCGTGCCCTTCGTGTACATGTGTTCGTAGGACCAGATCTTCCACTTGTTCGTTTCAACGTTGTTGTCTGTTGGCGTCACGTTGTCGATAGAAACGGCTTGGAGCTTGTTCGTGAAGTATGAGAAGGCCAAGTAACTTACGGCCCCTGGCGTCGTCGAAACGATCTTTTGTACGGCACCGTTAGAGTCTTGTTCTTGAGACTTTACGGCATCAGTTCCCTTTAAAACGGCATTTTCGAAAGTTGCTCGCGTGCCACTACCTTGGGCCCGGTTGATGATAACGATCTTTTCGTCCTTACCGCCAACTTCTTTCCAGTTAGTAATCTTCCCGGTAAAGATTTGCTTCAATTGTGCCATCTTTAAGTTCTTAATCCCGGTATCCTTGTTGACAACTGGGGCCATCCCCACGACTGCAACCTTGTGGTCGGTCAATTTGTCAGCCTTGATGCCGTCTTTTTCTTCGGCAAAAATGTCAGAATCACCAATAGAAACCGCACCGGCTTGGACCTGGCTCAGCCCAGTTCCGGAACCCCCACCTTGCACAGTCAAGTTAACCTTGCTGTTCTTGGCAGTGAAGTTTGACCCGGCCTTGGCAGCTAATGGTTGTAATGCCGTTGAACCAACGGCCGTAACCTTTCCTGAAAGCGCTGCGCTACTTTCCTTACTGCTAGTTGAACTAGCGGCCTTGCCACATCCAACTAAAAGTAAACTAATTGCTGCAATCCCCATTGCTAATTTTGATCCCTTATTCATCTCTGTCACTCCATGTCTTTGAGATAGTAGAACCATCCAAAGCCAACTTGCACCCCGAATGCCTCCCCTTAACTTACAACCCTGATTCTAAGCGATGAATATATAGTAATCGTCGCAATCGTGTAAATTTTCGGTAAATGTTGGGGAAATCCGCATAATTTTTCTAATAATTAGATGGTTAATACCCAAACACGATTGTTATGACAATTAGTTCGATGATATGTTAACGTTTTACTTCAAAATGCTCTTTATCATTGGGTCACTTGTTAACCAGACGCCTCGTCTGTCAAGGAGAATAATTGCGCGATTAAAGTCGAATGACTAGAATGAAACTAAGGGGTGATCACAAGTGGCAAAAAAAAGTGAAAAAAAAGAACGGCAAGCGATTATCATTGATATGAATGACTTTCTCATGGACTATGCTGCCATTAAATTAGGTAAACAACATGACCTGGCACAACGCGTTTCGGCTGCTGCTAAAGATGATCTGACCAAGCTCGACGAGCTCTTCAAGGACAACGGGATCGGCCGTCGTACTAAGTATTTGGACCTCGCTGCAGGTTTCTTGCGTGACAAAGCCGATGCCGAAGGTGAGTCAGACAACCAGAACTTCGATCAAGAAAGTCAGCAACTCGGACAAGAAGCCATAGCCTACCTCGCCAGCCACGCACAGGACTTTGATCGCTGGGAAGACGAATAAAGGTGTCTAGCCGGTAAACCTTAAGTATAGTTGTTACCTTCTGCAACACGTTTCAACGCTATAGATTAGTCAAAAAAACGGGTTGTGACGTCAAACGTCACAACCCGTTTTTCTATTGCCACTGCCACAGATCCGCTTTCATTTGTGTGGCGATAATCTTGGACAGCATATCAATCAGTTGATCAGGCATATAAGTTGCCGCGTCAAATGACGTGGTCTGCTCGTTAATTTCAGTAATGATCAACCCTTCATGGGCTAATTGTAACCCATACTTTGGGGCAATCCGACAGAGTCTATCGACCTGTTCTTCATTCATAGTGCCATCCCTCGTTTCACTTCATTAAGTCGAGCTTAACGAATCCTAACGAGTGGGTCAAGGCTTAGTAATCACAATACTGATCCTTGACAAGCTGTTGATGGATAGCGGTCGCCAATTGGGCTTCGTCAGGACCATCCGTCACGATTCGAATGAATTTCCCACCATAATTGCCAAGCGTTGCGATTTCAACTTGTTCTCGGGGATTAATTTCGATGTCACGAACCTTAATCGTGGCCTTACTCGTGTGTCGTTGACAGATCCGTTGAAGCGCAGACGCTTCATCAATTGCAGTTATCTCTTCGTGTAGCGGAAAGCCAATTGTTTTCATCCAATATCACCTCGCTTCTTATTGTAAGCGATTTCATAGATTTTGCCAATCCCCTTGACTCACTTTTCACGCTCGTTAGCCAATCGCGAACACGCGTTCAAACCCACCGTAAAATGTGGTATGCTGATTATCAGCAAAAGGAGGTGACGATTGAATGCCAATTAAATTAGGGGTACGCGAATTAGTCGAATTCACTTTACGAACCGGCGACCTGGGCACAACCAGTAACAGTCAAAACACGGCGTTATTAGGAGCCCGCATTCATCGTCGTCTACAAAAACAGCGTGGGGCCGACTACCAGAAGGAATACTATCTGGATAAGACACTCACGCTCAATGGCAACGCGTACCTACTCCACGGACGTGCAGACGGTGTGACCCTGACGGATGGTCAAGCCAGTATCGAGGAAATCAAAACTTCTGAAACGATCTTCGCTAATCTCAGCACCAATACCCTCACGCTCTACTGGGGTCAGGTCAAGCTCTACGCCTACCTCTTAATGGACCATGAACCGGACTTAGACCAGGTCACCCTTACCCTGACTTACTTTCAAACCAACACGGAAACTACCACGCAGACAGACCAAACCATCACCCGGCAGGAAGCCCAAGAATTCTTTGACAAGGTCATCGACGAATACGTCACCTGGCTCAAGTTCAGAGCGGACCTCCGCGATCGCCGCGACCCGACCATTCAACAGCTTACCTTCCCCTTTGGCGAGTATCGACCAGGTCAACGGGAACTCGCCGTTGCCGTGTACAAGACCATTCTCACCAGCAAGCGTCTCTTTGCTGAAGCACCGACTGGTACTGGAAAAACGATTTCCACACTCTTTCCCACCATTAAAGCTATCGGCGAAGGGGTGATCCAACGCATCTTCTATCTCACTGCTAAACAGAGTACTCGGTCCGTCGCCGAAGAGGCCCTCGACCTCATGGCTTCCCAGGGACTCTTACTTAAAAGTATCACGCTGACGGCGAAGGCAAAGATCACCTTCCCCGAGGAAGCCGACCTGTTGCCTGAAGAGAATCCGTATATGTTAGGTTATTATGATCGCTTAAAACCAGCACTTCTAGATCTCATTCAAAATAACGATCAGCTGACCCGCTCTGTGATCGAGACTTACGCGCGCAAACATACGCTTGATCCCTTTGAATTTCAATTGGATGCAAGTCTCTTTTGTGACGTCATCATCGGCGATTATAATTACCTCTTCGATCCACAAGTCCACTTACAGCGGTTCTTCACAACCGAGGATCCCGATAACTTCTTTCTAATTGACGAAGCCCACAACTTGGTCAGCCGTTCGCGTGACATGTACTCCGCTGAGCTAACTACACGCCCCCTAGACCAGCTCATCGAACAAAGTCGGGACTTGGATCAGGCAACCCCAAAACTTCGCCGTCGCCTGCAAGATTTGCGAGCGACCTTTAGCGATATCGCGGCTCCACTCCTGGCCGATGACCGCGATGACAGTACTTTCCTAACCCCTCCAGAGGCAATCGACCATGATCTTGGCCGACTGGTAGAAGCTATTCACGACTGGCTTGTCGATCAACCCCACACCCCCTTTACCCAGGCCATTCTGGATTACTACTTTGCCGCTATCAGCTACCAACGAATTAGCGACTACTACGATGACACCTACCGTATGCGACTCACCATTGCAGATGGCAACATTACGCTCAAACAACTTTGTCTTGACCCTAGTGCTTTTCTATCAGACAGTCTGGCTCTGGGCCACGGTGCCGTCCTCTTCTCGGCAACACTGTCACCAATGGACTACTATCAGCGGGTGCTCGGCGGCAATGAGGACAGCCTGGCTTATCAACTCACGTCACCATTCAAGCCACAACATCAGGCAATCCTTGTCACCAACTACATTCAAACCACCTATAAACAACGGGATGCCAACCTGGCCAATATCCTATTGGCTATCAAAACCCTAGTCGACGGCAAGACCGGGAACTATCTGATCTTTCTGCCGTCCTATCACTACCTCCTCGATGTTAGCCAGGCCTTTACAATGGCCTACCCCCACTTAAAAACGGTCGTCCAACAGGCTCAGATGACTGAGGCCGATCGCGCTGCTTTTCTGGAAAACTTCATCCCTAATCCCCAATCAACATTGGTAGGATTCGCCTTGCTAGGCGGGATCTTCGCCGAAGGGATCGATCTCAAGGCTGACCGACTCATTGGTGTCGGCGTCGTTAGCGTCGGTTTACCCGGTATCAATCCGGAAACCGATCTCCTACGCGACTACTTTGACCAACAATCGCATCAAGGATTTGCCTTCGCCTATCAGCTACCAGGCCTAAACAATGTCTTCCAAGCCGCGGGTCGACTGATTCGGGGATCCAAAGACGTCGGCATTATTCTACTTATGGACCAGCGTTTCAGCAGTCCCCGCTACACGCACTTATATCCCCAACACTGGCAACATTTCCATCGACTTTACCGTCCGGAACAACTCACCAGTGCCGTTCAAAATTTCTGGCATCAGGAGGTCTCGCCATGAAAACCAAATTAACCCTCAAACTCGAAAGTACGCTCTACGCCTATTGCCGTGAAGCCGGCGCCTTTGCCGTTGAAGAAGTCACGATGCCCGATGATCAAGGCATCGTGGACACGCTGAGTTATCAGGCACTTCCGAATGGTGAGATTGAGTGGCGTTGCTATGAACTCAAGGTCACCAAATCTGACTTTCACTCCAAAGCCAAGCTCTCCTTTGTGGGGCATTACAATTATTTTGTACTCCCGTTAAAACTTTACCAGGAAGTTGCCGACGAAATTCCCGCTCATATTGGCGTGTTGATCTACCGACCATTCAATCCGGAAATGCTGGCAACGGCTACGGAAGCACCTAGTACACCAGGCTATTTAACCGTGGTACGTCCCCCCCGCCGCCAAGCGCTTCAAGTGCCGGAATCCGAACTGACGACACGTTTCATTGCCTCGCAAGCCCGAGAAGTCGGCAAAGCCAAACAAATGGCCACCGGACTCAAACAATACAGTACTGAACGCCTCTACCAGGAATTAAAGAAACGCCACCAACACTACGACGTCTATGACCCCGAAGCTAATTTCTACGATCAATTCATCGACGATACCCAATCGACCGCGGTGACGGCCCTGCAGAGCGAAATCGATGCTTTGAACTTAGAACGACACGATCTTCAGCAACAACTCAAGGAGCAGCGATCATGATCTATTTCCCTTACTTTCGGGGTCGCCAATACGACCTACTCGCACTAAAGAACATTGCCCAACAACACATTCTGCCAGTGAATATCATCCCCATCATTGAACCGGTCCGTGACAATCGCGCTTTACCTCAGACCGTCGCGGCATTCGTAAAACATCATCAACCGCTGGTCGTGATTGCGAATCCCACCGTCGGCGATTACGCGCTTACGCAGCAAAAACTTTACGACTGGCACTCGTACGCCGACAATCCCAATCTCATCGTGGGCCACATTTTAACGCCAACAACTATCCCTGATGACCTGCAGGCGACACCGACTCATCAGACGCTGCTGGTCGCTCGCCAATATGATGAACTCCTTGCGGCAAGCCATGCTGGTTGGCTGAATGCCCCAACCCATTTGCTCGTTCCACCCGAAGCCCGGATTCGCCAACTACTCACCCGGCCTAGTGGTAGTCTCTTTGACCATGCCTGGCTACCCGAACACGATCGCAGCTACGCTGACATCACGGACGGTTTCTTTAGCAACGATTGGCAACAAGCTCGCCTCGACGGCTATACCAGTATCAGTGACTACACGATTGGCGGTGCTCACTACAGCGAACATGGTTATCCCGCTCGTGCCGTGACCCTTCACCTGACCTACTTTGCCGGTGACCAGCTCCGAATCCATCGCTTTGTCTCTGACGACCGCGAGGATTTCCGTCATCCCAAGGAAAAATTCTTTCAGGCCGTCGCCAAACTTGCGGCCTGGTTACCCACACAATCAGCTGCCGTGCAAACACCTGCGGCTTTGGCATTAGCCAACTATCACGTGACGCAACACTTCCCAGGACTCGGTGTCGTTAAGCGTCTCAGTCTAGAGCACCACCTGCAAACCATGACGGCCTACTTTAAAACCCACTATCCAGTTAAAAATAAAAAAATTTTATTTCCCTAAACGGTTCACCCTAAAAAGCAACGTATTAGACTGAATTTAACGGAAGAAGGGGAATTCATACGAAACTTAATCGAAAAAACTGGCGACATCTACTGGGCTACAATAAAGTCACGTAACAGTATTCCAAATGGGGACGGTTACTCATCCTACTATTCTGGCCAGTGACAATTTTAGAAACTATCGCGCGGGTTTTCGGGGAAACCACCTGGTGGACGCTTTTAATTAAGGGACTAGCTTACACTTTAGTCATGGTCCCAACTTGATTGTTAACATCATTCGCAATGCCTATCGTGGAGATGAACAGCACTAAGGGGCTAATCGGGATGCGTTTGGAAAGCGTTCTAAATTAGCGCACCTCGCTGCTTGGGCAGTTAAGCGTATACTTTTTCACGGTGTACCAGACTTGCCAGCTCAGGCGAGTTGTCGCGCAAAAACATGGGGCAGCGAAAGTGTTCGAAAGGGTCTAATGGCCCTCTCAAACGCTAGTTTTAAACGCTCAGATCTGAAAAAGGCGCCGCACAACTATCTTCGGGATAATTGTGCGGTGCCTCTATTTTTGATTTAAATCACATCTATCACCTAAAAACCTAGGCAGGTAAGACGCAAACCCCTTCAGGAACCATAAAGTCCTTCTGAACTAAGGTTAATTGGCCACTCTGCGCGTCACGCGTGTACAGTGAGGCATTGTCCGAGTTTTGGTTAACAACGATGACAAATTTTTCATCGTGGGTCCAGTTGAAGTCTCTTGGGAAGTCACCTTCCGTTGAGATGTTCTGAATTCGAGTCAGTGTACCGGCGTCATCCGTTGCAAAAACGGCAAGGGTGTTTTGGCCACGGTTAGACACGTAGAGGAAGCGCCCGTCATGACTCAAACGAATGGCAGCGGAACCGTTATGTGCCGTCCAATCATCAGGAATAGCGGAGACAATCCCCTTAACCGTAAACTTACCAGCAGTCGCATCGTATGCCAGCGTCGCGACGTTACTACTTAATTCACCAACCAGATAAGCGACGTTCTTAGAGGCGTCGAACACGATATGCCGTGGGCCAAAGCCAGCAGGCATTTCTAACGTGCTAACGGCTGATAACTTGCCATCGTCAGACACATCATACAGGTAGACCCGGTCAGTTCCCAAGTCGCAGGCCACTAATCGATTGTCCGGTGTCAAGTTGGCAAAATGTGGGTGTGGTCCATCAGCTTGTTCTGGTGCTGGGCCAACCGGATCATCATCAACAACTTGGTCCGTCTTTAACAGTGTACCATCATCGGAAATGGCATACACGGTGACCGTCCCACGATGGTAATTCGCGGTGTATACCAATTGACGACCTTCGTCGACAGCAACATATGCCGGTGAAGCCCCATGGGTGAGCACTTGTTGAATGGCCCGGGGCTTTTCTTCGGAGACATCATAGATGATTAATCCACCCTGTGTCTGGCCATCAGTTTCCTTCTTGTTGATGACGTACAAGCGTTTGGCGTCGGCTTTAGCGATGTAAGTTGGACTACCTGCCGAAGCTAACCACTCACAATCAGTGAGTTCTGGCTTCTTGGTATCCACACTTACCCGGTAAATTCCGCGGCTGATCCGCTTGGTGTAAGTTCCAATATAAAAATCTTCCGTCATTGTGCTACCCCTTTCAACTTACCAATATCTACTTTCAAGTATAGCACAGCTGACTGGTATACACCGAAGAAGTCTCTGGTCAACTGAACAGTTTACCGGTACAATAGGAGTAATTTGGTTCAGAAAGGACTCACTTGAAGATGTCTAGCTTCGAAGGTTACCACCCGCTTCTCACGCCCCGTTTTCGCTTTGATTGGCTGACGCAATTTAAATTAAAGAACGTCGCCACTCTGACCAGTCAGGATTTAGCAACCGCCGCGGACTGGGTCAATACAACCATGCACAGCACGATGAATCGAACGGCATTAACGTGGGGCATCGAACGGCGGCAAACTCATAAACTCATGGGCTGGGGCGGCTTCACCGATCTTGAGATTCCCGCTCATCGTTGCATGCTCCAAGTTGTGGGTCCCAAATTCACCCCCACTGATCAGGAAGAAATCCTACGCCGCCTGATTGCTTTTGGACATGACGAGTTACAACTAACCACACTCACTCTCGTTGACAACCATCGCTTAGCTCAAACGGCATTGATGGCTGTAGGCTTCCAATACGAAGACCAGCAATGGGTTTGGCACGCGCAACATTAAAACTTAACAAAATGAAACATACTAAGATTAGCTCTGTAAAACCGATTTGGTTTTACAGAGCTTTTTTGAATTATAGTAGGTATATGAAGCT
>NZ_RHOC01000008.1 GCF_003946145.1 Levilactobacillus huananensis
AGCTTCATATACCTACTATAATTCAAAAAAGCTCTGTAAAACCAAATCGGTTTTACAGAGCTAATCTTAGTATGTTTCTAATTCATCAGGTTATTTACTTCAAGTCATCGTCTTCATCATAGTCATCGGCCGCCTCACCCGTCAGCGTTCCCGCTAACTGTTGCAGGACCCGAACCAATTCAGCTCGGTCGGTATTGGAATAGCTCGCGAGCTTTTCTCGTAATGCTGCCTCCCGCGCGAGCTTAATTTGTAAGAGTCCCCGTTGTCCCTGCTGAGTGAGTGCAACTAGCCGGACGCGCTGATCGCGCCGCTCCACTTCACGTAACCAGCCAGCTGCCACTAGCTTATCAACTTGGCGGCTAATTGACGAATGATTGCGACCGATCTGATCGGCCAATTCGCCAATGCTGATGTCGGTTTGTCGCCCGGCCCGCACCACAATTGGCAACGCGGCTGGCTCCAAAGGGACATGGGCCTGCTGCAGGAGGTGCCGATCCTGTTGTGGCTGATTAAAGAAGGTCACAATTTCAAATAAGGCTTCAAAAATTTCATTATCCATACTTGTGATTATACCAGATAGATGCTAAGATGTGTGCATAGTGCACCAATTAATTTTAAAAATCTAAAGGAGAGATCAGTATGACTAAAAAAATCGGTCTCATCATCGGATCCACTCGCCCCACTCGAATTAGTCCCAGCATCGCCACTTGGCTTCAAGGGTCCGTGGCGCAACCTGGACTGGCAGTCGACCTTATCGACTTGGCAAAAATCAATCTGCCATTATTGGATGAAGTTGAACAACCTTCCACTGGTATTTATCACGAGGAACACACCCAGCGTTGGAGCCAACTCATTCAGGGTTACGACGGCTTCATTCTCCTGTTCCCCCAATATAACTGGGGTTATCCAGCCCCTTTGAAGAATGCCCTCGACTACCTCTATACCGAATGGCGAGGCAAGCCCGTCAGCATGGTTTCCTACGGCGGTCATGGTGGGTTTCAAGCTGCTCTGGGTATGAACTTAGTCCTCCGTGGTCTCAAGTTCCAGCTGATGGCAACTAACCTCCAGTTGACCTTAAAGAAGGACGAAATTGACGATAACGGGCAATTCAAAGACCCGGCAACGGCGCTAGCACCCTACGCCTTCAATGCCCATCAGATGGGCGCAGAATTCTTACACCGGCTCACCCAAGCCTAAGGTGCACTAAGGGGTCACATGACGATTGTCATGTGACCCCCTTTTCAGTTTGAATTTAGTTCGCCACCTGCTGCTTAACCTGCATCATCATTTCAAAATCATCAGTAAAGATACCAGCGACGTGTTTCGCCATCAGGTCGGCAGCGACTGTGGGGTTGTCCACAGTCCAGATGCGTTCGGTCACGGGGATTCCCGCCTGGTAATGACTCAGGTGAAGACCACTGAGGTGTTCACGGGTGACTAAGGCCACCGGATCGGCTACCCGACGATCGGTCAACCAACAGTAACTCTCATTGGGCGCCAACTTTTGGCAAGTCTTCAGCGTGGGGAGGTGAAATGACGAGAAGATCACTGGCTTATTAAGAGCCGTCGCGTGGACCATGCCCATGACAATGCGTTCGATGTTGGGATACTGAATCTTGTCCGTCTTCAACTCCAAGTTGAGTTGAACATCACGATTCGTGACTAGCGTCAGGAACTCTGCCAGTGATGGGATCGGCTCCTGGTTGGCCAAACGAAACCGGCGGAGTTGTGCAAAGGTATAGCTCTCGATCAACCCACTTCCATCCGTGGTCCGATCGATCTGCTCATCATGCATAATAACCGGCACCTGATCCTTCGTCAAATGAACATCAAACTCAATACCTTCGATGCCATGTTCGACCGCGTATCGAAAGCCTGCTAAAGAATTTTCTGGAAACTGTGCCGGGTAACCCCGGTGACCGAATACCATTGTCATGTTCAAGTCGCTCCTATCTCAGTCTAGCTATCGTGTTTAGGATACCACCTCATGACGCCAGAAAATGTAAAGATTACTTATGCTTTGTGTAAAGTTTCTGGATCAGGCCAGACGTTATCAGCGATCTGCTTAACCAATTTGAGCTTGGCCCATTGCTGGTCCTCCGTCAGTTGATTGCCTTCCTCGGTCGAGGCAAACCCACACTGTGTCGACAGTGCCAGGTTCGCCAGCGGCACTTGTTCGGCTGCTGCGTGAATTCGAGCTGTAATAGCCGCTGAATCCTCCAAGTCTGGGAACTTCGACGTGATCAGTCCCAGTACCAGGCGCTTGTGGGGGTCGTTATGCCAAATTTTTTTGAGTGGCGCGAAGCTCCCCGCCCGGTCGCTGTCATATTCCAGGAACAACCCATCATAGTGCAGACGTCCCAGATAATCAGCCACGTCATCGTAACCCCCGGAGAACAGGTAGGTCGACTTGAAGTTCCCCCGACAAATATGAGTGGTCACCGTCAGATCCTCTGGCAAATCTGTTAACACCCGGTTGATAACGTAAACGGCATTTTCGGCTAGGTTAACGATTCCCTGATGGGCGACCGCATCCTCCTTCGTTGCATTCAACCGGCTAATCAAAAAGGCCCACGTGGTATCATCCAATTGAATGTAACGACACCCCAGGTCATAGAACCGCACGATAGTCTCATGATAGGCTTGAGCGAGATCATCCAGGTAAGCGTCCCAGGTCGGATAGAATTGATGCCAGTTGTCACTCCGATTGTCCCGGAACAACATAGTTGGGGACGGGATAGTCTGTTTAACCACAACGCCTGCCGGCACCAGACTCTGGAGGTAACGAAAACTCTCAAAGAACGGATGAGCTGGATTAAAGGCAATGCGACCAACCAAGTCGGCATTATCGGTTCGAGTCTGACTGCCATGGAACTTATAACTCTGCCGGTAGTCATATCGGCCTACTCCCGTGAGGCCCCAGAGAAAGTCAAGGTGCCACCAACTCCGATTGAATTCACCATCAGTCACAGCCTTGAGTCCCAGCCCAACCTGACGTTGGACGACACGTTTGGTTTCAGCTCGTTGAATCGTGGTTAGGTCTTCGGCACTCAGGGCGCCCGCTGCAAACTGAGCGCGCGCCGTCTTGAGGGTTGCCGGTCGTAGGAGACTCCCCACAACGTCATAGCGGTAAGGAAATTGGGTTTTAACTTGGTTAAGTGTCATCTGAATGTCCTCCTTAAGATTGGGTCGGCATCGCCCGTACCCGTGACTTCCTAATCTTTTTGAGAATAATAAAAAAGCGTTCATCCCCGAACTAAATACTTAGTTCAAGGGACGAACGCGTCGTTTTACCACCCTAGTTTACGCGACCCTCGCGAATCACGCCTCAACGGTACCAGCTGATACCCGGAAAGTTAACGGTTCCTACCGATCCGACGGCGTGAACCATCGGATAGCACTTAGGAGCTCATCTTCATGACTAGGTGTCGACCCGTTTTCACTAACCGAGCTCACTGAACAATACCGCCATCACTACTCTTCTCCTGGCTTTTATGATAAAATAATTAGAAATTAGTTGATATTCTAATCTTCAGGTTGCCCGATGTCAAGGGTCGTATGGATAACCCCAACTAAACTTTATCAGCAGACCCAAGTCCCTATCATTTGCTAGGCGCTTATTAACGAAAAAGGGAGGTTATGCTAGACCAATCTATGCCAAACTAAAAATTGGACTAGCAAAATTAAATGTCAGACAGACTCGTTTACCCCATTATTGCTCAAGAAAATAACGACGAAGACGGTCACTATTTTGTTGGCTTTTCCCCTAATATTCCTGGGATGGTCACACAAGGTGATAGTCTCGTAGAATTAGCCATTTCTGCCGAAGACGCCATTGCCACCATGCTCGATGGCACAAAATTTCCGAAAGTTCAGGATCCTAAAAGCTGGCACTTACAGGCTAACGAGTCCATCGTCTATATTTCCATCGACATGGCTGCCTGGCTTAGTCAGCCTGCCAAAAACGTTCGACGTACCGTCACCATACCAAAATAGTTGAACGATATGGCAAGGCTAGAAGAATCACCGTTTCTCGCTTAACCACAGAAGTCTGACAAGCAATTTATACTGCCACAAAATACTAATTGTTCAGCTAATACAGCTGGCTACTTCACCAGTACATGGGAAGTAGCCAGCTGTATTTAAATTATCTATTCACAAAATTAATCGCCAATAGATCTAATCTAAGTAGCCATGGCTCTTCAAATATTGGCGAGCCACCGTTGCAGCCTTTTCATGTTTCACAGTGACAAGATAATTCATCTTTTGCATATCAGTCGTGCTAACCTTGCCAGCTAGCTTGTTCAACGTCGTCTTCAATTCAGGGTGTTGGGTGGCTAGTTGTTCAGTCATTAGCGGTGCCCCTTGATAAGGTGGGAAGAAGGAACGGTCATCTTTCAACACCACCAAATGATACTCCTGAACTTCTGGATCAGTCGTGTAACCATCGACCAGATTAACCTTGCCATTGGCGATTGCCTTATAACGAATTGAGGGTTCCATGGTCTTGACACTGGCAAATTTCAAGCCGTATTCTTTGCTCAAACCTGGATAACCATCCTTCAATTGGTGAAAATCGGGATCAAAACCCGCGTGAACCTTGTCCTCCACTGCAATCAAATCGGAAATCGTCTTAACATGGTTCGTCTTAGCAAATTCCTTAGTAACGGCCAAATCATAGCCGTTCTGGTACTGCATCGGCTTCAAATAAGTCATCTGATGCTGGGCCTTTAACGCGGTCTTAGCCACCTGATACGTCTTAGCAGGATCATGACTGGCCGTCTTCTCTCCCTTTACCAGAGACTCTAAGACTGTACCGGTGAACTCGGGGTAAATGTCGATTGACCCTGATTGAAGCGCCTTAAAGAGAAACGACGTGGCACCAAAATTAGCCTTTGTCGTCACCTGCATATTAGGCTGATCGTGTTCGATCAGATCCTTATACATATTAATTAAGATCTCGGGTTCACTCCCAAGCTTCCCAGCAATCGTGATCGTAGTCGTGGGGTTGGCAATCTTGCGGTAACCCGCAACCCCGCCGATCAAAATCACAATTGTGGTCAGCACAATCCCAGCCTTCTTAAAGGACAGTCGGCCTAGCCAATCGATGGCTGCGCCAAAGACCAGCGCCAAGATCGCTGACAACACGGCTCCGATAATCAGGAGCGGATTGTTATTGGTTTCAATTCCCAGCAGAATGTAGGTCCCCAGACCCCCGGCACCAATCAAGGCCGCCAGTGTGGCGGTCCCAATAATCATGACCGTCGCAATTCGAATACCGGAGATAATCATCGGCATGGCCAATGGTAACTCAATCCGAAAGAGTTTCATTCGCCGCGACAACCCAAACGCTGTGGCGGCCTCCTCAAAGTTGGGATCGATCGTGGTCAACCCAGAATACGTATTTTGAAAGATGGGCATGACGGCATAAATGACCAGGGCGATGATTGACGGCACTGTCCCAATCCCCACGATAGGAATCAAAATCCCCAATAGTGCCAGGCTCGGAATTGTCTGAAGAATACTGGTAATTTGGAGCATCACACCTGCCGCCCGCTTATGATGCATCAGGAGAATTGCCAGTGGGATCGCAATCACGGCGGCAATCAGGAGCGAGATCAGTGACAACTCAATGTGTTGGCCAATCGCGTGAACGATGTCGCCCCCCTGAGTCTTAAGAATATGCAAAATGGCTGACACCTAATCCGCCTCCTCTGTGGCTAAGAAATCCAAGAGATCTTTAGTTTGTAACTGGCGGTTGCCCTCAGGCGTCGCCACAACAACCGGTCCCTGACGTAAGGCCGCCGCAAGCCCACTCATAGCTACCGATGTGCCAATAGTGGCTGCATCGGTCGTCGCCGTCCCGTAGCCGGCCAGCAGGAGATCAGAGATGGTATCCGGTCGAGCCGCATTCTCCACTTGGAAGAAACCGCGAACGAAGTCGTTAGCCGGATGGCGGATGATGTCTTCACCCGTTCCGACTTGTTGGATGTGGCCAAGCCGCATTACCGCAATGTGTTGGCCCAAGCGCAAGGCTTCATGCATGTCATGGGTCACAAAGACAAAGGTCATCTTAAGTTCCTGATGCAAGCGTAAGACCAGGTCTTGAAGCTGCTTACGAGAAATGGGGTCCAAAGCACTGAATGGTTCATCCATCAGGACCACCTTGGGCTTAATCGCCAAGGCACGAATGATGCCGACCCGTTGTTGCTCTCCACCAGAGAGTTCACTGGGCATCCGCGTCGCATATTGGTCGGGATCCAAGTCAACCTGCGCCAACAATTCACGTGCCCGCTCGATGCGCCGCTTATGAGGCCACCCCAACGACTCTGCTTGAATGGCAATGTTATCTTGAATATTTAAGTTGGGGAAAAGGGCGATGTTTTGTAAAACATACCCCATCTGAAGTCGTAACTGTTTCAAATCGTAATCAATCAAACGGCGATCGTCGAAGTAAATGTCGCCATCGGTAGGTTCAATCAACCGATTTAACATTTTCAACGTCGTGGTCTTCCCACTCCCACTGGGACCGACCAACACAAAAAAGTCCCGGCTGGGAATCGTGAGGTTCAACCGATCCAGTGCTTGATTGTGTGCATATTGCTTGGTAACATTTCTAAATTCTATCATGTTAACCTCCATACCATACCCATGTGGCCCGTTTTGACGGAATACCACCACTACCGACGCGAGCGCGACATGCTTCCGCTAACCCACTAACGGTGTGTCTATGACCTCTAATTATACTAACCTTTGACCAAATACCTAAGAAATTGGCTCATAAGTTAGCCATGCAATAACCTCCACTTTACAGTCTTTGAACGTAACTGTTAAGATTAAAAATAAAGACTTTTGCCCCAAAATACTTATAAAGTAAGGTGTTTCCATTGCTTGATCAAACGGACCTAAACATCCTAAAGGCACTCACTAAAAATTGTCGGATCAAAGCCAACCATCTCGCAAAACGGGTACATCTCACTGCTCCCGCCGTGGCTGCGCGGATCGCCCGCCTCGAGGATACTGGCGTGATTAGACGCTACACAATTGAAGTTGACACCGAAAGATTAGGTTTTGATCGCCAAGTCTTCATCCAGGCGGCAGTTAAGAACGCCAACCAGCGAACGGGCTATGACGCCCTCATTCACCGCTACCGTAACGCCATTCGCCACCATTATCGGGTCACAGGAGAAAGGCCTTACCTCATTGAGGGGGCCTTTCACTCGCGAACAGAACTCAACGCCTTTCTTTTGGCATTGGGACAGGTCGCAACCTACACCGTCACCGATGTTATTGACGAATTAATTTAGTCGTTATCACTAATGACTTGGCCCAGTTCACGACTCACCATCACGTAGTCGTGCGCTTCGCGAATATCCGCGAGCTTAAAAATCTTGGCAATCGGGATCTCCAAATGATTCCGGGTGATGAGATCAAACATCTCATCAACTAGGTCCTGGCCGCGACTCATTTTTTATGGTCAGATTGCCCAATGCCTCACCAGATTCTTGATTCCGCTTGCAAAAAGTGCTGTAATCAAGTTAGTGAACACCCGTCACTTCGAAGACACGGGTAGCTAGACTTTAAATGAGGTGGAAGAACATGGATGAAGTTGTTCAAGCGCTAAGCGATATTGTTAAGATGAATACCGTTAACGGTTCCGAAAAAAAGGTTGCGGATTATATCGCAGCCCTATTAGCCAAGCATGGTATTGACAGTAAACTAGTCGAATACGCCCCAGACCGGGTCAGCCTGGTCGCCGAAATTGGGGACGGTAACGGTCCGGTCGTCGGGTTCGATGGTCACGCGGACATTGTTGCTTTAGGCGACGCTGCCAAGTGGAAGGTCGATGCGCTCTCCGCCACGATTCAGAATAATCTGATGATCGGCCGGGGAACTTCTGATATGAAATCCGGTTTGATTGCAGGTGCCTGGGCCATGATTCATTTACACGATCAACACGTGCCACTTCATGGAACCCTGCGTTTCATGGCCACAGTTGGTGAGGAATACGGCCAGTATGGTGCCAAACAACTCGGTGAAGCTGGCTATGCTAAGGACCTCGACACCTTAATCGTTGGGGAACCCAGCGGGGCAGCCAAGCAACTCCTGATGCAAAAGCAGATTCAATACATGTTGCAGATTGACCAAGCCGGTGCTCAGCAACTATCCGACGCCAACCAGACCAATGAACAACACTTCATCGAATTGGCCCACAAGGGGTCGCTGACCTACACCGTTCACTCTAAAGGTGTTGCGGCCCACAGTTCCATGCCAGAGATTGGGAAGAATGCAATTACCCCATTGATGGCCTTTTACCAGAAAGAAGAGGCCTACTTCGATTCTATCAAGGAATATCGCAACCCCGTTCTTGGACCTGTAACGCCCGTGGTCACGATGGTCAAGGGTGGGGAACAGATCAACACGGTCCCTGCTAGCGCCGACCTCTCCGTTAAGATTCGAACTATTCCAGAACTGCCAAATGCCGACATCACAGTTGCTATCAAGCAGATCATTGCGGACCTTAACGACCAAGGGGCAGACCTGTCTCTCGACATTTTGAGTGACTTACGCCCAATGCACACCATGGAAGACACCGAACTTGTCCAGGCTGCCAAGGAAATTGCGGAAGACACGCTCGATCAGAAGTTGCCTTTAATTGGCGTTCCCGGTGGCACCGACGCGTCGTCCTTCCTGGCCTTTAATCCTGATATTGACGTCATCGTCTTTGGCCCTGGTAACATCACGGCCCACCAAGTGAACGAATACGTCGATCTCGACATGTATCACCGATTTATCACTATCTACGAGAAACTGATTACCCGGTTGTTGAAGTAATTTTCGTCTCAATTTTAAAATAATCATCCAAAATCTAACGATAGGGTCACTCGCTTTGAGTGGCCCTATTTTTATGTACAACTCTTGGTCAGAACAACGATCAGCACATTCTCAAACAGCGATCCCCACTTTATCGTTGACAAATGTAAACGATGGCGGTATGCTAATTTCATCGCATCATGATTACAAATGTAAACGCAAAGGAGATTGCCTCATGACTAAATTAATTATTTTGGGTTTTGCCCTCTTTCTTATTGGGTTTATTGCTTGGTGGTTCTTCGGTAACCATGACACTGCAGCGGTTGACGCAGCTGTCACGGAGACCAGCCAAGATGTCGGCGTAGAGGTCAGCGGGGGCTATTCTCCTAGCACGGTGGTGCTGAAACAAGGGTTGCCAGCAACCCTGACCTTTAATCGTAAAGATTCTTCTAGCTGTCTCGAACAAGTGGTTTTCCCTGATTTTGGGATTAACGAATTTTTACCACAGAATAAAGCTTATGCAATCCCCATCGACACCAGTAAACCGGGTGAATACGAATACGCCTGTGGTATGAACATGTTCCATGGCAAAGTTATTATTAAATAAAACGGAGGTCTTCATCATGACAAACTCACAATCAGCAACCATTATCGTCGACGGCGGCTACGCCCCAGCAAAAGTCGTGTTCACCCAAGGTGTTCCTGCCGAACTCACTTTCAAGCGAATCAATGATGCCGGGTGTTTAGACCAGGTTCATTCCGAAAGCCTGAACTTTAGCGAAGACCTTCCCTTAAATGAGGTCCGAACCGTAACTATCGACACCAATAAGGCCGGCGAATACGCCTTTAGTTGTAGCATGGATATGTTCTTTGGAAAGGTGGTTGTCAAGCCGTGAGTATCAAAAACCGCTTTGTCTTTTCCCTAATCGTGTCGCTACCTTTGGTCATTGAGATGTTCACCGCCCCGCTTGGTCTCATGTTGCCAGGTGGCGTCTGGACCATGTTTCTCCTGACGACCGCCGTCATGGCAATCTCGGCTGGCCCCTTCATTCAAAGTGCCTGGGCTGCCTTTCGTCACCACCACGCAAATATGGATACCTTGGTCGCTATTGGAACGTCCACGGCCTACCTGTATAGCCTCTATGCGATGCTCACTGGCAAGGCGGTCTTCTTTGAAAGTGCAGCCTTCGTGGTTACCTTTATTTTATTGGGTCAGTATTTTGAAGAGAAAATGAAACACTCTGCCTCTGGCGCTGTCAGTAAGTTAGTCGACCTTCAGGCTAAAGACGCCGAGGTTCTTCGTAACGGTGAGTTGGTTAAGGTTCCTTTAGCCGAGGTCGTCGTTGGCGACATCATCCGCGTGCGCCCGGGTCAAAAGATTGCCGTGGATGGCGTGATTACCGAAGGCACGTCAACCATCGATGAGTCCATGGTTACCGGCGAAAGCATGCCGGTTGCCAAGAAGGCCGGCGACCACGTGATTGGGGCCACCATGAATAGCAACGGCACCTTCCTCTTCAAGGCCAGCAAGGTCGGAAACGACACCCTACTTTCCCAGATTGTCGACATGGTCAAGAAAGCGCAGACGAGTCATGCCCCGATTCAGAAAACCGTTGATAAGGTTGCTGACATCTTTGTTCCTGCCGTCTTGATGACGGCCATCGCGACCTTTACGATCTGGTACGTCTTCCTCGACGCGTCTCTAGTCAGTGCCCTGTTATTTGCCGTTTCCGTCGTCATTATTGCTTGTCCCTGTGCGCTTGGGATCGCCACACCGACTGCCCTAATGGTAGGGACCGGTCGGAGTGCCAAGATGGGAATTCTAATCAAGAATGGGGAAGTCCTCGAAGCCGCTAACCACGTCAAGACAGTCGTTTTCGATAAGACTGGAACCATCACCGAAGGCCATCCCCAAGTCACGGACATTGTCGGTGACGAGGCCATAGTCTTACAGCTTGCAGCTAACCTTGAGTCCGCTTCCGAACACCCCTTAGCGACTGCCATCTTAGCGAAGGCTAAGGCGCAAAACCTTACCATTACCGCTGCTGAAAACTTCCAGGCCATTGAAGGTAAGGGGGTCCAAGCCACAGTTGATGGTCAACCAGCGTTCATCGGTAATGACAAATTAGTTACCGATTACCAGTTAGACGCCGATTTACGAGCACAAATGACCCGGCTACAAAATGAAGCCAAGACGGTCGTCCTGATCGGACTCGCCGATCGCATCATCGGCTTGATTGCGATTCAAGATACGCCTAAGGCCAGTTCTGCCGCAGCTATCGCCGCCCTCAAGAGTCATGGCTTACGGACCGTCATGTTGACCGGAGATAACGACCGGGTCGCAGCAGCCATTGCCGAAGAAGTAGGCATCGACACGGTCATTGCCGATGTCTTACCCGGCGACAAGGCCAACCACGTCAAGGCGTTACAAGCTGAGGGGCCCGTAGCCTTCGTGGGTGACGGCATTAATGATGCCCCTGCCCTAACTACCGCGGATGTCGGTATCGCCATGGGTTCCGGAACTGATATTGCCATCGAATCTGGTGGCATCATCCTGGTCAAGAATGACTTGATGGATGTCGTTCGCGCGCTCGAACTCAGCCAAAAGACCTTCAGTCGGATCAAATTAAACCTCTTCTGGGCCTTCATCTACAATACCCTAGGTATTCCCGTAGCAGCCGGCCTCTTCGTAGCTTTCGGCCTATCACTGAGTCCCGAACTGGCCGGCTTGGGCATGGCGCTAAGCTCCCTATCTGTAGTTGCCAGCTCTCTTCTCTTGAACAAATCAAAACTAACGTCAACCCCCGCTACCCAGATGGCGTAATTAGGAGGCCTATCTCATGCAGGAAAAGTTTTGGCAAAAAAGTACCCAGCTAACAGCGCTGGCTGCTCTCGTCTACGTGGCACTTGCAACCGGTATCGGTGCCCTGATCATGGGCCACTAAGTCTATTAAAAATCCCGTTAAGTCAGCGTCTGTGAGCGCCGACTTAACGGGATTTTTAGGCTTACGAGTCAACAAAGTCGCTGAGGAACGGTCTTTGATCACACTATCCACGCACCTCTACTACTCTGGCGTGTCCATCAGCGTCCAGGTGATTTTCCCACCATATCTGCCAAGCAATGATCCACCTCTGACTTCTAGCAACACGCCTGTCTTTGACGTCCACTCTTCATGAACGGCATACTTTCCCTCTGGATCTTTAGGACTCGTCGCGTGCGTCACAATTGGCACTGGATGTTCCCGAATAGCAGTCGTTCGACCATCAGGATAGACATATACCGGTCCCCCCATTAACGGGGCACCAGTTCGAGATCGAAAGCGTTCAGCTTGCGCCATTAGCGTCCACCGGGCATCATTACCGCGAGTATCCTGAACCACGACCTGCCAATGACCACTTCGACGAACATATTGGTCATGCCCTGTAAGAAAGCTAGAACGAAATTGTTCTTTCGCAGAAATGAAATCAAATTTCAAGACACCTTGAACCTTGATCCGCACGACCACAACATTGGATGCTTCACCTTTTTCTGTGAGTGCCACAAGTTTAAGCGTGTTGTCACCCAAGCGCAGTTGATCGGCCTTTACCGAGAATTGAAATGTCCCATCCTTTTGCAGTTTCAGTGTCGTTAGCTCTTTCTGATTCAATACGGCATTGACCTTAACCTCTGGCCGTGTCGTCGCAGTCGTGGCCATCATGACCTTGCCAGTAACCTGTGTATCCGTCTGTGGCGCCACGGTCAGTACATGTGCACTTGTCACATCCAAATCCAAATCGACATTCGGATTAAGGTTAAACTCGGGCGTCTGTGCCGCACCGACATAGGCGTTGGAAGTGACGGTACTGGTTTGACTCGCGACTTTGACTGTTCGTGCCACATCACTAACCGTCCCGGTCAGGCGGATAGTGGCAGCAGGTGTTTTTTCATCAAGGGACCGGCCAAGAATGACTGCCAACTGTCTCTCCTTGATCGCAGTTGGATCTAGCTTCTCTGTCCATTCTCCTTCTTTTCCGAAATACCGAATCTCAGCCTCATCGAAATCAATCTTCTCTGGCAAATTCAGAAGCGCCGTGATACTAGACCAAGTCTGACGACCATTCCGATAAGTCAGCTGATAATCCAGCTGAACTCTGTCCTTAGAAACAACCTCTCCCCCTTCCGCAATGACCCGTTTACGTGTCAAATTTGTCAGTTGTGCCTTGGCTTGGGCATCAACTAATCCTGGAGCGTTCTCAAAGACAACGAGATTGTTTTCCCAACGCTTTCCCGTGGTCCCTGTGACCCCCCAACGGGCAAAACCGGTCTGCTTTGGATCGATCTTCCGGGTATCCAGGTGAACCGTTCGTCGCACCCCTGGAAGTTTCTCTCCCGTCCGAGGATCCTCGTCACCAAAGGTATAGGTCATCGTGTGATTTGCTGATTGCCATTGCAGTGAGACATGATGCCATTGTCCATTTGACAGAAACCCGGGATGCGTTTCATCAGCAATCAGACCTTTATGGCCGATAGCATAGTAGTAACTGTCCTGGGAGAATATCCACCCCCAACCACCGGTATGAATATACTGGTAATAGGTCTCGGCCTCCCCGGGATAATTCGAGGCGATATGCTCCGCCGGAAAACTCGCATCGAATGAATTGGCTTTGCCCACCGCATTTTTCCCTGTTAGTCCGTTGTAGTTCGTATCGAATTCCAACGCCCAACTATTGGTAATCGCCGTATTCGCCAAGTCCTGGTTATTCTTCCGGCGACTATTGGTATCAACGCCCCAGACGCCCAGTGTTTCACCAGTTATGGGGCCTCTTCCAAAATTCGGTGCGGCACCACCATCTCTGGGATCGTTTTGCAGAACAAAGGCCATGCCTTCACCTGCTTGAGCTCCCTGGTTACCCAGGTAAACCCAAAATGAAAGTGTCTCATCCTTGGTTAAATCGAAATAATTCCCGTTAGTCGACCAAATGGCCCCGAATTGTCCGGGGCCATTTGTAATAACTGCCGCCTGCGTATTTGGCGCGGCCGGATTCATTGTCTCAACTACAGTAGCAGAGCTCTTGCTAGCGGTCCCCACTTTGAGAATGGGTAGGGTCTTGTCCAGGAAAATTCCTCGGGGCGCTGTCTTCAACGCCTGGTTATAATCACTGTCGGCATAGGCATCCAGCCTACTCCCGAGACAGATCGCTAGTAGAATCAAGCCGGCGCTCAACCACTGTTTGAGCAAACTCATCTCTCCTTATTTTGCATGACGTGGGTGCCGGTTACGATACATGAGGTAGCCAATAATGGCTAAAAGACTAGCAATAAGCAATCCCAAGGCAAGGTACAACCAGTAGTTCGGTTGTGGGACCGGTGCAATTGCGTGACGATTAAGTCGCTTGATAACCGGCGCACTGATGGTAAAGTTGCGAACAAATTGCCAGCGTTGTCCCTTGGCATTAGCCGTTAGATACAGCGTATACTGCCCTGGCTTCAAGTTCTGATCGCCCCATGGAATCCCAAAATTAAAGTTACTGTTGGGGGCCATCCCCATCTTGGCTTGCTTCTGTTGTATCAAGGTTTGGGTCTGTCCCGCTTGGGTAACACGGGCGTTGACCGTTAAGCCCTGTAAGAGGCCTGGTTGGTCATTTTGCAAGTTCGCTGTCACAAAGTTCCGGGCATTGATTTGCGAGGCACCAACCTGCTTTAACTTTAAATCAGGCTTAACGGTTGCGCCTTCTTGTAGGCTCAAACCAATGGCATAAGTGTAAGCATTGTTGATCATGATCTTGCCCGATGCCTTGGGCTGAACCGGGTTCAACTGCTGGACGTACACGCCGCCAAGAATGATGCCCCGCAGCTTCTGTGCCGGCATCGTGTAACTCAGAGTGACCCGTTTCTGGCTATTAGCCGGAACCGTGACCTTCTGGGTCAGATCGCGCGCAAAAATGTTGGCGATACCGACCTTGAGGGACGAATCCAATTTAGGGGACAACTGACTATAATCAATGACCCCATTCTGATTGGTGACCGCTTGATTTACACTAACCCGAAAGCGTTGTGACCGATTACTCGTGTTCTCGATCACGATGGTGAGTGGTTGTGACTCCCGTGGCTTTACCCGCAAATCAAAATAAGAGATCTGACGATCGACCTGATTTGCTGGAATCACCGCTCGCACTGTGTAACCAACGTTATTCGTTGGGGTCTGATCTGCTAATCCCGGAATCACTTGCGCTCCGCCGAGTAGCAGTGCCACCCCCATCATGACCATGATCTTCAATCCTCGTCTCATCGCCGACTCCCCCAATCCATCAGCAAACAACGCGGTAGTGATGCCAATCGAGGCCCCACTACCGCGTGAACACAACGTCTAAATATTCCTATTCTGGCGTATCACTCAGCTGCCAAGTCATAGTCGAGGTGTAAGTGCCGCCCATTTGCCCAGCTGGTACTGCTAGGCTCACGCTTGCTGGACTGTAACTGCCATCCCAGATTCCTAAGCCGCCCTTAATAGGGGCACTCAGGAGGATCTCATTCGCATCGGTGCCGTCCAGGCTCAATGCCATGGCGTCAGGTTTAGCAGAAGGGTTCCCCGTGTTAGCCGCTGTAATGGTTGGTGCCGCTAGATCCAATACTGCACCACTAAGCGTATCCCCAGTCGTATCGGTAAACGCACTATTCTTGACTTGTACACTCCAGCCACTGCCTAACCCAGGGTTGCTGACTCCAATTGGGTTGTCGACCGTGATGGCCTTGTAGTTGCCATTCGTTGGGCCATTAGGGGTGACGTTCTTACCAAAGCTGATGTTAGGTGCCGAACTCAACGTAATTGTTGCGCTTGGATCCGTATCAAACTCCGCTGTCGTGGTGGTACTTTCACTGGTTGGCCCCATACTAGAACTGCTACTACTGCTACTACTGCTACTGGTAGCGGTTGTGGCCGCTGCAACGGGCACAACCCCGAAGCCTAGAGCCAATAATGCTGCACCTCCCAATAATGCAGTTTTCATTAATCTCCGAGTCATGGATCTCACTCCTTAGATTATTTTTTCAAAAACTCACGATTACCAGTTTTAGTGTCAAACGATGGGCCGGTAAACGGCAACCATTCATGCGTAACAGTCAAAATAACCCTACCGGTCACACTTTGTGCCGGTTTTCTTAAACTGCCTTCGCTTGATTCACTAGAAGATAATACCGGGTTCCAAATAAAAAGACCAGCTATTCGCTGGTCTTTCGTATCTAGTCATTTATTAATGGAAGTCAGACACGGTTAGCACTTGCAGATCATTTAACCACTGACTCGTTTCTTGATCGGCCGAGGTGCTGACTTTGAAGCCTAACGGTGTAAACAAAGCGGATACAGCGGACCATTGCAGGTGATCAGCCGCTACTAAGCTAGTCGCTAACTGGTCGCGCTGGCTGGTGGTGACGGGAACAGCACTGACGGTTAATAAGTTCACCGCCAATTGCTGCGCCAGTACCTGAGCAAAGTCCGTCGGTGACAGACTGTCGGTCACTTGGCGACGCGGCGCAATCGGCATGACGGGCACTTCACGCCACAAAAATTTCTCCCAATGATCATGCTGACCGCTGAGAACAGCATAGAATTGCCAGGGAACCTGGTTGCCAATCCGCTTCAATGTGGTTTCTGTAATCGTGGCAACATCCCATTGAATTTGTTCAGGCCCGGCCGCTAAAGCCGTTACCAACCATTCGCTAAAGAACCGTTGCACAGTCGCATCCACGATCGTGGGGAGTTTGATCCCCTGAACCAGGTGATACCGCCCCAACAGAAAGTCTTCGACCTGATCCCAAGTCAAAACGCTGTGGGTCTGTTGCTGCTTGCGTCGACGAAATTGCCTGAGTTGCTTCGTCCGACTCGATTTTCCAAATTTACCTGGACGACTCATGGCAAACTTCCTTTCTTAACGCTTAGCCGCTTCGCGCGGTTGGTATTTTCTAAAGTAAATGAACGTCATAATCGCCAAGAAGACGACCCCAACCAGGATGGAAACCCGCGTCTCCGGGTTCAAGAACATGAAGATTAAGGTGATGCTCAAGAAGACCAACGTGATGTAGTTGGACCATGGTGCAAAGGGCATCTTGAAGGGGTGCTCGGCCATGTGCTCCTGGTTTTGCTTCCGAAATTCGATTTCACTAATCAGGATCACAAACCACGGTACCATACCAGGCAACACACTCGAACTGTAAACCATAACGAAGATTTGACTGGCATCTTTGAAGTACATCGGCAGAACCACATTTAACACGATCCCAATACCGATACCCACGGAAATGGCCACAACGGAGTAGAATGGCACCCCATGACGGTTCAACAGCGTTGCCTTACGCGGCAATTGCCCCTTTTCGGCTAACGTGAAAGCCATTCGGCTGGCACTGTAAATTCCCGAGTTAGACCCCGAGAGGGCCGCCGTAATCACGACAAAATTAATGATTGAGGCCGCGGCGGTAATTCCAATCTTAGCGAAAGTTTCCACGAATGGCGATCCCAATTGATTCAGCTCATCCCAAGGATAGATACTGACAATCACAAAGATAGCGCCCACGTAAAAGATCAGAATCCGTGCGACGGTTGAGCGGATCGCATTGACCAATGTGTGTTGCGGATTTTCCGCCTCACCAGCCGTTACGCCGATTAGCTCGATTCCTTGATACGACGCCAACACGATGGCTAATGCATAGATAAAGCCCTTGGCACCACCCGTAAAGAAGCCGCCGTGAGTCCAGAGGTTACTGATCCCAACTGCATGGCCGCCATTACCGAATCCAAAAAGAATCACCCCAAGACCGGCAATAATCATTAGAATAATGGTCACAACCTTAATTAGGGCAAACCAGAATTCTAATTCACCAAACATTTTCACGGAGATTAGATTGGCGATACACAGAAAGGTAATCGCGACTAGTCCGGGAATCCAGTCTGGCAAGTTGGGCCACCAGAAACGGAAATAGCCCCCCAACGCGATCATTTCACTCATTCCTACGACAATAAATTGAAAAATATTACTCCATGCGGTTAGGAAGCCAAAGACCGGGTGCATGTACTCCGAAGCGAAGGTCGCAAAGGAACCCGTGGTGGGATGGACGTATAGCATTTCTCCCAGGGCCCGCATGATTAAGTACAGGAAGACACCTGAGATGACGTAGGCGATTAAAACGGACGGTCCTGTCCACTTGATGGTGGAACCAGACCCCATGAATAATCCCACGCCGATCGTTCCGCCCAACGCAATCATCTGCATTTGGCGGGCACTCAGTTTCCGTTGCAATCTAATTCCTTCTTTCTACTCATTCTTTTCTTTCGTTCTACAATCTCCGCGTGCGGCTAAGATAGTCGATCGCCTCAGACTTGTTTCGCTTATCTGGCTTCAATAGTTATTGGCATACAGGCTGTCAAAGTCTCTTTTTAAATTAATCCGGTTAGACCATAACTTCGCAGACCCAAATAAAACCCATGAAGGTATGCTACCTGGTTCTGACGAAATTGGCAATAGGCTAAAATAGATCTATTCATTATTATGGCGCACCACCGGCGTTTATTCAAACTCAATGTATAAAAAAAGGCCCCCTAATCGGTCAAAACCGGTGTCAGAGGGACCTTCTGAAAAATTAAACTTGCTTTTCGTAAACGTAGCATTCGTCGGTTGGGTGGTAAACACCCACGATCCGACCAACCTTTTGGAAACCAAACTTTTCAATTAAGTGTTGCATCTTCGCATTATCCTTGTGTGTGTCGATCCGGATGCTGTCAGCCTCTGGATGATTCTCGGCAATATAGTCAAAGAGGTCGCGGAATAATTGTGAAGCATAGCCTTTCCCCTGGTGATGGGAGAAGATGGCAACCCGGTGAACTGTCACATATTTGGTGGTATCGGACAGCCATTCACCCTCCAACGTATCGTAGGAATTGTCAGGGGCTTCGATGACAGCAGCCACACCCAATGTTTCGTGATCGTCACTGTTATAGATGACGGCCCGGCCGTTGTCGATGTCACTGGCAATCACGTCACGGTTAGGATATTCGTTCTGCCATTGGTCAATACCAGCATCAGCTAATTGCTTCTTGCCATCCTCGATGATGTCACAGATTAAGTCCAGTTCTTCGGGTTTTGCTTTACGTAAATACATGGATAATCACCTCAATAAAATTTCTAGTTAGAATTAGTCCAGCGCGTTACTTTCGCTGGCTGCTACTAATCGCTTGTCAGACGGTTCATAGCAAACTGGTCAGTGTCCATTCCATGGGATGCTACTAGAGCAGCTCATGAACACGGTTCACCAACTCAAGTCACGGTTAAACGCAATAACCTTGCCGTCAGAAACCAGCAAAGGTTATTATCAGACTGCAGAATATTATAGTCTTTTTCGACAAAATTCCCTAGCAAAAAGACGCAACTCTCAGCGATTTATAATTGAACTCGCTTACAAGAATTCATCATTTACCTAACGCTTATTGTTGGATAATCATAACCGCTTTTGTTCATCGACTGACAACCATTCAAAAAAGGATCTACGGCCGTATCTGGCTGTAGATCCTCTTCTTTAGTGCTTATATTGTCGAAACGTGTGAAAAAACAGTCGGCTAAACGCCCTTTTCGCACGCTTTCTACTTGGTAAATTCGGACTCAGCTAACAACTTCCGCACTTCATCCGTCGTGTGAGCTTCCATCATCGCATTTCGTAGACTAGCGGCATTGCGCTGGTTACGAACGTAGATCTTGAAGAATCGCTTGAGCGAAGGGAAACGCGACGTGTCGAAACGCTTCTCAAAGTCATCATATAGGTCGAGCTGATAGTTTAACAGGCCCAATAATTCTTTGATGTCATGTTCTTTGGGTTCCTTTTCAAAGGCAAAGGGACTCGTGAAGATCCCACGGCCGATCATAATACCGTCAACACCAGGATGTTCTTGGGCAATTTGAACCCCTTGTTGGTAGTTTTCAATATCCCCATTGAGCTGAATCAGAGTCTCTGGTGCAACCTCGTCGCGGAGCTTCAAGATATCATCGATCAATTCGAAGTGCGCTGGCACCCGACTCATTTCCTTCTTCGTCCGTAAATGAATCGTCAGTAACGGAATATCCTGTTGAAGCAGAAAGGTCAACCAGTCATGCCATTCGTCCAAACGACTGTAGCCCAGCCGAGTCTTCACACTGACCGGTAAGCCAGCCGTCTTGGCGGCTGCAATCACAGCCGCTGCCGTATCGAAATTACGAATCAAGTCACTCCCACCATGGTTCTTGATGACCGTTGAATCCGGACATCCCATGTTGAGGTCAATGGCTTCGTAACCCAGATTCTTAACGGCCTCAGCGGCTCGGGAAAAGGCCTCTGGTTCATGTCCCCACAGTTGGGCCACAGGCATGTGTGCCTCTTCAGGTGCAACGTAGAGTCGTCCCTGAACCGTAAACTTGGCCTTAGGGTGTGTCACGCTGATCGCATTGGTAAATTCTGTGAAGAAGACGTCAGGCGCGGCAGCACGAGCCACAACTCGACGAAAGATAGCGTTGGTAACGGCTTCCATGGGTGCCAAGCTGAAGAATGGCCGACCCTCGGCCTTTGCACGGCCCGCAATATTCTGCCAGTAAGCTGATTCAGACACGATAAAAATCTCCTTTATTAACTAATTTATTAAAACCCGGGTAACGCAATCCTTACATTTTACCACGTTTTACATTTGAAACCAGGGAAAAAGATTGTGTCCAAACGGTTTCAACTTAATGGCGTCACCAAAACCGAAAAAAGATCGTTCATTCCCAGAAGTTCTGCGGACGAAACGATCTGTTCGTTTAATTAAATGATAACTTTAAAAGTTCTGCCCCACGGTTCATGACCAGATAGCCTTGCCCGTTCTTGGCAAATGACAGGCCCTCGAATTCCCGATGGCTCGCGAAGACAGACGCCTGAATATCCCTAGGCTTGACCCGTCGCTTCAGAAGTTTCTTGACCGGTACCGAGGATAGCGAATCATCACTGACCAAGTAGAGGCGATCGTTGTGTGGGTTGTAGGCGATGGCTTGATGCGTTTGCCCCGGACGGTTAGCCAGGCTCTGCATCAATAGATTGAAGTGAACACCCTTAGTCGACATCGTTCCCCGATAAATTCGAACGGCATGCTTACCACTGTAACTGCTAAAGTAAGCCCGACCGTGACTATCAAAGGTCAGATTGCTATTAACCGCAATCCGGACGCCCTGCTTGTTGACCAATCGATAGGCCACCGAATTCGTCGGTCTCAACGTTTTCAATGACACCTTGACGGCATCCCCATACCGACCGGCCTTACCCGTCGTCTTGGTAAACCAAAGTTGCTTGTTCTTCGGATTGTAGGCGAGCGATTGGCAATGACCGATGTCAACGGTCGGACCTTCGTGAATCGCTGCGAGAAGTTTCTTATCGGTGCTGGTTTCGCGCCCTTTGGAATAGGCATTGGATGCTCGCCGAAGCAGGTCCATGTTTGACGCTTCGCCACCGAGAAGCCGGTGAATTTTGCCGAGATCGTACTTGACGATCCAACCACGAGTCCCCCCACTCATCTTCAGATAAGCCATGTAAGCTGTCTGACCATCTGGCGTGATCACCACACTCTGGGGATCGGCCCAGTCACCGGAATGGTGCACCGTAACTGGTAAGTACAAACTCGTCCGCAGTGTCGCGCGCTTGCCACGGACGGTGTGATAGACATCCGGCTTGGTTTGAAACGTCCCCTCGCTTCGGTACGTTGCCGAAGTGGCGTAGACGCTTGGTCGAGAAACAAAGTAATTTTTGTTTTTAATAACTTTAATTTTCTTGGCCTCGTAATTTCCTAAAGCATACTTCGTGCGTACGGCTCCCTGAACCGAACCGGGACGCGTCCCCACCACCGTTAATGCAACGGTAGCTAAAACAACAGAAAAAAATTTCCACATGATCTGACTAACTTTCATCATGACTCTCCCTAATCCATTAAATTCTATGGCGGCCGCTATCAATTGGACAAACAGCCCCTTCAACAATCCATTATACCGCTAATGGTGAACCCTACCATATAAATATCTACCGTTAGCGAATGCGCACACAGGTCATGAAAAAAGCACCAGTTAACGGTCTCGTCAGTTCAATCGTCCGTTACCCAGTGCCTATTAGTTAAGTTAATTGGCCGATGCCGACCCTTGCTTACCCACGGTGATGTCACCATCATCCGCATGCAGTACATACTGCGCTGCCGTTTTGGCCGTGATGTGAAAACCACTATGTCGAGATCTGCCCCAAATGGTGATATCGCCCATATCATCATCGGCATTGGTAACCTTCAATCCCGCAGAAGTTGGTATTGTGGCCCGAATATCGCCATCTCCCGTTTCAGCCTTCAATTGGCCCTTCAGATGATTGTCCTGTAAATGGACATCCCCATCCTCCGTCGAAATACGGCCACCGCCGAGGGTCGTTTCGCTCAAACGAACGTCCCCACTACCGGAATCAAGGCGATTATCTTTTCCTGTCAACTGACTGCTAGAGATTCCTGTATCGCCATCGATCGTGACCACCGATAATTGCTTGGTGCGCAACTGCGAGGCCCAGACATCCCCGTTACTTGAGTCGACACTGACGGCCTGCTTGACACGCAGATCCATCATACTGACGTCATCGGTATTGGCCACCTTGACGTTATCGGCATTCAATCCGCGAAGCGAAATCGCGCCACTCCCCTGTTTGACCGTAATGTCCTTCAGTTGCTTTCCTCGCGGTACCGTCACCAGAACGCCCCCCTTATCGAAAGTGTGGTCTTCCCCAAATACCGTGATACTAGCAACGTCCGCTGATCCCCCATCGGTGATGGTCAGTGTTCCTTTAGCCACTTTAACCTTAGGCATGGCCTGCGCGTGATTCACGTAGCTCACCGTGACCCGACTCGTGTCGCCAGACTTAACTGTCACTGAGGCTGGACTGTCGATCATAATCCGCTGATAATTCCCCGGATTGGTCGATGTCTTGGTGTGTTCGAGGGTCTTCAGTCCGCGACTTGAGTGATCCCAAACGACGGATTTGTCCCCATGATTTTTCCAGCCAATTCCGAGCAGGATGGCCCCCAAGACCATCAAGATCAAACTGATTTTTAAACTTTTTTTCATAGCTTATGCCCCCGTTCTGCGCGGCTTCGCGGAATAAACCGCTGGTAAATCTTCTTAGCAAGCCACGATATTCCCCCAATAACCCAACTGCTAACCCATTTCAGGACTAACCAGCCCAACAGACTAGCTCCCAAGAAGAATAGGCCCACACCGAGGTAAAAGACCCCCGTCCACGGCGCTTGGAATAGCATGACGAGGCCAACAACGACGCCCACGATTCCCAGGGCAACGATACTGAGAAAAACGCCCAAGACCGCAACAACTAAGCCAAATAACACCGCTGCAAAGGCAATGAATAACAACACGACGAGCAGCAAAATGGGAATCGTCACCGGTGCCGACAGCATGGCCAAAATAATTAACCACACCGTGCGCACATTACTTTTGGTCGCCTGAACCATGGACCGCGACTGCGGTGACTCGTTATCGGCTTTGTCTTTTTCATTCATCCGAATCGAATAATCGGCCAAGACCTTCCGGGCCAAGGAACGTGGGGATCCCAATTCATCCACGGCCCCCTGGTACGTGTCAATTTCCGCGTCCAATAGATATTCCTTGTAGTATTCCACAACTTCCTGCTGTTCCGCTGTGGTCAATTGTCCTAATAATTTTTCGACTGCTCGTATGTAATCAGTCATCTGTCTTCCCCTCCAATAACTTTGAAATGGCTTGGTTGAAGTCTTGCCAATCCGCCTGAATTTCTACCAAACGGTCACGTCCACTTGCCGTTAAACGATAATAACGACGGTTACGACCTTGGTAGGGCTCATCATAAGTTTCTAGCCAGCCATTCTTCTTCAATCGACGCAACACGGGATACAACGTGGATTCTGAAATCGGCAAAAGCTGGCGGACTTCCTGCGTTAAGGTGTACCCATAATGATCCTGCTGGGTTAACAAGCCCAACACACTGCCGTCGAGTAGCTCGGTCGGTACCTGAATAGCCATTGACTTTCCTCCTTACAATATTATACGTGATATAATATAAATTCATCTACAGTATATGAATTCTGATCGGTATTGTCAATGACTATTTGAGCCTAAATTATAATTAACGCCCTACCAGCTATGACCATAACCAGGTGATCTTCATTTTCTCGATATTAATAATAGCTGCCTTCCTATTAAAGAAGTTATGAGACAAGTCGTTGACTTCCATTTCTCGACCTTGCATACTAAAGCGAAACACCAAAGGAGACGATGTTATGGCCGGAACACAAGCCTTACTAATCATCGATTACACGAACGATTTTGTTGCCGATAAGGGTGCCTTAACCTGTGGTGAACCAGGCCAGGTCTTGGATCACCCGATAGTTGCACTGGCGGAGAGCCACTTCAAAGCCGGCGACTGGGTGCTCTTCCCGACCGACGTCCACACACCAAATGACCCCTATCATCCGGAAACCAAGCTTTTTCCTGCGCACAACGTTCGTGGCACCTGGGGCCGCGAACTTTTCGGTCAGACCAAGAATTGGTTCGACGCCCATCAAGACACTGAGACCGTTTGGCAATTCGACAAGACCCGTTACAGTGCCTTTGCAGGGACTGATCTCGACCTACGCTTGCGAGAACGCCACGTGGATACCCTGCATCTCGCGGGTGTCTGTACCGACATTTGTGTTCTCCACACCGCCATCGCGGCGTACAACTTGGGCTATCACTTAATTATTCACGAGAACGCCGTAGCTAGCTTTAATCCGACCGGCCATGCCTGGGCTCTAGAACACTTTAAGACCGCCCTAGGTGCCGAAGTTAAATAACGCATCAAAGATACACAAAAGGCTGCGACAGTCACTGCAGCCTTTTTAAAACGCCAAAATTTTCTTTTGCCAGCCCCCCTATAGGGCGTATAATTAACTTTGATCCTAACCATTGGTTAGCCTACTTAGTAGTTTTGTCTCGAATCAATCATACATAAGGTGGTATTTTACAATGAAACGACTTTCAACGGCCCTCCTAGCACTTAGCTGTGGTCTTTTAATCAGTACCGTTCAACCCGCAACCGCTCACGCCAGTGCGACTAGTGATGCCAATTCATCATCAACCGTCACGACGAATTCTTCCTCTGCCGATGCCAGTAGCAGTTCCTCATCGGCTTCAAGCGAAAGCAAAAAAGCAACGCCAAAACCCAAGCCAAAACCGAAACCAGTCGTCTACCGGCCGATTTTCAAAGTGAAAAAGGTGAACTATTACACCAAGATTGGCCCTAACCGAAGCTACGACCATTCTGTTTATCGAACCGGGGGTGCCAAGTCTGCTGCTAAGAACATGAAGCCTTATACGATGGCGAGTTCATTTGCCAATAAACAGGTTCACATCACCCGCGAAGAAACCATGGCCAACGGCATCTGGCTCAGATTTACCTATAAGAAAAAGATCGGTTGGATTCACCGTAATGGGACCGTCAAGACCTACCGTTACCTGCGTGTCCCACTGATTGCCCAACGACCACAACTCCCAACCGGCTGTGAATTCACGGCGACAACCATGATGCTCCAATATGCCGGGGCCAAGGTTACCAAGATGTCGATTGCTAAAGAAGCGCCGCGTAGTTCGAACCCTAACAAGGGCTTCGTCGGCAATCCTTACTCCAAGTACGGTTGGTGGATTTATCCTAAGGGCCTGATGAAGCTCGTCAAACGCCACACCGGTTCTGCCAAAAACATGACCGGTGCTTCCTTCAATAAGCTGAAGAAGCAGATCGACAAGGGGCATCCCGTGGTTCTCTGGGTCAACCACGTTGATGGCTTCAGCAACCATGCCATCACACTAACTGGTTACAGCAAGACACGGGCCTACTACAACGATCCCTGGACGAATAAGCGGACCAGTATGTCACAAGCCAGCCTACACACGCATCGGAAACACGATGCTTACCGGGCACTGAGTTATTAGCGCCAAACAGGAGCGTACTCTCGCTATCATGGGAGTGCGCTTTTTAATTACCCGGTGAGTTGTTTTCTCACGACTTGTCTTTTAACCTAAAGGGTGTAGACTAATCATAATTTTATTCATTGGAGGACTGCCTATGATCAAACCACAACCCTTACATATCGGTGACTCCGTCGCCATTGTCAGCCTTTCTAGCGGCGTTCTGGGAGAACCCTTTGCCGCCCATGAACTTGCACGAGGTCAACGTCGACTCCACGAGTTGGGCTTAAAGCCCATCACAATGCCCAACGCCCTCAAGGGTCAGGCCTACTTGGATGCCCATCCAGAAGCCCGCGCCGCCGATCTCAAGACGGCCTTCACCACCCCGAAGATCAAGGGCGTCTTCTGTGCTATTGGGGGAATCGATACCTTCCGACTGGCCCCCTACTTATTCGAGGATCCAGAATTCGTAGCTGCCGTGCGTCAACATCCAAAACTCTTTACCGGTTTCTCTGACACAACCGTCAATCACCTGATGTTGCGGCGTCTGGGGCTCACGACGTACTATGGTCCTAACCTGCTCAACGACTTGGCGGAACTGGGACCAAACTTGTTGCCTTATACCCGACGGACCCTCACGCGTTACTTTGAAAACCCTCAGACGACCGCAATTACCAGTAGTCCCTTCTGGTATGAGGAACGCACCGACTTTTCCCTAGCCGCCGTGGGCACACCGCGAGTCAGTCATCCCGAACGCCGCGGTTATCAGGTTCTACGCGGCCAAGGTCGTCTCACTGGTCGCCTGTTAGGCGGCTGCATCGACAGCTTAAATAGTCTGCTCACGGATGCCCACTACCCGGATGAACCTGCGATAGCCGCTCACTATCATCTTTTACCCACACCAGAAGAATGTCGCGGCAAGATTCTCTTCCTAGAAACCAGCGAGGAACACCCAACTCCCGACGCCTATGCTGCCATGTTGGCTAATCTCACCCAGGCCGGAATCTTAGGAAACGTCGCCGCCATCCTCATGGGTAAGCCTCAAAATGAGATCTATTATGATGCCTACTGCCACGAATTATTAGCCGCAACGCGTCAGTTCCACACACCAATCATGGCTAATTTAAACTTTGGTCACGCCTATCCACGGACCGCCTTGCCCTATGAGGCGTTGGCCCAAATAGATCTCGACCAACGGAAGCTCACGATTTTAGAACCTTACTTTGCTTAAAGACTTAGAAATACTAAAGAGCCACCAGAACTGGATTTCTGTCCAGACATGGTGGCTCTTTCTAGTGACATAACACACTGATAAATGCTTTCGATTAACCTTGTCTTCGGCTGACGGCCTATCAATATCTCCTAAGCAGGCACTCGTCTTATCATTTGGCTAATTCAAACCAACGGCGTAGCCAACTCGAGCCCTCATTTTACCCCAACAGCCCTGCCGTCCGTCATGGCCAGTGGGACTGTTGCTTTAATTAGCTTTTGCCTTCTCACGATACACTTCGACACAGAAATTCTTCTGACCACAATGCGGACAGGTTACCTTTCTAGCTCGGATGTTGTGCCGCGCAAAGAAGGCCTCCTTGAATGCGGGATTAAAGACTGTCCCGCAGTTGGGACAAGCGTAACTCACTGAACGAAGATAATCCCAGCTAATCCAACTCGCCCCGGCAATCACAATGACCATGCCAATGACGAAGAACCACCAGTTTCCCGTGAAGAGTGCATAAATAAACGTGCCCCACTCAATAATTCCAAGAATCCCACCAAATCCAAACAGCCGTAAACGAACGCGTCTTAATCCTTGTTTGTTTGCCATCATGTGTTCCATGTCAGTAATGGATTGAATCGAAACGTCAGTAAAGTCGGGTAGACTGCGTTGAATCAGACGAAGCGTCCGTAATTTCTCTGTGTTCTCTGCCTGTTCCGCCAGTAATTGGTGCTCCTGCTGGGTCAAAGCATCGGCTAGAACGCGATTGGCTTGATCGCTATCTAAAATTTCTTGAATCGCCGCTAGCGAGAGGTCCATCCCTTTGAGTAACCGAATTAACTTGAGCCGTTGCAAGTCCGTCTCCGCGTATCGCCGGCGGCCCCCGGCCGTCACGGCTGTTGGGGGTAAGAGTCCCTTCTGATCGTAATACTGGAGTGTCCGCACCGAAACGTGACCCAACTTGGCTAATTCTCCTGTTGAATAATCTGACATGGGTTCACCTCCTATACCCTTGTTATACCTGATGACGTGGCGTGACAAGCAAGGGGTCTGCTCAATCTTTTTGAATTTTCTCAAAATTAGTCGTTTCCCCAATCAATTTCCCGGGTTATTACTGGCTCCATTATACCTGATGATTGGAAACTAGCCGATAGAAATGATGTTGCCGACTAATGGTTCCCCCGTCGAATCAGTCCACGGTTCTTATGCCTTTAGCCATTCATAAAATTTATTTCAGGGCGACCCATAGCCGTGCCCCCAGAAGACAGTCAGGCTTCTCTTACTCAGCCAGCCTAAGAACTCTTCTCAGTAGAACACAAAAAGCGCCATTCCCGACGAGGAATGGCGCTAGTTTCAAATCGATTACTTGTTGAAAGTCTTCAAAGAATCCTTGATCAATTGGATAAAGGCCGGACGGTCAATATCTAACAGAACTTCAGTATTCTTAGGCTTCCCAGTGAGTTCATAGTAGTCACAAACCGTTTCACCACGAACCAATTCACCTTCAGTTTCCACATCAACGTTCATCAATTCGCTCTTGAACATTTCTGGATGGAGCATCCAGGCAATGGTACATGGATCATGTAGTGGCGCACCCTTGAAGCCCCACTTTGGATTTTCGTGGTAGACTTCGAAGAAGCTCAGCAAACCGCGGAACGCGTGGGCAACCGGGTTGTCGATCTCGTCTAACGATTCAATTTCTGGCTTCAGGATTTGGGCTTTGTGGGTCACGTTCAGTGGCGCCATTGTTAGCGGAATCCCAGCGTTCAAGACAATCTTAGCGGCTTCTGGGTCCACGTAGATGTTGAATTCTACGGATGGGGTCCAGTTACCTAAGCCCATGGCACCACCCATGAAGACGATCCGTTCGATCTTGCTCTTCAATTCTGGGTAGACCCGTAAGAACAACGCAATGTTGGTCATTGGGCCGGTAACCACTAAGGTTACCTTGTCATCACTTTCGCGTAAGGTCTTGGCAATCAGCTCGATAGCCGTCATGTCCTGAACCTTGAAGTCTGGTTCGGCAAGGTCAGCCCCGTCCAAACCGGACTTACCATGCACGTTTCCGGCCGTTTCCAACGGCTTCATGAGCGGTGTCCGGTTCCCACCGGCCACTGGAATCTCTTGGTGGTGCATCAACGTCAAGAGACGCATTGCATTATTCAACGTCTTCTCTGGGGTTTGGTTCCCGGCAGAAGAAGTGACCGCTAATAAGTCAATCTCAGGATTGGCTAACGCCAACATCATGTTGAGGGCGTCATCGTGACCGGGGTCACAGTCCATAATAATCTTTGTTGTCATGTCAGATAGCTCCTTATCTAAAGTCATTAGTGGGTTGATTTAACCGTTACTTTGCTAAGTTGACTACAGGTCTTGAACCATAGCAGGTTGACCCCGATGCCGACGAGACTGCCGACAATGACGAGGCTCAGCAGGCCAGTTGCCTGACTCAAGTTGGAAACGGCTGTCACCAACGAACTGACGAATCCAAACGAATAAACGATAATCACAAATTCCATTAATCCTACCGCGTGGCGCCGATCACGAAGCACGTTGATCGCGCTCCAGACGTAAAGCACGAGAGCAAACGCCACGGTATTAATCATGGGGCGAATGGCGGCCGCGTTACTCGTCAGCACTGTCACACCCAGATTCGTGGCAACAAATAGGAACCAAGAACCCAGCATCAACGGTAATAATTTTTTGAGTTTCGTTTTCACCATTCAAACCTCCTAATTAGAAGTACAGACCAACGATAGTCCCAGTAAGAACAGAAGCCAAGGTGGCTCCTAACAGCAACTTCATGGAGAACTTGGCAACGTAACCACCTTGTTCAGCACTGATGGACTTGATAGAACCCGTAACGATCCCGATCGTCCCAAAGTTGGCGAAGGATACCAGGTAAGCAGAGATGATGGCGTTAGCCTTAGCACTCAACCCACCGGCGATAGCATGTAAGCTCCCCATGGCAACGAATTCGTTGGTAATCAACTTGGTTGCCATCAAACTCCCAACCTTCATGGATTCATGTAAAGGAACACCCATTAAGAAGGCAACTGGTGAGAAGACGTAACCAATTAAGTCAGTAAATGAAATGTGGATAATAGCAGTAAAGCTATTGTTTAAGAACGTCACCAGGGCAACGAACCCGATTAGCATGGCACCAACAGTGATAGCTAAGTTGAATCCATCGGTGATGTAAGTTCCTAAAACTTGGAAGAATGGTTCTTGCTTCTTCTCGGAAATCTGAACCAATTCATCATTGGCTTCAGTCTCGTAAGGGTTGATAATGCAAGAAACAATCAATGCAGACAAGATGTTCAAGAAAACGGCAACAACAACGAACTTGCCGGGAACCATCTTCATGTATGAAGCTAGCATTGCGGCTGAAACGGCACTCATTGCTGAGGCACAAATGGTGTAAAGACGTTGTTCATTCAGTTTTGGGATTTGTTCCTTAACCGTCAAGAAGACTTCTGGTTGACCCAGAATGGCCGTTGATACGGCAAAGTAACTTTCAAGTTCACCCATACCGGCAATCTTGTTCAAAATCCAACCAGTCCACTTGATGATAAATGGTAAGACTTTGATGTAGTTCAGGATCCCAACCAATGCGGAAATAAAGACAATTGGCATCAGTACGTTGAGGAAGAAGACGGAGGCACCCGGCTTGATGGCTAACCCACCAAAGACGAAGTCAACACCACCGGCAGCTTGACCCATCAACCAGCTGAAGAAGCCGGAGATTCCGGCTAAAGTCTTAATCCCACCGGAAGTATGTAAACAAAGAAACGAGATAATGATTTGCAAAGCAAACAGAATTCCCATTCGTTTGTACTTGATGTGCTTACGGTCGGAACTAACCAGCCAGCCAATCCCGAAGACTAATGCTAGCCCAGTTAACAAGAAAACAAAATTCATTATGTTCACCCTTTTTCCTTTTAGTCGAGGCGCTTACCGAAACCAGCTAACAGTTTGGCAGCAACCTGTTCGTTCATTTCTCCAGGCATGTTGCTTGCGAATTGTTCGTTTGCAACGGCCTTGGCGTTGGAGACAACTTGTTCGGAAGAGATGCCGTAATCGCTGAATGGGTGTAAGCCCAAGACATCGTCACGGAAGTGTTGGTACTGCTTAACTGCGGCAGAAGCACGATCAGCCATGGATTCATCTTCGGCATAGTTCAACCCGAGGATTTGGCCGATTTCGGCAACCTTTTCAGGCATCAGTTCACTAACGGCGGTCAAGACACTTGGTAAGGCGTAGGCAACAGCTTCACCATGAACAATGTGGTACTTGGAACCCAAGATGTGAGCCATTGAGTGACCCGCGTTAGTTCCGGCATTGTTCAACATCCAACCGGCTAAGGCCGCGGCAACCATCACTTCTTGACGTGCCTTACGGTTTTGGCCGTCCTTTACGGCAGTTGGCAAGTAGTTGGCTAACAGGAACATGACCTTTTCACAAATAGCGTCGGTGATTGGGCTGGAAAGCCGTGACGTGTACCCTTCAGCAGCGTGAGAGAAGGCATCCAAACCAGTGGCAATCGTCATCTTAGTTGGTAACGATAACAACAGATCAGGGTTCAAGATGGCATATTCACTGACAGCGTTGTCAGAAAGAATCGCCAACTTCTTTTCAGTCTTCACATCAGTTACGACGAGGGCGTTGGACATTTCACTCCCAGTACCGGAAGTCGTTGGCACGGCGATCAGACCCTTGCAGACCTTGATTTCCTTCTTAGGATCCGTGTAATCCATGATGTCGCCACCATTGGTCCGCACGATGTTAACCCCACGAGCAACGTCGATTGAGCTCCCACCACCAATGGCGATAATACTATCAGCCTTGGCTGCTTCGAAAGCTGTAACCCCGTCACGAATGGTTTGTGCAGGTGGATCGGAAACCACTTTATCAAAGACGGCGACATCAATGCCGTTATCCTTTAACAATTTTTGCGTATCCTGAACCAATTGAACCTTGGCGAGGAAGCCGTCCATGATGAATAATGGCCGGTGATAATTTTCGGTTTGTAAAACTTCAAGAACCGTTTGTGCCAGATTATCGGTATCGATAACCTTGACGCGTTGTAGTAATTTAACATCCAAACTCATTCTATCTAGCTTCTTTCTAGGATTAATCGTTTTCTGAAGACTGAGCTCAACGCTTGAATCGTCGGACCAGTGGTCAGTGCGGTTAAGATGGTAATAATCCCGAATTTACCACCTAATAAAATACCAATAATGATAAGACCCACGTCGAAGGTAATCTTGCTGCGACGCATGCTCCATCCGGTAAAGTCCCGGAGTGTTAGCATGAAGCCGCTGAAGGGGTCAACGCCGATATCGGCGGCAACAAAGAGGCTAATCCCTAGGTAATACAGGGAAATCCCAGCGACCCCACCAATCGACCGACCCAACAACGTCGTGGAGGTGAAAATCAAGGGGTACAGGTACGACCCGATTGACACGAACAGACCGTAAGGCACCAGATACATCAAGGTGCCCCAGCTTGCGTAATGCCGCCCGATAAAGAACAGGGCCACGATTAACACCACATTCAAGTAATTAGAAACCGTTCCTAATTGCGCTTGCTCAAGATGGAAGGTTGTCCGTAACCCGTCGTAAATAATGCCCACAGGGTCATTACCCAACTGGGTATTATTGTTAAAGGCAACCCCAATACAAACTAGAAATATTCCTAGGAAGGCTAGAGCAACGGTTTTGGGCGTATAACGTTTCGATGACAACTCTCTAACGCCTCCTATGCGATTCAAAAATTAAAGGCCTAACTTCTTAGCGGCAGCATCTGCGGCTTCACAGAATGCCTTAACCTTTGGGATATCTTTTTCCATGTTTCCGCCTTCGTACTTGATACTGGTCTTCGTCAATGAGTCGACCCCGTATGGGCGAATCTTTTCAATGGCTTCGGCAACGTTGTCAGGTCCCATACCACCGGCTTCAATAACTGGTACGTTAACTTCCTTAACGATCTGAGCGTCGATATTCCAGTCATGGGTCACACCACTGGCACCGATCCCAGTATCTGGTGCTAAACCAGAGTCCAACAGGATGTAGTCAACGAATGGCGCGAAAGCCTTGGCACGCGCAATGGCCCCTTCGCCATCAACCAGAACGGCTTGCATCAGTTCGGTGTGCGGTGCAACTTTCTTCAAGCGCTTAGCAAATTCAGCATCGGCAGCGTAACCATCACCAGCAATGTGTAAGATGTCTGGTTGGATACGTTCGGCAAGTTGGAGCATTTCTTCAGGGTCGTTTGTCAACATGATCGCAACGGAGGTTACGCCACGGCGCTTAGCTTCAGCGAAAATCTTGTCAACCCGATCTAGGGGAACACGGTGAGCTGGAACACCACCATGTTGCATAGGCACAAGTCCGATGTTGTCGGCCCCAGCTTCCATAGTCTTAACGGATTCGTCGTACTGAATCAAAGAATAAATTTGCTTAATCATAAATTACTCTCTCCTCTTATTTTGAAATGGTTAAAGTTGCCAGCTTCTGATCCACTAACTCTGGTGTGATATCTGGCACTGACTTGGTGCTTTCAAGGGCGATGCTAGATGCGGCCTGGGCAATCTTACCCGTTTCTTCCAATGACCGGTTAGGGTCTAAGAAGTGGCTCCAGGTAATCGCAGCCATCCCACAGTCCCCAGCACCGTTAGCGTTGACGATGTCGGTCTTGAAGATTGGGACGTGAACCATTTCTTCATGGTTGGCACACAGGATACCATCGGCACCCAATGAGATGTAAATGTTCTTCATCCCGGTAGCCAGGAGCACCTTAGCGGCCTTTTCTGCGGACGCAGTATCGGTAATTTCAACGCCACTGAGCAGCGAAGCTTCCAAAGCATTCGGCTTCAAGGTGTCCATCTTACCCAAGATGTGGGCAAAGTGTGGCGCCTTCACAACGGAAACCGTGTCCCCAAAGAGTGGCACCGTCACGTTGTCTCCCAACCAGTCGATAGCTTCCTGCGAGATGTTCGCATCAATCAGACAGATAGCAGCATTGTTAATGAAGTCGAGGCGCTTAGCCAAAAACTCTGGCGTAATCTGTTCACAGATAGCCATGTCATTCACACCCACCAGCATGTCACCCGTTTCGTCGGTGATGTACATGTAGGTTGAAGAACGGGACCCCTTGACCAATTCGGCTTGGTCCAACATGATGTGGTTTTCTTCACAAGACTTTGCTAGTAAGTGACCATTGTAGTCATCACCATACACCGTAATGAGATGGGTAGGGACTTCTAAATGAGCCAAATTTTGGGCGATGTTTTGACCCACACCACCGACAGCCATTCCAACTTTACCAATATTGGAATCACGCTGAATGACCTTTTGACTAGGCATCCCGAAGATGTCCATGTTCATACCACCAACTACAACGACGTAGCCTGAGTGCTTTTTCAAATTCTGGCTATCCATTTCCATTGCCTCCTTCAGGGCTGGAACTATAAACAAATGTTTATCTAAGTAATCATTTGATACTATCAGAATATAATCTCCAGAGTCCTTTGTCAATAGGATCGTAAGCGGTTGCAATGTTTTGAGGCTGTTTGCTCACCTTTCCACATTCCAAAAACCCGTGTCAGTCTGGTGATCGGCTTCCCTTCTAATTTACTTTTTCACAAGCAAAAAAAGTGAGATCAAATTTTTATCATTTGATCTCACTTCGCTATAAGTTCATTTTAATGGTTGCCGGCGACCGGCGTACCAAAGATGTGGTTAAAGACGCCCCCGATCACCATCAGTCATCTAAGGCGTGTTGCCGACGACGGAGGACTTGCGCACTCATTCTGTCATTGACTGCATCATCGGCCTCGGTGGTAATGTAAGTGGCTGCCACTCCCGCCTTAGCTGTTTGGCTGAAGTCCTGATGATTAAGTCTGGCCCAAGCTAAAGCCGCCACTGCGGACGCCCCAGCCCCATTCGTGTTGCGCGCGTCTTGCTCGGTATCGGGAAAAAAGACCGCCTGCTCTGCATTTTGATAAAGGATTCCCACCTCGTCAATGTAAATAAAGACATTGGTGACCCCCCGCCCAATCAGATCAGTGGCGGCTTGCCGCGCAGTGGCCTCGTCACAAATCGTAATCTTCGTTAGCAGAGTGGCCTCCAACGCATTGATAACCAATGTATCAAGCCGATCAATGCCATCATAAAGATTCATCATCTTGTTAATCCCGACGGCCTTTGCAAATAACGGCACCGTCACGTGGTTATAGAGCCACTTAATCGTCCGCTTGGGAAGATTGGAGTCGATAATCACTAGGTCAGAGTTATTAAGCGTCTGCTCATGCCCCATTAAATATTGAGGGGTGATATACGCGTTGATATCCATGTCATCGATCCCAACAATGCGGTCTCCTTGAGGTTGATTGACGAAGAGATACATCGACGTGGGCTCATTGGCAATTTGTTTGGCATGGCTAATATCAATCTGATTGGTTAACGCGTCTTCCTTAAAGATTTCGCCGTTACGATCGTCACCATAGGCCGCGATAAAGTAGGGTTTCACACCCAGCTTGCTGAGGTTGACCGCCACGTTTCGGCCGACACCACCTAACTTGGTATAAATTTTTCCGGAATAAGAACTCTGATTGGTTACCGTTGTACCGGAGACCCCCAGGATGTCCATATTAATTCCACCGACCACCGTCACGTACTTCGGTGGCGTAATCACGTACCCTTTGCCCTGGATATAACCTTTCTTGACCAGGTTGGAAATATGAGCCGCCACACCAGACCGGGTGATTCCGGCCAACTCTGCTAGCTCATTTTGCGTAATCATGGGATTCTGTTTGATCCATTCCAGAATCTGCTGCTCGCGGCTTGTCACTGCTGATCACCTTTTCCTTTCGATCTTTGTTATTGTGTTAACCATACCCCAGCACTCCCCGCCTTGCCAACTCATTTGATCGGGATACGGGGAAAATAACACAAAAAAACTGTCAGTCGCAAAACGACTGACAGTTCCTTGTTAAACCTCTGATTGGGCTAGCTGGGTTCGAACCAGCGCATGACAGGATCAAAACCTGTTGCCTTACCACTTGGCTATAGCCCAAGAATTCGGTCATCACTGACCCAACAGGAACTAATTTTAGCATTTATCCCCCTAAAAATGCAACCCCTTTTTTTCTTCCACGCAGAATTAGTTGACGACCATGCTTCTAACCGCTACGCTAAATATACAATTACCAGGTGTACCGTTTATTCGATGTTTAGATTTATGGGATAAGATACCTAATCAACAGTCCTTTTGTACCCCATTCTATTTTCAGAAAAGAAGGAACTGACATGTCCGGTAAGATTACCATTAAAGATGTTGCCAAACAGGCTGGTGTCTCTGAAGCCACCGTTTCTCGGGCTCTCAATAATAGCCCGCAGGTGAAACGTGATACCCGCCAAAAGATTCAAAACATTGCGCGTAATCTCGGGTACCATCCCAATGGACTGGCCCGCAGTATTCGCGTCCAACAAACCCACACACTGGGCATGATCATTCCCGACATTCTCAATGGCTTTTTCACCCATTTGAGTCGTGCCATTGAAGACCAAGCCGCGAAGTCCGGCTACGATGTTCTGATCGTCAACACTGACGAAAGCCTGGAAAAGGAAACTAAGGCACTCAACTTGATGTTGGAAAAACAAGTCGATGGCCTCTTAATTGCCAGCGCCGGTGAAGCAACCAACTACACCGACATCTTGGGCAACACGCCTGCTGTCTTCGTAGATCGTATGCCACCAGCTGGCACGGCCCCTGAATACGACCGCGTCCTTGTCGACAATGGTCAAGGCACCCAGGCCGTGGTGGCCCAACTCATTAATCAAGGGGCTCACCGAATCGGGATCATTAACAGTGCCGTTCCCGCCACTGCCGACGAACGACTCCGTGGCTATCACGAGGCGCTGGCTGCTGCCAGCCTTCCCATCGATCCCGCCATCGAGGTCGTCGCTCGCACTGACAACAGCAACGTTGGTCAGATGACCCGTCAGCTCCTGGTGAACCAGAAGTGTGATGGCCTCTTCGCAGCAGATAACACCATCATGCGTGCCGTTCTGACAAGGCTAACCACGCTTGATGTGCCGGACTTCCAGCTAGGTGGTTTCGACGATAGCGATTGGTTCGACTTCTTGGAAAAACCAATTGTCACGGCCCAACAACCCATCACGAGGCTCGGTGAGGTTGCCGTAAACCACCTGATCGCCAAGATTCAGAATCCACATCAGATCCCCCAAGAGGTGCGGCTCACAGCGACCATTATTCCACGAGCAACAAAACGTTAACTTTAAACCTCATCACAAAAATCGCCCTACCGTTATCTCAGTAACGGCAGGGCGATTTTCATTTAACGTGTCAATACGTGTGCCAATCAGCCATCGCTTCCGACTAACTGCCTATTGTTACACGTTTTAATCTAGAATCTGACAGAATTCAATCGTTTCATGATTAGGTCCCAGAATGTTGAAGAACCGGATCCCTTTCTTCCAAAAAGATGGGATAGACTGAATTTCATCGTTAACCATGGTCAACCCTTGGGCCTTGGCAGCAGCGAAGGCCTGGTCGACGTCGGTCGTGTTTAAGGAAATGTGGTTAATGGCGCCGGCCTCTGGATGAGTTGGATCGCCTTCCCACGTTTCGATGGTTAGGTTGCCCAACCGCATGAATGCACACCGATTCTTTCCATTAGGAAATAGGCCGGCCTGTTCGAAACCTAGAGATTCGTAAAATGCGATAGTCTTGTCTAAATCTGCTGAAGGAATCCCAACGTGTTGGATTCCAGTGATGAAGTCACTAACTGACATTTTTTTGCTCCTTTTTTAGCTAAGTCGTGCTGGCTATGCTGTAGAAATAGGGATTAAAGGCCACTAACCGTCCTTTAAATTGTCTTATTTTCCGACATCCACTGCCTGATGCTTCAGCTTAGGGAAGATCACCTTGTCGGCAATCCCTGTAATCCCACCTTGTGCCAGAAAGGCAAAGATGGTCCCCAACCCAAAGTTCGTGAATGACCGCGTAATCAAGAGGGCCACGATAGCCATGATAGTAGGTGGAATGTATGACACCCACATCGCTTTGGCCGCGTTCCCCTTGAAGTAACGGAATCGCAAAATTTGCATCAGATCATCGGCCGGATGCAAGACCAGGTTGACCCGTTGGTAGATAGAGATGGCCACCGCAATGAAGGCCACTCCTAAGAAGTTCAGGAAGACGTAGAGCACAATCATCCCCATAGACCGGGCTTCCGGTAACCCCACAAACAAGGCGGGATACTTGCCATTAAAGAAATCCTCAAACACCTGAATCAAAGCGGAAAATGGCACCATGAAGATCATGTTTCCGGCAATCCGTTTCCAGTCCCAGTGACGAATCAGAACGGCATTTAGCACGGACGTCAGAAAACCCATGATAAGAAACGCCCAGAATAGGTTCCAATGGAAGGCCGTTCCCAGGTTCGCCTCCGCCGCAGACCAGTACGCCGCTCCTAAGAACGACGGGTGAATCTTGGCGCTCGTCACCAACGTCAGCACGTTTCCGGCAGAGTTGATCACCAGTGATAAGGCGAAGTAGGCAATGGCTTTCCCCATCGAAATTGTACGCCCGTTAGCGGTATCCAAAGTTGCCGCTCCGCCGTTTAAATCAGTTGTCGCTTCAACTTTCACAATTATCCCTATCCTTTACTAGTCACTGACCTTAACAACAGCCTTGCTGACACCGGCAACCTTGCCATTCAAGACGTCTTCCACTTGTTCCAAGCCAACTTCGTGGCTGATCAAGGATTCAACATCCAATTGGCCGCTAGCTAACAGTGCAATGGCATCTTCAAAGGCGTAAGGGTTGATGAAGGCCCCCTGAATCTTCAATTGCTTTTGGTAAACCTCATACGTGTTCATTGAGAAGGTCTGGTTAGGCTTCCCAACACCGAACATCAAAACCTGGGCGCCCTTTTTGGTAGCTTCAACTGCCTGTTCTTGCGTCTGTGGCAACCCAACAGCTTCAATGACAACATCGTAATCAGCGGGAATACTTTCACGCGTGGTGTTGTACGTATTCGTCACCCCAAATTTTTCCTTGTTGAAGGCTAATTTCTTATCATTCAAGCCGGCAAAATCCACTTGGTGAACACCATAAGCTTGTAATAATTGCACGAAAATTTGCCCCATGAAGCCGTCTCCGATGACCAAAGCTTTTTGGTATGGTGTTAAGTCCAGTAATTTCACCCCGTGGACTGCACATGAGATAGGTTCTGTCGTGGCAGCTGATTTCAATGAAACGCTGTCAGGCAGTGGATAAACAACGGATGCTGGTGCAGTAAAGGACTTTTCCAAGCCACCATCACGCGTTACCCCAACAGCAGATAAGTTGTCACAAAGTTCTGGTCGGTCAGTACGGCAGTATTCGCATTCGCCACAATAGATGTTCGGGTCAACGGTCACGCGGTCGCCAACTTTAACGTTGGTCACTTCGCTCCCAATAGCAGCAACGATCCCTGAGTTTTCGTGGCCTAATACAATGGGTGGAACCGCATCAGCTGAGCCAGGAAGGCCGGCGTAAAGCGCACGATCAGTCCCACAAATACCGGCATAGGCGGTGTTCACTAAAACCTCGTTAGGTTTAACTTCGGGCGTTGGTAAATCTTGAATTTCCATTTTTTTAGTTCCGGTCAATACTAAAGCTTTCATCAGATAAATCTTCCTCTCTTTGTGCTGTTCATTTGTTGTATTCTTTGAGCGCGAGGGCAAAGTCCCCGAGCGTGGCTGAGCCGTTATCCTTAACGGAAGGCATCACGATGTAATCTTCGAGATTGCCCACGTCAACATAGTTATTCAGTAACTTAGCGAATTCGGCGCGTACCTTCACCAAGAATTCTGGACTGACCACGCCACCGCCAAAGACAATCTTGTCGGGACGAATCATCAGCGTTTCTTGCAAGGCCGCCTGTGCCACGTAGTAGGCCATAATATCCCACACGTGATCAGTCATTGGCACTTCGTGACCATGCTTCCCAGTCCGTGCTTCAAATGTTGGTCCACTGACCAGGCCTTCGAGACAATCCCCATGGAAGGGGCAAATGCCGTCGAAGTCCAGGTCGTCTGGGTGGCGCTTGACGCGAACGTGACCCATCTCTGGGTGACCCATGCTCCCGACAAACTTGCCATCCACGATAGCGCCGGCACCCACACCAGTCCCAATCGTGAAGTAAACCAATGACGAAATCTTTTCGTTGAAAAGCGTGGCGACCACATATTCACCGTAAGCCGATCCATTCACATCGGTTGTCCAGTACATCGGCACGTCCAGGTCTTGCTTCAAGCGACCCAAGAAGTCCGTGTTCGCCCAACCCGGCTTGGGTGTATCCGTGACATACCCGTACTTGGGTGAGTTGTGTCGTAATTCAATCGGACCAAATGATGAAATGGCAATGGCCTTTAAATCCGGATACTGCTTGAAATAGGCAACACACTGACTCAAGGTTTCTTCCGGTGTCGTGGTGGGAATGATGACCCGGTTGTTCGTGCGATAGTCTTCGTTACCAATTGCACAAACGAACTTTGTTCCACCAGCTTCAATACTTCCAAGTTGCATACTCGCTACCTCCATATTTTTGCCGGGGACCGTGACCCGCGGCACCAATTACTAAGCACTGAATGACTGATCTAGTCATTTTTAAATCGCTTTCAGTATAGCATCGGGTCCAATCTTGAGAAGGCGTTTTCACGCGTCAATATTTTCAGAAAAGTCCGATAAAACAAGTCGCCATCGAAATGCAATCGATTTCATTTTTCGTGAAATGGGTCACTTTATTGTCGCTAATCACGCGTTTTCAGCCTCACCATCCCGACTATCTCTCGGTTGACCCCCGCTAAGATCCGTGCTAATCTAACCTTACCGAATCAAATCGCATACTTTGTTTTCTAGGGTTCCGCTACATCAGTAGGCCTGGTCCGAGAGAAAACCCGTGGGTGGTCCCACGGACACGGAAGGGAAAAAGCCTGGGAGATTTTGTCATCACGACAGAATTTCTCAGGCTTTTTCTGAATTTTATAGGAGGAAAACGATGACTAAACATTGGTTTCGCGTGATTATTGGTGCCATTTTCGAGGTTAGTTGGGTCGTGGGCTTCAAGCACGCCAATACTTGGTGGGAATGGATTCTAACGGCCGCCGCCGTCTATTTGAGCTTCTACTTCCTTATCAAAGCTGGTGAAGTCCTGCCGGCCGGCACGGCCTACGCCGTCTTCGTTGGACTTGGCACGCTAGGAACGACACTGGTCGGCATTCTAGCCTTCAATGAGCCCGTCAGCGTGGCCAAGGTCGCCCTGGTGGTCTTACTCTTAATTGGAATCGGCGGCCTTCAAACGGTGACAACAAAGGAGGCGGACTAATATGGCCTGGATCTGGTTAATCTTCGCCGGCCTTTGTGAGATGTCCGGTGTCACCTTCATGAACTGGGCGATCCATCGCCGCACCTGGTGGTTGTGGACCCTAATGGTGATCGGTTTTACCTTTAGCTTTGGCGCCCTAGATATTGCCTTACAAACGCTGCCAATGGGTACGGCTTACGCTGTGTGGACCGGGATCGGCGCCGCTGGAGGCGTCCTCACCGGAATGCTTTTCTTTGGGGAATCCAAGGATTGGCGTAAACTTCTGTGGGTCGCCGTCATCTTAATTGCCGTAATCGGTCTCAAATTAATTAGCTAAAAAACAAGCCTTACCCCTGAGACTCTCGGTTCTCCAGGTAAGGCTTGTTTTCGTTTAACTGACTTTTTCTAATGAAATGAGCTTGCCATTAACACTGACACCATACGTCGGAATTGGACCGCTGATAACCGTGACATTGGTCGTCGTCGCCGTCAGATCGATTTCTAAGACGCTCTCCGCAATCTTCATCCGATAGGTCAGTCGTTGCAGGTTCTGAGGTAAATGATTGGTAAAGTGGACCACTTCGTCCTGAACATAGAATCCAGAGAACCCGGCCACAAGGGCCAACCAGCTCCCCCCCAGATTTGCCAGGTGTAAGCCATCCGCTGTATTCCCTTGTAAGTTCACCAAGTCCATTCTAGCGGTATCCATGAAGTACTTGTAGGCCTTCTCTCGGTCATCCATGCGGGCCGCCAAAATGCTGAAGATCGACCGCGACAGAGAAGAATCATGCGTCGTGACACCTTCGTAATAGCGATATTCCCGTTTCAGTTCCTCAGTCGTCAGATCCTCTGGGAAGAGGTATTCTGCCAACAGCGTATCGGCTTGCTTAGCCACCTGATAACGATAGATCGTCAATGGGTGGTAGTGCAATAGTAGCGGGAAGTTATCCGGCGTCGACCGGTCCTTAGGCCAGCGTGGCTTGTCGAGAAAACTATCATCCTGCTCGTTAATCTTAAGATCGGGGCTGTATGGCAGATAGACGTGGTCAGCCAGATTCTGATAAACAGCCAGATCGGACTCACTGACACCAAAACTGTCCAAGCTCCCTGGCGACCGTTTCTGAATCTCACGAGCCAGATCAACGACTAGCTGAAAGTTATGCTTGGCCAACCGGTTCGTATAGTAATTATTGTTGACCAAGGCCGTGTATTCGTCGGGCCCCGTCACGGTGTGAAACTCAAATCGACTTTCAGTGCCAATCTGTTGCCAAGATCCAAAATCCTCCCAAAAACGAGCGGTCTCGAGAACCATTTCAAATCCACATTGCAAGATGAAATCCAGATCGCGAGTGATCTCGTAGTACTTGCCAACCGCGTAAGCAATATCCGCATCAATATGGTATTGCGCGGTTCCAGCTGGAAAGTATGGCGATGCCTCTTCACCATTAATCGTCCGCCAAGCAAACAGCGCCCCCTGACTGGCACCCAAGGTATGCGCCCGTTCTCTGGCCTTAGGTAGAATCTGATAACGGTAAACCAGAAGTTGTCGTGCCATCTGTTGATTGGTGTAGATGAAGTACGGTAGCATGTACATTTCTGTATCCCAGAAATAGTGACCTTCATAACCAGAGCCGCTCAGGCCCTTAGCGGCGATATTGGTGCGACCATCCCGCCCTGCAGCTTGATTCAGTTGGAAGATATTGTAGTGAATGGCCAAATCCAACTCATCATTTCCTTCAACGGCAACTTCACTGCGTTGCCAGACGTCTTGCCAAAAATTCTGGCTGTCTGATGTTAACGCATCTAGCGACGTCGCGACGAACATAGCGGACGGATCAATCGTATTCTGCCGGCTAATGTCACCCACATAAGCTTCATACTCCAACGTATGTGGTTGCCGGTCGCTGAGATCAACTGGCTGTTGCAAGAGACTTGCTTGCGCCGTTAATAAGCCCAGATATAGGGTCACCGCCTGCTTTGTATTGTGGGTCTTGACATGGTAACGTTGCAGGTCGTTGGCCAAGAAGGTTGTTTCACAGATTGGGACACCAGCTAATCGCGTCTTGCGCGGATCAGCCGAGCTAATGGCCTCTGCTTCGGCAGGTACCGCAATCGATTTGCTAACGAGCAACCCGCCAGCGTAATTGCCTGGCGCAAAGGTATACCCGATCGCCCAAAAGTTTGAACGGCTCTGTCCAATCACCGAGGTGACCGTCAGATTAACCGTTTCCCCCTGCTCAGTACTCATCAAATAATCTTCGACAAGCTTTCCATTGCTCAGGTCCAAATCCGTCGCCGTACGTTTACTCCGTGTAAAATGGTGACCCGTATTCGTCGTCACATGGACATGTCGCAAATCTGGTAAATTCAGAATAGTTTGATGCTTCTGAGCATAGCCGACCCCCGCCTCACCATAGGTAATAGGGGCAGTCTCATAGAACCCATTGATTAACGTCCCTGAAATTGGATTCCCGTTAATCGGATCGTTGGCTCGAACACCAAAGTGACCGTTCCCCAACGAAAAGATCGTTTCCAAATATTCCGGCCGCTGATCAGAAACGTCTTGTAAAGTTAAGTGATAATCTCGTAAGTTCACACTGATCTCCCCCCAATGTTGCCTATACTTTAGATCAACTTTGCCGCCGAGCGCAAGGCGTCTTGAACAGCTGGTACGTTCCCAGTGAAGTTCAGGAAGGCATGGCTGATCCCACCGTAACAGAAGTAATTGGCGTCCTCATTAGCCCGACCAACTTGCTGGATGAAGGCCTCACCCTGCAAACGGAATGGATCATATTCGCCGACCAAAAGAGTCGTGTGCTTAAACATCTGGGGGTTAGCCAGTAGTGGCGACAGAAGTGGTGCCGTCAGATCCAACGGCTGATCCGCCACATAGTAGCCACTCATAATCGTATCGAGTTGCTCAAATAGCTGATAACTCCGATGCAAGGCGTGCCGCTGTTCCGACACGATGTCGATGCGACTGTCGTCCCACAACTCGCCATCCAGATCCGATCCCTGGATCACGGTTGGATAGAATAGCATGTGCGAGGCAATCGTGCAGATGCCCATGGAGTGACAAAGCTGACTGACCGCCAAGGCAATTGATCCCCCGGCCGAATCACCACCCAATGAGATGTGGTGATAGTCCTTGGTCATGGCGGCCACCACGGCCAAACCATCCAAGATACCCGCTGGATAAGGTTGTTCCGGTGCTAAAGCGTAGTCCACGTTATAGACCACACAATTTGCCTGCTCTGCGACATACTTCAGTGCCAGTAAAACATCTTCTGGCGTGCCACCATAATAAGCCCCTCCATGGAAATAAATGAGAGCCTTATCTGCCGTCAAGTGGTCCATCCGCGCAATTCGAATGACGCGAACTCGTCGATTCATCGCGACAATCTGTTGCATCTCAACCTTCATATCGACGGTCGTCAAATCCTTTTGCCCAGAGGTTTCTGTCCCTTGCCGCAGGCTAAAAAGATCGGATGGCAAGTGTGGATTTTCTTCAATTGAGGCGACCGTCTCCCAGACTAAGGGTTCAAACGTATGCAGTGGTTCACGGTCCTTAATCCATTTGGTCACACCATCTTCGACATAGGTGGCTGTCATGCTTTTTAACCGACGTAATTCGTCTGCATACCCCAGAGATTGCTTGGTTGTTGTGTCATTCAACATGATGATTACCCCTCTCATAAGATAACCCGGCAATGGATCAGTGATTCCCCCAGATCCCCTGACGGGTCAAAGATTATTAAGCTTCTTCGTGTTCTAATTCAGCCTTTTCTTGTTCGGCCTTTAACGCCGCAACCTTATTTTCATCCAGCTTGTAGAAGTGCAGAATAACCACAATTCCCAAGGCCAGGATGACTGGTAACCAGATAAAACTGGTACTGATAGCAGTCACCGCCTTGGCTCCTTGAATCTTTGCTGCAGCACTGAAGCCACCCCAGGAAAGAATCCAGCCGGCTAAGAAACCACCAAATCCCATCCCTAACTTAGCCCCAACCATTGGGACAGAAGACAGAATTCCGGGTTCATCAATCCGCAGCTCAGTCCGAGCATATTCTACCGTATCCGCAATCATCACGAAAGCAATCGAGAAGGCAGCCCCCATGGCGATCGTAGCGATGATGTTTCCCGCAAAAAGGAAGAAAAGATTCTTGTGTAACAGTCCAATTGGCATGATAGCTTCTCCAATAGCGAAGGTAACCATGGCGACAATCATGACGTACTTGTGTCGCATAATTTTACTTAAGAATGGCACTGACAGGTTCCCAATAACAGCCACAATGACTAAGCCGTTAAACAACCCAATCATATCTGTCCGACGATAAACGTAGGTTAAATAGTACACCGCCGTTTGCATCCGAATAACCCAGAAGGTCTGTAAGAGGATAAAACTCAGACTCAGCAGAACCCAAGGTTTGTTCTTCGCAGCCCCTTTCAAGGATTCCCAAACACCCAGGTGACCCTTGATGGCTTCGCCTTCATTCTTCGATTCTACAATTGGCTTCTCCTTCAAATTAGCGAAGGCCCCGAAGAATAGAACCATGATGGCAACCCCAATCATGGCCGCCCAAATGGTCCACCCACGTTGCGCATTCTTACCACCCAGAAATGCGACCATTGGCAGTGAAACGGCCCCGATAACGGCCGTCCCGATGTTGGTCATAACCATCCGGGCACTGGCTAAATTTGTCCGTTCATCTGGGTCGGACGTCAAACTCGGCAGGATAGCCGTGATAGGCGTATTAGCGCCAGAATAAACCAAACTGAACAGGGTGTAAATGACGGCAATCCAAGTTAACTGAAAAGCCTTGTTTCCCCCGAACGAAGGGTTAAAGAATAGCAGAATCGTCAAAATTCCCAGTGGAATCCCAAACCATAAGAAGTAAGGCCGAGATTTTCCGTACTTCGAGTGGGTGTGGTCGATCAAGAAGCCATAAACCACCCCATCAAACGCGTCAATACACCGAACGACCAGGAATAATGTCCCCACGAATGCTGGTGAAATGCCCATGACCGTGGTGTAGTAGAACAAGAGATAAAGCCCAACGATCTGCCAAATCAGGTTACCAGCCATATCCGTCGCGCCATAGAAGAAACGCTGTTTCCAGATCTGTAACTTACTCATAATAAAACCCTCCCCCAAATATTTTGATCCGCTCAACTTGTAACCGCTTACATATATAGCATACTGGACCGCTGTCCCCACGTGAATCCCGATACTTTGCCAACCACTTACCTTTTCTAACCTAAGTGACCGATCTGTGAGGATCCACTGTCAGCTTGACAAACGAACCTAGTTACCGCCCTCATAATACCCGATAACTTACTGGATAACTGGTGATGGGACTTAATTAGTAACGCTTCCTAACTCACCCTTATAGTCCAAATTAAAAGCCCAGAACGCCAAGTCCTAGGCCTAATCGACTATCGCATTACCAATTGTCAAAATCCCAATCCTGAATATCTGCTGCCGTGAAAGCTTGAAGTGCAATTCCCGTAAGTTCCTGTAATTGGCGTGCTTGTTTTTCCGGCAGGTTCACCACGGCGTAGCCTTCGTGACCCAAAGCAGCCAAGACCCAATGACCATTCAAATAGAAGGTTAGATCCGATGGCAATTGATCCGGACTTTCCGAATCTCCACGGCCACCCCATTCGTAGAGACTCGTTGCCGAACGTTTTAGAACACGCGTCGTCGCACTGTTACAGGCAACTTGAAAAACCGTGATACCATGGTGCCGCAGACTATCATTCATCGCATTGCGCGTCACCTGACGAGTCTTTAAAATATCAGGTTTCAACTGCGTCATAACGTGCTGGTAGGAGGCCGCATATGGCACCCCACCGATATTATAGTGTGAAAGTTCAATATAGTCGGTATGTTCACCAAGTACCTGAATCAATCGTCGATACACCTGTCCCGCTGGATTCGTTAACACGTGATAATACATGGTCTACCCCTCTAATCTGTTAGGTATTTGGTCAACCACGCCACATAATCTCGTTCCCGTTCGATGGCATGATCCAGAATCAAATAGTGGCCGTATGCCTGTTCCTTAGCGTCATCTGTTGAAAAGACCGTTTTACGGCGACTCTCCAAATGATCAAGTTGGGTCTGATGCAGACGCAATTGTTCGCGCAACATTGGCTGAATTCGGGGGTCCGTATCCGTTTTGATAAAGTACAGTTTAAGAATAAATTCATCCTTGCTGGGCGTCAATTCTGGCGAAGGTTCGCTGACCCACGCCACTAGCTTATCATGTCCACTGGGTGTGAGCGTATACTGCTTCTTGGCCAGTTTTTCGCCCGCAACCGTATCCTCGTGGGTAATTTCTCCCGCCGCTTCCATTCGTCGTAATAACGGGTAAATTTGGCTGTGCTGGGCCTGCCAGAATTCCCCAATCTCATTTTCAAATGCCTTGGCCAAGTCGTAGCCGGTCTGTGGTCGCTGATTCAGTAACCCCAAAATAATATATTGTAGTCGATTTCGCTGTCCGATACTGGCCATCCCCCTTGATTTCGCGCGGTTTACTTACTTTCATTGAACCAGTTTCGCCGCCAAACATCAAGAAAAATTGTTGACAGCACGTGCCGATCGTCTTATAGTAATTCCATCGACTTAAACATGTAATTAATTACATGTTTTAAATATCATAATTTAAGGAGTGGCGACACATGACGAAACAATTCAAAACCCTTGACGACTTCTTGGGAACTCACTTTATCTACACCTACGACAATGGTTGGGAATACGAATGGTACGCTAAGAACGACCACACCGTTGACTACCGGATCCACGGCGGCATGGTTGCCGGCCGTTGGGTAACCGATCAAGAGGCCAACATCGTCATGCTGACCGAAGGCATCTACAAGGTTGCTTGGACAGAACCAACTGGGACCGACGTGGCCCTGGATTTCCTGCCTAACGAAAATAAGGTCAACGGCACGATCTTCTTCCCCAAGTGGGTTCAAGAACATCCTGAAATCACGGTAACTTACCAAAACGAACACATCGACGTCATGGAAGCCGCTCGGGAAAAGTACGCGACTTATCCTAAGATGGTCGTTCCTGAATTCGCCACCATCACTTACATTGGTGACGCTGGTCAGAACAACGAAGACGTTATCGACGAAGCCCCTTATGCTGGCTTACCTGACGAAATCCGCGATGGCCGATACTTCGATAGCGACTACAAACGGGTAAACAAGTAGGTCCGGCGTTAAATCGTAACGGGCCATCTGTAACGACGCTTGTTCTTAATCAAAGCCCTTGGCTGAGCACAGTTGCCGCTATAACATTGATCAAGTTCATTTAAAAGAATGGCGCCGTCCTCCCAAAAGGGTACACGACGCCATTTTGATATTCTCAATTAAAGCCAACCCTTTCGAGATATTGCAGGGATCATCTTAGATACTGACTATCCTGTGAGCTTCTTGATGGGTTTCCTTCTAGCGGCTATGACTATCGTGACCACCTAACGTGTTCCCCGCCATACCACTCTTGCTGGAACGACCTTGCGCTATAATGAACGTAACTCTTCGAGAAAGGTGGTCATCCCATGGCCAATTACATTCAAGAAATCCGACAACTGGTCGGTCATCGTCCGCTCATCTTAAATGCCGCCGGGGCCATTCTGGTCAACGCTAAGCAAGAGGTGCTACTCAACCTGCGAACCGATACGCACAATTGGAGCCTCCCCGGAGGATTCCTCGAATACGGCGAAACTTTTGACACCGCCTGCATTCGTGAATACAAAGAAGACGCTGGGATCGATGTCGAACTCATCCAACCACTGGGGATCTTCGATCAAGGCTTCACGACCTACCCTAACGGCGATCAGACCCAAGTGATTTGTCGTCTCTACCTGGTCAAACAGGTTGGCGGTCGGCCCCTTGAGACGGCTACGGACGAAACCCTCGATCTAAAATACTTTCCGTTCGACCAGCTCCCACCCCTATTAAATCAACAGACGGCGGATATGCTAGCAGCCGGAAAAGCTTACTTTGAACAGAATAATTAGATAAATAGGGTGATGCCAATGGCATCACCCTATTTATTACGCTATTTATTTTTCAAGATCCAATACGGCATTGAAAACTTCCTGTGGCAACTCAATATCACTGTGAGCGGCCTGACGCTTGTTGGCACTCTGGCGCCGCAACTGCGCAGCTTTCTTCGAGGCACTCTTCTTCTCACCGTTAGCCGCTGCATTCTTGCGCAACGGTGGTACGTCGACTCTGGCCAAGGCCTTCCCCTCAACCACCGACTGCACTGGCATCGGATAAAGCTTCCGAGGAATCACGAATTTTAACTTGTGAACCAGCTCCTGGGCAACGCGTGGGGCATCTTCGCGGTGAACTACGAACGACAGGGCATCGACTCTGGCATAGTTGACGTGCACTTCAATCTTAACGACGTCCGCCAAATCATATCCAGCCAAAGCCGTCGTCAACGTGGCATAACCATGTGAAACGGACTTTAGCGCATTGAAGAAGTCGTAGGCAATCTCAGCAAATGGCAATTCATAGTTCAAAACCACCAGGTCACCTTGATTGTTCATATCCTGGAGCGTTCCCCGATGCTGATCGGCTAGCTTCATCACTGGCCCTAAGCTTTCGCTAGTCGTGGTAATCGTTGCTTTAGCCAGGGGTTCCTCGACAAAATCAATCTTCGAATAATCGGGAAACTTGATGGGATTATTGACAACGATCGGGTCATCGGTGTTCTTGAGATGCACGCGGTAGGTCACGTTAGGTGCAGTCGTCAAGACATCCAGCCCGTACTCATCGTGCAGACGTTCACGGATAATTTGTAAGTGAAAGATTCCTAAGAATCCACACCGGAAGCCAGCACCCAAGGCCTCGGAATTCTCCGGGCGGTAATGGAAGGACGTGTCATTTAACGCGAGCTTCTCCACGGCCAACTGGAGATCGTGATAATGATCCCCTTGCGGATAGAAACCGGCAAAGACCATTGATTGGGCTGGCTCATAGCCGGGAAGCGCCGTCTCCGTGGGATTGGCAGCCAATGTCAGGGTATCCCCTACGCGTAAGGCCTGTGGGTCCTTCAGACCAGTAACCACATACCCAACATCGCCGACTCCCAGCTGCTTAGCGGGCACCCGGGCTGGAGCAAAGATCCCAATCTCATTAGCCGCGACGGCCTGTTGGTTCGCCATCAAAACAAGGTTGTCGTTGGCCTTTAGCTGACCATCTACCAACCGAACATAAGCAATGATCCCCTTAAAAGCATCGTATTGAGAGTCAAATACCAACGCTTTGAGTGGGGCCTTGGCATCACCGACTGGAGCAGGAATGGTCGTGTGGATGGCCTCCATCACGTCATGGACGTTCAGGCCAGTCTTAGCCGAAATTTTGAGAACGGGTACGTCCACAAATTCCGGCGAAAGGTCTCTAATCTGCGCAATCGTTCGATCGACATCGGCCGCAGCCGCATCAATCTTGTTCACAACCGGAATGACCACCAAATGGTTATCCTGGGCCAAACGAAGATTAGCCACCGTCTGGGCCTGAACCCCTTGCGTCGCGTCGACTAAGAGAATGGCCCCATCGCTGGCGGCTAAACTTTTGGAAACCTCATAGGTAAAATCAACGTGTCCTGGGGTATCGATAAAGTTGTATTCGTACTCCTGACCATCGTCGGCTCGATAGTAGTTCCGTACCGTTCGGGACTTGACGGTCACGCCATGTGCCTGCTCAACCTGGAGATCATCCAGCAGTTGTGCCTTACTTTGACGGTCATTAACCGTTTGCGTCTGTTCCATAATGCGATCGGCCAACGTCGACTTTCCGTGGTCGATATGCGCAATAATCGCAAAATTTCTGATGTGACTGGGATTCATATTTGTGCTCCTCCTTAAGGATGCCACCAAGAACGTCGTGGATCTCGGCTTCTAGTCTGATCATGATCACCGATTCGTGAGATTTATCAACCCATCCCCAACCGTTAGACCTTTTTTACTATCATACACTGTTTCCGTTCCATCTTCGCGACTAAAAATGTGGTATTCTAACAAAGTAATCTTTTTTAAGGAGGTCATCATTTGAGTCTAATTTTCATCAAACGCGCGACACGTCGTGATCTCTCAACAATTATGGCGTTGATTGACCGCGCCAAGGAACAATTGAAAGCTGCGGGAAGCCCTCAGTGGCAAGATGGCTATCCCGATCTGGCAACACTCACCGCGGACGTCGATGCCCAGCACTGCTGGCTATTAGACGTCGACGGTCAGGTAGCCGGCACAGCAACCATGATCATCGGCGACGATCCCAATTACCAACACATTGAAAATGGCCAGTGGCAGAACAACCAGGAACCCTATGCCACAATTCACCGCATTGCGATCGGCCCCGGTTTTCGTGGTCAGCATCTGAGCCATTATTTCTTTTCTAATTTAATCAGTGCCGCCTACCGAGAAGGCATTCGTAACTTCCGCGTGGACACACACGAACAGAACCAACAGATGCAGGCAATTGCCACTAATTTTGGATACAAGTATCGCGGGACTGTCTACGTCAACGATGGGCCTAACGGCGACCGCCGCGCTTATGAACTGAATTTGGATTAAGGAATCCGAATCCAGGTCACCATCCCTTTTGGGGGGGAGGCCATTAGCGCCTCAGGATTTACCCATTACGACAAAATAAGAACCTCGTAACCCTTTCAATCGGGTTACGAGGTTCTCTTCGTTAAATGTGAATGGCGTTACGCGTCTTCCCCGTCGTCAAGTAATCGTGGAAGTTCTGGTAACTGACGCTGATCATATCCTGCAGTGCTGGTTCTGTATACGACCCCATGTGTGGCGTAATCAGGACTTGTGGGTAACGCGCCAGGAGTTGTTGAACTTGGTCGTTGGGCACGTCGCGAACTTGGTCAAATTGCTTACCGAAGATGGCGCCCTCGTTCAAGATCACATCGGCACCGTAACCTGTCAGCTTCCCGGTATCCAAGCCTTGAAGAATGGCGGGAATAGCCGCCAACTCACCTCTAGCAGTGTTGATCAGTACCGCACCCGGCTTCATCTGTTCGACGAATTTGGCGTCGATCAGATTGTCATTCTTACCAGGGAAGTAAGGGACGTGAACCGACACGATGTCCGCTTGACCCAGCATGGTTGGCAGGTCACACAGCGTTACCGTCTCCTTAGCAGCTGGACTCGGGTACGGATCGTACGCCACCACGTTAGCCCCCAGGCCTTGGTAAAGCTTGGCTTCGGTCAATCCAATTCGCCCGACACCCATAATACCCACGGTTGCGGTGTGGATCTCCTTACTGAAGAGATCGGTCCCCACGGTAAAGTTGGCCTGATGCGTCCGATCCACGGCCAGATTGACGTGCCGGAAGAGCGTCATCCCCATAGTCAGAGCCAATTCAGCTACGGCAAATGGTGAGTACGCTGGAACCCGCGCCATGGCAATGCCCAAGTCGCTCGCGGCCTGTAGATCCATATGATTATACCCAACGGTCCGGGTGAAAACCATTTTTATTCCCCAGTCAGCGAACTTTTGTAAGTTTTGACGATCGACAACACAATTACCCCGTACCAGGACCCCATCAGCCCCCTTAGAAGCGTCGACATTGTCGTGGGTCAACATTTCCGGAACGTAGGTCATGTCAAAGCCAAACTGGTTGAGACGGTCGAAATAGGGCTCCTCGATGGGCCGAACCCCGTAAGACGTAATTTTTACCATAATCAAAAAACACTCCTTTTTGGATTAATGGAAGATACCTAAGCCGTTCAAGACCTCCATGATGGCAATCCAGACCGGCATCATCACAACAGCCGCAATTGTTGAGATGAACGACGCATTGGAGGACAAGACCGCCTCACGATCAAAACTAATGGCATAGGCAGAAGCCACGGCAGCAGTTGGCGTCGCCATCATCACGACAATGGTCGCAACCGCCACGTAACTCAGAGAAAGAATGCCCGTGACGTTCAACAGATACAAAATCACTAAATTCAATAATGGCACAATGATAACCTTGTTGAAGGCGTAGTACCAGGGGGTCTTGTCGGCAGCGGCATCTTTGAAGGAAATAGATCCTAAGGTAACCCCGATTGACAACCAAGCCAGCGGTGACGCCAAGTTAGCCAGATAGCTCAGTGGCTTGTAGAGCCAGAGAGCTGTTTGGTCAATTCGATAGAAAGCCACTGCGGCAACCCCGGTTGTCTGAACCCCGTTAACTGCGACCGGCACCGTGACTTGGGGCACTAGGTGTTGACCCAGCCACATGAACAACCCTAAGAAGGTCGCGATGACAATAGGATTCAGGAACATCTTCTTGACGTTCTTGGCTTCCATCTTCAGGCCAGACATCTTGATGTAAGCGTAAGAATACAGGAAGATCCGATACCCAATATTGAAGATGGAACTATACATGACCCCTTTGGCCCCGTAAACTGCCCCAACAATTGGAATCCCGAAGAACGTGGTCGATCCAAAAGTTGTCAGAATTGCCAGCACGTCACGTTGTTCTTTGACATAGCGCTGGTAAAGAAATGGCGTAACGAAGATGAGGAGAATATAGATAACAATCCCCCAAACCAATACCCCCATCCCTTGCTTAAAGGCATCCCCATTCATCGGTTGCATGAAGGAATTAAATGCCAGTGCAGGAATAGCCACACTCAAGACAACCTTTGTTAACACTTTCCCAAAGTTTTCCCCGAAGGTCCCTCTGCGTCGCAGGTAAAACCCTAACAGAATAATGAAAACAGTTGAGGTAATTGAACTAATAATTGCAGCGTTGGTAAAGGTCGTCGTGACAGCTTTCATGACTCCCATAATAATGCCCCCTATTACTAGAATTGGTACTGTGTCTATAGTACTCGTTTCAGCGTAAAACCGGGCTTTTGACGACTCGTAAGGAAGGTGAACTATTGGAATGATCCCTCTAAAAAAGTCGCTGAATTCTTTTGAATAAATATTTATTTTTTCGATTTTTATTCAAAAATGACGATCATCATATTCTGGCATTCTCCCCATATTCAGTCTAAAGCATTCAAAATTTATCAAGCTGCATCGACACATCATGTTCTCTTATTCACAATAAAATTCTTAAAGATCCCACGTTATCAACTTTAAAAAAGTTCACACTTTATAACTACCGACTACTCCAATGATCTGACGGGGTGTTAAACCCGGTCCCTTAACTTGCCGCCAGAGAAACAGCAGAATTAGCCGAGTCGATTTGAATAAAAAGTCAGCGCAACAGCAACCTATGCCGACCCGATTATTCATTCCGCATATAATCAGATCTCCCATCAATTGTTCTACTATATGCTCACAGATCGCCGCCACACCGCGGTTTAACTTTTTGAAATTCAGAGTTGACAAACCGAAATCCCGCGACTATTATTAGAGCCAAGTTAGAAATATACAGGAACGCATTACCAGGAAGAGTAGTCGTACCCGCTAAGATGCAGAGACCACCGGTAGCTGAAAAGGTGGCTTACAACGGTACAACGAAGATGAGCCTGGTTGCTAGTAGTCGGTGCAAGCTGCCTACCCGGATTGAAGCACGTTACCGCTTCCGACTTTTGGCAACAGAAGTTACGGAGGCACTGGGCGTGAGTTCAGTGTAAATCAAGGTGGTACCGCGAGTAAATCGTCCTTATGTTTAAGCATAAGGACGATTTTTTTTACTTTCAGAGGAGATGTTTGGGATGCACCAAAAACATGCAATTTATACGATTTTAACCCTGTCAGCACTCAGTCTTGTCACCCTCGCGGGGTGTGGTAACCAGTCCACCGCCGCTGGTCACAGTGGCCAATACGCGGCCAACCAAGTCTTGAATTGGACCGAATCCTCAGACTTGGCCTCCGCTGACCTGTCTAAGGCCACGGATACACTGAGTTTCACCGTTTTACAGAATACTCAGGAAGGCCTCTACAGGCTCAACAGCAAGGGAACCCCGGCCAATGCCCTAGCCACTTCGACGAAGTTAACCGACGGCGGAAAGACTTACACCTTTAACCTTCGCCACGGCGTGAAGTGGAGTAACGGCGACCCCGTGACAGCCAAAGACTTCGTCTATTCCTGGCAAAGAACGGTTGATCCAAAGACGGCCTCGCAAGATGCCTTCTACCTCTTCCCCGTGAAAAACGCCGAAGCCATCAACCAGGGCAAGCAACCCCTGAACAACCTAGGGATCAAGGCCACCGGCAAGTATCAATTGACGGTTTCGTTAACCCGTCCTGTCTCGTACTTCAAGAAACTTCTGGCCTGGCCACTGTTCTACCCGATTAATCAAAATGCTGTGAACAAGTATGGCAAGCGTTACGGTACCAGCTCCGCGACCATCGTTTCCGACGGGCCTTACCGTCTAACCAAATGGAGTGGCACGTCTGGCACCTGGACGTTAGCCAAGAACCCAACCTACTGGGACAAATCCCACGTTCACCTCACTAAAATTAACGAGGTCGTCACCAAGAGTCCCACGACCAGCTACAATCTCTTCAATGCTCAGAAGACCGACGAAACCCTTCTCAGTGGCCAGCAAGTCAAGAATAACTTGAACAATGAGAACTTCGTTAAGCGGCTGCCATCCGGAACACAACGCCTGGATCTGAATACCAAGAAAGTTCCCGCCTTTAAGAACCTCGACGTCCGCCGAGCCCTCTCACTGGCCATCAACCGTCAAGACTTGGTCAAAAACGTCTTGCAAGACGGCTCCGTCGCCTCCAATGGTTTCGTCCCATCCGGCATGGGCAATAACCCTAAGACCGGACAGGCATTTAATCAAGAGGCGGCTGTCTCCAGCGCCACTAGCTACAACCTCACGCAGGCTAAGCAACTCCTGGCTAAGGGCCTTAAACAGACCAAGGACAAGTCGCTAGATGTGACCCTGTCGGTTTCCGACACGGACTCCTCCAAGCAGACCGCCGAGTTCCTACAGAGTTCCCTTCAGAAGTTGCCCGGCGTCAAGATTGCCATCAAGACCGTTCCTTACGTTCAGTTAATGACCCAACAGAATAACGGCGATTACGACCTAACCATGAGTGGCTGGCAATCCGTCTTCGCTGATCCTATCAACTTCCTAGAGGTCTTCGAATCTGACTCGACGTTCAATACCACTGGCTGGAAGAATTCACAATTTGACCAACTCCTGGATCACGCCGAGAACCGTGACGGTAATCAACCAAACAAGCGTTGGTCCGAATTAGTCCAAGCGGAAAAGGTCTTGATGAACGACCAAGGCACTATTCCTCTGTACCAAGGGGCCAAATCACAACTCCTGCGAAAAAATGTCAAAAATATCAACTACAATCCTGCCGGTGTGCCTTATGACTTCAAGACGACCTATATTGCCAAGTAAGTCTATGTCCTGGCTGTGATTACTATAGAAGAAACTTGTTTACTGAATCTAAAGATAACGGGACCGTGCTAGTAGCACGGTCCCGTTTTTGGCTAATCATAATCCCCCAACTTACACATCAGGTTGGGGGATTGTGATCTTAATCGGTAATCGGAAACAGCGGTAATTCGGCGAGATAATGAATGTCGGTCCGGTCCACCGCATCCCCTTCTGCCAGAATGGCGACCTGACTAACAACGGTAGCTCCGGCACGCTCGACCAGTTCTTTGGCGGCCTGAAGCGATCCACCACTACTGATGACGTCGTCTACGATGACCACTTTTTTGGCGACCAAGCGATCGGCATCCGTGCCATCAAGGACCAGTTGTTGTGGTGCACTGGTCGTGATGGCTGATACCGGTACCGTTTGTGGGGCGCGCATGTAGTCCTTGACACTCTTGCGCAACACCACGTACTGCGCATGATTGGTACAACGACTGAGTTCCTGAGCTAGTGGAATTCCCTTGCTCTCCAAAGTTACCAGGTAATCGAAATCCGTTGGCACGCGTTTAGCCAGTTCACTGGCGGCGTAGTCGGTAAGTTCGGCATCCCCCAGCAAGACGAACGACGCAATCGCTAACGTGTCGCTGATGGGCATGATAGGTAATTGCCGCGTCAACGGCCCAACCTGTAACTCAAACTGTTTTTGCATCGCTTAAACCCCCAGTCCCAGAAGTGGCAACATGAATTTCAAAACAGCCCCCGTCAACAGCCCCGCGAACGGATCGGCTACCGCGGTAATCACCAAAGTGATAGCGGCAATGGTTCCTGTCGGTCCCTGCAAGGCGGTGGTCGCGTTAACTGGGAAGATCACAACCGTCCCCAAGATGAACAGAAACCCTGCGATAGAAGCACTTGGTACATACTTTCCCAACTTTGGCAACCAGCCCAAGGCGAGGATAGCAGCCATGATGAGCATCATCATGATCCCTGCCACGACTGGCTCCGGGGCACTCCCAGTCGCCGAGATAATGGCTTCTACCGGAGCCCCACCCAAGAGACTGGTCCCCATATCCGCGACGGACTGGGTGATCGTTAACAGATTCAGGTTCACCGGATTGGGCTTGATTCCCGTCATCTGACCGGTAATCAACCCATAAGAGATGTTGGCCCCAACGTTTAAGCACGCAAGGCTCAGTGCCCCACGAACGACCCGTACATTAACCATAGGCTTGGTAAAGACAAACCGCCGTGCGGTCACGTGTTCCGGTAATTCTGCACGGTAGTGTTCGATAAAAACAGCCGTCAGACTGGACCCCACCACGGAAATCACAATCGTCCAAACCAGATCCTTACTGACCAAGTAAGTTGCCGCTGCTAAGCCAACAGAAACCCAACCCGTGAGACGTTCCTTTTTGGCCATGCCCAGTGCAATCTTGGCAAGCATCAGGCCAACCCCGGCCATCATCCCGGCCATGATCCCGTTGCCCAGAATGGCCACAATCTTGGTTAACGTCCCCGTCACCCCGATCAGAAGCATCACGATCGATCCCCCAAGAATAATGGACGTCCGTTCACGTAAGTCGCGACCAAGGCTACCAGTCAGGGCCAGTGACTCCGCTTGAAAGGAAAGCGGTGCGACGGCCCCAAAGGCGCCATTGACCGCAGATGCAAATAGAAATGAAAACATAGTTGGAAAAATAGCAAATCCCAACGACATCGCCATGATCCCTTGTGGAATGCCGTTTAATACAACTCCGATGGCTGCTAACAGATCGGCTAGCCAATGCATAGACTTGTCCTCCACTTCAATTAACTTGATATTCGTCTTTCAATCAACATCATACGGTATTAAGTCGATATAGTCTATTACAATTGCTTATTAGGCGAACATTCTGTATAATTTTCGTTATTAAATTCGCTTTAGTTTAAGTGCTTGAACTATCACGGTTCAGATCAGTTTAGCCCCACAACGTCCCCAAAACAGGGGCCAAATTCTTGCGACGTTAGCCATTTTACCGTATGCTAGGACTACTTGCCTTCGTGTTAGACGAAGGCGTTCGTTTAAGGAGGATCCTAACTTGACTTATACCATCCACGAAGTTGCCGAAAAGCTTGGCATTTCGACCTACAGCATCCGTTATTACAACGATCACGGCATGTTACCATTCGTTCAACGCGACGCCAATAATAACCGTGTCTTTCATGACACCGACCTCGAGTGGTTGTCTATGATCGTTTGTCTCCGCGAGACAGGGATGTCCGTGAAACGCATCAAACACTATCAGGAGCTGATTCAAGAGGGAGACGCCACCATCAACGAGCGCTATGCCATGATGTGCGCCCAACAAGAGCAAACCTTGGCCGAAATTGCCGACTTGAAAAAGCACTTGGCCACCATTAATTACAAGGTAGCGCACTATGCCAGCATCCTCGAAAACAACGAACCTGATAGCTTCATCCCATCCAACCTGCGAACTGAGACGGTTGGCAAATAACCTGTCATCGCTTTTAGGCTAGAGATCTGTTCTCTGGCCTTTTTTGGCGGCAAATGAAACAAGCGGTGTATCTTGATCCCCCTCAACTAGAATGCTAATATAAATCATCTGCTAAATTACTAAGGGGGCTTATGATGACTACAACACTGCCGCATTGGCGGCGTAACATCTACCTGTTTCTAACCAGCCAATTTCTCTCTGGAATTACCAGTATGGTGGTGCAATACGCTATCATCTGGTATCTCACCAAGCAGACCGGATCAGCAACCGTCCTGAGTTTTGCCACTCTGTTGGGTATGATTCCCATGGTCGTGCTCAGCCCCTTCGTCGGCCCTTTCGTCGATCGGCTCAATAAGAAACGCTTATTGATTGTGCCAGACATTGTCGCTGCCGTTTTTGCAATTATTCTTTCCATCTCCGGAACCCTTCAGGATCACTTTCCCCTGTGGTTAGTCTTCGTCTCCCTGTTTGTTCGGGCAGTCGCCCAGACCTTCCAGATGCCAACTGTTCAGGCAATTATGCCGACCATGATTCCGGCAAACCAACTGACCAAGCTTAACGGCCAGCTGGGCATGGTCCAATCAGCCAATATGATTATTGCGCCTGCTCTAGGCGCTTTCCTCTTTGCTATCATTCCCATCAATTATTTAATTCTACTGGATGTTGTCGGCGCCATCATCGGCATCAGCATTCTCTGGGCCGTGCGGATTCCCGAACATCCAGTCATTGACGACCCGGTTCGCGTCCTCAGCGATGCCAGATTTGGTCTGACTCGTCTCCGGCAAACCCGAGGTCTGTGGGCAATCACATTACTCGGCGCCCTTTTCACCTTGTTTTTCATGCCAGCAGCCAGCCTCTATCCGCTGATGACCATGGGGTACTTTCACGGAACCGTGGGTCAGGCTGGCCTCATTGAAGTCATTTTCTCGGCGGGAATGTTAGCTGGCGGAGCCATTATTGGGATTTTCGGTAACTGGCAAGATCGCATGAAGCCGATTATTGGGTCCACAATTATTCTTGGAATTGCGTTCGGTGCCGGCGGCTTTCTACCCGGTAATCAGCGTGGATTCGTCTGGTTCGTCGCTTTCAATGGACTAGCGGGTATTATGGGCCCGTTCTTTAATACCCTGCTCATGGCTATGATTCAACAAACCTTCCCCTCCGTCGAACTGGGCCGCGTCTTGGGCGTCTTAAATTCAATCATGAGTCTCACCGGCCCGGTCGGTCTGATTTTTGGTGGCCCGCTCGCCGATAGGATCGGGGTCCAAAAGCTCTTCATTATCGGTGGTATTGGTGCTCTACTCTGTGGACTAATAATGTTTTTCATGCCCAGTGTCCGGACCTATGATCGACGTCTTCATGAAAAAATGTATCAGAAATCTAATTCCTAAAACGGCTGCCTCTGGCGACCGTTTTTTTTCGCTTTCCAGCCGATCAAGCGTTGGACTTGACAAAATGAACGAATGATCATAATATTCATTCATTAGGAAGAGGAGTGATTTGGTATGGATGACAAGGAACAGCGGTTGGCCCGTAGTGCGCGTGCCCTTTTTTTACAGCAAGGCTTTAAACACACCAGCATTGCACAGATCGCTCGTCACGCCGACGTGGCCGTGGGAACTTTCTACAACTTCTATACTTCTAAGGACGACATCTTTGTCCGCATCTACAACGCTGAAAATGAACGCGTCAAGGCTAAGATCATGGCCCACGTCGACCTAACCGGCGATCCTGCTACCGTAGTCAAAACAGTCGTTCAGGAGATTTTTACGGAATCTGCCGACAATCAAATCCTCCAGGAATGGTTCACCAATCCCAAGCTCAACAATATCATTGCACAAACCAATCAGTCTGCCGTTGAGGAAAGCCTGGTCTATGCCACTCTGATGCGGCTGATTGACCAATGGCGCCAATCAGGACAGTTGAAGGACGATTTGGACCAAGACCGCGTTATCAGTCTCTTCAATGCCCTCACGGTCGTTGATTTTCATCAAAGTGAGATCCAAACCGATAGTTATTATCAACTACTCAATGACCTGATTGCTAGCATTCTGTTATTTATCCTAAAATAGCCGTTTCGGTTATTTTTTTAAATTAAAATGAATGAATTTAAATTATATTCATTCAATTCGGAGGTATTCTCTTTCATGAAAAAGCTATTCCTCATCATCACGATTACCATTTTAGGCCTCGTTATCAGTCTCCTGGGAATCACGGCCAGCCAACACCGGCTCACCGTCAATACCGGTCAATTAGAACGTCTCACCCATCAGACCATTCCTCTAGAAGAGCAGCCCCACCAGTTACGGCTGGCTGTTCGAACCGCTCGCGTGACGATTCGAACCGGAACCACACCGGCTGTCTCTCTGAACCAAGTGGCCAAAGCTCAGTACAAGGTCGTGAACACACCCGACCATCTCAGCATCACTGAGCCACTGGCGCACCAACATCAACTGACCATCGGCCACACGCCAATCATTACAATCACGCTACCAGCTAAACGACTCAAACATCTGCAGATCACCCAACTTAACGGAACCCTTCATCTGCACCCACTGATCGTCAATACCGGCCAAATTACCCATCAGAATGGGACGACCATTGCTAAGCATCTGACCATTCATCAAGGGGGACAATTCACCAAGTGCAATGGGGCGACAACCCTCACTAACCTTTCTGTACAAGGACTTCAAGTTTCAGTTAAAAACGGTCAAGCCAAGCTCAACGGTCGCCGTATCGCTGAAAATCATCATGCTTATCGTCGGGCCGGACAACACCCCTTCATCATTCGTAGCGGCAATGGCCAAGTAAATCTGACGACCAATTAAGTAAACTTAATAACCTTCCGGTGGTCAATAGCAGCCAATAGCTTTACTTTTAAGCCGTTCAAGCTAAACTAAGCCATTAACGGAAAGAAGGTCTTTACATGGATCCAAATGCTGAAATCATTCGGCGTTACTTTCGTCTATCAGACTTGGCATCACACGACCCGCAAGCGCTCAGCGAGCTAATTGGCCTGTTCGCAAGTCATGCTATTGTTAAGGATGCTAACGGGTTTGTTGCTGATAATCCGACTAAAGTGGCCGCCTTCTTCAGCCATTTCTTCAAGGATAATCAAGAATTACATCATCTTTGCCAAGTCATGACCGGCCCCGATCACAGCTATCGCGCCGAATGGGCAGTCGCCGGTCGTAAAAGTAGCGGTAAACTGTTCGCATTTCACGGCTTTGACACCTACCACTTCGATCAAGCGCATAAAATTAGCGCCTTACAAGTCGAGATTGGGCATTAACCATCAGTTTCAGCTAGCTATAACTTCATAAAAAAAGAGGGCCTAGAAATCTGTCTTGATTTCTAGGGCCTCTTTTGATCACTGGAAAAATATTTTCACTGTCTCTCGTCTGTAATACAGGATTGAATCGCCTGTAACACCGGCCGCAAGCTCTCGCCGTCAGCCGTTAGTTGCCATCGCCATTGTTTCACATGAAACATGACCAGATGGTGCTGCCACAATCGCCACAAATCACGCCGTGGTCCCAACAAGCGAAGTTGACTCCCCGTCGCTGGACCGGTAGCCAAGCACAACAGTAGCTGCCATTGCGCTGGTGATGTCACCATCTGTTGGGTACGTTGCATGCCCAAAATTCTGGTTTCCATGGGTATCCCCACTTTCGTTGACCTAGATGGTCTCTAAGAGATGGTTGAATCCGGCGTGACCATTTTCAATCTCCATATTCGGCAATTCATTGGCGCGTTGTTCCCCCCAGAGCGACATCTGAAGGAGAATTTTCCCCAACGATCGTCCTGTCTCTGTCAGACTGTAGACCACCTTAAATGGTGCCCGATCGCCCAGAACCTGCCGATCGATGATGCCATCCTCTTCTAATTCACGTAGCTGTTGCGTCAACACCTTTTGCGAAATATCGGGTAACATCTGCCGTAAGTCACAGGTCCGCTGCGGCTGAACGCTCAAGTGGCACAGTAACTGTGGTTTCCATTTTCCACTAATCACGGCTAGTGTGGCCTCGACACCTAAGTTATACGTTTTCTTCATCCCACGGACCCTCCTCGATAATTTTACTCATTGTACACGATAAATTACTTTTTGGACAGTAGGCACCTTTTGGTAACCATCACTTAGCCGGCAAAACCAGCAGGCATCATTTTAAAATTAATTATTATTAATGATTACTAAATTAATAATTAGAGTTGGCGATGATCATAAAAAAGGATCCTGGACCTCACTCAAAAATCAGCTTTTTCAGAAGGATTTTCTTCTGAAAAAACTGATTTTATTTTTTCATTATAGTGTCGAAGCGTGCGCCACACGGCAGTTTGCGAGTCTTATGTCCCACTCTCCTCATCTTTCCTAATCCTTTGGTACCGCCATCACATCTGTATCCACAATGCCAAATTGGTGACGCATCGTGGCCTCAATCTCTTCACCCAGCCGATAACTATCCTGAACCTCCATGTGCGGGTCCACTTCAATAATCAGATCTAACGTCACGACGTTCCCATTATAATGTGCATTCAGCTCGCGAACCCCTTGTACCTCAGAAAAAGCCATCACCGCTTGACGAAATTGTTCCTCGGCCTGTGGATCAAAGTAGTCCGCCAGATTTAAACTGCTCTCACGGAAGATCTTCACACCAGCCGTCAGAATGAAGATGCCCACCACGATACTCGCAGCACCATCCAACCATTCAAAGCGAAAGAGAAGTGCTCCAGCAATTGCGATCAGCGTTCCCACACTTGTCACGGCATCACTCAGACTATCCTGTGCAGCCGCCGTTAATGACGCATTTTGTAGCTTGCGACCGGCTCGACGGTTGGACCACCAGACAATCAACATGATCACAGCAGCAATCCCTGCCCCAACTAGGGTGACCGGCTGCGGGATTGTCTGTTTACCCGTATGCAGCAGGCTCTTCACCCCGCTGAACATGACACTTCCGGCGATAGCCACCATCACAATTCCGGTAATGAGCGTGAAGACCGTCTCATAGCGAAAACGTGTCAGCTGTAAGCGTTGATCGTCCTGCTGTAATGCTGCGGATAGTGGCTGCCCAATCAAGTCATCGTCGTCAATATCACTGGCAATGTGGTTGCCCATTAACAGCAATGCAGTGGAAATGATTCCGGATAAATTATTCAAGGCATCTGCTCGTAAAGTCTGTGAACGCCCCACAATTGCCAAGTAAAACTCGACGACCGAGATCCCAACATAGGCGACGACGTTCATAGACAGATGCCATCGTGCGCCCTTTAGTTTCTTCAATTCAGCAGCCTGACGTTCCTCCCACGCGATTTGCTCGGATTGACGGTGTGCCTTTAAATCTTTCATGTTCCAACCCCCTGATCCTAATTCACAACTCTTATTATAGTATTTTTCATCGAAAGGGATCGTCTCACCGGCGCATTCAACGGTAAAATTGTGAAACTTGTTCGACTTTTCATTAATTAATTTTTCTTATTGGAAACGACTGATCCGGATTTCAACGACACTCACAAAACAAGTTGTACCAACGTCTCACCATCAATTGTTAACGAACCGAACGAATCTTTCTAGAAAAGCTATTGCAAACTGTAAGTGCCTACGTTATAATTACTTTGTGAAATAGGTGTTAAAGATTTTCAAAACTTCTGAAAGAAGGCATTTTATTATGGCTGAACGTAGTTATGATTTTCTGATGCCCAGTGTCAACTTCTTTGGCCCTGGCGTAATTAACAAGATTGGTGACCGTGCAAAGATGCTTGGCATGAAGAAACCCGTTATTGTGACGGATAAGTTCTTGGAAAGCATGAAGAACGGTGCTGTTCAACAAACCTTGGACTCACTCAAGGCTGCTGGTGTCGACTACGTCATCTACAACAACGTCGAACCGAACCCTAAGATTCGGAATATTAAAGAAGTCAAGAAGCTCTACGAAGAATCTGGTGCCGACTCTATTATTACGGTTGGTGGGGGATCTGCCCACGATACCGGTAAGGGTGCCGGAATCATTTTGACCAACGGTGATGACATTACCAAATTAGCAGGTATTGAAACCCTCGACAAAGCCTTACCACCATTAATCGCGGTCAACACAACTGCTGGGACTGGCTCAGAATTAACCCGTCATGCTGTGATTACCAATGAAGAAACCCACTTGAAGTTTGTCGTCGTTTCATGGCGAAACATTCCACTGGTCTCCTTCAATGACCCAACTCTGATGTTGGAAGTTCCTAAGGGCTTAACCGCTGCTACGGGAATGGATGCCTTTGTTCAATCCATTGAACCTTACGTTTCAGTGGACCACAACCCTATCACTGACTCACAATGTATCGAAGCCATTAAATTAATTGAAACTTCATTGAGAGAAGCCGTTGCCAACGGCCATAATCTAGAAGCTCGGACTAAGATGGTTGAAGCCGAAATGTTAGCCGGAATGGCCTTCAACAATGCCAACCTAGGCTACGTCCACGCCATGGCTCACCAACTCGGTGGTCAATACGACGCCCCACACGGTGTCTGCTGTGCCCTACTCCTGCCTTATGTTGAAGAATACAACATCATTGCTTGCCCAGAACGTTTTGCTGAATTAGCAGAAATCATGGGTGAAAACACCGAGGGCTTATCAACTCGAGATGCTGCTGAATTGTCCATCAAGGCCATGAAGCAGATGTCTGAAGACGTTGGTATTCCTAAGTCCATCAAGGATATCGGTGCCAAGCCTGAAGACTTCGAACTTATGGCAGAAAATGCCTTGAAGGACGGGAATGCCTTCTCCAACCCACGTAAGGGCACCAAGGAAGATATCGTTAAGATTTTCCAAGCCGCTTACGACGCTGAATAAGCCGTACCGTTCTCAATGTTTTACCAACAACTCATGCGAAGGCTATGCGTCTAACCGCCACATAGCTGTTGGTTCCATGACTTGCGAACCAACCTTGAATGCCACCTTGCCAGGTGGCATTTTTTGTTACATACTGAGAATGTGCAGGGATATCGTTTTCCTTTTGGATCAGGCGATATTCCCCTGTCAAATTCATCAAAGGAAGCTTTGTGATGACTAAATACTTAACGTTTGACTGCTATGGCACCCTATTACGAGAAGAGGATACCTACGCCAAAGTTGCCGAAATTGCTCAGAAATTAGGGGTCGATCCCCAGTTGGCTCGCCGACGCTTCGCCAACTATCAGAGCGATCGAAATAATATGCACCCTTACTTAGACTATGATCTTCTGACCCGAAATAATCTGATTCACCTGGATTACCAGTTCGGACTCACACATCAATTTGAACGCTACTTCGTTGATGTCCTAACGGCCCATCGCTCACTCAAGCCCTTCCCCGAGGTGATCGCGACACTCAAGACCTTGCGAGAGCGCGGCTACCACCTCATCATGATGTCGAATTCTTCCTGGGACATCATTCCAGCTAACGTGGCAGCCCTTCAGGTACCATTCAACGTTTGGACGGCGGAGGACGTTCACGCCTACAAGCCAGATCATCACTTCTTCAATACCGTCGCACAACACTACGGTCTGACTCCGGAAAATCACTGGCATATCGCTGAAGGCTACATGAGTGACATCGTTCCCGCTGACGCCCTAGGCTGGCCATCGATCTGGGTCAACCGAGATAACGAGGCACCAACCGCAACGGCCACGCCAACCCATACTGTCTCAACTTTAGACCAAGTTCTTCAATGGTTAGATTAATTTAAAATGCGTGTGATAAGCGCGGAATTGACCGCCTTTGAGCGTACGTTCGGATCACCAAAAGGGGTCTGAGACTTTTGTCTCAGACCCCTTTTTCACGCCCTATCTAATCTTTAGCTGCCAAACGGTAACGCAACACCGTCTTAGCCTTCTCTGGCGCCGTTCGCCGAGCATCTGTCAAATAAATTTCACGATGCCAATAGTCGCCCATCGTTGGTATGATCTGTTCGTGCTGCTCGCTGACAATAGCCTGCATCTTCGCAAAGGTTGCGGGTTCCTCATCAAAGGAACCTTGATGCATTGCCTGGATGACTCGGCCTTCCGTATATGAGGTCCATTTTAACTTCGATAACCAGGGATTAGCCTTCTTGTGCATCACCCGTTCTAAACTCGCCTGAAAATCCGCTGCCGTCAGTCGATCCGGTTGGCGCAACATAATCTGATAACGTAAAGCGGTCTTATTTAGGTCGGCTCCCTTAGATCCATCATCGGTCGTCCAGACCCCTTCTAAGGGGTAAACCGTGTATTCGTAGGGATCGCCCAGTTCACCGCGTTTCAACGTCATTCGCAAATCGTAAGCGATTGGATACAAGGCCCCAATCTGATCGCTGAATTCGGGCCGATTCGGATCGCCAACCCCCGCCAGGGTAATGAAGTTCATCTGGGGTAACGTTAAGATCGTCGGTTGTTTAGGGAAATACCACTCTTTTTCGGCTTTTCGCCACTCATGTTTCACGTGAAACCCTCCGTTTCATTCGATACCAGTGTCTGGCGTTAAATTCCAGACTTTTAGTTTACTTTTCAACTAAAGGAACTAACATCTCACCGTGCACACCGGTAGCGTCCTGCCCCGTCATATAGGATGTATTGGGCCCGCCCACATAAGCGTAGTCCTTGAGTTGCGGTAAGATCTCACCGAAGGCCGGTCCCTCTAACGCATTATACAACCCCATCTGATCGCTCGCTGTTCCCTCAATGACCAGGTACTTTCCGGCTGGAAAGGCAATCAACCGTTGCCCCGTCGTAACTGTCGTGTCGGGAGCGACCTGCTTGCCAGCGTAGTAATGAAATTCACCGTTAACGGCTTCGTTGACTGCATATGGATAATCGGTGATACCGGCTAAATCATCCAACGCATGGTCCGCATTGATCTTCTGCCAGAAATCTGCCTTCTGTTGTCCCATTTCAGAGAAGCCGCCAGTTAACACCATCCCAATCCCTAAAACTGTAAAAGCTGGTTTATCTTCAATTGTATAAGTTGTCATGTTCGTGACCTCCATTTCTTGATACACTGAGTATAATCGTTAATCGTACCAAAAACTGACACTATTTGGAGGTAACCATGACTAAAACATCACGAATCAATACCATGATGCGTTATATCAATAATCGACAGGTTTTCACGATTCGTGACCTGATGACCCAATTTAAGGTCTCACGAAGCACCGTCATTCGCGACCTCAACAGCATTCAAGAACTGGGGATGCCGCTGACTGCCACCGTAGGGCGTGACGGCGGTTATGCCGTTCTTGCCAATCGCCTTCTGCCGGCCGTTCAGTTCAACAATGAGGAACTTAAGGCGCTCTTCGTGAGTTTTCTCGCCACCCTTAACACACAACTTCCCTATTTGGAGAATCGAAATACGTTGACTGAGAAACTCGTCGCCATTGCCTCGCAAACCCAACAGGACGATCTGCTCACGCTTCAAGAACTTCTGGTTTTCGATCATACGAATCCCCGCAATCCTAAGCTAACCGAGCTTACTGACTTCGCTCCGGCCCTCTTAAAACCCCTGATCAACACCTGCCTGCGAACACGTCAGCTGGTCATCACAGATACGACTGGTACTCGTACGGTCTGGGTCCAACACGTCTTTACCCGCCAAGCCACCTGGTACGTCGCTGCCTGGGATCTAACAACCCAGCGTTTCTGCCAATTGGCCGTCGCTGACATACAAGACGTCCAGCCGGTTGCCAAAGAACAGACACTCGATCCCGCTGCGATTACCGCGGCCATAAGAAAAGCTCGACCGGCGGTAAACATTCGTATCCGCCTGACAGCCGCGGCCATTCAGCAATTCCACCAGCATCCCCACCCCACGGCCGTTCTCCAGTATCGTGATCCCTTTCAACAGACCGCCTTACTGACATGTACCGTCGACGCCACAAATGCCCAAGCCGTCCGCGATTTCTCGAATTGGTTCCGTTATTTGGGACCAGCCGCTCATCTGGAGCTGGCCCCAACCACCGTCACCGACGACCTACGCCAGCTGGCCAATGACCTATTGGCTAGCCTTCCCTAGACTGTTTCATGTGAAACAAAAACGCTCAGCAACCGCGCTAATTCACGGTCACTGAGCGTTTTAATTTAATGTCATCTGCCCATCCATAATCGCATAAGTACGGTCAGCAAATTCCTGCAAACGTAGATCATGCGTCACCACCACAATGGCCTTGTTGTGGGTCTTAGCTAAATCGTGGAGGAGTTGCCCCACTACTTTTACCCGGGCACTATCTAGGGCCGCGGTGGGTTCGTCGGCCAATACGATGTCGGGGTTCTGGTAGAGCGCTCTGGCGATGGCAACTCGCTGCGTTTGCCCGCCAGACAGTTCCGCTGGATATTGGTCAATCAAGGCGGCAATCCCCAGTTGCTCCAAAAGGTGCCGCAGAGCCGATTCATTCAAATTATCGGCTGGTTTCACCCGATCAACCAGTGTGAACTGATCACGCACCGTCAGATAGGGAACCAGATTATAAGCTTGCAAGACAAAGCCAATTCGATTCAACCGTAGCGCATCGCGATCTTTACCGGATAGTGCATTTAATGCCTGTCCTTGCACCACCACAGACCCTGAAGTTGGGGTCTGAATCCCCCCGGCGATCGTCAAGAAGGTACTCTTGCCGGAACCCGAAGGTCCAATCACTAAGCTAACCTCGCCACTGGCAGCTTCGAAGTTGATGTCATTAAGCACCGTCACCTCGTTAGTCGCGTGGCCAAAAACCTTTTTGACGTGTTGTAACGCTAATGCTGGCATAATCTAACCTCCCATAACGCTGACGGGGTCAACGTTCAAAATGACTTTGACGGGAATCAAGGCCCCAACGACCCCCGTTAATAGAATTCCCCCGGTAGCCGCACTTAACAACGGTAAATTGAAACTCATAGGCACGCCAGTTGGCACCGTCAGAACGGTTGCCAATGTTAGTCCAGCGCCGATGACCAATCCCGCAATCACCAACAGTAAGGCTTGCGTAACAGTAGTCGTCACCAATACCTTAGCCGGGATTCCCTGGGCCCGTAAGACGGCATAGTTTGGCAACTTCTGCATTGTGAGAATGTAGAGGAAGACCGCGATGACGACCATGGCGATCACCATAAGGAAGCCAATCATAAAGGAAAAGGTCGTGTTCTGTGCAGAATAGCCCGGCAATTTATTGATGAATTTGTTCATTGATAAGGTGCTCAGACCTTTGGCCTTGAAATTGGTTTGTGTCGAGACAATGCCGCTGGCCTGAAAGTCTGCAGTCAGGTGACTCAGGGTGCGCCAAGTTCCCAACGATCCATAAATAACCGGAGCCACGCTGAGCTTGGCGTTATGGGTGAAGCCCACGATGCGATACTGGCCGTCGGCGGCATTCAGTGTCACCTTGTCTCCCAGACGATAGCCGTTATCTTGGAAACTGTCATCAACTAAGATCTGATTGGCCTTGGTGGGCTTGTGCCCAGCGGTAACCCTGAGGCGTCGGTAGATCAGTTGGGTGCGGTCAATTCCCAAGAATTGGGCCGATAGTTTGGCTTGCCCCTTTGCCTTAGCGACGACACCGGTCTGTCCCAGGTAAGCTTCGTGCTCGGTCAACTTGACCTTATCCGCGTCCTGCTTCGTAATCACGGACTGAGACAGACTATCGTTGGCGTCCTTGTTAAGGGCAATCTTATCAACTCGCCAACTGCTGATGGCTTGGGTGTTTTGTTGTGCCAAACCGTACGCCAAGCCACTTAAAATGAACACCAGATAACTCACCAGGACAATCATACCAATGATAAGTCCGTAACGTAATTTCTCATGTCGGATCTCTCTTAAGGCTAAAAACATAGGGCTCTCCTAACCCGCCAGTAACGTTAGGGCTTGGCGGAAACGTGCCAGGGCCGCATTCTGCTGGGCTGGCTGTAACATAATCTCTTTAATCGTGGCGTGACTCAGCGTCATTGCCGCCCAATCAGCGACAGGTAACTCATCTGGTAAGGGACGCGTCGGAATCAAGCTCTCGTTCTCCCGGTAGTGGCGTCTAATAAGCTGGTCATAAGGACTAGCCGTCACGTGGTCGACGAAGCTGGCCACTGCCTCGTAGTAGCTGTCGGGATTGAACGCCTTACCAGTCGGTCGGCCAAACTCATGGTGAATATGCGTGAGTGCCACGCCGTAGAGATACTGATAGGCGTCAGTCAGATCGGCAAAGTATTTGTAGAAGGCCCCGCGGGCAATATCGGCTCCCGTAACGATCCGGGCGACCTGAGCTTCAGCTAGGCTGTGGGTCGAAAATTCGGTCAATAACGCCGCCGTGATACGGTCTTTTTTAGGTTGTGGTAAATTTTCAAAGGTAGGTAATGGCATCCATAAAACTCCTTTCCCCAATTGGTGACATCGTGTCACTTTTAAGCGAGTCTATCACGCAAGTGACACTGTGTCAATATTTAATCATTAAAAAGGCCCTACCACGATGGTAAGACCAGAAGATAACCTAATCCTGTGCTAATTTCTTCGGTTCGCCGATCAGCCAGTGACCCAGTAAGGCCAAGAATAAGAAGGCCATGGCCACACCACAGACTCCCGTCCAGCCTGCATGTCCCCACGCCCAAGTAGCCGACAATGTTCCCATTGAGCCACCCAGAAAGTAGCTAAACATGAAGACGGAATTGTTTCGGCTACTCTGCTGGCGATTTAGAGACTGTACGATGGCCTGATTAGAGACCTGACTGAACTGCGTCCCCAGATCCAGAAGAATGATACCGGCGATGAGTCCAATCATCCAGTGGCCAATTAGCCAGAAGATGACAAAGGCGACCCCCGAAAAAACCATCCCTAGGCCCACTGTCAACCGTGGTGATCGTTGATCGACCAAATTACCGATCATTGGCGCCGCCAACACTCCAGCGATACCTAAGAGTCCTAGAAGCCCTGCAACGCTGCTTCCTAAGTGGTAAGTATCCGCCAGATAAAAGGCTAGCGTCGACCACAAAACATTCGACATTCCAAACAGACAGAAGCCATTAATAGCCGATCCCCGTAATTCCCGTTGACTGGTAAAGAGCTTCGGTAACATCCCAATTACCTTTAAATAGCTCAAACTTTGATGACCCCGTTCATCCTTGGGTAGTTTTGCATGCACAATCAAGAGAAAGATCAGATCGATCCCAGCGGCTAACAGATAGATATATTGCCACGGCATAACGCTCCCTAGGAGGCCACTGAATGACCGTGACAACAGAATCCCCGTCAGCAGGCCACTGAGTACAATCCCTAAAAATTTCCCCCGTTGAAGTGCTGGCGCGAGATACCCGGCATAAGGAATAATGATTTGGGGTGCCACTGAGGTGATTCCGACTAATGCCGTCGCAACGGCAAAGACGCCGGCTGTCGGCGCCCAGAACGCCAACAATAGTGAGCCAATTGAAAGGATCATCATGACTTGAATAAGATGATAGCGATCAAAGATATCGCCCAAAGGCACGATCAGCAACAGACCAAAGGCATAGCCTAGCTGGGTCACCATAGCTAACGTCCCTACCGCCGCTTTTGACAGATTAAAGTCCGCCGCAATCAGGTTCTCAATTGGTTGAATAAAGTTTAAGTTGGCAACGATGACCCCAGTCACCACTGCCATGAGCAGGACTGTCTTTTTCGACAGTGTTGTTTGTGTATTCACTAGAAAAACCTCCTCATAGCAGTTTAGCCTTTTTTTCAGTAAATGAAAACCGTCGACGGGTCCATGAAAACGAAAAAAAGCTGAAAAATAATCAGTTTTTTCATAATTCATCTAATGATCCGACCCAGCCCTAGCGTGCTAGTCGCTTATCGGCCATCTCCTCAACGCTCGATTTTAGTTGACTAGCACGCTTGACCAGTTTGTCAGCCGTGCGATTACCTTCCGCGGGTAATGACATGGGTTGCGGCATCTCTGCGGCGATAGGCGCTTTCACCATGAACACGTGTGGGCCATCATCCGTAGCAATTTCCAATTGCTGGCGTAATTCCGTCGCGGTAAGTGTCAGCAAGGCGATATTCACCGAACTCGACATTGGACGTGGTACTCCAGTCGTTGTCGCCGCAATAAAGGTCCGCGGCCCACCTAATCCCGCCAACGTCAACGTGACCCACACCAATCCCAATGAACGTAAGACTGAGCTTTTCATCAGTACCCTCCTAAGGTTGAGCCCCAACATTATTTTCAGCCTTAGTGTAGCAAGTTCAGATCACTTTTCAGCAAATTCTCTGTATTTTATTGGTAAAGGTCTCGCTTTCAGACTAGTCTTTCAACAAAATCTATTTAAAAAGGACCACTTGACGTTAAACGAGTGGCCCTAAAAACCAGCTATTATTCTGTCTATCTAGCAGACAACATTAACGCTCTGCGACCCGCAACCGGATCCAGGTTTGTTGCCACCGTTTAACTGCCAGACGCTACTGATAAAAGGAGATCGAGCGTATTACTGTAATTATAATGCGCCATGTAGACCCCATTTTTCACCTGCTACTAGTAGTACTACGGGGGCAGCCACTCGTAACGCTTCAAGTCATCGCTAACTGTTCGCTCAGGGTCAAAGGAAACAACAGTAACTGAAACGGTTGCCCACCCAAAGGTTGCCAGACAATATTACAAATACTCCCGCTGCCAGTGCCCCCTTGATTAAGGTGACAATCGCGGATAATTCGAAGAACTTGCGTGAGTTCTAGATTGGCTGTGATAATAATTTGGAGTTAAGATTCGAGTGTCATTGATGTGAGCCCTTCTTGCTATTGATCAACTCAGAATATCTTTAAACCTAAAATCCGTTTATCCACCTACTGTGACATTTAATAACTCAGCATATGCTAAAGCATCATTCACAATTGCACCTAATCGATACTGTTGTTCTTCCGTAAGATGCGAATAGTTTCGAGTATAATCACTTAACTCATTATCAAATTGTCTTACGTTGTGTGTAGCCTCTATTGTCCTTTCTCCAAGATTTTCAATTTCCTTCAAAGTTCCATCGATAATCCTCATCTGCGCAATTAACTTTTGCGATGCATCATTCGCTTTTTTTGTTACCTTTTTATTTTTACTGTTCTCCAATGCACTTCCTGTAGCTATTCCAACTGCAGCTAGAGCCCATCCCGCAGGACCGCTCAGTGCCAATAAAGCACTTCCGCCAGCCATGCCACCACCACCTGCACTTAAAGTCCCGCCACCAAGCCAAGCTAATGCCGCACCATCAGCTGCCGCACCATTCAAAGCTGAAATTGCCACACCAGTAGAAGCTGTGCCAAAAGTCGATGCAATTGACATTGCCACAGTTGGTGCCAAAGCAGCTACCCCAGCGCCAGCAATAATCCCACCACCCATTGCAGTTCCAGCTTTAACATTTAGTTCCTCACTGCTAACTTTAACGTCCTCGATTAATTTTTCGTATCTTGTATACTCAACTCTCACTTTTTCTAATTTTACTTTCATGTCAACTGGCTTGTTACGAAAATCATTTATTTTTTCCCATAATCGATTTACATGATCCTTTAGTGCATGCCGTTTTGTGTACAAGTTTGTAGCTCGTACTACAACTTTATCTCCCTTCTCTTTAAGTTGCGAGTTGATCTCATTCATTCTGGCTACAGCCTTCTTTTTTTCCTTAAAGTTAAGCATAAAATCTCTCCTTAATTATTGAAAAAATCATCAATAGCCGACTTAGATTGTAATGTTTTATTCACATTATTTAAGTGTGCGAACTGGATACTATTAGTAAACATCTCTTTACCAGAGCCATCTAAGTCTACCGCTAATTTTTCCAACCTAGAATATTCCAAGTATTCGTTTTGCATCTGTTGAATAATTTTTCGATATTTTCTATCAATATTTTCAATGTTTATTTTAAAATCATTTTCTATACTAACCGCATCGTTTTGAACATTAAACTTTAGATTATCCCAAATATGTGTTAACCCCTTAAGCTCGTTTTTAAATTCATCAGATTCTTGGATTTTTTTGACTGTTACAAGTAAACCGCCCCAATCTAATTCTCGTAATCCTTCAATTGGATGACCGAGCGTTATCTGACTTAAACTAACAGCGAGATCTTCCGAACTAGCCATTGCATTTGCAATGGCTAATACTTTTTGCCTTTTTGCTATCACAAACTCTTCCGACTCATTTGAGTCTCTATATAATAGGAATCTATACATATATCCTGCGATCGCATTAATCAATTCTGATAAACCAGCCTGCGCAAAAATATCCGCAAACCAAACAAAATCGAATTCATTATCTAACAACCATGAATTTATTTCTGCTCCTTTAATTTTCTTTAGATTAGGCAACGCTGATAGACCCGGAATAACAAGTCCTTGCTTGGTTCCAATATCAGATGCCAAATGTAGAAGGTGCTTAATAATTGCATCAGGTAACGCTGCCTTATCCTCATTCACAGTTCTAACTGCTTTAACAACTGCTCTGGGAAAAGAACTTGGCGTACTAACATAATAGCTGGTGCCCGGATTATCAGGCTCGTATGGTAAAGCCTTGGACGTCCCCAGTACTAGTTTCGTATTATACGTTACTGTATTGCTCAACAAATTAATCGGTCCAACTAGTAGTCCGATCAACGGATCATGTGCAAGTGTTGTATACCTGTGATTACGGCCCCCAATTCCCACCTTTTTGAAGTATGTCGATGATCTTTTAATTGCATCATAAGATGTGGGTCCCAAAATCCACTCTACACGGTCACCGTTACTCTTTTCGATATTTTTCATTAACTTATTGTGCTTTATCTTATCTGCACTATCCTGGTCGCTTAACCTATTTCTATTAAGAATATTTTTCTTATTCAACCATTGTCTTACTATTTGTAGTCCGGAAATTAGTCCAATAAATAAAACGTCGTCCCGGTTCAGTGCCATTTTCTGAGATTCATTAATATTATGTATAAGCTTTTGCAAATCTTCATTACCTGGAATGTCAAAATAAACTTTATCGTTCATGTTCGTTCCTCACCTTTTCATACAACTACTTATGACTAATCAATAATTTCCTGACGACCGTTCTAAAAAACGATATGTTAGCATCTCATGAGAAGTTTAATTAATGACATCTTCAAAACTATTGAAAGTAACTTCTTGATTTATCCTAGCAACTAAGACAGTCATCCTGACTAACACATTATTCGTTCTGAAAACACCTGTAGCATTGTCGCAGTTCAACTACAACGAGCTGTCATCGTTTAAGCTCTGGTGACTCATTATCCACGATCTTCACCCCATCTTCTGATTTATTAAGCAAAACATTCTGATACTATAAATATAATTCTTTCAGTCCGTAAATAAAAGAAAACATTGGGTCTCACGGTGATTCACCAAACACGTTTCTTTTTCTCTTGTCTCCTCTGAATCATCTGCCGTATCCAACGCTGTGAATAGCCATATTTTCTCGTCAATTCTCTTCTGTTAGGACTTGCTTGGCTACTTTCTCTCGAGTGTAAAGGTACAGGGGAAATGAGACCTGCTGGCCGCGATATCATTGCTAAATGTTTTCAGTCAGCTTCTCCCCGACCAAAGGCGAGATGAATGACACCCTCGATAGTCTGCTCCAACTCATACCTCTCACCTTTTTGGCCACACATTGCAAGTGAAATCGTTTTAACCGCCAACAAACTCAAAATAATCCTTACGACAGGTTTAAAAACGTGGTATGCTAGCATCTCGTGGGAAATTTAAACGAGGAGCAACACAATGCCTAAAAATTTCAAAGAAGAATTACTTTTCACTGCCGTTATGGCGGGACTGATGGTCCTGGTCATGGCTGGCTACAATATCGCTTTAGCCGATGGCTTTTCCAACCACTTCATTCGCGAGGTCTTGACGGGGTATCCGCTGGCCTTATTGGTGGCCGCCATCTGTGACCTGGGGATTATCGGACCTGGGGTTAAATACATCTTTTTCCACTTCATTATTAATGATTATATGAAAAAGAAGCAGATCCGAATTACCTTGACGATCTCTGTCATGATGGTTGCCGGGATGGTCACCCTGATGTCCCTCTTCGGGATTATCGTAACCCAAAACTTTGGCGGGAACTTTTTCCTGACCTACCTACACACTTGGATCTTCAATTTGTTTATGGCCTTACCACTACAACTTATTGTGGTCGGCCCCATCGCCCGAACAATTCTGGGTGCCGTTCAAAAGAAATCAGCTGCCAAGGCAGCTGCAATGGAAACCAAATCAGTAGAAGAATAACCCTAACTAAACGTCGCCGCTACCAATCAGTAGTGGCGACGTTTTTATCTTTTCAGTGGTCCCACGCCAACGAAAAATAAAGGGAGCGAAACGAGCCGCCATTGGGCACACGTTTCAGCTATATGAGTTTGGAGACACAAACATACTAAGATTTACTCTGTAAAAATCGGTTTGGTTTTACAGAATTAATCTTAGTATGTTTTTTTGGATCTTAAGCTGGTTGTACTTCGAGACGTGGCCATATCGACTGCCACTGCTTAGCGGCCATCCGTTGCCGATAAATGGCCAAATGCCGTTCATCCTGTTGGTAAAACGGAATCGGCTGGCACCGAAGATTGAGTAAGTCATCAACCCCGTGGGGCGCAATCAATCTCAACTCTTCTCCGTCCAGATAGGCACCCACACAGGTCGGTACCTCCACAAAATGACCAATGGCATCGACCACTGAGCTGAACTCGGGCGTATCACTAAAATTATAATGCGCCATGTAAACTTCATTCTTCACCTGCCACTGATATTGGGGCGCCAATCGTGTGAGCTGCGCATAAATCTCAAGATCATCGCTCGCAGGCCGATCGGGGTCAAAAAAAACGACATCAATGTCACTAAGCAATTGAACGGCTTGTCCACTGCGTACTTGCCAGACCGTGTTGCGGATACTACCAGCAGCAACCGCTCCCTGCCTGAGATGGCAGTCGCGAACCAGTTCAAGGATAGACATAAGCTCTGGTGTTGTTTGAATAATTTTTAAAACTTGGGACTCTGGTGTCATAAGAACCCTCCTCTATAACGTCAATTCAGTATACGCCTAATCAAGCCCGATTCTCCTTAAAAAATACCACTTACCACGTCTAACTTGACTATTAAAAGCTGACCTAGCCACCACCCCTACCATTTTTCGCCAACCAGGCGTATCATTAAAACCGTTAATTAATAATCCACATGGAGGAGAGTCAACATGCTATCAAAAAGAAAATTAGGTTTAATGGTGGGGCTTTTGTTTGCTCTGCCAATCGCGCTTGGCACAACTACCCTCGTGACCGCAAGTGCTGCCACGACCAAAACAACCACTAAGGTTGCTAAAGCAACCCCCAAAAAGAAAAAGGCTAAACACACCTATCTCATCGTCATGGGACATGGGGCCGGCGATCCCGGCGCTCGAGGCAATGGGACTAACGAGGCCAAATTCTTACGAAAATACTACTTACCTCAGTTGAAAAAATATGCCAAGCAAATTAAGAACAGCAAGGTTGTCTTCTACAACTCAAAACATGATATCGTCCGTGATACCCTAGTTCATCACAAGGGATCCTATAAGATTAATAAGAAAACGACTGTCATCATGTTCCATCTCGATGCCCCTTATGGTCGTGGCGGTCACGTCATCATCCATAAGAAACATCCAACGGCTCGTGACAAGCGGATGGCCAAAGTCATCAAGAAGTATGTTGGCTTGAACCGCGCCTACAATGGCTACAGCTACCGAACCGATCTTAAAAATTGTAACGTCTTGCGCCACCGACACGTTGACTACAGTTTGGTTGAAATGGGATTCATCACTAACAAATCCAACTTCAAGCATCTCAAGAAGAACCGGGCTAAGATCGCAAAAGCGTACATCGAAGCCATCACCAATGAAAATATCAAGTAATCCTTTCAAAACCACCTTGACCGAACCGGTCGAGGTGGTTTTGATCTGTAACAAAAAAATTATTGTGAAATAAATATCATACTAGATATTTATTGGACGCGTCAAGTGTTTCACAATTATATTAATCTGTATTTCCATCCCACACTATTTTTAACCGCATCACAGCTTAGATCGCTAAGTTTAGCAAGTTTGCTACCTAACCTCCTCAAGTTTAAACTCACGGGCCACAGTCCTGATCACCAAATCACTGAGAAACAATTCTTTGTGATATATTTTGCAATATGCCGTTTTTCACGTTATAACTAGTTATGGGTAAGCAGATAGACGGGTGATCTATTAACAACCATAATCGCCCATCTTTAAACCCGATCGGTTGACAGACCTTTGGTTACAATCGATCCTGTTGGCAGTTGTTTTCGTTCTCGATTTTGGAAAGGAAGGCTTCTAGCTTATGTCACAGTCACAAAATGCCTTATCTTTAAAACACTATCAAATGTATATCAACGGTGAGTTCAGAGACTCCGCTTCCGGTAATCTTATCACCGTCATCAATCCCGCTACTGGTAACCCCATCTCAACGGTGCCAAGCGCTACTTTAGCCGAGACTCGTGAGGCTATCGATGCCGCTTACGAGGCTCAAAAATCCTGGAAACAGGTACCAGCCGCAACTCGGGGACAATATCTCCACGACTGTGCCACTGAAATTCGCAAGGACCAAGATCACCTCATCGCTATGCTCCAAGAGGAACAAGGAAAGATTAAGTCGCTGGCAACCACCGAAATCCTCTTCTCCGCGGATTATTTTGATTACATGGCCAGTGCCTCCCGAACCTACGAGGGTGAAATCGTTCAATCAGACAATCCCCATGAAAATATCATGATTGCCAAACAACCAATTGGGGTTGCCGCCGGAATTCTTCCATGGAACTTCCCATTCTTCCTCATTGCCAGAAAAATGGGCCCAGCTCTTGTAACTGGAAATACCATTGTGATGAAACCAAGTACCGATACCCCTAACTTAGGACTAGAATTTGGGAAGATCTGTGATCGCGTTGGCATCCCTAAAGGGGTCGTCAACATCATCACGGGCCCCGGGGCTGTGATCGGGGACGAGCTCTCCAAGAACAAGAAGATCGGTATCATTAGTCTGACCGGATCTGTCAACTCCGGAAAGCGCGTCATGGCCGCAGCCGCGACCCACATGGCTAAAGTCTCTCTAGAACTCGGTGGGAAAGCACCAGCCATCGTCTGCAAGGACGCCGACATCGACCTAGCCGTCCAAGCCATCATTGACTCACGAATCGACAATAACGGTCAGCTCTGCAACAATTGTGAACGCATTTACGTTCAAGAAGACGTCGCTGAAGAATTCACCCAGAAGTTAGCGACCAAGATGGCAGCTGTTACAGTAGGCGACCCGATGGCTGATGAGTCCGTCGGCATGGGACCACTGATCAATCAGGCTGCGCTAGATAAGGTATCTGGCATGGTCGACCGCGCCGTTCAAGCTGGTGGGAAGATCGTCGCCGGTGGCCACGTCTTAAACATTGCCAATGGATTCTATTACGAACCAACGGTGATTACCAATGTGACCCAGGACTCCGAGATCGTCCAAGATGAAATCTTCGGGCCCGTTCTGCCTGTCCTGACCTTTAAGACCTTAGATGACGCGATTAACATGGCCAACGACAGCGACTTCGGGTTAACCTCATCCATCTTCACCCAGAACCTCGACAATGCGATGCGTGCTGCCAACGAGCTGGAAGACGGGGAAACCTATATCAACCGCTTCAATTTTGAAGCCATGAATGGTTCTCACTCTGGTTGGAAGGAATCTGGAATTGGTGGAGACGACGGGAAACACGGTATCGAAGAATTTCTGAACACCCACGTTATCTACCTGCAAGGTCACCCTGAGAAGGCACAAGGTTAAATTGTTTTAAAAAGTTTGGGTGTAATCCCCAAACTTTTTCTATGAAACCACGCATTTTTAATCGAGTTTGTGAATTTTTCCCATTAAATTTCACGCGATATAAGCGCTATTATAACGGGCATTGTCGCCAAACAAGGCTCTGAAACCCGTTTTGAAAGCGCTTGCTTTTTCATCTGTTTGTGTGATAATGATCATTGTACAGGCAAATACTAAAATCTACTAAACGAGGTGCCAATTATGAAGATTCAAGCTGCAGTTGTTGATAAGCAAAATGCTGATTTTGAAATTCGTGATGACGTTGAACTGACGGACATGGGTCCCGATGATATTCAAGTCCACATGGTTGCTAGTGGAATTTGCCACTCCGATGAAGCTTTACGGACCGGGGTTGCCGTTATCGACTACCCTATCGTCTTAGGCCATGAAGGTTCTGGGATCGTCGAAAAGGTGGGTCCTGAAGTGACCCAGTTCAAGCCCGGCGACCATGTCGTACTGAGTTTCTACGGCTGTGGGAACTGTAAGAGTTGTCTCAAGGGCATTCCAACCCAATGTGAAAACTACGCGGCCAACAACCTCTCTGGGGTTCGTCCCGACGGTAGTGCGCACTTTACGGAAAACGGCAAGAAAGTTGCCGACATGTTTGACCAAAGTTCCTTCACCTCCACGACCGTGGTTCGTGAACGAAACGCCGTTAAGGTTGATAAAGACCTCGACTTACGAAAACTTGGGCCACTGGGCTGTGGGTACGTTACTGGTTCCGGGACTGTGCTCAACACCTTGAAACCAAAGCCTGGTGACACGATCGCCGTCTTCGGGACGGGTGCCGTTGGGTTAGCTGCCATGATGGCCGGCCGCATTTCCGGCTGTACAAAAGTAATTGCCATCGATATCGTCGATTCTCGTTTGGAATTAGCGAAGGAACTTGGCGCGACCGATGTCATCAACAGTAAGAACGTTGATGACGTGGTCAAGGCCGTTCAAGACTTAACTGGTGGCTACGGGGTTAACTACGCCGTCGACACGACCGGGGTTGCCAGTGTCATCTCCAACTCCATCGCTGCCTTGGCTCAAGGTGGGACTTCGGCTGCTATTGCCGTTACCAACCACCACATTGACCTCGATACTTGGAATGACCTTTGTGTCAACGACAAGAGTGTCATCGGGGTTAACATGGGTGATTCCATTCCTCAAATCGACATTCCACGCTTGATCGAATTCTACAAGCTCGGCATGTTCGACTTTGACAAGACTGAAAAGTTCTACAAGTTCAGTCAAATTAACGAAGCCAACGCCGACTCTGTTTCTGGGAAGACCATCAAACCCGTTCTGGTGATTGATGATAGCTACATTCCTGGTAAATAAGCGTTAAAAATTTAGTCACCAAAAATCGGGATATCCTGTGAGGTATCTCGTTTTTTGTGATCATTTGAATGGACTTATTCAATCGCTAGTTCACTTCTTGCAGACTAGCTAAAGCTGCCAAAACAGCCTGGCGGCTATTGCTAACTGGTTGCCAGTTCAACAATTGCCGTGCGCGTTGATTGCTGACCCGATGACTGACCCGCATCATCAGTTGCGCCTCCTTCACTGCTCGGTTAAAGGGGGCAAGACCATTTACCAGCCAGGTTGGCAGCAGCCTGTGAGGTAATGTCGCAGCCATTTCCGGATAATGACGTCGAATCAAGGTGATAATCTCCTGCATAGAAATTGGCGTATCTTCGACAGCCAGGATACGCTGTCCAGCAGCTTCTGGTATTTCCATGGCCCGGACATGGATAGCCGCCACATCGCGAACATCGACGACGTTGACGACGAGATTGGGTGTGGGCTTGCCCGCAATCAGTCGTGTCAAGAGACCAAAACTACTGGTGATGTGGCCACCTAACGCTGGACCTAGCATGGCGCCAGCGTTAACCGTAACAAGCTCAGGGGATGCCGGATGGCGTTGCGTATACTGCCAAGCCGCACGTTCCGCAAGGAGTTTGCTCCGTTCATAAGCGGAAAGTCCAGCTTGTTCGGGGTCCGTCCAATCCGCTTCGGTGACAATATGATCGGCAAAACGACTAAAACCCACCGCTCCCAAATTAGCCGTCATGACCACTCGCTTAACACCGGCGGCTTCTGCTGCTTGCAAGATGCGGTGCGTCCCAACTTCAGCTGCTGTCGCCACCTGATTTGTCACGTTAGTATCGTTGACAAAGACTGGTGCAGCAACGCTCATAACCGTTGTTACCCCGGCCATTGCTGTCGCCCAACCGGTATTCTGAGTGAGATCGGCGGCCACAAAGGATAGTCGATCGAGATGTGGTGTCCTAGCAATTCTCAAATCTGTTCGAACAGTTTCCGCCTGATCCAAGGACCGGAGTGTTGCCCGCACGGCATGTCCCTGACGTAGTAACTCACGAATAATGTGACGGGCTAAGAAGCCATTCCCGCCGGTAACTAAAACCAATGATTGCATCGTTAACTCTCCTTATTTGCTTATTTCGGTCATTTTAATTATGATCAGCCTAAACCCTAGACCATACTCTATGGCAAGTGGAAAGAAGGAATTTTTGTGACTTATACAATCAAACAGGTGGCAGAAAAGACGCACTTATCAATTTACACGCTCCGTTTTTATGATAAACAGGGCCTGCTCCCCTTTGTCAGCCGGGATCGGTCCGGGTACCGAGCATTCACTGATGGTGACTTACTTCTCTTACACACCCTCAGCTGTCTCAAGGATACCGGAATGAAAATCAGTGATATTCGTCAGTATATGGCCCTAGTTATGCAAGGACCATCCTCGATTCCCCAACGCCAACAGTTATTGCGGGCCCACCGTAACGCGGTTCTGGTACAACAGCACGCGATTGAACGCAATCTGCAAGAAGTCGACCGTAAACTCCGTCTCTATGACTCGCCGATGGCCACCGACCTGGTTGGTCTGGAACTTGCAACCGCCCGAGAAGAAAAGATTGCCAATGGTCTACCGGACCCCTTTCCTAAACACATATAAAAAGACGGGAAAATCAGTAAAGCATCCCGCTCTTTATATAACTTTAGAAGAAGCGTTTTAAATGTTGTCTCACCACTAATCACTTATCCTGTTTACCCCACCTGCAAAGCGTCACGAACAGATTTAGGTGCCATAATTTGACGCTTAGCTGTAACCTTAACCACCGCTAAGTGCTGTCGTTTTTTACTGCCAACTTTTTATCTCCCACATCTATCAGCTTGTCGATCGTAAGGGATTATAAGCTTTGTTATTTTCACAAGGCCTCCAAAACAATGTCGAAAAAGCGACTTAAAATCTTGTCTTAATGATATCACGGTGATATCATTAAGCTATCATCAGGAGGCACTTATCATGGCAAAAGAATCACAGAAACGTTTTCTCTTACGGCTAGATGAAGGCCTATTCAAGCGCGTTTCAGATGCCGCGGACGCCGATGGTCGGAGCATCAACGCCTACATCGTTCAGGTGCTCTCTAAGGCCGCTCCAGCGGGGAACTGGGAACAGCGGCAATTGATCGGTCGTGCCATCCCAGGCAAGGAATTAGACGCTAAATCCGGACTGGTCTTAGTCGCCGGAATTTACTATCGGTATCTATTGGAGTCACCAGAGAAACCAGATAAGACTGCAACGTATACAATCATCGAGAGCCACGGGAATATTCTGACGTTGAAAAAAATCTAGGGGGAATGAACATGTTCGGTATTCGAATTGTTCGACAAAATAACGAGGGTTTAGTAGAAACATTGGGGAAGTACAAACACACTGTCTTACCAGGAATTCACTTTTACATCCCTGGCATCCAAAGGATTCGAACGGTCAGCCTGGCCATGTCACCACTAGCGCTGCCAAATTACTCAGTCATTACCAAGGATAATGCCGACGTTTCGGCCAGCCTGACACTGAATTATCACGTCACTAACGCCGTCAAATACCAATACGAAAACACCGACTCCGTCGAATCCATGGCCCAACTGGTACGTGGACACCTGCGGGACATCATCGGTCGGATGGACTTGAATCAAGCCCTGGGATCGACGGCCAAAATCAATCAAGAGTTGGCCACGGCCATTGGTGATCTGACCGATACCTATGGCATCAACGTTGACCGGACTAATATTGACGAATTGACCCCATCCAAGGCCATCCAATCCGCCATGGATAAGCAACTGACGGCCGATCGAGAACGAATCGCTGCCATCGCTAAAGCCGAGGGGGAAGCCAAATCCATCGAGCTGACCACCAAGGCTAAAAACGACGCCCTGATGGCCACTGCCACGGCCCAAGCTACGGCTACGCGAACTCGTGCCGACGCCGAAAAATATCGGATCGACACGGTGAATTCTAGTCTGAGCTCAGCAACCAAAGAATTCTTCGAAAACCAATCGATCTCAGCCTTCAGCGACCTCGCTAATTCACCAGCTAACGTTGTCGTCGTCCCAAGTGACCATGTGGCCGACCTGGGTCAGATTCCCGCCATCGGCGCCGCCCTAAAGAGTGGTCTCGCCGATGTTACCCCTAAGCCTAAGAAGTAATCTAGAAAAAGCTGACGACCACCTGGCCGCCAGTTTTTTTCTTGACTCTCGCTACTCTCGCTTCGTTGCCCTCTCCCTGCCTGCGCGGTAAACTGGAGTCAGTTAAACGCATGAGGAGGTTTTGAGATGGTTACGCGCGACGAAATTTTTGCTTATACAGAAGATAACTACGGTGTCACCCCGGAATATCCCTTCAAGTCTTACCCTAAATATGCGGCTCTCAAGAATCGCCAGGGCAAATGGTTTGGGCTAGTCATGAATGTTCCCCTAAACAAATTGGGACTAGCAGGAACTGACGTGGTTGACATCCTCGACGTCAAGGTCGATCCCGAACTTGGGAGCATCTTACGCAGCAAACCTGGTTACCTGCCGGGTTACCACATGAACAAGGAACACTGGATCTCAATCATTCTGGAGCAGGACACGGATCAAGACACCTTGTTCCAGCTACTGGATAGCAGTTATCAATCAGTTATTAAATATTAATAATTAAAAATAATTAATTATTATGTTCAGATGTGGCTTGCATTCACACAAAACTGTCAGGCCCCACCACACGCTGTGTCCTCTCCCAGAAAGATTGAAGCTTCATTTATCACGACTCGTATCAGATTGAAGGCACGGTCACCAACAAATTTATAATTTCTAGTTGACACATTTTTTTCTCAGGGGTACACTAGCCTCAATTCAATAAATCGTCCGAAACAAACCATTGAAGTGGAGATCAAGATTATCGTGCACGTCAAGAGAGCCGTCGTTGCTGAGAGTACGGCCGAACGCAGATAGTTAAATGGACCACCGAGGGCTTCCCCGAACCATTAGAAGTACGGGAAGACGTGCGACATACGTCAGTTGTCAGGGAAATGTTAGTTTCCTGTGGAGAGGGGCGCGGTCTCTTTTCGGGATCCGTCTAATTAAGGTGGCACCGCGGTTAAAACCGTCCTTAACACATTGGCTGTTGAGGGCGGTTTTTTGTATCCAAATTTAACCGAGGGGGATTCACTTATGTTGATACGATGGCAAAGCTCATTATTTTTTCTAAACCAAACTAAACTAACTTTTGGAGGAATTTATAATGAGTCTATTAACCAAGAAACAAGTCTTACTACTTTGCGGTATCATCCTAGTTGGCGGCGGCATCTTCGCCGTTACGGCACACTCTAAGACGACCAAGTCGGCAACCCAACAAACCTTGAACCTGTCGCAAACGGCGCCAATCACCAGCCTCGATGTCGCCAAAATTACCGATAGCGTCTCCAGTACCGCTTTGAGTCAAGTTGGTGAAGGTCTTTACCGTTTGAATGCCAAGAGCCAAGCAGAGAATGCCCTAGCAACCAAGACCAAGATTTCTGATCACGGCCATCGCTACACGATTGACCTGCGTCACGATGGCAAATGGAGCAATGGTGACCCCGTAACGGCTCAGGACTTTGTCTACTCATGGGAACGAACCCTGAACCCGCAATCCAAGTCGGAGTTCACCTACCAATTCGCCAACATTAAGAATGCCACGGCCATCGCCGCCGGCAAGAAATCCCCATCAACACTCGGGGTCAAGGCCGTGGGCAAGTATCGCCTGGCAATCACCCTCAGCCAACCAGCCGCTTATTTCAAACAAATGCTGGCCAGCACCACCTACTATCCCTTGAATGAAAAAGCTGTGAACAAGTATGGCAAAAAGTACGGGTCGTCCGCTAAAACCACCCTTTACAATGGGCCATTCGTCCTGACTAACTGGACTGGAACTAGCGACACTTGGACTTTAAAGAAGAACGTCCGTTACGCTAACGCCAAGGCAGTTAAACTTCAACAACTCAACTACAAGGTCATTAAATCAACGGCGACGGCCTACAACCTTTACCAATCCAAACGACTGGACGCCGTCACTCTGGATGGTGAACAAACCACTCAGAACAAGAACAACCCTAATTTGAAGTCCCTCTCACAAGGTCGAATTGGATTCATGCAGTACAATGAAAAAGACAAGGTTGCTGCTAACCGCGATCTCCGAACCGCAATTTCACTGGCCATTAATCGGAAACAGTTGGCGAACCAAGTCTTAAAGAACGGCTCGCTTCCTGCCAAGACCTTTGGCATTAAGAGCATGCTCAAGAACCCTAAGACTGGTGCCGACTTCACCCAAGACGCCGCGGAAACCAGTACTGTGAGTTATCAACCAACCAAGGCTAAAGCCCTTTACCAACAAGCCTTAAAGCAACTAGGTAAGAAGAATCTGACGGTCACTATCACCTGTGGCGACGATGACGCCAGCAAGAAGCTTTCTGAATTCATCCAGAGCGCCCTGTCGACTAAGTTGGGATTAAAGGTTACCGTACAATCCATGCCATTTACCTCGATGCTCAGCAACGTTTCCAAGGGGAACTTCCAGATCAATTTAACTAGCTGGAGCATGGACTACGCCGATCCGATTCAGTCTCTACAAATTCTAGAGTCGACGAACAATTCCAACATGGGTCACTACAGTAGTAAAGCCTACGATAGTGCCTTGGATGCCGCTGAAGGTGCCGACGCCCTCAAGCCAACGGCTCGATACGCTGACCTGGTTAAAGCTGCGCACATCGCACTTAAGGATCAAGCAGTCACCCCACTCTACGAAGGGCGTACTGGTGTCTTGGTCAACCCTAAACTAAAGGGTGTCGTCTATAATCAATTTAACGGGAGTGCCGACTATCGGACGGCTTCCGTTACGAAATAACCCGCAAAATTAAAGGGGCGTTGCATTGCAGTGGCCGTAAATTACGGTATAATTAGCTGTGGTACGACAATTACGCGTTTTCATAACTTCGGTGAGCCGCTAACGTTTTCTTACACGGTTTCACCCGGCGAAAAAACGTTACAGAAAGGTTCCTAAAGTTATGAATGATCAAACCCCTTTACGCCACGACCATTACCCAACGACGGAAGCGGAGTATGAAGCCGAACTGACCGAAACAGAGAACGAACACGCAGCCGAGCTCCAAAAGGTTGAACAAAAAGTTCAGGGACAAGTCTCCCGGTATCTCTTATTCGGGGCCGTCTCAGTAGTCGTTAACATCGTTTTGTTCTACCTGTTCTACCACACTATGGGCATCGAATATCAAATCGCCAACTTCATTGACTGGCTGATTAGTGTTCAGGTCTCCTTTTGGTTAGACCGACAATTCGTCTTCATGCACAAATCCGACAAACCGATAAAGGAAATGGGCACATTCTACATGACGCGTGTTATTACCTTCTTAATCGAAACAGTCTTGCTATGGTTCGGTGTTTCCGTTCTCAGTGGTAACAAGACCATCGTGAAGGTCATCGGCCACATCATTGCGTTAGTTCTGAACTTCTTTGTTTCCAAAAAGTTAGTCTTCAAGAACCAGCCCGCACCTGCCGACTAAATCTAATCATACAAAACCGAGACCTTTGGGCCTCGGTTTTTTTATTCCATTTTTGTATAAAATCAGTCTGATAACTGGTGTATGATAGAAGGTATTCAAAACAGAAGGACTGTGTAGCCATGTCTCTAATGTCTCTAACGTTTCTCCTCACCAGCATTGGCGTCTTCTTCGTTACCGACACCGATGACCTCATCGTCTTACTCCTGCTTTGGTTGACAGCCAAAAATCCCCGGCAGAAACATGCCGTCGTAGCCGGTCAATATCTGGGTATCATGACTCTCATTGCGGTCGCCTGGATTATCAGCCGAGGAATCATTCACTTTAACGTGGTTCATTGGGCCCGATGGTTTGGCCTCATCCCCTTATTTCTCGGGATTTGGGGTCTAAAGACCTGGTGGCAACATCGCGATGCCACTGGCCTCCCCTCACAGCTCACGAAATCCATTCGTTGGCCCCTTGTTTGGGCCCTCACTGTCAGTAATGGTGGCGACAATCTCAGCATCTACATTCCTTACTTCACTCACCTCACCACGCCGCAATTTATCAGCGTGTGCTTTGTTTTCCTGATTATGGTGGGACTATGGCTTTTGCTGAGTCACCAACTGGCCAAGTCAACCATTGCCAGTCGCTTCTTCGCGCGCTTCGGGGCCTGGCTATCCCCTCTCCTCTTTATCGGGATTGGGTTATTAATTCTACTATAAAGACAACATGTTTCATGTGAAACATCCAAGGAGGCCCACATGCCAACGTCTACCATCACATTAACTGGCACTAACGTCCGGTCGAGACGTCCCGACCGCGTCACCCTGACACTGACTAATCTTCGACTATTGACCGGTGACCAACAGCTCGCACACCTGACACTCCAGGATCACGTGCTCGGTATCATCTCGGGCCGAGCCTACCAGACGGCGCAGCAGACGCTGGGAATCCGGGACTTTCGCTATTTCTTAGATGAAGCAAATCTCACCTTAGCCCTGAGTGACACGGCTCGCAATCGTCAGGCCGTGGCCGAGCTCTTCACCTTCGCAAACAAGCACCATCTCTGGACAACTAAACATTAACGACAAGAAACCGCGCGATCACTAGCATTGGTGATCGCGCGGTTTTATTTCGCCTTTTTTTAGAATTTCGGATCTTCCATTATTCTTCCAACGTCTCACGTAGAACCTTCAGCACTTGTTGTTGCGTCGGCGTTAAAACATGGGACGTCCGGGTAACAATGCTCGTAATAAACGCGGGCTGCTCATCATCCAACAATTCTAGTCGCACGACGTCATTCCGATGCTGGTCCACGATATCCGTCAGAAAGGTCACCCCGACGTTTTCCGCAACTAAGTTCATGATGACGTGGGTATCGGCAGCCCGAAAGACCACGTCGGGTCGAAAATGATTCCGGCGAGTAAGTTTGTTAAAGGCGGTATTGTGCACGAAACTACTGGTAAAGAGCACAAATTTTTCACGTTTTAACTCACTAAAGTAGACGCGCTTGCGGTTGGCCAGTGGATGCTGAGCAGACACGAAGATGTTAAAAGGCTTGCGATCAAACTCCTCGGCCAACAGTGTCTGATAGGACAAGGGTTCGGCTGACCCCAACAAAGCGATATCCGCCTGACCATCTCGCAACGCGTTTCGGAGCCACACGGACCCTCCCTCTAACGTCTGAATACGCTCAAGCATTCCCAATTCCTGTAGCCGCGCCGCCACCCGTGGGAAGTAGTGATTTTCAATAATTGGTGGTAACCCCAGCACTATCCGTTGTTGGGTCAAGTGATCCAGCTCTTGATGGGCAATATCTAACTCACCCAAGATGGCCTGCGCATGCGTTGCCAGTTGTTGGCCACTGTCCGTCACAATCAATTCATGATGGGCCCGGTCACGTAAAAAGAGTTTAGTGTTGAATTCCGTTTCCAGACGCTTCACCGCCATCGTAATCGTCGGTTGTGTCACGCCAAATGAAGCGGCCACTTTAGAAAAGTTTTTTTGTTTAATTAATTCATCGAAATATGCCAAGTCCTTTGTGTTCACGATTTTTCCTTTCTATATCAACATTTATAAGGCCATTATAAATTATTCTTATGATGGCTGCCACATTTGACTATACTTTCGTGAGCGCTTTATAGTATGACTCGTAAACTTAATTCGTGATTGGAGGAAACAATTTATGACAAACACAGCCTCAATTTTAAATAACCCCTTCTTAAATAAGGGAACTGCTTTCACTCAAGCCGAACGCAAGGCCTTAGGCATCGTCGGGACGCTTCCAAGCCACGTCCAAACCTTAGACGAACAAGCCACACAAGCCTACGCCCAATTCCAAAGTAAGGCCAATGACTTAGAAAAACGGCTCTTCTTGACGAATCTGTTCAATGAAAATCGGACCCTGTTCTTCCGTTTAATGGATGATCACGTGGTTGAATTAATGCCAATCGTCTACGATCCAACGGTTGCAGATTCGATCGAACAATACAGCCACCTCTTCACCGATCCTCAAAACGCCGCCTTCATCTCTATCGATGACCCCGACAACATTGAAGCATCCCTGAAGAACGCCGCTGATGGCCGCGACATCCGCTTAGTTGTCGTCACTGATGCCGAAGGAATCCTCGGCATGGGTGACTGGGGGGTCAACGGCGTAGATATCGCCGTTGGTAAACTGATGGTTTACACTGCCGCAGCCGGTATTGACCCTGCACAAGTCTTACCCGTAAGTATCGATGCTGGAACCAACAATCAAACCTTATTGGATGACCCACTGTACTTAGGTAACCACCACAAGCGGGTCTACGGTGATGCTTACTACGATGTTATCGACCGCTTCGTTACCGCAGAACAGAAGTTGTTCCCTGAATCACTCCTGCACTGGGAAGATTTTGGCCGCTCCAACGCACAAGTTATCTTAGATAAGTACAAGGACCAATTTGCCACTTTCAACGATGATATCCAAGGAACTGGGATGGTTGTTTTAGCAGGTATCCTGGGTGCCCTGAACATCTCTAAGGAAGACATCAAAGACCAAAAGTTCTTAACCTTCGGGGCTGGGACTGCCGGCATGGGAATTGCCAACCAAATTCTCGACGAGTTGAAGCGCGCCGGCCTGTCTGATGAAGAAGCTCGAAAGCACTTCTACGCTGTCGACAAGCAAGGGTTACTCTTTGACGACACCCCTGACTTAACGGCTGCCCAAAAGGAATTCACGCGTCAACGTAGCGAATTCGACAACGCCGATGAGCTGACTAACCTGGCTGCCGTCGTGAAGACAGTGCACCCAACGGTTATGATCGGAACTTCTACTCAGCCCGGTACCTTTACGAAAGAAATTGTGACCGACATGGCTGCTCATACGGAACGCCCAATCATCTTCCCACTGTCTAACCCAACCAAGTTGGCAGAGGCAACTGCTGCCGACCTGATCAAGTGGACCGACGGTAAGGCCCTCATTGCGACTGGAATTCCAGCCGACGACGTTGACTACAAGGGGGTTACTTACCACATTGGTCAAGGAAACAACGCCCTGATGTACCCTGGTTTAGGCTTCGGACTAATTGCGTCAACGGCCAAGGTCTTAAATGGTGAAACGCTCTCTGCTGCCTGCCACGCCCTCGGTGGAATCGTGGACACCACGCAAGCCGGTGCCGCTGTCTTACCACCCGTTTCCCAGCTAACCAGTTTCTCACAAAAATTAGCTGAAATCGTGGCCCAAAGCGTCCTCGACCAGAAGCTGAACAAGGAACCTATCGCTAATGCCAAGCAAGCCGTTGCTGACATGAAGTGGGTGCCAGAATACAAGAGCATCGACTAGGACGCCTCGTCTCTAGCATTAGGTTCATCTAAAACTGAATAGTAATCCTTCACGTGCTCGTTAGCTGGCGCCCCTTCGCTGACTACCGGCACGTGAATTCATCTAAAATTACTTGAAAGAAGGACGTCTCTCGTGGCTGTTTTATGGAACTCAATTCAAAGTGTCCTCGTCGTTGTTTTAATCATGATTCTTGGTTATATTCTGCGGCGGCAAGGTTGGTTCGACGACAAGTTCGGCGGTACCATCTCTAAATTCATCAAGAACATCGCACTGCCAGCATCAATCTTCGTTTCGGTGCTGAGTCGGCTAACTCGGGGCCAACTGGTCTCCTTCTCTGGCTACCTGGTCTACGCTTTTATCGCCGTTATCATCGGCTATATCATCGCATTTGGCCTCGTTCGCATCATGCATGTAAAGCCTGGTCGTAAAGGAATCTTCGTCAACGCTATCGTCAATGCCAACACCATCTTTATTGGATTACCCTTGAACATCGCGTTGTTCGGGGATAAGAGTATGACTTACTTCCTGGTCTACTACATTGTCAACACCGTTTCAACGTGGGCTTTCGGGGTCTTCCTGATCTCCAACGACGATCCAACACTGCCTAAGGAAAAGCATCACAACAAGATCGACTGGAAAAAAGTTATCCCAATGCCACTGGTTGGTTTCTTAGTGGCCTTAATCTTCTTGCTCCTCAACATTCCAATCTTAAAGATCAGCTTCGTTAACTCGACGTTGACTTACGTTGGAAACCTGGTAACCCCGCTTTCTCTGATCTACATCGGGATTGTCTTGGCGGACGCTGGGCTGAAGAGTATTCACTTTGATCGTGACACGATCGTGGCCCTCTTGGGTCGGTTCGTTATGTCACCCATCTTGATGGTCGCGGTTCTGTTGGCTGCCGGTCACTTCGGTGCCAGCTTCCCAACGATGGCTTCTCAAACCTTAATTGTGCAATCCGCAACGCCAATGCTTGCGGTCTTGCCAATCCTGGCTAATGAAGCTCACGGTGACGTGGAATATGCCACGAACATCGTGACAACCAGTACCGTGTTATTCATCATCGTGGTACCGATTCTGATGTCATTGATTCAATTTATCTAGATTTCACCACGCGAGCCCAACTTCAGTAAGAAGTTGGGCTTTTCTTTTCTCGATAAATCTGCTATAGTAATGGCAATCAAACTTCCGAAAGCGGGTTTTATCACCCGTCATGTTACTAGTCAGAACACTTCTACTAGGCTGGAATAGCCTAAGGAGTGTTCTATTTTTATGTTCAAAAACTCTAAAATCATTTTAATTCTCGTTACCGCCATGAACCTTCGCCTAGCAATAACAGCCATCACGCCACTCTTTTCAGCGATCCAACAAGCGTTGCACGTTGCTAGCGCCTACACTGCCCTGCTGGTGACCATTCCCTTACTATGCTTCTCACTAGGGGCTATCGCGGCGCCAAAACTGATTCAGCATCTAGGCATTCTACCGTTAATTCTGATGACGACCGGTATTTTAATCATCGCCAACCTTATTCGACCGCTAACCACCGCCACAATGCTGTTAGGGACGCTGCTGATTGGCCTCGCCATTGCTCTACTCAACGTGTTGGTTCCCACCATGATCGCTCAAGTCACAACAACTCACGTTACCCGTCTAACCAGTTACTACGCCGTAACAATGAACGTCGTCGCTGCGATGGGAACGGCTGGTGCAATGCCACTGGCGGGACTATGGGGGTGGCGCGCCGTCCTCATGGGCTTTGCCCTTCCTGCTGTGTTGACGTTGGTTATCGCTAGTCGGTTGCCTCGCCACAGCTTCCATCAGCAAGCTACCACTACCCCACCTCTCAGCCTCACGACCACCCTACGTCACGATCCTCAGGCTTGGAAATTAACCGTGTTCATGGGGCTTCAATCTTTAATCTTCTACAGCCTAACGACCTGGCTGCCAACGATTTTCCAAGCGTTAGGTGCCTCTGATACCACCGCTGGAACCCTGCTTGCGGTCTTCCAATTAGTTGGCATTCCGGCTGCCCTCTTCCTCAATATGTTCACTAACCTTCGACAGCTGTTAGCCGGCTTACTCGTCGGCTACCTCGCTGGGGTCCTCTGTCTCGCGTGGTCCGGAATTGGCTGGTGGCTTGCCGCCATCCTCCTAGGTTTCACCAGTGCCCTCATCTTTACTCTAGCGTTGACACTCATTGCCACCAGTAGTCAAGACGTGGCAACCATCGCCAATCGTTCGGCTATTGCCCAATCCTTAGGGTATTTGCTAGCCGCTGTTGGCCCCTTTATCTTTGGTGAAGTCCACGATATCTTTGGCAACTGGTCGGTTGTTTTAATGGCCTTGATTGTCCTGATGGTGGTAACCATCGGGAGTGGCCTACTGGTCGCCCCTTCCTCAAAATAAACAAAGTGGCGTTCCTAAAATTTCTGGGAATGCCACTTTTGTTTCACATGAAACATCCTACTCTACCAGCATTGGTCTCTTGACGGACTGCTTGCTTCCCGCATTTACGACACTAAAAATGTCCAGTTGCCTGTGAAATCCAACTGGACATTTTTATAGTTGTGAATCTAGTAAGTCGTCACTACGGCCTCCATAATCTTCAAATCACCATTGATACGTTGAACTGTCATGTCGGTAGTCAAGGACCACTCGTGCCGGTCACTTCCATGAATGCTACCTACGACGCGGTTCTGACCAATAATGTGCCAACCACCGGCCCCGGACGTCACCGCCACATGATCTTCCATCGATGAGAAGTAATACATCGTCCCCTGTTACAATTCGCCTAGCCATTCGCTTCGAGGTTGAACATCTCCGGTCATGTGGGTCAACATAAAATCTGGGGCAAGCAAGCGAGCCAAGGCCACAACACCATCGGCTGCCATGGCCATATTATAGGCCCGATATTTAATCGACTTCCTTACTTTCGGTTAATTCCCAAACTATCACGGGAACCCAAGGTCTCATCATGAGCCAACCGAACCACTAAATCCGCAATACTCTTGCGAGAAACGTCATGGCCGCCGAAGGGCTCCCCCTTCTTAGTCACTTCGTAATCGGTATCGTTGCCACTGTCAAACCAGCCAGGACGGATGACCGTATAGTTCAGGTCAGAGGCTTCAATCACATCCGCGGCAACTCGGTAACCCCGCAGCATTGGATTGCTTTGTAAGTTGCCACTCGCACCCAAACTAGCTGGAATTTCGTTATAAATTCCCATCGATGCGATGAACAGTAAACGCTTGACGCCAACTTCATCCATGCCAGAAACTAGACTCTGTGCCATACCACCCAGATTGCCACTCAGTGCTGCGAAGACGACATCCTGCCCCGCTAAGGCACCTTTTAAGACTGTGGCATCGGTCACACTCCCCGTGATAGCTTGTTCCCGATCGGCATTCAAACGGCCTAATCGACTGACGTTCCGAGCCATTAAGGTGAGGTGATCAGCCGTGTTTTCTAAGAAATACTGGCGAGTGACGCTGCCAACAGAACCCGTTGCGCCAATAATTAAAACGTTTGTCATGATTAACTTCCTCCAATTAATTTAATTGATACACACAGTGTAGACCCTTGCACTTACTTCAAGGCAAGACCCATTTTTTAAAATAACGATTATTTTTGATGCTCTCCTGGAACAATCAGGAAAATTGCGGCGATTAAGGCCAATAATAAGAGCCCCGCTCCCATCAGAATAGCGTGTTGAAACCCGGTTACCTGACCACTAAAAAGACTTTGAACCGTGACCAGAATTGATAATCCGACAGAGCCGCCAATCTGATGCATCACGTTGACAACTCCGGAGGCCGCCCCGGCATCGGTACCCTGGGTATGTGCCACTCCGGCCGCCGTGAAGGGACTCAGTGAGAATCCTTGCCCGATGCCGACGATGACCATCGGCGCGGCAATTCCCCACCAATAGCCAACAACCGGCGTAAAGAAACTCATCCAAAACATGCCAACTGCCGTCAGAGCGATCCCAATCACCAACAGGCCACCATTGCCCCATTTTACTGTTAAGCGGGCAACCTGTAGGGCCACGATGAAGTTCACGATAGTTAAGGGGAAGAAGGCCACACCAGCCATTAGGGCGCTAAAACCGAGTTGATTCTGCATCAACTGTGGTGTGATGAACCAAAAGCCCATCATTGCTCCCAGATAAAGAAACCGACCCACGTAAGCCCCAATACGTTCACGATCGACAAAAATCCGTAGCGGCATAATCGGTTGTCCGGTCCGATATTCCTGGTAGACGAAGCTAACCAAGAACACCACAGCTAAGATCAAGGCTGGTAGTTTAGCCCAATTCCCAATAATGCTGTAAACCAGCGCACTCATACCAACCAGCGACGTCAGCGTGCCGATCCAGTCTAATTTTCCAGATTGGGCATTGTCAGCCCGTAAATATTTAACTGCTAGATAAAACATCCAGATACTAATTGGGACATTAATAAAGAATCCAACCCGCCAAGTTAATAGACTAGCGAAAATGCCGCCGATCACTAGGCTGACACTGGCTCCGATACCAGCCATGGCCCCATAGTAAGCGATGGCTTTAGTTCTTTCAGCACCCTCATAGGTATCCATGAGAATGGCCAGCGTCGTTGGGGCTAAGATAGCCGAACCAATCCCTTGAAAGGCCCGTGAGGCAATGATCATCGGGGCATTGACCGCGAGGCCCACCAACAGCGACCCCAAGCCAAAAATCACCAACCCAATCTGGAAGACACGCCGCCGACCAAACAGGTCCCCGGCCCGACCACCCAGTAACAGGAATCCCCCAAATGTCAGTGAGTAAGCACTGCTGACCCAGGACAACGTGGTTTGATTAAGGTTCAAGTCTTGGGCAATCTTCACCGTCCCGGTAAAGATAATCGAATTGTCCAGTAAAATCATAAAGTAACTCATGAGAATGACCAGCAAAATCCAGTCAAAACGCTTATTCTTCGTCATTTGTGTATTTTCTCCTCGTCTTTAAATGAATGATTAGGAGTTTAGACCTTCATCTACACTTCAAGGCAAGGAAATTTCCAAATTATTTTTTGAAATTAAAAAGTCGCGGTTTGTAGGGATCCGCGACTAAAAAAACAGGTTATGTCACTTCAAGCTAGTTACTCTCTTCGTTGACATACTTTAGCGTCCCAAATTGCTTGGCAGCCAATAGGTCTTTAAACTGATACCGGCGGCTTCCAATCGAAAACTCGGGATTTGACACCTAGTTCTCCCCTAGTCGTGTCCGAATCCGACTCAGCGACACCGGCGTAATGCCCAGGTAAGAGGCAACCAATCGTAACGGCACCCGTTCGAGAATCTCGGGATCGTCGACTACCAACTGGCGATACCGATCCTCCGGTGAATCCTGAAGCTGGGTGAAAAAGATGTTGCGATAGGCAATGAATCGTTCACAAATAAACCGTGTGATGGCGGGTTCAATCGACGGATAAGTGTGTCGCAACCGATTGAAGTCAGCCTTACGCAACATCAACACCTGTGTCTCCTCGAAACTCTCGATTGAAAAAGCACTGGGTTGGTCGAGATAAAAGCTTTCAAACGACGAGACAATCTGATTTTCAAAGAAGAATTGTAAGGTCACGTCGCGTCCTTCACTATTGTGCCACAGGCGCAGAGCACCTTTCATCACGAAGAAGAGGTCGGTTGCAACTTCCCCCTCTGCCAGTAGCGTGCTCTCTGCCGGCACGGTCTTCGCCACAAAGAGCGGACCCAGTTTGTCCCAATGTGCCGCAATTTCCGGAAACTTCTGTGCTAAATAAGCCGACAATGCCATCTTTTCCCCTCCTCTGACGAGCAATTAACATTTGTTAATGCCGCCCCATTCCCCCGCGACTATACTCAACTTATCAATTAAAAAACGAGGGCTTAAAAATGAAAACAGTTATTATCTTTGATCATCCATACACTGCCACCGCCGGTGATAACGTCCCACACCACCGATCCTTCTTGGCTGCTTTGCTCAAGACTGTCATGGCACAACAGCGCCAGGCAAATCACGACGTCGATCTCATCGACCTTCACGCTGATGGCTTTAACCCCGTCATGTCCGCCGACGATCTTTCAAACTGGCGGCGAGGTCAGAGCACAGATCCCATGGTGGCCGACTACCAGCGGCGGTTGTTAACGGCAGACCGTATTATCTTCATGTTCCCCGTTTGGTGGGAAGTCATGCCCGCCATGACCAAGGGCTTTCTCGACAAAGTTTACGCCAAGGGTCAACTCTACCAGGCCGATACTATGCAAACAAAGCTGACTAAGCAACCCCGGATTGACATCATCACCACCATGAGCACGCCCAATTGGATTTACCGTCTAATCTTCGGTGCCCCACTGGCCAAACTCCTCTTCCGGGGAACCTTCCTCAAGACCCGTCTCTGGCATTTCAAATGGCACAACTTCGCTCAGGTGGAAAAGAAGACCCCGGCCCAACGGGAGGCTATTCTCCATAACTTCACGCTTTAGACCCAAAAGGACACCCGCCAACCCTGAGTGCTATAGTCCCCTTAAGGTTGACAGATGAAAAAGTATAATTCATCTGTTAACTTTGAGGGGACTTTATTATGCCTAGAACTA
>NZ_RHOC01000009.1 GCF_003946145.1 Levilactobacillus huananensis
TCGATTGTTGTTACTTTTGTTATAAAAGCGAATTGACTTCGCAAATATTGTTTGGGTTTGATACCAAGTATCAAACCGCCCTACACATATTTGGTTTGTCGAAACAATGTTCAGTTTTCAAAGGTCTACCATGTCAAGAGATAACTACCTCGTGACAACTATATTAGAATAACATATCTAACGTTTAGTCGTCAAGAACTAATTTATCTTTTCTTTCAACGCACAACGCTCTGTGCTGTCGTGACAACGTTTATAAATATACCAACAATTGACCAATGGGTCAAGCGTTTTTTGCATAAAGTTTGAAAAAATCGATAAATAACCACTTTTTCTTAATATGACCATCCCTCGAAAATCAAAACGGACACTGGTTAGCTAGGCCCAGTGTCCGTTTCTTCAATTAATGATCATTGTATCTTGATATCGACGCCTGATGTGTTCTAGCCGTTAACTGGCTTAAGAAGTCATCTAACAAGGTCATCATCGTAGTTTCATCCTTAGCATTTGTGACCGCAACCTTGGTCCGGGCTGCATGGGGAATTCCCTTCAAGTAATAAGCCACCTGATTGCAGAAATCCCGAGGCCCCTCTTGTGAACCACGGGCCATACATAATTCGTGAAGATGTGTCTTGGCCAACCCAATCTTATCCGCTGGTGTTGGTTCCGGCAGTAACTCCCGTGTCTCCAGGTAATGATTGACCCGTTGTAGTATCCAGGGATTTCCCATCACCGCACGACCAATCATCACCGCATCTGCCCCGACCTCATGAATCATCTTCCAGGCATCCTCTGGTGTCCGCACATCACCGTTTCCCATAAAAGGCACCGTTAATCGTTCTGCAACCCGATGGAGGACCTCCCAATCAGCATGTCCTTGATACATCTGTTTACGAGTCCGACCGTGCATAGCGATCGCCGAAGCCCCCGCAGATTCCGCCGCCAGGGCATTCTCCACGGCATACAGATGACGGTCATCCCATCCCGTCCGCATCTTCACTGTGACCGGCTTGTCTACCGCAGCGACCACCGCCGCCACCATATGATGCACCTTATCGGGATCGAGCAACCACTTCGCTCCGGCCTCCGTATTGACGACCTTATTCACTGGACACCCCATATTGATGTCAATAATGTCCGCGGCTGTCTGTTGATCGACATACTGAGCTGCCTGAACCAGCGTTTCTTCCGTTCCCCCGAATATCTGGATACTCATGGGATGTTCATTGGCAGACACAGCCATCATCTTCAACGTCCGCTCATTCTGATAGTGGATTCCCTGACCTGAAATCATCTCACACGTAACCAGCCCGGCGCCAAACGACTTACAGATCTGGCGAAAGGCCACGTTAGTTACACCAGCCATTGGCGCAACGACCACCTGATTGGCAATCTCAACGTCTCCTATGTTCCAAGTCATCTCGTGAACCTCCTACTTCTCTTGCGCGTGGGCGAGAATCTCTCTGAGGTCGTCTTCTGAATAGGTATACTTCGTGCCACAGAAATGACAAACGGCTTCCGCACCATGGTCCTCATCAATCATCTCTTGTAAGGCTTCTGGTTGAATTGACGCCAGAGAAGCTGCAAACCGATCCTTCGAGCAATCACACTTAAAGCCGACGGGCATCTTCTGCAAAATCTTCACCGTTTCATCTTTGAATAGCAAGTTCAAAATATCTTCTGGTGTTTGACCTGCTAATAGAAGTTCCGAGACCATTGGCATTTCCTTGATACGTTTCTCCAGCCGAGCAATGGCCTCGTCGGAAGCACCGGGCATCACTTGAATCATGAACCCACCGGCCACTTTGACTGTATTGTTGGGTTGAACAAAGACCGAAACACCAACGGCACTCGGAATTTGCTCCGACTTAGCCAAATAGTAGGTAAAGTCCTCCCCTAATTCACCAGATACCAGTGGTACCTGCCCTGTATAGGGTTGCCCCAGTCCCTGGTCCTTCGTCACCGTTAACATGCCTTGGACCCCAACGGCCTTGCGCACATCAATCTTATGCTTTTCATTCAACGGCAAACTGATGTGAGGGTACTGGAGATAACCCTTCACCGTGCCATTGGCATTCCCGTCAACCACAATAGCGCCGACTGGTCCGTGACCATTGACTTTAACCGTTAACTTTTCATCCCCCTTTAAGAGCGACGTCGACAGTAACATCGTGCCAATCAGTGTCCGACCTAATGCTGCAGTTGCCGATGACCAGGTGTCATGTCGTTGTTGGGCTTCTGCGACAGTTTGCGTTGCGTCCACCACGTAGGCTCGAAACATGCCATTATCAATCAAACTTTTAATTAAATAATCTGCCATTCTTAACGTCCTTTCATCTCCGCGCATGCTTCACGCACGCTCCGCGGGACCTTTTTCCATGCCCTACCTTACCAGAAACTGAGCCGTTTGCAAACAGAACCGACAAAAAAGGGCCGAGACCAACGTCTCAGACCCTTTCCTAACGCAATGACTATTCAGAATGGTCGGTATCATCTGGATCATCCGGTGCAGCGGAACTTGCCGGTGCTGCCTCAGAGGCATCACTCGACGCACTCGAAGCCAACTTAGCTTCCGTAGAAGCTTGACGTTCAGCCTCGCGTCGTTCTAATTCGCGCTTGGATTCTTCAAAAGTTGCCGCCTTTTCACTTGGAAATTCGGCGTCGCTGTCCTTATCTGGCATCTTCCCTGTATTAAATAAACTGAGAATTTGCTTTTCGTCCAGCGTCTCGTATTTCAGTAAAGCATCTGCAATAATCTTGTGTTCGATCTTGTGTTCTTCCAGAATCTTCCGGGCAGTCTCATGGGCTTCCCCGATGATCCGACGAACTTCACTATCAATTAAGTTAGCGGTATGTTCTGAGTAACTTGGTTGGTTGTAGTAACCAGCACCTGCGAATGGTTGGCCGCCGGCACTTTCCAATGCAACGGTCCCCACAGCATCACTCATCCCATATTGGGTAACCATGGAACGTGCAATTTGCGTTGCCTGCTCGAAATCGTTGGAAGCACCAGACGATTCGGAGTGGAAGATTAACTCTTCAGCAGTCCGACCACCCATTAATCCAGCAATCTGTTCCATAGCATCCTTCTTGGACATCAGCATCTGGTCCTCACGTGGCAACATGATGGCGTAACCGCCCGCACGACCTCGTGGCACAATGGTAACCTTGTGCACAACCCGAGCATCATTTAGGACTAACCCAACGATGGTATGGCCGGCCTCATGGTAAGCCACGGTCTTCCGTTCTTCCGGACTGATGACCCGATCCTTCTTAGCTGGCCCGGCGATAACCCGGTCTTCAGCTTCATCTAAGTCAGAAGCGTCGACTCGCGTCTTGTTTCGTCTTGCCGCCAACAAAGCAGCTTCGTTCAAGAGGTTTTCCAAGTCGGCCCCAACGAATCCAGGGGTTTGCTTGGCAATTTCCTTCAAATCAACATCGTTAGCCAAAGGCTTATTCTTGGCGTGGACCTTTAAGATAGCTTCACGACCCTTGACGTCTGGACGGCCAACCAGAATCTTCCGGTCAAACCGGCCTGGACGTAGCAAGGCAGGATCCAAGACGTCGGAACGGTTGGTAGCGGCCATCACGATGACGCCTTCGCTTCCAGTAAACCCGTCCATTTCAACCAGTAATTGGTTCAACGTTTGTTCCCGTTCATCGTGGCCACCACCCATGCCGGCACCACGTTGACGACCAACCGCATCAATTTCATCAATGAAGATGATAGAAGGTGCGGCCTTCTTGGCCTGTTCAAACAGATCCCGGACACGACTGGCCCCGACACCAACGAACATTTCCACGAAATCCGAACCGGAAATCGAGAAGAATGGTACCGCAGCTTCACCAGCAACGGCCTTGGCTAGCAACGTCTTACCAGTACCAGGAGGACCCTCCAGTAACACACCAGATGGAATCCGGGCACCTAACGCCACGAATTTACGTGGATTCTTCAAGAACTCGACAACTTCGACCAGTTCTTGCTTTTCTTCCTCCTCACCAGCAACGTCGGCAAAGCGAACCTTGTTCTCTTTGCTGTCGGCTGGTTTGGCCTTACTCTTCCCAAAGTTCATGACACGGCCATTGCCGCCGCCTTGGCCGGCTTGACCCATCATCATGTAGAAGAAGAAGAAAAAGATGACTAGTGGTGCAGCGTACACCAGCAAGTTAATCCAGAAGCCACTCGACTCTTCTGCTTTGGTATTGACTTTTACATTGTGGTTCTTGGCAACTTTATCAATCTCTGAAACCGTCGAGTTATTTGTCAAGACTTGGGTGCTAAAACCAGTCACAGCTGTGCTCTGCGAGCCGCCGAGACTGAAACCGGTATTGGTCGTCCGCTTTTGCGCGTTACGATATTCCCCGGTAATCTTATAAACTCCCCCTGAAGGTTGAATGGAGAATTTCTTGATCTTATTTGCGTTCAAGTCCTTAACGAATTGACTCGATTGGATTTCTTGGGATTGTGAGCTGCTGTTATTACCATTGAATAGGTAAACAACACCGATGATCAACAAGAAGATCACAATGTAAAACAGACTATTTCTGAACAGTCCATTTCGTCGATTATTCATGTCGTGCCTCCTTACCCACAGTTCCCAGCATAACGAATAGGAACAAATTTTAGAGCTTATGCCCCTTTAACTAAATAAGATGTTATCACAATTGACTATCGTTGACTAATTATTTATCTGAATAGACGGATGGCTTTAAAACACCGACATACGGAAGGTTGCGATACTTTTCTTCATAGTCCAAACCATAACCCACGACGAATTCACTCGGCACGTTGAACCCAACGTAATCTGCCTTGGCTTCAACGACCCGGCCGCTTGGTTTGTCCATTAAGGTACAAACGCGAATTGAGTTCGCCTTTCGGTCCTTCAGAAGATCTTCCAGGTACTTTAACGTCCGTCCAGTATCAATGATATCTTCGACTAGGATGATATCACGTCCGGCAACGTCCGTGTCCAAGTCCTTCAATAAACGAATGGTCCCGGAAGAAGCGGTACCACCGTTATAGCTGGAGACGTCGATGAAATCAATCGTGGCGTAAATGTCCATATCCCGAATCACATCGGTCATAAACAAAATTGCCCCCTTTAAAACACAGATAATCAAGGGCGTCTTATCTCGGTAATCCTCCTCAAGCTGCGTCCCTAAACGTCTGCAGGCTGCGGCAATGTCTTCCTCACTGTAAAGGACTCTTTCGATATCGTTATTCATGCTGTTCCCCTTTCGCCTATTCATGTTTGATGACTACGTGGTAATGATTGGCCTGTGGTTGTGCGGCAAGAACCGCCCACTTCACCCCAATGACTGTCAAAACCTCATCTTCTGCGGTTACCAAGACTCGCTGGCGATCACGCTGATCGCGGGGAACCTTGGCATTGATGAGGAGCCGACGCACCGACTGATGATGACCATCAGCCAGTCGGAGCTGGTCAGATGACCGCCACGGACGCACCCTTAAAGGTAACTGATCTGCTCGTAGCGCCACCTGATCGGCTGCAGCTATTTTTTGTTCAGCAGTCACCGTGAAGCAACCGATCTGCCAGCCATCACCCACCGGTTGCCATTGGTTCAATACTACCATAAATCGCTGGTCTTCCTGCGAATTTTCACGCTTTTTTTTAACCTGAGTAAACTGAAATTGTTGATAGCGTTTGCTGAATCGCCAACCCGCACCAAATTCTACGCTACCCGTGGGATGTTGTGGATTCGCCAACAGCTGTAAACACTGGTCTAGCATGGTAGCATTCGTCGTCACCATGGGGGAGGCTCGCTTCAAGAGTCGTGCCAGTAAGAGTCGCTGGTCGGCCGACGAAAAACTTAGCAAGCGTGAAACTTCTCCCGTCAGTGGCTTAGTCTGAGTGATAATCGTCGCCAATTGGCGATCCAAAATGTGATCCGTCACCTGGAGCGTCGCCGATAACTGGCCTGCATACGCAATCAGGTGGCGATCAATCTGAGGATTTTCCCGCCGCAGTAAAGGCATAATCTCGTGGCGAACGCGGTTACGACTCGCCTCTAATTCTTGATTCGTAATGTCCTCGTACCAGGGAATGTTTTGCTCACGGGCATAAGCCTTAAGTTCCGACTTGCGGAATGGCAGGAGTGGATGAATCACCGCACCACCGTGAAACGGCCGCTGAGGAGCCATCCCCGTTAGTTGGTCTAACTGTCCGCCACGAATAAGCTTCAATAGAATTGTTTCAGCCTGTTCATCAGCCTGGTGAGCCGTTGCCACCCAATCTGCAGACTGGGCCGTCAGTTGATCCCCGAAGAAGGCATAGCGAAATTCCCGGGCTGCCGCTTCCGTGCCGTGATCTGGATGCTGGTCAACTGTCCAATCTGCCACCGTCACCGGAATTTGGCGTGCCGCACACCATTTTTTTAAGAAGGCTTCTTCCGTACGGCTCTGTTCACGAAGGTGATGATTGACGTGAACCACGGACAATTGAGGCCGTTCATTGGCTGGCAACCGCATGAACAGGGTCAATAACACCATCGAGTCCACGCCAGTCGACACTGCAATCAGGCCATGTTGTTTGGGATCGGCCCATCCCCATCGCTGACAGTTCTGTCGAAATCTCATTTCTAACGTCACATATGTCACCCCTTTGATCCTTTGTTCCAGGTTAACAAAAAAGGCCGCAACGAGTGCGGTCCTCAATGTTTACAGATTAGCTACGACGGCCGCCACGGCCACCACGCTTACCTTCTGTGTTACGTTTGATAGTTGCCAGACGATCCTCGCTTTGCTTGAGGAAGCCTGACATCAAGTCGTCAAAACTTTCTTCATGGTTTTCCGAGTGATGTCCTGAGAAACGGCCATTTGCTGACCCTCTGTGGGGACGAGAACCATTATTCTCGAATCGCCGACCATGACTGTGATTTTCACCACCGTGAGGGGCACCGCCACCGCGACGTGCGTGATCATTGTGTTCGTTGTGATCACGATGCGTGTTATGACTACGATGTTCCTGCTCGCCAGCTGGACGGTCAACAGCCTTTCGAATCGAAAGACCAATCTTCCCATCATCACCAACGGTCAGAACCTTTACCGTCACTTCATCACCGACCGATAAGACGTCATGAATATCTTTGACGTACCCATCTGAAATTTCACTAATGTGGACCAACCCGGTCTTGTGGTCGCCTAAATCAACAAATGCACCAAAGTTCGTAATTCCAGAGACCTTTCCGGAAACTTTAGCTCCAACCTCGATTGCCATAAACAAGAAGTTCCTCCTTAAAATAAGTGTTTTCAGTATAACACAATTCCCCCCACTCCCACACGTCAAACACTAAAAAGAACCCTGAAGTAACGATCTTTTTTCGCTTAGAAAAAGGGGTCACTTAACTAGCCTAAGACCCAACGTGACCTATTCTACACAAAAGCCGTCAGTTCTTAACAAACCGACGGCCCTTCATTATCATTTTACTTGGCGGTCACGTCACTGGCATGATCTCCAGGAAGACTGTAAATTGTTTCACCAGACTTAGAGTAGTAATACTTCGACCGAATCAGCCGTCCCAGATAATCCTGGTTGTTCAGCTGCTTTATCTGACCCTGAAGGTCCCGATTTTCGGCCTTTGTGGTTTTCAGCTTGCTTTTGCTCGTGCTCACCTCTTGGCGAACCTGATGCAGGCTGGCATTGGTTCGTACCAGCTGAATCCCAAGAAAAATGGCAAATACAGCAAAAAAAGCGAGAATTCGAGTGGCACGACGCATCCGCCGCTTGCCCAACCATTGTGTGTGCTTATTGGAAGCCTGCTGGTGGTCCAACCGGCGCGTATAGTCGTTTTCTAACCGTTCAATTTTTGCCGGTTTCGGTTTTACATCAGCCAATTCCACTCACTCCTCAGTTTCACCACTTGATTTAACTTGAGTATAGCAAGTTTCGAATTGCCCGTCTAGAGCGTTGGGCATAATGTAAAACATTCGTCATATTTAACCGAAATTACTTCCGAAAATCCTGTGCGTAGTCCTCACTGACGATAGTATACATGCGTTCGGCATCATCCTTCTTCGTCGTTTCCAACAACTCATTAACTTTGACCGTTAATGTTTTGTTACCGAACTTAATAACCAACTCATCATTTGTGGCCACGTCGGTCGATGACTTAGCCACCTTACCGTTAATTTCAATTCGACCCTTGTCCGCAATTTCCTTGGCTACGGAACGCCGTTTGATAATCCGTGAAACTTTCAAATATTTATCTAATCGCATAATTAATTTCCTCCGTGTCGCTTCAGTTGTTGCCATAATCTTAACATACTCTTGGCGCGCGGGATGGCTAACCACTCTCGAATACTCAGAAGGCGCCACCACATGGCCAATCCTATAAAGAGACCCACGCCAACCGGAATGCCAATCAATAGGCCGCCACCAGCCGCCAAGCGTCCCGTTCCAATCGCAGGCCACCACCATTCTAGAATGGTCATCGCGAGTCGCACGCCTAAGACCATGATCGCCGTAATCCCAGCTAGTTTGGGGAGAAAAGCACCGCGCCAAATGCCAGCACGCAGGTCCCTATCTGACCCCCACCAAACGATCCCGAACATGATGAGTAGACTGATGACTGTGAGCCAACTGGCCCCAATGGCTCCCAGCTCACGAACAAACCACCCGTTGCCGGCGATCTTAACCGCCAAGCCGATTAACAAGGCCACCACCGTGAGACGATACTGATCTTGGCTTTGAAGGACGCTGTTATAAGTTTGAATCAAGGTTGCCAAGACAATACTTAGCATGTATACGGCCAGCATGGTTGAGCCCTGCGTGTCGCCAAACAACAGGCGATTAATCCAAGGCATCAGCCCCATAAGACCGGCCGTAGCTGCCACGGCAATCATCATCGCAATTCGCATCATGGTCGTCGTCAACCGTTTAAAGGTCTGTGGATGTTCCCGCCGGTGCGTTGCGGTCAACGCAGGTAACAGGGATGTGGCAAAGGCCACTGCCACGACCAACCCCAGCTGGACCAGCGGCTGGGCCCGATCATAGACCCCCTTCAGCGACTTAGCAGCATCAGCACGCATACCGCCAGAGACGAGGCCTTTCATCACCGTGAAAGAATCCACCAGCTGTAAAAGCACGAGCATGGCTGTCAAAAGACACAGTGTTCCCCCCTCGACCAGCAGACGCCGACCAATATGGGGAACTGAACGTCGTGATGCGACACCACGTTGTCGCCACGTCGGCAGAATTAACCAAGCAGCTAATGCAGCAAAGGTCCCGCCGCTTAGAGCCCACGCTCCCATGGTATACACCGACCACTGCTGATGCGTGGCCCAAGCTGCTGCCGTCAGGATCACCACAACCCGAACAAGTTGTTCAACGACTTGAGACCGCGCCGTGGGTAGCATTTGAAAGCGTCCCTGGTGATAACCGCGATTAACAGAGAGCGCCGGCATGAAAAGAAACATCCCGGCCACGACTCGGATCAAGGGCGCCAGTTGTGGATCACCCATTCCCCGGGCCAACGCCGAGGCCGCCAAGATCAAAAAGCCAAAGATACCAAGCGCAATCCCCCAGAGCCAACGTTCGACCTGACGTGCTACCTGTTGTTGACTTGCCAAATCTGGCGCCTCCGCCACCAATTTAGAAATAAAAACCGGTAACCCACTCAACGCAAAGGTCATACCGATCCCGTAAATCGGATAGACCTGCTGATAGACATAAAATCCCGTATTACCCACCATGTTTTGGAAGGGGACCCGGTACACCGCACTCAAAAGCTTCGCGATGAATGCTGAAATTGAGAGAATGAGGGCCCCCTGCATGGCTGTATTCACATTGCGGTTACCCATCGCTACCTCCTCAGTCGTCCGTCGCCTTGGCCTTATCGGCAGCCGGCTTTGTGGTCTTTAGGACAATGTCCCGTAAGGCCGCCATAAACTGTTGTACTTGTGGCAACCAATCCGTCACTGTCATCTGCGGTTGAATAACCAACTTTATGTGGAGCCGATCATCGTTTACAGCGACAGTTGCCTTAAGTTTAGTGGCCGAAAGCGCCTTGAAGACGTCTTCGCCACCTAAAATATTGGTTCCACGTTTAGAGATCGTCACGAAGACATCCCCATTGACTCGCCGGATCTTATCGACCAGTGCGAGATCCGCAGCTAATTTCAATTGACCAATGGTCAGAAGTTGACTAACTGCCATTGGGTAATCCCCAAATCGGTCGATCAGATCAGCCTGAATCTCGCTAACCTCATCATCATTCTCTAACTGACGAATTCGCTTGTACATTTCAATCTTCTGCTGTTCGTCCGCAATGTAATCGCTTGGCAGGTAAGCTTCAACACCCAATTCGACAGTGGTATCCGTCTTTGGCTGCGACTTCTTTCCCCGCTTCTTAGCCACAGCATCGCTGAGCATTTGCGTATAAAGATCATAACCCACGGAATTAATGAACCCATGTTGCTGTTTACCTAACAGGTTCCCAGCACCTCGAATAGAAAGATCCCGCATGGCGATCTTGAACCCAGAACCCAACTCGGTAAAGTCCTTGATCGCTTCCAACCGTTTTTCACTGACCTCAGTCAGCACCTTATTCGGTTGGTATGTGAAATAGGCATAAGCAACCCGATTACTCCGACCAATTCGTCCTCGCAATTGATACAGCTGGGATAAGCCCATGCGGTCCGCATTTTCGACGAACAACGTGTTGGCATTAGGAATGTCGATCCCGGTTTCAATGATGGTTGTCGTAACTAAAACATCGTAGTCCCCTCGCAAAAAGTCAAAGAGCACACCTTCGAGTTGGGCTTCCGTCATCTTCCCGTGAATATACCCCACCTGGGCCTCGGGAACCAACGCTTGAATCTGACTGACCGTCTTCTCGATATCTTCCACCCGATTGTGCAGATAGAAAACCTGACCGCCCCGTTGCATCTCCCGGCGAATCCCATCTTGAATAGCTCCCGCATTCTGTTCCATCACGTAGGTCTGAATTGGAAAACGGTTAGCCGGTGGCGTTTCAATCACCGACAAATCCCGTACCCCCAACATCGACATGTGCAACGTCCGAGGAATCGGGGTCGCCGTCAACGTCAGAACATCGACATTGGCCTTCAATTGTTTGAGGCGTTCCTTATGTTTGACGCCAAAACGTTGTTCCTCATCGACTAGAACCAAGCCAAGATTCTTAAACTTAACGTCCTGTGAAAGCAACCGATGTGTGCCGACCACAATGTCGAGTTGCCCGGTTTCCAGGTCGTCGATTGACTGGCGTATTTGCTTAGCCGTTCGGAACCGCGAGAACATTTCGACATTAATCGGATATCCCTCAAATCGATTCATCATGGTGTCATAGTGTTGCTGCGCCAAAATAGTCGTTGGCACCAGAAAGGCCACTTGTTTCCCCGCTTCAACCGCTTTAAATGCCGCACGTAAGGCAACCTCAGTTTTCCCGTAACCAACATCCCCAACTAAAAGCCGGTCCATTGGTCGGGCCTTCTCCATATCGTGTTTAACTTCCTCAATCGTCCGTAATTGGTCGGGCGTCTCAGCGTACGGAAAGTCATTTTCAAAATCGTGTTGTAGGCTATCATCCTTAGGGAAAGCAAACCCTTTTTCGGCGGCGCGCTTCGCGTAAAGATCCACCAATTCGTCGGCAATATCTTCGATCTTGGCGGCAACTTTACTCTTGGTCTTGGCCCATTCGGACCCGCCGAGCTTATTAATCCGGGGTTTTTTATCCTCAGATGACACATACTTCTGAATCAGGTTTAACTGGGTGACTGGAATAAATAACTGGGCGTTGTCCTGGTAATCGATGGTCATGTAGTCCTGATGGACCCCGTCAACCGTCAATGTCTGCATCCCGATAAACTTCCCAATCCCGTGATTGACGTGCACAACGTAATCTCCAGGTTTCAAGTCGGTATAGCTTTTCAGTCGCTCGGCATTAGCCATTGTCTGCCGTCGCGCGCGCTTCTTCGTGACCTTCTGAAACATTTCAGCTTCCGTGATCACAACGAGGGACGCTTCTGGTAATTCAAATCCAGTCCGTAAGCGTTCTGGTACTAACTGTGTCAAGCCACCCTGTAGATTGTCAGCTTTGGTTAGCACCGATTGAATTTCAAAATCATCTAAGGTCTGTTCAATCTTAGCAAGACGTTCTTCGTCTTGAACCAACAGAACGATCGTCTGTTTCTGCTTGCGCCACCGATCAATCTCCGTCTTCATAACAGGGAGCTGTCCAAAGAATTGTTGCATGGACCGGGTAGTGATATTCGTCACTGCCTGAAACCGCAGACTCCCCATTCCCTTCTGAAATAAGGCCAACATGACTTGTGCATGACCATCGTTCTTAACGATGGGCCGCAGCTCTCCACCAAAGACCTGTTGCGAGAAGATCTGGTGATGAGTCAATTTATCCGTGGCCCAATTTGCCTCGTCTTCCAGTAACTGGCGTTCAGCATCCTGAAGCCGCGAATAATCCCCGAACAACGCCAACCCATTATCCGGTAAGTAATCCAGCAGTTGGTGATGTTCCGGGAACAAATAGTCCGCAAATTCCATGAGTTGGGGATCAACCGATCCCTTACGTAGCCCATCGATCAGTGGTTTCACTTGATTGGTCAATGTTTCAGTGGCATCTTCATCTAGCTTGGCAACTTGGCTGTCGAGTTCAGCAGTCAACCGATCGGCACCCGCTGTCCGCTCATCTGCTGTCAAAATAAAGTCTGTTGCTGGTAAAATTTCGACAGCATCGACATTTTCAATACTCCGTTGCGTAGCAGGATCAAAGTACCGCAAGGAATCAATCTCAGTGTCAAAGAAATCCAGCCGCACAGGATAATCAGCAGCTAACGGGTAAATATCAACAATAGATCCTCGCACGGCGAAATCTCCGGGACCGGCAACCAATTTCTGATGGGCATAGCCCATCGCAAACAAACGTTGTTGCAGGTCATCGAGATCAAACTCACCGCCAACCTTGACGCTAAAACGTGCAGCAGAAAAATTAGTTGGCGCCGGCAAAAACCGACGTAATCCCGAAAGCGACGTCACAATCACGACGGGTCGGTCACTCTGTAGTGCCCGCAAAGCATCAATCCGATCAGACCGGTATTCTGGTGAACTCGTGGCGACTTCAGCAGCCAGAAGTTCTTCGACAGGAAATTCATAGAGCTCATCGTCTCGTAAAAGATTAGCGAGATCTTCAACCAGTTGTCCCGCGTGATACAGGGTATCCGTCACGTAAACAATCGACCGTTGCTGCTCGTGTAATAGACTTGCAATGAACAGTGTTTCCGCCGAACCATTGAGTCCGGTCACGAGTTGGCGTTGTCCGCGCCCAAGAGTCTGCCGCACCGTTGCATATTGCGTTGTCTGCGTCATAAATGCTTCTAAATTCACGGCTAACGTCCTCTTCCTAATTGTATTGATTCATTAACTGAGTAAATTCGGCCCCTCCGACCCAGTCATCCAACGCAGCTACCGCTTGATCGGTTGCCTGATTAAAGAGTGGGGCTTGTTCCGTGGTGAATTTACCTAAGACATAATCCACTACAGAATGTTGTTGCGGATGAGCAATACCCACCCGTAGGCGCTTAAACTTCTCGCTAGACACGTGGGCAATGATACTCTTAATGCCATTATGTCCCCCGGCTGAGCCGTGGTCTCTGAGACGAATACGACCGACCGGCAGATCCATGTCATCTTGAATGACAAAAAGGTCTTCTAGGTCAATCTTAAAATAGGCCATCAATGGGTGAACGGCCCGTCCAGATTCGTTCATGAAAGTTGTCGGCTTAACCACGAGAACCTTTTCGCCGTTAACCATGCCACTGCCGAAGCGGGCATCGAATTTCCGAGTTGTGAGCGTGATCTGGTGTTCTTTGGCAAAAGCGTCCGCCACCATGAAGCCGGTGTTGTGCCGTGTTCCCGTGTATTGCGGACCAATGTTTCCTAATCCAACGATCATTTTCATTTTAAATAATTACTCCCTTATAATGAGACGCTAATTTAGTGGTTAGTGACGTCCGCCGTTTTCAGTCATCTGACAGGTATCTTAAACTTCCGCAGGTGAAACAAAATGGCTGGACGGGATCCGGATCCCCGTTCAGCTGGCTCAGTCAATTTCACAAATCTAATCAACGCTCTAGAGTATAGCATAGTCCCAACACCACTGCACTGATCCGGCCCACAAGCATTGCAATGGTGGCGTTTTCAAGCTAAAAAGTTCACAAATTTAGGGCCGTCACGTAGTCGCTACCTGGTGAACATGGTATACTAAGCACTGGGTATTACTGCGTACCTTGATGTCTAAATTTTATTAGGAGATGAAGGATTTGACTACTAAAAACCATCAAAAAGTCGTTCTCGTTGGTGACGGTGCCGTTGGATCATCATATGCTTATGCAATGATGAACCAAGGTTTAGCTGAAGAATTTGTAATTGTGGATGTTATTAAGGACCGTACTGAAGGAGACGCCTTAGACCTTGAAGATGCTCAAGTCTTCACGGCACCTAAGAAAGTCTATTCCGGTGACTACTCCGACTGTGGTGATGCCGACGTCGTTGTGATCACTGCCGGTGCCCCACAAAAGCCTGGTGAAACCCGTTTGGACCTGGTCAACAAGAACTTGAAGATCTTGTCTTCAATTGTTAAGCCAGTCGTTGATTCTGGCTTCGATGGCATCTTCGTGGTTGCTGCTAACCCAGTTGACATCCTAACTTACGCAACTTGGAAGTTCTCAGGATTCCCTAAGGAAAAGGTTATTGGTTCCGGGACTTCTTTGGACACGTCTCGTTTACGCGTTGCTTTGGCTAAGAAGTTCAATGTTGATCCACGGAACGTGGACGCCTACATCATGGGTGAACATGGTGACTCCGAATTCGCCGCATACGACGAAGCTACGATCGGCACGAAGCCTTTGAAGGCCCTTGCTAAAGAACAAGGCATCACTGATGATGACTTGGCTAAGATCGAAGACGACACACGGAACAAGGCCTACGAAATCATCAACAAGAAGGGTGCCACCTTCTACGGTGTTGCAACCTGCTTGATGCGGATCACGAAGGCTATCTTACGTGACGAAAACGCCATCTTACCTATCGGCGCTGCCTTAGACGGCGAATATGGGTTGAATGACATCTTTATCGGTACCCCAGCTATCATCAATGGTAGTGGCTTAGCCGGTGTGATCGAAGTTCCCCTTTCCGATCGTGAAAAAGACTTAATGGCTAAATCTGCTGCAACCTTAAAGCAGGTTACGAAGGACGGCTTAGCTGCCCTGAAATAGGCAAATGACTGTTTAAAATTAGACCGTTACTCCCTCTGGAGTGGCGGTTTTTTGTCGTGTAAGTTACCTGGCCAATAGTTAAACTTGTTAGCCCCAGTGACGGTTAACTATATTCGCAGTCAATTATTTTTTCTGTAAGCGCTAACAATTGAGCAACGACATTGTTATTTAAGGTTGTTTGAAGTAAGCTGGAGTTATGCTATTCTGTGAGCGAAAGGACGACGACTTTCCTGTCACTGACTTATTTAGGAGGTCACACTAATGAAAACAAAGAAAGCCTTCGGCATCGGGCTCGTGACCGCAATCGTCGCGGTCGGAGCCCTGTATGTTGGGCGAGTTTACCACTATGCCAACGCACAAGTCTTCTTCAAAGATACCCAAATTGCCGGCGTTAATGTGGGGGGTAACACTGCCGCCCAAGCCGCCGCAAAACTGAAGTCGGCCTTCAAAGATCAACAACTGACGTTAAAGGATGGTCACAAGACTGTGACCACATTTAGTACCCAGTCTGTCGAACTTAAGGTTACCTCACAACATGCGCTACGCAAGCTGATCACGAAGCAAAATGCCTGGGCTTGGCCGATTCACATCACCACCGCCACGGCCGATACCATCAAGTTAAACGCTAGTAATGCCAATGAACAGAGTGTTCGGACACTCGCTAACACCATTACAGCAAAGGCCAACAAGACACGGACAGCATCAACGGATGCATCGTTTACTTACCAAAACGGCTCCTACGTGGTTACCAAGCAAAAAAACGGTAACCAACTTGATGCGGCAAAAGTCGCCAAATCCATTACGAATGCGCTTGAAATTGGCGACAACACCGTCGACGTTTCCGGCGATTATCTGAAACCAGCTGTTAGCACAACTGATACCGGCTTCAAACAAGCCGAGTCCAAGGCTGAGTCGATTGCTAAGCAAGACTACACCTACAAGTTAAGCGGCCATACTATCGCGATTCCTAATCAAACGTTAGCTTCGTGGCTGACATTTAAAGATGGTAAACTGGGGACCGATAAGCATGCCATGAAAGCTTACCTGACAAAGCTCAGTAAGAAATACGGGACGATTTACAAGACGCGAAGTTTCAAATCCACAAAACGTGGTACTGTTTCGGTAGCTCCTGGACTATACGGTTGGAGCATCAAGGTTAAGAGTGAATTACCAAAACTCAGCGCCTTGGTTCTGGCTGGCAAAGGCATGTCGCGAACCCCTACGATTCAAGGGAGTGGCTACCACCACAGTGGGAAGGATATTGGCGATTCCTACGTCGAAGTTGACAAGGTAAATCAACACATGTGGGTCTACAAACACGGGAAACTCGTCGTCTCGACGGATGTCGTCACTGGTCTGCCTACTACGGCACATCACACCCCAAATGGTGTCTGGGTTATCTGGAGTAAGCAACGTAACACCACTCTCCGTGGGAAAAACGACAACGGTTCCAAGTACTCTTCCAAAGTGAAGTATTGGATGCCAATCGATGATACCGGCGTTGGGATTCACGATTCGCCATGGCAACCAACTTACGGCGGAACGTGGTACAAGGCACACGGGTCACATGGCTGTGTGAACACGCCACCTTCCAAGATTAAGTCCGTCTTCGATAACGTGAGTGTTGGCACCCCCGTCATCGTCTTCTAATGAAGTTTCTAATAAGTGGTTATGGGGTCGTTTCCGAGCCCGTAACCACTTTTTTATGGCGACAAATCAGCCGCTAACTTGTTTTCAGCAAGCCCGTCGCTTTACGCACTTTTCGGAAAATTAACTAAATTTGATCCCACTTAATTGGGAAACTATGTTATTATGGGAAGAGATTATTAGAAGTTTCTAATTTTAGGAGGTCATCAGCCATGCTGTTAAAATCCCTAGTGAAACCGAAGGAACGTTTAGTTACGGTTCGCGAGGATGTCACCCTGGAACAAGCCCTCAAGATCTTGGAAGACTCGGGCTACCGATGTGTTCCAATCTTGGATGAGACCGGGCAAATCTTCCGCGGAAATATTTATAAGATGCACATCTACCGTCACAAGTCTCGTGGCGGCGACATGCAGTTGCCGGTGACGTCATTACTTAAGAATGCTACTAAGTTTATCTCAGTAAACGCCGCTTTCTTCAACGTATTCTTCTCCATCAAGGACTTGCCATACATCGCAGTTCTCGATAACAAGAATGCCTTTTACGGTATTCTGACACATACGCGTCTGATGGACATGCTGTCCCAATCATGGAACGTTAACATCGGCAGTTATGTGCTGACAGTTGTCTCTGCTGGTGAACGTGGTGACTTAGCCGGAATGGCCAAAGTCATTACCAAATACACATCCATCGCCAGTGTTATCAGCTTGGACGCCCAAGAAGGCGAACTGGTTCACCGAACCATGTTCACGCTCCCAGCAGAAGTTAACGAAGAAAAGCTTGACCGAATTGTCAAAGCCTTGGAACGCAAAGAATTCCATGTCCCTGAAATTGAGGATTTACGTCACGAAGGTTAAGCGCGTCTGACAAAGGGAGGTTAGTCGTCACGTATTGCGGCTGACCTGGCTTTGGCAGTATTGCCTATTAGTATCAGATTTAAGCGGGGTCGATTGCCTTTGGGTACACGTTTCGACATTGTAAACACAAGGCTCTGCTCCAAAGGTCGTGACCCAGTCACGGCCTTTTCTGATCCTCAGGTCCCTGAAAAAAGCCAATCAAAAAAGGCCACGACAAAAATTGCCGTGGCCTTTTTTAAAGTCTCGCTATTAAGCTATGTAGTGGATCTTTTGGGTTTATTCTTTTTCTTACGTGACTTATCCACCAGGCCAATACTCGTCGCTAAAGCCGCATCGACTGCTGTCATTGTTTTAACATCCAGGTGGGTCACTTGATCCCTTAACCGTTGCTTATCAATCGTTCTAATTTGTTCAAGCAAAATGACGGAATCCCGCTCAATACCGGTTCGTTCCGCTGAGATACCCACGTGAGTCGGCATCTTCGGTTTCTCGATCCGTGCGGTGATTGCCGCCACGATTACGGTCGGACTGTAATGGTTCCCCACGTTGTTTTGGATAATTAACACGGGGCGCATGCCACCCTGCTCCGAACCAACGACTGGTGATAGGTCGGCGAAGAAAACGTCACCGCGTTTAACTTCAACACGGGCCATGGGCCGCCATCCCCTATCCTCATAAATTAATTATTGTTTAACTTGTTGCGCGTTACGAAAGGTTGTTAACCGCCGTTCAGCTTCCTCTTCACATGGTGTAAATGCTCGGACGAGATCCCGGTTAATCAAAGCCATTGCCTGGTAACCAACAATGAGTGCCAGCTTCCGAGCTGCCGCGGCAGGCATCGGAATCAATGCCTGTCGCCGAACCGTCTTGGAAATATGCAATCGGATCTGTGGACGTTTGATTTGCTGCGAACGGATCATGTTCACCCTCCTAGGTTTAACGTTCTTACCTCATACAGTTTACCACGAATCCCTTAACCTGGACACTATTAACCCACCCAAATTAGTGAATGTATCGACGTGGCAACCGACTGGTAAACCCACAAGCAATTTCATAATGAATCGTTCCACAATAGGTCGCCACGTCTTGCAACGTGATCTCTCGATCGCCATCTTTTCCGACCAACGTGACTTTCGTCCCCCGGGGACAATTGTGAGGCAGCCGCACCATTAACTGGTCCATGCAAACCCGTCCAATGATTTCACAAACCTGACCATCAACCAGGACATGAAAGCCTTGCAACCGACGTTCATAACCATCGGCATAGCCAATTGGCACAGTGCCGACCCATTCGGCCTCTGTAGCCGTGTAAGTGGCGCCATAGCTAACCGACTCGCCAGCTGCTAAACGCTTAGTATAAACCAATTCACTAGTCAGACTCAAAGCCGGTTGTAGATGGAAAGGTTCCTCAATGGCTGTTCCCGAAGGATTCAAGCCATAACCCGCTACACCATACCGTACGAGATTGTCGTTACAGGCTGCGTGCCACAGGCTCGTCGCAGAGTTCGACACATGAACGTAGCGTGGACGCCGAGGGAGGGCCTTCGTGAGTACCTGCCACTTAGCAAATTGTTGCTTGAAGTAAGTGTCATCAGGATCATCGGCAGTGGAAAAGTGGGTAAAGACCCCTTCAAACTCAAATGCCGTGGCGTGTGCCGTCAGATAATCGACAGCAGCTACCAAGTCCGGTGCATTACGGAAACCAATTCGCCCCATTCCGGTATCGAGTCCCAGGTGAACTCGGAGTGGCGCAGATGGGTCAGCTAAATTCAGATAAGATTCAGCCGCCGTCAGCCACTCCATCGTCGCTACCGTAGCCGAAATATGTTCCTTAGCCATCAGTGGCGCATCTGCCGGATTCGTAACACCTAGAATCAAAATTGGGTCGTTAAATCCAGCCGCCCGTAATTCTAAGGCCTCGTCTAAAATCGCCACACAAAAACCACGGGCCCCTGCGTCCTTGGCAGCCTGTGCGACCTGAATCGCACCATGACCGTAACCATTCGCCTTAACGACCATGAATAGATCACATCCCGGTGCCAAGCGCTCAACCTCCGCGTGAATATTTTGTCGCAACGCTTGTCGATCGATAATTAATTGTGTTGGTCGATGTTCCCCAATTGCCATGACACTTACCCTCTTTCTAAGATGACTTCCGTCATTACCACACTATCGGTATGCGAAATCGATACGTGAGCAATCCCCTCAAACGGTTGACGTGTGATAACTGGCTGACCCTGAGCATTATCGCGAATCTCAACGTCTTGAAAGCCCACAGCTGATCCGATCCCGGTACCCATGGCCTTGCTATAAGACTCCTTAGCTGACCACCGACCACCGATAAATTCTACGGCTCGTCGTTGACTGAGTTGGCGATAATCCGTCATTTCATTGGGCGTCAGAACCTTCTCTAGAAATTTTGGTTGCTTCGCCACGACTTTGGCGACACGATCCAAATCCGTAATATCAATACCGATCCCATAAATCATGACGTCACCACTCCTATCCGCTTTTTCAAGTCTACCAAATTGTCACACCACTGCTGGAATGTCTAGGTTATATTCTAGCACAGGGTAGACCGATTGACCCCCACAACTTGATCGGTTAAGGGAAAACGTAAACTAATTCAAAGAACTGTACAACACTCGGATCTCAAAAAGAGGGGACGTTGCAAGCGTCGCCCTCTTCCTTCTCATCTTAATGTTAACCTTTATTCAGTTATTTAATCTTGACGCTTGTACCAATGAAAACTCAGGATACCAAGGGTAACCGCACCAATTGCAGCCCATAGACTCGATTTCTTTTCATTAGTCTGAGGTAACGTGGCCTTCTCGGACTGATGATCCGTAACCGTCATGGTCCGCTGCCGCCCCGTTTTCTGCATCATCGTAGCACCTTGATTGGCACTAAAAACATCCATTTTATCTCTTTTTGCCGTCGTCAGTAGTTTAATCATCGTGGGCTTCTGGAGTATTGGCTTCTTTTGTTGACTCTTATCAGGTGTCCCTTTTTCATCCTCATTGCCATCACCAATGACAGTCCCATTGTCACCATCCGTATCCGTATCAGGTGACGTTCCAGGATCAGTTGGCGTCGTGGACACTTGTTGCCAAACGTAGGTATCAGCCATCGTGGCCCCATCATAACTCGCATTTAACTGAGCGCTAGTATAAGTCGCCCCATTAGGTTTGTTCACTGTTCCAGTACCAACAGCTTGCCACAACCCTGTGTACGTATTAGTCACTGGAATATCAGGTAATTTAGCATTTTGGGTCGCGTCTCCAAGGGAGGTATTTGGCCCCAAAACAATTTCATGTAAACCAATTGTACCTAATAAGGCCTCGTTCACCGCACTAGTTCCACGGCCACCAGAAATCGTATCGAATCCAGACAGATTTAGTGAGGTTAAGGACGCATCACCCGAAAACATTCGGTTCATTTGAAGAAGTGCGTCAGGGTGCCAGTGACTCAGATCAAGATTTTTCAGTGAAGAATCACCGTAGAACATACTGGTAAAATAGGGCGAACTGGAGACATCCCACTTGCTGACATCGACGGTTGTCAGTAAAGGATCATTTTCAAAGGTCTCCACGAAATTCGTCACTGAACCTGTTTGCAGGCCAGCCACGTTAAGCGTAGTCAAATTAGACATGTTTGCAAAAGTACCACTTAAACTCTGCAGTTTTGATGTCTGCCAGTTGCTAAGATCCAAATGCGCGATCGCCGTTCCATCAAATAGGCTTTCGGCAGATAGTAAGTTTGAGACGTCCCAATTCTCAGCATCCACGTCAACCAATGAATCATCGCCAAACAACATCATGGTCATATCTGTAACCCGGTTGGTGCTAGACCCCAGCTTAAACCGCGTGATACTCATCGGGTGACTGCCAGTTCCATCGTATATCCCGCCAGAAACCATATTTGACATATCGGTCACATGACTTAAGTCTAGCGCACTCAGGTCAAGACTTTTTAGTGAGACATCCGAACTAAACATATTTGCCATACTTGTGACATTTGAAGCGTCAACATTCTCCCAGCCATCAATCTCGGTGAGATTGGTCCAAAACTGAAAGAAATAGTCGCTATTGGCTGGCAACACAATTTTGCCAAGACTACCGTCAAATATCAGCTTTGTGGCGTTAGCAAGCGTTTTCATTTTGTCGAGATTTCCACCAGTCACCGTGACAACGCCGTCGGTATCCTCCGTCCAATGAGACGTACCACTCGTACCAGACGCCTTAATCGTTGGTGTCGAGTCTCGAAGGAGGCCAATACGCGCTGATTTTTGTGGGTGCAGAGTGGCTTCCTTTTCGCCAGAATTAATCTGACTATCAACATCTGTTTTATCCTTAGCAATCGTCTTAGGAGCCGTTTCATCTGCTAATGCCGACGGTACCGTTGTTTTGGACGTATCCCCCGTGACTTTCGACTCCTTGGTATCACTTTCTTTAGATGTCGCGTCCTTGATGCTAGTATCACGAGTCGTTCCCAACTGTTGTGCCTGCGCCCCACTGGTGGGAACGCTTTTGAGGGCCATTTCATCAGCTGAGACACTCGTACCCCGATTGTTCGTTGCAGTGTCATTCGAGGAATCGACTGTATCCGCATGTGCTGTATCTACTCGCAGCCCCACGCCAGCAACAACGCTCAAAACGGCTAAGGTTGTCAATTTTTGCTTTGATGTCATCCTCAACTTCTTTGTCATGTGGTTAGATCTCTCCTTAAGATAAAAGTCTCGACAATGGGACATATTATAAACTTATTTATGGATAAAGTCTATACCATTCACAACTATTTTCAGTATATATGTTTCCCATATTATGCATGATGTCCTTTTGAGTGACTGATATCCATCGCTTATGGTCATGCACAATCACTGTATTTTATACATCATCGTCTCTGGGTGCGACATAAAAGGGACCGGCATAAGCCAGTCCCCATTTATATGCTATAAACGAATTATTTTAAACCTCGATTCACTCACAACCTACCCACAGAACCTTAACCACAGGAAAAAGTATTGGCCTGCTGCGATATTTCAGTCGCAAGCAGGATCAGAAACAAAAACCTCGGTCCACGATCAAGAAATACTGCCTCACATAGATATCAATGGCCACGAAGTCATTCGCTGTCCGACAACCTTCCTTGAATGAGCACGTCCTCTATAGCCTTGTCCACGGCCATTTAATCTTGACGCTTATACCAATGAAAACTCAGGATACCAAGGGTAACCGCACCAATTGCGGCCCATAGACTCGATTTCTTTTCATTAGTCTGAGGTAACGTGGCCTTCCCGGACTGATGATCCGTAACCGTCATGGTTGACTGATTCCGAGACTGCTTCTGGGACTGTTTCTGAGGCTGATTCGTCGTTACCGCGGCACCTTGCCCCGCACTAAGCGTGGTCATTTTATCGCCATCTGACATTGTCGTCGGTCGTGATGGCTTGTCCTTAGTCGCTGGCTTCTTAGTCTTGTTCTTATCAGTTGTCACAGTATCACCACCATTTTCACCGCCATCAGCAGTTGCCCCACTACCGCCATCCGTATCCGGTGTCGTCCCAGGATCGGTCGTTCCTGGATTATCTGGCGTCGTTCCTGGATTCGTCGGCGTAGTTGTCTTTGGTACCTGTTGCCAAACGTAGGTGTCAGCCATCGTTGCACCATCATAGCTAGTATTCAGCTGAGCACTGGTGTATGTTACACCGTTAGGCTTTTCCACAGTTCCAGTCCCGACAGCCTGCCATAAGCCAGTATAAGTGTCCGTTACTGGAATATCTGGCAATTCGGCATTTTGAGCCTCGGTTCCTAAAGATGTGTTGGGTCCGAGAACCAGTTCATGTAACCCCGTGGTGCCTTGTAAAGCTTCATTAACAACTGCCGTACCTTGACCACTAGAGAGCGTGTCAAACCCCGTCAGATCGAGCGACGTCAAGGCCGAATCCCCTTCAAACATGATATTCATTCGACGAATAGCCTGTGGACGCCAGTGGCTTAAGTCAAGCGTGGTTAAAGACGAATCATTGTGAAACATTGCTCCTAAGAATCGCGCACTGGAGACATCCCATTGACTCACGTCGACATCGTTCAATAATGAATCATTTTCGAAAAGCTGATTAAAGGCCGTCACCTGACCCGTTTGAAGACCCGCTGCACTAACCGAAATTAAATTTGGCATATGGGCAAAAGTACCACTCATTGAGTTAAGTGCCGGCGTTTGCCAATCGCTAAGATCCAAGCTACTCATAGCGGTCCCTTGAAGGAGCGCGTCAGCTATCTGCAAGCTTGAAACATTCCAATCGGCAACATCAACATCGGTTAACGAAGAATCCCCCATCAACATCATTGACATATCCGTCACGTGACTTGTGCTAGACCCAAGCTTCAAACTCGTTATGCCCATTGGGTGATTACCGGTCTCATCGACTATTCCCCCAGAGACCATCGCCGACATGTTCGTTACGTGGCTGAGATCTAAAGCACTTAAATCTAGACTTTTCAGTGACACATCCTGGCTAAACATATGCGACATATCGGTCACATTTGAAGCATCGACGTTCTCCCAACCATCGATCTCGGTCAAATTTGACCAATGTTGAAAGAAATCATTACTGAAGGACGGTAGAACAATCTTCCCCAGACTCCCATCAAAGATTAATTTGGTAGCGCTGTCAAAGAAATACATCTTGTCCGTCAATTTTCCACCTGTAATGGTTACCACACCGTCCGCGTCTTCGACCCAGTGAGCTGTTCCATTGTCACCTGACGCCTTGATCGTTGGTGCTGCATCAGCCCGGAGAAGATTGGCACGTGACATTGCCCCTAGTCTGAGGTTATTTTTGCTAGCAGTCGCTTGCCCAGTCTCAGAACCTGTTGTATCTGTTTTTTTGACTGTCACTGGGTCCTCATTAACAGATGACTCATCAGTCGTGACTGTTGGCGTTACCTGGGGTGTTTCCTTCGTCTTTTCAGGTTCGGTCACCGTCTGCTTGATGGTCGTCTCTTCTGGTTTTGCTTTCTCGGTGCTAGTATCGCTAACCACAGGTTTCGGCGTCCCAGTCGTAATCGTGGCCTGCTTAGTTGTCGTATCATTTGCCGTGGTACTGGTTCCGGTACCGCTATTTTCACCGTCGTTCACTGGAACTGTTGTAGCCGCATGGACTGTATCAACTTGTAATCCCATCCCAGCAACAGCGCCTAAAACCGCTAAAGTCGTCAACTTTTGTTTTGATGTCATCCTCAACTTTTTTGTCATGTGATTAACCCTCTTTTAAAAGTGTAACATTGCTAGTCATCTGGCTAAATTATAATCCTGGCCGATAGATAAGTCTATGGCTTTGCATAACTATTTTTATATGTACTTATTTCGCCTCTTTATTATTAAAGTCTTCTAAACAACTGGACTTGAAGGGATCCGGTTAGTCTTTACAGGACTATCATCAACTTCATCATCTTCAAAAATCATCCAAAGAAAAAAGAATGGCCTCAGCCATCCTTTCTTCACACTCTGTGAACTAGTCCTCCAAACAATCACTAGCTCACAACGGCCTCACGGAACCGTAACTGGGCGGCGACAATACCTCGAGTCGGCATTTCATCTGCTGGCAGAACTTGTACCTTGCCACCTTGTTTAGCCACCAATAGGGCTAAATCATTGTACAAATTGTTCTGTCGACTCAATGCCGTGGCAGTCGTCACCTCACCTGTCTCCAGCAGGTGACCGGAATGATTAGCGCCAGCCTGTAGCCACAGAGTCCCTAGTTGGCCCTGAACCGCCGCCGTCGCTAATGCCCCAACGTCCTGAACCACCCGTTCACGCGACCGGGCCTTGGCGTAGGCATCCTGACGGATCTGAGTTGCCTGCTCATGACGCAAGACACTTACCTTCACCGTTAGTTCTGTCAGGGATTGGTTGGCTGCCGCCAGATTGGTTCCCTGAACCAGACGAATCATCGGGTCCAAGTAGACATTCTGGGAGAGCTTCCGGAAGTTCCCTTGGTCGGCAGCCCCCGCTACCAGAATCAGGGGCACCTGGTCCACATTTGAGAAATGTTGGCTCACATAGTTATCTACGGCCATGAAGTAATTTCGCTGATCAGCGGCCTTCCCCGCATCGACAGACCCAGTACCACTATAATGTGTCCCAGCGCCAGCGGACCGTTGCCAACGACCACTGTCACGCAACTCACTGCCCAACGCCTGCTTCAATGTTACCGGTGCGTCCACCGGTAAGTTCACTAACTCTGCGCGGCCGCCCCGAACTTGTGCGAACTCAAATCCTTCCCCGTTGAGTAGTAAGAGATCATAGTCCCCAGTCACGTCCCGTGATTCCAAAATTGGCAACACGTTTGGCCGGATAGTTACCGTGACGGTCGGTTCAACCGCCGTGTGTAACCAATAATGATAACTATCCGTGGCGCCCGCCATAATTACGAGTCCCTGGGCACCACCATTAGTTAGTGATCCATGTTTGTAGGGTTCAAATGCACTCTCGTAGGCTGACCATCCACGATTAGGGGCGACTGCCAGTAACTGTTTTTTTCCAGCCGAGAGTAAACTATTGAACTGGGTCCGGTCAGCCGCGGGAACGCCCGTGATGGGTAAGATCAAGGTGACAAAGGGACCTGGCTTAGCGGCGAGCATTAGTGCAGCGTGTAAGTCGAAGTGATTTGCCATAGATGAAAACCTCCGTAGTCTTGTGAGTGACATTTTTCGATAATTTATTTCATATCGTTTCGATAAGTTTATAATATCACACAAAGTAAACTAATACAACTGCAATTATGAATCTGATAACTAAATAACCCTATTGTATAAATGATTGATCGTTTACAACCGCCTATTATCAGCTTTATCTACCAACTATTAAGAAAATCTAAATCTCAAATAACGAAAAAAAGCGTCACCCGACCTGCCCAGTCGTGTAACGCTTCCTTCTAATCAATTATCTGTTTTAATTAGTCTTTTTTCCGAATGGTAAACCCACGTCCACCTTCGGAACGCCGACCACCATTGTTGCTGTGTCGGTTGCGGTCGCCGCCACCATGATTACGTGAGTCATGGCTACGAGAACCGTGACGGTCACGATCGCCACCACGACGGTCTTGACGTTGACGATAGCCGCCACCATTTCCGTTACGACGATGGTTACCGCCACCACGATGGTAACCCCCACCGCCGTGACGCTTGCCACCACGTTTAGGCAATGGCCGTTCTGGCGTAATCTTAACTGGAACCTGACTACTGTCATCCTTGGTCAAATCGTTTAACAACGCTGCAACCAAGTCTTCAGCATCAAATTCATTCAAGAGAGCTTCAGCCGTCTTAGCAAACTTTTCGGTATCCGTCTTGTTAACAAGATCAGTAACCTTATCTTTAGCGGCACCTAATTGGCTAACCAAGGCTTCTTCATCCGAAGGTGGCTTCAATGGAAGCATGCGCACCTTCGTCAACTTTTCGATTTCACGCAGGTAGTCCATTTCGTTAGGTGTCACAAAGGTCATAGAAACCCCATGCTTCCCGGCACGACCGGTACGGCCGACACGGTGAACGTAACTATCTGGATCTTGTGGAATATCATAGTTGTACACGTGGGTCACATCGTTAATATCGATACCACGAGCGGCAACATCAGTTGCAACCAAAATATCTAACTTACCATGACGGAATTGGTTCATGATTTGTGTCCGACGCTTTTGCGTCAGGTCACCATGAATTCCGGCAGCATTGTAACCCCGGGCTTGCAGGCCATTAGAGATTTCATCCACCCGACGCTTAGTCCGAGTGAACACGATGGTCAAGTCTGGTGACTGAACATCGAAGAAACGCGTCATAACATCGAATTTTTCAAAGTCACGAGCACGAACGTAGAATTGATCGATCAAATCGGTCGTTAATTCCTTCGCCTTAATCTTCACATGCTTAGGTTCCTTCATGAATTGGACCCCGACCCGCTTGATTTCAGGTGGCATCGTTGCGGAGAAGAGCATCGTTTGACGCGCTTCTGGCAATTGTTTGATGATGTCCTCAATATCGTCCAAGAAACCCATGTTTAACATTTCATCGGCTTCATCGAGAACTAACATTTGAACGTGGTCCAGCTTCAAAGTTCGACGCCGAATGTGGTCGAGTAACCGACCTGGCGTCCCAACAATAACTTGTGGGTGATTCTTCAGGGATTTAATTTGGCGACGAATGTCCGCCCCACCGTAAACGACCTGGACGTTTGCCCGTTCGTTACGACCTAATTTATAAATTTCTTCTTGGGTTTGAATGGCTAATTCCCGTGTTGGGGATACAACCAGTGCTTGAACATTTGGATTGTTCTTATCGATCTTCTCTAAGATTGGTAAGGCAAATGCCGCAGTCTTCCCTGTCCCGGTTTGAGCTTGTCCAATAACGTCTTGACCCGCCAAAACCATGGGGATTGTCTCGGCTTGAATTGGGGTCGCTTCTTCATAACCTGCTGTCGTAACAGCCTTCAGTAGGTCTTCAGAAAGACCCAGTTCTTTAAACTTCAAAAATAATTTCCTCCTAATGGGTACATCGCCCCAGTGCCTCGTAGATCTTGGAAAAAATCCGTTTTCCATGGTGCGATTTACGATTGGCTAGAGCGGAGTAAGTTCGTTTCTTCAAATAAGCAACTAAACCATCATACATCGTGCCTACAAAATAAGCAACTCCCACGACTCATGGAAGTTGCCTCGTTGTTAACTTATTCTTGAACCGGATCCTGTAAGGCCGCTAACACTTGCTCTAAATGAATCCCATGGGACCCCTTTAATAAAATCTGATCGGCAGCCGTTAACGATCCCTGAAGATGTTTTGAAAGCGATGCCAGGTCATCCGCAGCAAAATGGGTCACAGCTAGATTGGGATAACGCTGTGCCAACTGCTCCTGCAAGGCCACCATGTGAGGGCCCACCAAGTAAACATGACTGATCGCTTGTGGATCGACGGCAGCCGCTAATCCGGCGTGCATAGCATCGGACTGATCACCCAACTCGAGCATGTCTCCCAGAACCACGACTCTTCGGCCGGTAACTGGCGTCTTCGAGAAGGCAGCCAGAACCTGTTTAACCGCCGTAGGATTGGAATTGTAGACATCACTCAAGATATCCTCGCCATTGCTCCCTTTAAGCCATTCTGCCCGATTCTCGGTCAGCGTGACATTGGCCAGCCCCTTCTGGGCATTCTCAGGGCGAATTCGATAAACCTTGGCGACTGCCAACGCAGCTAAAGCATTATTAACATTGTAGGTTCCAATCATAGGAATCGTGAAGGTCGTATCTGGCCATTCATTAGTCGTAAAGGTCGTTGCAGTCGATGTTCCCGCCACGTTGGTAGCAAAGAGATCATTATCCTCTCCCTGCCCAAAGGTAACCTGGCTTTGGGTCAGATCGGTCACGCGATCACGCAGCAACGGTTCATCCCCATTGTAGACCAAGGCGCCGTCGTCACTCAATCCGTGGGTGATCTCCATTTTTGCATCCGCAATCTTATCACGAGTTCCGAAGAATTCGATGTGTGCTTCACCAATCATCGTAATAATCGCCAGATCGGGGGACACAAGCTTGCTGAGAAAGTCAAGCTGACCGGGACGATCCATCCCCATCTCAACCACTAACATCTCAGTATTGGGTTCCATGGAAAGTACCGTCATTGGCACTCCAATCTCATTATTAAAATTAGCGTGGGTCTTGGTGACATTGAACTGAGTTGCTAAAATACTGGCAACCATGTCCTTGGTCGTCGTCTTCCCGTTACTACCAGTAATGGCTACAACTCGTGGATTAATCTTCATTAGATAATATTGAGCCAATGCTTGTAAGGCCTTCAATGAATCCGCAACCTGAATGATTGGAAAATTAGTTGGTGCCGTCGCTAAGTCACGCGCCCACAGGGTTGCAACCGCACCATGGTCAATGGCCGACTGAACGAATTGATGACCATCCTTTTCACCCGTCAGGGGAATAAAGAGCCCCCCTGGCTGGAGATGACGACTATCAAACGCCACACTCGTGACGCTCACATTTTCCCATTCTTTATAATCATTGATTGCTCCCACTGCATGAGCAATTTCAGCAAGCTGCATCTTCATGTTATTAAGGCTCCTATATTCCGGGAACAGTCGATTCATTCCCGCTTTAGTTTTGAGGGGTCGTCAGCCGCCTCATTATTCCTATTATTAAAATTCTGAATTTTATTATACCATGGATCACCAGGGCCTTGCTCAACCTGCTAAACAAAAACCACTGGCAACCTGACGTCCCAGTGGTTTACTCACGGTTAGATTAAATCCATCACATCGCTAAAGACCTGATTATCATGGATACTAAGCGCCCATTCTCGGGTAGCTAGATCGTAACGTAGACTAGCCACTTCACGGGAATCAGCATAAACTTCTTCTTGTGAATACCAGGTTCCCTGTCGCTCGGGATGGGTAATCGCTCTGATCGGAATGACATAGATTCGATGGCGTTCAACCAATTGGTCAAACGCGATAATCATACCATCCGCTAGCCCCTGAATCAGTTGCAACAAAATTTCATGTGGCACATCGCTAATGGCTAACGGCCGGGCAAAAACCCAACGATTATTATGCATTGCCCGCAAATGACGTTTGATGCTGACTTCTAAAATATGGTCAAAACTATTGAGGTGACGATAATAAATCTTGTAAAAACCGTCTCGAAGTGACAGATAGGCATAATCATTCTGTAACTTTGCATAGAACGGTGTCCGAATGTGCGTGTCCATGTGCGCTAAATAAAGTAATTCGGCAATCTCGTTAGGTAAGAGAAAATCCAGGTCATCTCCATGGGTGTAATCAAGCCACTTCACGGGGCGATCGTGCTTGCCCAACAAATAACGCCGAATCTGAGTCTGTCCGATTAGAGTCAAAAAGCGCGTATGCGGGTTAATTTCAGTATCATTATCGGCTTCTGCACTAAGCAAAAGGAGCTGATCCGGAATAGCTGGAACGCCATTCAAAAAATCAGCCGGTGATATTCCCAACGAATAAATCATATTCGTGACGGGTTCTAAATTTAAATAGATGAAATTTCCGCGCATACACTTACACTCTTCCCCTGGTCTCATGTTAATTGTACTACGAAACGGTCAATTAGCCGCGACTATTTTTTACATTTTTTCGAGGCGTGCAATTCGATCAGCAATTGGGGGATGGGTGGCAAACAAGTCCCCCATTTTCTTCTTGTTCTTAAATGGATCGCCAATATATAGCGCCGAACTGTTCGGATCAGCGGCACGCATGGGTTGACTGTCATCAATCTTGCGCAATGCACTGATGAGGCCCTGCGGATTCCGTGTGAGCGCGACGCTTGAGGCATCAGCCAAATACTCCCGATTACGAGACAAGGCCATCTGCGCGATACTAGCGGCCAATGGTGCCAAGATAATCAAGAGGATCGAAATGACAAGGCCGATGATGTTTCCACCAGAGTCTCGGTCATCGCTACGTCGACGACTGCCTCCCCACCAAAACCAATTGTTAGCAAAGCTGACGAGGAGCCCAATGGCAGAAGAGAGGGCGAGGGCAATGGTTTGTAGCCGGATATCGTAATTCCGCACGTGAGAAATCTCATGGCCGATCACGCCTTCTAGTTCCTCACGATCAAGTCGATCCATAATTCCCGTGGTCACGGCCACGGCAGCATGTGCCGGATCATTCCCGGTAGCGAAGGCATTGGGACTAGGGTCATCAATAATAAAGACTCGTGGCATCGGGACTTTCCCCACCAATGCCATGTCTTCAATCATGTGCCACAATTGTGGCGCCTGATCAACGCTTGTAATCTCCTTGGCATGGTTCATGCTCATCACCACGTTGGTCGATTGGCTAATCATGATCGCCATGTAAACCCCAGCAACCACGGCAGCAATAATCGTCCCGGAAACCCAATTCGACCAAAAGACGTCACCCAAAGCTGCCCCAAGTGCCAAGACGAGGAGGCCAAATCCGAACATGACGTAGCCCGTTCGCCGCTTGTTACTGGCAATTTGTTCATACAGCATGTTATCGCCTACTTACCTGTTATTTGAAATCATCAAAGTTAACCTTAGGTGTCGTTTTCTCTTCCTCAGGAACCTGAAGATACTCACTTCCTTGGAAGTTATGAATCTTGGCAACAATGTTACTTGGGAAGGATTGAATTTTCACAGTCATGCTAGCGACGGAACTGTTGTACAGTTGGCGTGAATAGGCAATCTTGTTTTCAGTATTCGTCAATTCTTCCATTAAGTTTGTGAATTGCGTGTTGGCCTTCAAATCCGGATAATTTTCGGACAAGGCAAATAGCGACCGCAACGTCGTCGACAGCTCGTTAGAAACGGCCATTGTCTTTTGATGGTCATCTGCGGGAATTGCTGTTAACTGGTTCCGTAACGCAACAACCTTCTTCAAGGTTCCTTGTTCATAGTTTGCATAGCCCTTGGTCGTTGAAACCAGGTTCGGAATTAAATCATTCCGTCGCTTTAGTTGAACGTCAATTTGACTCCACGACTCTTGGACGTAGGTTCGGGTCTTAATGAGTCCGTTGTAGGCACTCACATACCAAATCGCTAAAATTGCAACGACAACAATTAAAATTATCCAACCCATTCTAATCACTCCTTATCTAGTTTCTGGTAAACTCATCATAACAAATGGTTCTGGCAGAGACCAGTATGTCCGTCTGCCTTAACCAATAATTAGGAGGTTTCTCATGCAACACATTCTGTTTGTTTGCCTTGGTAACATCTGTCGGTCTCCCATGGCTGAGGCCATTTTTAACGATCTCTTAAAGCAGCGACACCTTACCCAATCATTCAGTGTCGCCTCTGTCGCAACAAGTGCCGAAGAAGAGGGAAATCCGCCACATCCTGGTGCGCAAGCTGTGATGCGAGCACACGGATTGAACGCCAGTGAGCATCGTTCCCGCCCAATCACAGCAGCAGACTTTGCATGGGCTGATACAATTATTACTATGGATCATGCTAACGTTGCGAACTTACAACGTTTAGCGCCCACTGCGGCCGACCAAGCCAAAGTTAAACTCTGTTTAGACATATTTCCTAATCGCCAAGGCGAAGCCATTGATGACCCTTGGTATACCCATAAATTCGAATTAACTTATCAGGAACTGGCTACCGCACTTCCAGCATGGTTGGATGCACTAGCCTAGGCCTAAGGGCGGCTAACTCATGCGTTTTAATGGTGATAACTGTCTAATCTTCGTCCTGGATTAGTCGGTTATCACCATTACGCAGAGTCGGCCGCCTTTTTTGGTCACTTTTGCCCCTGTATAAGTTTCTTCTCTTAACTTCGTTTGACTTGCTTTAGGGGGTATTCATCAACATCCAAGATATCTGGCCTGTGTAATTACCCACCACAGCCTCACTCCCCAGGCGTAAGATGACTCCTTGATTGTTTTCTGAGGAGATATGTGTCGTCGTTGACACACCGTCATTGATATGACTAGCAATTGTTTGTGCCGATGCCAAGGATAGCAGTTGGCCCCCCTTAAGGTATTGCAGATCGCCATCCAGCGATCGACCATCGTCTTGCTTAAGCTGGCTGGCCACGGCCTCCAAATGCCAACCGCTTCCCTTCCCTCGAGTGTCTTTGACTATCAAGTCAAGGGGTTGTGTCGACGCTAATTGCTGCTTGGATCCGGTTACGTTTCCCTTAAAGGTAACCTGTGGTGTTCCCGAGGTAAACGTTAACTCACTAATATAAATCATGACTGTTTCTGTCTGTGAGTTGTGGCTGGGATCTGGTCCCGTAGCCGTAATCGTTAGCTTATTGGTTTTTCTCGTGATAAACGATGCTGGGACCCCAATCGTGAACTGCCCCCGCTCGTCCTTGTCTTGGAGTACCTGTTCGAAAGAATGGCCATTAATGTTCATTTGAAGACGGATATCCGAGTTTTTCCAAGCCGGATTCTCGATGGCCACGCTTCCGGTAATGTAAGCCGCCTTATTCCGACTCACGGTCACGCTACTGGGCAGTGTTAACTTTAGGTCAAGTGTTGGTGCGACGGTGAATTCCGGAGTCGCCGTTTCGACAACCGCTTCTTTTCCATGGAACTGACTCTTGACGGGATCAATATGCCCTGTGCCGTCCTTGACCTTCCCCAGAAATGTAAACGTGGCTTCTGATGAAGAGGCGGATAGGCTAGTAGAAATCGAATGGACCAACTCATTGCGTGCAAGATCTGACACATCAAACATCTGAGTCTCTTCAGGTTCATTAGCCACTGTCAACTGACCAGATGAAAAGTCAATGTTGGTAGGCAGCTTTAGATCCGCCACAATATCACGCCAGCTCGTCTTACCACCTAGGTATCGCACATGATAATCAAGTTTGACTTGATCACCCTCTCGAACTTTCTTGGTCTGTGAAACATTCGTGTTCTGTGTCACGTTTGTCATACGAGTATCCGCCGAAACATCTACTAAATCTGGCACTTGATCAAAAACAACGAGATTATTCTCTGATAGCGAACCAGTAGCACCAGTGAATCCCCATTGTGCCTCATGTTTGCCGTTATCGATCTCAGACTTATCGAGATCAAAAGTCGCTTCTCTCTTATGACTGTCGGAACCAGTCTGAGGATCCTTATCATCGAATGCATAGGTAATATGTGCCTTACTGGTGTCGCCATTAACTTGTGGATTGTAATGCAGCGTAAAATGGTGCCACTTTTGATTGGATAAAAATTGGAAGGTATCTCCTTGGATCAGCCCCTTGTGTTTTAAGGACGTATAATACGCCGTTTCTTTCTCTCCCAAAAGGTGTCCAAAAAAATCCGAGACATCTTGTGTAATTTCGTTAGATTGGTAGCTGTTCGTGTTACCAGGATAATTCGCGGCAATGTGAGGGAAATCTAGGCCCTGGTCGGCATCAAACGAATCCCACTTTCCAGCCATTTCAAAGGTATTACTCTTATTAACGAACGAATCAAATTCAATCGCCCAGCTCTTCTGAATCGCCGAGGCCGCTATCTTATCCGGAACAGAAGCCTTAGGATCCGTATCCGCTCCCCAGACACCCAGTGTCTCTCCAAGCGTGTCACCTGGGTGCAAACTGTCTGGCAGACGAGTTGTTGCTGACGTACCACGTGGATCATTCTGTAAGACAAATGCCATGCCATCTCCGGTCTGGGCAATATTGGGATCCACATAATCTCTCCCGCCAAAATACAACCACATAGAGACTGTTTGGGGTTCATCTAACCGAAAAGTGTTATCGTCTGTTGACCAAATACTCCCAACCTGTCCCTTACCATCAGTGATTTTAACCGCCTGTGTATCTTGCACCGCTGCGTTCTGACTGTCCACAATCTCCGCGTGATTGTTTAAAGACGTCCCTGGCACAAAGTAATCTTTGAGTCGAATCCCCTGTGGTGTCGTCCTCAAAGCATTCGTCAAATCATCCGTATTGCTAGCCAATGCGGACATACTTGGTTCCCAAAGAAAACACCCCCAAAGAATACTGATCAGGACGAATCTGATCGCCTTCATCTATCTCTAACCCCTTTCTCTCCCTAGTCATTCGAGAAATTGTCATCATCGCCTCCTAGTCGCGACGATGATAACGCCATCATTATTAAAATTATAGTTTAACTGATTTAATAATAACAGTATGTATTGTTTTAAAACAGTATAACATGGTTGCCAGTAAATACCAGTAAAAATCCCGATATAACAGTATTTATAAGGAGGGCGCTTACGACATCTTCCTGTGTTAAATACATTTGCTGGTTGCCTAATTGTCCATTCTCGTCATTATGCTGACTGAATACCGAAGGCAACTTCAATCGCGCCTTTTGAACATCAAGGTTGACCTTTGACCTGGTTGCCGCCCCCTTTGATGAAGCAATAAGAATCATTACATTCAGTTTCTAGCAATGGCCGATGACACAAAAAAAGCCAGCCCTCATCGGCTGGCTTTCAACATTCTTCTACTTCAGTTAATTGGTCGCTGGCGTATTATCCAAAGACCAGTAAACTGTAGACATATAAGACCCCTGGATGGCACCGGCATTTGCCTTTAACAGCACGCCATTCTTACTGTTCCAACCACCAGTCACATTGACCTGATCATTATCAGAATCCGTTGTGTGCGTATCAATCACGGCAGAGCCTTGTGTTAGACTCTGCTCACCATTGGCACCGGCATACACCAGATCACCGTCCAAAGTTCCCCGAAGCCGACTAATAATCGGATCGGCGGTTGCCGTCAATGTCCATTTATCACCCGTCCCTATCGTATCGCTGACTTGAACATTCCAACTACTGTCAGCGGGATAGCTCACCGCGGATCCGGTCAGATTCTGTGGATGGTCGACATTAAAGGTCGCCTTAGGGTTAACAATCAGGTCCAACGACCCATCCTTTAACGTAATCGTATATTTAACATCATTCCCCGAGTTAACCCCATTGTTATCAGTAGCATACATCTCGAGCTGATTGCCATCAGCTAGTCCAGAAATAAGACTTGAGGCTGGAATAGTGTAACTAAATTCTCCGGGCGAATCGTCATTACTCAACGTGGTCGTGGGGAGATTAATCCCGTTCATCTGTGGGTGTAAGGTAATATTATTGTTAGTGGCATTACCAATTAGATACTTAATCTGCCCCGTAATCGTAACATCCTTAGCAGCAGTCAATGACTGGCTCCCTTGTAACCCATCAGCCGAAATGTGATCACCCGTTAAGGCCATCGTCATCGCGCCAGTGGCCTTTTTAACAATGAACCCACTGACAGAAGCATTCATCATGGCGTTCGATCCTTCAAACGAGCTACTCGTCCCCTTAACCGTCGTCTGGTCAGCATCACCAGATACCGCTACCCCATTCAAGGTAATATCAGCAGAAGCATTTGGTGCCGTATCGCCATCTTTTTTCGTATTTAGGTTCTCAAGCGACTTGCTCAGGCTTTGACCGGTTGAGTCATCCGTCTTTAAGTCACTAATAGTATCAGTATCACCATTCGCGTACTTGATCTTAGCGTTCTTAAAACTAATATTCGTGGGTAAATTCAGCTTAGCGACAATGTCCTTCCACGACTCACGGCCACTCGTGTACTTCAGATTGAAGTTTAAGGACATCCGGTCACCATCGTTAACCGTGTCTGTATCCTGATCAATGACCTTATCAGACTGTGAGGCGTCCGTCAAAGTCGCGGCTGCCTTACCATTCACCAGCCCAGGAACTTGATCAAAGACTACCATATTAGGTTCCGTTCTGGTCCCCGTTGAGCTTGTAAAGCCCCAGCGTACCAGACCGTCGGAACCCACGCCTAAGTCCTTCTGAGGATCAATCTTAATGGGACCACTTGTATACGTTGGGTGCCCTGTCTCTGGATTCTCATCGCCCGCCTGAGGATCTTCATCATCATAAGTATAGGTCATCTCGTCTGTAGAACTGTTCCACCTCATCGTCACATGGCGCCAATTCCCATTATCTAGAAAAGTGAAAGACTTGGTGGTATTGCCCTCTCGTAACATATTTTTGTGAATTAAGGTGGCATACGTGTAATTTGATGTTGTCGTCACATAGTTAGGGAAGAAAACTGATCCCATATTCGTTGTCGTTGATTCCGTTGCCCCAAGATTGCTCTGGTAACTACTCCCCTTTCCGGGGAAATTTGACGCAATATGCGGTCCAGAGATCCCTTGATCAAAGACTGACACATTGCCAGCCTTAAGGGTTGTCAAGGCACTTTTTGTATTGTCTAAAGAAGCATTCTTATTAGCTTGGGTATCAAATTCCACGGCCCAACTGTTTTGAATAGCCAGCTTGGCCATGGCATCCGTATCAATAGGCTTTGCGGTATCCGTTCGCGTATCCGTCCCCCAAACACCCAGCGTTTGCCCGGTACTGGGTGTGCCATCGCCCTTCTTGGCGATGGCATTGACCCCAGCTGGATCATTTTGCATGACGAAAGCCATCCCGTCACCACCAACGGTTCCACGATTATCACCAAAATACATCCACATTGAAGCCGTCTGATCTTCATTCAAATTCATTTTCGCAGCATCAGTCGTCCAAATAGCCCCAACTTGGTTATTAGCACTCGTTAAAATAACTGCCTTCCCTGCTCCAAAGCTAGTATCACCAAGTGTGGCCGCATTCCCAGCAATATTTCCAGTCGTGAAGTAACTGTTGACTGCAATTCCTTTTGGCGCAGTCGGTAGCAACTGTGTCGCCGTTTTGACAGCCTGCGCTCTCAATGGGCGACCACCCATGACCAGCCCAACCATAACTGCCAGCCCACCTAGCAAAATCGATTTAATCTTCACGTTCATCTCTCCTTTGACCACTAAAAAGTCGGCAACTACTAGTCATCGTCGTCTCGTTCTTGATAGTCCTTTATGTGGTGCCTTTATGCAGCATGATAAGTCTGGTCGACCTGTTAATTAACTGAATAATCTTAACTCTCAACAAAGAAAGATGAGAAGCGTGCAACCGATTGAAATCATACTTTTAACCTCGCGAGCATTCGATCTTAAAAAGCAAATACCCGTTGACTACTTTTGCTATTAATAAAACTAATTATAAGACGTTTAGTCCCAAAACTCAACCCAAATGTTTGCCCTGACGGTAAAGTAGGCCCTTTCTGGACGTACAAAAATGCATAATTCATCAATTGCACACCTTAATAATTATGTCCTAAATTTAATTTAACGGCCAAATCAACAATGAAATCGATCCCACGCGTGTGAAGAAAATGATGACCATGTATAATTAATCAGTTTTTCTCTTTTTATAAATCTTAAAATGATCGAATTTGTCTGCCTATGTCCTGCCACATCGAGTAACCGTGAATGAATTGGCACGACTCACTTCGAATGACTAATTAAAGAAGACCACCCCAAATAAAAAAGCCAGGACATCGTCCCAGCCTTTCATACCATACGATTACTTCTGATCTTCATCATCCTTGCGACGATTCTTCCACAAGAGGTAAATAATGATCGCGATGAGGATCAGAATGATTACACCACCAGCCACGAACCACCAGAAATAACTCTTTTTTTGTGGCGTATTGTACTTGTTCTGAAGCTGTCCAATTCGTTTCTGAGTCAATTTGAAGTTCTTAACAAAATGCCAGTGATAGCCACCCTTGGCGTATGCATCGAGGGTTAATGTGTAAGTTCCCGCTTTCATCTGCGTATCCCCAAAGGGAATGGCATAGTCAAAGTTACTATTGGGAGCCATCGCAAGATTCGATTTTTCATTACTCAAGACAGCCTTGGTACTGCCTTCTTTGGTCACCTTAGTCTTTACGCGAAGCTGATTCATCAGACCTGGGCGTGGATTTTGCAAGTTGGCCTCAACTTGGTTGTACTTATTGAACTGGCCAACCTTGACTGTGTTCAATACCATATCTGGGGCAACGTCAACACTATCTTCACGCAAGCGAACCCCAATCACATAGGCGAAAGCATTCTTGATGCTAACACCCTTCTTGGCCTTGGAACTGTCGTTTGAGGTCAGTTGCTTAACGTTGATACCACCTAAGATCATTCCATCAATTTTCTTGGCAGGCATCTTGTAAGTGACGTAAACTGTCTTTTTACTCTTAGCCGGTACCGAGACCTTCTGAGTTTTATCCCCAAAAATATCCTTGATTCCTACCTTCAGCGTACTATCACGCTTAGGATTGGACTGACTATAATCGACAACCCCATTCGGATTAGTGATCGCCTGATTAACACCAATTTGATAGTCTTTGGTCTTCTTCCCCGTGTTAGTAATGACAACCCCTAATTTTTGCTTTTGGTTGGGCTTTACCCGTAAGGCAAAGTAAGTGACCTTCTTGTCATCCTGATTTTTGGGCAAGATAGCACTTACTGTATACCCAACGCTCTCAGCGTGGGCGACCTGTGACAATCCGCCAACTGTGAGAACTAACGTCCCAACTGCTACTAATAACCGTAACCACTTTTTCATGATTATTTCGGCCTCCATATTCAATTGTTAATAGGTTCATTGTAACAAAGAAAGCGGTGGCTGTCGCCACCGCTTTCTTTAAGACTCGTTTTATGGCGTATCCGTTAACTGCCAAGAAAACTCCCCAGCATATTGTTGCTGTTTGGTTACCTGGTTCGCGTTAACAAACAAACGCGCTAATAATTTAGGTTGATAGTTCAGTCGCATGATCCAGGTCCCCAGACCTGCATCCTTCTTAGCCTGAGCAACCAATGCTGAAATACCTAATGGCAACTCTTGATCACCAGCAACAGTCACAGTGGGTTTGCCACTCACTGTATCGGCATAACGCGGCGTAAACTTTGACCGTCCTAAGGTGAACGATGCCGCAGAAATTACCGAATGATCCTTCTGGCCAACCATGAGGCTCGGTGTCACATAGAGTTTCCACCCATGACCGTTGTAACGCCGATCACTGATCTGGACAAAGGCCTTGGTATTCATACCTGTCGCTGTAATGAGCCGACCGGTTAATCTAGCATCCTGCTTAAACTTGATATTCGAGACATAATCCAAAGTCAGAGGTCCAGTTGACCCAGTTCCCGGATTATCTGGATCCTCAGGATCACCGGTGAAATTTCCATCCGGGTTGTCCGGATCAACAGGCTTCACGTCGGTATCCGTATCACCTGGCGTTAGGACTGTCGACGCCGACGTCTTGGATGGATCAGCGGCTGATGCGACTTCCCGTGGCGATGCAAATGCTAGGCTCGGGCCGAGCACTAAGGCAGCCACGACTGAAGCGAGCGTCTTAGTCACCACACAGCCCTCCTTTGCTTAAAGGCAACGGGTCATTGACACCTTAGGCTGGCGTGTTAGTTAACGTCCAAGTCAACTTTGACGTGTACGTATCAGCCTTGTTACCCGCAGCAACCTTGAAGCTGGCATCCTTCGCCGCATAGTTAGCCATCCAAGTTCCGACACCTTCACCAGTTGCGGCATGGAAGACCATTTGGTTGGTTTGACCTGCTGATGCAAAACTTAATGCACTACCGGCAGTAACCGTCCCCTTGTTAGCTGAATCCTCAGCGGAAACCGTTGGGGCACCAAACATCATTTCACTTGCATTTAATGATGACTTGCCATCGCTACCGACGAAAGCGGCGGAAGCAACTTGTACATTCCAGCCAGAAGCAGTACCTGGATCATTAACCGTAACCGTACCAGGAGTTGCGTCTTTGTTAGTAGAATCTGGATTAGTGGTAAAGACACCACCCGTAAAGGTTTGTGTGTCCCCATTGAGCTGACCGCTAAACGAAACATCAGGCGCTGAAAGTAACTTAATCCCACCGGCACCAGTCGTCGTGTCCCCAGGGGTCAGTTCAACTGTTGCGGTTGTGTATTTGGGATCAGTTGCCGTTTCAGCAGCATTAGCGGTAACCGTACTTAATCCAAATCCAGCAACGATAGCTGCAGTAGCAAGTAATTGTAAAGTCTTCTTAGTCATAATAAATTTCTCCTCAACTTTAGTTAATTTTTTTGTTTTTTCTAGTCTTTAAAAATCCTATCCAAACCAACAACATTAAGATAATTCCCGTCATAACGCCTAACCCAAGACCGGTCTCAGAAGTCTGAGGCAAGCGGCCGGTAAGACCATGACTGGTTGAAACTGGTTGACTGGAGCCATTAGCCGTCTGAGTCACTGTCGCTCCGGCACCGCCGGAGTTGTTATGGGAGTGACTCGGTGAGGTAATCAAGTCCCCATCCCCACCAGAACTTGGCGGGGTTAACGTAACTGAATACGTCGACTGCTGAACGTCACCGGTCTGGGTTGATGCCTGAGCAGCTGTTGGGAAAACCCAACCGATGATGAGTAGGCTCAGTACCAGCAATCCCGTTTTTCTCAATTGCATCACTGTCCATCCACACATCCTGTTCTCACAAACCTAAAGCCAATCACAACAGAACACCTACATGAAGCTTGTTCAAATCAAAAGGTCATATCAGCTGATTACAAATAGTATCTTAGCATGAATCTCAACCCCTGTCCACAATTAATGATGTGTGGGGAATAATATTTACTTGGAAACCGTTACATAGTCTAATGTTTCGTTTACGAGGTGAATGAATAATGCAAGTAAATGCCGTTATATCAGTGTTACTAAGGCAAATTTTGCAATGGGACATTTTCCGGTTTTAGGAAACGCTTATAAGCTGCATTTTATGAAACCGCATTCCGGATAACGGTTTACACTGTGATTTCTTATACAATCCTCACATGGGATGAACAAGAGATGTCATTTGCATCCTTGTAAAGCGTCTATTTCCCGATTTCACCCAAGGCAGCAATTATAATGAACTTTCACAAACTCATTTTTCGGAAAAAAAAGCACTTTTTACATTTTTTGTAAAAAGTGCTTGGTCTCTTTAATTTTTATTATTGAAGCCACTGTGAAAGCCCTTTTGAACCGATACCGGTGCATCCTTGTACGCCATCTGTTTCACGTATTTCCCCTGAATCATCAACCGGTTCGCACCAGTGGCATCACAGGTAATCAGCGTCACCAACTTCTGCTTGGTTTGGTCAACCACCTGAACGTCAGTCGCCGGTATGAATTTTCGAACACTAACCTTGTAAACAAAGACCTTCTTAGCGTTCGTCAGATAGATTGTCTGCCCAACACGCGTCTTCCAATAAAGCGGACTGAAAAGGATCGTCTGTGAGGTCATGTGGTGTCCTGCCAGCGGGTAATTGCCTTCACCCATCTTCTGGTCGGCCCGCATTGTTCCTGCGGTCAGTGCCAAGACTTCATTGCTGACACCCTTTGCAATTGGCAAGTGAATCTTAGATTGCGGCATCAAAATCTCGCCGACTACATGAATATTGGCAGTGTTCCAACGGGCATTGGCGACTGTCGAAAAGTCCAACGACTTGACCTTGCTAAAATCGTACGATGCCTTCTTCCCCTCATTATTCTTCACAGATTTCTTCGTAATCTGCGGTTGATAGGAAGAAATTAACCAATTTTTGATCTGTTCGTTAAAGATTAAGCCGAGTGAGATGATAATTAAGATGATAAAGAGCGTTGTCCAGAACCAGCGCCAGCGATGCTTCTTCGGTTGCTGCTGCTTTTTCTCTGCCATAATGATTACTCCATTCCCCAATTCATAGTCTTCGTTACCGAATTCTACCGCAATTGCTGACAAAAACAAAGCAAAATAGACTTTACGCCCCCTTCAACGGCCCGATTGCTTCGCTTTTGACAGCCCGTAACGACTACCACACAGATCCTGATCTGGAACACGTCACCCATAGAAAAAAGTTGCCACAAGTCAGTAGAAGTCCGCCTACAAACTTGCAGTAACTCTTTTTAAAACTCGTCTTTAATGTCACCATCTACCTCTGAAGATGATGTTAAATTTTCCGTTTTCGCCAACCGAATAAACCAGCTAGTAATCCCAATAGCGTCAACCCCAGTACCACGAGTCCATGTGTGGATTGCTCGTTGGTTTGCGGTAATACTGTACGCTGTGCTTGCTTTGAGGCCGCCGCCAAATTCTGAACCTGGGCACCCTGACCACCAGCAACCGTATCTGGCGCCTTGATTGGTTCTTGACCATTAGTATTTGGCTTTACAGGCTGGCCAGGCTTCTTACCTGGCGTCGCCTGTGCCCCATTGCCACCTGTTGTTGGCTTATCTGGCACCGTTGGTGGGGTCACTGTACTACCACCATCACCATTCCCCCCAGTCGTTTCATTAGGGGCATAGGTCACAACGACGGCTAAATCAGTACTTTCAGGTGTAACTGACTGCGCCGTAGTCTGCGTTAAATCATTGGCACTATCCGTCGTTGCTGTAACGTGCATCCCTGAAACAACTGGGTTGACCACTGCGTCAAAAGCCACTGGAACGCCGTCCTTGTAGGTCACCCAACTGATATCAGTTGGCTGCCCAGCCACACTCAATTCTGGTTTGGCCGTCGCGTCTGCTTTCCAGTAGGTAGTTGAGGCATTGGTGACTTGGTCGGTCACTGTAGCGAAGGAAATCGTCTTAGCAACTGGATCGGCCACGGACTGTTGTTGGTTATTCTGATAGCTAATCTGCTCGTGAACCACCTTGGTAGCCGTCTTAAAGGCATGTGCCAACGTAATCGTGTAATTGAGGCTAACCGTGGGATCGTTGGTAAATGTAATGGCACTGGAGCCATCGGCATTCTTCGTCGTGTCACTGACCAAAGTATACCCTTTGGCGAGTGCGGGAGCGATTACTGACGCTGAATCGAAAGTACTCGTCGTTCCCAAAGCCCCTTTCAATTCCGGATTGGACCGATCATCCAAAACCTGAATCGTCTTACCAGTTGTGGCGTCCTTCACCGTTACGGTGGCATGTGCGGCTTGCTTATAGACCATCAGCAACGTCTGCTTTGGTCCAGCAAATGGCACATTCGTGTCCTGACTAATATCTGCCCAAGACTTACCATCCACACTAGTCTTCGCACCGGTGTAGACATAATCAGGCAGGGCTTTTTGGTAACTGCTTAAGGTCAATTGTTCATCTGACGTTCCGTTATGGCTATCCGTCAGTGGATTTCCGTCCGGATCGGTTAGCTGCGTCAAGGTGCCATCCGCATTCTGAACTGCATAGATAACTGATAGATTCCAAGGTAAAACGTCCTTATAAAATAGAAGCGTCCAGTTCTTTGACTCTTTCGTCAAAGTTGTTGTAAAACTTGATTGTCGATTGGCCTTCCCATTTCCAGCTAGATAATCGGAATAAAGACCCGTACCGTCTAGAATCAAGTTAGAGAAAGTATAGCCCTTGGCGATCTGTTGCTGATAGAAGCTAATCACGGTTGGATTGGCGCCAATATTAAGCTCGGACCCAATCTCCCCAGAAATTAAAGTTGATGGCGCCAACGTGAGCTGCTGTCCATCGGCTTGGAGCAGTTGGATATTCACATTGATATCACTAATGTTTTCAGCTAAGTCATAAGGCTGAATGATATATCCTGCGAAAGAACTGTTGGGATCAGACCAAATTGTCGATAGACTCCCATAGTTTGTCTTAGTACTATCTGTCTGTAAGTTGTACCAAGACAGTGTATTGTCATTTACATTTCCAGTATCTGCACTTGATGGATACAAGGATGGATACAGCACTTTGTCAGGATTATCAAATCCCTTAATTGGCAGATTGCTAGACGTCAGGTCTTTAATGATAAATGATGGCGTCGTATACGTCAGCAGACCATCGGCCGTGACAGCTTCCCCCTTGGCTAACTGAGAGCTAATCGTAATGGGGGCTAACAGCACATGTTGATACGCGAGTCCCACCTGTTTAATATTGACATTCTTATCAGTTGCAAGCGGCGAGATGTCCGTAATTTGGTTATAGGGCAAGTCGACAGACGTCAACGTATCCTTATTCCCAAGGGCTGAGATATCATTAATCGAAAATGCAGTCAACGCCACTTTTTGTAATTTCGTTAACCCGCTAAGCGCACGAATATCCCATAAGTTTCCGTTTTTAACTGCCGTTCCAAAATAGGCTTGATTCAGCAAGACATCTGGATAAAGATCCAGCACTTGAAGATTCGTCGCATTCTGCATGCCTTCCAACGTATACATGGCCATCATCGCCTGATAGTAGACAGTAGGCGTTTGACGATCATAATTTTGGGACATTAACTTTTCGTTCGCCGTAATGTTCGTAACGGTAGCCAAGTCAGCCTTGGTAAAGTTGGCGCGGAAATCGGCAATCGTCGCGTAGGTCTTTGAAAAGTTGCTAAGCCACAAAAAGTTCTGTAAGGCATTATCTGGCATCCATTCGTCAATATACAACGGGTGCGTCCCATCAGTAAACTGAAGAGGTGAATTGACATCCATCCCCTTGGCATCCTGCGCAATATTAGTCGCATATGTCTCTCCCAACCAGTAGCCGTAACCAGTTGGCACTTGATAGGTGGCACTGTAGCCATCCTTGACCCGGAGATCCGAATTCAGGCCATTGGCTTCGGAGTGGTCATATGTATATTGTAGGTGATCCGTCTTGCTGACATTAAAGGCTGATTGTCCCGTCACTGGATCAGTCAAAGTCGTTGGATCTTTAACCACGATCCCAGTCTGCACGTTCGTCTTCGGGGCAGTCTGAGTCTCTTCTGGGGTCTCTTCTAAACTTTCCACTTCAGGGGCTGGCTCACTAACATCGGACTTTTTCTCAACCTTATCAGTAGGATCTAAGTTTTGAGGATCAGTCCCGTCATTTTGAGGTGCTGGGTTCACTGAGGCCGGCGACTTCTCGGCTACTGGCGTCTCTGGCGCTGCGGACGCAACCGTTTTCTTCAAAGAAACCTTTGATTGGTCACGCGTTGACTGGTTTTGATCAACAGCTCCTGCTACTGGCGTATCATCAGCCGCCTTCGCATTCTGTGTTGCCTGTGGTCCAGCAATCATCCCCACTGTCAAACTTGCGACGGTAACCCCCGCAATCAGCCAGCCCTTATGTGACTTGTACATCTTATAATGTGTCTTACGCTCAAAGTCTTTCATCATTGGTCCCTCCTCAAGATATGACCAAATAACAACCTACCAGCGAATAGATCCTCGTTATTAATGCAAAAGTTGTCCTGTTACTATCCAGTATAGTCAAAACGTGAGAAATAATCAACGACCTGAATCTTTATGGGGAATATAGATTTAACAATCAAGCTCAGCCACTGTTTTACCAGTGATTATGTTTGTTTATTTGACAAACATATTTCGATCTTTGTAGTCATGAAAGCCCTTCATAAGTGTCTTATGATACATGGTCTAAACGAATTCTATCGTTTTTCTAATTTCTCAAGACACTTCCAAGATGCCTGTCTAGCGCGCCACACCCCACAGAATGTGGTGCCCTCATCTTTCAGTACACTTATCACCTAAAAAAGGACACAAAAAAACCGGCGACAGTAACTGCCACCGGCGACAAATCATATTTTTTATAATTAGTCGTTTGATAAACCATACTTCTTGTTGAAACGGTCCACGGCACCATCGGCCTGAGTAAACTTTTGCTTACCAGTGTAGAATGGGTGTGAATCTGAAGAAATTTCGACACGGATCAATGGGTAAGTGTTGCCATCTTCCCATTCAACCGTTTCGTCAGAAGTTGCAGTCGAACCAGACAAGAACTTGAAACCAGTACTTGAGTCTTGGAAGACAACTTCATGGTAATCTGGATGAATTCCTTGCTTCATAATGTATTTCGCTCCTTTGCCCTGGTCCATTGACTGAACCAGAGATTGATTTAATCGTCAACCGTTGAATTATACCATGAATTTCGATACTCATCAATGACTAATCTTGGCCGTTTTCCACCAAACTGGCGTCGCCAACAATTTCAACATCCGCATTTAATGCGGTGAGCTTCCCGGCAATCCGGTCATAGCCCCGTAAGATGTTATCGGCATGGGTAATCACGGTATCCCCCTCGGCCATCAAACCGGCAATAACTAGTGCGGCTCCAGCCCGGATTTCTCCAGCCTGAACTTCGCTCCCCACCAGTTCCGTTGACGGATCGACCACAATGGTATCGTCCTCCGAGCGAATGCTAGCGCCCATCTTCCGCAATTCAGAGATGTGCTTGATGCGCTTGGGATAGATCGTATCGATCACCACGCTACTCCCGGAAGCCCGGAACAACAGCGGTGTTAGGGGTTGCTGAAGATCCGTAGCGAAGCCTGGGAATGGCATTGTTTTAATCTTAATTGGTTTTAAATTATCGGTATGGGGCACATAGATGCTGTCTTCGTTAATCTCTAACGGCACACCCATTTCGATCATCTTGGCCGTAAAGGCCTCCAAGTGTTCTGGAATCACGTTCTTAATCGTGATGCCATCTCCAACGGCCGCAGCCATTGACAGATAAGTCCCGGCTTCAATCCGGTCAGGGATAATCGTGTGGGTATTCATTGCCCGCAACGTTGGCACCCCTTCGATCCGGATAACATCGGTACCGGCACCCCGGACACGCGCACCCATATTGTTCAAGAAGGTGGCAATGTCAATGATTTCTGGTTCCTTAGCGGCATTTTCAATTACCGTCGTCCCGACGGCTTTTACAGCTGCTAAGATGGAGTTGATCGTGGCTCCGACAGACACCATGTCGAGGAAAATCGTGGCCCCATGCAATCCGGTTGGTCCGGTGGTGATCCGCACAGTTCCGTCTTCTTCTTCCACATTGGCACCTAAGGCTTCGAAAGCCTTGATGTGCTGGTCAATCGGCCGTGGGCCAATATTGTCACCACCAGGGAAACTTAGCGTGGCCCGTTGGAACCGCCCCAACAAGGACCCCATAAAATAATAAGATGCGCGCAAGCTCTTAATAGCCTTGCTTGGTAGTGGTGCTTCGACGATTTCCGTTGGATCGATGGTCAACACGCCATCCTCAAAAGTAGAGTGCACGTTCATTGATTTCAAAATTAACATTAAGTTGTGAACATCCAGAATATCCGGCACCATATCAAAACGAACCGGTGTATCAGCGAGAATTGCTGCCGGAATTAAAGCTACGGTACTATTTTTAGCGCCGCCGATCGTTACTTCTCCGGAGAGACGTCGGCCGCCATGAATTATCATTTTTTTCATTATGAAGCGATCCTCACTTATTCTAACTTCCATTATAATTCCATACAGTCAGATACCATGATAAATAAATCGGCGGTAAAAGACAACTGTTTCACGGTATTTCGGGCAAAATGTAATATTTGCTTCCCTTATAAGGGGGTCGTACGTAGATTATCCAGGTTGCGCGCTAAAATGGTGTCGATAATAATCTGCGTCATTTCATGGGGAGATTCAACCATGCCACCCTTCACCCAAGTCTTCAACACGCTCTGAATGCCGGCACCAATATAGGCACCCTGATAAACCGTCATTTCTGGTGGTCGGGATCCGCTCTGGTTCATCAGCTCCTGCATCCGATTCAGAACCTTGGTCTTCCCTTCCACAAAGACTAAGTTACTAAGCTTCTTATCCCGGTAGAAGGCTGTCAATAGGTGTTCTAGGGCCTTGCTAGGGGTCGACTCCTGAAATGGCTGTAAGGACGCCACAAAGGCCTTCTCAATGCTAGCTACGCAGTCATAAACATCCGTATAGTAACGATAAAAGGTCGTGCGATTCACGTCTGCCAGCTCACAGACTGCCGTCACAGAGATGGCCGTAATCGGCTGATTCTCTAGCAGCGACAGGACCGTCTCCTTAATGACACGCTGGGTATACTGCGCGCGTCGATTATTCTTAACGCCAACCATCCTTCACCCTCCTAAACGATTGAACCAACTAGCCGTAGCTGAGAATCAGATGCCACCAGCGATGACGAAATCTCTCGAATGAGATTACGTGCCGTTAGGCGGCTGGTCTGGTAAAGTAATAGCCGATAGTCAGCCAGGCGCCTGCCATGTTTGCGACACCTCGTTGAGATGTGTTGCATTCACAACAGTTCTGTCGACATTGGCGGTTGCCAATTGGTAACACAATTTTTATGATATAAGACACGGTGTTGCAATAATGACAATTTTACCAGAAAAAGCCCTGTAACACCAACACTAGTCAGATAATGAAAGGATTATTTCGAATGCTGGAACTCAAACATATTAAAAAGTATTACTACGTAGGGGATTCCGTCACCAAAGCTCTCGATGACGTCTCTGTCGCCTTTCGTTCCCAAGAGTTCGTCGCCATTCTCGGACCTAGTGGTTCCGGGAAGACCACGATGCTGAATGGTATCGGCGGCCTGGACATCTATGACTCTGGAGATCTCGCCATTGAAGGAAAATCCACCAAGGACTTCTCCGCTTCCGACTGGGATGCCTACCGAAACAACTCCGTCGGGTTCATCTTCCAAAGCTATAACATCATCAGTCACCTCAGTATCCTCGATAATGTGGAAATGGGAATGACGCTGAGTGGAGTACCAAACGCCGAGAAGAAGGAAAAGGCGCGCAAGGCCCTCGACCGAGTTGGCTTGACACCACACATTAACAAGAAACCCAACCAACTTTCCGGAGGACAACTTCAACGGGTCGCTATCGCGCGGGCCATTGCCAACGAACCCGAAATTCTCTTGTGTGACGAACCCACTGGAGCCCTCGATACCGAGACTAGTGAAGAAATCATGCAGTTGATCAAGGAACTCTCTGCAGAACGCCTGGTGATCATGGTCACGCATAACCCCGACCTGGCTCACCAGTACGCGGACCGAATTATCGAATTTGCCGATGGGAAGATTCAACACGATTCGAATCCCTACGACGACCATGCCGATGCCGAACAATTTAAATTAAAGAAGACCAAGATGACTTTCTGGACGGCCTTAAAGTTATCCTTTAACAACATTCGGACCAAGAAGGGACGGACCGCACTAACGGCCTTCGCCTCCAGTATTGGGATCATCGGTATCGCCGTAGTCTTAGCATTGTCCAATGGTTTCCAAACACAAATCAACAAAACGCAAGCCAACACGCTAGCCCAGTTTCCTGTTACCATTTCACAAACAGCAACGAGTACCACGGGTGCCCAGAATAGCAATGACAAGGTCAAGTCATCTAACGCCAAGCAAGTCACAGCTAAGGTCAGTGACCAAGACAAGGCGACTCATACGAACAAGCTTACCAAGGATTACTTAAACTATGTTAAAAAACTCGATCCCAAGTTAAGCAAGAACGTGACCTACACCTACTCCACTGGGATGAACCTCCTGCGGCAAGTTGATGGCAAGACCAAGACGGTTTCTTTCTCCAACGCCGACAGCAATAATAACTCCGGTGCCATGCAGGCAGCCATGTCAGCTTCAACTGGGGTCGGCGGTTCTGTTTACCCAAGTGCCAATGACGGCGGCCTAAACTTCCTGAAGAAACACTACAAGCTCGTTTCAGGGAACTACCCCCAGAAGGCCACTGACGTCATCCTGATCGTCGATCGGGATGGTTCGACCAACATCAATGCCCTGAAGAACCTCGGGTATTCAGTGAAGGCCAACCAAAAGTTCAGCTACAATAAGATCGTTGGTACCTCAATTAAAGTTGTGAACAACAACGACTACTACCAGAGTCTTCCTACTGGCAATTACATGCCAAACAAGGCCACGAACTCGCTGTACAACAACAGCAATAACACCACGCTGAAGGTTGCCGGAATCGTGAAGGTGAAGTCCAAGTCTTCCGAAAATGTTCTGGCTTCCGGGATTGCTTACAGCGACAAGCTTACGCAAGGCATCATTCAGAAGAACAAGGATTCCAAAATTGTGAAGGCCCAAAAGAAGGCCAGTGACAACGTGATGACCGGCCAAAGTGTCGACAGCACTACAAAGAAGTCCCTGGTCAGCTACCTTGGTGGATCCACTACCCCAGCTAGCATCTTAATCTACCCGAATACCTTTAAAAACAAGGACAAGGTACTCTCTTACCTCGATAAGTATAACAAGGGTAAGTCTAAGTCAGACAAGGTCATCTACACCGATATGGCCGGAACCGTTTCTGACTTGACCGGTGGCTTGATGGACGCAATTACCTACGTTCTAGTCGCCTTCGCCGGTATCTCGTTGGTAACCAGTATGATTATGATTGCCATCATTACCTACACGTCAGTTCTCGAACGGACTAAGGAAATCGGAATTCTGAAGGCCTTAGGGGCTCGAAAGAAAGATATCACCCGTGTCTTTGATGCCGAAACGTTCATTCTCGGGGTTGGCTCCGGGGTCTTGGGCGTCGTCATTGCCTGGCTCCTGACGTTCCCAATTAACGTCGTTCTGAAAAACATTACCGATCTGAGCAACGTCGCTCACCTCAATCCGGTTCACGGAATTGTCCTGATTATCATCAGTACTGTCCTGACCATGTTGGGTGGCCACATCCCAGCAAGAATGGCTGCGAAGAAGGACGCCGCGACGGCTTTACGTTCCGAATAGCTTTTAAGTTTGACTTTCTAAAGGGACTGCTAACCTATGAGTTAGTAGTCCCTTTTTGTCTTGAGGTTACTGGACACCCCTGTTGATCAGTAACTGGTGGCTGAAACATCCCCGTAACGACCGCTGGTGCTCAACCTCATTCACTGTAAATAAAAACTCGCCGTCCAGAGTGGATGGCGAGTTTTGACTTGTCTATCTGTAGGATTAACCTTCGGCCTGATGCAGATCGCCCATGATATCATCTTGTGAAAAATCATGTTGCTGATAATCCGGATCGGCAACGGGCAAGTGTTGTTCCAGGGTGTCGAAAATCTGAATCTGAACCTCTCCGGTCACCCGGCCGCAACCCAGGAGATGCCCCCCAAAGGTGTGGTCATCATCCAAAAAGTGGTCGTGGTACCCCCCGACTGCGACACCGTCAAAGATCTGTGGGGAATAGTAGCCCAGCAAGGTCCCCTTCACGGTGTCACGAGTGAAGATACTCTGGTTCTCAGCCGTCTCTGCCAAAGATTTGAATGGCCGACTAGACTTAGCCACCGCCCGGGTCTTCACATCCGTAAAGGTTCCGGTGACCATAATTGAGAAGAAGGTGTTAGCACCATGCGTCAGAGCCAGTACTTGGTCATGGAGTTCCTCACGTGTGGCATTTTCCACCGTGACTAGTGGCCGATAATCAGCGAAGTGGCTATTGGCAAATGGTAACGTAAAGTCGTCACCCACCACGGTCACCTGCCCTGCACTATTAACTTGATAAGGCTTGCCATCTAAAATAATTAGCTCGCCGTCTAACCCCTCACCAGTTCCAATTCCGGTATCACCGTGGGCCAGTAAAGTGCTCATGGGTAACGTTCCCGTCAGCAAGCCTGGCACTAATAAGGCCAGTGTTCCGTGTTGATATAAGGTTGTTGTCTTCATCATCATGACTTCCTTTTAGCTTAAGACATCTTCGAGTAATAAGGACTTTAATTGTAAATTATCGCGGTAGTCCACTGGAATTTCAACGACGACTGGTCCGTTAGCAGCCGTCGTAAAGGCCGCACTCAAGGTACTTGCCAGATCGGCCGCATGATCCACACGTAAGCCGGTAGCCCCAAAGCTTTCGGCATACTTCACGTAATCCACGGGGCCAAAGCTGACTGCGGCATCATGACCGTATTTGGCAATCTCTTGGAACCGCACCATGTCATAGTAGCCATCGGCCCAGATAATCTGAACGATTGGCAAGTTTAGCCGCACGGCCGTCTCAAGTTCTTGGCTCGAGAACAGGAAACCACCATCACCGGCAACGGAAACGATCGGTTGACCAGGTCGCTCGAGTGCAGCTGCAATCGCCCATGGAAAGGCGACGCCCAACGTCTGCATCCCGTTACTGAATAACAGGTGTCGTGGTTGGTAGCTCCGGAAGTAACGGGCCATCCAAATGTAGAAACTACCGACGTCTACCGTTACCGTTGTCTCGTCATTAACTTGGGCCTGCAAAGCTTGAATAATGGCTAGTGGGTGAATTCCATGCGCATCGTCTGGGGTTGGCGCTTCTGCCTGAGCAGCTAACATGTCACCCAAATCGGTCAAGTCTGCCTGAACATCAGAAGATAAAGCCCAATCAGTTGGTAAAGCTTGGCCCAAAGCATGCAGGGTCTTGGCAATATCAGCATGGATCACTAATTCTGGTTGATAATCGGTCGTAATTTCAGGGACCACACTATCGAGACTAACCACTTCGCCAGTCCGATCGGCATTCCAGATTCGGGCTTCATATTCCACAGGGTCGTAACCCACCGTGATCACTAAGTCACTCTTCTTTAGAAGATTGTCTCCGATTTGATTTCTGAAGAGACCAACTCGGCCAAAGTAGTTACGAACCAAGCCACGTGACACGACACCGGCACCCTGGAACGTCTCAACCACAGGAATCTCAGCGTGACCTAGCAATTCACGAATCGCGGTTGTCACGTCACTGGCTGAGGCCCGCATGCCGGCTAGAATCACTGGTAAATCGGCGTGCGTAATCTTGTCGACCAACGCACTGACCGTTACAGGGTCCGCAACACCTTGATCAATCGTTGGGACAGCCTTGATTTCAGGCCGGTCAACTTCACCATTCAACACGTTTTGAGGTAAGGAGATGAACGTTGCCCCCGCCTTAGGTGCCCGCGCCGTTTGATAGGCATTGGCAAAGGCTTCGGAAAGACTATTCGCATTTTGAACCTCAACACTGGACTTCGTGGCCGAACTCAGGAGCTCCTTACTGGGAATACTCTGATGAGTCAGACGACCAATGTCATCTTGAGGCACCTGGCCCCCCAGTGCAACGACGGGATCGCCTTCCGCGGTTGCCGTAATCAGGCTGGTCGTCAGGTTGGAAACTCCAGGGCCTGAGGTGGTCGCAACCACGCCGGGTTTCCCAGTAAGACGACCAATTCCAGACGCAATCAATGCGGCATTCTGTTCGTGCCGAGTCACAATAACCTTTGGTACGCGTGGGTCCTTGCTGTACTCCAGGCCTTCGAAGAGTTGGTCAACCTTCGCGCCCGGGATACCGAACACATATTTGATCCCCTGATTAATCATGCTTTGAATTAACGCTTGTGCGCCAGTCTTGGTTTCTGTCATCGGTGGGTCCCCCGTTTTCATTTTTTTAGTTCAATTGTGTTGACAAGTCAACTTAGAATCATCATAATAGCCTTAAGTTGTTTTGTCAACATAGAACCTTTTTCACAACAGAAAGGAGTCGCCATGATCGATTTAGGTTATCTGGCTCAGGATATTTCTATCCTACACCGCAAATACTACAAAGACACCAGCCCGATATTTAAGGACTTGGGGCTGAATCCAACGGCCGCCTGCGTCCTACTGACGGTTCACGAACACCCGGCGATCAACCAAAGTCAAGTTGCCAAGACTCTCGTCATTGACAAGGGGCTCACCACCCGTGAAGTCAACAAAATTCAAGATCTCGGCTACCTGAGCAAGACTGCTGGAAGTGGCAAGACGCAACTTCTCAGCCTCACCTCTGATGGGGAAGCCGTTGTGGCACAGGTCCAAGATATTCGTCGTAGCTGGTGGCAAGCCCGCTTCGACGAAACGGGTATTGATGCCAACAGCCCGCTGATCCCCGCGATCCAAGCCGCGGTGACCAACATCATCGATGACCCCAATGTTCCAGCAAAATAGAAGAAAAACGCCTGTCGGCCACACGCAACTTTGCGTGTGCTGACAGGCGTTTTAATTTGCGATTAAACTTGTTCCATTTACTAGCGGCCATAGTGGAACTGTTCGGCAACCAGACCCTTAAGTCAGATTGAACTTTGCCGCTAGCAGAATTGACTGCTAATCGCCGCGACTCACAATTCTGATAACCCAATTAACACACTTGTCGCATAGCAAGAGAAAACGGGTAAGCCCCACTTGGCCTCAGCCAGCAGACGGTTACCCGTTCATTAATTCCATTCAGTTATCTTTAGCTATGATAAACCACGGTCCTCGCCGCAGGTGGCCAACTAAAACTAAGTTAGAAATTTAGTCCTTAACTTCGTCACTAGCAGCGGCGATAAAGTCACGGAATAAACCTTCTGGACGGTTTGGCCGTGACAAGAATTCTGGGTGGTATTGTGAGGCCACGAAGAACTTCTTTTCAGGCAATTCAATCACTTCAACCAAGTGGTCATCCGGTGATGTTCCGGAGAAGACCAATCCTTTAGCGGCCATTTCAGCGCGGTACTGGTTATTGAATTCGTAACGGTGACGGTGGCGTTCCTGGACAATCTCTTGGTTGTCGTAGGCTGCAGCAGCACGGCTACCAGCCTTCAACTTGCAAGGGTACAGACCCAACCGTTGGGTCCCACCCATTTCGTGGACGTCGGCCTGATCAGCCATCAAGTCAATGATCTTATGACTGGTTTCCGGATCCATTTCCGTTGAATTGGCATCCTGATAGCCGAGAATGTCACGGGCAAATTCGATGCTAGCCACTTGCATCCCCAAGCAAATTCCGAGGAATGGGACGTCTTGTTCTCGAACGTACTTAATCGCCGTAATCATCCCTTCAATTCCACGGTCACCGAACCCACCAGGAACGATCACGCCATCAGCATCGCCTAAGATGTCTGCGACGTTATCTGGCGTAATCTTTTCGGCATCGATCATGTCCAAATCAATCTTGGCATCAACTGGATATCCGGCATGTTGTAACGCTTCAGCTACGGAGATGTAGGCATCATGCAGGCCGACATACTTCCCAACCAAGGCAATCTTAATCGTCCGTTTCAAGTTCTGCATGTGGTCCACCATCTTGGCCCATTGTGTCATGTCAGACTTAGGTGCATCGACCTTGAAGTGGTCCAAGACAATCTGATCCAAGCCCTGTTCTTGTAATCGTAATGGGATGGAGTAAATCGTTGGCACGTCCATGGATTCAATCACAGCTGAAGGTTGAACGTCACAGAACAACGCAATCTTCTGGCGCATATCATCCGTAATATGATTCTCAGTCCGGACAACCAAAATGTTTGGTTGAATCCCAATGCTGCGAAGTTCACGAACAGAGTGTTGCGTTGGCTTCGTCTTCATCTCGTGAGCCGCATGTAACGTGGGAACAAGAGTCGTGTGAATGTAGACGACGTTCTCGTCACCCACTTCAGACTTCATTTGTCGAATGGCTTCCAGGAAAGGTTGGGATTCAATGTCCCCAACAGTTCCCCCAATTTCGGTAATCACGAAATCGGCACCCAATGTCTTGCCGGCCCGCATGATCTTTTCCTTAATCATGCCGGTAATGTGAGGGATCACTTGCACAGTTGCTCCCAGATAGTCACCGCGTCGTTCCTTTTCCAGAACTTCCGAATAAATCTTACCAGTCGTCACGTTTGAGAACTTGTTCAGATTGTTATCGATAAAACGTTCGTAATGACCCAAGTCCAAATCAGTTTCGGTCCCATCATCGGTCACGAAGACTTCCCCATGTTGATAGGGGTTCATCGTGCCGGGATCCACGTTGATGTACGGATCGAATTTTTGAATGGTTACGTTTAACCCACGGTTCTTTAACAACCGTCCTAGGGAAGCAGCTACGATTCCCTTACCTAGTGATGAAACCACGCCGCCAGTCACAAAAATATATTTGGTCATGTGCAAACTCCTTGTAAGATTATTTTAGGGTATAAAACTATAAAAAAACTCCCTATTCATTCGGAATAGGGAGCTACTTCACCGTTCAGTTGTCCTAGCTACAAGTAGCAAGGAGCCCAAAAAACATACTAACTGTTTTTTGACTGTAGGTCAAGCAAACATTTTAATTTACTTTTGATCGCTGTCTTCTTCATCTTCATCGTCGTCTTCATCATCGTCATCAGAGAAGTCGAGATTAGCAGTATCATCATCGTCCGGGGCTTCCATCTGTGAAAGCTGGTCTTCGATACCATCTGGGATGTCTTCCGAAGCATCTTCTTCGTCATCGTCATCGATGCCCAAGCCGGTCTGTAACTTACCCAGATCTGGCGTTGAACCGGTTGAATCGTCATCATCGTCGTCATCACTGGCGTACGACGTGTCATCATCTTCCGGATCGTCGTCATCGTAATCGATTACGTCGTCGTCATCGGTCGTGTCGGCGAGGAAGGCATTAACCTTCTTACGCTTCTTACGCTTAGGTTGATCTTCATCTTCCTCAGCGTGAACCGTCGCTTCATCGATGGATTCAAACGGATACCAAGTTCGCAGTCCCCAGAGGTTATCACCCAGAGAAATGAAACTACCATCGACATTTAAATCCGTATAGAATTGGGACAGCCGGTTACGAACTTCTGCGTCACTGTCGCCCAAATAGGCTTGCACGGCGTTTGCTAAGTCGGCAAATGCCATCACGTCACCGTGTTGAGACAAAATGGCGTGAGCAACTTCGATCATTGATAATTCCTTTTTATTCTGGCCCTCAAAGACTTTTAATTCCAAACTGGTGCACGTCCTTTCCACAGTCTACGAAATATGATACTCGTTTATGCCGTAAATTGCAATCGAATCTTGTAGTTCCCGACTAATTCTTCACCAGCATAGAGCAGATAATCAATCTTAACGTTCCCACTGAATGGCCGCTCCTGAAAACTGGTCTCCAGATATGGCGTCACCGTCTCGATTGGCATGATGCCATAAGGCGTCTTGTAGCGTGCCGTGACCCGCTTACCGCTAATAAAGTGTAACCGAAGTTCTGCCTCGGCATTCCGCGTCAGATGAACCTCACCTTCTGGTGTGAACTTCATCGTCACGGGGGTTTCCTTCCCCGTCTCTTGATCGGGTTCCAGATAGCGAAGATAGAGGTTCAGGCCCATCTGGACGAGCTGACCTTCCACATCTAAGCGGTAGTCGGAAACGTCTCCATCCTGTTTAATATGCGTCTCCAAGTGAATCATCACGGGCACACCCGTTGATAACTGATCCATCTGCACACTCCCTTTCCGTGAATTGTCTGCGTTAATTATAGTTCATTTTTCGTGGAAAACCTATTCTTTATACTTTAATTCAAAGCAAATTATATGCGGGAAAAGCCGTGCACCACCCACTGATATCAACGTTCAAAATTACGCTAAGAAACTCCGACCGCAAATGCCGAAGCGGCCTAGTCACACTGCCTCAACCATGACGGGGCCTAAGTTTTCTAGTATAATGAAAACATTGGTTCTAAACGACTGAAAGGGGGACGCATCTTGGCACCATTTAATTTAACCACTGACCGGATTCAGACGCTGACGACCGCCATTACGGCCGATCAAAAGAATCAGGCCTTCGGTTACACCAATGCCTTGCTGGATCTGATCCCCCGCCTTAAACAGCCCATACTGCACTTCTGGACCATGCCACCAACTGTCATCATGGGGATTAAGGATAAGCGGCTACCACACCTTACAGACGCTGTCAGTGCCATTCACGGCTATGGTTATGACCATGTTCTCCGTAATTCCGGGGGATTAGCTGTGGTGGCTGACGGGGGCATTCTGAACGTTTCCTTGTTTCAGCCGCTGACGACCCCCGCAATTAGCGTCGCCGCAGCCTATGACCAGATGTTAGCCCTAATGGCGGCTACCTGGCCGAAGCTCGACCTGGCCCATCACGAGATCACCCGGTCCTATTGCCCAGGTGACTACGACCTCAGTGTCAACAACCGTAAGATTGCTGGCATTTCGCAACGCCGAAGCCCTCATGCGATGGTGACCATGCTCTATCTAAGTGTCACCGGCGATCAACTCACCCGGGGAAGTCTGATTCGTGACTTTTACCGCGCGGGCTTAGGAGCACACACCAACGATTGGAACTTTCCCGACGTCGATCCCAATGTCATGACGACGGTCACGGATCTCTTGGATCGCCCACTCACTGTATTGGACGCTCAGCAACGGATTCTTGACGCTTGTGCCACTGCAGGTCTCGACATCGGCCGAGGTAAGTTAACCGCGGCCATGACCACCCCCTGGTTTCAGGAACGCCTGGCCCATGCGACCGCCCTCATGGCACGCCGTCAACCCATTTAATGTTTAAATCAAGAAGGAGGACTCACTGTGAGTTATGCAACTGCTCGGCTTCCCCGAGAAAAGGTCTTTCGCGACCCCGTTCACAATTATATTTACGTTCAACACCAAGTTATTTTAGACTTAATCAACACCCGTGAATTTCAACGGCTACGGCGCATCAAACAACTCGGAACCGCCTCGCTCATCTTCCATGGGGCCGAGCACTCGCGTTTTACCCATTCGCTGGGAGTCTATGAAGTTACCCGCCAAATCTGTGATAATTTCCAACGCAACTATCCCATGGAAATTCCTGGTGACGGCGGTTGGGACGACCGGTATCGGTTAACTGCCTTATGCGCAGCTCTCTTGCACGACATCGGTCACGGTCCTTATTCCCACACCTTTGAACACATCTTTCACACGGATCACGAAGCTATTACCGCTGAAATCTTGACGTCACCCACGACCGAGGTCAATCAGGTCTTACGACGTGTCAGTCCAACCTTCCCGGCCGAAGTGGCGAGTGTCATTCAAAAGACCCACCCGAATCCACAGGTGGTTCAGATGATCTCTAGTCAAATTGACGCCGACCGCATGGACTACCTCCTGCGTGACGCCTACTTCACGGGAACCGAATACGGAACCTTCGACATTACACGCATTCTACGAGTCATGCGCCCTTACAAGGATGGCATTGCCTTTGCCATGAATGGGATGCACGCCGTCGAGGACTATATCATTAGTCGCTTCCAAATGTATCAACAGGTTTACTTCCACCCGGTTTCCCGGGCTATGGAAGTGATCTTAGACCACCTGCTAGCTAGAGCCAATGAACTCTACCAAAACGGCAACGAAGATGAAAGCTTCATCCCTCACTTACTGCTACCGTTCTTCAATCACGAGTTCGATCTCAAGGACTATCTGAACCTCGATGACGGGGTACTCACCACTTATTTCATTCACTGGCGCGACTCTGATGACGAGATCCTGGCCGACCTGGCCCACCGTTTTCTCGATAGAAAGCCCCTGAAAAGTGCCATTTTCTCTGAAGAGACGCAGGATCTGATTCCACACCTCCGCGATCTCATTGCCTCGGCCGGGTTCAATATCGACTACTACACGGCGACTGACAACAGTTATGACCTCCCCTACGACGATGCTTATGACCCGCGAGTCACACATCCCCTGACACAGATCGAACTTCAGGAGCCGGACGGATCACTGCGCGAACTTTCGACGGTGTCCGACTTGGTTAATGCCATCCGTGGGAAGTTTTCCGGGGACCAACGTTTCTTCTTCCCTAAGGAAATGCTCAGCCCAGATAGTCATGATCCCGAACTATTTCAACCCATTTACGACGACTTTAAGCAATATATTCAAAACAATCAGTTGATTCAGCCAAAGGAGACTGAGCACCATGACCATTAAACTCATCGCCGTGGATATTGATGGTACCCTCCTCAATGAGAATGACGAGCTGACTCCCACTACCATTCAGACGATTCAAACCGCTCGTGACCGTGGCATCAAAGTGGTCTTGTGCACCGGACGACCGCTTACCGGGGTCACCCCCTATTTGGAAGCTCTTGGTCTGAATGGTGATGACCAATACGTCATCACTTACAATGGATCATTAGCCGAAACCGTCTCTGGGAAGGTACTGACAAAACACTCACTCAGCTATAACGATTATGTAGATTTGGAAGCTCTCGCTCGAAAATTTCAGGTCCACTTTCAAGTCCTCACACCCGATCACATCTACACGGCCGATCAGGACATCAGCCCACATACGGTTACCGAGAGTCACTTCGTTCATCTTCCTCTCCGCTACCGAGCAGCGTCGGATATGCCACGCAACCTCTTGATGCCCACGGCCATCTTCATCGATGATGCACCAGTTCTCGACCAAGTTGAGGCCCAACTTCCCCGCGAGATTTACGATCGGTTCTACGTGGTTCGCACCATGCCCTATTTCATCGAGGTTCTGAGTAAAAATGTTAGCAAGGGGAACACCCTAGCTGAGCTTGCCACGAGCCTGGGGCTCACCGCCGCCGACGTCATGGCGATCGGCGATCAGAATAACGACCTTCCGATGCTGACTTACGCCGGCCTCGGGGTGGCCATGGGAAACGCCAATGCTGCTGTGAAGGCCGTCGCCGATATGGTGACGACCCCCAACACGGCTGATGGCGTGGCCACCGCAATTCAACGCTACGCCCTATCCTAACGACACGAAGGAGAATTGACGAAAAACATGACAATTAAAATGATTGCAATTGATATTGACGGGACTTTACTTAACGAAAAGAACGAACTGGCTCCAGCCACCATTGCCGCAGTCCAATCTGCCACGGCCAAAGGGATTAAAGTGGTTCTCTGTACCGGTCGCCCCCTGACTGGTGTGCAGCCTTACCTCGACGCCCTGAAATTAAGCGGCGACGACCAATACGCCATTACCTACAACGGTTCTGTCTCCCAGACCGTTTCTGGAAAAATGATGACCAACCACTCTCTCAGTTACAACGACTTCATCGACTTGGAAGCCCTCGCCCGGAAACTCCAGGTCCACTTCCAGATCGAAACGCCCGACTTCATCTACACGCCGAACAAAGATATTTCGGCCTACACCATTGCTGAAAGTATGCTGGTTAAGATGCTCATTCGTTATCGTGCTGTCGGCGAAATCAGTCGTGATCTGACAATTTCTAAGGCCATGTTCGTCGACCACAAAGACATCATCGACCGTGTCAATGCAGAAATCCCTCAAGAATTTCGAGACCGGTTCTACGTCGTTCAGAGCACGCCATTCTTCGTTGAAATCATGAATAAGCAGGCCAGCAAAGGAAACACACTAGGTGAGCTTGCAACCAAGCTGGGCTTTAGTGCTGATGAGGTCATGGCCATCGGGGACCAAGGTAACGATCTGACGATGATCGACTATGCTGGTCTCGGAGTGGCCATGGGAAACGCCATCGACGAGATTAAGGAAGCGGCCCAGGTCACGACCCTTACCAACGTTGAAGATGGCGTCGCAGCTGCCATCCACAAGTACGTCTTAGATATCTAAATTGGTTGGCGTACTGCCCATGGTTCAAATGCAACATGTTTAGCTAAACAAATAGACGAGTCACTATCAGCTATTTCTGGTAGTGACTCGTCTATTTAGTGTCAGCCATTCAATTTATTTGCTTGTCCCCTTGTTTCCTTTAACCGCTCGAATCACATAGCTTCCCTGCCAAGGTCCGGTCCACCAGCCATCAAACCCAGCTGACTTGGCCAGCAGCACGTGGCAACCCGCGGACTCTAAAAAGTCTCGGTAGCCCCGCAGATGATGATCCGTATCAACGATTAACAATTCGCCACCAGGTTTTAAAACTCGGACGGCCTCCTCTAATGCCTGATAACGCATAGCCTTAGGCTTGATGTTGTGGACCGCAAAGCTGGTCGTGACGATGTCGAACCGATTGTGGTCATATGGTAAATCCACCATATCCGCCGTGACCAGCGTGACGCGATCGGCAACCCCTAACGTGGCCATATTCGCCATGGTGGCCTGTTTTGAATTTTGTGATTGGTCCCGTGACCGCCAGAGATCAACACCCACGGCCCGGCCAGTTCCCGACAACTCTTGGGCCACACGCCCCAACACGGTGCCATGACCACAACCAAGATCCAGGACCTGAGCGTTGGGATCAACCGAGGTTTGTGCCAATAGCCGCTCCCAGATGTGTCCCTTCCCTCGTAATGAGGTGTGTAAGAAAATACCAAGCCCTGCGACGAAAAACAACCCCACGACGATATCCCAAAACCGTTCCGTCGCATGCTGTTCCCAGAAAAAACTAGTAAATAAAAAAAGCGCCGCTACCAAATAAAGCATTGGAATCACGGGCGCATCAATACCTGACGTCACTTTTTTCATTTTAATTCGCTCCCCTAAGTGAATTTTATAGCAGTGTTAAAATAATGCCGATAATCACGTACACCCCACCAGAAACCAACCCATAACGGGCAAATCCGTTCACAACAATCGGTGAATTCTTCACCGTCGCCACGTGACGCACGTCAATTTTCTTTTCGCGTTCCTCTTTGGTTACCGGGTCCCCTTTACGTCGACGCCGACGCCACCCAGTAAACAAATGACCCTTGGCTAATATCCCAATCATCCCCAAGACCAGCAGTGCCAGTCCAATCATGAAGAGTAAATTGCCAATGACCATTAAGGGTTGTTCCAAAATGCGCATTGCTAGCGCAACAATCAGTCCCACGGCTAAGGTGCCCGTCGTCCATCGCTGCCAACTCGTCATGGCAGTTGCTCCCTTCAAGATATAAATTTACACGTGATTTCCGACGACAATCAGATGTCCCTGAAACCAACCTCGACCGCTTCTCATAGGGTACCGGTAGATGATTACCACGTGTAGTTAGTTTAACCTATTTTAGCAAAAAAACTTGAGTCGTGTGCACCACGACTCAAGTTTTTTCAGTTTCTTTATTGTTCTGCGGACCGGAAACGGTTCTTGAACAATGGACTAACTGGCCGATTTTCGTTAATTCGCTTGATGGCTTGACCGATCAGTGGTCCAACGGAGATTTGTTGGATCTTGTCAATTTGCTTGTCTGCCGTTAATTGAATAGAGTCCGTCACAACCAATTTCTTAATCGGGGACTTTTCAATCCGTTCAATGGCTGGACCGGAAAGAACAGGGTGCGTACAACTTGCATAGACCTCAGTCGCACCGGCATCCATCAGGGCTTGTGACCCCAACGTAATCGTGCCGGCGGTGTCGATCATATCATCAATCATGATACACCGCTTTCCCTTAACATCCCCGATAATATTCATGATCTCGGCAACGTTAGCCTTAGGCCGTCGTTTGTCGATAATAGCAATTGGCGCCTTCAAGAACTCTGCCAATGCCCGGGCACGTGTCACACCACCGTGGTCTGGTGAAACCACGACGGCATCCTTGTCTAACCCGTTGGTCAAGAAATAATCGGCTAACAGTGGGGCACCCATCAAGTGATCCACTGGAACATCGAAGAATCCTTGAATCTGAGCGGCGTGCAAGTCAAGGGCGAGTACCCGCGTTACGCCAGCCGTTTGCAGCATGTTTGCCACTAATTTGGCCGTAATTGGTTCGCGAGACCGGGCTTTTCTATCCTGTCGGGCGTACCCGTAATACGGAATGACCACGTTGATAGTCGCTGCGCTTGCCCGTCGTAAAGCATCAATCATGATCAATAATTCCATCAAATTATCGTTGACTGGTGCCGACGTGGATTGAATCACGTAAACGTGACAACCCCGGACACTTTGCTCGATATTAATCCGAATTTCACCGTCACTAAACCGATCCACCGAAGTTTTCCCTAACTCAACACCAACCTCGCTAGCGATCTTTTCCGCTAACGGCTTGTTAGAGTTCAACGCAAAAATCTTTAGTTTAGGGTCAAAATATTGCGTAGCCATAATTTCCTCCAATAGCAACTAAACTGCCAGAATTTACTATAATAATTTTATGCTATCGTGTCGTGAAACACAAGACCCTCGCTCTAATCTTCACCGCGATACGGAAGTTTCTGGTAATAATTAGGCTTGTTAGTCTGACGTTGACGTGCGATGGCCATGTCATATTGCTTTAAATCATCCGTAATTGTTGAGCCAGCAGCCACAAAACTGTGATCCGCCACGTTTAATGGTGCAATCAAGTTGGAATTAGACCCAATGAAGGCATCGTCTCCCACGACCGTCTCATGCTTGTGCAGACCATCGTAATTCACAAAGATGACGCCGCAACCGATGTTGATGTGCTTGCCCAGCTTGGCATTCCCGACATAAGTCAGGTGGCCCACCTTGGTGCCCTCACCAATCGTCGCCTTCTTGACCTCGACAAAGTTGCCCAAGTGAACCTTAGGCCCGATGTGTGACTCCGGACGTAAATGGCTGTTAGGACCAATATCACTCCCACTAGCCATTGTGGATTCTTCCAACAAAGAAGAAGTTACGGTGACGTGATCAGCCAACGTCGAGTTCCGAATTTCGGAATGCGCACCAATGTAACAGTCCTCACCAATTACGGTAGAGCCTTTCAAAACCACACCGCCTTCAATAATGGTATCGGAACCAATCTTGACACCAGCATCGATATACGTCGTGTCGGGATCAATTAATGTTACCCCATCGCGCATGTGTTGCCGGTTGATCCGGTTACGCATGATCTTCGTCGCATTAGCCAAGGCAACGCGATCGTTAACGCCCATAGACTCATCGAAATCAGCCATTTGGTAAGCGGCCACGATATCTCCTTGTTGCTTCAAAATCTCGATAACATCGGTGAGGTAATATTCTCCCTGAGCATTGTCATTAGAGGTTTGATGTAAAGCGGCAAACAACTTTTGATTGTCGAATACGTAAACCCCCGTGTTAATCTCATGGATTTCCTGTTCCTCAGAACTAGCATCCTTTTGTTCCACGATCTTTTCAACGATACCAATGTTGTTCCGCACAATCCGACCGTAACCGGTTGGATCTGGGGCAACGGAGGTTAAAATCGTTGCAGCGGCGTGCTTGGCTTCATGGTAAGCAAAGAGATCCTCAAACGTTTGGGCAGTAAATAATGGCGTATCCCCACTCACAATAAGTGTGGTCCCAACTTCATCCTTCAAGAGTGGCTCTGCCTGTAAGACGGCATGACCCGTTCCCATTTGTTTGGCCTGGAGTGCATATGCCGTCCGGTCACCTAACGTTGCCTTGACGTCATCAGCACCATAGCCCACGACTGTCACGATTTGATCCATCTGGGTCTTCTCTACCTGTGTGAGAACGTGGTCTACCATAGCTTTGCCGCAAACCTGATGCAAGACCTTGTATAACTTTGACTTCATCCGCGTGCCCTTACCAGCCGCGAGGATAATCGTATTTCTCGTGTTCATTCCGATATCTCCTAATTTAATTGATTATTTTCAGCCCCAAAAATTTGGGTCAAATAGTTCCCAGGTGTCACCCGGATCTGTTCGTCCTTCGTATGAATCTTTAAGAGCGATGTGTACTTTGTCACGGTTCGTTGTCCTTCAAAGTCACCTTCTGCGAAGACAGCAACCCCAGCAAGTTGTGAATCGAATTCATCAACTAATGACCGTAAGCCGCCTACGGTACCGCCGCCCTTCATGTAGTCATCGACTAACAGAACTTTGGACCCCGGCTTGACACTGCGCTTCGACAACGCCATCCGTTCAATTCGTTTCGTCGAACCGGAGACGTAGTTCACACTGACTGTGGACCCTTCGGTAATCTGAGAATCATGCCGGACAATGACAAAGGGGACATTCAAGTAGCTGGCCACACTTTGGGCCAAAGGAATTCCCTTGGTTGCCACCGTAACCACGACATCAACCGATTGGTTTAGGTACTGAGTTGCCAAGATGCGGCCAATTTGCCGCAACGCAGCCGGCCGGCCGAGGATGTCGGACATGTAGACGTAGCCACCCGGCAGGTAACGATCGGCTTCGGACAGTTCTGTAATCATTTCGGATACGAATTGTTCGGCTTCTTCTTTTAAAATGTACGGAATGAACCGCGCACCACCGGCAGCTCCGGGAACGGTCTCCAGCAACCCAGTTCCCCGTGTCTGAAAGGCCCGTTTCAAGATCGTCAGATCTTCACTAATAGAAGATTTGGCCGACCCATATCGCTCTGCAAAAAAAGTCAAGGACACCAATTGATGCGGACGTTCTAACAAATACCGGGTCATATCGACCAAACGGTCACTTCTTCTGACTTTCAACCTCTTCACCTCAACTATTATTTAGTATTAATTGTACCGACAATTTTAGCATAAATGTTCGTGTTTTTCGTTATATTTCGGTGAGAATTAGGAAAAAGTTCCAAAATTTAAAGAATGCAAGGACATTTAGTCGCTTTCAGCGTATCTTTTGGGTTTTCACACCCACCCCTAGTTGCGAATCAGCGCAGACAAAAATGGCTCACCAAGTTGGTGAGCCATTGCAAATTTTCTTTTCAATTATGGTCAAACAGTGTCACTTATTCCGCCGTTTGAAGTCGTTGCCAGCCCAATGCAACAAAGTAGAAGATAGCCTCAATCGCCGCGATGAAGAAGGAAACGGGATAATTGGTGAGATAACTCAACGTTAACCCACTCCACACACCGATCAGAGCCAGCGCAATGGCCAATACCATCATCCCCCCTACAGTGTGGGCAAAGTACTTTGCCGTAGCTGCTGGCAAGGTCAATAGAATAAAAATTAACAGTGACCCCACGATTTGTGCGGCCACGCTCACACTCAAAGCCACCAAGACCAGGAAGGTGATGGATAACGCATTGGTCCACAACCCTTTGACCCGCGCTCCCGTATGATCAAACGAATCAAACTTCAGGAAACGGTAGAGTACAAAAACCACGAGTAAAACCACGAGTGACAGCCAGAGCATCTGACGGACGTCACTGACACTGATGCCGATAACACTTCCGAAGAGAATGCTCGTGGCATAGCTGGCGTTCTTATTGGCTAGGGATAGGAACAGGATCCCCATCCCGATGAATAACGCCGAAATAGCACTCGTTGCTGCCTCCCGTCGTTCTGAACGAGCTGAGAGCTGACCGACGATGACTGAACTCACCACGGTAAAGAGTAACATGCCGTTGAGTGGTGCCCAACCGGCAAAGACCCCGAAAGCCGCACCAGAAAAACCAATTTCGGACAGCGTATGCGTCAAAAAAGACATGTTTCGGGCGATCACGAAGACGCCCATAATGCCACAAATCACGGCAATAATAGTCCCCGCCGCGAAGGCATTGCGCATAAATTCATAACTAAACATTTTCGCCCTCCCAAACCTTGTCGTGTGTCAACTGCGCGATCGGTCCCTGTTCAACCTTACCGGGAGTCATCATGAGATATTGATGCGTATACTTCTGTGCCATGGGAATATCATGGGTCACGAAGAGCACGGTCAAATTCAACCGTTGATTCAATTCAGTGACGAGGTCCAGTAATTCCGTCTTGGTAACCGGATCCAGACTAGCGGTCGACTCATCCAAAATTAAAAGGTTAGGGGCCTCGACTAAGGCTTGAGCCAGATAGGCCTTTTGCTTTTCCCCACCCGATGCTTGACCAATTGGACGGTTCGCTAGCTTAGTTAAGCCCGTTTGTTCAATAATTCGCTGGACCTTCGCTCGTTCCTTAGCCGACAGCCAGGGTAACTTCCAACCGGTCAGATTCAAGCCAATAAAGTCCCGGATGGTCAGTGGATAATCGGCATCGATGTTCCGAAATTGGGGGACATAGCCGATCCGCACGTCGTTGACGCTGGGCAAATAGGTCACCTTTCCTTGGGTTGGCCGTAATTGATGCAGCAAGGTCCGCATCAGCGTGGTCTTTCCGACCCCGTTCTTCCCAATAATGCTCCACACCTCACCTTGGCGAATCGTCAGATTCAGGTCACTGAAGACGGGATTATTCGGAAATGTCACGCCCAGATGGTCTAGTTTTAAAATAGGTGCGTTGGTCATGCATGCCCCTCCTGTTCTTGAATGCGTTGCACCTGGCGATACTGCTTGAGCATCCAGGTCTTATAACTCTGGTGAACCGGCATCGTCTCGGTCACCTTGACCACGGGAATGTGGTGCTTCTTGGCAAGTTGAACCATCGCCGTCACATTTTTACTGGTATTTTGCGTATTTTCAACGAAAAAAGCAATTCGATGATGCTTGATCTGATCTTGAAGTTGCGTGATATCAGCCGGGGTTGGGTCACTATCTTCTTCAATTGACTGGGCAAAATGCGGATCACTAACTCGGTAGCCCATGGCACTCAGGGCTAAATCAAAGACTGGCTCACTAACCGCCACACGCTGGTGATGACTGTTCTGAGAAATGATGGTCGCCAACTTAGGCAATTCATCTAGCTGCGCCTCGTAAGCCCGACCACGCTGGCGATAATCAGAGGCGTGTTTGGGGTCAATCTTACTGAATTGCGTCACCAAATGTCGCGTCACCTTCACCATCGTCGTTGGATCTGTCCATAGATGGGGATTATCCCCCAGTTTTTTCCCCATCAAATGACCGATCGACAAGGACTTGGTCTGAGCGTCATTATTAGCAGCTACAACCCGGTCCATCCAACTATCGTAACCTAACCCATTCTCAATGACCACATCGGCCTTAGCGACTGCTTTAGCCGTCTTCACGTCTGGCTCATAACTTTCAGCATCGATACTGGGACTATTGATCACCGTGGTGACCTGTCCCTGATTGCCCAAGATCGCTTGAGCTGCCTCACCGTAGAAACCCAGCGTGGCTACGACTTGAATCTGATTACTCTTGTGTTGGGGTGTTGAGGCTGCCGAGCAGCCACTCAGGGTAACCCCTACCAAGATCAGGGCTAGTAGGGCAATGCGCCCGAACCCACTAAAACGTCGTTCTCTGCGTCGCAAACTCGTCATCTCTTTTCTCTGTCATTTATGTAAATGGTAATGATTACCGTTTAATATCTTACCAGATAATGTAAGCTTGTCAACCGGGTTTAAGACTTTCCTAACGTTAGCCTATTGAACAGTGCCCGCCCACTGACGGCCAAGAGTCAGGCCCTTCTTGAAAATAAAGTTATCCTGGAGAGACCGCCATTCTAAACGTCGACGAGCCCCATTCTCCTAAAAGAAGAATCTATCAGCACACAAATAATCCCACCGATCCAAAGGTCAATCGGTGGGATTATTTTTCTAATATCTAAGCAACATACTTTTCTAGGAATGACTTGACCAAGTCATCATACTTGGCCGGGTCCTTTGCACGCGTGGCAATATGACCGGCCTCGTCATCACGGTAACGTTCCTTAGGTCCGGCCGCAGCCCGGTACAGAACATCCAGGTTTTCCACTGGAACCGTCTCGTCATTAGCACCCTGAATAAACAAGATTGGCAAATGCGTTTTCCGCAATTGTTGGGCGATGTCCCCGTCCGAGAGGCGATACCCCTCAGCTAGGCGGGAATACTGATCCGCAATCGGGAGGATGGGATAGACCGGCAAATGGTATTTATGGCGAATTCGGTAGCGTGCTTCCGCCAATACGGAGGCGTAGCCGGAATCGGCCACGACTGCCTTCACATTGTGGGGCAAGTCTTCCCCGGCGGTTGCCAAGACTGTGGCGGCCCCCATGGAGATCCCTAGCAGCACAATCTCACAGTCCTCACCATAAGTAGCGATGACCTGATTAATCCACCCATTATAGTCGAAACGGTCTGGCCAACCATACCCAATCGTATGGCCTTCGCTGTCCCCATGAGCTCGGGCATCGGGTATCAGGACAGTGTAGCCCCAGTCATGAAAGCTCTTCGCCCAGGGAATCATCTGTTCACGGGCGTGACCCAACCCATGGGCCAGGATGGCCACTCGCTTGGTAGGCTTAGTGGCCTCGATGCAGCTGGCCCGCAAGATCAGGCCATCCAGACTTGTCTGCGTCCATTCCACAGGATTATGCCGTAGATACCAGGCGTTATCCGCCGCGGTATTTTCCGCGATCGCCCGTTGCTTCGTCTTGCGTCGGTTACGGCTAAATGATTTCGTTGCGGCTTGGTAGACCACGGCGGCGCCACCGAGAACCCCAACCGTACCGACTGCCGCGACAATTGCCGTGGCCCCCAGCCATTTCTGCCAACTCTTTGCCATACTGCCTGCCCCATTCCTGACTCACGTCGAATTTGTTACTTCCACTGTACCCAAAATCAGGGTGTGGTGCCACTATTTACTGTCTATTTGCGCACAAAAAAACTCGAGAGCACCGTCTCGAGTTCGTTAAGTCAATTTAAATGGATTAAGCTCCCCACGCATTAGTGGCATTCTGGAGAATCAGCCGAATTGCACAGAAAAGTCTTCCGCTCTGCTCATTAATCACTTACCCACTTATGGTAACGGCCGAACTAAATAGACTTCCCGGCAGAAGCCCTTCATCCCATTGAAGACGCGCTGTGCTCTGGACTGCTTACTGCAGAGGCCAAACACAGTGGGACCGGTCCCACTCATTTGCGCCACATCGGCGCCAAACTTCATCATCTGTTGTTTTAACTGTGTAATTTCAGGATAACGATGGGCCGTCAAAGGTTCCAAGACGTTGCCCATCACCGAACACATGGCATCAATGTTCTGATCACGAATGCTACGCAAGAGGCCCTCAATATCGGGATGTTCCAGATCATCGTAGCGAATCTGCTGGAGGATGCTAGGCGTCGACACGCTCACCTTAGGCTTGGCCAAAACGACCCAAGCCGCCGGCAACTTCGAGAGTGGCGTGATGCGCTCTCCTCGCCCGCGAACATGTGCTGTACGACCATAAACACAGTATGGCACGTCGGAATCAATTTCGAGGCCCAACTTAGCTAGCTCTTGCCAGGAAAGTCCCAGATCCCAGAGCTGGTTCAACCCGCGCAAAACCGCCGCGGCATCCGAAGATCCACCTCCGAGGCCGGCCGCCACCGGGATATTTTTCTTAATGCGAATATTGACCCCCTCATCAATATGAAAGCGAGTCTGTAGTAAGTGTGCGGCCTGGTATGCCAGGTTCCGCTGATCGTTAGGAAGGAAGCCGCTGTCCGAGGCCACCCGAATTCGTTTATGCTTGGTTAGCGTTTGAATCTCTACGTAGTCCGCCAAGTCCACGGAAGTCATGACCATGTTCCACTCTTCCGCACCATCATGATGATGATAGGGCGTATCGAGCCCGAGGTTAATCTTGGCAGGCGCCTTTTCAATCAGTTGCATGAGCTCACCTTAATTCCAGATAGACCGAGTCTACCGTTCTCGTGAATATAATTAAGCCCATTATACTATGGTTTTAGGCAAAATAAAAAGGCCTGACCGGCCCAATTATTTATTCATCGAAATCGACTTCGATGTTTTTCGTTAAAATATCGGTATAGCTATACGAAACCCGCTTGAACGAATTTTCATCCTGGTCTAAATCCACAACGAAAACAGCCGGATAGGTTTCCCGAAGAATGCCATGCCGTTCTGTCGTCTTCTTACGCCCAGCCTGAGCAATCACCATTAACTTGTCGCCAATGCGATCGTCCAGTTTGTTCTTAATGTTCGCTAAACTTGTTGGCATGCCCTTCACCTCTGTGAAACAATTATAGCATGGTTTCACAGAAATTGCAAATTATACCACAACCCACTTTAAACCGCAAGAATCCACAATTGAAAAGGGTTACATAAGTCCTTCATTGTGAAAAGCGTTGGTTAATTCGATAAAGTTTATCAAGGTTAACCGTTCGGGCCGTAGTTGTCGAGAAATTCCCACCGCTTCCAAAACGGATTCCAAGCGCTCGCGAACCTCAGGTTGCTTGCCAAATAAGCCTTGTAAATTGTTCCACAATGTCTTTCGCCGATGAATAAAGCAGCCCTTAACAAATTTGAATAAGGCCTCTTCTTCGTACGGTTTCACTGCGAGTGGCTCTCTGGGCGTCAACCGAATAATTGCAGAATCCACGTTAGGTTGCGGAATAAACGCCGTACGCGGCACATCAAAGGCCACAGCCACGTGTGCCTTATACTGCATCACAACGGAAAGTGACCCATAGGCCTTGGTTCCGGGTTCAGCTACCAAACGATCAGCAACTTCCTTTTGCATCATGACCACGATCTCGTCGAAGGCCACCCCACTCTGGAGAACCCCCATTAGGATAGGGGTCGTAATGTAATAGGGCAGGTTGGCAACCAGCTTGACGGGATGCCCCGGTTCAAACTCCTCGTGAATGACTTCGGCAAGGTTGGCCTTCAAGATATCCTGATTGATGATCTTGATATTGTCGTAATCCGCCAACGTCTCATCCAAAACGGGTAAGAGGTTGTCATCAATTTCGAAAGCCACAACTCGACGTGCCCGTTTCGCAATCTGCTCCGTCAGGGCCCCAATCCCCGGTCCAATTTCAATAACGTTGTCGTTTTCCGTGACCTCTGCGGCATTGACAATGTTACGCAAAATATTCAGATCAGACAAAAAGTTCTGGCCCAGACTCTTCTTAGCTACTAACCGATAACGGGTCAGGATAGCTTTGGTTCTAGCAGGTGATCCAATCTCTGGCGCACTATTGTTCATGGGCGTTCTCCCTTTCTCGAATTTGTTTAACGGCGGCCGCAAAATCCGCTGGTTGGATGCTAAACATCCGCAGTCGCTTTTCAAGTTGCTTGCCATTAACATAACCAATCTGAAGCAGTTCCCCAAGTTGTTCTCGACGCGCTTTCGAGCCCGCGCCGCCGATTAGCCCCGCGGCCATGAGATCCTCATGTGTGATAAGCACTGGTGCCGCAGTCGTCTCCGTATAGACATGATCTAATGCCGCACGGATGGCTTCCGGACTGGCATGTTCCACTCCCAGCGAGCCACCCGCCTTATCCGGTCGACCAGCGGCCTTGGGCAGAAACGCATGCTTAGCGTTAGGAACGGCCTCGGCGACAATCTTTCGAATCTTTTCACCGGAAAAATCGGGATCAGTAAAGATGATGACGCCACGCTGGTCGGCGAGCTTGGCAATCAATGCCAAGGTATCCTCGTCAATCGCGGATCCGCGAGTTTCAATGGTATCCGCATTAACGGCTCGGTTAATTTGTTTCGTATCGTCCTTGCCTTCGACAACCAGGACTTCTTTAATCTTTTTCATTAATGTGATAAAACTCCTCTGCATTGTGGTAAGTGGCGGCGGCAATTTCTTCCGGCGTCGTTTCTCGTTCCTTGGCGATGGCCGCCACCGTATAGCGGGTGAAGCCTGGTTCGTTCTGTTCACCACGATGCGGTTCTGGTGTCAGATACGGTGCATCCGTCTCGACCATCATCACATCTAGTGGTGTAGCCCGTACAGCATCATGGACCTCGTGAGCGTTCTTAAAGCTAGCGACACCGGAGTAAGAAATGTGCATGCCCAGATCCAGGAACTTCTTTAGCCATTCGGGATCGCCATTGAAACTGTGCATAACGCCCCCGATGTCGCGGATATCGGCTTCCTTGATAATACGGTAAGTATCTTCAAAGGCATCGCGATTGTGCACCACAATTGGCTTGCCCATTTCCTTTGCGATCGCAATCTGCCGGGCAAACACCTTGCGTTGAACATCTTGAGGTGACGTGTCCCAATGGTAATCTAACCCAATTTCACCGAGAGCAACGACGCGATCATCAGTCAATTGCTCTTCGAGGCATTCTTCCTTAGCCGCATCGTAGTTCTTAGAATCTTCGGGATGCCACCCCACTGCCGCGTACAGTTGTGGATACTGATGTGCCAACTTGATTGCGTCAGCATTCAGTTGCGTATTGGACCCGATGTTGGTCATCTTAATCACGCCCAGATCCGCCGCCTGCTTCAGGTAGCGTGGAACCTCCTGAATGAATTCCTCACTATTTAAATGCGTATGTGAATCAAAGATTTTCATCATGATCCTCCTAAGTGTTTGGCACAACTAACGCTAAAAATCGAAAACGTGGTCGGCGTCTCATCGACCCCCCGCCCACGTTTTTCATGACTTTAATCACTTTATTCGACTGATGATCCGTTAACCATGCTATCTGGCAACGTCAAGAGTTGAACCTTACCGTCGTGCTCGGCGGAAAGTAACATCCCTTGGCTAACTTCACCCCGCATCTTACGTGGCTTCAGGTTGGCAACAATGACAACCTTTTTCCCCAGCAAGACTTCTGGTTCTGGATACCACTTGGCAATTCCCGACAAGATTTGCCGATTGCCTTGATCACCAGCATCCAGTTGGAACTTGAGCAGCTTGTCGGCACCAGCAACGTGGTCGACCGCTTTGACTTCGGCGACCCGCAGTTCAACCTTTTCAAACTTATCGAAACGAATTTCGGGTTTGTTCAAAGTCAGTTCCGTGGCGTCTTCTGTTGCAGCAGCCTGTTGGGCTTCTGCTTTGGCAGCCATTGCGGCCCGACCCTTCGTCTTTTCAGACTTGGTCATTTGACCTTGGATGAAGTCGACTTCTTCCTTCACGTCGATCCGTGGGAAGATTGGCGTTCCCTTAGCCACAACCTGAGCACCAGCTGGTAAGTCGGCCAATTGAAGGTCGCTCATCGTTAAGGTTTCAGGATCCAAGCCCAATTGGGCAAATATTTCCTTAGGTGCGTGCGTCATCACGGGACTGATCAGCGTGGCAATCACCCGCAGACTAGCTGCCAAATGTGCCATAACGGCGGCCAATTCAACCGTCTTGTTGTCATCCTTGGCTAAGTTCCAAGGTTCCGTCTCGTCGATATACTTGTTGGTCCGTGCCACTAACTTCCAGATTTCAGTTAAGGCATCGGCAAAGTGCATCTGATCCATCAGATCGTGGTAGTTGGCGATAACCGTCTTAGCCGTGGCTTCAAGATCACCGTCAAATTCAGTAATGCCGGCCTTAAATGCAGGCAACTTGCCATCTTCGTACTTGTTAATCATGGCAACAGTCCGGTTTAATAGGTTCCCCAGGTCGTTGGCCAAGTCATAGTTTAACCGGTCCACGAAGTCTTCCGGCGTAAAGGTACCGTCATTACCGTAAGGCATAGCTCGCATCAGATAGTAGCGCAAAGCATCGAGTCCATAGCGTTCAACTAGTGTTTCAGGGTAAATGACGTTTCCCTTAGACTTGGACATCTTACCGTCCTTCATGAGTAACCAGCCATGGGCAAACAATTCATCGGGAGCTTCGATCCCTAACGCATGCAACACAATTGGCCAGTAGATGGAATGGAAACGAACAATTTCCTTACCCACCATTTGAACATTGGCTGGCCAGAATTTCTTAAATAGGCCTTCGTCATCGCTGGCGTAGCCCAGAGCCGTGATATAGTTCAACAAGGCATCAATCCACACGTAAACCACGTGTTTCGGGTCGCTCTTGACGGGCACACCCCAGGTAAAGGTGGTCCGAGAGACAGCGAGGTCTTCCAGACCAGGCTTGATGAAGTTATTCACCATTTCAGTCATCCGTGATTCTGGTTGGATGAAGTGAGGATGGCTGTGGTAGAAGTCTAACAACCAGTCTGCATACTTACTCATCTTGAAGAAGTATGATTGTTCCTTAACGAGAGAAACCTCGTGACCGGATGGTGCCTTCCCACCGATAACCTTACCATTATCATCGTGGTAGACCTCGGCCAATTGTGTCTCGGTAAAGTACTCTTCGTCATCCTCGGAGTACCATCCCTCGTATTCACCCAGGTAGATATCTCCCTGCTTTAAAAGACGTTCAAAGACTTCCTGTACGGCGGCAACATGTTCTTTGTCCGTCGTCCGGATGAACTTGTCGTTAGAAATTTCCAGTGTCTTCCAGAGCTGCTTGATCCCGTCAGCCATGCCGTCCACGTATTCTTGTGGTGATTGGCCTTGAGACTTGGCCTTGTCTTCAATCTTCAGGCCGTGTTCATCAGTTCCCGTTAAGAAAAAGACGTCATAACCGTTGCTCCGCTTGTAGCGTGCAACCGTGTCACAAGCAATCGTGGTGTAAGAATTCCCGATGTGTAACCGCCCTGATGGGTAGTAGATCGGCGTTGTAATATAAAATGTTGGTTTGTCTGCCATAAATAAAAATGCCTTCCCTCACTCTAAATTAGTCCGTAATTTTTTGGGGTTAAATTTTAGTGTAAATTCTCATTAAGTATAGCATAAACCCCGGTTCAGCCATAGCGCTTACCGGGGTTTTTAAGGTCTAAATTTAACTGACTGCCACTCACTTTTAGTGCCGGTTCCGCAACACCTAGAACAGGTCTAGCTGTTGCGGGGCCAGATTGTCCCAATGTAAACCTAGAATTGCCTGCAGGCGCTGGGCATTCGGCGCGGCATCTTTACCGGAATTGTTATTAAAAATCACACAGACATTCTGAGCCTGCGTAGCGACTTGTTTCACCAGTATTGCGATTTTCTGGAGCTCATCGTCACTGTATCGGTAGAGCGTTCGCGTCTTGCGCCAGCTAGCCCCCTGGTTGAACCACCCTTCCTTATTCCGACCATGGAGGCGAATCACCGCCAACTTGGGGGTCGTCACCGTCGTCACCAGCGGAATCCCATTGTTCAAGTTATGCGGTTCGTCGGTGATAACATTGGTCAGTCGCAACGATTGCAGGTAATCCGTGACATCCTTGGTCATCCCCGGCGTCTCGAACCAGCTAGGACTACGAAACTCCACCGCAACTGGCAACTGTCCCATTTGTACCCGAACGTCCCGTAAGTACTGAATATTGGCCGTTGTCCGATTGAAATATGGTGGAAATTGAAAGAGAACCGTTTGCAGTTGCTGATGGGTCACCAGGGGCGCCACCGCACGCTTAAAATCATCAAATGCGGTGACGCGTTCAGCTGTCGTGGCCGGTGTGGCCCGTTGATCGTGTTGTGTCATAATCTGATTGGCCTTTAAGATGTACTGAAACCCTTCTGGAACCGCTGCCTGCCAATTAGCAACCGTCGATTCACGAGGGATCCCGTAGAACGGCGTATCTAGTTCAACTAAAGGAAAGTTCCCAGCATACTCACTAAGAGTTACGGGGCGGTCTTCCCCACCAATCAAGGCGGGATGTTCTTTCCATGTGGTCAGCCCAATCGAAATCATCCTGTCACCTCTTACTTAAAACGTTCAAATTGCTTGATGAGCTCGGCTTCCGGGGTCGTCAAACGACCACTCAACTGACTAATTAGCCGTTTACCAGCTAGGCGATCATTGTACCGAATCCCGGTCACACTAAGATCAATCAGGGCAAATAACACGGCCACTAGTGCCGCTTGTCGGCGCACGAAAGTTACCGTGAACAGAGTCACCAGTTGCCCACCAAAGGCCAACTGAATAATACTGTAAATCAGTAAGGTATCCGGAATCAGCTGTAAAAAGTTTAGCCAGCGGAGACGCCTCACAAGTCGCCTCAGTTGGATGATGACTGCTTGATGGCTCATAATTTCACCCTCTAGACCTTGAGTTCACTGAAAAACTCAGTAGCATCGGCTTGAACCATATCATAGTCAAAGCCAAGATTCAATTGTTCCTGATTGACCACAACCACATCGGCCTGGTTATTTCGGTAATCCAATAGGCCGGCAAACGGGTAAACCCGCATGGAGGTTCCGACAATCACCACCAAATCTGCCTGTTCCATGGCGCCCACTGCCAGCTGAACATTCAACTGGTTAAGTCCCTCGTCGTACAGGACCACATCCGGCCGTAACCAACCACCATCTGTCTCATGATACGGCGACTTTAGATAGTCGTGCCAGTCTACATGTTTGCCACAGATTTGACAATAAACAGTGTACAGGTTCCCGTGGAATTCTACCAGGTGTTTGGTATCTGCCACCCGATAAAGGTTGTCGATATTTTGTGTGATAACCGTCGCACGATCCTGTTGGGTCAACGCGGCTTGCTTAGTATGAATGATATTAGGTTGCGCATCTGGATAGTACAGGTTCTGCTTGACGTAATCATAGAAAACCTCTGGTTCCTGAACCAAACAGGTGTGACTCAGATAATATTCCGCATTGCGATGCCCGGTATACAACCCATTCTTGGATCGATAGTCCGGGATTCCCGACGGCGTCGAGACCCCCGCTCCGGTTAAGAACACAATGTGCTGAGCATGATCAAAGACTGCTTGTAAGCGTGCTTCCATCCCCATCATCCTTTCTTAAACGACTAACGTAAAATGAAGGGCATCTTCAATTCCTTGAAGAGGTCTTCCACCGTCATACTGTAAATCCGGGTGAAATAATCTGGCGTATCTTCCTTAGGTGCCGGCGAAGGCAACACAAAGGCATTCTGTTCGTCTGACCGGTTAAAGCCGACATAGCCCCGTCGTTGCGTCGTCTTTTCATGCATGTCCGAGTGGTAGAGTTCGAAAATTTGTTTGACGGACAGACCTAGTTGTCGTTTGGACAGCACACTGGTCAACGTTGTAAATTCAGTATTGTGCAGGGCTGGTAGATGCCAGGCCGTCAGCTGTTCGTCGAAAGCCTTAAACAGCTTGACGACGTTTCGCCGGAAAGTAAACGGTGAGTCGACCGGTTTGGCCATAATGACAGCGTACAGGCTTTGGGCCGCCTTCAGACTAATCGGGTAATCCTTGGCGAACTGAGCCATAATGGCCTCGTCATCTGGGCCAAAGAAGACCAGTGCATCTAACAACGTTAAAGCCCGTAACGTCATCTCATCATCGAGTGGGGTTGGTTCTGGCTTAATCGTCGCCTGAACCCCTTTCAAATAGAGGTCTTTGATCTCTGGCGTAATTAATCCGTGCTTCTGTTGTTCCTTAACCACAACGACGTGACTCACAATGTCGTAGAGTTCCGTCCCCATGATCATCAATTGCTCATCCAACTTGGGTTGTCCCGTCGTCAGCGAGAAGAAGACCTGTGGGAAACCAGACAAAATCATTAACAAATGAACGAGTTCGTGAGACGCCGTGTAGTTGGGCGCCGTCAGATCGGCCACCTGAATGGCAATGTCCTTCCCCATCTGCATCTGTTGCGCCTGATCGTGACGCACGTACCCTGACTGCAGGCTTCCGATGAACTGAACCTCAACCTTCCCTGGATACAGGGCGTTGACTTGGTCTAAAAGGCTTTGAACGGCCTCGTTTAATTTCACATCTTCTGCTTTCATAATGTGTACTTGTCACCTATTTTCTTAGATTTTCTTGTCGAACGGCACTTAAAGCCGCTTGGGCCTGTGCCATTGTCGGCTGTTTAAATGCTTGCAAGCGTGCCACCACAGCAGGTAACTCGGTTGTCGTTGCCCCTACGGACAGGGCAAGTGACTTCAATTGCAAATGCATGTGACCGTGTTGAATCCCCTCGGTCACCAACGCCCGGAGCGCCGCGACGTTTTGGGCCAAGCCTACCGCTGCCACGATACCCATAAGTTCGGCCGCCGTGGGTTGCCCCGCCAGCTGTTGGTTAATCGCGACTAGCGGCAAGACCCGTGTCGCGCCGCCCACGACCCCCAACGCAAGGGGCACGGTCAACTCTCCATGAAGTTCAGTTCCCTGTTCACCTAGCCACCAACGACTCAAGCCGCGGTACTGACCACTCTGACCTGCAAAGGCATGGGCGCCACTTTCGACAGCCCGCCAATCGTTTCCCATGGCAAGCACCACGGCATCAATGCCATTCATAATCCCTTTATTATGGGTCACCGCACGGTAAGGATCGATCTGCGCATAATCACTAGCCTCACAGATTCTTTGGGCGACTGTGGCGCCGTCAATCGTCTTAGTGGCCAATTGGGTCACCGGCACAGCTACTCTTGCCGTGACTAAGCTGTGTGTAGCGTAGTTACTTAGAACACTCATTAATACGTCAACCTTCAAATGAGCCTTGATGTGGTCCGCGACGGCTTCACAGAGGGTATTAACAAGGTTAGCTCCCATGGCTTCTCCAACGTCAATAAAGATATCCAAAGAGACCCAGTGCGGTGGCAAGCGACGGACCCGAATACGTCGCGCCCCGCCACCATGTTGCGTTACCAGAGACGGATGAGTAGCATTGGCGACAGCTAGAATTTCTTCACTCTTGGCATTTAGCCAAGCCTCCAACCCCGTGCTGTCGGCGACATGACTAAAGACAATCTGCCCCATCACCTCACGCCGATCCACGGTCGTCACAATGCCTTCACGGCTGTGAAGCAACCGTCCACCATTACTGGCAGCGGCGATCACTGAAGGTTCCTCTGTAACCATGGGGACGACGACATTGCGGCCATCGACCTTAAGGTTCACGGCAACCCCTTCTGGCAACCCATAGCTTGTCAGATAATTCTCAATCAATTGATCGTCGCCATTCTGATAGCGTGCCGCAATCGTGGCCAACTGTTTCGCTGTTAAATGAGCCAGTTGGGCTAGCTGATCACGCCGCTCTTCATAAGGTAACCGATAAAATGGCAGCTGTGTCATTACTGACCTCCTATCGTTGACTAAGATACTCGGAAATAATACCTTCACGGACACCGCTCTCAGAGAAAACGACCCGATCAGAGTCTAACATCTGTAAGAGCGTCACCAAGGGAAGCATCCCCCCGATGATGATGTCCGCCCGGTCTGGCTCCAAACCAGAGATCCGCTTTCGTTCAACCAGTCCTCCTCGTAATAACCGTTCAAAGGTTTTTAAGACCTGATCGGTGGTGAGACGATAGCCATGGATATTTTCCACGTGGAGGATCTTTTGCTGTTGCCGATTCATGCGTGCCAGTGTCCGATTAGCACCACCCAGTAAGACGAGTGGGAGATGTTTGGCATCATTTAACCACCAAATATCACGAAGCCGTTCTCGCAAGAAAACTTGTGCGGAGAATAGGTCTACCGCCGTCACCCGATCATCAAGGCGAAATTGCTCGGACAGATTGACTGCACCAAAGGGCACACTGATCAGATTGGCATCGCGGCCATCCTTCACATGAACCAATTCGCAACTGGCTCCTCCGGTATCTAGCAACAAACAATCTTTGACTTTGAGACGATTGACCGCTCCTAAATAGTCATAATAGGCTTCCTGGTCGCCAGACAGAACCTCGAGTTGAATGTCCGTCGCTTCGGCCACCCGGTCGAGAAAGTCTTTGCGGTTGCGCGCTTGACGCACGGCAGCCGTGGCAATTCCCCGTACAATTAGATTGGGTAATTGCTCATAGTAGGGCCGAAATGACCGAAGCGCCCGAATCGTCCGATCCATGGCGTTTGGCTGCAGAATCTTTTCGGGGCCCATGCCTTCAGAGAGTCGGCTATCAACCTTGACACGGTTCACCTCGCGGTACGTGCCATCCTCGTGAAGTTCATTTACTGCCATGCGAACTGAATTTGATCCCAAATCAACAATGGCTAAATTTTGCATGGTTGTTCCTCCGTTTCAGTCTAACCGAAGTAATCAATCCCAATGGCGTGACGAACTTCGCGTAACGTCTGTGCGGCCACTTGGTTAGCGCGTTCGCTCCCCTGCTTCAAGATGCCATAAACAGCATCCTCATTAGCAGCAAAATGTTCCCGCCGTTCACGGATTGGTTTCAATTCGGCTTGCAGAACGTCATTTAAATAACGCTTAATCTTCACGTCACCGAGGCCACCATGTTGGTACTGGGCCTTCAGGTCTGCGACATGTTCCTTATCCTGGGCGAAAATGTCCAGGTAAGTGAAGACCGTATTGCCTTCGATATGACCAGGATCCTCAATATGAATGTGTTCAGGATCAGTATACATTGACATCACTTTTTTCTGAATGTCATCGGCACTGTCGCCTAAGTAGATAGCGTTATCCAAGGACTTGCTCATCTTAGCGTTGCCATCTAAGCCAGGGATCCGTCCCTGACCCTTTGGTGGGAAGTAGCCTTCAGGTTCGACCAGAATGTCCTCACCATAAACATTATTGAAGCTCCGCACAATCTCACGAGTTTGTTCCAACATTGGTTCTTGGTCCTCACCAACGGGCACAGTATCGGCCTTGAAAGCGGTGATGTCGGCCGCTTGGCTAACCGGGTAGATGAAGAATCCAGCAGGCACACTCTCGCCAAAGGCTTTCTGCTTGATTTCATTCTTCACAGTTGGGTTCCGGTTCAAACGAGACACTGTCACCAGGTTCAGGTAGGCCATGGTTAATTCATTTAAGGCCGGGATCTGTGATTGGACTAAAATGGTGGACTTGGCAGGGTCAATGCCGACAGCCAGATAATCCAAAGCCACTTGTAAGAGGCTATGACGAATCTTCTCTGGGTCTCGCGCATTGTCAGTCAACGCCTGCATGTCAGCAATCATAATGTAGGTATCGTAGTCGCCCGTGTTCTGTAAGGCCACTCGGTTACGCAATGACCCCACGTAATGTCCAATATGTAATTTACCAGTTGGTCGGTCGCCAGTTAAAATAACGTGCTTTTTATCCATTAATGTTCTCCCTTTCTGAAAAAGCGTCCCATTGGAGTCGGACTCCAATAGGACGCTTACTGCGCGGTACCACCTAACTTGTGGTCAGTATTGACCACCTCTTTTGTCGTTAACGGGGACCCCGCGATAATTAATTATCGGTTAAATGATTAAATCTCGATCCAATTCGCCCGTAAAGCCGTTTCAGCACTAGCGGCTTTTCTCTGCGATGGGGCTACTCCTATCGCGATTTCTATTCCTTTATTTTAGTGGTTTTCCATGGGAAAGTAAACCGTTGCGCCCTCACAAAGATTTTGATAATCGTAATTGGCGTCAAAGCCCGTCATCCCTAGACTTTGCTCACTCGCTTTAATTGACATTCCCCCTCAAAATGACTAAACTTGTAAAGCAATTTAGCCTAGTCAAAGGAGGCGGTCAGTTTGACCACCAGCGAGGAATCACAAGAACAGCGGCGAGTCGATCACGTTGTGGGTCGCATTGGCGCACGCATCAACAAGACCGAAGCCGACTATACGGCGGCTCACCAAGAACTTCGCAACGTGCTGAAAAACTACAGTGAAAATACGTCAGTTAACTGGTTTGAAGTCGATGACCGAATCGAAACCAGTGCTGAACTGCAGCAACAACGGGCCTTGGTCTCCCGGTTAACTGAAAATCAAAACATCATTCAAGACCAATTGGATACCTTTAAAGAACTTCAGCGATCGCCTTACTTTGGCCGCATCGATATTCAGGATCCGGATGAAACCACGCCGGAATCCCTGTATATCGGGACAGCCTCATTCGTCGATGACGACCAGAACTTCCTGGTCTACGATTGGCGAGCCCCAATTTCTAGTATTTACTACAATGGGGTCCTTGGACAGGTGGCTTATGACACCCCAGCCGGTGAACAGCACACCGATCTGCTCAAAAAGCGGCAATTTCTGATTCAGGATGGGCACATTGAGAATATGTTCGATACCAATGAAACTGTTGGCGACGAGATGCTTCAGCACGCCCTGGGTGAACAAAACGACGCCACAATGCAGAACATCGTGGCCACCATTCAACGGGAGCAAAATGACATTATTCGCGACACTACCAGTGATCTCTTGGTCGTCCAGGGAGTTGCCGGTTCCGGCAAAACCTCTGCGATTTTACAACGGATTGCCTTTCTGCTCTATCACAGTCGCAAGGACCTCGAGGCCGATCAGATCGTGCTCTTCTCTCCCAATCGATTGTTCAGTCACTACATCAGTGACGTTCTCCCCAGCTTAGGAGAACGCAATATGCGCCAGGTCACCCTGGCTGAGTTCCTCACACAGCGTTTTCAAGGACTAACCGTCCAAACGCAATTTGACCGCTACGAGGATGATCAGACCCAACCGATCAACCGGCATCTGCGGGCATTTCAAGAGAGTGCGGCTATGATGACCGCAATTCATGATTATTGTCTGACACGTTCACCGGCAACACTGCGGTTCACCGACATTCGTTTTGATGGTCGCATCTTCTTCAGTAAGGAAGAAATCAGCAACATCTACGACAGTCTGCCAGAGGCCGCTGCCCCAGCTGATCGTTTTCTCCGAACCAAGAATGCCCTAGAGAAGCGGCTGAAGCACCGCATCGCTAAGGAAGCACAGTCTGATTGGGTTCGCGACGAGATCGATCAGCTCAGCGATGAAGATTACCACAACTTGCTAGGTGCCAAACACCTTGGCCAGTTTGAACAGCTCGATGATGAGATTGACTTCATCGCTAGAGAAATCGTTCGCCGGCGACTACGTCAAGTAGATGATGCGATTTATAACGGCTATTTTCTCGACGTTTACAGCCAGTATACAGACTTTCTGAGTCACTGCCCGTTACCGAAAAATGTGACGGTCAAAGAGTGGCAGACAGTTATCGCCACCTATCAACACGATATCGAATTTCATCGACTGGCATTGACGGACGCTGCTCCTCTACTCTATCTTCGTGATCTGTTGATCGGTGGAGGCGCAAACCACCGGATGCAACATCTATTTGTCGATGAGATGCAAGACTATTCGATGGCTCAACTCATCTACCTGCAACACGCCTTTCCACGGGCCAAGTTGACGCTCTTGGGTGACAGCGAACAAGCCCTCTTCAAGGCTGTTGAATCTCCAGAAAGCATCTTGAAGAAGCTAGATGCCGCCCTGAATGTCAAACGATCCCGGTTAATCACTTTGCGTCGGTCTTACCGATCAACCTATCCGATCACAACCTTTGCAAAGGCCCTCCTGCCTGACGGCGATCAAATTGAAGCCTTCAACCGGCCTGGCGACCTGCCTCGCGTCGTGATTCGCTACGATGAAGACGCGGCTTTCAAAGCCTTGGCCCACGAGGTCACCGCTGAACTAGCCACGAACGGCACGGTAGCGATCTTAACCAAGAGTGCCAGTGAAGCACGCCACGTCTACCAGGAGCTCCATCGTGACTTCGACTTAACTTTGCTGACAGACAGCGACCTTTCCTTGCCAAAGGGACTGGTCGTCCTGCCAATTTACCTAGCCAAGGGCCTGGAGTTTGACAGTGTACTTGCCTACAATGTCTCTGCTAAGAATTATCCTGATGAACAAATGGCCGGAACACTTTATACAATTGCCACCCGGGCCATGCATCACTTGACCCTCCTCAGCATCGGGGCGGTCTCACCACTCATTGCCTCAGAAAAGATTCCACAGTCGGATCTAACGATTGAACATGAATTTCAAAATTAAGTTGTGCTTTGGGGAGTGCGGTTGTTGCCGCACTCCCCTTTTTTTGCTTCTAGTTTAGATTGTCGAAAAGTGTCCCCAGAAGACAACTCCCCCCGCTCACACGCCGTCATTGACACCCTCAACAACAACGTGCACACTGTCATTAGGGGGATGACACGTATGCATTCTTTTTCGAAATGGCGACCTTGGATCGCCATTATAATCGCTTGTATCACCGTTGGCGGACCGCTGGTAATGATGATCTACGGCTATGTCTTAATGGCTCAAAATGACCTGATGCATCCAGACGTTTTGGTCCTATTCGCTTATCTTATCCTGGGAATCGTTGGCCTCATTGGCGTGATCACGTATGGGATTCACTGCTACCGGGTCGGTTGGCACGGCCTGACACGCTTACAGCGTATCCTATTTTCAATCTACGGTGTCGTTTTCATTCTTGGCCTGTGGATCTGGCTAGGCTTTGTCGGTGCGATCCCTTATCAATGGGCGGAATGGCCGATCTACGGATCGAATTATTAAACTTTAAAGGGAGATTGACCATTACGGCCAATCTCCCTCTTTGTTTACTGTTAGTACAGACCCTTGGGCGTTTTCATCGTTTTAAACGAAGCATGCCGACCGTAGTCGTGATAGCCCTTTGAGAAGTGCAGGTGTTTGGCGGTAACACGGATCTTATAGGTCATCCGCTGGCCCGCAAAAGCAACCGTGCTTCCCTTAGGCGAATATTGAATCCCAGTTAACCGATAAGTATGATGCCCGAGGCCCTGATACTTCAGGCTTTTCAGACCATAGCCCGGTAACCGATAGTATTTGTGCGACGCATTGTCATAGCCAAACATATTCCCCGAACTCCGATGCTTGGTGTAAGTAATATACGCCTTGTTATCCCCTTTGCCATTGTGAAACCAGGTCCGCCGCAAAACTTTTGGCGTTCCCTGATGCCACGTATTCGCCTGTGCTGTCACGTAGTCGGTCATCCCCATGCCGAATACAGCAACTGCCAATCCAATCATAAAGCGTGATATTTTCAAGTGCTGTTCCTCCCCTAAACCGTTCTGCTCATGTACTCTTTTAAATTTACACGGGCCCTTCTTAAAAAGCAAGACCTCTTTTGACTAAAAGGTGATTGGCCCTAATGCCCGACCTCAGACCCCAAAATTCCATAAACAAGGGGGCCAAGTCGCTTTCACAGCTTTTCTATTAAATCAAACACAAGACCTAAATCGCCTGTTCCGGCGTACCTTGTGACATGAGCTTCAGCGCTTGCTTCAACAGGAGTGGCGCCACAATGGTTGCCAGGACGATAACCAGAATCATCACCGAGTAGTTGGCATCTCCCAACAACCCAGCCTGATGGCCAATCTGTGCGGTAATCAACCCCATTTCGCCACGCGCAATCATGCCAGTACCGATGACCGTACTACTGGACCAGGAGAAACGACATAACCGGGCACCCAACCCACAGCCGATGAGCTTCGTGACACAAGCCAGCACCGTAAGACCCAGGATAATACCGACCTTTTCCCCCACATGGTCGAGCGTCATGTTCAACCCGACACTCACGAAGAAAACAGGAATAAAAATGGCGTTTCCCAATGGTTCAACATGATCGGCCAGCACTGCCCGATAGGGGGTGTGCGCCACGGCGATCCCAGCAAAGAAAGCGCCGATAGCCCCACTCAGGCCAACGAGGTTCGCCAACCAAGCCATCCCTAAACAGATGACCATCGACATAATCGTCACGCTTGAGGCCATGACGAGCCGTTCGCTCAAGTGCATGAGATATGGGGCCACCCATTTGACCAAAATGTAGGTCCCCCCGAAGAAAGCAACCTGTTCCAATAACACAACGGCTAGGGCCGGCTGCTTCCCAGCGGCCTCGATCCCCTGACTAGCTAACAGACTGATCATCAAGGAAAGTAACACAACACCCATGATATCATCGGCAACGGCAGCGCCCAGAATCGTAGCCCCCTCCCGTGTGGTTAGGGCATGATACTCTTTGAGCACGGCCACGGAAATCGAAACCGAGGTCGCAGAGAAGATCACGCCAATGAAGAGTGACTCAAGCCCCGTGAAGCCCCACCACCATGAGGCAAGGCCCATCACTGTGATCGGCAAAATCACCCCCAGAGTGGCCACGATAATCGCCGGACGCAGGTACTTCATCAAAAGTTGGAGATTGCTTTCGAGTCCGCCCAAAAACATCAAAATGACGACACCAATGTCGGAAAAAAGATTAACGAGACTATTTAACTGCACCCAATTGAGCAACGCGGGACCAATAATAATGCCGATCAAGAGCTCCCCAATCACGGCCGGTATCCCCAAGCGGTTGGCAAAGTTTCCCGCCAACGTGGTTAAGACCAATATCAAACACAACGTTCCCAAAAAAGCCATGCCAATCCTTCTCTCTAAATTCTAATTTAAGTTCCATCATACGCTATTTTATAGGGAGACAAAAGACGCAACTTCACATTCATCAGTCAAGGCGACGCATATTTCCAATAATCGTTCACCCCTTGACGTCCCCCCGAAAATGGCTACACTAAACCTATAGTCATTTGATCAAATGGCCGATTCAGGGGAAGGTAGGCGACAGCGATGTCGAAAATTTTAAAACCCACGTCCAGTGAGATCTTGAAGATGGGGATGCTCGATTTCTTCGTGTTATTATTTGCAGCGGTAACCTTAGTTTTGAATTTATCAGATCAGACCAATCATTTCATCTGGTGCGGTGTATTCATCGTATTCGCGTTATCCAGTTTGTTCACCATATTAGGCCTCTGGCGTGGAAAACACTACCATGACTTTGAGCTCTTTTCGGTACTGCTTTTGCAGTTAGCCCTCACTGGCTTACTGTTAAACATTTTACTTTAGGCATCACACATGAGAACCGGTTCTAGTGACCGATTCTTATTTTATTTACCTTGTGGGACGATTTGTGACCCACATAATTGATTTTTAGCCCCAAAAGGTAATCTTTTTACCTATTTTCAAACGGCCGAGTGTCCCCATTTGACGGCATTTCAGTTTGGGCTTATCATATAAGTATAGGTTGTTACGTGTGCGTAACTTTTAAGTTATGGACAACCATCCTGAACTAATTTGAGAAGGAAATCGAGAGTTACTTCGGGCTCACTGTCAAATTTTTTATGGAAAAGGAAAGTGGATACATTGTCAAAACTCTTACGGCCTACACTTAGCGATATTCTCAAGGTGGGCATGGTTGATTTCTACGCATTTTTACTTGTTGCGGTTGCTCTTTTAATGGGGTTACCCGACGGAACCAACCGGCTACTATGGAGTATTCTTCTGGCAATCTTCATTATTTCTGATGCCTTTACCCTCACTGGCTTCGTACGTGAGCGGCTCTATCGTGAATTCGAAGGTATCTCAGCTTTATTCTTACAGCTGGCATTCACGGGCATCATCATCAACGTCTTACTCTAATAAACGTTACAAAAGGCGTACGGGCTTTCGATCCGTACGCCTTTTACATTACCAAAATTCAGAGTGCTAATGCCAGAATGGCACCACCCACGATCACGCCAGTCAATAAAAAGATGAGGTCAATGCGCAAACTAGTATCGACTTTCTCCAACGCCGTGGTCGCGTACATCGACAAGGCAAAGAGTCCCAGACCTAAACCGATCGACAGATAAAACTTCAGGTTCGTCCCGTGAATAATAACACCATAGCCCCATAATCGAATTGCCAAAACCAAGATTGCTGCCGCTATCGCAGTCATAATCGAGTAGACAAAGTGTCGCTGTGCATCCATAATCTCCCCCACCCTTTCCTCAGGTCACAGTTCTTGAGTTGCAATGAGTGTATCACGAGGAAAGTAAGATGGCGGACCTTGGCAACCCCAACCGGTTGGTTCGGACTTTAACCAAAAGTACCTGCTGTGGGGGATGGCTTCCGCCTAACTCCCTAGCTTCTCACTTCCTTTGAAGCCGCGCTGTAAACCAGCATTGCTTTTTCTCCGGTCACGATCACTATCTATTGCCTAAACCTGATTCCCCAAAAATAAACCCGTCAGCGACCTTTTTTTGATCGCTGACGGGTTTACTTTGCCAATAGAATTTAACAGACACTTTTTAATTAAAATACCCCAAATCAGATGCCAACGTTGGATAGGCCATAATTGTCTGGTTAATATCTGCCGACCCCATATGGTTCTTAATGACGAGATCGAGGTAGTTGATAACTTGCTCTGCCTCCGTACTCAGAATAGCGGCCCCGACAATGTTATGGGACGTACGGTCAACGACAACCTTAATCCGGGCATGCGGATCTTGAATTCGTTGATAACTATACCAATGTGTCAAGTCCAGATCATTGACCTGATAGTGATTCGGCTGGGCCTTTGCCATTTCTGGGCTAATCCCCAATTGGGCCAACTGCGTCTTCCCATAAACAACCGATGGAATGGCCGGGTACACAATGGCTGGTGAATCACAAGTTGTCAGCGTCTCTGCCAAGTATCGGCCCTCAAAACCAGCAACGGGTGTCAACTTAGGTTGTGGCCGATCAACGACGTCACCCAAAGCAAAGACGTGAGGATTGGTCGTCTGGAGCTGACCGTTCACCGTGATCCCATGAGCTGTGGTCGCGACATCAATCCGGTCTAGATGAAGATCTGAAACGACGGGACGTCGACCAGCCGTCGCCAAAACCATCCCTGTCGACCAGCTCGTACCAGTAGCCGTCGTGACCACATACTGATCGTCGGCTGGTGCCACGGCTGTAATGTCGGTGTCCAATTGGACATCGATCCCGTCCGCTACCAAACGATCCAGCAGATCATGAACGAGATCGGCGTCAAAGGCCCGCAGTGGACGATCACTGTGATGAATCAAGTGAACACGACTGCCAGCAGCATTTGCAATGGCGGCTAACTCGACGCCAACAAATCCGGCCCCCATCAGCGTGAGATCCGCTGGTAGTGTATCGAGATCGAGAAATTCATTACTGGTATTCAACCATTCTGATCCCTTGATCGCCGGGATTCTTGGCTCTTGGCCGGTTGCCACAATCCAGTTGGCCGCATTCAAGTGGTCTTCACCAACCGTTAGCGTGCCATCCGTATTAAAACTGGCCGTCCCATGGAAGGTCGCAATGCCTGCCGACTTAAGTCCCCCCTGGGTGCCACTCGGGATCTTTTCCGTGTAGGCCCGCTTGGCTCGCATCAGTGCCGACCAATCAATTTGAGGCGTGCCACTCAAACCGTGACCTTGTAAAGTCTCACTGTGAGCTTGCGCCTCAACCGCAGCCATGAGAATCTTCTTGGGATCACAGCCTCTATTGGGACATGTCCCACCCCAGAGATCCTTTTCCACCACCGCAACAGTCATCCCTTTGGCATGTAGGCCATAGGCCGCAGCTAATCCACCAGGGCCACCACCAATGACAACGATATCGAATTCTTGCATCCGCAAAAACCTTCCCTTCCTGTAGCTTATGGTCTTAGTTTAGCACGCAGCCTTACGCTTCCGGAGAATTTTGACTGCGAAGACTGCCATTCCGAGCGTCTATGACTAACTGCCAACCGGTATACAAGAGAACGCCAATTCCGGTCAGTAGGTAAACCCAGCCCGCCGTGAGGTTCTGGAAACAGAATCCGTAGACGAGGGTTCCCAGTGGCACGGCCAGTTGTAGCAATGTCGAAAAGGTCGATCCTACCCGGCCGAGTAGCTCGGTCGGGACAGTCATCTGGAGATACACCGACAGCGGCGTATTGATGAAAGCCAAAACGGTTCCAATGGTAAAGCCCCAGACCAAGAGGCCTATCAGGAGTTGTTGCCCATTTAAGGTACTGAGGAATACAACGCCGAGAATTCCGATTCCAGTCCCTATCACCAAACACAACCGCAGGATAACTAACAACACCCGCTTAAATGATGGTAGGACACTTAGCAGAAGATTTCCTACCAACATTCCGGCGGCAAAGCTACTCATAATCAGACTCAGGCGGGCGTTACCCATATGGCGTTCCTGAACAATGGCATAGGGCAGGCCCACGTCTACGGCACTAAATAAGAAGTTCAATACGACACCCATGACGACCAGTGCCCGCAAGGCTAAATGGTCCTTGATATAGACCAAACCAAGCCGAAACTTCCGCCACTGATTTGTCGTGGCCTCCGGTGCCTCCTCGACCGTCACTGGGACGGGATAGAAATGCATGCTGGCAGAAATCAACCATACTAGAATTTCCGTCCCAATCAGAATCCGAATCGTGCCCTCAAACCCCAACCAGGCATAGAGTGCGGCCGCCAAAACTGGCGAGAGTAATTGAATTCCCGCCGTCGCAGCCTGTTCAATGGTAGCCAGGGTCTTCACATGTTTATTATTAACCAACTCGTGGATTGCCGCCGTGTAGGTGGTATTTGTCACTTTGTCACAACAAGCTTGGATAATAAGTAGCCCAACCGCTAAGGCCATCGGAAAATGGACATAGGGCACCAGAAAGGCATACATCACTAAGGATAAAATCCCCACACCTTTGCTCGTCAGGATCAGCTTTTTATGGTGGTGGGTATCCACCAGGTTTCCTACGGGAACAACTAATAGGAGCCCAATTAAGGGATAAATAATAGCGCCCAGACCAAAACTAATGGCTGAGTGCGTCTGATGGAGCAACATCAGTCCCAATGTGAAGCTGAAAGTGTCACCGCCTAGTGTGCTCAGAATGTCGCTACTGGCTGCCCGAATGATTTGAATGACGGATTGACGATCGGTAATTTCCACGGGAACCCCTTCTTTCCAATTTGATTACCAGTATACCTCTAAATGAGCTTTTAATTATAAAATGATGTGATTTATCTCATTTCCCATTTTCTGCCAGTTTTCCCTTATTCGTGATAAAATATATTGCAGAAATTATTTTAGGGGGAACCATGATGACTTTTTATACTTACGGTTATCTCACGACCCATCATAATACTTGGCAGTATGCCCGAATTGCCCTATTAATTGCGCTTCTTGTCATCTTTATTGGCCTCTTCGTCCACTATTTACGGAACCAATGGAACGTAAAATATAAAGATCTGAGCATTATCACTGGGACCCTATTATTGCTAGTACTGGGGCTTCAAATCAACAGTTTGCTTTCGCTTCGATCCGCAAGTCAACAAACCGGCCAGATCACGGCAACCGTTCAGCAGGCATCCACGATTCTCAAGGTCAAGCCGTCTCGGCTGAGTATTAACGCTACCTCAACCGGGGATAACCTTCTGGTGAAAGCCCCAGATGGTTACTATCGGCTGAACTATAACAGTGATGGATCGGCCTTTGTCCTGGAAAAGATCACGTTAGAACAACCCAAGATTACGTTGGTAAAGGAGTAACCCATGTTTGTTTATTCGGATGTTTTTATAAAATTAGTTGTTGGTTTCATTTTTATGACACTATTAATTAACTTCTCTGGAAAAGGTAACCTAGCCCCCACCTCGGCCATCGACCAAGTCCAAAACTACGTCCTTGGGGGGATTGTTGGTGGTGTCATCTATAATTCCGCCGTTACCTTGCTTCAGTTCATCATTGTCCTCTTGATTTGGTCACTCCTGATCTTAGTCACTCGTTACCTTAAGATTCACGTTCAAGCCGTCGGCAAGTTCATTGATGGTGGCCCCATCACAGTGATTCGTAATGGAAAGTTACTGGTTCACAACTGTTTGAAGGCGAACCTCTCGGCTAAAGAAATCGACTTCAAACTTCGAACAGCCGGTGTTTATCAGATTGATGAGGTCAAACGAGCTATCGTCGAACAGAATGGGAGCCTAACAATTCTCCGGCAGGGAGATGGGTCAATTCGCTACCCCATCATCGTAGATGGCCAGATTGACCAAGACGTCCTGGAGCTCATGAATCATGATGAACACTGGCTACTGGAACAATTGAAACAACACGGTGTAGCTAACGTCCGCGACGTTTACATGGCAAAATACGAGAACCATCAATTTGAAATCACACGCTATGATGGCCGGTAACTGATAAAAAGCGGTGTTGACGATAATCGTCAACACCGCTTTTTAGATGCGTCTTAGTCTAACGTTTGCGCCGACGCAATGCCCAACTCAGGCCGATCGCGCCAATCAAAGTCCCACCTAACCAAATAAGTTCCGTTTGATTGACATCACTGCCCCAAATCGCCATGACAGCATTCGGCCACAGCGCGGGCGTTGGTAACAGATGCATCTCCCCAACTCCTTTCATGGCAACCTTCCCACACCGTTCAACTCCCCAAAGTCGACACTATCATTGCAAGACCTGCAAATCGTGGGATCGGTAGACATGACCTCTCGTTTCTGTCCCTAGTCAATTAGTCCTTAATCAATGACCATTGCCGATCACTTTTGATCAGCGACCTTTATGCTAACAGGTCTTCCCACGAAATCCAAGGCAAATTGGGCTAACCATTCAAAAAAGGAAGCCACGCCTTCAGGCGGTGCTTCCTTTCGTTTCTAATCACGACGCTCAGCTTCTAACGCACCACGACCGCTCGTGAATGGCGGCTGTGATAGACTGACATAAATGTCTGCGTCTTTACCCAGAAAACCTTGTTTGGCCACTGTTTCTGCATGTATGGATCAGCCACCCGAAAGGCGCCACGCCTGTATCCTACCAACGCCAACACATGATAATTGTGACCGTTCCCCATGTGCCAGGAACCCGCAAAGACAACGGCATTGCCGCGTGTCACTTCACGAATCAACTTGGACTTTGAAGCGCCAGTGATATTCGCGGCATCTGCACCATAGGTTCGCGCATATTTGGCCAGTGGTGCCGGATAAATCGTCCGAACCTCACCAGGCTTGCTATCGGTGTAAGGATTCCCGACGAAACCCTTTTTGGGAGTCTTGGCCTTAGGCATCCGCTTGATGATGGTCTTGAGACTCTTCTTGGTTGCAAGCCCTTTAACTGACAACGCCATCTTCAAACTAGCCGCCTCACAGGCATTCGGTGCATAGAGTGGGTATAACTGACTGGTATAAGTATAAGGTAAGACCACCGTCTTAGGTGTTTTCAATTTAGTCGCATTTACCCAGCCATAGTTGTGGCCTCGACGACTAATTCGCAAGTAAGTTCGCTTCCCAGCTCTCGCTGTTTGGTCAACCTGCATTAGCTTACCCGTCAAGCCCGTTCCAGCAGTTCGCGTGGGTTTATCACCAGTTTGATAAGGTTTGGCCCACAATTTCGTTTGTTTTTTGACAATCATACGCGATTTCTCGGTTCGAGCCGACTTTATTTTATATGTCGTCGCTGCCTGCGCCGCCATGTGAGTCTCACCGATCCCGATTAAAACGACTGGAATGACAAGACTTAATCGCAATAACCTACTCAATTTTCTCATGATTTACCCCTCTTCGATACTACTGAACTGCCACAGCAAAGTGCTTATAGTTATAACTTCGTTTGAACGTTTTAGCACTAACCCAATACTTTCCCTGGTTCGGATCTGAGACGTGATAGTATCCCGATTTATAGCCATCTAATAGCATCACATGACTATTATCGATACCTGTTCCCCAGAAATAGCGATCATACTGAGCCTTGGCAAAGTGTAAAGTGACGTAAACCACTACAGGGTTGTGTTGGCGAATCTGACTCCGTAATGTGGCAACACTGGCGCCACTAATATTCTTAACAGTGGTGTACTTGTTCCCCCATTTAGCTAATGGTTTGGGAAAAATGGATTGGAAAACACCGGATGTCACCTTATAGGGGCTACCGGCAAACCCATTATTCGGGTTATTATTCTTGCTCCGTGGCAAGTGCTTCATGAAGGCGACTAACCCTGTCGACTTCTGAACACCTTTGTAGTGGAGGCCTTCTAGCAGGCTAGCGGATTCACACCCCATCCAGGCCTTAACAGCATTCTGGCTAATATAAGGCGCATTCAAGTTCACCTTGCTAGGCGTCTTCAAGTCCTGATGCAGCACCCACCCTGCGTGTCGCTTGTTGGGCACGTTGGTCGTCTCGGTAACATAGTCATACCGATAACGTTTACCATTGGCCTTCTTAACCCAAGCCGTCTTGCTAGCAATCCAGGCACTCTTTGAATAGTTTTTTAAATAATGCGTCGGGGCCATGGTCAATTTCCCTTGACTGTCCGTTTTGAAGCTGTAAAGGTTCCCTTTAGTGTTCCCGGTCACACGGCCAAATTTGGTGACCTTAGCTTGTGACTCAACGGTTACGTTTCCCGTTTCAGCCTTGGCCGGAACCGACAGACTGGTTAACCCCAGTGTTAAGACGGCTACAGTTAAAAGCTTAATCGTTATTCTCATCTTTTATTTCTCCCCTGGTCTTTAGCTTTCGGTCAGCGTATCAATTGACGCGTCAGACCTCATTTAATGCACTAAGTTATTTCCCGTATAGATTGAGTATACCGCTGATTTCTCTGGTATGACAGGGCCTTAATGACTCGAGTACCTATCTATAAGGCCAAAGGCCCCTTGCCTACAATTTGGTTGCAAGCAAGGGGCCTTAACAATGAATATAAGCCGCTTATTGGATTTGAACCAACGACCTCTTCCTTACCATGGAAACGCTCTACCTTCTGAGCTAAAGCGGCATATTGGGCAACTAGCTAACGCTGTTGGCATCACTTGTCACCTTTTCATTATCCCTGTTTTTCGGAATTTTGACAATAAAAAAAGAACCCTTACAGGGTTCTTTCGTTCGCGTGGCAACGTCCTATCCTCGCAGGGGGCGATCCCCCAACTACTATCAGCGTGCTGAAGCTTAACTTCCGTGTTCGGCATGGGA